>CAVYFE010000007.1:0-80530 GCA_963767695.1 uncultured Solirubrobacterales bacterium
GGTTTCCCCACCCGTCGACCTCGAGCGACTGCCCGGGGTTCACGAGCGTCGTCGCCGCCGGCTCCTCGACGATCACCGGGCCTTCTGCCGAAAAACCGGCCGGAAGCAGGTCACGCTCGTACACGGTGCAGGCGTGAACCCCCTCGACGTCGAAGTCGATCTCGCGCCGACCCTTTCGTGCGGCGTCAGCGCTTCGCCCATCGGCGTCAAGGCGGCTCGGCTGAGGCCGGCCGACCTGTCGGTAGGCGGCAACGTGGAAGGTGACGATCTCCACCGCCTCTTCGGGCAGGTCAAAGGTGTAGGCGCGCTTGTGGGCGGCGTGGAAGGCTCGCTCGATCGCCTCCACCGGCATTGAAGCCGAGCCGATCTCGACGCGAGCTGTGTGCTCCTGGCCGACGTACCGCATGTCGGCTGAGAGCACGAACCCAAGATGCGCGTTCCCATCCTGCACGCCGAACTCCGCCAGTGCCTCGCTCTGGAGTCCGCGGAACACCGCCTCGATCTCGGTCGGCTCGGCGTCGGCGATGCGAAGTACGCGCGTTCTGAGCAGGTCGATTCGCGGCTGGGTCATCAGCATGCCCCACGCCGAGAAGTGGCCTGGGTGGGGAGGGATGACCACGGCCTTCGCCTGTAGCTCCGTGCCGAGGGCAGCCGCGTGCATCGGGCCGCCGCCGCCGAACCCGACGATCACGAAGTCCCGGGGGTCGTAGCCGCGTCGGACTGACACGAGCTTGAGAGCGTCAGTCATCTTGGCATTGGCCAGCCGAATGATCCCGTTGGCCGTCTCTTCCACGCTCGCTCCCACGGAGTCGCCGAGCCGGGCCATGCTCGCCCTGGCCCGATCAGGGTCGAGCGTCAGTTCTCCGCCGAGGAAATACGACGGGTTGATCACCCCAGCGATCAGCTCGGCGTCGGTCACCGTCGGGTCCTCACCCCCCTTGCCGTAGCAGGCGGGACCGGGGTCGGCGCCCGCGCTCACCGGCCCGACCTGCAGCGCCTCTGCATCGACCCACGCGATCGAGCCGCCGCCGGCGCCGATCTCGACGATGTCGACGACCGGCACCATGATCGGGTAGCCGGCGTTCTGCGCCGTCTGTTCGATCTGATACTGGGTGGTGATCTTCGGGACCCCTCCCTCGATCAGCGAGCACTTCGCGGTCGTGCCGCCGATGTCGAGCGAGATCACGTTGCGCTCTTCGATTAGCTCGCCGATCTGAGCGGCGCCGATCACGCCGGCCACCGGCCCGGATTCGATCAGATACAGCGGAAGCTCGCGCCCGATCGAAAACGAGCTCGTCCCCCCGTTAGACCGCATCACGGACAGGCGACCGCGGAACCTGTGGTTGCGCAAGCCGTCCTGGAGCGCATCCAGGTACTCCTGCACCACCGGCCTGACATACGCGTTGAGGACGGCGGTGCTGGTGCGTTCATACTCGCGCCACTCGCGAGTGATCGACGATGAGGTGGTGATGCTGACGCCGTCGAGCAACGCCGCCAGGCGCTCGCGGCAGGCCTCCTCATGGGCAGGATTTGCGTAGGCGTGCAGGAGGCAGATTGCCACCGCATCGACCCCCTCTCGCCGACAGGCATCGGCGACCGCGTCGACTCCCTCCAGCTCAAGCGGCTCGCGCACGTTCCCGCGGAAGTCGAGCCGCTCGGCGACCTCGAACCGCAGCTCACGCGGAACGAACGGGACCGGCTTGTGGTAGAGCAGGTTGTACATGTCGGGCCGGTTCCCGCGGGCGATCTCGAGCACGTCGCGGAACCCAGCGGTGGTGAGGAGCGCGGTCTTGGCGCCCGTTCGCTCGGTGATCGCGTTGATCACCACCGTGCAACCGTGGACGAAATCGTCTACCTGCGAGAGCTCGACCTCGCCGTTAGCCAGGGCTTCCATCACGCCCTGGGACAACTCGTGTGGCGTGGTCAGGGCCTTGGACACCGTTACCTCGCCAGCTCCCTCGTCGAACGCAACCAAGTCGGTGAAGGTCCCGCCGATGTCGGTCGCGGTCCAGTTACCCATGGGCAGCTGCGCGGAGCGCCCGGGTAGTGGCGAGGTCGAGCTCGAGGGTCTCCGGGTCCAGAGCCACCGCATAGTGGCGTCGAGCCTGCTCGACCGTCAGACAGCCCGCCCGCACGTCGCTCTGCACTCGCTCCGGCTCGCGTTCGTGGGAAGCGCCGTAGCCACCGCCCGTGCCGGTGAGGACGCGCACCCGGTCATCCCGGGCCAGCTCCACGTGCGGGATTCGCCCGACCCGAAGGACCTGGCCATCGCGGATGTACTCGACGTAGTTGTTGGTGCCGGGCTCGCCCCCCGCCAGCCCCCAAGGCGCGCGCACGGACCCCCCGATGCTCGCGTAGCACACCGCGCCATCCTCGTTGAGGATCCGGTACTCACGGATCAGCCCGAACCCGCCCCGTCGGCAACCCGCCCCTCCCCCCGCTTCGACATTCAGCGCATACCGCTCGAGCAGCAGCGGAAAGCGGGTCTCTACGACCTCGGCGGGAAAGTTGTAGGTGTCCCCGTCGGTAGTCGCGATCAGGCCGCTTTCGCCGTCAAGCCGAGGGCTGCCTCCCCAGCCGCCGTTGTTCGGCTCCGCCAGCACGAACACCTCGCCGTTGTCCGAGCGCCGGCCCGTGATGTACGCGGCACAGAGGCTCATATAGCTTCCGGCCCCCAGTCGTTCGGGGAGGACCGGAGCGAGCGCCTTCCAGACCAGCTCGGTGGCGAAGGCCGAACCCTCGTAGTACCAGCCGGTGGGTGCCGGCAGTCGGGCGGTGAACACGGTGCCGGGCGGACATACCACCTCCAACGGCCGGAAACATCCGTCGTTCGAGCGCTCGCCCGGGCTGGTGATCGCCCGGAAGACGGTCTTGCAGGCCGAATGCAGCGCGCCCCAGCTGCAGTTCACGGGACCACGCGCCTGCGCCGCTGTGCCGGTGAAGTCGACAGTCATGCTCGATCCCGTGACCCGCACCTCGACCTTGATAGGGATCCCCCGGTCCGAGACCCCGTCGCCGTCGATGAAGTCCTCTGCCCGGTAGACCCCGTCAGGGATCTTTTCCACCTCGGTCTGGCTGATCAGCTCGCCCCGGTCCAGGATCGACTCCGCGGCCTGGGCGAAGCCCCCCAAGCCATACCGCGCGCACACCTCCTGCACGCGCCGCTCGCCGATCCGAACAGCCGCGGCCCCCGCATCGAGGTCGCCGAAGGCAAGGCGCGGCAGGCGGACGTTGGCCCGGATCAGCTCCCGGACCACCTCGTTCTCGCGGCCCGCCCGGGCGAGCCGGACGCAGGGGAACATCAGGCCCTCCTGGTAGGTCTCGGTCGCGTCCGGCGGGATCGAGCCCGGGACGGCGCCTCCGATCTCGATCCAGTGGGTGATAGAGACGGCGAATGCGATCGCTTCGCCATCGAAGAACACCGGTGCCACCACGCACATGTCGCACTTGTGGGTGCCACCGGCGTAGGGGTCGTTGGTAATGTAGATGTCGCCCGGCTCGAGGTCTCTTTCGTAACGCTCGATCACGCTCCGGACCTGGGGCCCGAACGTCCCCGTGAACAGGGTCAGGCCGTTGGTCTGCGCGACGACCTGCCCTTGGCCGTCGGTTATCCCGCAGGCGAAGTCGAGCACCTCATAGACGATCGGGCTCATGCTCGTTCGAGCCAGCACGACGCCCATCTCGTCGGCGGCAGCCGACAGCTTCTCCTTGATGATTTCGAGCGTGAACGGGTCGACGCGAGTTGCGGACCTAGATCCGACGCCGTTGGTCATCCGGCTTGGAGGGCAGCGGCGGCCAACGGTCGCGTACGGGTGTACGAGGTGAGGCAGGGCGGGCCATGGGTCACGAGCAGCTCGTGGGCCGAGAGGTCCATCGCGATCGAGCACACGGTCGCAAGCCGCCTGCCGGGAGCATCCCCGATCTCGTCCTCGTGCTTGCAGATTGAGTCCGGAGCGTTGCCGTGGTCGCGAAGGAGCTCCTGCATCGCTCCGAGATCGAGCGGGCCGGGCCACTCCTGGACCAGTTGCTCGGCCCTGCCGAGGCGCGGGTAGGAATCCGGGAAGACCGCCGCCGCCAGATCGTTCAGCTGCGCCAGGCGGACGCTCAGCAGGTGGTTGGTGTGGATCAGGACGCCACGCTCGGGAAGCAGAACGTCCAGGCGTGAGGGCGCCGCCTCGATGTCCAGTGAGCCGACGCCGGGCTGGGCCAGCAGGAAGTTCGCGGCGGAGGCGAGCGAGGAGAGGGCCACTCGCCCCACCGCGTCCCCGAGGTTTCGCGATTCGAGGATGCCCCGCAGGACGACGTGCAGGGGGGTCCCGCCCGGCCGCAGCTCGTCGGTGACGATCGCGTTCAGGCAGACGCCGAGGCCGAACTCGTTGAACCCGATCTTGCCGATGATCCCCGCCTCGGTCAGCATCGCAATCCGCGGCTTGCCGGGTCGCTCGATGCTCAGCAGGACGAACGCATCGAGCTGCGAAGCTCGCCAGTCCCAGTTCTGGCAGAGCAGCGTCGCTCCGGCGACCGTCGCGGGGCCGAACGCGGCCACCGCCGTGCAACCGTCGAGCATCCCACTGCCGAGCCCGATCTCCGAACGGGCGTTCAGGGCGAGGATCTCCGAGGTCCCGAAGCCGCTGCCGTCGGCTATCCCCCTGATTTCCTTAAGCAGGTCGGAGTCGAAGGCCCCGATCGCCGGTGCGTAACCGTCGCCCAGGCGCTTGGCCGTCGCCCAGTCGACCCCGACGAAGTCCAGGAAGAAGCGTCGGTATGTCTCGATCGAGACCGCGATCTGCTCACGGGCGATGGTGCCGTATTGGACGCCGCGCTCGAACGCCTCGGCGGCGTCGATCGTGTAGGCGGGAAATGGAAGGGTCATGGCTGCTCCTCCTAGATAACAGTGCGGCCGCCGTCGACGTAGAGGACCTGGCCCGTGATGAAGCTGGCCTGGCGGGAGCAGAGAAACAGCACCGGGCCGACCAGCTCCTCGACGGTTCCAAACCGGCCGGCCGGAATCAGTTCCACCAGTGAGCGGCGGCGCTCGGGATGCGCCGCGAGGTACTCGCGGGTGAGCGCGGTCTCCATGTAACCCGGGGCCACGGCGTTAGCTGTCACGCCATCGCGTGCATACTCGTGGGCGATCACCCGCATCAGCTGATTGATCGCGGCCTTGCTGGCGGCGTAGGGCCCGTGGTGCTTATGGCCGCTGCGTCCGGCCACCGATGAGAAGAACACGATCCGGCCGTGGCGCTGCTCACGCATCGTGCCCGCCGCCTCGGTCGCTGTGTGAAAGGCGCTGGTCAGGTTCACAGCCATGATCCGGTCCCACTCGGGTGGCGTGAACTCCTCGATCGGCTTGCGGACGTTGATGCCCGCGCAGTGAATGAACACGTCTAGGCCCCCGAGCCGCTCGCGCGCCGCCGCGACGGCGTGCCGCGCCGCGTCCGCATGGCTAAGGTCGGCTCGCTCCTTGACCGCGACCCGGTCCTCCATGCGCTCGAGGGCTTCCGCGTCCGAGTCGATCACGCCCACCGATGCGTCGGCGTCCAGCAGCCCTCCGACGACCGTCGAGCCGAGCGTGCCGGCCCCTCCGGCCACCACCGCGCGCGCGCTCGCCAAGCCGAGCCAGTCAGACACTGGGCGCCGCCTCCCGCCGAGTGAAGACGTTGAGGCTGACCGCATCGCCGGATTCGGGCACGCTGGCCCCGTGAACCGTGCCACCCGGGATCGTCGCCAGCTCGCCCTGACCGACCCTCACCGGTCGGCCGTCGAGGACGAAGTCGATCACGCCCTCGAGCACCATCGTGACCTGATCCTGGGGGTGCTGGTGCTCCTCCCAGGTCGATCCGCGCCGATACCGGTACAGCGTCGCGGTCAGCTGGGGCGTGTGCACCGTCGCGCCGAATACGCCCGGCCGGACTTCCTGAAACTTCTCGTCCTCCCAGTCGATCTTCTGAGAGCGCCGTTCATCCAATGGAGGCAGTCGCTCCCTTCAACCCGATGTGGGGATCGCCGGCGTCATAGCTGCGGCTGCTCGAGCAGCTCCCGGATCCGGGCGAGGAACCTGGCGGCATAGGCTCCGTACAGGATGCGGTGATCGCAGGCCAGCGTCGCCGACATCACGTGACGAGGCTCGACCCGGCCATCGCGGATCACCGGCCGTTCTTCGATCGCGCCCGCGGCCACGATCGCCGCCTGCGGCGGGTTGACGATCGCCGTGAAGCGCGTGATCCCGTACATGCCGAGATTCGAGACGGTGAAGGTCGCGCCGGAGAGCTCGGCGGGAGCGATGGTGCCGTCGCGGACCTTCGAGGCGAGCTCGCGAGTGATCTCGGCGATCTGGGTCAGCGAACGGCGGTCGGCGTCGAACACCGTCGGGACCACGAGCGAGTCGTCGGTCGCAACCGCGATCCCCACGTTGACCCGGCGATGAAGCTCGAACCGGCCGTCTTTGAAGCTCCCGTTCGCGAGCGGAAACTCCTTGAGCGCGAGCGCGCAGGCTTTGACGACGATGTCGTTGAGCGTGGGCGCGGCATCGCCCCCGTCCCTGAGGTCGCGGTGCAGCGCCATCACCCGCGACATGTCGATGTCGACGTCGAGCGAGAAGTCGGGGACGTCGGCGTGTGACTGCGCCATCCTCCGCGCGATCAGCGCTTGAGCGCTGGTGAGCGGGACGGCGTCCTCGGCCTCACCGTTGCCTGTCGGCGCGGGCGGCGCCTGGGCGCGGCCGGCGGCCGGCGCGGCGGCGCGGGCGGCGCGGACGGCGCGGGCGTGTCGATGCCGGCTCCGACCGGGTGCAGCCGGGCGATCACGGTCCCGATCGGCACCGAGGTCCCCTCGCCGGCGACGACCTCGAGGACGCCCTCGTCGTCGGCCTCGTACACGACCGTCGCCTTGTCGGTCTCGATCTCGGCCAGCTCATCGCCGGCGACGACCGTCTCGCCCGACTGCTTCAGCCAGGCGAGGATCTTGCCGTCCTCCATCGAATCCGACAGACGCGGCATGACCACTTCGAGGACCGCAGCCGCGCCTGGGCCCACGCTCATCGAGGCGCTTGCGCCGGCTCCCCGCCATTGCCGGCTGATGAGGCGGCTGATCCGGCGCGCCAGTGCGGGACCATTCGCCGCCGCAGCATGGCCCGGAACTGCTCGGTCGACTTCGGAAGGAGCTCCCCCGGACCCCAGTCGAGGATCACGCCGTAGCGCCGGACGAGATCGATCATCGTCAGCTCGCCCGCTCGGTAGCGGGCGGCGATCTCCTCGGGTTCGGCCTCGAGCCACTGCTCACGTTGGTCGCGGATCGCCAGGCGCTCGCGCTCGGTCGCCTCATGATCGACCTCGTACTCGGCCAGCTCGCGATCGAGCTCGCGCAGCACGACGCCGTAATCGAGCCGCGCCCGCTCGAGCGTCACGTAGCCATCGACCACGTCCTCCTTGACCCGTTCCGGATCGCGTTCGAGCGGATCGCCAAAGCCGCCGCCCCCCGCGGAGGGGCGCCAGAACACGTCGTCGTTGTGAACCGGCACGTTGGAAAACGCCGCGCCGAGGAACGTCTCCTCCTCGTTCCGCCGCAGCCACACGCCATGGGGAAACGACGGTACGCCCCCGTTGATCCCCCACGTGATCGAGCGGGCGCGGTCGCAGCTGTACGACATCACGGTCCCCTCAACCGCGGTCAACACGCCGCCTTTGCGAACACCGCAGCCGCCGCGAAACCGTCCGGGGCCCCCCGAGTCGGGAAGGATCTCATGTGAGGTCGTGAGGACCGGGGTCAGGCGCTCTTGCCCTTCGAGCGGCTGCACCGCCAGACCGGCTCCGAACACAGGTGCGGTCGCGTTCGCTCCGTCCTTGCCGTTGCGCCCGCCCCATCCACCAGCCATCCAGTCGTACCACATGAAGATCGGGCGCGCCTCGGAGCGCGCGTCGCGGCCCCCGACGAGCAGGTACTCGAGGTTGAACGAACATGCCATCGCCCGCTCGGGCATGATCTGCGACCAAAGCTCGAACAAGCCGTTCATGATCTTCTCGTAGGGACCCGAGCAGAACCCGGTGACCGCGACCGGCCACGGGGCGTTGACCACGCTGCCTTCGGGGCCGAGGTCGATCTCCATCGCTCGGTAGAAGCCCGAGTTGAGTGGCACGTCCGGGAAGAAGGTCTTGGTTCCCCCGACGATCCCGGAGAAGCTGGTCCCGAATCCGGCGTTGAGGAAGCTGCCGACGGCCTTGTGCGAGTTCGACAGGTCGTACTTGATCGTGTCGCCGTCGATCTCGAGCCGGATCCGGATCGGCACCAGCCCTTCGCCCTCGTTGGGGTCCATGTCAATGTAGTCCTCGGTCTCCCACACGCCATCGCGTAGCTCGGCCACCCGCTGGCGGGTCAGCCGCTCGACGTAGTCCTGCACCTCGTCGAAGGCGGTCACGATCGTCTCTTTGCCGTACTTGGCGATCAGTCGGTAGATCTCACGTTCGGCGACGGCCGTGGCCTCGATCTGCGCCTCGCAGTCGCCTTCGACATCTCTCGGGGCCCGGGTGTTGGAGCTGATCATGTTGATCAGGTCGTGACGCATCTTGCCCTCGTCGGCGATGCGGATCGGTGGGATGCGAAGGCCCTCCCCGAAATGCTCTTTGGCGTTGATGTCAAACGACCCTGGGACGTTGCCGCCCACGTCCGCCCAGTGGCCGTTGGACTGGGCGAGGGCGATCAGCTCGTCTTCGACGAAGATCGGGCGAACGATCCGCACATCGTTGAAGTGGGTGCCGCCGAGATAGGGGTCGTTGATGGCGAACACGTCCCCGGGATGGATGTCATCGCCGAAGTGATCCAGCACCGCGCGCGCGGTCAGGTGCAGCGTGCCCACGTGAACGGCGATGTCCTGGCTTCCCTGCATCACCGTGTTGCCGTCGCGGTCGCATAGCGCCGAAGAGAAGTCGCGGGCGTAGATGACGAACGAGTGACAGGTCCGAAGGATCTGCTCGGCCATCTGGTCGACGATTGCGGAGAACGCGTTCTTGAGCACCTCGAAGGTGACGGGATCGAGACGGGTTCGCGTGCTCATGCTCGCTCGCTCCTCATGTCGATGGCAGGGTCATGCGGATGTTCAACCACTCGTCGATCTCGACCTTCACGTCCGGAGGCACCACCGTCGTGGAGTCGAACTGATCGATCACAGCCGGGCCCTCGAACCTTGCTCCCGCCGGAAGCTCGGAGCGATCGAACACCGGCGTCTCGACCGGCTTCTCGACGTTGTCGAACAGGACCGGGCGGCGCTCACGGGGGGCAGGGAGTCCGGCGCCGTCCATCGGGTAGGTCGGAAGCTGCGCTTTGTCCACCGCGCCCAGGGCGCGAAGGTTGAGCCGGTAGATCTCCACCGGAGCCTCGTCGCGCCGGTAGTTGTGCACCCGGTCGTGCTCGGTGTGGAACTCGGCGATCGTCGGCTCGAGCGAGGTGACGGGTGAGGCCACTGGAATCGTCATCGAGCGCCACTGGCCGAGATACCGCATGTCGATCGACCGCTCGAGCTGCATCCCCTCTTCGGGAACTCCCTCCGCGCCGAGCAGCTCGCGGGCCTCTGCCTCGAGTGCGACGAACCGCTCCTCGACCTCCTTCGGATCGATCTCGCTCGCCGCACCGAGCAGCATCACCGACAGGTCGTGGCGGATATCCACCTGGAGGCAGCCGAGGGCCGACCAGATCCCTGGGTTGGGTGGGACCAACACGGTCGGGATCGACAGCTCCCGCGCGATCTCGGCGCCGTGCAGCGGGCCGGCGCCGCCGAACACCACCAGCGCGAAGTCGCGCGGGTCATAGCCGCGACGCAGCGAGATCAGCCGCACGGCGTCCGCCATGTTCGCGTTCGCGACGCGGATGATCGCCCGCGCCGCCTCGTCGACGCTGAAGCGGAGCGGTTCGGCGATCGCGGTTCGGACGGCATGCTCGGCTGCGGCGCGGTCGAGGTGCATCGCGCCGCCGACCAGCGTCTCTCCAAGCCGGCCCAGCACCACGTTGGCGTCGGTGTTGGTCGGCTGCTCGCGCTGGTTACCGTAGCAGGCAGGCCCCGGATCGGCGCCGGCCGACTGCGGCCCGTTGCGCAGCGAGCCGGCCTCGTCGATCCGGGCGATCGACCCACCTCCCGCGCCGATCGTCAGCACCTCGATGCTGGGAAAGCGGATCGGGTAGCCGTACTCGATGTACCAGTCGGTGGTCACGCGGGCCTCGCCCTCGTAGACGAGAGAGATGTCCGCGCTCGTGCCGCCCATGTCCAGCCCGATGGCGTTCGGATAGCCGCACAGACGAGCGACCTCGCGGCTTGCCACCGCTCCGGCGGCGATCCCGGACCCGGCCAGTCGGGCGGCGAGACGGGATGCGGTCTCGACGGTCATCACCCCACCCCCTGAATGCAGGATCAGGACGTCGCCGCGGTAGCCACCGTCTCGCAAACTACCGGCAAGCCGCTGGACGTAGCCGCCGACAAGCGGCCCGAGGATCGCGTTGGTGACCGTGGTCGAGAACCGCTCGTGCTCGAAGATCTCGGGCAGGACGTCGCTGGAGGCGGAAATTGCCACGTCGGGCAGCTCCTCGGCCAGGATCTCGCACATCCGGCGCTCGTGGTCGGGATTCGCATAGGAGTTGATGAAGCACACGGCGACGGCGTCGACGCCACGCCGCTTGAGCAGGTGAGCGGCTCGCCGGGCATCGTCCTCGTCCAGCGGCTCGACCACGCTGCCGGCGAAGTCGATTCGCTCGGTTACCTCGAGGCGGTCCCGGCGGCGTATGTACGGAGGCGCGACGTCCTTGTAAGCGTCCCAGAGGTCGTCGCGTGTGCTGCGACGGATCTCGATCACGTCGCGGAATCCGCGTGTGGTCACCATCGCGGAAGGCGGCAGCCTCCGGGTGATCAGCGCGTTGGTCGCCACGGTGGTGCCATGGCAGAAGAGCGCCATCTGCACCAGATCGACTCCGGCTTCGGCGAGGCCGCCGAGCACGCCTTCGATCGGGTCGGGCGTGGAGGGCACCTTGGCGACGTGGAGGCTGCCGCTCGGGCGGCTCATCACGCAGACATCGGTGAAGGTCCCGCCAACGTCGACGGCCACCACCGTCTGCGGCGGCGACGGCGAGCTCTCGCTACTCATTCGGCCGAGCCCGCCGGGCTCTGGATCTGGCCCTCAGCGGGCAGCGCCGGCGCGGGCCGGTCGGTTTCGCCCGCGACCGGGGGCCGCGCCGCCTCTGCGCCCCCTCCTCGGCGCCAGGAGCCGGGCAGGCGCCAGTCGGCCGGCCACGGAATCTCCCTTCCGCCCATCAACCCGTTCGGCCGCAGGATGAGCGCGACCAGCAACGTTACCGCTACCGCCAGGTTTGACACGCCCGACGGAGGGGTGTAGCCGAAATACCCGGTGATCTCCCAGCGATTGAACACAGTGTAGACGAGGGTCACGGCGAGGCAGCCGACCACCGCCCCGGTGACGCTGGTCATTCCGCCGACCACGAGCATCGCTACGGTCAGGAGCACCAGGTCCAAGCCGTTGTTGAAGTAGAAATCCGTCCCACTGAAGGTCGTGAAGTAATGGCCGTACAGGGCTCCGGCGATCCCCACGACAAATCCCGAGACGATCCAGGCGACCGCTCGCTCGTGGGTGACCCTGATGCCGATCGACCGCGCCGCGCGCTCGTTTTCACGCGAAGCGCGCAACCGTAAGCCAATCTGCGACTGCTGGAACGCGTAGGCCACCACGACGAAGATCAGCGACCAGATCGCGACCAAACTGAGCGTGGTGGTCAGCGGGACGCCGATCATCGTTTCGGTGCCGTTGGTCACCGATGGCGTCTGGTTGATGAACACGTTCACGATCACGATGATCGCCAGAGTCGCGATCCCTGCTGCTACACCGGAGAGCCGCACCACCGGTGGAGCAGTCAGGATCGCGAACACCAACGCGAAGCCGCCGCCGACGAGGATCCCTTCTAGCGTCCCGAAATGAGCCGGAAAGATCCATGACTTGAGGTAGTGGGGCATCCCCGGGAAGCTGATCTGCTTGAGCGCCACGGGGATCGTCAGCAGCGCGGAGGTGTATGCCCCGACCGCCATGAACGCCACGTGCCCGAAGGACAGCACGCCTGAGTTGCCTGAGAACATCTGCAGCCCCAGGACCACGATCAGGGTGATGAACAGCTTGACAGCGACGCTCGTCCAGTACTGGCTGTTGATCGCTTGGAACACCAGCCAAACCACCACGAGCACCGCGCACAAGAACACGGGCGGCCACACCCTCCGTCCGAGCCCTGCTGCTCTCTGAAGGGTCATGAGTGAACCACCTCCGCCGCGGGCTCCAGCTCACCGCTCGGTTTACGCACGCGCCTGAATATTCCGGTTCGGATCGAGATCAGTCCATCCGGGAGCGCCAGGAGGATGATCACCACGGCGACAAACGCGAACAATTCGGTATAGCTCGAGACGCTACCCGGCAACGCCGCTTCGAGCCCGTCGATGATCGCTCCCAGGACGAATCCCCCCAGCGCCGCACCGGGCAAGCTGCCCAAACCCCCGATCACCGCTCCCACGAAGGCCACGAACAGCGGTCCCTGTCCCATGTCGGGGGCCACCGCTCCGGTTCGAAAGATGTAGAGGATCGCGACGATCGCGGCGATGAACCCGGTGATCGCGAATGCAGATGAGATCACCCGGTTCGCCCGGACCCCGACCAGCTGCGCCATCCTGAAGTCCTCGGTTGACGCGCGGAGCTGGATCCCCAGCCTCGTTCGCTTGAGCAGCAGCGTCATCCCGACCAGTACAGCCGCAGCCACGATCCACGTGACGATCTCGAGCTTCGAGATTCGCACGCCGGCGACGTGGAACTGAGTGGTCAGCCACGGGTAGGGCGAGACGGCCTTCTGCGGCCCCCGTCCGACGGTCATCCAGCCCAAGCTCTGTAAGGCGAAGCTGACCGCGAACGAGGTGACGAGGAGTGTCACCGCCGTACCGCGTCGCACCGGCCGGAAGGCGACCAGCTCCATCAGCACGGACAACACCGTGGCGACGATCAAGGTCATGATGATCATCGGCACGACGCCCCAGCTCTGCGTGTAGTACATCGTGTAGCCGCTGGCCATGATCAGCTCGCCATAGGCGAAGTTCATCAGCCCCATCACGCTGAAGAGCAGCGCGAGGCCGAGCGCCATCAGCGCGAACAGGCTGCCGTAGGCGATCGAGTCGAGGATGTACTGGATGACGTTCGCCACGTCGCTACTCCTTATCGCAAGCCGATGTACTCGGACTCGAAGTCGGTCCTCTGCGCGAGCTCGTCTCTGGCGCCCTGCAACGCCAGGCGACCGCCGCTGCGCAGTACGTAGGTGCGGTCGGCGGTCGCGATCGTCCGCGCCGCGTTCTGCTCAACCAGCAGGATCGTGACGCCCTCACGCTTGAGCTCCTGGAGGATGTCGAACACTTGGTCGACGATCAGCGGCGCGAGCCCCAGCGTTGGCTCGTCGAGCAGCAGGAGCTTGGGACGGGAGAGGAGGGCCCGGCCAATCGCAAGCTGTTGCTGCTCGCCGCCGGACAGCGAAGCGGCTCTGCGGCGGTACAGCTTCCCGAGGACCGAGAACCGCTCGCAGATGCTCTTGATGTCCGCCTGTGCCTCCTTGCGATCAGTGCGCGCGGTGGTGCCGATCTCGAGATTTTCGGCGACCGTCAGCCGGCCGAAGATCCGCCGGTTCTCCGGCACCAGCGCGATCCCCTGACGCAGGATCGCGTCCGGATGAAGACCGATGAGGCTGGTCCCCTCAAACGTCACCTTGCCCGACGTCGGCTTGATCACCCCGGTGATCGTCCAGAGCGTCGTCGACTTGCCCGCGCCGTTGTGGCCGACGAGCCCGACGAGCTCCCCCTGGGCCACATCAAGAGACAAGCCCTGCACCGCGGCAACCCGGCCGTAGTGGACGAAGAGCTCAGTTACCTGAAGCAAGCTCCGCGCCTTTCGCTCCGAGATACGCCGCCACCACGCGCTCGTTCGCACCGATCTCCGCCGGAGTCCCGGCGGCAATGGTCCTGCCATAGTCGAGCACCTGGATTCGCTCGCAGACGCTAAAGATGATGCGCATGTCGTGCTCAACCAGCAGGATCCCACAGCCGAGCTCATCACGCAGCTGACCGATCGTCCCGATCAAATCGTGGCTCTCCGAGTCGTCCAGGCCGGCCGCGGGCTCATCGAGAAGCAGAAAACGCGGCTGCATAGCAACGGCACGCGCGATACCCACCCTCCGCTCATCGCCGTGGGGCAACGCCGACGCCAACTGATTCGCGTGGTGGGCCAAGCTCAGCGTGTCCAGCAGCTCCCGAGCCCGCCGCCTCGCCGGGCGCCGCCTCAGCCCTGCCCCGAGCCCCGCCACCTCGACGTTCTCGAACACGGTCAAGTGCGGGAATGTCGCCACCTCTTGAAAGGTCCGCGCCAGGCCCTGGCGGACCAGCCGCTGCGGCCTCCAGCCGCTTACGTCGAGATCTCCGATCGTCAGGTGTCCCGCAGTCATCGGGACGAATGCGGAGATCGCGTTCAAGAACGTGGTCTTCCCGGCCCCGTTGGGCCCGATCAGCCCGACGATCTCCCCCTGCTTCAACTCGAGGTCCACACCGTCAACGGCGCGCACACCTGCGTAATACACGCTGATGCCCTTAGCGACCAGAGCTGCCCGGCTGGCGCCGTTGACGGGGCTTTCCATTCGCTTACCTTCCCTTCACTGCCTATTGCGGTCCGGCACAGTGGTTGCCGTCGCCGATGTTCGGGATCGTGTGCACGGCCCAGAACCCGATCTGCTTGTCAACCCCCTTTGTGAACTGCTCGATCGAATACACCGCCGGGTGTGGCCGATGGCAGCCCGGCGTGAAGTGCATCACGTGACCGAAATAGTTGACCGTCGAGCTGAACAACGCATTCGAGATCTTCGTGCCATCGGTCGATCCGGCCGTCTTGATCGCCGCCACGAGCGCATCCGCGAGAGCGTATCCCGGGTACGCATAGTGATTCCCCACCTGAGTTCCATATGCCGCCTTGAACTGCTGGTTGATCGTCCGGACCTGAGGCGTCTGAGTACCGGTGCAGTAAACCGGGTCACAGGCAAAGCCTTCAGCATAGACATTGGAGACCTTGCCGGCGATCTGAGCGACGTCGGTTCCGTTCACCGATGCGTTCGTGACGATCGGCGTGGTGATGCCAGCGTCACGTACCGCTCGGATGAACTGCGAGCCGAACGGCTGCCACGAGCCGTCGAAGATCGCGTCGCAGCCGCTGATCGCGCTGCGCAGCCGCGTGATGTTCGCTGACAGGTCGAGCGTCGGCGAACCCACGAACGAGTCCTGACCGCAGACCTGGCCGCCCAGCTGCTGCAAGCGGGCCTTGAAGTAGTTCGCGGTGTCGATCGAGTACTCGAGCGAAGTGTCCTTCTCGATGAAGACGCGCTTCCACTGGGGATGGTTTGCATGCATCCACTCCGCCATCGTGGAGCCCTCCGAGTCTGAGCCCAGCCCCATCGAGCCGCCGTAGTCACCGACGACGGTCGGATCTGCCGCCTTGTAACCCGAGGCGCAAAGGAACATCCCCGGGATCTTGTGAGCCACAGCTGTAAGTACTGCGGGTGACCCGTAGTCAAAGTCACAGGTACCAATGATTGCAACGGCTCCCTCTGAGAGCAGCAGCTGCGTGTTAGCGGCATCTGTTGCCTTGTCGGACTTGGAGTCAAGCCACTTCACCTGAATCTGCCGTCCCAGAACTCCACCGGCCTGGTCAATCTGGTGAATGCGCATCTCAAAGAGCTGACCCGACTGGAGATCGTACGGCGCCAAAATTCCGGTCTTGGCCGCCGACATTCCGATCAAAATCGCACCCTTACTACCGCTGCTCGAACTGCCGGTGCCGCCGCCGCCCGAGCTGTTCGAGTTACTCGAACCGCAGCCGGCAATCAAGCCAAGTACTCCAGCGCCGACCGCGAGAAGTAACAGCAACCTTTTGCTCATCTCTCTCCTCTCAAAATGGGTTGCATCGTCAAGACTACTGATACATAAATTGCGCTTCTGTTAGTTCGTTGCTCCTATTTGCTCAGGTCATCGCTCCTGCTTCGCTCGCCTCGCGCTCCCTGCTTCGATCGTCTGCCAACAAACGAAACCTCGGATCTCCTACTGCCGGGTGTGAGGCAATCGGTCACTGCGCCACCCACCCTCCGTCGACCAGCAGCGATTCGCCGTGGATGTAGCGGGCGGCGTCTGAAGCGAGGAACACCGCGACCGGCGCCACGTCATCGACAACCCCGACGCGGCCGTACGGGGTGTGGTCGAGCATCGCCTGCTCATACTCGCGCGAGGCCAGCAGGTGTTGGTTCATCGGGGTGCGGATGTTCCCTGGCGCCAGCGCGTTGACGCGGATCCCGACCGGCGCCAGCTCCATCGACAGGGCGCGGGCCATCAGCTCCACGGCCCCCTTGGTCGCGCAGTACGCCGCGGAGTTGGGAAACCCGACGCGTCCGGCGATCGACGAGATGAACAGGATCGATCCATCCCGCTTCATGTGGGGCACCGCGGCCTGGGTGAGCGCGTACGGGGCGCGGACGTTGACCGCCCATTGCCGATCGACGCTCTGAAGCGGCGTCTCCAGGAACGGGATCGGCTCGAAGATCCCGGCTGAGTGGACAAGGGCATCGATCGAGCCGAATGCTGAGATCGCCTCCTCCACGATCCGCTGCGGAGCCTCCTCGTCGGTGAGATCGGCGTCGACCACGGCGGGAGCGCTTCCCGCCTGCTCGACCTCCGCCCGGGTCCTCTCAAGGCGCTCGTGGCTGCGACCCACGAGGACCGTCCGCGCGCCGGTCGCGGCCATCGCCACGGCAATCGCGGCCCCGATTCCCGAGCTCGCTCCCGTGATCACCGCCGTCTTGTCATCGAGCGCGAAGCTCGGCGCTGTCATCGTCTCTCCTCCTTGATGGCCAACGCCCTTCGCTGCTCGTCGCTGGCGGCCTGATCGACGCGCAGGTCATCGTTGAGCGCCTCGTTGCTGAACACGACCCCGTATACCTCGCGCGCGCGCGCGCGGCTGACGAGCCCCGCGAGCACGTCTTCTCGGACGAGCCCGGGCTCGCGCGTGAGCGGGTCGCCGTAGCCTCCACCACCGCTCAACAGGTGGCCGAGCCGCTCACCAGGCTCGAGACGCTCGGTGGATATCGGCCGCAGCGCGGACTCCTCGCCCTCGACATCAATCTTGAATGCGATCGACGGTGCGCCATCGCCACCGCCCTGGGTGCCGCGCGGCGGGTGATGGAAGCCGTCGCTGACGTAGGCGGCGGTCATCGTGTCGTGCTTGGGCCCGTACACGACGCGCGTTCCAGGCGCGCCGCGGCGGTGCCCGGCGCCCTCGGAATCGGGTCTCACCCGGATCTCGTGCACCCGGATCGGGTACTTCTGCTCGTCGATCTCGACGCTGTCTCGGAACATCAGCCCGTTGGTGACCGAGTTGCCGTAGGTGACCCAGCCATCGTATGCGGGTCCGGCCGGTCCGCCCTGAGAGCCGAGGAACTTCTGATTGACGTACGGCTCATCGTCCTTGCGCCAGTCGCGGCCGGAGACGACGGCGAATCCTGGGCCGATCCCGCACGCGCCCTCGGCGAGGCCGTACCCGTCCCAGTGGTCAGCGAATGCCTTCTGGGTCGTGACGACCAGCCGCTCGCCGACATTCGTGGTCGCCACCGAGCAGGAGTGTGGGAAACGCGGAATCCCGACCACGCAGTTCTCGCGGAGGTGCACCTTCACACGGCGGAAGGTCCCGGCGTTGTGCGGGATCGTCGGATCGATGCTGTTGAACACACCGGTCATGCAGTTGTTCATCGCGCAGGTGCGTGACTCGTTGACTCCGGCCGGCAGGCAGTCGATGTTGTCGGTCAGATCGACTTCGATGATCGCCGCGGCGGGATCGACTTTTACATGCACGTTGATCGGGATCCCGTCGGGGGCGGGCCCGAACGGATCGTGGGCGCCGTGGCCGCTGAACTCACCCGCGGGCATCGTCGAGATCACGTGGGCGATCCGCCGCTCGGAATAGTCGAACCACTCCTCGATGAACTCGGAGATCAGCTCGACGCCGTAGCGAGCACACAGCTCCTTGAGTCGCGCCTCGCCGATCCGGGCCGCCCCCAGCATCGCGAGATAATCGCCGTACCACTGGTCGGGCACCCGGATCCGGCGCCGGCAGATACGGATGATGTCGTCGATGTCGCGCCGGTCGCGCTGGACCCGGACGGCGGGGAAGATCACCCCGCCCTCCTCGTAGATGTCGCGGGCGTAGGGCATGTAGGTGGTCGGCTCCGCGTTACCCGTGTCGGCCTGATGGGCCTTGGCCGCGACCGTGAACATGTGCCGATCCTCGGCGAACACCGGGACGAGAATCACATGATCGGCTGGGTGGGTGTTTCCCAGGTAGGGGTCGTTGTGCAGGAATGCGTCGCCGTCGCAAATGTCGTCGTGCAGCTCGCACACCGACTGAGCCAGGAACTCCATCCCGATCACGTGCACGGGCAGGCCCTCGGCGGAGGCCAGCAGCCGGTTGTCACCGGTGACCAGCGCGCAGGAGAAATCCCGGGCCATCGCCAGGACGGCCGAGCGCCCGCTGCGCAGCAGCGTATTCTCCATCTCCCGAACGATCGTGTCGAGGCGGTTGGAGAGGACCGCGAGCAGCACCGGGTCAAACGAGCTCACGCCAGCATCTCCTCCTGACGCCGCGGCGGGGCCCCGCTGTCCGGGCCCATGCCGACCTCGAGCAGATAGTTACCAAGGGCGGTGACCGTCGCTGCCGAATCGGGATAGACGACGACCGTCGTCGTCGGCTCCCGGATCAGCGCGGGGCCGGCGATCCTCATCCCCGCAGGCAGCGCCGCCCCGTCGAACCTCGGGACGGAGACGAGGCCGGTCTCCGGGAAGTAGCAGTCCGCCTGGCTTTGGGCCTCGGTGCGGACCTCCTCGGCGTCGGCGCGCGGGTTCACCGCGGGCTTGTCGAGGTCGGCGGTCGCGCGGACCTTCCACAGCAGGCACTCCAGGTACTGACCCGGCTCGCGCACCGCGAACACGCGCTCGTGCGTCTCGTGGAAGGCCTCCTCGAGCTCGGCCACGGCGTGCTCGCCGCCGATCCGCGCAGCGATCGGCACATCGAGCTCCCATACCTGGCCGCGGTAGCGCGCCTCGACGAAGAACTCCTTGCGAGTCTCCCGCGGCCTGACGTCGGTCAGTGCCGCAAGGAACTCCTCCGCACCCGCCTCGACGGATGCCAGCACCTGGTTGACCGCCTCGACGTCGAGCGTGCGGGTCTCGGTGTAGCGGCTCTGTGCGAACTCCGCGATCACGTCCGAGTAGAGCGCGCCGCATGCGCTGAGTGCGGCAGCCGTCGCCGGCAGCAGAACCTGACGGCAGCCCAGCTCGCGCATGATCGGGATGATGTTCAGGCCGGAGGCACCGCCGCCGGCGACGATCGTGACCTCCCGGGGATCGATCCCGCGGGCGATCGTGAGCTCCCGGATTGCGCCGACGATGTTCTCGCCGGCGATCACCATCGCCGCTGCTGACGCCTCCTCGACCGACATCCCGAGCGGGTTGGCGACCGCGGTCTCGATCGCCCATCGGGCGGCGTCGGCATCGAGCTCAAGCCGGCCGCCAAGGAAGTACTCGGGGTCGATGTAGCCGAGGCTGACGGCAGCGTCGGTGACCGTCGGCTCGGTTCCTCCGCGCCTGTAGCAGACGGGGCCGGGCTCGGCCCCAGCACTCCGCGGGCCCACGTTGAGGAGCCCGCCGGCGTCGATCCAGATGATGCTCCCGCCGCCCGCGCCAATCGACTTCACGTCGACGGCCCGTACTCCGGTGATATGGCCGATCCAGCGTCCGCCGATCCAGGTCTCCGACGCGAAGTTGATCTCGCCGCGCCGGACGATTCCCACGTCGAAGGTGGTCCCACCCGTATCGCACACCAGCAGGTCCTCCGCCGAGCTCGCGTCGAGCTCAGCGCGAGCGTAGGTACGAGCGGCCACGGGAGCCAGCGACGGTCCCGAGCCGACCGAGTAGATGGGACGATCTGCGACCTGTTCGGGACGCCACGCGCCACCGAACGAGGTGGCGATGAAGATGTGGCCGGTGAAGCCGGCATCGCGCAGGTCGAACTCGAGCGTCGTCAGGAAGTCCTGCATCAGCGGCTTGAGCGAGGCGTCGATCGCCGTCCCGGACGCCCGGCGGTACTCGCGGATGATCGGGTTGAGCTGATGGGACAGGGTGTACGGCACGCCCGGAAGGTGCTGGTCCAGCACCTCACCGATTCGCAGCTCGTGGATGGGATTGCCGATCGACCACAGCAGGCACACCGAGACCGCCTCGACCTCCAGCGCCCGGGCCGCGTCGATCGCGTCCATCACGCTCCGCTCGTCGAGCGGGATGAACACCTGCCCCTCGGAGTCGATCCGCTCGGCGATTTCGAACGTCAGCCACCGGGGGACGTAGGGAGCCTGGTAGGGGATCTGCCGGAACGGGTCCGGCTTTCCTCCCTCCCTGAGCAGCAGTACGTCGGGGAACCCGACGGTCGTGAACAACGCGGTGCGGGCTGTCTTGCCCTCGACGATCGCGTTGGTGGCACGCGTGGTGCCATAGGTGAGGACATCCGCGCCAGAGATCAGGTCCTGCACCGACATGTCGAGCTGACGGCCGATCTCGGCCAGCCCTTCGCGAATCGACGTAAATGCCCGAGCCTTGACCGTTGGCGCCTTGCCGATGTGCGGTCGGCCCTGCTCGTCGGTGACCACGACGTCGGTGAATGTCCCGCCGGTATCGACCGAGATCCGATAGCTCATCTCACCACCCCCTCGGGAGCCGGGTCGGTCGCGCGCAGGCGCCGGCGGTCACTTCGCAGACACCTCGGGTCGCGCCTCTTCGCATAGCGAACGCGCAGCCTGCACGAGCTGTGAGGCGCTTGGGAGGGCGGCGTCCTCCAGGACCGGACTGAATGGAATCGGAATGTCCGGCATCGACACGCGACGCACGTTGACCGGCCCTGCCTGCTCGGCCGCCACCGCCAGGACCTCGGCCGCGTAGCCGCCGACCGGCGGGCCGTCCTCGACGACCACCAGTCGCCCGGTGCGCGCGGCGGCCTGCGCGACCGCCTCGTCGTCGAGCGGGCGAAGTGACCGCAGATCGATCACCTCGGCGGAGATGCCGTCCTGCGCGAGCTCCTCGGCCGCCGTCAGGCATCGCTCCACCGCCGTCATCGCTGCGACGAGCACGACGGCGTCGCCGTGCCGCCGCACCGCTGCGCGCCCGATCGGCGCCGGGTCAAGCTCATCGGGAACGTCTCCCTTGCGGCTGTAGAGTTGCTTGTGCTCGAACACCACCACCGGGTTGTCGTCTCGAATCGCCGCCTTGGTCAGGGCCTTGGCGTCGGCCGGGATGGAGGGAGCGACCAGCTTCAGCCCCGGCAATCCCAGGAACCACGAGGTCGGGGTCTGCGAGTGGATCGCGCCAAAGCGGCCGCCGGCTCCCACGGCGCTGCGGACCGTCAGCGGCACGCTCGCCTGACCGCCCGAGACGTACCAATACTTGGAAGCCTGGTTGGCGAGCGTGTCGAGGACCAAGCCGAGAAAGTCGCCGAACATGATCTCGACCACAGGACGGAGTCCGCGCAGCGCGGCGGCATAAGCCGCCGACATGAACGCCATCTCTGAGATCGGGGTGTCGATCACGCGGCCGGAACCGAACCTCTCGGCCAGCGCCGAAGTTACGTTGAACACCCCACCCGGCTCGACATCCTCACCGAGGACCACGACCCGGTCGTCGCGCTCCATCTCTTCGGCGATCCCGTCGCGGATCGCGGTGCGAAACGCGATCTCGCTCACGCTGGCTCCTTGGCGGCTGCTTGCGGTGCGTTGGGGTCGGGCCACGACCCCGCGAGGGCGGCCCGGCGCGCCTCGTCGATCTCGGCTCTGACCTCCTGCTCGAGCTGCTCAGCCGCCGCGCCGCCGATCCGCTGGGCCATCCGCGGGAGCGGATCGCGCTCGAGCCATGCGGCGATCTCTTCCTTCGGGCGGTAGGTTCCCGGATCGCCACGCGAATGCCCCTTGTGGCGGTATGTCTTGCACTCGAGCAATGTCGGGCCGCCACCGTCGCGCGCTTGGGAGACCGCGCCCGCGGCAGCGTCGCGTACGGCGACTGCGTCGTTGCCGTCGACTTCCACCGCCCGCATGTCGTAGGCCGCCGCGCGGGACGAGATGCGGCCGCCGGCGGTGACCCGGGCCATCGGCGTGAACTCCCCATAGAGATTGTTCTCGCACACGTAGACGACCGGCAGCCGGCGCACCGCCGCCCAGTTCAAGCACTCGTGGAAGTACGCCTGGTTCGCGGCCCCGTCCCCGAAGAAGGCGGCGGCGGCGGATCCGTCGCCGCTGAGCTGGGAGGCGAGCGCCGCTCCGGTGGCCGCTCCGATCGAGCCCCCCACGATCCCGTAGCAGCCGATCACGCCGTGGCGCAGGCTGGTCACGTTCATCGTGCCTGCACGCCCTCCGCACACTCCTTCTGCGCGGCCCAAGAGCTCGGCGAACATCGCGCGGGGGTCGATCCCTCGCGCCAGGCAGACCCCGTGGCCGCGGTAGGTGGCGGCGACCGAGTCCGTGGTGCGGAGCGCCGCACAGACCCCCACCGCAACCGCCTCCTGACCCTGATAGAGGTGGATCGTGCCCGGAATTTCGCCCGCCTTCCACAGCCGTTCGACCTCGTCCTCGAAGTAGCGGATGCGCACCATCGCTCGGTAGAGACTCGGCCCATCCGCCTGGTCGCCGGGGTCGGCGCCGGTGCCGCCGCTCGTAGGGGCTAGCTGCTCGGTCATGCGCCGTCGAACAGGTCAGGGTGACGGCTCAGCGTGACCCGGGTGCGGCGCAAGTGGGACCGCAGCCGGCTGGCGGCATCCTCGCCGTCGCGCTCCTCGAGCGCGTCGAGGATCAGTCGGTGCTCGGCGTTGGCGGCCGCGATCTTGTTGTCGTGGTCGGTACCCAGGTAGGCCCGACGGTATTGCTGGGTCTGGTTCCAGAACCGCTCGATCATCGACAGCACGCGCGGCATCGAGGCGGCCGCATAGCTCTCGAGATGAAAGCGGCGGTCCAGCTCGAGCCAACGCGGCGCGTCCTGCCAGGAGTTCTCGATCTCGCTCACCAGCCCGCGGAGCTCGATCAACTGCTGAGCGCTCAGGTTGGGCACGCTCTCGGCCAGCGCCATCGGCTCGATCACCTCCCGCAGCCTGTAGAGCTCGGTGCACTCGCCGATGTCCATGCGGGCGACCCGCGCTCCGCTATGCGGCACGAGCGTGATCAGCCCCTCGCTCTCCAGGCGGCGGAGGGCCTCCCGAACGGGGATCCTGCTGACACCGAACTGACGCGCCAGCTCCTGCTGCCGAACACGGATCCCCGGCTTCAGGCGCCCCTCCAGGATGGCCTCGCGCACCTGTCGGGTCACCACGTTCCCAAGCGGCTCGTAGTCGTCGGCTTTCTGGGCTGACCCCGACCGGTCGATGTCCAAGTGCTCCAGACGCGGCGCGCTGGCAGTCATGGTTTTCTTCTCGACGCGCCGGGAATCAGGCGCGGAGCAGTGGCGAGCATGCTTCTCTTCCTGTCCCGGGGCCCAAGCGCGACTGAAACACAGATTGGATCCCTCGTCAACGACAACCGCGGCGAAGCGGCAAAAATGCCCAGCGATTTCAGCCTGGTCCCGGCGTTTGGGATCCAATTGCATCAGGCAGGCGGGCGGGTCTCTGGGTCCGTGGAGGTCAGCTGGGCCGGGCGCAGACGCCTCGGAGGCCGCATCTAGCGACGAGTCCGGGGCGGGAGACGGGTTTTCGGCGCCTCTAGTCCGTCTGCTGACTTGTGTTTCCCACAATCGTGGCAGCGCCGCTTTGGGGGCCCGACAATCTGCCAAAAGGTGGTGCATGCAATGCTGGGCGCGGTGCAATGCTGAGCGTCCGTCGCAAAGTTGGGGCGGCGCGGTGTGGTGAGATTGCGAGATCGAGGAGGGGAACTGTCCATCGCAACCAGAATCGAACATCCGCCGACGTACGGATCGTTCATCGGCGGGGAGTGGATCGAAAGCGAGCGCACCTTCGACAGCGTCAACCCCGCGCGCCCGAGCGAGGTCGTGGGGCGGTTTGCGCTCGCCACCCCCGGTGACGTGGCGGCCGCGTACAGGGCGGCCGCCGATGCCGCACCCGGATGGCGCCGCACCTCCGCGGCCAAGCGCGGAGACATCCTCTATCGCGCGGCGAATCTACTCGAGCCGAGGGCCGACGAGCTCGGCGCCGAGCTGAGTCGCGAGGAGGGCAAGACGCTGGCCGAGGGCCGCGGCGAGGCCATGCGCGGAATCTCGATCCTCCGCTACTTCGCGGGCGAGGTGCTTCAGCCCTCGGGTGCCGTCTACCCGAGCACGAACTACCAGACGTTCCTCTACTCGGTCAGGGAGCCGCTCGGCGTGGTTTGCATCATCACGCCTTGGAACTTTCCCGCGGCGATCCCACTCTGGAAGCTCGCGCCCGCGCTGGCCTTTGGGAACACCGTCGTGTGGAAGCCGTCGGAGCTCACGCCGCTGCTGGCCGCGCGGCTGGTGGAGGTTTTGGTCGAGGCCGGCCTCCCGCCGGGGGTGCTCAACATGGTGACCGGCGACCCCGCCGAGATCGGCGATGCCGTCACCGGCGATCCGTCGATCGAGGGGCTGTCGTTCACAGGGTCGGCCAGGGTGGGGCGCATGATCCAGGCCGCGGTCACTCCGCGTGGTGTCAAGGTGCAGCTCGAGCTGGGCGGCAAGAATCCTGTGATCGTGCTCGACGACGCTGACCTCGACCTGGCTGTCGAGCAGACGCTGCGCGGCGCGATGTACTCCACCGGCCAGAAGTGCACCGCGACGAGCCGGGCGATCGTGCTCCAGGGCATCGCGCAGCCTTTCACCGATCTGCTCGTCAGCAGGATCCGCGACCTGAAGGTGGGAGATCCCCTCGACGAGACGACGAAGGTCGGGCCGCTCGTCTCAAACGGCCAGTTCGAGCGCGTGCTCGGCTATCTGGAGCTGGCCAGAAAAGAGGGCCACCGGCTGCTGCTGGGGGGAGACCGCATCGACGGCGGTGACGGCGGCTACTTCGTCGCACCGACCGTCTACGCGGACATGGACCCCAGCTCGCGCCTGGGGCAGGAGGAGGTGTTCGGACCAGTCGTCGGGACGATCCGCGCCAGCAGCCTGGACCAGGCGATCGAGATCGCCAATTCCGTCGACTTCGGGCTGTCTGCCTCGATCTTCACCCGCGACATCGGCCGCGCGTTCGAGTTCATCCGTGAGATCCGCGCCGGCATCGTCCACGTCAACTCGGAGACCGCGGGAGCCGAACCCCAGGCCCCGTTCGGCGGGATGAAGGGCTCGAGCTCGCACTCGCGGGAGCAGGGGAAGGCCGCGATCGAGTTCTACACCGACACGAAGACCGTATACCTGGATATGCCCGCGCAGTGATGTCGGCGATCGACGGCAACGGACAGATCATCGGCGAGGTGCTGATGTTCGGGAAGAACGTCACGCTGGGCTACCACCGCGACCCGGAGACAAGCGCCGCCGCCTTCAGCGACGGCTGGTTTCACTCCCGCGACCTCGCGGTGATGCATCAGGGCGGATACGTCGAGCCCAGGATCCAGAAGTTCCTGCTCCGTCAGCGCGTCGAGCACCGGCCGTCGGTGCTCTTGTGAGCCACGTCATCAATCTCCAGCAAAGGGGAAGCCGTGAGTGTAGAGCCCGGATTTCTCGAGCAGCGCATCACCCGCCTAGAGGACATAGAGGCGATCCGCCAGCTGAAGCTGACGTACGCCCGCCTGTGCGACAACGGCTATGACGCCGATGGGATCGTGGGTCTGTTCGACCCCGACGGGGATGTGAGCTGGGAGGGTGGCATCTTCGGCCACCATCGCGGCCACGAGGAGATCCGGACGTTCTTCCAGAACGTCTCGGGCGAGATCCTGTGGGCGGTGCACCTGATGCTGAACCCGCTCGTGCGGGTCTCCGACGATGGAGGCTCCGCGCAGGGAAGCTGGTATCTGCTCGAGCTCGCCACGATGACCGCTCGCGACGACGGCGCTCAGCCCGATGCCGTGATCATGACCGGCGTCTACGACGACCGATTCGTAAAGCGGCAGGGCAGCTGGCGCTTTGAGCGGATCAAGATCGATTTCCACCAGATCTCGAACCTGAATCGTGGGTGGGTCGAGCAGAGGTTTCGGTGAGATGTGGTCCTGCTCCGCCCCCATGCAGGATGATTCCAGTGGGCCCGTCCTGGCGCGCATGAGTTGGCTGATCCCCTCGCTGCTCTACGTGTTGATGATCGGCACGCTCGGCGTGACCATCAAGCTTGCGACCCGGCACGTCAACTGGCAGGAAGTGCTCCTGTGGACGGCGATCGTGTATGCGGTGATCGCGCTCGTACTTCTCACCACCGGCGCCGCTTCGGTTCGGGTCCGTCCCGGAACGGCGATGGCGATCGTGTCCGGCCTGCTCGCGGCCGGCGGCCTGATCGTATTCTTCATCGCCCTTCGGCACGGGGCGGCCAGCAAGGTCGTCCCGATCACGTCAGCCTACCCGCTCGTGACGCTCATCCTGTCGGCGATCATCCTCGCCGAGCACATCACCGTCGTGCGAGTGTTCGCCTCGCTGCTGGTTGTGGGCGGCGTCATCCTGCTGTCGATCGCCGGCTAGCTCGCGATGCTCCGCCACCCCACACCCGAGGATCTGCCCGAGCTGGGCGCCGCGTGGGGGCTGAACCTGAGCCCGGATGAGACCCCTGAGCTCGCCGCGGTGATCGAAGGCGTGCTCGGGATCCTCGAGGGGGCGCAGGAGCGCTCGGATACCCCGCCGTTGGTCGACGCGGTTCGCGACCCGGGGCGCGCACCCGAGGCCGGCGAGGACCCCCTGAACGCAATCGTGCGCTACTGCACGGTCCGCGCGCATGCGGCTGGCGGTGGGCTCGCGGGGATGCGCGTCGCTCTCAAGGACTCGATGGCGATCGGCGGGATCCCGCTGACCGGGGGTTCGCGCCTCCTCGGCAAGTTCGTCCCGACGGCCGACAGCGTGCTCACCGACCGGCTTCTCCGAGCGGGTGCCGAGATCGTGGCAGTGACGAACATGGACGACATGGCCTTCTCGGGCGGCGGCGATTCGAGCGCCTTCGGCCCGACTCTCAATCCGTTCGACCAATCCCGCACCGCCGCCGGATCCTCGGGCGGCTCCGCGGCGGCGCTCTACTACCCGGGCATCGACGTCGGGCTGGGCACCGATCAGGGCGGATCGATCCGGGCGCCGGCGTCGTGGTGCGGGTGCGTGGGGCTGAAGCCGACGCACTCGCTCGTGCCGTACACCGGGATCATGGGGATCGACGCAACGTTCGACCATGCCGGGCCGATCACCCGCGGGGTCAGCGAGCTGGCTTTGGTGATGGATGTGATCGCCGGCGCGGACCCCTCGGACCCCCGCCAGCAACGACCGATTCCGGTCCAGGCCTACGGCGATGCTTTCGACCGGGCTCCGGACTCACTGACAGGCGTTCGCGTAGGCGTCGTCGAGGAGGGGCTTTCCGAGACGGTCGGGATCGATGCGCCGGTCGCGGAGGCGGTGCGCGCGACGATCACCCGGCTCAAGGGGCTCCGGGCGGCAGTTGAGTCGGTCTCTGTCCCCGAGCACGTGTCCTTCGGCGACGTCGCCTTTGCGGGCTTCATAGAAGGAATGACCGCGCTGATGACCGGTGGCGGAAACGGGTATCACTGGGCGGGACGCTACAGCCCTGAGCTCGCGCTCGCCCTCGGCGAGGGGTTTGCCAAGCGGGCCGACCAGCTCTCGCCCCAGGTGAAAGCGACGCTGATCCTCGGGGAGCATCTGCGCCGGACCTACGGCGGCTCGCTCTACGCTCGCGCTCAGAACGCGCGGCCGAAGCTGGGGGCGGGTTACGACCGCGCGCTGGAGGACGCGGACGTCCTGCTGATGCCGACGACGCCGGGGCTTCCCCACGAGCACGTGCCAGAGCAGCCGGTCAACGAGCGGGTGCTGCGTGGCTGGGCGCTCCTCGCCAACACATCCCCCACCAACATGAGTGGCCACCCGGCGATCACGATTCCGCTCGCGGAGGCCGATGGGCTGCCGGTGGGGATCATGCTGATCGCGCGCCCCTTCGACGACGCGCGCCTGATCTCGATCGCCGCGACCTGCGAGCGCGCCCTCGGTTGGCGGCCGGCGCCGCCGGCGCTGTAGACGTTCGCTCGGATGGCCCCCGCTCAGGTGGCGGCTGCGCCATCAGCCCCACGCCGGCCGCGCACGTAGGAGCGGTAGATCTCCTCGCACCGGGTGCTGCAGAAGCGGTGCTCGGCCCCGTCGATCTCCGCCACCCACAGCCGCTTGGGCACGACCTGGCCGCACGCCTCACACGGAGTCACGATCGTGTCCCACACCTGCGTCTTGATCTCCTCCCAGTGCCCGTCGCTCATCGCTCTTCCCAGCCGTACAGCTCGTGCGCGGCGCCCGGAGTGATCCGGCCCTCGGCCAGATCGGACTCCACCTCCGTCCGACCGCGCTGACGCGGATCGCCGAAGCCTCCGCCACCGGGCGAGTCGAGCATCACCTCGTCGCCCTCGTGCAGAACGATATTCGTGAACTTCGAGCTGGAGACGGTCCCGAACGCATCGGGGAACGAGCGAAACTCGGTGTCGCCACGGCGCTTGACGAGGATCGCCCCGTTGCCTCCGGGCAGCCCTCCTTCGAGTCCCCACGCTCGGAACTCCGGCTTGGTGCGGTCGAACAGGGCGCTGACGGTCACCTCCGCGTCCTCGCCGATCCGCATGATCCTCCGCGTCCCCATCCCCCCGCGCTTGCGTCCGGCCCCCCCCGAGTCCGGAATCAGCGAGTACTCGACGGTGTGCAGTGGGAAGCGCGTCTCGAAGATCTCGATCGGGGTGTTGCGGCAGTTGCCGTTGACCACGATCGTTGCATCGTTGCCGTCGTCGTAGTCCTTCGCGCCCCAGCCGCACCCCTCGAGGTGGTAGTTGGCGAAGTAATCGCCGGACTTGGGGTGGACCCCTCCGAACAGGAAGTTGCAGGCGCTGGCGCCCTCGGCTGCGGCAACCTTGTCGCGCATCACGGGGGCGAGCGCGCCGGTGACCATGTCCACCAGCTTCGGATGGGTCTCGGTGTTGCCGCCCACGGACGGGCCCGGGTAGACCACGTTCACGACCGTGCCGGGGGGCGCGATGATGTGAATCGGCCGGTAGGCGCCGCTGTTCTTGGGAATGCGCGAGTCGGTGACGTGGAACATCGCGTTGTACACCGCACCCGCTGTCACCCCGTAGGTTGCGTTGATCGGGCCGCGAACCTGGGGCGAGCTGCCGGTCCAGTCGACGATCAGCCGGTCGTCATCGACGGTCACCGCCACCTTGAACTCCACCGGCTCGGCAACGACCCCGTCGTCCTCCATGTAGTCGGTGAACGTGTAGGTGCCATTCGGGATCGCGCCGATCTCGGCGCGCATCCAACGCTCTGAGTAGTCCATCAGCTCGTCCGCCGCCTGAGTCACGCGGTCGGCGCCGTAGCGGTCGAGAAGCTCGACGACCCGCTGCTCCGCGATTCGCAGCGATCCGATCTGTGCATTCAGGTCCCCCCAGGTGTTGCGCGGCGTGCGGTGGTTGGCCATGATCAGGCGCCACAGATCGAGGTTGTGCTCGTCGCGGCTGGTGATCTTCACCGGCGGAATCCGCAGCCCCTCCTGGAAGACCTCGGTGGCGTCCGCAGCGAAGCTGCCGACCGCCTTCCCGCCGATCTCAGCGAGGTGGCCGACGTTGGCAACGAATCCCCACAGCTCACCGTCGTAGAACACCGCCCGGATCACCGAATGCTCAGGGATATGCGCGCCTCCTCGGTAAGGGTCGTTGTGGAGCACGACGTCGCCAGGCTCGAACGAGTCGACGCCGAGCTCCTCGACGGTCCAGCGCACGATGAACAGGCTGGCCGCGAGCTGAGCGGGGCAGAACTCCGCCTGGCCGATCATGTTCAGCCGCCGGTCGAACAGCACGCATGAGAAGTCGAGGCCCTCGTTGAAGATCGGCGAGAACGCGGTGCGCGTCATCGTCACGCCCATCTCGCGGCAGATGTTCACGAGGTTGTTGTTGATGATCGTCAGCAGGACGGGATCCATGCCCTCGCGCTGGTCTGGGGCGCTCATCTCACCGCCTCCGTGGCTTGTGCCTCCCGGCCAAATGCCTCCACGCCAGCGCGCTGGAGCTCGAGGATGCCCGCATCGTCGCTGTGCAGGCTCCAGCCCGGCGGCACCACGATCGTCGTGTCCATCGATTCGACAACCAGCGGGCCGCCCTTGGTCGTTCCCGGCGCCAGCTCGCCGCGACCCACCACCGGAGTTGCAACGTAGCCTGTCTGCGGAAAGTGGACCTCGGCGGTCCGAGCGCGCGTCGCCTCATCGGCATGCGTCTCCGGTGTGAGCGGCGGAAGCGCGGGCTCCTCCCCGACCACGGTCACCAGCAGCCGGACCATCTCGATCGGGACACCTTCGAAGCGATACCCGTAGAAGTCCTGGTGGAGCTGGTGATAGCGCTCGAAGGTCTCGACGAGCAGTTGCTCGCTGAACTCCGCGTCGCCGGCCGGGATCTCCTGCTCGTAGTTCTGACCCTCGTAGCGCATCGCGATCGAGCGCTCGGTCGTCGGCGGCTCGGCGGACCCACCCTGAAGCTCGAAGTTGGCCATGGCCCTCGCCTTGAGTTCGCCGAACAGCTCGCTGAGCGCCTTCGGCGATGCGGTCGTGCTCTTCAGGTTCACGCTTCGGACCTCGTCTACCCTCACCCGCGCGGCCAGGGCGCCGAACGCGGACGCGAGGCCCGGGTGCTGGGGCACGATGACGCGCTCGATGCCAACCGACGAGGCGATCTCAGCGGCGTGGGTGGGGCCGGCCCCACCCATCGCGATCAGAGCGTATTCCCGGGGATCGATCCCCTGCTCGACGGTCACGATCCGGATCGCGTTGGCCATGTTCTCGTTGGCGATCCGCACCATCGATGAAGCAACCTGGACCCGATCGACCCCGAGTCGCTCACTCAGCCGGTCGAGAGCCTCGCGGCTCAACTCCGGGTCCAGCTTGATCGCGCCGCCCAAGAAGAACTCGGGACTGAGGCGGCCCAGTATCAGGTTGGCGTCGGTCAGAGTCGCCTCGGTGCCTCCCTGTCCGTAGCAGGCGGGCCCGGGGTCGGCGCCCGCGCTCTGCGGGCCGACCTGGAGGAAACCGCCCGGATCGATCCAACCGATCGACCCGCCGCCCGCCCCGATCGTCTTGGTCGAGACCGTCGGCACGACAATCGGCATACCGAACTCGATCTCGTACTCCGATGAGAACGTGGGAGCTCCGTTCTCGATCAGGCACACGTCGCAGCTCGTCCCGCCCATGTCCAGCACCACTGCCTTGGCCGCGCCCCGCTGGCGGGCCGCGTGCGCGCCGCCGATCGCCCCGCCCGCGATTCCCGACAGCAGGACGTGGGAGGGGCGGGCTCGTGCCTCGCCCGACAGCGCGTGGCCGCCGTTGGACTTCAAGAGCGACCAGCTCGCCTGGACTCCCTCTTCGGCGAACGCTTCGCTGACGCCGCTGACGTACCGGGAGAAATCCGGCTTCAGATACGCGTCGAGGATCACCGCTGTCCCACGTTCGTACTCACGCCAGATTGGCGCGACCTCGTGCGACAACGAGACAGGCAGCTCTGCATCGAGGTGCTCGAGCTCCTCCCGCGCAGCGAGCTCGGCGGACGGGTTCAGGTACGAGAACAGAAAGCAGACCGCCACCGCGACGTCTTCGTCTCCGTCGCGGCGCTCAGTCACGGCGTCGCGCACGTCGGCGGGATCGAGCGGCTGCACCACCTCTCCCTCCGAGTTGGTCCTCTCGGTGATGCCCAGGGAGTCGCGCCGCGTCACCAGCGGCGTCGGCTTGCGCCAGACGAAGTCGTAGTGGTTCTTGCGGTTGATGCGCTGGATGTGGGGGATGTCTTCGAACCCCCGGGTGGTCAGATAGAGCACGCGCGCGCCGGTGCGGGTCAGAACAGCGTTGATGCCGATCGTCGTCCCCACGATGATGAACGAGACCCTGGCGGGGTCGAAGCCCGCCTGGCGTACCCCTGCTGCCAGCGCCTGCACCGGATGTTGGCGGCTCGAGGGTACTTTCGCCAGGTACCACGCGCCCCGCTCGTCGTCGACCGCGATCAGATCGGTGAACGTACCACCAGTGTCGATGCCTACTCGAATGGCCAGTCGCGTCTTCTCCAGTAACTCGAATCCTTGCGCTGCCTAGGCTCACACAGGCTGCCACGATCATCGTATGGCAAACCACGAAATTCGGTCGGGCGGATTCGTGGCAACAACGACTCCGAATCGGGATCTCCTAGTCCCGCTATCGCGTCCGCCGACCCCGCGACTCGAGGTCACTCAGCTGCGAGCGAAGGCCTCCCGGATCGCGCCATGGTTGGCTGTGATCTCCTCGTGTGCGAGACCGAAAGGTGGGGGAACCACGCCGCGATACTGCTCGTTCCAGGCGGGTGGTCCGGGCCTTGTGCCAGACGCTTTGAAAGCCGGCCTCCTCCAGGCTGACCGCTTGGTCCTGCGCTGGGTGTTGCCTTGCACGATTGGATCGACTCGGATCGAGTCCCAGTTGTAAACACAATCGATCTTCATCAGGCCAAACTGAGTGACTGTCTCGCACCGATGGACAGTGTCGACCACGTGGCAGCAGGTGTAGTCGAGGATGTGAGGATTCTGGGAAAGCTGGATCGTCGATCTCACGGATGAAATCTGCGTACTGGCCCTCGTTCAACTCGCGCGCCGTATAAGTGAGCAGTACCAGTTATTGTGACAAGCGCCTCCTAGTTTTATCTGATCCCGCGACGATCGCGCTCGACGGCGCCAATGAAATCGTCGAGGTTCTCCCAGGGGATCATGTGGCCGGCGCCCGCGATCCCGACGACCTCCGCTGCCGGGTTTGCGGTACGTATGTCTGTCACACCCTCGGCTGTGACCACGGGACTCTCAATCCCGTAGATGAAGAGCAGCGGTGGGCGCAGATGAGCCCAGTACCGAAAGAAGTCCTCGACCTCGAACAGACGGCGGGTCTCCATCACCGCGTGCTCATCGCAGGTTCCAAGCCACTCCGCCCGGAGCTGGAGCTCGCGCTCGTTCCAGCGGGGGTAGAAGCGCCGCACGGCATCGGCGGTGGTGCCGGCGTACGCCTCCTGCAGCTGCTCCTGAAAGGACTCTGGCGAGGTCGGGTACGGTGAACGACCCGGTCCGGTCAGCGGCGGATCGACCAGTATCAGTGGGCCGACGAGTTCCGGGTACCCCGCCCCCAATGCGGCGGCGATTCGAGCTCCCATGGAATGCCCCAGCACGATTGGGCGCCGCAGCTCCAGCGCCTCGATCAGACCGGCGGCGTCTGCCGCATAGTCGGGCAGGGTGAACCCGGCCGCCGGCTTGTCTGACAGGCCCCGCCCGCGGACGTCGTACGCGATCACGCGCCGCTGCACGGCGAGCGGCTCGGCCACGAACTCCCAGGTGATGGCCGGGCTGGTGATGCCGGGGATGATCAGGATGCTCGGCTCGCCGGCGCCGTATTCGAGGTAGTGCAGGCGAATCCCATTCGCCCGCGCCACCCCGTCGCGTCCGTTCGGCTGGATCCTCCTGAACACCCCGGAGCTGCTCCCCGTCGCCGCGTCGCACTTCTGCTGCGCGCGGGTCATACCGCGGGCATGACCGGCGGACGGAACTCGGCCCGCCGCGCCTTCAGGTCGTCGATCGCGAACTCGCCGTCGACCAGCACCGGGTCATCGTCCAGATAGGCGCTGCAGTTGCGCATCGGAATGTCGATGTGGCATTGCGTGTCGTTACTGCCGCCGAGCTCCTGGTTGGGCCCGGTGGAGAACAGGACGTTGCCGTAGAACGCCCGGCTTTCCATTCCCATGCTCCGCCCGTCGTTCTGAAGGCCGCTCCAGCGCGCGAACTCGTTGCAGCCCCAGCCGATGTGCGCGATCCCGTACGCCTTCTCGTCGTCGAACTGCGCGATGTAGTCGCGCAGCAGCTCGGCGTCGTAGGCGCCGCGGACGTCGACGATTGTTCCCCGCTCGATCGTGATCTCGACCGGCTCCTCGACGTACTTGCCGAACGGGGTGATGATGATATCGCCCCGGTCGACCACGACCTTGCCGTCTACCCCTTCGTCCGCGCCGCCGGACAGCATGAACCCGGAGGGCCAGTGGTCCCAGCGGCCTGGCTCGTCGGTGAAGCCGTATTCGGTCAGGGGCTCGTAGACACCGAGCTGATAGGTGACGTCCGTCCCGGCGTTGTTGGTGAAGCGGAACGTCTTGGCGTTCTTGATCAGGTCGGCGCTGATCTCCACGCGGCGCCGCTGATCCTGGGTGGGGAACAGCCTGGCCAGGTTGTCGACCGGCTCGATGCACAGGAGCATGCGGCTGCCCGACTTCTGGATCTCGAGCTGCTCTTTGGAGAACAGCAGGAAGATCAGGTCGATCACCAGGTCGGCCTGCTTGAGCGCATCGAGCGCCGCCTGGTTTTCGGCCAGTGGCGTCGCCCCCACGGTCCATGCTCCCGACTCCCCGCTGAGCGTCGAGGAGGCCTCAGGCAGCCGCACGTGAAACGGCGTCGCTCCGAGCCGGCGTGCCGCCGCCATGAACGCGTCGGCATATTCGAGCCGCTCGTTGAGCTGCGACAGAACCGCCACCGTCTCGCCCTCGTGTACCTTGCACAGCTCGAGCTCCTTCACGCATAGCTCAACAAAACTGGGGTCGGCCATCTGCTTAGGTCCTTTCTTGTCTCATGCCGGCGTCGGCGCGCTGACCCCGCTGCGGTGCAGATACGCAATCGCGGCGTCCAGCGGGACGACATCCGCGTATTTGGCGTCGATGTCGATCAGGTTTGCTTCGTGCGGCGCCGGGGCGCGGTCGCCTACGCACTCGCGCGGCACGATCGTCGGATAGCCGCTCTGGAGCAGATCGACGGCCGTTGCGCGCACGCAGCCACTCGTGGTCGCCCCGGACAGGACGACCGTGTCGACTCGGGCAGCGGCGAGCAGTGCGGCGAGGTTGGTGCCGAACAGGGCGGATGCTCCCTTCTTGACGATCAGCGTCTCGTCCTCTCTGCGCTCGAGGCGCGGGTCGAGCTCGACCAACCGGCTCCCAAGCTTCAGCTCCGCCATCGCCGGCATCTTCTGCAGCCAGATCCCCGCATCGCGGAGGTTCGGCTCAAACGCGATCGTGGTGAAGATCACAGGCACCCCGACGGCCCTCGCGTCGCCCAGCAGCGATCTGGTCGCCTCCACTGCGGCCGTGAGGTCCGACCCCAGCGTCGAAATCGGGTCGGTGAACCCACGGCTGAAATCGACGACGAGCACCGCGGGAGCGGCCCCCAACGTCAGGGAGCCCCCGATCGCCGCCCGTGCGTAGATCTCTGCGGTCTCGCCGTCGATCATTTCTGGTGTCCGGAACCCCTACTGCTGCGTCTGCGCGACCTCGGCGACCTCCAGGTTGAGCGCTCGCTTGGCCTCCTCCTCGATCGAGATCGAGGGGGCGTCGATTCGCGGCGCAAACGTCCGCTTCGGCGCCGGCCCGAGTCCGACGAAGGCACGCGCCTCCTGCAGGAACTCGCTGCGATCCCATTCGCCGTACAGCCGCTCCTTGAGGAACGGGACGTTGAGCGCGTTCGACTCCTCGAACAGCTTGGACCGGGTGGCGTGCTCGCTGGCGGCCACGTCCCAGACCAGGTTCATGATCAGGTTCTTCTCCTTGGACGAGATCTGGCGGGTGTCGAGGAACCACCCGAGGTTCTTGCCGAACGCCGCCGGAGTATCGAGGTCCTTCTCGTTGAAGCGCAGGATCAACCCCTGGCCGCAGATGTCCTGAAGGATGTGGAGCACGATCGGGAGGTTGTGCTGCGCGTAGGAACGTCCGGCCGTGACCATCGTGTTGTTGGGAGTCATCACGCCGTTCTCCGACAGGAACGCCGTCTCCTCGGCGGCGAGCTGCATCCCCTGGAGGATGAGCGAGTACTCGTAGACGTCGGCGACCCGCTGGCGCACCACCGGGATGTCCTCGAGCTCGAGCGTGTCCATGATCAGCTGGGCAAGTCCCGCGTACATCTCCGATTTGGCGACGATGCGAACGAACGTGTACCAGTGCTCCCACCGTGCCCAGGCGTTGTAGAAGTTGACCGTGTGCAGCTCGCGCTTGCGAAGCGCGACGATCCGGTCCCGCGGGACGAACAGGTTGTCGAAGGCGACGAGCGCCTCGATCTCCTCGCCGTGTGAGGTCAGCGGGTGGTCATATGAGTTGCAGCCCGGGCGGTGCACCACCTCGCGGCAGAACATCCGGATGCCCTCGGCGTCGGCCGGGACGTACACCCAGAAGCTCTCATCGTCGAGCGGTGGGTGGAAGCTGCCCAGGACCAGCTCGTTGGACTGCGGCGCCGCCGTGCCAACGCCCTTGATACCCGTGATCCAGATGCCCTTGGAGTTCTCCTTGACGATCCGCGCGGCGGCACGCTCGGGTGGAACCTCGTCGGCGGGCGTCCCCGTGCCGCGCGCGCGATAGCCCTGCGGGTCGACGATCGTCTCCGCCAGATGGATGTTCTCGTCCTCGAGGTGGCGGAGGTAGGGCTCGACGTTGTCGGCGAACTCGGGGCATGCCTTGCGGAACGTCGGCAGGAACGCGTACATGCCGATCGGCAGCGTGGCGATCATGTCGATGCCTCGCCCATGCGTGCCCCAGGTCTTGCGGGCGACGAACTTGATCCCCTCCCGCCTGAACGCCAGGTCCTCTTTCCCGCGCGGAATCAGGTAGGACGAGGTCACCCGGCTGCCGTCCTCGCGAACCCGCGTCAGGATGTTGCGGGCGTCGGGGTCGAACTGGAGGTCGTACAGCTCGGCGACCGAGTTGACCCCACCCGAGGTCGCGAAGTGCGTCGTGACGTCGTCGATCTGCTCGCCCTGATAGCGGACGTCCCGGTTGTCCTGCAGCGACCGCTTGTACTCCTTTCCCGTCTTGAGCGCGTGCTTCTCCTGCGTCGCCTGCCGATCGTCTGTAACGGTCATGAACCGATGACTTCCTTCCGCGTAGGTTTTGATTTGCCGTGCGAGCTGAACCGCAGCGGCACTGGGTAGTCGTAAAGCAGCGAGTCGACGGTCTCGTCCGCAACAGGCCCGACGCCGAGATCAGTTGTCATGCCGAGCCGGTGGTAGCGCCGGGCGTAGTAGACGAGCGGGCTTTGGCCGGTGTTTGTCAGGACGTGCTCCACCGCGCCGATGTAGATCAGGTGATCGCCGGCGGTGACGCACTGCTGTACCACGCAGTCGACGTGGGCGATCGCCCCGGCCACGACCGGCGTCGCAGAGCTGCCTTCCCGGTCGTCGTGGCAGAAGTCGTGCACGAACTTCGGCTGACCCTTGGCCGACCCGAAGCGTGCGACGTTCAGCGACGCCTCTCCCAAGATGCTCACCCCGAAGCGCCCGGTCGCGCCGATGGCCCGAGCGCTCGTCGTCTGGGCACTGAGCGAAACGAGCAGCAGCGCGGGTGAAACCGACACCGAGCAGCAGGCGCTCACGGTGAGCCCCCACGGCCGGTCCTCGACCTTGCAGGTCACCATCATCACACCGGTGGCGAGCTGGCTCATCGCCTCGACGAACGGTTCGGTCATCGATGCGCCGCGCATGCCCACCTCAGATCGGCCGGGTCCCCCACCCCAGCGAGTCGCGCTCGACGACACCACGGCAGCTCGTGGACCGGCGGATCGGGCGGGTGCCCCACCCTCCAGCTGCAGCCGAGCCTCGCCGGGGAGGGCGGGGGCTCGAGATGCGCGCATCATCGATCCGGAGTCGAGGGGCGTCGCCCGCGTCCTGGGCGAGATACTCGCGCTCGAGCGACACGCGGATCCTGCGCGCGAGGATCTCGGCGACGCTACTCATCGCGCTCCCCAGGGCGCTCCTCGCTCGTGAACCTCATGCAACGCGGCATACGTCAACGAGACGAACCCGGGAGCCGGTTTCTTTATGGGACGGGGAGAAAGGGCCGAGCGGCAGACCCGGATCATCCTTTTGGATGATGCGCGTTCATCCCGGCACTGCTGCATCCGGCCGATGGGCAGCGGCTCGACATCCCCGTAGCGTTAGTGCGCAGGCCCCACCAGGGTTGAGAGAGGGAATTGCCTCAGGCATTGGCAGCAGCGACGGCGCCTTCAGCGACCTGCCGCCCCACGATGAGCGATATCGGCCGCGTGTACGCACAGCGCCGGCCCGATTACGTCCGTGTCGCCACGGGGATCCTGGGTGATCACGAGAGCGCTTGCGACGCGGTTAACGAGGCATTCGTCAGCGCGATTCGCAGCCGCGATAGGTTCCGCGCCGAGGGATCGCTCGAGGCGTGGATCTGGACGATCGTGGTCAACGTCGCGCGCGACCAGTGGCGAAAATGGGGCCAGGACAAGCGGCCCAGCGGACCTCTGGAGTCGGGAGGCTTCGGCTGCCGGATCGGCGAGCTCGATGCGGCCGCGGAGCACGCTGCGCTGCACGCACAGATCGCGCACCTCCCTGAGCGCCAGCGCCTGATCCTGTTTCTGCGCTTCTACGCCGACCTCGACTACGCGCAGATCGCCCACCGCCTCGAGATCTCGACCGGGACCGTCGGGGCCACGCTGCACGCTGCGCTCCACGCCCTCGACCCGGCGCACACCGCGTGATGGCTGCCCGGCTCCACGGCCAGACGCGCGACATGGTCGCGCGAACTGTTGGAGCCCTGTTGCCCTGTAGTCTTGCGGCGAGGGTGCGCACCGTCGAGCCGGCTTGAGTCATGGAGCTACTGGCAAGTCCGGATGTTGCCGACGCTGTCTTCGAGGCCGCGCCACTGCCGGCGGCTCTGGTCGAGGTGGCGGACGGCAGCGCTCGGCTGATCCGAGCCAACGGTGCCTTCCGTTCGCTGGTCGACGGCTGCGAGCCGGGGCGTTCGCTCCCCGAGCTCCTGGACGGGGTTGATGACCTGGTTGCCCGCCTGAGCCAGTCGAGCCGTCCGTCCGGGATCCGGGCCATCTGCCGTCGCGACGGCCAAGCGGTCGCGGTAGGGGTTCAAAGCGCGCTGATCACCACCGAGTCGGGCGGCCCGCTCGCGCTGGTACAGATCGAAGAGGTCGTCCCGCGTCTGCAGGTCGAACGAGCCCTCCGCGAGAGCGAGAAGCGCCTGGAGGACGTCGCCGACAACGTGCCGGCGCTGATCTACATCAAGCGAGCCGACGGTCGCTACCTGCTCGTCAACCACCATTTCGAGCTGGAGTTCGAGCTCGACCGGGTGGACGTCAACACGCGGACCGACTTCGACATCTTTCCGGAAAGCATTGCGCGTGAGTACCGCTCCAACGATCAGCTCGTGCTCGCCGCCGGCAGGTCGATGGAGTTCGAGGAGCGGCGCAGCCGCGGCGGCGTGTACCTCTCGCTGAAGTTTCCGATCTTCGGAGAGGACGGTAGGCCGTATGCCGTCGGCGGGATCTCGACCGATATCAGCGACCGCTCCCGCGAGGAGATGGCGATCCGCGAGGCGAAGGAGCTGGCGGAGCGCGCGAACCGCGAGAAGAGCGTGTTTCTCTCGCGCATGAGCCATGAGCTTCGGACGCCACTCAACTCGATCATCGGATTTGGGCGGCTGCTGCAGACCGCGCAGCATTCGCGCGAGGTCACCGCCAAGGCCGACCGGATCGTGCGGGCGGGAGGACACCTGCTTGCGTTGATCAACGAGGTGCTCGAGATCTCTCGGATCGAGCAGAGCGAGCAGCCCGTGGCACTGGCGCCGGTTCACGCCTGCGATCCGCTCCAGGAAGCCCTCGAGATCGTGGGGCCGCTGGCGGCCGAGCGCAACGTCGAGGTGGTGGTCGATTACCACGCGGGCCTGTACCGCTATGTGCTCGCCGATCACCAGCGCTTGGAACAGGTGCTCCTCAACGTGCTCTCGAACGCGGTCAAGTACAACCGCGACGGCGGCGCGGTGACGGTGTCGTTTCACCAGGCGGACACGCGTCTTCAGTATCGGGTCGCCGACACCGGGCGAGGACTGCGTCAGGACGAGGTCCAGCGCATCTTCACCCCGTTCGAGCGCCTCGGAGCCGACACCAGCGGGATCGAGGGCACCGGCTTGGGCCTCGCCGTATCGAGAACCCTGATCGAGGCGATGGGCGGCAGCATTGGCGTAGCCCGCAGCGTCCCGGGCCGAGGGAGTCTGTTCTACATCGAGTTGCCGCTGACCGATGCGCCGTCGCCGTCGCTCCAGTACGCAGCCGGGACGGGACCGGCTCCGACGCAAACTCGACTTGACGGAGCGACTGTCCTGTGCGTCGAGGACAACGCGTTCAACGTGGAGCTCATCGAGGAGGTCCTGACGGCGGCCGGGGCGGAGCTGTTGTCGGCGACGGAAGGTGGGCGTGGCCTCGAGCTGGCAGCCGAACGGAAACCGGATCTGGTGCTGCTCGACCTCAACCTGCCCGACCTCGACGGTCAGGAGGTGTTGCGCCGGCTGCGCGAGGAAGACGCCACCAGCGACATCCCGGTGATCGTCCTGTCCGCAGACGCGATGCCGGCTCGCATCGCCCGGCTGCGCGAGGCCGGCGCCGACGAGTACCTCACCAAGCCGCTCGACAATTCGCTGATGCTGCAGACGATCGCCCGGGTGCTGACCGATCGGCGGGAGCAATGAGCGAGGCGGCTCCTGCCAACAAGGCGTCCCCGGCTGACCGGCGTCTGCGGGTATTGATCGCTGATGACCACCCGCTGTATCGAGATGGGATCGCGAAGGTTCTCCAGCAAGGCGGCCTCGAGCTCGTGGGATCCGCAGAGGACGGCGACGAGGCACTCGCCGAGATCCGCCGAACGCAGCCCGACGTGGCGATCCTCGATCTCATGCTTCCTGAGCGCGACGCGATCGAGGTGCTCGAGGCGCTCGAGCAGGAGGGACTCTCGACGAAGGTCGTGATCGTCTCGGCCTACGAGGACAGGGGGATGGTCTACCGGGCGATCGCCGCGGGCGCCCGCGCCTACCTGCTCAAGCTCGTCGAGGGCGAAACGCTGTGTGACGCGATCGTGGCCGTCGATCGGGGTGAGACCGTGATCCCTCCGCGGCTTCAGGGATTGCTCGCGGATGAGCTGCGCAGCCGCCACGAGCAATCCGAGGAACCTCGCCTGACCGAACGGGAGCTCGAGATCCTCCGCCTGGCCGCGGACGGTCGCTCGACCAAGGAGATTGCCGATGAGCTATTTCTCGCGGTCACCACCGTCAAGACGCACCTGCAGCACATCTACGAGAAGCTCGAGGTGCCCGACCGCGTCGCCGCCGTGGCCACGGTGATGCGCAAGGGCTGGCTGACCTAGCCAGCGGGCTGGCTACGTGGTCGCCGCGGCTCTGATCCGGCCGCTCAGCAGCGTGCCCGCGTCGGGGACGATCGGCTCGAGCGCGAGCCGATTGAGGATCTCATGGGTGGTCGCGATCGAGGCCGACAGAACCGGGAGACCGACTGCCTCCTCGACGACCGGTACCGCGGGCAGCGAACGCATCTGCACGCACGCGGACAGGATCAGCGCCTCCGCAGCTGACAGGTCGAGCTGGCGGGCGATCGCCGGCAGACGCATCGGGTCGTGGGCGGCCACCTCAAGGTTGTCGGGGATCTCAAGGCTGATCGAATCCACGACCTCGATGCCGGACGCGCGCAGATACTCGGCAACCAGCGCCGTCAGCGGCTTCATGTAGGGCGTGATCATCGCCACGCGCGAGACCCCCATCGCCTGCGTGGCCCGGACCAGCGCACCGGCGCTCGAGATCACCGGAGCGTCGCAGCCGTCGGCTGCCGCGGCGGCCGCAAGCTGCTGCTCGATCCGTTCGTGCTCGCCGGCCCCCTGCGACATCACCGCCACGAGGCAGGCGTAGGCGATCACGTCGACGCTGGCGTCTGCGAGCTCGGTGGCACAGCGATCGCTGGCCCGGACCATCTCGGTCAGCTCCTCCTGGGTCACGTGGCGCATCCGTACGCGGCTCGAGTGGAACGTGAAAGCGCTCGCGGGATCGACCGTCGCCCGCCGGCGGAGCATCTCGGGGATCTCGGTCTCCATCGTCGTGTTCGAGCTGGGAACGATCAACCCCACTCGGCGAAGCTCGCTGGTCATCTTGGCCTCGATCCTAGTAGCCGTGGCACGGACATCAATGACATAGACTAGGCACGGTATGGGCGCGATCTTCGACCGTGAGAGCCGGGTCGCGTTTGCCGAGATCGATTGGGCGGACGACGTCCCGGGGATCCGCGCGCGTGAAAGCGACGTGGAAGGGCGCCGCTGGGCGGTCGTCGAGTATGCGCAGGGCGCCCACCGGGAGGAGTGGTGCCTCGACGGCCACGTCGGTTACGTCCTGGAGGGCACTGTCGAGTACGAGTTCGACGATGCCAGGGAGCCGCTGACCGTCTCCCGGGGCGACGCATTCACGCTCTCCACCGGTCGGGCGCATCGGGGACGGAACCTCGCTGACGGACCCACGCGGTTGTTCTTGATCGACGACCCACACCATGGCTGAGCTCAGCCGGCCGCTCGGTGAGGAAGCCACGCAGCCCCCGTTCGGTCTCCGCCTGGCCCTGCCGCTCCGCGCCATGCGCGACTTCGGCCTGGGCCGCGTCCGGGTCATATAGCGCGGCGGCGCCGGACGCGTCGCCCTAGTTGTCGGCGGCGTAGAACTCATCGAGGAGCTGCTCATTGGCGGCGGCTTCACTCATGCGAGCGCCCGCTCCGCCAGGTAGTCGGTGTGATAGTCGCCCCGGCGAAAGCCCGCGTCCTCGAGCATCCGCAGGTGAAACGGGATCGTGGTCACCACGCCGCCAATCGTGAACTCCTCGAGCGCTCGTCGCGCGCGGGCAAGCGCTTCCTCCCGATCGGACCCCCACACGATCAGCTTCGCGACCAGCGAGTCGTAGAACGGCGGGATCGCATAGCCGTCGTAGATCGCGGTGTCAACCCGAACACCGGGGCCACCGGGGATCTCGAGCCCCTTGACCTGACCCGGGAATGGCCGGAAGTCTGCGTCGGGGTCTTCGGCGTTGATCCGGAACTCGATCGCGGCTCCAGTCTGCGTGATCGCCGCCTGCGCGAGACCTGACGGCTCGCCGGCGGCGGCGAGCAGCTGCTGCTTGACCAGGTCCACGCCCGTGACCATCTCGGTGACGGGATGCTCGACCTGCATCCGGGTGTTCATCTCGATGAAGTAGAACGAGCCGTCCTGGTCGAGCAGGAACTCGGCGGTGCCCGCGTTCGTATAGCCGGCCGCCTCCGCAAGGCGGACCGCGGCCCCGGCGATCTCCTCCCGCGTGGTCGCGTCGAGCGCTGGAGACGGCGACTCCTCGATCAGTTTCTGGCGCCGGCGCTGCAGCGAGCACTCCCGCTCGTGGAGGTGAAGCACGTTCCCCTGGGCATCCCCTAGCAGCTGGATCTCGACGTGGCGGGGACGCTCGATCAGCCTCTCGAGATAGAAATCGCCGTTGCCGAAGGCGGCCTGTGCCTCCCGCGCAGCCTCCACCGCGGACTGCTCGAGCTCCTCGGGACCGCGGACGACGCGGATGCCGCGACCCCCGCCCCCGGCCGCCGCCTTGATCATCAGAGGGTACCCGATCTGCTCGGCCGCCGACGGCGCCTGCACCGGGCCGATCGTGCCCTCGGTGCCAGGTACGACCGGAACATCGGCGCGAATCGCGAGCCTCCGTGCCGCCGCCTTGTCCCCCAGTTCCTCGATCGCCTCTGGCGAGGGCCCCACCCACACCAGTCCGGCCTCCTGGCAGCGCCTTGCGAACTCGGCGTTCTCGGCCAGGAATCCGTAGCCGGGATGGACCGCGTCGGCACCGCTGTCGCGCGCCGCGTCGAGCAGCGCCTCGATGTTCAGGTAGCTGTGGCGCGCGGCGGGCTTCCCGATGGCGAGCGCCTCGTCGGCCTTTCGGACGTGCAGCGCCGACTCGTCGGCGGACGAGTAGACGGCCACGCTGCGCAGCCCGAGTTCCCGGCAGGCGCGCACGATCCGCAGAGCAACTTCGCCTCGGTTGGCGATCAGGACCTTGTCCATCGGCCTAGCGCAGAACGGCGATGTCCTGTCCCGCCTCGACGACGTCGTCGTTCTCGACGAGGAAGCGCTCGAGGACCCCGGTCTCGTCGGACTGCACCTCATGGAAGTTCTTCATGATCTCGACCAGGCCGATCACGTCTCCCTCGCTCACCTCGTCACCCTCGGCGACGTACGGGTCGGAGTCCGGGCTCGGCTTTCTGTAGAACGTCCCTGGTAGGGGGGACTTGATCGTGACATCCGCCATACGGTCTCCTCTCAGACGGTCTCCAGGCTCCGCTCGCTGAGAAGCTCGCGCTGATATTGCTCCAGCGATGCTGCTTGTTCGACGCTCACCGGTCGAAACCGCAGATGGTCGCCGACCGGGCGCAGCTGGCCGATCTTCCAGAACGCCGCGTGCGCAACGGTCGCGGCGACGATGAAGCCGCCGGCGGTCGGCCCGTCGGGACCCAGGATCACCGGCAGGTCGCCGTTGACGTTGACCGCGCCGACGGGATACGGGTTGTCGAGGATGTTCGAGGGATGGCCGCCGGCGACGCCGCCGCTGTCGCGGGCCCATCTGAAGCGATGAACCTCGAGCCGGATCCCGGTCCGGTCCGAGTTGCGGTCAACAAGCCAGTTGCGCTCAAAGAAATCGGTCAGATCCTCGTCGGTCAGGTAGTCGGGTGCAGCCTGCGGTCCCGGAACCGCCTCGATTTCCCAGTCACGCGCGTAACGCGGCCGTGCCTCCTGCTTGAAGCGCAGCCTGACGTTCCCGCCGGCGGCCTCTCCGAGTGGAAGCCGGTCGCCGGGCTTGAGCGCCCGCCCCTCCACCCCGCCGAGCGCGCCCATCGTGTAGGTGGCGCGAGAGCCAAACAGCGGCGGGACGTCGATCCCTCCGGAGAACGCCAGGTACATCCGGAAGCCGGGCCCCATCGCCAGACTGACCTTGAGCTCTGAGCCACGGCTCACCGGATGGCTCTCCCAAAGCGTGATCGGCTCGGCGTCCACAGTCACCTCGGCCTCGGCGCCGCACACCGCGATCACCGCATCGGACTCCATGCGCAGCTCGAAGTTGCCCAGAGCGATTTCGACCCCGGCGGCCGATTGCGGGTTGCCGACCAGCAGGTTCGCCCCCTGCAGGGCGAAGAAGTCCATGGCGCCCGAGGGGAAGAAGCCCTGGCGCATCATCCCTCGCCGGCCCGGATAGTCCTGGACGGTCGATTGGATTCCGCCCTGGATGACCTCTGCGTACCTATCGTCCGGCAATCCCGCCTCCTCTCACGGCACCGGCGTCGCCGCCGCGGCCGCCTCGCGTCGCCGCCTTCGCGCCTCGGACTCGTCCCGCAGCTGGTCCACCATCTTCAGGTACTCGCCGACGTCAAACGCGTGCTCGTCGATCTCATAGACGAACCGGTCGGCCCGCACGTCCTCCCACAGGGACATCAGCTCGTCCTCCGTCACCCGGTAGAACCACACGCGGTCGCTCGGGCGCAGCAGCAGCGGGTCCTCGCGAAAGGCCGAATTGCGCGCCTGCAGGTCGTACACCGGCAGGCTTCGCCCAAACAGTTGATAGCCGCCCGGTGACTCCACCGGGTAGATCGCAAAGCACGGGCCCCCGATGCCGACGGCGCCCTCAGCAGTCCAGGTGCGGGTCGGGTTGTATTTGGGAACCACGAGCACGTGGCGAGGATCGATCGGGAACATGAACGGGAGCCCCGGGAAGAAGCCGATGAACGCGGTCCAGTGCTCGGTCGCGAGCACGTGCTCGTAGAGCTCCTCGCGGTCGTTCAGGCCGTTGTAGCGGACGATGTAGTCGATGTTGGTGCCGCCCTCGCAGTTCGGCGCGTCGGCGCGGATGCTGTGGACGTAGCGCTGCACTGCGGCCCGGCTCTGAGAGTCGTCGAAGGCCAGGGGCAGCCGGATCAGGCGGCTTGGGATCTCGATCTCCGCCTGCGCCGGCATGCTCTCGTAGACTTCGAGCAGGTGATCGACCAGGTCGCCGGTGGCCAGCTGCAGCGGGTCGTAACTCACGAGCATCGAGCGGAACCCCGGCGCGGTCTCGATCAGCCCCTCGAGCGGCCGCTTGCCCAGGGCCACGTCGAGCGCCAGCGCGAAGAAGCTGAAGGTCAGGTCGAATTCCATCTCCCCGTACTCGACGAGCAGAGCCCGGTCGCCCGCCTGGCGGACGGTGATCGCGGGCTTTCCCTCCGGCCCCGGCCGCTGCTGGATGATCGAGGGATTGGTCGTGGTCACCGCTGCACCTGCCCCTGAGCTGCGCAGATCCGCTTGAGCGGCTCGATCTCGACCCCTGCCCGCTCGAGCTGCTCATTGACGGTCCGCGCCACCTCGACCGCATTCGGGCCGTCGCCGTGGATGCAGATGGTCGGGGCATCGGTGTCGACGTCGCTGCCGTCGACGGCGTCGATCACGTGCTCGTCGACGATCCGCAGCGCTCGGCGGGCCACCCGCTCGGGGTCCCACGCCTGCTTGACGTCCTCGATGATCAGCGAGCCGTCGGGGTTGTATTCGAGATCGGGGAACGCCTCGGACACGAGCCGCACGCCATGGGCCTCCACCGCCTCGGCGGCGGTTCGATTGAGCAGCAGCAGGATCAGGTCAGGATCGATCTCGGCGATCGCGCGGGCCACCGCGTCGGCAAGCTCGGGATCCGCGGAGCACATCGCGTACAGCGCTCCGTGGGGCTTGACGTGTCCGAGCTCGCCCCCCTCCGCCTTCACCAACGACCACAGCGCGCCGATCTGGTAGGTCGAATAGTCGCGCACGTCGTCGGGCGACACGGCCATCCGCCGGCGCCCGAACCCCAGAAGATCGGGGAGCGCGACGTGCGCCCCGATCTGCACTCCGTGCTCGACGGCGCTGCGGACGGTTCGCCGCATCGTCCCCGGGTCGCCCGCATGAAATCCACAGGCGATGCTCGCCGAGGAGATGAACGGCATGATCCGCGCGTCGTCCCCCAGCACCCACCTGCCGAAGCTTTCCCCCATGTCGACGTTGATGTCGAGCACTCGCATCTGCGCCACCACTCTCCCTCCAAGTCTGCGGTAACCGGATCATATTCTCCCGCCTGCATTCCCGCCGCTGACACCTCGTCTAAACGACAATCACGCTCGCGCCGCCTTGGTGATTCGCCAAGCCCCACGACGCATTGGATCGAGCACGATGGCGGCGGGCACAGAAGCGACTGGTCAAAGAGAGGAGCGAGATGGACATCGGCGTGACCATGCCCACCCACGGCTTGCTGACCCGGGACGAGCAGAACTTCTACCTCCGGCGACTCGAGCCGCCCGACGTGAGGCCATTCGAGTTCGCGCGGCTGGCGGAACGCTGCGGCTACCACTCGGTGTGGTTCTCCGACCACGTGGTGATGGGTCGCGATCTGGATATGTACTACCCGGCTCAGCTGTCGGGCAAGAAGGCGTATCCGCAGCGGCCGACTATGTTCGACGCCGCGGTGGTTATGGGCGGGCTGGCCGAGGTCACCTCACGGATCAAGTTCGCGCCCTCGGTTCACATCGCGCCGTACCGCCACCCGCTCTCGACAGCGCATCAGTTCGCCTGCATCGATTACCTGTCGCGCGGCCGCCTGATCATGGGCGTGGGCGTCGGCTGGGAGGAACAGGAGTTCAAGGCTCTGAATGTCGACTTCAAGCACCGCGGCTCCATCACCGAGGAGTGCGTGCGGGTCTACCGCGCCGCCTGGACCGAGGAGTGGATCGACTTCGATGGGGAGTATTTCCAGATCCACGACGTCTCGATGGATCCCAAGCCGTGGCAGAAGCCGTGCCCGCCGATCGTGATGGGCGCGGCGACCGAGCGAGGAGCGACCCGCGTCGCGCGGGTGGGTGACGGCCTCTACACCCTCCACCTCGACCCCCACCCTCCGATCGACACTTGGAGGCTGATCCGGGACGCCTGCCTGCGAGAGGGGGAGCGCCTCGACAAGGACATGAGCGCCTTCTGGTACGGAACGTTCGCCTCGGCCCTACCGTGCGACGCCGACGACCCGATCCGTGCGGGCGAGCAGCGGCCGACACTCACCGGCACCCCGGAGGAGATCCTCGAGGACGTCCAGCGCTTCGCCGACGAGGGCTACCAGCACATCACCTGTCACTTCCACGTCCGCTCGGGGACGACGGACGAGCTGTTCGAGATCACCGAGCGGTTCGCCGAGGAGGTGCTCCCGCAGGCCCGCGAGATCAAGCCAGCGGCGTTGGTTTAGGGCGCAGGAGATGCGGAGGATCCCGGCAAACCAACTCGACAAGAACGTCGAAGCGGCCGCCGATCAGGACGACGTACGTCGCCTCCTCCCACGCCGAGATCTCGTCGGCGATCGCGTGGACCGGGCCGCTGGCGACGATGCCGACCATCGCGATGCCGTCGTAGCCGAGGTCCAACAGGTTCGTGATCGCCGTCACCTGCAACACGTCGGACGCGCTTCGATGATCTGAACATCGAGCTCGTCGGTCGATTTCGGCGGGCGTCCGGCCCCACGGCTCGCCTCGGATGTCTCCGCGCGGGATGGGCCTTGGGCAGCCGGCGAGGTCGACTGACACTGCCGAGCCTCGCCGAAACGTACCAGTCGCTACGCGAACCACAGGTCGAAACGCCGTCTTCTCAAATGCGCAAAGCTATGCGCGAGATGCGAGGCACGAGGCCTGCGGGGAGCGAGACCCGGAAGCAAGGAGGAGTTTCATGTCGTGGATCGTGGGGTGTGACACCGGAGGGACGTTCACCGACCTCGTAGCGCTGTCGGAGGAGGGCGAGTTCCGCGTCGCGAAGGTGCCGTCGACCCCCCCGCGATTCGACCGGGCGGTGCTCGAGGGCGTGCGGGAGCTGGGCGTCCCGGTGGAGGAGATCACGCGGCTGTTCCACGGGACGACCGTGACCACCAACGCGGTCATCACCAAACGCGGCGCCCGGTCGGCCCTGGTGACCACCAAGGGCTTTCGAGACATCCTCGAGATCCGCCGAGCGAACCGCGAAGAGCTCTACGACATCACCTGGGACCCGCCGTCTCCGCTGATCCCTCGCCGGCACCGGCTCGAGGTGACCGAGCGCGTCGACTACGCCGGCAACGTGGTGACGCCGCTCGATGAGGACTCGGTCCGGGTCGTCGCCCGCCAGATCAAAGCCCGCGGGCTCGAGTCAGCGGCGGTGTGCCTGATCAATGCGTTCACCAATCCCTCGCACGAGCAGCGCATCCGCGAGCTCCTGCTGGAGGAGATCCCCGATCTGAGCGTCTCGCTCTCGACGGACATACTCCCCGAGCCTCCCGAGTTCGAACGGACCGCGACCACGGTGGCCAACGCATATACCGCGCCGATCCTCTCCCAATACATTGAGCGGCTGAGCCAGAGCCTCGCCGAGCAGGGCTACGGCGAGGACATCGTGCTCGTGATGCACAACGGCGGCGGCACGATGACCACCGATTACGCCAAGGGGCACGCGGTCAAGACGCTGAACTCGGGCCCGGCGGCGGGCGTGATGGCAGGGGCGGCGATCGCCGGTGCCGCGGGGCGCCGCGACGCAGTCTGCATCGACATGGGGGGAACCAGCTCCGACTTCTCCGTCGTCCACGACGGGACTCCCCAGCTGACGACTTCCTTCGACCTCGAATGGGGTATGCCGATTCGCTTCCCGAGCATCGACGTGACCTCAATCGGGGCCGGTGGCGGCTCGATCGGATGGCTGGACCAGGCCGGCAAGCCCCGCAACGGCCCTCAGAGCGCTGGGGCTGATCCCGGCCCGGCGTGCTACGGCAACGACGGTGAGGAGCCGACCAACACCGACGCCTACCTCGTCCTAGGCCGGGTCTCGAACGACCAGTTCCTCGGGGGCCGGATGGCGCTCGATCGCGAGCTGGCGGCGGCGGCGATCAACAACAAACTCGCCGAGCCGCTCAGTCTCAGCCTCGAGGAGGCGGCCGAGGGGATGCTCCGGATCGCCAACGCGAACATGGTGGCCACGATCCGGCTGATCACGGTAGAGCGCGGATTCGATCCCCGGAAGTTCAGTCTGATCGCGTTCGGTGGCGCGGGGCCGCTCCATGCCGTTGACATCGCGCGTGAGCTCGACATGGCCGAGGTGATCGTGCCTGCCTACCCCGGGGTGACGAGCGCGTTAGGCCTGCTGTTCGTCGATCCGCTCGACGATTTCTCGTGGGCCTACGTCAAGCGCGAGGATGAGCTCGACGTCGACGAGCTCATCACGCTGTTCGAAGACATTGCGGGCCGCGTGCTCGAGAACCTCGCCCACCAGGGGATCTCGAGGGGAGGGATCGCGCTCGAGCGCAGCGTTGATCTGCGCTATGTCGGCCAGCTTCACTCAATCACGGTCCCGCTGGACGAGCTCACCGACGATGGCTTCACCCGCGCGGTGGCCGCCTTCCACGACGAGCACATGCGGCAGTACCGCTATGCGCACCGCGACAAGCCGGTTGAGATCTCGACGCTTCGGGTCGTCGCCCGCGGCCAGCGAGCCAAGCCCGACCTGCTCGCGACCCGTTATCGCGAATCGCAGAATGGCGGCCCGCACGAACGTCAGGTCCACTTCGCCGACAAAGGCTGGCTCGACACGCCGGTGTTCCAGCGCGGCGCGCTCAGCACGGGCGATCAGGTCTCCGGACCGTGCGTGATCGAAGGCATCGACGCGACCGTCGTCCTACCCCCCGGCACCTCGGGAGCCGTGCGCGACACCGGCGACCTGGTCATCTCCCTGCGCTGAGGAGTGATACCTGTGACATCTACACGAGAGCGAATCGATCCGATCACCTTCGAGGTGCTACGTAACGCCTTCATGGGGATCGTCGACGAGATGGGGCTGATGCTCGAGCGGGTGGCCCACTCACTGGTGGTCAGCGAGGGCCGCGACTTCAGCACCGCGATCTGCGACGAGGACGGTCAGTTGGTGGCCGAAGGCAAAGAGGACCTCCCCGCCCACGTGGGCACGCTTCCCCACACGGTCAAGGCGGTGATCGGGTGGATCGGCAAGGGGCGCCTCACGGAAGGCGACATCATAATCATGAACGACGCGTTCCTCGGCGGCACCCACTGCCAGGACGTGCGCACGATCATGCCCGTCTACCGCGACGGGCAGCTGGTCGCGTTCACGCAGAACTCGGCCCACTGGTCCGACTGCGGCGGGCCGATTCCCGGCAGCTTCCATGCCGAGGCGGTCGAATCTTACGGCGAGGCGCTGTACATCCCGCCGATCCACCTGGTGCGCGAGGGTGAGCTCGACGATGAGGTGTTGCGGTTCATCCTCCGCAACACCCGCGTGCCCGATCTCAACCAGGGCGACGTGTTCGCGCAGATCGCCGCCTGCCGCACCGGCGAGAGCCGGCTCCAGGCCCTGATGGACCGCTACGGGGTAGGCGTGGTGCGGGCCCAGATGGACGAGCTGCGTCACTACTCCGAGGCGCTGCTGCACGAGGAGTTCGCGAAGATCCCCGACGGCACGTACTCGTTCGAGGACGCGATCGATTTCGATCCGATGGGCGATCGCGAGACGCCGATCCGGATCGCGATCGACATCACGATCAAGGGCGACTGTGCCACCTACGACCTGTCCCGCTCGGATCCCCAGGCGCGCGGCGCGGTGAACGCCACCCGGAGCATGGCCCAGTCGGCGCTGGTGGTGGCCACCAAGGCGATCTTCCCCCACGTTCCCGCGAGCGAAGGGATCTATGAAGCGATCGACGTTATTAATCCTGAGGGGCTAGTCACCAACGCCCGGTTCCCGGCATCGATCAGCGGCGCATTCGCGACCTCCTACGAGGTGATCTGCGCCTGCGTGTTCGGGGCGTTCCTCCAGATGCGCCCAGAGCGCTCGATGGCGTGCTCGGGCAACATGACCAACATGGTCGTCGGCGGCTACGACCCTCGCCCGGGCTACGACCGCGACTTCGTGATGTACATCTGGAAGGAAGGCGGCTATGGCGGCCGTCCCGGGAAGAAGGACAACCATTCAGCGATCAGCCTGTACGCGTCGGGCACGCGCAACGAGCCGGTCGAGGTGCAGGAGCGGGTCTACCCGATCCTAACCCACTGCTACGAGTTCATCCCGGACTCGGCGGGGGCAGGGCGTCACCGCGGCGGCATCGGAGTCACCAGGGACTTCGAGCTGACGCACGGGGATGCCAGCATGTCGGTGCTGGGGAGCCGCGGCGTGCAGCCGGTGTGGGGGTACGACGGCGGCCGGGCCGCTCTTGGGAGCGGGCTGATCCACGGCGACGAGGAGCTCGGCGTGATGCGCTCGGGCATCCACGCACGTCAGAACACCTTGATCCGCTTCTGGGAGGGCGGTGGCGGCGGCTGGGGCGAACCCTGGAGCCGTCCCGCGGAATGGGTCCTGGAAGACGTGATCGACGGGTTCGTGACGATTGACGCCGCACGCGACGTGTACGGCGTGGCGATCCGGGTTCTCGACGAGGACGCCGGTCGCTATGAGATCGACGAGGCGGCGTCTCCGCGCAACTCGACCTAGGTCCACCTGATCCGGGCGTGCGGATGCGCGGGGTACAGGAACCCCGCGCGAAGGATCCCGGTGAGCTGCCATGTCGGCCGTGTAGACGGCCTGCCCGGTGACGTTCTGGCGGGAGTCAGGGCGAACGAATCCCTCCTGCGCTAGGGCGCTCATGGGTGAAATCATCGCTGGTGCTTAAGCCGGCTGTGGCTCCGTCCTCGTCTCCACCGCAGCTCGACCCCGGAGCGCGTTCCGCGCCAGCTCGACGCAGTTGTCGAGATCGTGCTCGCGGTACATCTGGATCTTCTCGGCGGCGGGCGACCCCGAGCCGTGGATGATCTCGGCGTACCAGTAGCCGCCGTACTCGGAGGCGGTGAGGTCGCGGATCAGCTTCATCACCTGGAGGCGCTCGATCGCCCCGTTCGGGTCAGCCCCGCGGTAGTACTTCTCGACGTACGGCCGGATCTCGGGGCTGAGGATGTCCTCCACGTACGGCGCGGTCATCACCGAGCCGCCCGCGATCTCGAGCAGGTGCCGCGCGGCCAGGTAGTGGCCCTCCATGCACGCGTTCTTGCCGGCATTGGTCAGCACCGGGTCGGGGATCTGGTAGCCGGAGGGATGGCGGACGCTCTCCAGCGAGGCGGCAACGCCGCACGCCCAGATCATCGTCTCGAGCCGGATCATCTCGGTGATCTTGTCGCGGATGTGGCCTGCGTCGGCCACGCCGTTCATGCTCGCGACGAGCTGCGCGGCGCCGATGTACAACCGCAGCTTCCCGACGTCCGCACCGAGATAGCCCTGACGGTTCACGTTGGCGAAGTTGTTGGCGACTAGTCCGGCGTACTCCCATTCGCCGCACATGAACACGCGCTCCCACGGGACGAAAACGTCGTCGAAGATCGTGAAGGACTCCATCAGGTCGTCGTGACTGGAGACGGGGCCCTCGAAGTCGCTGACCTGCTCGCCGCTGAAGCCGCGGCAGACAAGCTTCAGCCCGGGCGTGTCGACCGGGATCGCGAACGAGACGGCGTAGTCACGATCCTCCTGTCGCATCGCGCGCGTGGGAATCACCACCAGTTCATTCGACACGACCGAGCCGGAGGTGTGAGCCTTGGCGCCGCGGACGACGATTCCGTCCGCCGAACGCTCGACCACCCGCAGGTACAGATCGGGATCGTCCTGGTCGGCCGGGCGCCGGCTGCGGTCGCCCTTGACGTCGGTCACTGCCGCGGCGGTCAGCAGCTGCTCGCGCTGGAAGCGCTTGACGTACTCGCGCACCCGCTCGTGGTACTGGGTTCCATGGGTCTGGTCGATCTCGAATGTTGCCATCAGCAGCGACTGCAGCTCGTCGCGACCGATGCTCGCGTAACCGGATAGGGGCGAGCGCTCGGACAGCAGACGCGCGGCTCGGAGGTTCTGCAGAAGGCCATCCGGATCGGTCGCCATGTGCCAGAAGATGTGGCACTCGTCGCCGTTGAGATCCGGCGAGGCGATCATCGTCTGGCTGAGTTCCGGATCGTGAGCAGCGCGAAACACCCAGGTCCCCCAGCACGACAGGGTAGGGGCGAACAGCGGATGGTCAGCCACATCGTGGACCCTCTCGCCCCGTGCGTACACCTCGGGGTGCTGCCCGCGCAAGCTCTCGACGTATTCGTCCGGTGTGCGTAGTCCCATGATCGAAACCTTCCTTTCAGCTCGATGGCGAAGCCATTGGCAAGACGTTCCACCCCGCGTTCAGGTCCGCGCCCAGCGCGAACTCGAGCGACTCCTCGAGATCCTCTACAGCCCAACCTCCCTGCTTGAACGCGCAGCGCACCTCGCGCGCGCGATCCCATACCGACAGTTTGTCGCCGCCGAGGCTGAGGAACATCCCGTTCAGGTGGCGGGCGGCCGGCGAGGCAAGGAACACCACGAGCGCGGCAGCCTCCTCTGCGCTCCCGAGCGCGCGTGGAAAGCGCGACTTCTCGCCGTAGCGATACTCCTCCAGGAGCTCGGGTACGCTCTCCGTCATCGCGGTGTGTGCGTTGGGGAGCACGCAGTTGCAGGTGATCCCGTACCGGCCCAGCTCATGCGCCCAGGTGAGCGTCATCGCCGCGATCGCGCCCTTGGCCGCGGCGTAGTTGGTCTGGCCGAACGCCCCCCGCATCCCGGAGTCGCTGCCGACGTTGACCACCGTGCCGCCCCCTCGCTCACGCATCGCGCTCGCGGCCGCCTGGGTGAGGAGGAACGTCCCGTAGACGTGCGAGCGCATCACGTTCTCAAACTCCTCGAGGCTCATCTTGAGCAGCGTGCGATCGCGCAGCGTGCCCGCGTTGTTGACAACCACGTCGACGCGCCCCGAGCAGGAAAGCGCGGCGTCGACGAGCTCCCGTGCCGTTTCCGGGCTCGAGACGTCCCCCGGCACCGACACCGCGTGAGGCAGGCTCCGTGCGAGCTCGTCGAGCGCCGCCCGGTCTCGGCCGCCGAGGACGAGCGTGGCGCCCGCATGGGCCAGACCGCGCGCATACGCCTGCCCCAGGCCGCGCGAGGCGCCGGTCACGACGGCAACCTGGCCGGCGAGGCGCTCGCCGCTCACGGCCACCCTCGGTGAAACTCGGCCGCGGCCGAGGCGAGCGCCCTTATCCCGCGGTCGTCCACCGGCTCAGCACCGACGATGCGAAGCGCGACCTTTGCATAGATCGCCGCGATCTCGCCCAGGCTAAGGGGGCCGCCCTCCCGATACCAGATGCCGACATTGGTGCTCTGCGCGATAATGCAGTACGCGGTCAGCTTCAGGTCGGGAACGTCGAAGCGCTTGGTGCGGGCTCCGTGGTCGAGCACCTCGAGGACGAGCGCCTCGTACCCGTCTCGCATCTGCTGAACCTCGCGGCGCCGAGCGCCGGTGAGGCTGCGAAGCTCGGTCTCTCCGAGCGTCGCCTCCATCCGGCGAACCCCGTGGAGCGATACGTGGTGGGCGACCAGGCCGACCAGCCGCCGCTCTGCCTGGGACTCGTTCGCGAGCACGGCGTGAACCCCGGCGGTCAGCTGCTCCATCGTCGAGCAGACCAGCTCGAACAGGATCTGCTCCTTGTCCTGATAGTGGTAGTACAGACTGGCCGAGGTCATCCCGAGTGCCTGCGCGATCTGTCGCGTGCTCGTCGCCTCGTAGCCGTGGGTGAAGAACAGATCCGCGGCCACGCGCTGGATCTCCCGGGCCCGTTCGGTGTCCCGTGCACGGGGAGCCGGCGCCGCCAGGCCGCTCATCGCTGCTCCCGTTCGAGCAGGCTTGAGAGCTGTTCGCGAACGCGGGGCCGGTCGAGCTTCCCCGCGGCGTTGCGCGGCAGCTCGTCGACGAGCAGAAACGCCTCTGGGACGGCGTAGTCCGCGACGCGCCCAAGGAGGTGGCTCCGAACGACCTCCAGATCGAGCTGCTCGGCACCACGGGGAACGATCGCGGCGATGACCCGCTCGCCGAAGATCGGATGGGGGGCGCCGATCACGGCCGCCTGCGCGACTTCGGTCAACTCGCTCAGCGCTGCCTCCACGTGCGCGGCGTGGATCTTCTCCCCCGCTCGGTTGATGACATCGGCGGCGCGTCCCGCGACGCTCAGGAACCCGTGCTGATCGACGCTGCCGAGGTCTCCTGTCCGCAGCCAGTCGCCTCGGAAGACTTTCCTCGTCGCGGCCTCGTCATGCCAGTAGCCGAGCATCCGCATCGGTCCGCTGACCCAGATCTCTCCCGACTCGCCGGGCGGCAGCTCCCGCCTGCGCTCGTCGGCCACCACCTGTCGCACGTCCTTCACCGGGCGACCCACCGCATCCCCTCGCGTGAGCGCGTACTCCGGCGTGAGCAGGTGCGTCACCGACGTGAACTCCGTCAGCCCGTAGCAGTTGAACAGACGCAGGTGGGGCCAGCGGCCGGCGAGCTCCTCAATCCAGGCGGCCGGCATCGAGGCCCCGCCGTAAGCGCCGATGCGGCAATCGCGAAACGCGGCATCGGCGTCCGCGGACAGCATCAGCAGCCTGAAGATGCTCGGGACCGCAATCAGGAAGGTGGGTGGCCGCCGTGCCAGCGCCGCGATCGCAGCGCCGACGCTGAACTCGGGAACAAGGTCGACGGCACCTCCGACGAGCGTCATCTGACTCAGCTGGTCGACGAAGCCCGTGTTGTGGAACAGGGGCACGAGGACGGTCGTCCTGTCGGTGGACGAGGTCTGAAGGCCGGCGACATACGCGGATGCGCTGCGGACCAGGGCCCCATGCTGGAGCACCGCGCCGCGGGGGCTCCCGGTGGTGCCGGAGGTGAACGCGATCACGGCCGGTGCGTCGGGCGGCGGCGGGGCCCCGGTCAGCTTCGCCCGTGGCAGCTGCCAGAGCGAGCGGTTTCCGCCGTCGCGTTCGAGCGTGAGGATCGCGGTCCGCGGCGCGATATCGGCCTGCTCCATCACCGGCACCACGGACGTCCCAACCAGCACCAACCGCGGCGCCGTGACCTGAAGCTGCCGCGATATCTCGAGCGGGCTGAGACGAGCGTTCAGTGGCACCACGATCGCCCCGATCCGCAAGCCCGCGAAGAACGCGACAGTCCACTCGACCGAGTTGTGTCCGAGCAGGACCACGCGCTCGCCGGGCTGCACGCCGCCGCCGTTCAGACGCTCCGCGGCCTCCTTGACGACCGTCTCGAGGTCTCGGTAGCCGAGTTCCTCGGCGCCGGCACTCAGCGCCGGCGCATTCGGCTGCGCCCGAGCCCAGTGCCGCAGTGCATCCGGGATCGTGAGGATCTGCTCGCCCGTCCACGCGTGGACGGTCTCGATCATCTGCGATCCCTGGAAGCGTTGACGCCGTCGCGCGTCGCGGCGGTGGTCTGGCCGTCGACCGTGAGCTCGCCGCCCTCGGGATCCGCCCGCAGCACAACGCCGTAGACCGACTCGGCCCGTTCGCGGGAGACGAACCCCTCGGTGACGTCCTCGAGCACGAGCGCCGGGTCGCGCGTAAGGGGGTCGCCGTACCCTCCGCCACCGCCGGAGATCGACACGATCTTCTCGCCGGGGAGCAGCTCGATCGCCGCCTGGCTCGGGACCTCCTCGCGCTCGTCGCCCCGATCGAGCTTCCAGGCGTCGCCGCGCTCCCCGGGCAGGCCGCCCCGCACCCCCCGCGGTGGGTTGAAGTGGCCCTCGACCGTGTAGGCAACCGTCATCGGCAGGTCCTTCGGGCCGTAGACCACCTTCGTCCCGAGCCCTCCGCGCTGCCGTCCGGCGCCCTCCGAGTCCGGTATCAGCCGCTTCTCGAAGACGTGAAACGGGTACTTCTGCTCGTCCACCTCAGCCGAGTCGTGGTACATCAGCGCCGCGCAGACCGGGAGGATGTACGTCGGCCACCCGTCCGCGTAAGCAGAGCCCGGACCACCCGAGCCGCCGAGGAAGATCTGGTTCACGTATGGAGCGTTGTCCAGCCGCGAGTCCTGGCCGGACACCACCGCCATGAACGGCATCATCCCCATCGCTCCCTCGGCCAGCCCGAAGCCATCGTCGATCTGCGCGAACGCGGCTTCGGTCATGCATACGAGCCGGTCGGCGATGTTCGTCGTGGCCATCGAGCACGAGTGCGGGAACTTCGGGATTCCGGCGATGCAGCCCTCTCGCAGCTTCACGTCGATCCGGCGGAAGGAGCCGGCGTTATGCGGGATGTCCGGGTCGATCGAGTTGAACAGTCCGGTGATCACGTTGTTCGTCGCGCAGGCCCGCGACTCGTTGAGCCCCCCGGATAGTTGTCGGGGTTGTCGCGGAGGTCGAGCTCCACCCGTCCCTCGTCGGCGTCGATCCTGACCGTGACCTTGAGCGGCACGCCCTCCGGCAGGCCCGGATACGGGTCGTGGTGAGTGGTTCCGACGAGCGTCGTGCTCGGCAGCTGCTTGATCGCCTCGGTGATGCGCCGCTCGGAGTAGTCGAACCACTCGCGGATGAACGCCCGGATCGTTTCCGCCCCGTACTGGGCGCACAGCTCCTTCAGCCTGCGCTCACCGATCCGCGCCGAGCCCACCGCCGCCAGGTAGTCGCCGTACCACTGGTCCGGGACGCGGATCCGCCGCCGGCACATCCGAATGATGTCGGCGATGTCCGTGTAGTCGCGCTGCACCGGCACGCACGGGAAGTTGAGCGCCCCCTCCTCGTAGATGTCACGGGCCCCCGGTACGTACGTCGTCGGCAGCGCGTTGCCGCAGTCGGCCTGATGAGCCTTGGCGCAGGTCGTGAACAGGTGCTCGCCGTCGACGAACACCGGCACGAGAATCGCGTGGTCGGCGGAGTGGGTGTTCCCCAGGTACGGATCGTTGTGGAGATAGGCATCGCCCTCGCGGAGCCCGGGATGCAGCTCGACCATCGCCTCGGCCAGGTACTCCGTGCCGATCACGTGCACGGGAAGGCCCTCGGCCGAGGCCAGCAGCTCGCTCTGCGCGGTGATGATCGAGCACGAGAAGTCGCGCGCGATGTTGAGCACGCCGGAGCGGCCCGATCGCAGCAGCGTGTTGGTCATCTCCCGCACCATTGCGTCGAGCCGGTTGGCGAGCACCGCCAACAGGACGGGATCAAAGGACGTCTGCCTCTCGGACGAAACGGTCATGAGTCACTCCTTTCCCGCGTCAGCAGGTAGTCGCCGTTGACCATCACCGTAAGCGACCACGTCGGTGGGATCACCACGGTCGTCGTCACCTCCTCGACGATCGCCGGGCCTGAGAAGCGATGGCCGGGCGTCAGCGAGTTGGCGAAGTAACAGGATGTCTGCACCGAGCCGTTTCCGAACGAGACGGCTCGGGTGGCGGGCTCCTGCGGCGCTCCGCCATCCTGCACCAGCGCCTTCAGACGCGGCTTGGGGAGGCTGGCGACGGCACGCCCCTTCCAGTAGATGCACTCCACGTGCTGGCCGGGCTCCTTGACCGCGAACACCTGCTCGTGCACTCGGTGAAAGTCCTCCACCATCGTTGCGACGTCGTCGTCGCCGTCAAAGCGACTGGTGCGGAGAGGCACCTCGAGCTCCCACACCTGGTAGGGGTAGCGCGCCTCGACGAAGAACTCCTTCCGCGGCGTTCCGCCGCCGGTCTCCACGCCCGCGAGGAAGGCGTCCATCTGCTCCTCGAGGCGACCCAGGCCCTCGTTGACGGACTCGGAGTCGAACCGGTTGGTGTCAGCCCGGCGGCTGATCGAGAACTCCGTGACGACGTCGGAGAACTGGCCGCCGCACGCTGAGAGCGCTCCAGCGGTCCGTGGCACAAGGACGCGGTGGCAGCCAAGCGCATCGGCGATCTCCGCGATCGCCAGCCCGGCGGCGCCGCCTCCGGCGACGATCTGCGCGTCGCGCGGGTCGAGCCCCTGGTTGATCGTGATGTCACGGATCGCCGTGACCATGTGCTCGTTGGCGACGGTGAGGATCGCGTAGGCCGCCCGTTCCACGCTGATCCCCAGCGGCGCCGCCGTGCGCTCCGCGATCGCCTGTTGCGCGCGCGGACGGTCGAGCTTCATCCGGCCGCCGAGGAAGTAGTCGGGATCGAGATAGCCGAGGACGACGGCGGCGTCGGTGACCGTCGGCTCCTCGCCGTCGAGCCCATAGCAGACGGGGCCCGGCACGGCCCCGGCGCTCTGGGGCCCGACCCGTAGCAGGCCGCCCGAGTCGATCCATGCGATCGACCCGCCGCCCGCACCGATCGACTTGACGTCCACCGACGAGAGGCCCGTCATATGACCCGTCCACATGTCGCCCAGCCAGGTCTCGCGCGTGAACTTGATGTAGCCGTCGCGGACGACGCTGACGTCGAAACTCGTGCCGCCCATGTCGCAGACGATCACGTCCTTCTCATCCCCGGCGTAGGCGCGGCCCGCGACCGGAGCCGTCGAGGGGCCGGAGTTGACCGAGTAGATCGGGCGGTCGACGACGTCGGTGACCTCGAGCACGCCGCCGAACGAGGTGAGGACGAGCAGCTCGCCCGCGAAGCCGGACGCCTTCAAATCGTCGGCCATCTGCCGCAGGTGACGCTGTACGAGCGGCTTGAGCGAGGCGTCGATCGCGGTCGAGGAGGAGCGACGATACTCGCGGATGATCGGGTTGAGGCGATGCGAGAGCGTGTACGCAACGCCCGGGAGCTCCTCCTCGAGCAGCTCGCCGATCCGCTCCTCATGCGCCGGGTTGAGGATCGACCACAGGAGCGACACGGCGACGGCCTCGACCTTCAGCCGCCGCAGCTCGGCGAGGATCTCGCGGACCCGCCCTTCGTCGAGCGGGACGAAGATCGCTCCCCCCGAGGTGATGCGCTCTGGCACCTCGAACGTCAGGCGACGTGGGATGTAGGGCTTCGGCGGGGGCTGGCGGAAGTCGAACGGGTTGACCTTCCCGCCCTCGCGCATGACCAGCGTGTCCGGGAACCCCTCGGTGGTGATGAACGCGGTCCGCGCCGTGCGTCCCGTGATGATCGCGTTCGTCGACGCGGTCGTCCCGTAGACGAACACCGAGGTGTTCGCGAGCAGCTCCTCGGCTGAGAGATCGCGCTCGCCCGCGATGTATCCGAGCGCCTCGGAGATGCCGTCGAACACGCGATCTGGCGTGGTCAGAGCCTTGCTCAGCGAGACGTTTCCATCTTCATCGAGGAGCACGACGTCGCTGAACGTCCCGCCCGTGTCAACCGCGATCCGGAACACTGACACCACCTATCGGTCGCTTGATAGGTGCGACCCTACACCCACCTGAGCGCGCGCGTCAAGGGCCCCGAGGCGCGAGCGAGGCGAGCTCGGAGCGCACCCCCGCGGGGAGCACCCGCGGGGTTCGCTCGTCATCCTCGAGGCGGGTCTCGATCGCTCCCTCGGCGACGGTCGAGCCATTGAGCGTGGCCGTCAGGTTCCAGAGCACACCGTGCTCGCCCGCGTCGCCGACTTCGATCGCGATCTCGATCTCGTCGCCGAGCCGGATGGGGGAGAGGAAGCGCAATCGCGCCTCCGAGACAACTGCCCGGAGGCCGTCCGCCCCGACGTCTGGAACGGCCGGGGCGAGGCCCGGGCGTTCGCGCGCCAACTCCTTCAGGGCTTCATCGAAGTAGGCGTAGAGGTGGGAGTTGTAGATGATCCCCTCGAGGTCGCACTCGTGGTAGTGGACCCGGCGCCTGTAGGCAAACCCGGATGCGCTCACGTGAGCAGCGGCATGTCGGGCTCGCTCACCGCGGCGCGAGCGGCGATCCGCTCGACGAGACGGCGCTGCCGTGGATCGAGAAACGGCGGGGATCCGGCGGGAAAGTTGGCGACGGCCTGCTCCACGTTGCGGGTGGCGGGGATCATCCTCCCGTCCTCTCGCTGGCCCTCAAGCCACACGACCGAGCACCTCCTCCGAGCGGCCGTACGTCGGCGAGGAGTCGACAAGCCTGACCCCGTGCTCGAACGCGGTCGTTACGACGGCGTCCGCCTGTGCCTGCTGCGCCGGCGGGCCGAACGTCCGCCAAGTTCCCAGCCCGACGACCGGCACCTGGTACCCGCTGCTGCCGAATGCGCGTCGCTCCACGGCCGCCGTAGTATTCCCGCTCGTTGTCATCGGGGCCAGTGGAGAATCCCAAGGAGGCCGACCCGGCAGTGTGGAGAATTCCTAAGGAGGCTGACCCGGCGAGGTGACCCACAGAGGCCTTCAGGGGAGGGCGGCAATCGTCACGGGTGGCACCCAGGGGATCGGACAGGCGATCACCGATCGCCTGAGGTCGCTCGGGGCCTGCGTTGTGGTCGGCTCGCGCCGCGGCGGCGAGGCGAGCACGCTGCTGGATGGCGAGCCTCCGGTGGTCTTCGAGCAGGCCGACGTGCGCCGAGCCGCCGATGTCCAGCGCCTGGTCGACGTGTGCCTCGAGCGCTTCGGTCGGCTTGATGTGTTCGTGGCGAACGCCGGCATCGATATCGGTGGTCCGCTGCTGACGCTCGACGAACGGACGTGGGATGACGTCCTCGACGTGAACCTGAAGGGGGCATTTCTCTGCACACAGGTAGCGGCGCGCGCGATGGTCGCCTTCCCGGGGAGGCCCGGGCGGATCGTGCTGATCGCTTCGACCAACGCGTTCTGGGTGGAGTCGAACCTGGCGCCATACAACACGTCCAAGGCCGGCATCGTCGCGCTGGCGCGGACCGCGGCACTCGAGCTCGCGCCTCATTCGATCACGGTCAACGCGGTCGGCCCGGGGATGATCGCCACGCCGATGACCCAGCCCCTGCTCGAGAACGCGGAGGACGCCGGGGAGTACCTGAAGAACATCCCGCTCGGTCGCTTCGGCGTGCCCGCCGACGTCGCCGGCGCGGTCGCCTTCCTGGCCTCGGACGACGCCGCCTGGATCACCGGCCACCATCTGATCGTCGACGGCGGCCAGACCGCCGGCCTGGCGCGGGGGTCGGACACGATCACCACATGACCGGACCGCCCCCGACCGACGAGAACCACGAAGCGTCGCTGCCGAAGCCATCGGCAATCTCACGGCTCGTGTTGACGGCGGCGACCGGATGACCGTTCCCCGCTGACTTGGCGACCGTAACGATGTCGGGGACCACGCCTTCGTGGTCGAACGCCCCAAAATGGCGCCCCAAGCTGCCGTAGCCGAGCTGCACCTCGTCGGCGAGGAAGAGACCTCCCGCCGCCCGCACGAGGTCGACGACCGTGCGCGTATAGCCGGGTGGTGGCAGCATCCCCCTTCGTATCCGAGCAGCGGCTCGGCTATCAGCGCAGCCGGCCTCGTCCCCGCCGCGCGTAGCTCTCCGAGCACCCGCCGAACGTCATCGGCGTAGCGTCGCCGGCGTCGGCGCCACGGTAGGGCCCGCGGAAGGTGTTGGGCATCGCGACCGGGTGAACCCACGGCGGCCGCAGGACCTCAGCAAGATCGCAGGACGATTGTTTGACATAGGGCCAACTGTGGGGAGCGAGCGCAGCGTCACGACGAAGCGCTCCCCACCGCGAGCTGCGCGCCGCAGGGCAGCTCGCGATCGTGCAGCGCCATGTACAGGAGCGCAATCGTCCGCGGCGAGGTAAGCGACAGGCCGAGGGCGTCCTCAATCCGGTTCAAGCGATAGCGCAGGGAGTTGGGGTGGATCCCGAGCCTGGTCGCGGCACGGGCGACGTTCAGATCGGAGACGAAGTACATCTCCAGCGTCTCGAACAGGCGAGGCTCACCTGACAGCGGCGCGAGCTCGTCCGCGAGCCGCTTGTGCTCACGCGAATCGGGCAGTGAAGCGAGCATCAGTGTGATCGGGTCGAGCGTCTCGTAGCGCATCACGCGCTCCGGTCGTGGCTGTCTGGTCAGATCAGCCAGCGCGATCCGCGCATCCAGCAAGGACCTGTCGACGCCTCCGACGTCGAGGACCGGCTCCCCGACCCCGGCGTGCAGCGCGAAGTGTTGATCGGTGGCGTCCCGCAGCCAGCTCTCGAGCGAGGCGAGCTCGTCCTGGGCAAGGCTAAACACGTTCCCGTCGCGCTCGGTGCTCACGTGGGCGACCTCGTGGCGGTCGAGCAGATCCTCGATGCGGCGCAGCAGCTGATCACTGTCGAGCGGTCCGGCACCGTCCATCGGCTCTGAGGCAAACACAGCCGCTCGACACGGCGTGGCGAAGTCGATGCCGGTGTCCGCGAGGGCGTTGAGGAAGCGCGTGCGGCGAGCCTCCGCGGGAGAGTCGTGCAGGACATCCGCGAGCCGTCGGCGCCTGCGCCGTCGCCACGTGGCGCTGTCCCGAGCGAGGCTCGGAACCCCCAGCAGACGCGCCGCCGCCCGCGTCACCGGGTTGACCAGCTGACGGTATCCCTGGCCCTCGGCGGTCAGCACGATCAGCCAAGCGCTGGGCTGGTTCGCCCTGTCAACTCGCGCTGCGACCCCCCAGCGCCCATCGTGCTCGAGCTCGTGCAGGCGGATGGATCGCCGGACCTTCCTCCAGGCGGCGGCGGCCGACGGCGCTGTCTGGGCGATCACCCGCCCATCGGACTCGACGAGCGCGACGTCGGCGCCCCGCAGTACCGACGCCAGCCGGCGGATCAGCACCGGCTCCGGGGGGTCCTCATGGAACGCGTCCATCAGGTAGTCCTGCACCGAGATCACGCGCTGGAGCACGTACAGATCGGTGCTGAGCAGTGAGCGGTTGACGAACGAGATGATTTCCCGGAATGGCAGCTGCGCAGGCACAGAGAAGACGGGGAAGGAGCGCCCTTCCGCCTCATCGAGCAGGGCCTTCGGGACTTGCTTGGAGACCATCGCGACGCCGAACCCGAGTGCCGCGATCCCGCCGTCCGACAGCTCGGCGATCAGCCGTCGCTGCTCGGCCGGCCGGGCTCGGAGGCGCACGCCGGCGGTCAGCATGACCCAGTGCTCGGACAGCCACCGGGCCGGGTGGGAGATCTCGATGCTGTGCGCGCCGTGGATCGGGATCTCACAGGCACGCGGCCCGACGGTCATCAGCTTCAGCCCAAAATCAGGCTGATCGAGCAGATCGCCGAGGGTCAGTCGGGTACCCGGGACGTTTGTTGGGATACTGAAAAATGGTTGCAGATCGCCTGGAGTTTTTCCAATTGAATGGTTTGCCGGAGTTGCCAGCGTGTACGTTCATGGAAGCTTCAATGGGGAGTAACAGCCACACCCGGTTCTGGCATCCGTTCTCGGACATGGGGCTCGTCGACGGGCAGGAGTTCGTTGTCGACCGCGGGGAGGACGTCTGGATCTACGACCGTGACGGCCGGCGCTACCTCGACGCCAGCGCCAGTCTCTGGTATGCGAACGTCGGCCACGGCCGCACGGAGATCGCCGACGCCGCGCGCGAGCAGATGGCACGGCTGGAGGCCTACTCGGCCTTCGGCAACTTTTCCAACGAGCCGGCGCGCGCGGTCGCGCGACGGCTGAGCGAGCTCGCCCCGATGCCGAACGCCCGCGTCTTCCTGACAACCGGAGGCGGCGAGTCGATCGACACGGCCGCGAAGCTTGCCCTCCAGTATTGGTCAGTGCAGGGGAAGCCCAGCCGGACGCACCTGATCGCGCGCCAGGCCGGCTATCACGGTACGAACGGGTTTGGGACCAGCCTCGGCGGAATCGAGGCAAACCGTGCTGGCTTTGGACCGCTGGTCGCCGAGACCTCGATCGTCGAACGCGACTCGCTCGAGGCGCTGGCGGGAGCGATCGATCAGCTTGGGGCCGAACGCGTCGCGGCCTTCTTCGTCGAACCGGTGATCGGCGCGGGAGGTGTGTATCCGCCGCCCGAGGGCTACATCGAAGGTGTGGCGGCGATCTGTGCAGACGCTGGGGTGCTGCTGATCGTCGATGCCGTGATCAACGCGTTTGGGCGGCTGGGAAGCTGGTTCGGGATCGAGCGGTGGGGGGTCGAGCCCGACATGATCACGTTTGCCAAGGGCGTAACGAGCGGCTACCTCCCGCTCGGTGGCGTGGTCATCTCCGAGAAGGTCGCCGACCCGTTCTGGAACGAGCCCGGGCACTGGTTCCGCCACGGCGCGACCTACTCCGGTCACGCAACGTGCTGCGCAGCCGCACTGGCCAACATCGAGATCCTCGAGCGTGAGAACCTGATCCCACGTGGGGCCGAGCTCGAGCAGCCGCTATTCGACGCGTTGGCGCCGCTTCTGGAGCATCCACTGGTGGGCGAGGTCCGCGGCGGAACCGGGCTGATGGCCGCCGTCGAGCTCGACGCCGCGGCGCTCGGGGCCGGCGTGCAGGTGCCTCAGGTCACCTCCGAGCTGCGCGAGCGCGGAGTGCTGGCGCGGCCGCTCGGGCGCGCCGTCGCGTTCTCGCCGCCGCTGACGGTCCAGCCCGAGCACATCTCGGTGATCGCGGACGCCACACGCGAGGCGCTTGACGCGGTCCTTCCGGCGAGCATCGCCACGACGACAGCGCGCGCCACGTGACGGTCACGAGTCGGCTCCTGCGCGCATCGGACACGGCGCTCCCGCTCAGCGATGGTGCAGCGTACATCGACGGGGAGATCGTTCCGATCGGCGAAGCCCGGATCCCGATCACCGATACCGGCTTTCTGCGGTCGGACACCACGTATGACGTGGTCGCCGTGTGGAAGGGAAGCTTCTTCCGGCTCGACGCTCACCTCGACCGCTTCGAGGGCGGCTGCCGAAAGCTCCGGCTGAGCCCTCCGCTCGAGCGCCAGCGGATCGTCGCGGTCCTCCACGAGCTGGTGCGCGTCACCGGTCTGCGCGATGCGTACGTGGAGGTGATCTGCACTCGCGGTGTGGCGGAGCGTGGGATCCGTGATCCGCGCCGGTTCAGGAACCGCTTCTACGCGTGGCTCGTCCCATACGTGTGGCTATTGGCCCCGGAGGAGGCCGAACGGGGGATGGATGCGGTGATCGCGCGGTCAGTCCGGCGGATTCCGTCGAGCTCCTTCGATCAGACCGTCAAGAACTTCCATTGGGGAGATCTCACCCGCGGCCTGTACGAGGCCTACGACCGGGGTGCGCGTTATCCGATCCTGCTCGACTCGCAGGACAATGTCACCGAGGGCGCCGGCTACAACGTGTTCGCGTTCCTCGACGGCCGCCTGAGCACCCCCGACACGGGAGTGCTCGAGGGGATCACCCGCCGCACGATCCTCGAGCTCGCCGGGCAGCAGGGCATCACCACGGCGGTCGAGCCGCTGCCGGCCGAGACGCTGGCGCGCGCCTCAGAGCTGTTCGCGACCTCCACGGCCGGCGGCGTGATGCCGATCACGACCCTCGACGGTGAGGAGGTCGGCGATGGGAAGCTCGGACCGCTGACGCGCCACCTGCGCGACCTGTACTGGGCCGCGCATGATGATCCGCGGTTTGCGATGCCGGTCGATTACGGCGCAGCCGGCTGAGACGCCGGGGGCGCTCGGCACCAGGGCTGAAGAAGGTTGTCCGGGTCAAGCGCCTGCTTGACCCTGCGCATCGCCCACGTCGCCGGCACCGCGAGCGCGCTCGAACCAGCGGGTCTTCTCCACGCCCACTCCGTGCTCGGCGCTGATCGTTCCCCCGCACCTGAGCACCAGCTTAAGCACTGCGTTATCAGCTCTCCTGTCCCGAGGCTCAGCGCCAAGGATGTTAACTGCACGTTCGCGTCGCCGACGTGGCCGAACAGGATCACGCGCTCCGCCCGGCCGCCTCGACGACCCGCGGAACGGCCGGGAGAAGTCGAGGACGCGAACGCCCGTTAGCGGCCGCGATTCGGAGCTGACTCCCGAGGAGCTATCCCATATCACAGATAAGCTCCGCGTTTCCACCCGCCACGACCCTGTCAATGATCACGATCGACAAGCTCGCGCCGAGCGACCGCGCCGACTGGGAGGTCCTGTTCCGCGGCTACAACACCTTCTATCAGCGTTCGCTCCCGTCCGAGACCAATGAGCGAGCTTGGGACGCGTTCCTAGCGGACACGAGGATGCACGCGCTCGGCGCGAAAGTGGACGGCCGGCTGGTGGGAATCGCGCACTTCCTCGTCCACGCGAGCACCTCGGCGGCCGACGTGTGCTATTTGCAGGATCTCTATACAGCCCCCGATGTCCGCGGGCGCGGAGTCGCCACGGCGTTGATCGCCGAGGTGACGCATTGGGCTCGCGATCGCGGCTGCAGCCGCGTGTACTGGCAAACGCAGCAGAACAACGCCACCGCACGACGCCTGTACGACAAGGTCGCCGCCGACAGCGGCTTCATGGTTTACAGGATCGACCTCTGAACCGAGCTGGCGCACGTCGGCTCAACGAGTACCCCCGTGTTCACGAGATGATCGCTGACCTGATCGAGCGGGTCGCGGCTGGCCATCTGCGCGTCGTGATCGACCGGACGTTCCCTCTTTCCGAGGCCGCGGCGGCGCACGCATACATCGAGCGCCGTCAGGCCTTCGGTCGCGTCCTGATGACGCCGTAGGCGCCGACGCTCATGACTCTCCTCGCCGCGATCTGGTCGACGGGGACATCCCCGACCTGGCCCTTCGCAGACCAGTCGGCGCCTGTTCAGCCCTGCCGCGAAGCAGCAGCTTCCGCATCTGGTCGAAGTCGGCATCGGTGAACTCCATCTGGGTCGGCTTGCTCGATTCGATGAAGTCGATCAGCGTGTGGGCGAAGCGCACCGGGTCGTGCAGCTGGGGAAAGTGACCGGCATCTTCGAAGACCTCGAGGCGGCTGTTGGGGAGCCCGCGGTTCGCGACGGTGGCGTGCTCGACAGGGATCAAGGGATCTTGGCCACCCCAGATGATCAACGACGGAACCCGTGCCGCCAGGTACAGCCGGTCTGTCGCGCTCACGCGCTGGCCGCCGATATCGAGCACCGCCCGCAGGCTGTGGATGAACGCTTGCCGAGCGCCGGCGTCTGCCAGCGACCCATAGCCGCGCGCCATCTCCGCCAGGTCGGTGCCGGCCTGCAAGCCCAGTCGGCCAAGCAAGCCACCAAGCGCGCCGCCGACACCGTGCAAGCGCTCGTGGGCGATCAGTGGCAGCACGACCTCGGAGCCTGGCAGCGTCGCGGCCCGGAGCATCAGATGGACCTCGCGACCGAGGCCACCGCTCGAGACCAGCACCAGCCGCTCGGCGAACGGGGGGTACTCGTACGCGAACTGCATCGCCACGCCGCCGCCGAGCGAATGTCCGACCACGGTGGCGCGTCGGTGCCCGAGCGCAACGAGCAGGTCGCGCACGCTTGCGGCGTACGCGCCGAGCGAGTAGTCGCCACGCGGCTTGGCCGACTGCCCGTGTCCCAGTAGGTCCGGCGCGACGACTGTGTAACGCTCGGCCAGCAGTGGAACCACTTGGTCCCACTGCTCGGCGCATCCCACGATTCCGTGAATCAGCAAGACAACGGGACCGCCGTCTCCGGCTGTCCGGTAGCTGACCCGGTGGCCATGGAGGACGATCTCGTGCTGGGTCGGCTTCAGCTCAGAAAGGGCGGGGCGCCGGCGCTGGCCGGAGGCTGGGGTGCTCGTCGCGGCGATGCCCACTAATACCCGATCGGCGGCCTGCGGTCACGCGAAATGATCCGGTCCGTGTCGATCGTCACTCATCGATGGCTACTCGCAAGGACATCCGCAACACATTGGAACCCTCGCTCACGTCGATCCCGGCACAACGACGCTTATCGACGCCCGGCTGTGCACGACGCGTACTGGTGCCCGGTGTGTCAGCGCTGAAGCGAGGCTGCGCCAGCCCCGTCCCTCACCAAGGCAGCGGCACCGACTCGGACTCGCGCTGCTCGGCGATGTACAGCGAGGGCAGGAACCGCGACAGGAAGAAGAACTCGCTGTAGGCGTGCTTCATCAGCCCCAGCCCGATCCCGTCGGGCAGCAGCATCTGCAGGTCCTCGCGGGCGGCGTCAAGCCCCTGGCCCAACCAGAAGCGGCTGCGCAGCACGCAGCCGTAGGGGGTGTCGCGCGCCACGTGGGTCATGCGGCCTCCGCGGGGGCGGCCGGCCTCGTCGCGGGGCGGCTCCTCGCCGATCCCGATGCGCGCGCACACGGCCGTCGAGATGCCGCCGCTGCCCATCGCGGACTCATAGGCCGAGGCCGAGAACGTCTCGGTGGGTTCGTGGAACGCGATCCACAGCCGCAACACCGGATCGGCGCCGAGGCGCTCCTGGACCTCGTGGGTCGACCCCACGTGCGTGTCCGGGCTCGTCTCCCACCAGCGCGAGGAGACGTGATCAGCGGGATGCCACCAGCTGTACTGCTGATCGTCGGGGGCGAAGCGAAACCACCACTCGAACATGCGGCCCTTGCAGCCCGGCATGTCGGTGCGCGCGGCCACCTCCAGCACGCCCGACTCCAGGCGCTGCACGCCCATCTCCAGGGGCAGCGGATCCGGGCTCAGCAGCAGGTCGGCGTTCTTGAACTCCATCGCGGCTCCTTTCAGGGTTCGATCCGCAGGCTGCGGGACAGCTTCACGCCGCCGATCGCAATCGCGGCGAAGCAGCCCAGCTCGACGATCTCGCCGTCGGTGAACACCGACCGCAGCTCCTCGAACACCGCGTCGAAGGCGCTGCCGTCGTCGGCGGGTGAATCGCTCACCAGCGCCCGCGCGAAGCGCAGCGCGGCCCGGGTGCGGGGGTCGGGATGGTTGAAGTCGGGCATCGCGCAGGCCCGGGCGTCGTCCTCGTCGAGCCCCTGCTCGAGCGCCATCACGGAGCGTTGCTCGGCGCAGAAGTCGCAGCCCAGCAGCTGCGAGATCGCGATCCGCATCAGTTCCTTGATCGTGTGTTCGACCTGGCCGCCGCGGTGGGTCAGGTCCCAGAAGCGCGCGTAGCCCACGGCCATCTCCGGCGAGTGCGCCAGCGTCAGATACCACGCCGGCTTGGGCGTCGAGAGTCGCTCGGCGCGCTCCAGCACTGCCTGCAGGTCCGGGTCGTGCACCGACTCCGGCGACACCTGCGGAAGGCGTGAGGTATCGATGCTCATGACGTCCTTTCGAGTGTGGGCAGCACCAGCCGGCGCTCGGTCTCCTCCACATCGGCGGGCTCGCGCTCGAGCGCCCGCGCCACCGACACCAGCCGTGCCACCAGCTCGGCGTTGGAGGACGCGGGCACGCCCCGGCGCAGCATCAGCGTGTCCTCCATGCCGGTGCGGGCGTTGCCCCCCAGCGCCAGCCCCACGGCCGTGAGCTCCAGGTTGGCGCGCCCGATGGAGATCACCTGCCAGATCGAGCCCTGCGGCAGACGGTCGATCATCGCCAGCAGGTTGGCGGTGGTCGCGGCCGCGCCGCCGCGGACGCCGAGCACGAACGAGAACTGCAGCGGCTCCTCCAGCAGCCCCTCGGCGTGCAGCGCCAGCGCCACCTCCAGGTGGCCGGTGTCGTAGATCTCGAGCTCGGGCTTGACGTGGAGCTCGCGCATCCGCGTGGCCAGCCGGCGCACTCCGTCGGGCGGGTTGCGGAACTCGCCCTGGCCGAAGGTCATCGAGCACACATTGAGCGTCGCCATGCGGGGGCGCGCCTCGACCAGCTGCTCGCGGGCCTCGAAGGGCACCTCCAGCCCCACCCCGGTGGACAGCTGGATCAGCGCCGGGCAGGCCCCCTCGATCAGCTTCACCGTGCGCCGGGCCAGCTCCAGGTCGGCGGTGGGCCGGCCCTGCTCGTCGCGCACGTGGACGTGGACGACGGCCGCGCCGGCGTGGTGGGCGCCGGCGGCGGCGGCGGCGATCTCCTCCGGCGTGGTGGGCAGGTTGGGGTTGTCGGCCTTGGTGGCGATCGGGCCCGTGAGGGCGGCGGTGATCACGGCGGTGCTCATGCCACCGCCGCGCCCTTGGCCTCGCCCACGTACAGCGCCCGCAACCGGGGATCGCCGCGGACCTCGGCGGGCGTGCCCGACAACGCGATCCGGCCCTTCTCGAGCACGTACACGTGGTCGGCCAGCGTCAGCCCGCGCTCCACGTTCTGCTCCACGACCAGCATCGCCACCCCCCGGCGGTTGATCTCCGCCAGGGCGTCGTACACGCGATCGACGATCAGCGGAGCCAGCCCCAGGGAGATCTCGTCCAGCAGCATCAGCCGCGGCGCCGCCATCAGCGCCCGGCCCACCGCCAGCTGCTGCTGCTGACCGCCGGAGAGGTCCCTGCCCGACTGGTGGCGCTTCTCCTTGAGCACCTCGAACAGCTCGTAGACCTCGTGCAGACGCTTTTCACGCTCGTTCTTGCTGGGCGCCGTGCGCCCGCCCACGAGCAGGTTCTCCTCCACCGAGAGCTCGCCGAAGATCCGCCGGCCCTCCATGCAGTGCGCGATCCCCGCGGCCACGAACTCGTGTGCCGGGCGCCCCTCCAGCCGCCGGCCGGCGAAGCGGATCTCCCCGCTCAGCGGCTCCACCATCCCGGAGAGCACGCGGGCCGTGGTGGTCTTGCCTGCGCCGTTGGCGCCCAGCAGGCCCACGATCTCACCCTCGCCGATCTCCAGCGAGACCTCGGTGAGCGCGCGCGAGTGCCCGTAGGCCGCGGTCACGCCCTCCACGCGCAGCAGCGGCTCGGCCGCCGCGGCGCGCAGCGCGTGGGCCGGGCGCACCTGCTCGCCCGCGGCTCCCCCGGTGCCCAGATATGCCGCCACCACCTGCGGGTCGGCCATCACCGTGGCCACGTCACCCTCGAGCAGCTTCTGTCCCCGGTCCAGCACCACGACCCGGTCGGCGCACTCGTGGATCACGTCGAGGACGTGCTCCACGATCACCATCGACTCCACCTGCGAGCGCAGCCGCTTGATCAGACCCACCAGCTCCTGCACCTCGGTCTCCACCAGGCCGGCGGCGATCTCGTCGAGCAGCAGCAGCCGGGGCCGCAGCGCCAGCGCCCGCGCCAGCTCCAGGCGCTTGAGCCTCAGCAGCCCCAGGTCCTCGGCGCGCAGGTGCGCGAACTCCGCCAGCCCTGTCACGGCCAGGATCGACATCGCCTCCTCGCGCGCCTCGCGCCGGCGGCGGGTGCCGCCGCCATGCAGGCACGCGACCTCGAGGTTCTCCAGCACGGTCATGCGGGCGAACGGAGCCGGGATCTGGTGGGTGCGGCCGATCCCCAGCCGGGCCCGGGCCTCTGGCGCCAGCGCCTCGACCTGACCCCCGGCGATCGCGATCCGGCCCGAGTTCGGCGCCAGCGCGCCGCTCAGCAGCCCGATCAGCGTGCTCTTGCCGGCGCCGTTGGGGCCGATGATCCCGAGGATCTCGTTCGGCTCCACGTGGAAGGAGACGTCGCTGACGGCATCCACGCCGCCGAAGCTCTTGCTCACGCCCTGGACGTCGAGCAGGTGGCCCTCGGTGTCGGGCTCGCCCTCGCGCCCGTGGTAGGGCGCCTCGACCAGGACCGCCGGCCCGGCGGGCTGATCGCCCTGCAGCCGGCTCTGCACCAGTGCCACCAGCGAGCCCCACAACCCCCGGGGGGCGAAACGGATCACGATGATCAGCAGCAGGCCGGTCAGCGCCACGTGCAGCTCCGGGTAGTTGGCCAGCTGGATGCCGAACTCGACGATGAACAGCGCGCCCACGATCGGGCCCAGCACCGTGCCCAGGCCGCCGATGATCGTGGCGTTGACGATGTCGATCGTCCACTGCAGTGAGAACGCCCCCGAGGGATCGATGTGCCCCAGCTTGTCGGCCTGCAGGCCGCCGACCAGCCCCATCAGCGCGCCCGAGAGCACGAACGCCCACAGCTTCACGCGGAACGTCGGCACCCCCACCTCGCGGGCCACGTTCTCGTTGTCGCGGATCGACAGCAGCGCGGAGCCCAGCCGCAGGCGGTGGACGACCACCAGCGTGACCGTGGCCAGCACCGTCAGCAGCAGCGTCAGCTGGTAGAGCTGGCCGTCGGTGGGGACGTTGTTGGTCAGCGTCAGGCCGGAGTTGCCACCCAGGCCGTTGAAGTTGATCATGAATTGCAGCAGTGCCTCGCCCAGCACCAGCGTCCCGATCGTGAAGTACAGGCCGCGGAAGCGGAACATCGGCACGCTCGTGAGTGCGGCGAAGCCACCGGCCACGAGGGCCGAGATCGCCATCGCCGGCAGCAGCGGGATGCCGGAGTGGATCGTGATCCAGGCAGTGGCGTACTCGCCCAGCCCCACGAATGCGGCCGAGGCCAGCGACACCAGGCCGCCGTAGCCCGCCAGCAGGTTCCAGGCCTGCGCCAGCGCCGCCAGCTGCAGCACCTGGTAGCCCACGACCGTGTCGTAGTCGCTGGCGTAGGAGGGCAGGAACGCCAGCACCACCGCCAGCGCCACCAACGTCACGCCTCCGAGCTGGCGGGGCGTGAGCCGCAGCCGCCCGCGGCCCCAGCCCAGCGACGGGCTCACCTGTGGGCTGACATCGCTCATCGGCTCACGCCGCGCTGGCTCGCCCGAACAGACCCTGCGGCCGCACGCCCAGGATGATCAGGAACGCCACGAAGCCGATGAAGTCGCGGTAGCCGTCGCCGAAGAACGACGCCCCCACGCTCTCGATCAGCCCCAGCAGCAGCCCGCCGTAGAGCGTGCCCTTGACGTTGCCCAGGCCGCCGAGCACGACCACGGCAAAGCCGGTCAGCAGGTAGGTGGTTCCCGCCGTGGGGTCGAACGAGAACGTCAGGCCGGCGAGCACGCCCCCCACCGCTGCGCACGAGGCGGCCAGGCCGTAGATCACCGCGTACACCCGCCGGATGTCGATTCCCATCACCTCCGCGGCCTCGGCGTCCTCGGCGCTGGCCCGCACCGCCCGACCCGGCCCGGTGCGCTGGAGCGCCAGGTGCGCGCCACCGCACAGCAGCAGCCCGAACCCGAACGAGATCAGGTAGATCGTGGGGATCTGCAGGCCCAGCAGCGACAGCGACGAGGTCGCGTAGCCCGCGTTCAGCGACCGGGTGTCGCCGCTGAAGATGAGGATGAACACGTTTTGGGCGATGATCGACAGCCCGAACGTGGTCAGCAGCGCGGGCTCGGGTCCCTTGCGCATCACCGGCGTCAGCAGCAGGCGCTGCACCGGATACGCGAGCAGGAACATCGCCGGGATCACGGCGATCAGCGTGACCAGCGGGTCGATCGAGGCGTGGGTCGAGACCTCGAAGGCCAGATACGCGCCCAGAACCACGAGCTCGCCGTGGACCAGGTTGATCAGGCGCATCACGCCGAAGACCAGGGAGAGACCGAGCGCCGTCACGGCGAACAGGCCGCCGAGCAGCACCCCGGTGACCACCGCCGTGGCCAGCTCGTGGCCGGTGGGGATGGTGATGGCTAGCAGGATCATGGCACTCGGTCTCTCCGTCTCTCTCTCCTCGGTCCACGGAGCTACGGCAGCGGGAACACGAACTTGCCGTTCGGCTTGATGTTCGGGAACGACGAGAACACCACCTTGGACTGACCGTTCTGCCACTGGTCCTCGACCAGCGGCAGCTTCGAGGTGTGGTTGGCGTCGAAGTGGATCGGACCGACCACATAGGTCTTGTTCGTGCTCGCGATGGCCGCGTTGACCTTGGCCTTGTCGGTGGAGCCGGCGGCGCTGATCCCGTCCATCAGCACCATCGCCGCGGTGTAGCTGTCGGCGATGTGCTGCGACCAGGTCATGCCCGTCTGGGACTCGAACTGCTGGCGCAGGGTGGACGCACCCGGATACGGGAACGTCGGGTCCCAGTAGCCGCCCACCATCACGCCGTTGGCCAGCTTGCCCAGCGCCTGGGCGAACTGCAGCGGCTCGGCCCCCTTCTCGATCACCAACACCTTGGGCGTGAATCCCGCCGACTGCATCTGCTTGCGGATCGACACCGCCTGCGGCGTGACCGAGTCCACGAACACGATGTCAGCGCCCGAGGCCTTGGCCTGCGCCACCAGGCTCGAGAAGTCGGTGGCCTCGGTGGAGTACTGGGCGTTCATCACCACGGTGTAGCCGTTGGCCTTGGCCACCACCGGCCACGCCTTGCCCAGCCCCTGTCCGTCCGGGCCGTTGTCGTGCAGGATCGCGATCTTGTGGTTGGTATTCGAGTGCCAGAACTTCAGCGTCCCGAACGGCGCCGCGGCCAGGTCGGGCTCGTCGAAGAACAGGTCCCATACGTAGTTCCAGTGCTTGACGCTCTTGAACGCCTCCAGCGGGTCGCAGCCGGTGACCATCGGCACCCGCGAGCGGTCGGCCACGATCGCGCCGGCGTTGACCAGCACCGGCGTGCAGGAGCCGAGCAGCGCGTCCACGTTGTTGCCGGTGATCAGCTGCTGCACGTTGTTGGAGGTCGTGTTGGGGTCGCTCTTGTCGTCGAGCAGGACCAGCTTGACCTGGCGCTTGTGGCCGCCGACGTTCAGTCCGCCGGCGGCGTTGACCTGGCTCACGGCATGCTGGTAGCCCCACTTGACGAACGCGCCGAAGCCGGCGAGCGTTCCCGTGATCGGGATCGACGCCCCGATCACGACCGGGCCGGAACTGCTGGACCCGGACGACCCGGAGCTGCCGCACGCCGCGAGCCCGACACAGGCCGCTGCCGCGGCCAGCATCGAGCTCACGCCCTTGCGCCAACCAGGGGTGATGGTCATCAGGCTTCTCCTCCTGGAGTCGATATGGCACCGACGGACTCGCCGGTGGGGGTGGTGATGGCTTGAAGGTGGTGGATCAGCCGCCCTCTGACGGCATCCGCCTCGGCGGGCGTCCAGCGGCGAAATCCCTCCCCGCTCTTCATCCCCAGCCGTCCCTGGCCCACCAGCTCGCGCAGGTAGGGGGACGGCCCGGGCGTGCGGTCGATGTGCGGCAGGACCTGCTCGTGGATCGCCAACGTCAGGTCGAGGCCGACCAGGTCCGCGTTCTCGAGCGGTCCCAGCGCCGGCAGGCGCAGCCCGAAGCTGCTGCGCACGACGGTGTCCACGGCACCGGCGTCGCACACGCCATCGGCCACCAGCGCGATCGCCTCGCGCCACAGCGCGTGCTGCAGGCGGTTGCCGATGAACCCGGGCACGTCGCGGCGAACGTGTACCGGGGTCTTGCCGGCGGCCTGCAGCAGCGCGATCGTGCGCTCGATCACCTCGACGCTGGTGTCGGAAGCCTGCACCACCTCGACCAGCGGCACCAGGTAGGGCGGGTTCCACCAGTGTGTGCCGAGTACGCGCTCGGGATGCTCGGTCCCGCGCGCGATGTCGGAGATCGGGATCGCGGAGGTGTTGGTGGCCAGGATCGCGCTCACCGGGGCGGCCCGGTCGAGCGTGGCGAAGATCGCGCGCTTGAGCTCGAGGTCCTCGGGGCCGGCCTCGATCACTAGCTCGGCAACGGCCACCGCCTCCTCGAGCCGGGGGTGGGTGGAGATCCGCTGCGCCGCATCGGGGTCGCGCCTCAGGCGCTCGAGGTTGGCGCTCACCCGGGCGTGCACCGAGTCCAGCGCCTCGGGGGCCGGATCGTGGATCGCCACCGAGGCTCCGGCCTCGGCGAACACCTGCGCCAGGCCGTGGCCCATGAGGCCGGCGCCCACGATCGCGACGCTGCGGTGCTCGAGCGCCACGCTCACCCCGCCGTGTAGCCGCCGTCGACGTACACGATCTGGCCGGTGACGAACGCGGCGCCCGGCGAGAGCAAGTACAGCACCGTGCCCACCATGTCCTCGGGTTCGGCCAGCCGCCCCAGCGGGGTGCGGCTCAGCATCCCCTCGCGCGCGCTCACGCCCCGGGGCTCGTCGCCGTACATCCAGGCCGTCAGCGGGGAGCGGAACAGCGCCGGCGCCAGCGCGTTGATCGCGATCCCGTGGGGCCCCCACTCGCACGCCAGCGTGCGGGTGAGACCGTCGATGGCGGCCTTTGAGGTGCAGTACGCCGAGTAGCCCGCCGCCAGTCCCAGCTTCCCGCGCGTGGAGGACACCAGCACCACGCGCCCGCCTTCGCCCTGCTCGATCAGCTGCCGTCCCGCCGAGCGGCAGGCCAGCCAGCTGCCGCGCACGTTGGCCTCGATCACCGACTGCCACTCCTCGGGATCCTGCTGCTCGATCTTGGCCGGCCGGTTGTCGCCGGCGGCGGTGAACAGGAAGTCCAGGCGCCCGTGCGCGTCCACCGCCGCCCGCACCATCTCGTCTGTGTCCTGGGCGGAGCTCGGCCGGCGCGCGACGAGCTCGACCTCTCCCCCGTTCTCCCGCAGCTGCGATCCGAGCTCCTCCAGGGACTCGGCGCCGCCGCCGGCGAGGGTGACCTTGACGCCGCTGGCCACCAGCCCTCGTGCCACCGCGCTGCCCAGGGCTCCCGTGGCGCCGGTGACCAGCGCCGAGCGCCCCGAGATGTCGAACAGCCGCGCCACCGACAGCTCCTGCGCGGAGACGCTCATCGCGCCGCCTGCGGGTAGGGCATGACCACCAGCATCGAGGCCGGCAGGTTGGTGCGGTTCTCGATCGAGCGGCGCTCGTTCGGCGCCAGCCGGCAGGAGTCCAGCGGCCCCAGCTCCTGCTCACCGTCATCGGTGACGATCGTCACCCGGCCGTCGAGCACCACGTAGACCTTCTCCAGCGGCGTGGCGTCGGACTCCGCACCGCCGCCTGGCAGGAAGTGCGACAGCCCCACCCAGAAGTTCTCGGTCTCGGACGCGTCCGAGCCCTGCAGGCGCAACCCCCGCATGTCGTGGTGCTTGGGCGCCTCGTAGGGCCGGGCGTCGCCGATGCGCGTGAGCTGCATCAGTCCTCGCTGCCGGTCTCGATCCGGTACTCGCCGCCGGGGTCGAGGATCGCCACCAGGCGCACGATGCAGCCGTCGCCCTTCTCCCAGCGCCAGGGGAAGGCGGCGAACGTGCAGCGCTTGCCGGTGACGGCGTCGATCTGGCCGCCCACGTTCTCGAACCCGACGATCCCGTTGCCCAGCAGGTGACGGTGGCAGGGCTCCCACAGCGGGAAGTCCTGGGTGATGTCGCGGCCGCCGCTGTGCTCGGAGTACTCCTCGGCGATCCCGTGGATCAGCGGCCCGTTAGGCTGCACGCCGATGGCGGTGCCCAGCGGGTGGTCGAGGGCCTGGCAGTCGATGCCGAACGCCTTGACCTTCTTCTCCGCCAGCCACGCGCCGGCCTCGTCGTAGGTTCCGGGGGACTCGACGAAGTACCGGCGGTTATCGCCCCAGTAGCGGTGCCAGCCGGTGTTGATGATCACGACGTCGCCCTCGCGGATCTGCGGTGTGGCCTGCTCGAGGTCCTCCGCGGTGATCACCTCCCACTTCTCCTTGGGGATCGATACCACCACGCCGGTGCCGAAGAACGACGACAGCGGCACCTCGTCGATGTACGGGGTGCCCTCGATCACGTGCGCCGGGGCGTCGCTGTGCGTGGTGCAGTGCATGAACGTGGTGATCTGCTGGGAGAGCACCCCGGATTTGGCGTGGTAGTGGAAGCGCTCGATCTTCACGTCCGGGAAGTACGGCCACAGGGGCGCGTTGTGGCCCCAGGGGTGCGAGAGGTCGAAGAACTGCAGGCCCGTGCGCGGATCGGTGGCGTTGGGCGCGCCGGCAGCCGGAGCGGTGGTCGTCATCGGGTTCTCTCCTCCAAACCGAGCATCCCATTCAGCGGGACGCCTGTCTTGCGTGGCAGAACGATTATCATCCGCTCTCCTGGCTGTCAAGTCCCGCCTGGCGGAATTTTGATCTTGCTAGATGAGATCAGCCTGGTTAGACTGCCGCGCGTGTCCGATCCGCTCACCGTCTCCGAGCCGCGCCGCGGGGGCATCCAGGTCGTGGCGCGCGTGGCCGACGTCCTGCGCGCGTTGGCCCATTCGCCCGAGGGCCTCAGCCTGTCCGAGCTCTCGCTGGCGATCGGCGTGCCGAAGTCGACCGTCCACCGGCTGGTCGCGGCGCTCGAGGCCGAGGAGTTCGTCACTCCCGCGGCCGCCGGCAAGATCCATCTCGGGCGGGGCATCGCCCGGCTGGGCGCGGCCACCCGCGACGGCCTGCGCGAGCAGGTGCGGCCGTTCCTGCTGCGGCTGCACCAGGAGCTGGAGGAAACCGTCGATCTCTCTGTGCACGAGGCCGACAGCGCTCGCTTCATCGACCACATCCCGGCTCCGCACCGGCTGCGCGCGGTGTCGGCGGTGGGCGCGGCCTTCCCGCTGCACTGCACGGCCAACGGCAAGGCGCTGCTGGCGGCGATGCCCGAGGAGCAGGTGACGGCCGTGCTGCCCTGCCGGCTGCCGGCGATGACCCCGAACACGATCACCTCACGGCGGGAGCTGTGGGAGGAGCTCGAGCAGGTGCGGGCGCAGGGCGTGGCCTACGACCGCGAGGAGCACACGCTGGGCATCTGCGCCGTGGGCGCGGTGGTCAACGATCCTTATGGCGCGGTCGCGGCGATCTCCGTGCCCGTGCCGGCCCAGCGCTTCATCGGCAACGAGCCCGCGCTGGCCCGGGCGCTGGTGGGGGCGTGTCGCGACTGCTCGCGGCAGCTGGGTGGCTGATCTCGAGTTGAGCTGGCGATCGATGAAGGAGGAGCGATGAGCACGATCGAGACCGAGCAGGTCAGG
>CAVYFE010000008.1:0-343232 GCA_963767695.1 uncultured Solirubrobacterales bacterium
CGCTTCACTGAGCGGCCCCTCCCCTGACGCTGTCCTACACGCCGCGAGCGGCTCGCCGGCCGTATGGCGCAGGCGTGCCGCGCACTCCGCGATGCGCTCGGCTGCTAGCGGTCACGCTGCCTCACGACTGGCGTCTGGGCGTGACGAAGCAGCCGACCGGCTTGATTGCGCGAGGCCGTCTCGCGTCCGTGGCCGGTAAGTTGGGGTCATGAGCTCGACAGACACACACTTTGGCCTCACCGGCCTCGCGACGATGGGCGCGAACCTGGCGCGCAACGTCGCCCACCACGACATCCCGGTGGCTGTGCACAACCGCACCGCCAGCCGCATGGAGACCTTCATGGAGGAGCATGGTTCGGAGGGGCCGCTGACCGGTTACGAGTCCGTCGAGGATTGGGTCGGCGCGCTGGTCCGGCCGCGGGTGCTGATGAGCCTCGTCCAGGCGGGTGAGGCGACCGACGCGGTGATCGACGAGATCGCGCCGCACCTCGACACCGGCGATGTGCTGATCGATGGCGGCAACGCGAACTTTCGTGACACGCAGCGCCGACACGCCGCCCTGGCGGAGCACGGAGTGCATTTCCTTGGCGTCGGGGTCTCGGGCGGCGAGGAGGGAGCGCTGAACGGCCCGAGCATCATGCCGGGCGGAGACCGTGAGCCCTACGACGAGTCCGTCAAGCCGATCTTCGAGGCGATCGCGGCCCAGGTGGACGGGACGCCGTGCTGCACCTACGTCGGTCGCGACGGCGCCGGCCACTACGTGAAGATGGTCCACAACGGGATCGAGTACGCCGACATGCAGCTGATCGCCGAGAGCTATGACCTGCTGCGCCACGGCGTGGGGATGGAGGTGCCCGAGATCGCACAGCGATTTGAGTCCTGGAACGAGTCCGAGCTGGAGTCGTTCTTGATCGAGATCTCGGCGCGCGTCCTGGCCAAGACCGACCCGGCCACCGGCAAGCCGCTGGTCGACGTGATCCTCGACGCCGCCGAGCAGAAGGGCACGGGCCGCTGGACCGCTCAGAACGCGCTCGAGCTCGGCGTCCCGCTGACCGGGATCACCGAGGCCGTCTTTGCGCGGACGCTGAGCGCGCTCAAGGATCAGCGCGAAGCCGCCGCCGATCGGCTCGCCGGCCCCACGGCATCCGGCGCTGGCGAGCAATCGCTTGCAGAGGATCTGGAGCACGCGCTGTACGCGTCGAAGATCGTCTCCTACGCCCAGGGCTTCGCGCAGATGGCGGCCGCTGCCGACGCCGAGGGCTGGGAGATCCACCTCGGCTCGATGGCGACGATCTGGCGGGGTGGCTGCATCATCCGCGCCCGGTTCCTGGACCGCATCCGCGAGGCCTACGACGACGAGCCGAAGCTCGCGAACCTGATGCTCGCCGACTTCTTCGCCAAGGCGCTGGAAGAGGCCCAGGATCCGTGGCGCCGGGTAGTGGCGAGGTCCGCTGAGCTGGGCATCCCGACGCCGGCGTTCTCGTCCTCGCTCGCCTATTACGACGGGTACCGGCGTGCGCGCGGCCCCGCGAGCCTCATCCAGGGTCTGCGCGACCTGTTCGGCGCCCATACCTACCAGCGGGTTGACCGGGAGGGCACCTTCCACGTCATGTGGGGCGAGGACGGGCGCGAGGTGGAGGACTGACTGGCCTCGCCTTGCCAGCGCAGAGACCTCCCACCGCTCGGGTACCGTGAGCTGTGAGCAGGTGCGGTGAACGAGGAGATCGCCCCGTTTCAGATCGCGATCAGCGATCAGGACCTCGCCGAACTAGGCGACCGTCTGGCCCGCACGCGCTGGCCGGAGCGCGAGGCTGTGGAGGACTGGTCTCAGGGCGTTCCGCTCGATTATCTGCGGGACCTCTGTCGGCACTGGGCCGAGGCGTACGACTGGCGGGCGAGGGAGACGCGTCTGAACGCGTTCCCGCAGTTCCGCGCCGAGATCGATGGGCTCCGGATCCATTTCCTCCATGTCCGCTCACCCGTGCCCGAGGCGCTCCCGCTCGTGATGACTCACGGCTGGCCGGGCTCGGTGGTCGAGTTCCTCGAGGTCATCGGGCCGCTTTCTGACCCGGCAGCGCACGGTGGGGACCCGGCAGACGCGTTTCATGTGGTCTGCCCGTCGCTGCCCGGCTACGGCTTCAGCGATAAGCCGTCGGCTGTCGGCTGGGGCGTCGAGCGCACGGCGTCAGCTTGGAAGCGACTGATGGCCCGCCTGGGATACGAGCGCTACGGCGCCCAGGGCGGCGACTGGGGAGCGGCGGTGACGACGGAGCTCCCGACTCTCACGCTCGGAGTTTCTCTTGCTGCGCGATTCCGAGGGCAACCACCTGACTAACCCGACTGGGCCCGCCGGCGCGCTGACGGTCGTGCGGTTCTCGGCGATGGCTGGCAGCGGTGGGCAACGGTTGCGGGTCCGGACGACACGTTCAAGCTAACTGCTACACTCTGTAGCAAATGACTGATCGGACGATCCCCCAACGGGAACTGCGCAACAGGGTCACGGAGATACTCCGCGAAGCCGAGGCGGGCACGGAGTTCACGATCACGGTGCGTGGCCGTCCCGTGGCCAGGCTTGGCCCGGCGGCCGAGCGCGACCACCGTCGCGTGAATGTGCCCGCCGATGCACTTCGAAGGAGGCTCGCCGAGACGCCGGTTGACACCGGCTTTGCGGCTGACATTGCGCGCCTGCGCGAACTCGACGCGCCCGTCGAGGATCCCTGGCCCAGCCAGTGATCCAAGCGCTGCTCGATACCTCAATCGTGATCGCGTCGGCCCCCGAACTGGGCCTCAAGTCCGGCGACACCGCAGCCATATCCGTCCTTACGATCGGGGAGCTGCACGCAGGCGTGCGTCTGGCCAGCAATCCCCGTGTGCGCACGCTACGACAGGCACGTCTCGCCGCGGTACGAGACACATTTGAGCCGCTGCCGGTCGACGAGACGATCACCTATCACTACGGCGACCTACTGGCGATCGCGCGCTCGCAGCATCGCAGCACCAAAGCCACCGATCTCCTCATCATCGCCACCGCCTCGGCCACCGGCCGCACGCTGCTAACGCTCGCCGACACCCAGGCCTCACTCGCCCAGCTCGCCGGCATCGCCGTCAACCCCTAAGCTCCTCCGGTGATCGCAGGATCTCCGCGCACAATGCCTCGGTAACCTCCTCGACGACCACTGCCGCAGTCTTCAGGTGCCGACGAGAGTGTCGATACCTCATCTCGCGTGGTCAGATTCGTAAGACCACCACCATTCCGCCCGCCTTCGGGTTCTTGTCGGCTTATGAGTCGATTTACTCAAATCAGGTTATCGTTGTTTTGTAGGGATTTGCCTCGTTTGCTGAGGTTGTCTGAGGCTGGATTTGCCTACCTTGGGACATGGGTTTGTGACACGAAATCGTCCGCCGGATCCGAGATCGTTCGATCTGATTGCGGCGGTCAAAACTCGCGGCCTACTTGACGAACTTCTCGAGCGCTTCCTGTCCGATCTGGCTCACGGTCTTGCCTTCACGCCGGGCTCGCGCGGCAGCACGGTTGTAGAGCTCGGGCGTGGTGCGAAAGTTCAGCCGAGGTGAAGGACCGTCTCCCCCCGCGAGCGACCTGCGGCGAACGCGACGACCACGCGAGAGGTCATAGCCTTCCTCTGCCTCAGCGGCCAGCTTGTCGGTGATCAAGATCACACGCCTGTGGTGAAAACACGGCGCTATCAGCGCCGTGTCAGTGATGCAGTGGAGCTCCGAGTCGCTGCCGCGTACCGAGGAGCAACGAAACGACCCCTCCCCGCCGCTCAATAGCCTTAAGGTGTCTATACGTGCCAAACCCGGTCCATTGCTCCCACGTTTAGCTCCCAGCACTTGCTTGCTGATTGCGCGGGAAGCCACCAATCGCTGGGCGCCCTGACTAATCGCGATTCTCTCACCTGCGGTCCCGCGTGACGCTGCTACCGTCTCGACGAGAACTACGCTGGGAACGGAGGCGACCATGACCACTCCCCCGACCATCTCCGAAGGCGCGACTGGCGCCACCGTCAAGTGGTTGCAATATCTTCTGGTCCGGCGGACCTTGAGCGACAAGCAGATCGACGGAATCTTCGGGCCGGTGACGCGGTCGGCCGTCGAGGAGTTTCAGCGCGACGATCATCTATCGGTCGATGGGATAGTTGGACCGGCGACATGGTCGGCGCTGGGCGGGGACGGCCCAGAGCCGCCGACGCTCGCGGAAGGGTCTCGCGGCACGGTAGTTGAGAAGCTCCAGACCGCCCTGAACGAGGGACGGGGTGACTTTGCGCCGAGCTCAAACCCCGTATTGGCCGTCGACGGGATCTATGGTCCGCGAACCGCCGCGGCAGTGAAGGGAGCTCAACAGCTGGGGGGCATCCAATCAGACGGGATCGTCGGGCTACAGACCTGGGCCCTTTCAGTGCACGCCGCCGGGCAGGTGTTGGCGGACCTGTGCGGCGTCCCCGGACCTGGTGGTTGACGATGCGCTCAAGTGCACGCGCTCTCACCAACACTGCGCTTCGAGCTTCAGCAGACGCGAGGTCGGGCCGTCGTCGGTGGCGATGAGCGCGCCCGGTGTGACCCGGCGGGAGCCGTTCGCGCTTGGTTCACGGTTGCGGCCATTCACAATGCCGGTAATCGATCGATTAGCTGCGGGCGCGAGAACAGTCTAGGGAACGACCTCGAGGCGTCTCACACCGTACTGTCCATTTCCAAGGTCGTACAGGTCACGTGCAGTGACCAGCTCGACACGGAGTCTCACTGAACCGCGCCCGATCCTCGCGCCAGCGAAAGATGCCGGAGGCCGGTGAGGATGATGACACCGGCGCCGAGGGCAGCCGGAACGCGGCGGTCGGATGTGAACGCCGCGCTGGCAGAAATCGAGGCCGCGATGACCAAGACAAGTACCTCGGACGACCAATACAAACTCCGGGTGTCAATGGCACGCTTAGCGGCATTCGTGTACCGGTAGTAGGACTGTAAGGGGATGTCTCTGGCCGAGCCAACACTATCGCCCTTCCACAGGCGCTTTAGTGATCCCTCCGGTCATACCGCTTCGTAGTGAGTCACCTCGTTCATGAACTCGGGCGCACAAGGTCTCATGGTGACGGGCCAGTCGCTGTCGACCGGAACGGGACCCGGGGGCCCGATCGCCCGCATCGCCCTGGGGAGCGCCCGCTGAGACGATGTTCCCCACTGCACGACGCATGTCCCAGACGACCATCAGAACCAATGGACCAGTTAGACGCGACGACGAACGTCGCGGTGAACGGACCGCGGACGACACGCTCCAGGTTGGGCGGATCGTACGGCCTCACGCCAACGGACGTTCGCGGCTGGGCTGCCCGCCCGGGATCGACACATTCTCCGCCTCGGGTTATGCGCCGAGATCGACGAGTGGGAACGGTTCGATCATCCCGACCAACTCGCCTCCCACCTCGGGATCGTCCCCTCGGAGCACACCACAGGCAGCCAGCGCCGGGGCCCGTCGCCCGGGCGGTGCTGACCCCTTGCAAGGGACGTCGCTGCGCAAGTAGCAGGCACGTTTTCAGCGGGCGGAGCCGAAGAGAGGAATGCAATCGTCCCAGGCCCTCGCGGTGCCTACCAACCGCCTCCCCCTCCTTGCTTGTGATCTGACTCGCGCTGGTCTAGCTTCTGAGTGCGATGGCGACGGCGGTCTCGTGGCTGGTTGGCACCGTACTCATGTTCCTCGAGTTCGGCGTCCTGGCGTGCTCGGCGCTGGGGAGCAGGAAGCGGTCGCGGTTCTACGTCCGACTCAGTTGCGCGGGCCTTGTGATGTTGACCCTGGCGCTCGGACTCGCATTCGCAATCAGGTTCAGCGCGCTGCCCCAACGGGCGCTCGGACTTGGATGGGTGGCGCTGTTGCTCGCCGCGCTGGCCGTGGCGCCCGTGTTCTGCTACCACACCTTCGCCCCCTTCCAGGGCTTGCCCGATGGCGACGGTGGCGGATGGCCTGGTTCCGGTCCGCCACCGCCTCCGCCGGGCCAACCTCGCGGCGGTGCTCCGCTCCCGGATGCCGACCAGGCGCGGGCGCGCAGGCGCGATCACAACCGGCCGACCCTGCGCAGCGTCAGCCGGCGGCGGCCGGCAGTCAAGCCGGTGCGGTCCCGCGCACCGGCAGGCCCAGGCCGCCGATAGCCGACCTCTCGCATCTGGAAGCGTCGGTCCCGAGGCAGCTGTTCTCGAGTTATGAGCCCGCTCGAGGGCGGTCTGCCTAATGGTTGATGTCGATCAACGCGCGTCTCAGGCGTGCGTGCTCTGACCTGACCCGGTCGATGACGCAGGCAGCGTGTCTGCGGGAGGTACCTCGCCGAAGATGTTCGCGCCCGTGGGTCCGGAGGCGAAGAAGTCGCTCGCTGCGCGGTGGCCGGCCTCCCATAGCGTGCGCTTCTCGTCGTCGCTCATCGTGAACTGGAGTGTCGCGACGCTTCCGGTCGAGATCACGACCGTGCGCTGGGAGAACGTGTCGGCTTCGAGGTGGTCGTGAACGCCGATGCTCGTCTCCACGAGCGCCCGGACCATTCCGATCGGCCAGCGATAGCCCCCGATCGGGCGACCCTGGGGCTGCTCGCCGTCCAGCCGGAAACCCCAGGTCGGGCAGCACGGCTGGTCGCGGTCGAACAGGAACACCGGGAAGCCGCTGACGATCCCGCCGTCGACCAGCGCGCCGGCCTGCCCGCTGACCGCATCCCTGAGCGGCCACGGCGCGAACATGAATGGATAACCGGCGCTCATCCGCACGGCATCGGCGATCGGCAGCTCCTCCGGCTTCCAAGGGTTCCCGTTGGGATCCAGGTACTTCGGCGCATCGTCGGGAAACACCACCATTCGGTGGTGCACCAGGTCCGTGGAAACGACGCGCAGACGGCATGACAGCTCGCCGAAGGTCCGGGCAGGGCGGGGCGCCTGCTCGAGCAGCTGCTCGATCCAGCCGTGCAGGGTCAGGCCGCGGGCGATGGCGTGGTGGCGGATCAGGTTCCGGATCTGCGCGATCCGCCGGGGCCATCCGATGTCGGCCACCGTCGCGAGATCGAACTTCATGAGGCGCTCGGTCAGCGCCTTGGAGTCGTAGCCCGCCGCGACTGCGGCCGCCGTGATCGCGCCCGCAGACGTTCCCGCCAGCTGGTGCCAGTCCCCGTATCCCGCCTCCTCGGCGGCGGCCAGGGCGCCGGCGTAGGCGATTGCCTTGACTCCTCCGCCTGAGAACACGCCGTCGGCGCGCCTGTTCGTCGTCACGGTGCCCCACCGGCCGGGATGAAGGCAGGCGTCATCCGCAGCGGCAGGCTGACCGCGCCGCGCAGGTAGGGATCGGTCTGCCATTGGGGCTCGCCGTCTAGCTCGATCTGCTCCGTGTGATCGAGCAGCGCGCGGAGCGCGATCGGCGTCACGATGCGCGCCACAGGAGCCCCCACACACTTGTGGATCCCGTCGCCGAAGGCGAAGTGCCCGCGGCTGCGGTCGAATCGCAGCTCCTCCGGAGCCTCGAACCATTCGGGATCGTGATTGGCGGAGGCAACGACCAGCGCCACGTGGGTGCCCGCCGGAACCTGCTGGCCGCCGAGCGTCGTATCGCGCGCGGCGATGCGGTCGATCAGCTGCACGGGGCCTTCCAGGCGCAGCAGCTCCTCGACGGCGGCTCCGAGCAGGTCCGGCTCGGCACGCAGCCGGGACATCGTGTCCGCGTCTGCCAGCAGCCGGTTCATGCCGTTGGCGATCAGGTAGGTGGTCGACAGATAGCCGGCCACGAGGATGTCGCACAACGTAGCGACCAGCTGCTCGCGGCTCAGGCTCGCCGCCTGAAAGGCGTCACACAGCGAACCCACCAGCCCCGGCAGCGGGGAGATCCGGTGGCTGTACACCAGCCCGTCGAAGTAGGTGCGCAGCGCCATCGAACAGGTGGCGCCCTGGATCCGCGTACCCACCGCCTGGGTCGCATCGTGAGCAGTGGCGATCGACTGCTGCCACCCGATCAGGACCATCCGCAGCACCGGATCCTGGGGCAGGCCGAGCAGGTCGAAGAGGACGCCGGCGGGCAGGGGCAGCGCGAAGTCCTGGACCAGCTCGATCACCTCCGTGCCCTGCAGACCGGCGAGGATCTGCTGCGCCCGCTGGGCGGCGAGCTGGGGAGCCTGCTGCAGGGCACCCCGCATGGCGCCCTCCACAGCGCGGCGCAAATCGTCGTGCGCCGGCGGATCGGAGCTGAACAGTCCCGGCGGAAGGTCGGCCAGCGCCGCCGTCGGACCCGGCCCGGGCTGTGGCCGCTGCGGCGGTTGCTTGACCCACGTGTCCTTGTCTCGGAGAACGGTGGCGCAGTCCGCTGCGCGGAAGCACCAGAGAGCACCGCCGCCCACGGCAAAGCGGGCAGCGAATCGGCGAAACAGCGCGTAGGTCGGGTACGGGTCGCTCAGGAAAGCCGGGTCGTGAGGCACAAAGCGCTCCGGGTCAAACGGCGCCCCGATCTGGCCGAGCACGCCCGCGGCCGCCTGCTCGTCGATCACCAGATGCGGCTGATCGGCGGCGCAGACGATCAGGTTCTCCTGATCGGGGACCGCTGCGTCCGGCGCCTGATCGAGGTCGAGCGCGCTCACCGTCGGCACCTGACAGGTTGCCGGCACCTGAATCGGATGGACCGCGCCGCCGCCGAGCGTCTGGAGCAGCCCGGCCGCCTGGGCCGGGTAGGTGCCGCGGGCGCCGGGCATCGCGTCCCACGGGAGCTGGCCCGGCACGTCAAGGGGCGGCGGTGCCTGACCATCCCAGCTGCCCTCCCCCACCGGATCTGTCCCGCCCATCTTCCGCAGGTGAATGTCCCCATGCCCCTCGGCGTACCAGTGGACGAGCACCTCGGCAGGGCGCCGATCGCGGCCGCCGCTGCCCCGGCCGCAGCTCACCAGCACCCGCCGGGGCTGCTGTGGCCAGGTCAGCGTTTGCTCCAGCGCGGCTCGCCGCGGATCGGCCCCTGCCGAACCGTCCGGTTGCAGGCACAGCATGTCCATCTCCCGGTTGGCGGCCGAATCGATCTGCGATGCATACGGCATCAAAGCCGGATGCGCCTGGGCGAAGTGGGAGACCAGCCACTGCACCCCCAGCTGGGTGACGGAGCCGCGATGCGGCGTATCCCAGGTGAGCAGCGTCGTCACTTGGTGCTCCTCGCCGCCGACCTCGGTCCCGGACAGGGCCAGGCGGCAGAGCAGGCCGCCCATGCTCCACCCGAGCAGCGTCACCGGCAGCGGCGTTCGCTGAGCGACCTCGGCCAGGCAGGCCTGCACCACAGCCGCGTTTTCCTCCAGCGGCCGCGTCCCGTCATCGAGGCCCACCGCCACGAGGTCAAACCCGCGCGCAAGGAGCGTGTCGAGAACGCCCTGCTGAGCCAGGATGTCGTGGCTGAAGGCGAAGCCGTGGCCGCCTGGGAACCCCTCCACGCAGACCAGCGGGCAGCGCAGGGCGGTGTGCCGAGGCGGCGGTGGCGGCGGCCCGGCACCGGCGGCCGGTGCCGGCGCGGTCGCAGGGCCGTTCCCGCGGAGCACCCAAGCGGTTCCACCCGGGAGGCTCCAGACCTCGTCGGGCGCAGGCGCCGGCTTGGGGTCGACGCCGGTCCGGATCCCGGCGGTCCGGCCGTCGCAGGTGATCGTCAGCTGCGCCTCGCTCAGCCCAGCCGGGTAGGCGGCGGTGACTGTCTGGCCGGGCGCGACCTCGGAGGCCGGGCTACCGTCGCCGAGATTCAACGTGACGGGCCGCTCGGCGACCAGCGTAAAGCTCGCCGCGACGCCGCGCAGCGCCGGAGCCGGCCGCCCGAACTGCGGCTTGAGGACGAGTCCGGCGGCGAACACATCGGGGCGATCGACCACGAGGAGCGGAGCGGGCGCGCTTCCCGCCTCCACCGCCGGCGGCAGGGACGCGGCCGCGCCCCGATCGGCCAGACGCGCCAGGAGCGCCATGAAACCGAGTCCGTCCAGCGCGGCCGGCCCGGGCACCGGTTCGGGGGGCGAGGTCAACGTCATGCGGCCCCGGCAAGCTCCCGGATGCCGCCGAGTCCCGGCATCAGGCAGTAGACGGATCCCCGCGTCCGGGTCAGCGTGGGAAGGCCGCTCAGCAGCAGCGAGCCGGATCGTTCGGCCATCGGCACCCGGAAGATGCCGCCGCTGTCCGGCTGGGCACCGATGAACGGCTCCCTGGTCCCGCGCAAGCCGGCCGCGCCCAGGTCCTGGTTTGCCCACACGCGCAGGACGAACTCGTACTGGAGCTCGAGGTCGCCGCACAGGAACAGGCCGATCAGACCGCGCTCGATCTCGTCGGCCGGTTGACGGGGGTCGAAGGGCGGCCCGTACGGCATACCGCGACGCAGCACCCGCCGCGTGCCGCGCACCCCCATGGCTGGGGACGAACGTGGGTTGAGCCGGCGGACGTGGCTGCCGATCGGGCACCGTTCCCCGTCGGCATCGTTGATGTACATCGGAGCCTCATCGGAGGGGGCGTAATCGAAGCGGTTGAGCTCCGCGTCCGCGGGCACCGGATCGGGCCCGCCGGGGTGGGTCATCAGCGAAGCGCCCGAGCGCCAGCGGCCCATCAGCTTGGCAGCCAGCCGTTCGCGGTCAACCCCGAATCGGGCCGACCACGTGTCGAGCATCGCCTCGAAGGCCCCACAATCCTGCTCGAGCACGCGGAAGGCGGCATAGGTGGCGTTGTCCCCCAGGCGAGCGGGAATCGCGCCGAGGTGGTTGCCGCCGTAGGAGTTGAGATGGCCTGCCCCGAGCAAGAAGTCACCGGCGGGAGCGCTCGGCTGCATGTCGGCGGGCTGGCGGCCGGGCGCGCCGTCGATGCGGGGCTGGGCGATACCGTCGCGGTAGCCGAAATGGACGCGCCCGCCGGCAAGCGCGTCGGCGTCGGCCGACCACACCTCGGTGAGACCGTGGTGCGTGAAGCGCTCGCGCAGCGTGGCGCTCAGCGGCTCCCGGCGGGCGCGGTGGTGCTCGTCGGTGAACAGGCTGAGCACGATGTGGACCTCCGGGTTCGAGGTTCCTCCGAGCACCCAGCCCTTCGGCGCGCTCTCCCCCACGTCGCCCAGGCCGACTCCGCGGATGCCGTCGGGATCGGGAGCGATGGCGCGCGTCGCGGCTCCCTGCTTGAACGCGTCGGGAAAGGCATTCAGGGCCGCGTCGGGAACGCCCAGGGCCCGCAGCCCCGGCCAGGTGACGCCGAGGTTGAGCAGATGGTCGGGCCGCTGGCGCTCCTCCCACTCCTCGGCCGTGCTCAGGCAGGGCGGCTCCGGAGTGAGCAGGTCTCGCAGCAGCGCCCGGCCGTCTCCCCCCGGGGGATGTTCACCGCCAGGTGGCGTGCGTTGGCCGCACGGTAGCCGCGCAGGATGTTGCCCTGGATGTCGGCGAGGTCCAGCCCGCTCATCGTTGCGCGGCCCGCTGGATCTCGAGGACGGTCAGATGCGGATACGCCGACCAGACGCCGATCGGGACGTTGTGGGATCGCACGAAGGCCACGAACTCCCGGGGGTGGCGCTGAACGGGCAGCGGCGGGGCCCCGCGGATGAACCGCAGCACGGCGGTGAACACGTCCCCGAGCACCGCCACGAAGTCCATCGTGTAGGCGTTGAGGCCGCCGTCGTAGGTGGTGATCGTCTGCAGTGCGCTGTAGTCGGGCGTGGGCAGAAACCGCGCGAAGTGAACGTACTGGAGCGAGCGCAGCGCCTCCTGGACGTCCGGCCTGGCGTTGGTGAGCACGCGCTCCAGCGCCGGCCACTGGGCCGGGGACTTGAGCGGCATAAATAGGTTCAGCGCGTTCTGGACCTGCCCCTCGAGGGCGAGATTGACCGGTGCGCCCAGGCCGTACGCGCCTGGGACCGCCGGCGTCACGCGCCGAGCCGGCGCCGGGACGGCGTTCAGGTCGATCGGTCGCGTGTGGCTCAACGAACGAGCGCCTCCGCCCGCGCGTGCTCGCGCTGCCGACCGAGCTCAGCCAGCACCGCCAGCGGCTCGGAGAGGATCTCGGCTCGCCGGTCGGGATCGAGGCACAGCTCGGCCTCGATCAACCCGGCGCGCGCCCGGTCCAGGTCCTGATCGGGTCGGACCGCGCGGCGCCTGGTGAGCTCCACGAACCGCCGCGCGGCGTCCCGATCTCCCGCCTGCAGCGCCACCCGAGCCCGGAGCACGGGCACGCGCGTGCCCAGCGCGCCGAAGCTCATCGCAGAGCGTCGTAGGGTCCACAGCCCGCGTCTGATCCCCTGGTCGAGCGAGCGAACCGGGACCGTCCGTGAGCGGCCGGCGCGCAGCTCGAGCAGCACCTCGACGCAGACGGCGCCGAACTCGACCACGTGAAATCCGGCCGGCACCCTGCGTGAGAGCATGTCGATCCCAGCACGGGCGTGGCTGGCGGCCTCGGCGTGATTTCCCTCGGCGAGGGCGCCCAGCGCCTCGGCGGTGCGCCGTTCCAGCACCGTGCCGCCGTCGGAGTCGAAGACGCGGATTTCCAACGCAGACTCGACCGCTCGTGTACACGCCTCCGCGTCCCCGCGCAGGAACGACGTCTGCGCCTCGTCGAGCAGCGACCAGCACAGGTTGATGCTGCTGCCGGTCTGCTGCGCCAGATCGCGGTGTCGCTGCCAGGCCTCCTCGGCTCCCGCCGCCGATCCGCGACACAGTTCCACGCCGGCGCGGGTCTGCCACAGCTCCGACTCAAGGCGGGTGTCGCCGACCTCGCCGAACAGCTCCAGGGCACGCCCGTTGTCGCTGAGCGCCACCTGCCACCAGCCACGGGTGGCGTGCATGATCGAGACGATGTTCCAGACGTAGGCGGCCGCCGGTGCGTTGCCCTCGTGCTCGACCAGTTGGATCGCCCGCCCGGCATAGCGATCGGCGCGACGGTGAAGCCCTGAGACGCCCGAGAGCCCCGAGGCGTTGGCCAGTGCACGGGAGAGCTCGGCCGAAGACCCGGCCAGCTCGGCCAAATTCAGGCCGCGGAGGATCAGCGAGGACAGCTCAAGGCTCGAGTCGCCGTGCAAATAGCTGATCTGCACGAGCACGCGGAAGGCGTCGGCGGCCGCCAACAGCTCGTCCCGATCGGCGGCGCGGGAGCCGAGATAGCGGCGAGACAGCGCCAGAGGCGCCGCCTGCACTGCGACCCCCTCCAACAGGTCTCGCACCCGGGAGACCAGCCCGTTCCCGATCGGGTACCCGAGCCGCTCCAGCGACTGCTCGAGCAGGGCTCGGCTTCCCTGCAGATCGCCGAGGAAGTATCTGGCGTCGGCCAGCGCCTTCTCCTGCAGCGCCCGCCGTTGCGGGGGCACATCCGGGTCGGCATCCATCGCCCTGACGAGCAGGTCAACAGCCTCCTTGAACGCGCCCGCGTGCAGCGCGTTGCGGCCCGCGTGCTCCAGACAGGGAGCCGCGCGCCGCGCCGAGCCGGCCTGCATCCAGTGGTGGGCGAGCAGCTCCGGACGGGCGTCGGCGGCGGCCAACCCACGGGCCTCGTACCACTCGGCCAGCGCACGGTGTGTCTGGTGGCGCTGGGATTCCGTGAGCACCTCGTAGGTCACCTGCTGGATGATCTGATGCCAGAACGCGTAGCGCTCGCGCGAAAGTCCCGGCGCCAGCAGACCCACCTCTCGCGAGGCCTCGAGCTCAGCCGGAATATCGGTATTGGAGGCTGCCGGGTGCGCCGCGGCGACCTCATCGGGCCGGAACGTACGCCCGACGACGGCAGCCGCCTTCAACGTCAGCTGCTGCGAGGAGGGGAGCCGGTCAAACTGCCCGAGGATGGCGCTCTCAATCGAGGCCGGGACGCCCAGATCGGGGTGAGGGCCCAGCCGGGCGCCGGTGCTGGTGACTTGGATCGCCCCCGACTGGATCATCATCTCGAGCAGCGCCTCGCAGAAGAACGGGTGTCCGATCACTCGCTCGACAACGAGCGAGAGAAGCTTTGGGTCGACGCTGCTGGTACCGAGCCGCTGGTGAACGAGCGCCGTGACGTCATCGGCAGAGAGCGGCCCGAGCGTCAGCACTTGGGCCCTAGCTCCGCGCCGCAACCGGTCACGCTCGGGCGGAAGCTCAACTGCCACGTCGCCGATGCGTTCGGTGACGATCGTCAGGCAAACGGGGTCACCGCCCGTGACGCGGTCCAGCAGCGCCCAAGACATGGAGTCAAAGCACTGGGCGTCCTCCACCACCAACACGGTCGGCGCCGCCTGCGCCATCCGCCGCAGGCCGAGACTGAGCAGCGCGTTGAGCTGCTCGCTGCGGGCCTCACCGCTCAGCGCCTGGCTCTCCGGTGACGCGGGGAGGGGGTGCGGAAGAAACGGGTTCAGGAGTGGCAGCAGCGACGGCGAGCGCAGGTCGCTTCCGAACACTCCGGCCAGCTGCTCCCTCGAGCCGACTTCCTTGAGCAGCGCTGAGAGCAGCGGCCGCCACGGGCGGTAGGCGGTGCCGCGCTCGATCATGTTGGCGGTCACCCGCAGCACCCGTGTTCCCCGCTGCGTGGCGGCGCGCGCCGCGTAGCGCGCCAGAGCGGACTTTCCGATCCCCAGCTCTCCCTCGACCACGATCGTCGAGCCAACGCGCTGCTCGATCACCTGCTCGAGCGCCTGGTCGATCGATGCCCGCTCCGGCTCACGGCCCACCAGCGCACGTTCGACCACCTCGGCCTGCCGCAGAGCCAGCAACCTGTGCGCCCGCACCGGCTCGGTGCGGTTCGTGACGGCCAGGACCCGGTGCCGGTCGACCTCCAGCGCCAGCGAAGCGGCGTGGAAGGTCTCCTCGTCGATCAGCACCCCCTCGACCCCCGCCGTGCTGAGGCGCGCGGCCAGGTTCACAGCGTCGCCGAACAGCGCGTACTCGCGACGCGAGTCGTTGCCGAACACGCCGCAGCAGACGCGTCCGGAGCTGACGCCGATGTTCGCCTCTGACCCGAGCTCCTTCAGCCGGGCAGCGATCTCGGCGGCGGCCTGCAGCGCCCGATCCACGTTGTCGGGATGCGCACGGGGGGGTAGCCCGAAGACGCCTGACAGCGAGATCCCCTTGTTGTCGAACCCGGGTTTGGCGGCCCCGTCGTAGCGCGCGACGACTTCCTGGAAGGCGCGAAGCGCCTCGTGCTCGCGCTCCAGGTTGAGGGGGCCACCCTCGACGGGTCGGCCGAGGAATGCCATCACCACGTTCACCCGCCGGAAGTCGGCCAGCCAGGCGTGGTCGGCCCCTCCCCAGGCCCGGACTGGCGCGGGGATCATCGGATCCAGACGATCGTGGGGTATGTCCTCCAGGCGGGGATCTGTTCGGGTCGGCGGCGTCGCCGGCTCGAGCACCCGCTCGAGCTCCGCTCGCCCCTCTGGCGCGTCGCGAAGGGTCGCGCGTCCTTTGAGCAGCGCGGCCGCCTGGCGCGAGAGCAGGACGGTCCCGGCGGGGGCGGCACGCTCGCACTCCACCACGTCGGCGATGGCGGGTCCGCGGGGCGTCACGTACCACCGCGCCCGTATGCCGCCGACGATCCCGAGGTCCAGCTGACCAGCGCCGATCCCGATCCGCGTCCGCCAGGTAGCCGGGTTGGGCTCCCCAACCGCGTCCAGAATCGCCAGAGCCGCCTGACTCGCCAGAGCGGTCGCCTCGGCCAGCTCCCGCTCATCCTCGGCAGGCCAAAAGCACACGAATGAATCGCCAGTCGTCTCAAGCACATCGCCACCGCATTGCTTGACGGCATCGCCGACTATGCAGAAGTACCGGTTGAAGCCGCTGATCACCTGCTCGAGGCCCTCGGGCCCTTGGCGCACGAGACGTTCGACCTGGGCCGTGAACGAGGCGACGTCGGAGAGCAGCACCGCGCCCCGCAGCGAGTGGCGCTCCATCGTCAGCGGCTCAGGCTGGGCCAGCCGCCGCAGAACGAAACCGGACATGAAGCTGCGCGCCGTGGACCACCCGATAGACGGCGTGTGACTAGAGGTTTCCGTGGAGATCGACAATCGACCTGCCGTTTCTGCGGCGCCCTTGACGACGCCCCCAAAGCGACAGGATACGGTGGTCGGGTGCCTGTGCGGGAATAACCGCGCGCGTACGGAGTCGATCCGGTGATCATCAGTGGAGCAGCTTCGCTTGTGTGCTCCGCTCAGGAGGATTGGCAGCAGCTCACGCTCGAGCAGCGGGCGAAGCTGCTCGCGCGCCACGGCCAGGCCTACCCCGGTGCGGATCTCATCCGGGTTGTCGACGAGGATATGAACGACGTCCCGCAGGACGCCGAGACGATGGGCGAGGTGATCATGCGCGGCAGCAACGTCACGAGCGGCTACTTGGCCGACGCGATGGCCACTCACCCGGCGTGCTCGAGATCCCGCACGAGCGCTGGGGGAACTGGCCGAAGGCTTTCGTCACCCTCACCGGCACCGCCAGTGCGAGCGCCGACGACATCATCGCGTTCTGCCGCCAGCGGCTCGCTCGCTATAAGTGCCCGGACGCAAATCGAGTTCGGGCCGCTGCCCAAGACCTCCACCGGAAAGGTCCAGAAATTCGTTCTGCGCGAGCGCGGGGTGGCGTGGACGCGCCACGCAAGGCGGTACGACCTAGCCCGTGATTCTGCTCCCGCGGTTGCCGTAGCGCCCACCCGTCCGCCGCCTCCGCGGACGGGGCTTGACAAGCAGCCGCAGGGTCTGGGTGGCCGTCATCCTTGGCCGCGATGAGTCGCGCACGCGAACGGTGAACGTGTAGGTTCCAGACCGCCACGCAATGCCGTGCAACTCGCCGCGAGGCTCCCGCTTTTTGAGTGGCGTCGGGCCGGAACTAGCAAGTCCGATAGCTGTGCACTGCGCGCCGGCGGACAAGACTTTCGCACACGGTCTGCCGACCCTGGGTGGTGGGCCTCCGGCGGTCGATCGTGCCAGAGCCGGACGACCGCAAGGACGCCGTCGGGGCTGAGATGCCCCGAGCGTATGCGTCGCAAGCGGGCCGGGGCCGACCTCTCCTCCTCGCTGATGACCCCGGCCCGCCCGGTTCAGTCCGCGGCCGGCTCCGGCACCTCAGCGGAGTGGTAGTCGCCCGCTGCCCGGCGCAGGGGCTCGAGCAGCTCGTAGACTGCGTCGCACGCGGAATCGCACAGGGGAAGGGTGCCGAATCGCGCTTCGTTCAGGCGCTTCGTAGCCGTCCGCGCCACGCGTCTCCCCCCCGGCGTGATCCGTGCCAGGATTGCCCGGCGGTCGTGCTCGTGACCGACTCGCTCGACGTACCCGCCCTGCACGAGTCTGTCAATGACGTTCGTGACGCTGGCGCGGTGCACATGGAGCCGATCGGAGATCTTCCCGAGCGGGAGCTCGCCGTTGCGACTGTAGAACAGCAGCATCAACGCCTCGTAGCGGAGAAAGGTGAGCGCGAGCGGCTCCAGTAAATCGTTCAGCCGCGCCATGATGATCTGCTCGGCTCGCATGATCGAAGTGACTGCCGCCAACGGCGCTCACCCACGACTGGCAAAAGCGAGAGTTGCGCTTGCACGGGAAACCGGTCATACAAACGGCAGTTGATCATCAGCGGACCACCAGGACAGCGTTACCGCTGGCAACCAATCACCCTCGCCCAGCAGCTCGAGCGCACGGCGCGTGAGCACGGTGGTCGCGGCGCCCTGCTCGGGCCCGACCGCCGCCTGAGCTGGGCGGACGTGCGCGCCGAATCGCGCGCCTACGCCAAGGCGCTGCTCGCCCAGGGCATCAAGCGCGGGGACAACGTCGCCGTCTGGCTACCGAACCAGATCGAGTGGATCGTGGCCTGGTTCGGGGCGGCGTACATCGGCGCCGTGCAGGTCCCGATCAACAGCCGCTACAAACAGGAGGAGGCGGGATACATCCTCGGCCAGTCAGAGTCGAAGCTGCTGGTCGCCCGCCACAGCTTCCTGGGCATGGACTACGCCGGGATCATCGATCGGCTCATTCCATTGAGCGATGGTCGCCCCGACACGTCGGCCTTTCCCTCCGTTCGCGCGGTCGTGATGCTCGAGCGCGCGTTGCCGCAGGCGATCCCGTTCAACGAGTTCATCGCCGGCGGGGCTCGCATCTCCGACGACGATCTCGACGCGCTCGCCGACGCTATCACGTTCGATGAGCCCTCGATCATCGTCTACACGTCGGGGACCACCGGACATCCGAAGGGCGCGGTCCACTCCCATCGGATCCTTCGCAATGAATGCTCGATCACCGAGTGGATGGGCATCCACCCCGACAGCCGGATTCTCGGCCATCTCCCCTTCTTCCACGTCGGCGGCGGCTTCACCGGGATCCTGCCGGCGCTTCTGGCCGGTGGCGCGCTGGTGGTCATGGACCAGTGGAATCCGGAGGCCGCGCTAGAGCTGATCGAGCGGGAGCGGGTCTCGACTTTCAGCGGCATCCCCACACACTTCATCGACGTGGTCAACCATCCCACGCTCGATCGGTACGACATCTCGACGCTCGACTCGGGGTGGATGGGCGGCGCGTCCAATCCGCCGGAGCTGATCGAGCGGGTCATCAGAACGCTCGGCATGAGCCGGCTGCTGCCGGTCTACGGGATGACCGAGACGACATCCGTCACCACCTTCCCTCGGCCAGACGACCCGCTCGAGCTCGTCCGGACCGGCAAGGGCGTTCCGGTCTCCGACTTCGAGGTCAAGGTCGTGTCGCTTTCAGACGGCAGCGAGCTCGGCGCTGATGAGGAAGGCGAGATCTGCGTTCGCGGCCACTGCGTGATGCAGGGCTATTACCAGAACCCCGAGGCCACCGCCGCGGTGATCGACGCCGACGGATGGTTTCACTCGGGGGATCTCGGCCGCATCGACGCCGCCGGCTACCTCGAGATCACCGGTCGTAAGTCGGACATGTTCATCGTCGGCGGCGCCAACGTGTACCCAGCCGAGGTCGAGGCCGCGCTCGCTGAACATCCCGAGATCGTGCAGGCGTACGTGGTCGGTGTGCCCGATCCCCGCCTCGGCGAAGTCGGGGTGGCGTTCGTCCAGCGGCGCAACGAGAAGCTCGATGCCAAGGACGTCCGCACCTTCGCCAAGTCCCGTCTCGCCGACTACAAGGTGCCGCGGTACGTCGAATTCGTGGCGGAATTCCCGCTCACCCCAACGGGGAAAGTCCAGCGCTTCAAGCTGCGCGAGAGGGGCGAGGGGCTGGCGCTGAGTGCCGACACCGGAGCCCGTCGCTGAGGCTCATGTCGCCCGCGCGAGCAGATCGACGATGTCGGCCTTGGAAACCGGCATCGGTGCCGAGGCGACAACGAAATCTCGCATTGCATCCTCAGCGATCAACTCAAAGTCGGATCGCGTCACACCAACCTGCTCGAGTGTCGTGGGCAGCCCGAGCGAGGCGATGAACTTCCGCACGAGCGACGGCGCCTCGGCCGCGAGTTGCGAGGGCATGCGCGAGTTCGTCGCACCCATCGCCTGCGCGAGGTCCGCGAGGCGCTGGGGCATCACGGTCACCATGTACTCCATCACCGTCGGCAGCATCACGCACGAGGTCACCCCGTGCGGCACACCGCAGCGCGCACCGATCTGGTGGCCGATCCCGTGGCTGAGTCCGAGCGTGACGTTCTCGACGCCGATCATCGAAAGCCACGCGGCGTGCATGCACCCCAGGCGCGCCTCGGAGTCCCGCGTATCCTCGAGCGACCGCGGCAGATGCGCGAACAGCAGTTTGACGGCGTGCAGTGACGCGGCATCGGTCAGGGGCGTGGCGCTTTTTGAGAGATAAATCTCCACCGCGTGATCGAGCGCGCGGATTCCGGAGCCGGCCCACAGTGGCGCCGGCGTCAGCCGAGTCAGGTCCGGATCGAGCACGACCACACGCGGGGTCAGCCTGGGGTCGTTATAGAGGTCCTTCCTGCCCTCGTGGGTCATGCCGAATATCCCGTCGTACTCGGCGGCGCTGAGCGTCGTCGGAATCGCAAGGTGGGGTATCACCTCGCCGCCGAAGGGCTCCATCGAGATCTGGTCGGGGTACTCGAACACGATCCGGTGCTCGTAGAGCGCCTCGGCGTCCGCGTACCGTTGCGCAAACGCAGCGCACAGCGCCTTGCCGGCGTCGATCACCGATCCGCCCCCGAGCGTCACCACCGCGTCCGGCTCGAGTTCCCGCGTGGAGGCGATCAGCCGGCCGACCGACTCCAGCGGCACATGCTGCGTGCAGTCATGAGAGACGCCGACGCAGCGCGTGCCGAGCAGCCGGCGCACCTCTGCCTCGGCCTCCGAATCCCGCAGCGAAGGGGTCGAGATCAGCAGCACCCTCGCGGCTCCGAAGTGCTCGCACTGCGCCGGCAGCTCGCCGACAGCCCCCTCACCGTAGACGACTCGGTCGGTGGCTGGATAGCCGTAGTTCGTCACTCCTGACGTACTCAACGAGCGCTCTGCTTTCGGATCCCGTCGAGGAAGATGTCCATGAACGTCTTCGCCAGCCGCGTCGGGCTGACGCGGCCGCTCGGCGAGTACCACTGGTAGCTGTAGTTGAACATGCCGAGGAATGCGAGCACCGTGAGGCGCACATCTGCGACCTCGAACGCGCCCTCACGGATCCCACGCCTCAGCACCTGCTCGATCACCCCTTCGAACCGCTTGCGCGAGTGTCGGATGTCTGCCCATGCCGGATCCTCCTGGATGATTCTCCATTCGTGCAGGAAGACCGTCACCTGGTCGGTGTAGGTGGCGATGTCGCTCATCAGCGCGTCGCCCAGCAGGTGCAGAGTCTTCTCAGGGGGCTCGCCCGCGGCCGCGATCCGCTCGGCCTGCTCGAGCAGGGGGTCAATGAAGCGGCGATGGATCTGAGACAGAAGGTCCTGCTTGCCCGAGATGTAGTGATACAGGCCTCCGCGCGTCAGGCCGGTCGCTTCCACGAGATCGTCGATCGTGGTCGGGTGGTAACCGCGCTCGGCGAACAGCCGGGCGGCGACGTCGACCACCTCGTCGCGGCGCTTCTCCCATCGCTCCCTGTTGGGCCTTCGTCCCGATCGTCTGGCTCCGGGGGGTGCAGTCTTCTCACGCGTTGCCATTGCTGGCACCTCGCTCAGACTTCGGATCGATGAGCACCTTGATCGTACTGCTCTGCGAGGCCGCCATGCTCATCATCGTCTCCTGCGCCTCGGACAGCGGCACGACGGCACCCACGATCTCCGCCGGATCGAGCCGCCCCGCGGCAACGAGTTCGAGAACCCGCGGCAGGTCATGGCGATAGCCGAGGCTTCCCACGAGCGAGCGCTCGAACAGCGTAATCCGCTTCGGATCGATCTCCGCGTGATCCCGGGGCAGACCGGCGAGGGCAATCCGGCCTCCCCGTACCGCGCACTCGATCGCCGTGGCGAGCAGCGCTGCGACCCCGGTGGACTCGACGACGACATCCGCCCCACCGCCGCCGACCGCGCGTCGCACGCGGCGCGGCAACTCGTCCCCGGCGTCGATCGTCGGAATGCCGAGGCGTTCGGATGTGGCGCGTCGCTCGGGGTTCAGCTCGACTACGAACGGCTGCGCACCGAGCGCCACTGCCAGCATCGCGCAGGCCGCTCCGATCGGCCCGAAGCCGAGCACCAAAACAGTCCGCGCGGCGGTGACTCCGGCCCGCTCGAGCGCGTGCAGGCCGACGGCGAAGGGCTCGGTGAGCGCCGCCTGCTCATCGCTGACCTGGTCCGGCACCGCAACGAGCGTGTACCCCGGCACTGCCACCAGAGGCGCAAAGCCGCCATCGGTGTGAAGTCCGATCGAGCCGCCCAGCCGACAGCGGTGGTAGTCGCCTTGGACACAGGCGACGCAGCGCCCGCAGCGCAGGCAGGCGTCAACCGTGACCCGCATACCAGGCTCGATCCGGCCGTCCGGTGAGGTTCCAGCCCTAAGCGTCCCGACAAGCTCGTGTCCGAGTGTGACCGGAGGCGCCTGGCCGCTGATCGGATGGGGAGAGCTGCGAATCAGCACCGGTCCGTAGCGCACCTCCGCCAGGTCGCTGCCGCAGATACCGCAGCGCGAGACCTCTACGAGCGCATCGAGCTCAGCAGTTGTCTCTGGCTCTGCGACCTCCTCGAGCCTCACGTCTTCGCGGTCGTGCCACCGCAGCGCTCGCATTCCTAGCACCCGAGGTGGCGAGCGATCACGATCCGCTGGATCTCGTTCGTGCCCTCGCCGATCGTCAGCACCTTTGCGTCGCAGTAGAAGCGGGAGACGGGATAGTCGTGCATGTAGCCATAGCCGCCGTGGATCTGCACCGCTTCGTTGGCGGCGTCCACCGCGAGCTCGGACGCCAGCAGCTTCGCCATCGCCGCCTCCTTGGCGAACGGTTTACCCGCGTCCCGTAGGCGAGCGGTATGGAACACGAGCAGCCGCACCGCCTCGAGCCCTGCCGCAATGTCGGCGAGCTTGAACTGGATCGCCTGGAATTTCGACAGCTGACGACCGAACTGCTGGCGCTCCTTGGCATATGCGAGCGCCAGGTCGAGCACGGCGGCGGTAAGTGAGATCCCGAGTGTGGCGACCGTGATTCGGCCTACCGACAGCGCAGCGAGAAACTGCGACAGGCCACGTCCGGGATCGCCGACGACGTGCTCCTCGCCGAGCCGCACGTCCTCGAAGTTCAGCTCGCGTGTGTCGAGTGCATGCCAGCCGATCCCGCGCAGCTTCGGACCGGTCGTGAAGCCGGGCGTGCCGCGTTCGACCATGAACGCACCATAGCTGTCACGATCGGCGGTGCGCGCGAGCACCACCGGACCGAGGCTCATGTCCGTGCCCGAGTTGGATATGAAGGTCTTGTTGCCGTTCAACAGCCAGCCGCCTTCCTCCCGGCGCGCGTGCGTGCGAATGCCAGCAGCGTCGGAGCCGGCATTGGGCTCGGTAAGGCCGAACGACCCCAGCCGCTCTCCGGCCGCCAGCGGCCGCACCCAGCGATCGCGCTGCTCCTCGCTGCCGAACAGCAGCAACGGCAGCGTCCCGATCGTCAGGTGCGCCTGCCACGCGGCGGCGATCGACTGGTCGACCTTCCCAACCTCGTACAGCGCCGCCACCATCCCCACGGTCGACAGCTCGCCGCCTCCGTATTCCTCGGGAACGAGCAGCCCCATCAGATCGAGCTCGCCCATCTTCTGCAGCACCTCGATCGGGCAACGCTCCTCCTGCCACCAGCGATCTGCGTTCGGCCGGATCTCCCCGTCGGCGAACTCGCGACAGAGGTCGCGGACGCTCGCCTCTTCGCCGGTGAGCTCGTCAGCCAGTGTCGGCACGGTCATGCGAGCAGTCCTCCCTCGACGAACAGCGTGATTCCCGGCCGCCTCATCGGTTTGCATGGTAGACCAACTAGTCGGTATAAATCTACCCATGAGTTTGCGCACCTCTCGGGAGGGTGTGACGCGTGCCTGACGTCGTGCTCCCGCGGCTGTCGGATTCGATGGAGGAAGGCGTGATCGTCGCCTGGCTGAAGGCCGATGGCGACTGGGTGACACGGGGCGAGCCGCTGGCCGAGATCGAGAGCGACAAGGCGATCACGATCTACGAGGCGCCGCACGAGGGCACGCTGAAGATCCTCAAGTCAGAAGGGGAAACGCTCGCGGTCGGTACGGTGATCGCCGCGATTGCCGTGGAGGGCAAGGATGCTGCCGGGCAAAATGGGACTCGATCACCCTCCCCGGTGGCAAGCGCGGACGCGGCTGGGGTCTCGGGCACGTACGAGCCGAAAGCTCAACCGCGCGAAGGGGAGCATGGCGTCGCAGCGAGTTCGGCGCACGTCTCCGGGGCGCACGTCAAGGCCTCGCCTGTCGCTCGGCGGATCGCCCGCGAGCGGGGCATCGAGCTCGAGACCGTCAGCGGCACCGGCCCCCAAAACCGCATCACGCGCGCGGACGTGGAGACCGCGCTCGAAAACGTCGGCTCCGCGAGCGACCTGGCGGGAAGCCCCGCCTCCGCGAGCAGCCCTGTGGCGGTCAGGGGCGAGACCGAAGTCATCCAGCACACGCAGCTTCAGCAGGTCGTGGCCCGCCGCATGGCCGAGGCCAAATCCACCATCCCGGAGTTCATCCTCCAGCGCGACGTCGACATGGAGGAGGCGGCGGCGCTGCGCGAGGGCCTCAGGGCCGCCGGCGGGCCAGAGCAGCCAATCCCGTCCTTCAACGACATGGTGATCAAGGCGTGCGCGCTCGCACTGCGTGGGCGGCCGGACGCCAACGCCGGCTTTCGCGACGGCCGTCCCGAGCGCTACTCCCGCGTCAACGTCGGCCTCGCCGTCGCCACCCCCGGGGCACTCGTGGTCCCCGTCATCATCGACGCCGACCGTCTGTCGCTCGCTGCGATCGCTGCGCGCAGCCGCGAGCTCTCGGCTCGCGTCCGTGAGCGGAAGGTGACGCCCGCGGAGCTCGAGGGCGCGACGTTCACGGTCTCGAACCTCGGAATGTACGGGATCGGCTGGTTCATCCCTGTCATCAATCCGCCTCAGGCGGCGATCCTCGGCGTCGGCGCGATCGAGCAGCGCCCAGTGGCGCGCGAGAGCAGCGTCGCGCTGCGCAAGCGCATGACGGTCACGCTTGTCTGCGACCACCGCCTGATCTACGGCGCGGAGGCTGCCGAGCTGCTCGCGTTGATCTGCAAGAACCTCGAGCTCCCACTGAGGTTGCTGCAATGACACCCGGGAAGCTGGCGGCGCGCGATACCGAGCGCCTGGTCGAGCGCTTCACGACGATGGCCCGGATCCGCGAGTTCGAGCTCCGGGTTGCGAGCCATTTCCGCGAAGGTGACGTCCACGGCTTCGTCCACACCTCGATCGGACAGGAGGCGGTCGCAGCCGGCGCCTGCGCGCCGCTGACCGAGGCGGATTTCATCACGACCACGCACCGGGGCCACGGCCACTGTATCGCCAAAGGCGCCGACCCGGCCGCGATGTTCGCCGAGCTGTTCGGCCGCGCGACGGGGATCTGCGGTGGCAAGGGCGGCTCGATGCACATTGCAGCGGCCGACCGCGGCATCCTCGGCGCGAACGGGATCGTCGGCGCCGGCATTCCGCTGGCGACCGGGGCAGGACTTGCCGCGCGCGCGAGCGGGAACAAGGTGGCGGTGGCCTTCTTCGGCGAGGGCGCCGTCCACTCGGGGGCATTTCACGAGGGCGTGGTGCTGGCGGTCGCCTGGAGGACGCCGGTGATCTTCGTGTGCGAAAACAACGCCTACGCCGAGTTCACTCGCAGCGAGGGTGCCTGGGGCGGACCGCCGCTGCTCGAGCGAGCAGCGGGATACGGACTTCCGGCAGCGCAAGTAGACGGCAACGACGTGGTAGCCGTCGAGGACGCGGTCCGCGCGGCGGTCGAGACGGCCCGCGGCGGCGGCGGCCCCGCTTTCATCGAAGCTCAGACGTACCGCATCGGCGGACATTACGAGGGCGACCCTGTTGCATACCGTGAAGAGACCGAGCTCGAGCAGTGGAAGGGCCGCGATCCGCTCGCGCGCGCAGCCTCCCGCCTCGCCGACGCGGGTGCCGAGGTGGACACTGAGGCGATCGTGCGCGCAGCGGCCTTGGAGATGGATGCTGCCGTCGAGCAGGCCAAGGCGGCCCCATACCCCGACGAGTCGACGATGCTGGAGGACGTCGGTGGCTGATTCACCGCGCTACATCGAGGCAATCAATCAGGCGCTGGCCGACGAGCTCGACGCAGACGAGCAGGTGATCCTGATGGGCGTCGACATCGGCGCGGGTGGCGGCGTCTACGGCGTCACCCGTGGACTGCAGGAGAGGTTCGGCTCCGAGCGCGTCATCGACACGCCGATCGCCGAGGCGGGCGTGCTCGGGGCGGCAGTCGGCGCCGCGATGGCCGGTCTGCGGCCGGTGGCCGAGATCATGTACATGGACTTCATCACGGTCTGCCTGGATCCGATCGTCAATCAGGCGGCCAAGCTCCGCTACATGACCGGCGGGGGCGTACGAGTGCCAGTCGTGTTCCGCACCCAGACCGGAGGCGGGAAGAGCGCCGGCGCGCAGCATTCACAGAGCCTCGAGGGGATCCTCGCCCACATCCCCGGCCTGCAGGTTTACTGCCCGAGCGACGCCCGCGACGCCTACGACCTGCTCGCGCACGCAATTCGTGCCGATCACCCCGTCTGCTACGTCGAGAACCGGCGGCTCTACGGCAAGCGCCACGATGACTGGGATCGCGAATCGCTCGAGCCCGGCCGGGCCCGGATCGTGCGCGAAGGAGACGATGTCACGCTCGTGACCTGGGGCCGGATGGTGCCCGAGTCGCTCCGGGCCGCAGAGGAGCTGTCGGACGAGGTCTCGGCCGAGGTCATCGACGCACGCACGCTGGTTCCGCTAGATGTCGAGACAATCGTCGCGAGTGTCGCCCGCACTGGCCGCTGCCTGGTCGTTCACGAGGCGGTCGAGCGGTTCGGGCCCGGGAACGAAATCGTCGCACGGGTGGTACGCGAGGCGCTCTTCGATCTCGACGGACCGGTGCGGACCTACGGGGCGCTCCCATCGCCGGTGCCGTACAGCCCCAACCTCGAGCGCGCGATGCTGCCCGATGCGGCGGGCATCGCGGGCGCGCTCAAAGAGGTCGCCCAGGGCTGAGGCGCAAGCTTGACCGCGCCCTCACGACCTGTGATGATTATACCGACTAGTCGGTTTATGAGGTACGCGGGGCGTGAGGACCCGCGTATGTGCCCCGGACACAAACACCGCACTCGCAAGAGACGCGGGAGAGGAGAGACACCAGATGGCCACTGGCACGAGCGAGCTGATCGCCGCAGTCGATATCGGCGGAACCTTCACGGACTCGGTGCTCGTCGGTGAGAAAGGAGAGGTCGCTTACGGCAAGGCCCTGAGCTCACCCGCCGACGATTTCCAGTCCGGCTTCTTCGACAGCATCGAATCGGCGGCCAGGCTCGCGGGACGCGATCCGGACGAGCTGTTCAAGAAGCTCACGCGGCTGGTCTCCCACGGATCCACCGTCGCCACCAACATCGTGGTCGAGAACAAGGGCGCGACAGTCGGCCTGATCACGACCAAGGGCCACGAGGACACCATGCTGATGATGCGTGGGCTCGGGCGCGTGGTCGGCGAGCCGCCGGAGAACATCCTCCGCGTCACCAAGACCTCAAAGCCCTCGCCGCTCGTCCCCCGGGAGCGGATCCGCGGCGTCACCGAACGAGTCGACTCGCTCGGCAGCGTCGTCGTAGAGCTCAACGAGGCGGAGGTCGAAGAAGCCGCCCGGGCGCTCGCCGAGGCCGGCTGCGACGCGTACGCGATCTGCTTCCTCTGGTCGACACAGCACCCGGAGCACGAGCAGCGGGCGCGCGAGATCGTGAAGAAGGTGGTGCCCGACGCATTCGTGAGCGTCGCGTCCGAGCTCTCGAGCGCAGTCGGTGAGTATGAGCGCACGGTCGCAGCAGTCGTAAACGCGTTCGTCGGACCGCGCACGTCCGGGTATCTGAACAAGCTGAAGGGCCGGCTTGGCGAGCGCGGCTTCCAGCACGCGTTCATGCTGATGCAGTGCCATGGCGGCATGGTCCCGCTCGAGGACGGCGGCGATCGTCCGATCCTCACGATCGGCTCGGGCCCCGTCGGCGGGATGGTCGGAACGCAGCGACTCGCCGCCGAGCTCGGAATCCCCAACGTGATCGCCACAGACATGGGCGGCACAAGCTTCGACGTAGGGATCATCCAGGATCTCGAGCCCGAAATCGCGGCCGAGAGCGTGATCGACAAGTACACCTATCGGATCCCCGCCGTCGAGGTGCTCTCGATCGGCGCCGGCGGCGGCTCGATCGCGTGGCTCGAAGCGCACAGCGGCACCCTGCGCGTAGGTCCCCATAGCGCCAGCTCCAACCCCGGACCGGCCTGCTACGGCCTCGGCGGCGAGGAGCCGACCGTGACCGACGCCGACCTCGTGCTCGGCTACCTCGATCCGCAGGCCGTTTTCGGCACGGCCGGAGACCGCCAGATTCGCCCCAACCGCGACTTGGCAGAGGAGGCGATCAAGCGGGTCGCCGAGCCCTTGGGACTGTCCGTGACCGACGCGGCGCTCGGGATCGTGGAGATCATCAACTCGAAGATGGCGAACCTGCTCGAGAACGTGGTCGTCGGGCGGGGATTTGACCCAAGAGATTTCACGATCTTCTCGTTCGGGGGCTCGGGCGCGGTTCACGCAGCCGGCTACGCGCGCGAGCTCGGGATCTCCGAGGTGCTCGTTCCCGGCGAGGTAGCGTCGGTTTGGAGCGCGTTCGGGATTGCGCTCTCGGACGTTCGTTACACGCGCGAGGCCGACTTGCAGCTGGTCTCGCCGATCGACCCGGCCGCCCTGCAGGCTGCGTACGACGAGCTCGAGCAGGGCCTGCGATCGCAGCTCGAGCACAGCGGCGAGGACAGCGCCAAGGCGGAGTTCAAGCGCTTTGCCCGCATGCGCTATGAGTGGCAGCGCAACGAGCTCGAGGTCACGGTGCCGTTTGGCCAGCTCGACGACAAGACACTTTCCAAGGTCACGGCGGACTTCGAGCAGCGCTACGAGCAGCGCTACGGCTCGGCCGCGCTGCTGCCCGACGCCCGCTTTGAGATCGTCAACGTGAGAGCGGAGGCCGCGGTGCCGACCGGCGTCTCGCTCCCTTCCCAGGCGGCGATCGCCGGCACCGGCGAAGCGCGCAAGCCTTCTCGGCTCGTGGCCTTCGAGCGCGGCAAGGAACCGCAGGAGACGCCGATCTACGACGGCACCGCAGTCCCATCCGGAGAGCAGATCACCGGACCCGCGGTGATCGATCTGCCCACAACCGGAATCGTCATCCCGCCAGACGCCAGCGTGAAGCGCAGCGAACGCGGCGACTTCAACCTGACATTCGCGAGGTAATCAGATGGCTACAACCGTTAGTGCACCCGAGCGGCCCACCCTGCAGGACGAGGAGGCGCATCGCGCGTTCTGGAACGGAACCGAGCACGCATTTATCCCGGCGCCGACGATGCGCGTCCCGGAGGGGCTGAAGCTGCACACCGATGCCGCGACCGACCTAGACCCGATCACCTTTGAGGTCGTCCGTCACAGCCTCTGGAACGCGAACCAGGAGCACGGCACGGTGATGGCAAACCTGGCCGTCTCGCCGATCCTGCTCGAGACCCGCGACTTCCAGACCGCGATCCTGACCGAGACCGGCGAGCTTCTGTTCTTCGGGCCTTACCTGCAGTACCTCGCGGGGTTTATGGACATCCTCGTCCACTACATCATCGAGCACCACGGCACCCGGATCGCACCCGGCGACATGTGGCTCGTCAACGATCCGTGGATCGGCACCGCGCACCAGCCGGACGTGAACCTACTCTGCCCCGTGTTCGTCGACGACGAGCTGTTCTGCTGGGTCGGCAACAACGCTCACCAGAACGACGTCGGCGGCACCCTCCCGGGCTCGTTCTGCCCGAACGCACAGGACATCTATTACGACCCGATCTGCCTGCCGCCGATTAGGATCGTCAAGAACGACGAGATCGATCCCGAGCTCGAGGCGCTGTACCGCCGCCAGTCGCGGACGCCGATCAGCCTCGCACTCGACCTGCGCGCCAGCATCGCCGGCAACCACACCGCGCGGGAGCGGATCCTGCGCCTCGTCGAGCGCTATGGCAAGGACACGGTCAAGGGCGTGATGCGCGGGGTGCTCGACGCGAGCCAGTCCTCGTTCAAGGAGCTGCTCGCGACGATCCCCGACGGCGAGTGGTCCGAGCGCTGCTATCAAGAGGTGGCCGTCAGCGGCGACCGCGGCGCCTACCGCGTCGAGCTGCACGTGCGCAAGGAGGACGACCGCCTGATCGTCACCAACAAGGGCACAGACCCAGAGGTGGGGGCAATCAACCTCCCGTTCGCGGCACTGCGGGGAACGACGCTGGCGACCGTCAACGTGCTCGCGGTCCCGGAGCACATGGGGGTAATCGGCGGCGCCGCGCGCCAGGTGGAGTTCGAGCCGGTCCCCGGCACCCTCACCTGCCCCGACTACGGGGTCGCGGTGAGTCCAGCCGGGATCTTCGCCACCGAGCTCGGGATGGCGATGGCCAACTCGATCATCACCAAGATGCTCCTGTGCTCGAACGACGAGGACGTCCGCAACAAGGCACTGGCGACGACGCCAGCGCAGTGGCACATCCACATCCACGCGGGCATGAACCAGCGCGATGTCTACTACGTCGGGCCGATGCTCGACGCGATGATCGGCACAACCGGGGCGATGAGCCACAGCGACGGTGCATTCGCCAACGGCGTCTGGTGGATCCCCGAGGGACGCGGCCCGAACGTCGAGTCCTACGAGCGCGACTGGCCGATCCTCTACCTCTACCGGCGCGAGGATCCCGACTCCGGCGGCGCTGGGCGCTGGCGCGGCGGCAACGGCGGGCGGCTCGCCTACATGCCGCGGAATGGAGAAATTGCAGCCGCCCTGTACACCTCCGAGGGGATCCCGAAGTCGCCGGGGATCCTGGGCGGTACGCCGGGTAACCCCGGGCTCACCCGCTTTGTCCCCAACAGCGACGTCCACAAGCAGTTCGAGTCCGGTTCACTGCCAGAGTCGATCGACGAACTCTCCGGCGAGCAGGTTCAGTGCTACGGCAAGGGCGACATGCTCGAACTGAACGACGACTCCGTGCTCGAGTACAACTGGGGCGGTTCGGCCGGCTACGGCGATCCGCTGCAGCGTGACGCCCACCGCGTGTTCGGCGACGTCGCCGCCGGTGCCGTCTCGGCCGCCGATGCCGAACACCAGTACGGCGTGATCGTCCGCGACGGCCGGCTCGACGAGCAGGCGACCGAGGACGGCCGCAAGGCGATGCGTCGCCGGCGACTCGATGACGCCGGTACCGACCGGGAGCCAGCAGCGATGGACGCGAATCCCCCAGCTGATGACCTCCTGATCGGCGAGGACATCTGGGTCGATCGTTCCGCGGATGCCTATCGCTGCGCACACTGCGGCGAGGAGCTCGGATCGCTGTCCGAGCACCCGAAGCAGAACATGGTGAGCCGCGAACGGCCGATGGCCGAGCTCGGCGAGCGCTTCCACGACCCGAGCACGTACGTCGACGACGACATCGTCTGGCGTGAGCTGTTCTGTCCGGGCTGCGCGACGCGGCTGGCGACCGAGGTGTGCCGCCCGAGCGACGAGCGGCTCGTCGACATCCGCCTATCGCTCTAGGAGAACGAATACGGCGCGTAGGCCCCGAACACCGAGTGTTCGAGGTGCGCCATACCCTGTGCCCCGTCTGGGCCCGTCAGGAACGAAGGATGTTCGGTCGGACCCAGGCGGCGCTCGCGGGGGACGTGCGCGGGACCGGTCGGGTCCTGGGCGGGATGATTGCCGTATACGTCTGACTCGATCAGCTCCGGGCCGCGGTAGACGCCAGCGCTGTGGCCGTCCCACCAGCCGCCGTAGTAGCCGAGGCCCTGGACATCCGCGGCGAGCCCGGTCGCCCGCAGCGAGTACGACCGCTCGGCCCCGTCCTCGCCGAGAAGCCGGAGTGAGCCGCCAACGGGCCGCTTCGTGCCGGGTAGGTACTCGAGCGCATGGCTGATGAGACACGAGCGGCCACCTCGCGGCCGTCGTCGTAGTACAGGCGTCCCTCGAAATCGATCGGTCTCCCTTTGCTGTCCTCGTGCGTCTGGAAGAATCCGCAGTGCCCCCCGACCTCGAACGGCACCCACAGCCGGAAGGCACGGCGGCGGCGCTCCTCGGGGGGCCGCTCAACGCCGCCGATCGGGTCGGGCAGCGCCATCGATGAGCGCACGCCCCAGCTGTGGTCGCGGATCGCATACCAGTCGTCCACCTTGACCCTCTCCCCCTCGAGCGCTGCCGTGCCGGTCGCCCTGGCAGACCTGGGTGTAGCGGAGCGTGTCGTTGATGACCACCCCGTAGCGCGTGTGCCGGTGCCGGTCCTCGGTGAACGGCGGGCTGCGCGCCTCGAAGACCACATCAAACTCGATCCCCACCGGGTTCGCGCCGACCGCAAGGCGCAGCCGGCGCAGCGGCTCGAGCACCTCCAGCCTCAACGGCCCGACGACCAGGCGGTCGTAGTCGGGAACGCAGCGTGCGGGAGACGCGCAGACAATGCTGCTGACCGCGATGCACAACGCCGGCGAAGCCATCGATCACGTTGGAGTTCGGGTGCAGCCGCAGTCCGGCGACGAAGTACCAATCAGCGGCGTAGAACGCGAACCAATAGCCATCGTTGTAATGCGCGTCGGTCGTCGCCGGCACGTCGAACGCGGCGGGGTGCTGGTGGAACGGGTATTCGTCGAAGCCGTGGATGCTCACAACCGCTGCTCGTCGGTCACCGGCGCCGCCGCCAGCTCGTGGCGGAGCACCTTGCCGGTCGTGCTGCGGGGGATCTCCGCGGCGGTCAGGAACTGGACGTAACGCGGGCGCTTGTAGCCCGCGAGCCGCTCCCGGCACCACTCGACGAGCTCCGCCGCGGAGGCCTGCTTCTCCCGGCGTCAGTACTACCGCCGCCCTGATCGTCTCGCCCCAGTAGGAGTCGGGCACGCCGTGCACACAGACCTCCTGCACGGCCGGGATGGGACACGATCGCCTGCTCGACCTCGGCCGGGTAAACGTTCTCGCCGCCGGTCTTGATCAGGTACTTCTTGCGGTCGACGTAGGACAGCGTCCCGTCCTCGGTGACGCACCAGCACATCGCCGGTGTGAAGCCACCCGCCCTGAACGCCTCCTCGGTCGCCTCGGGGTCGTCGAGATAGCCGGACATCACGCTCGGCCCCCGGACCACGCACTCGCCCGGCTCGCCGACCGGCAGCTCGTGCATCTCGTCGTTCACGATCCGGACTCCATCATCGGCGTCGGCTGCTTTCGCAGCGACGGCTCCTCGCCCGGGCGGACGAGGCCGTGCGCGACCAGGAAGCTCGTCTCGGTCTGACCGAACGCGTCCCAGAACGAAATCCCGAACTCCGTGGTGAACGCCTTCACCACCTGGGGCATCATGTTCGCGTAGCCGATCGCGAACCGCATGCTCGTGATGTCGTGCGCCTCGCGCTCCGGGTAGTGCAGGAAGTCCGTGATCACGCCCGGCAGCAGCAGCGTCCACGTGAGCCGCTCGCGCTCGATCACGCGATACATCGCCGCCACCTCGGCCTTCTCGAACGTCGCCACCTTGCCGCCGGTCAGGAGCGTCGCGTACAGGGGCTCGTCGCCGCCGCAGTGGAACATCGGCAGCCAGCCGACAAAGCCGTCGTCGGGCCCGAGCGAGTACCACTGCGCGACCCGCATCCGCCCGCGCGGCGGCGGCGCGCTGCGAGATCAGCGCCCCTTTCGGGCGGCCGGTGGTCCCGCTGGTGAATAGCACGTTGTGGATGTGCTCGGCCGGAACCGCGATCTCGATCTCCTCGGTGCCGCCCGCCGCCAGGAAGCGCTCGTAGCTCGAGTCGGCGCCGAAGCTCAGCACGCCCTCGAGGCAGCCGCAACGCCGGTTGAGCAGCGCGGCGGCGGCCTCCGCCTGGTCAGGCGAGGCGAGCAGCAGCGACGGCGCGACTCCGCTCGATGCAGTACACGAGCTCCTCAACGTGCATCCGGACGTTGAGCGCGACGACCGTCAGGCCGAGCTTGGCGGCCGCGACGTACACCTCGGCGTACTCCGGCCGCGTCGTCGACAGGACGGCGATCCGCCCGCCGCCGGTAACCCCCTCCTGCGCCAGCGCGTTGGCAAGCCGTCGTCGCCCGCCGGTCGAGCTCACCGTAGGTGAGCCGCGTGGACTCGGACACGATCGCGTCGCGGTCGGCGAACAGCCGGGCCGAGCGGCGGAAGAGGTCGGCCAACGTCCAGTCAGCGATCACACGCTTATCAGAACAGATCCCAATAGCTCTCGCGCTTGCGGAGGTCCTCCGCCGATTGCTCGAGGATGATCCGGCCGGAGCGCAGGAAGCACGCGCGATCGACGACGCCGAGCGTCTGCACGACGTTCTGCTCGACGAGCAGCACGGCCAGCTCCTGCTCGTGGGCGAGCTGCCCGATCACCTTCATCATCTGCTCGACCAGCGCTGGCGAGAGCCCGAGCGAGGGCTCGTCCAGCAGCAGCAGCCGCGGTCCCGTCATCAACGCGATGCCGATGCTGAGCATCCGTTGCTGTCCGCCGCTCATCGTCCCCGCGAGCTGTGAGGAGCGCTCGGCGAGGATCGGGAACAGGTCGTATACCTGCTGCTGAGGCGCTGATCGATCGCCTCGCGCGAGCGGTCGCGCTGAGCGCCGAGCCGGAGGTTGTCGCTGACCGTGAGGTCCGCGAACACGAAGTGCTCGGCCGGGATCAGCGTCATCCCGCGGCGGACGTTCTCGATACCGGGTCTGGCGGTGATGTCCTTGCCGTCGAACGTGACCGTGCCCGCCCCGGGCTTCACGCGGCCGAAGATCGCCGACAGCGTCGTCGTCTTCCCGGCGCCGTTGTGGCCGAAGACCGCGACGATCTCCCCCGGCGCGACGCTGAGCGAGACGTCGAACAGCACCGGCCGCTGACCGTAGTTCGCCTTGAGGCCGGTGACCTCGAGCAGCGGCGGGCGTCGCGGTGGCCCGGAGTTGGCGGCTCCCACCGTTGCGGGCTCAGGCGCTGCCAAAGTAAGCCTCCGCAAGCCGCTCCTGCTGCATCAGCTCGCGCACGGTGCCCTCGGCCGTGATCTTCCCAGCTTCCATGAAATACACGCGGTCGGCCACCCGCTCGACCACATGGAGGTTGTGCTCGACGATGCACACGCACTTGCCGCGGGTGCGCAGCTGCGCGATCAGATCGAGTATCCGCTCCACGCCGTCGATGTCGATTCCGGATGCCGGCTCGTCGAGGAGCAGCACGTCCGCATCAGTCGCCAGCAGCCGCGCGAGCGCGAGCAGCTTCTGCTCGCCGAACGGCAGCGACCCAGCATTCTCGTCCAGCTTGTCCGCGAGGCCGACGAAGCCGCAGATGCTCGATCGCGCGCTCGCGCGCGCGGCGTCTCGAAGAGATGCACTTTGAGCGGGCGCAGGAACACGTTGAGCAGGTTCTCGCCCGGCTGGTGTGGAATCGCGATCAGCACGTTGTCGAGCACGCTCATGCCGCCGAAGATCCGCACATCCTGGTAGGAGCGGCACATGCCCGCGACGTGCGATGCGGTTCGGCGTCCACGGACCGATCGTCTTGCCCGAGCAGCTTGACAGTGCCACCGTCTGGTGGCACCGCCCGCGTCAGCAGGTTGAAGACGGTCGTCTTGCCGGCGCCGTTCGGACCGATCAGCCCGGTCACCTCTCCTCGGCGCAGCTCGAGGCTCAGCCCGTCCGCGGCGTGGATGCCGCCGAAGCTCTTCTTCAGGTCGCGCGCCTCGAGCACCGATCCGTTTCGGCTAGCTCCGGGTCGACCATCGGCCCGCCGCCGACGGCCGGGTGCGAGGCGACCGGGGCGTCCGGGCCTGTGTCAGGCGAGCGGCCCCCGCGCAGCTTCTTCCACAGGGCCAGCGGGGTCCACTCCTCGCGCAGGATTCCCTGCGGTAGCACCATCATGAACAGCACGATCAGCACGCCGTAAATCACCAGACGCACGAGGCTCGTGGTGTCCGGGCTGAGGTTGACGACATTCTGAAGGAACGGCGTGAACAGCACGAGAATCGTTGCGCCAAGGATCGAGCCGAGCAGGTTGGCGGCACCGCCGATCACCACCATCGCGATGATCTCCAGCGACTGCGACAGGTCGTAGCTCGAGGGCTGAATCGCGGCGTCGTAGAAGGCGAGCATCACGCCGGCAATGCCGGCCATCGCGGCGGTGATCGTGAACACCGAGACCTTCGACCAGACCACGTTCTTGCCGACGCCGCGGGTTGCGACGTCGTCATCCCGGATACCGCGGAGCACTCGCCCGAATGGCGAGTGGGCTATTCGGGCGCAGACCGCGAGCACGATCAGCCCCATGATCAGCGCGAATGCGAAGAACTGCGACGGTGTGCCGAGCACGTGACCGAAGATGGTCGGGATTGGCAGCCCGGTCAGCCCGGTCTGCTGGCCGAGCGCGGGTATCGCCCCGACCACAGCCAGTATCGCGGTGGCTAACGCGAGTGTCAGCAGGATCAGGTAGCGCATGTCAAGATACAGCGCGGGCAGGCTCGCCAGGAAGCCGACGACTCCGGCGGCGGTGGCGCCGACGAGGAGAGCCGGGAAGAACGCCCAGCCGTGGTTGATCGCGAGATACGCGGCGAGATACCCGCCGACGGCCCCGAAAGCTGCATGCGCGACCGACAGCTGGCCGGCGTAGCCCAGCAGGACGTTGAGCGATATCGCGTAGATCGCATAGATCGCGACCTGGTTCGCGTAGTCGTAGATGTGCTGCAAGCCTGATCAGCCCCCTTCGACGCCCGCTCGGAGTCGCGGACTGGTGACCTTCGGGAGCGTGAACAGGTCCGGGCGCCAAGTGACGGCCGCCTTGTAGAGCAGGTAGATCAGCAGGATTCCGAACACGACGACCTCCTGCCACTGGACGCTCAAGAAATAGCCCGAGAGCCCTTCGACGATGCCGATCAGGGTGCCGACGATCATGATCCGAATCGGCGAGGCGCCGAGCCCGGCCGTGAACGCGACGACGAACGCGTAGAACACCGGGATCAGCCCCATGTCCGTCGTGCCTGCGAACTTCATCGACTCCAGCACGGCGGCGATCCCACCGAGCAACGCGGAGAGCGCGAACACGAACAGATACGTGCGTTCGGCGCTGATCCCGACGGCTTCTGACATCTGCCGGGTTGACCTGCACGGCGCGGATCTTGAGGCCGATGCGGGGTGAACTTCAGCAGGGCCCAGGTGGCGATGCCGCAGACCCAGACAGTCGCCACCCACACCACATCAAGCACGGTGAACGTGATCTGGCCGATGTGCAGTGCGCTCGTGGAGATCCAGTTGAACGGCTCCGTCTCGGCGCCGCTGCCCACAGCCCAGGTGATGCCGTTGCCAACCGCGATCGTGATGCCGAACGAGGCTACGAAGATCGCCAGCAGCGCACCCCGGCCCGCCCGCCGGTTGACCGGACGGTAAATGAGACTCTCGACTAAAAGATTGAAGACGATCGCACCGAGAATCGCGATCACAATCGCCGGCACCGGCGCCACATGTGAGTGCGACGCGAGATATGCGGCGAAGAAGCCGGCGATCGTGTATGCGCTCGCCCAGGCGAAGTGGAACCGCCCGGTGACGGCGACCACCAAGCCGAAGCTGATACCGAGCAAGCCGTAGGCTGAGCCGTTTATCAGCCCGTTGACCGCGTACTGCACCAAGGATGTCACCGATGCCAGCGTGAGCATGCTCGCCTCACCTACCGCCCGCGCTCGGTCTCAGCGCGGGGTTGGTCCTTGGCATGGCTCGGTGCATCGGTGCAGCCGTCTCGAGTGGGACCTCCGCTAGATCGCTTTGAAGTCGGTCCCGTGCAGGTTGTAGGTCGCCAGCGGCGTTATGTCTGCCACGTTGCCGGTTCCCTGACCCTGGAACAGCAGCAGCGGGATCGCGTCCGGCCCGTGGGTCGTCTTGTCTATCACCATCCGGCCGTTGGCACCCACGCCGCCGCCGTACACGTGAGGGAAGGTGGCGTCCATCTCCAGCGCCTTGACGTAGTCGTCGCCGTTGTGGACGTCGCCGCCGAAGCCGACGATCCGGTCGATGATCATCGCGGTGGCCATCGCGGTGACGTAGTCGCCGGCGTTGTAATACGCGGGAAGTGCACCGCCGTGAGCGGCCTTCCACTCCCGCAGGAAGAACTTGCCCCACGGGCTCGGGGGGTTGACATAGTTCAGGTAGTCGAGCCCGAAGTACCAGTCCTTGTAGGCGGGGCCGGCAAGTGCCACCACGTTGGGGATGAAGTCGACCGCGGCGTTGACCACGTTCACCCCCGCGCTCTGCATCTGCTTGGCCTGGTAGGCGATATCCGTACCGAATGTCGACCAGAGCACGACGTCCGCGTTGAGCCCCTTCACCTTCTCAATCGACGACGCGTAGTTCGTGGCGCCAAGTGGGGCCAACACCTCGCCGACATGATCGATGCCGTGACTCGCGAACAGCTGCTTCTCATAAGCGAGCACAGCGTCGTTGTACGGCGGCGCGATTACCGGCTGGACCGATGCCCACTTTGTCTTCGTCGGGAACTTCTGCTTCAGGTATTTGACGATCCCGTCCATCATCCCGGTCGGGTACGGGGCGCGGAAGCCGTACGCGTACGGAGCGGCGGTGAACGGTCCCGGAATGGGGCCCGTGCCGCCCCCCGGGTCCGGGCTGAACATCTTGTATTGCTTGATGTAGGGGAAGATCGCGCCGAAACCGAAGATGTACGAGCTGAGCAGGAACGGAACATTGCTTAGTCCGGCCTGCCGTCCGGCCGCGGCCTCGGCCGCTGGGACACCCGACTGGTTGTCGTAGTAGGTGGTGGCGAACGACAGCCTGCCGCCGCTCCACGCCTGCATGTGCGTAAGGCCGAACCGCCAGCCGTCGCCCTGGAGCTTGCCGTACTCCGCGCCGGCGCCGGTCAGCGGCAGCTGTGCGCCGACCTTGATCGTTCCCGGTCCCTTCGTCAGCAGGTTCTGCGGCTTGCCGAGGATCGTCTGCAGCTCGGTGCCGAGCGCGGTCGTCGTCGCTGGCCCGGAGGTCGCTGCCGAGGTCGTGGTCTTGCTGCTGCTCCCGCACGCCGCCAGCAACCCGCCGGCGGCCATCGTTGCGCCCGCACTGGCCGAATTACGCAGAAACCGGCGCCGTGTGGAGGTCCCTAGTAGGCCCGACTCTTCGAGGCCAGACTCGTCAATCATGTCTACTCTCCTCCGCTGGCTCTAGCACTGCCGGTAACGGTCGTTTGCGGGATGCAGCAGCCACTTGAGGCTGCCGACTCCGCGTGATCAGACTCTCAGCGGACGCCATTCACGCCCACTGGCGCTTCCGCTAGTCCCTCAGGATCGTGAGCTTTTGGAGCCCGGCTGCGGCGCGTCCGCCTCTCCCGCAGGCGCGATGAAGCCGCTGCGGATCGCCTTTGCGATCAGCTCGGTCTTGGTCCGCGCGGCGAATTTTTCCTTCAGCTTCTGAAGGTGAAACCGGACCGTTGACTCAGAAATGAAAAGACGCTCACCGATCTCCTGATTTGTAAGCCCCTGAGCCGCAAGCTCGAGCACGCGCTCCTGCTGAGGAGTGGGAATGTTTCCCTTCTCGCGGTGCGCGACGACCTCGTGCAGATGCTTGACGATCTGCGGGCCGACGGGCGGAACCGTCTGTTCGCCTGCCATCACCTTCTCGAGCGCGGCGCGGAGCTCGGGCAGTCCGGCTGCCTTGGTGACATACGCTGATGCGCCGGCGGCGATCGAATCCCTGATCGTCTCTTCGCTCAGGTAGGTGGTGAGGATTATCACCACGATGCTCGGGAAGCGGGCGCGCAGCTCACGCGTTAGCTCCTGCCCACGCATGTCGGGAAGACGAAGGTCCACGAGCGCGATGTCAGGCACCGTCTGGCGCGCGCGCTCGATCGCCGCGCGTCCGCTCGAGACCGCTCCGACGACGTCGATCCGGGGATCGGCGGCCAGCGCTGCCTCCAGCCCCTCGCGAACGACTTCGTGGTCATCGACGATCAGCAACCGCACCACTTCACCATAACGCCGCGTCTGAGTGTTAGCTACCGGTGAAACTTGGAGTCCGTTTCTCACGAAAAGCCTGCAGTGCCTCTCGGAAGTCCTCACCCCTGGTCGCCAGCGTCTGGCCGCGGTTCTCGACCTCGAGCGCCGAGCGCATCGAGCCTGCGTCGACGTTGAGATTGAGCACGCGTTTGGACATCGTGACGCCGAAGGGCGTGTTGGACACGATCTGATCTGCGAGCCCAAACGCGGCGTCGAGTAGACGGTCCGAGGCGACGACACGATTGACGAGCCCGATTGCGGCCGCCTCCTCGGCGTCCACGAACCGCCCGGTGAGCATGATCTCGGCGGCCCGTCCGAGGCCGATCAGACGCGGCAACGCCCACGAGACGCCGATGTCCCCGGAGGTAAGTCCGATCTTCACGAACGCGGCATTGAACTTGGCCTCCGTCGAGGCGAGTCGGATATCGGCGGCTAAGGCAACTGCGAGTCCTCCGCCCGTGGCCGGACCGTTCACGGCGGCGATCACCGGCTGAGGCAGCTCGCGGATGGCGGCCATCGAGCCGCCCCAGCGCTCCTGACCCTCCATCATCTCGCGCGCGCTCATCTCGGGAAGCTTCTCGGCGTCGTCGAGATCGAGGCCTGAGCAGAACCCCCGCCCCGCCCCAGTCATCACCAGCACGCGCGCGTCACGATCCTTGGTCAGCTCCGCGCAGAGCTCATGGAACTCGTCGAACATCTCGAACGTGATCGCGTTCAGCCGCTCGGGACGGTTGAGCGTCAGGAGCACGATGCCGTCCCTGACGGGCTCCACCAGCAGGGTGTTGTACGCGCCCGACACGCTAGGCAACGGCCACCGGTTGGGCCACCTTGCGCAGCTCGAGCTTGGCGATCACGGTCTTGTGGACCTCGTCGGCCCCGTCCCCGATCCGCAACATCCGGTTGAAGCGGTACATCGCCGACAGCGGCGTGTCATCGGAGATACCGGCGCCACCCCAAACCTGGATCGCGCGGTCGATCACGCCGAGCGCCATCGAGGGCACGACGAGCTTGGTCATCGACAGCTCAGCGCGCGAGTTGCGGTTTCCGACCGTGTCGAGCTTCCAGGCGGCGTACTGGGTCAACAGGCGCGCCTGCTCGATCTCGGTACGAGACAGGGCGATGAAGTCCTGGATGAACTGCATGTCCTGGAGTAGCCCACCCGCCACCTTGCGCTCGCGGGCCCGCTGGCACATCAGCTCGAGCGCGCGTTCGGCGCCGCCGATCAGCCGCATGCAGTGGTGGATCCGCCCCGGGCCGAGCCGGTCCTGTGCGATCTTGAACCCGGCTTGACGCTCGCCGAGCAGGTTCTGTTCGGGCACTGTGCAGTCATCGAACGCGATCTCCCAGTGGCCGGGGCCTCCACGGTGCCCCATGTGCGAGATGGGACGGATCATCTGGAATCCGTGCGTCCCGAGGGGAACGAGGATCATCGAGGCCCGCTGGTGGGGCGCGGCGCCAGGGTCGGTGACCGCCATCACGATCACGAACGACGCTCCGAGGGCGTTGGTGGTCCACCACTTGCGACCGTTGATCACCCACTGTCCGTCCTCGAGCAAGGCGCGGCACTCGAGGCCGGTCGGATCCGAGCCAGCCGTGTCGGGCTCAGTCATCGCGTAGCAGCTACGGATGTCCCCCTCGAGCATCGGCTCGAGCCACCGTGTCCGCTGCTCGGCGCTCGCGTGCTCGGCCAGGATCTCCATGTTGCCGGTGTCGGGGGCCTGGCAGTTGAAGACCATCGGCGCTACGTAGCTCGAGCGCCCCATCTCCTCGCACAGCGCACCGTACTCGAGGTTGGTCAGGCCGGGACTGCCGAACCGTCCGGCCGGCAAAAACAGGTTCCAGAGGCCGTCCTCTCTCGCGCGCCGCCGAAGGTCGACCAGGATCTCGGGAAACGGCGTCCGCTCGTTTACCTCGCGGTCGAGGGAGAGTGTGATCTCGCTCTCGTTCGGGTACACGTGCTCGGCCATGAACTCGCGAAGCCGCTCGAGCAGCGACTTCGAGCGATCGCTGAGCTCAAAGTCCATGTGAACCGGGCTACGCCGTGGCGCGCATCTCCGAGCGCAGCTTCTCCGTCGCCTCCTGGTCGAGCACCAGGCCCTCGGGATCGGTCTTCGGATCGCCCTGGACGACGACGCCGTAGTCCTTGCGCGCACCGTCGATCGTGACGTACTCATCACGGACGTCCTTGAGCACACGCGCGGGCTCGCGCTCGAGCGGGTTACCCCAGCCGCCGCCGCCGCTCGTCAGGTAGCGGAAGACGGAGTGGGGCGTCGTGTGCCATGCGGACACCCGGCCGAAGTAGTAGTACTCGCCGTTCTCGTCGGGGACGTTCGATTCCCGGTTGAGAACGCCGCCGACGGGCTTGGACTTGGAGTAGATCTCGGCGTCGTCGCCGATCACGTCCTGCTCCTTGGTGACATCGTAAGCCTCGGGGTCCCATACCCACACGCCACCGCGTTTGCCGTCACCGCCTTCGTAGACGCCGAAGCCACTCGGAACCTTGAAATGGACGGGCATCGCGTGGTGCTCGACGTTCGACATCCACAGCGTGTCCTTGATCACCGCCGCGCCGCCGCGATTTTGCCCGGCGCCCCCGGTGTCGGCCACGTACTCCTTGCGCATCAGCACGGCGGGGATGTCCGCCTCGATCGCCTCGGTCGGCGGGTCGATGTTGTTGGCCTCGTAGAAGACCATGTAGCTGTCGGCGTCGCCGACCTTGGTCGCCGCCCAAGGGCCGTGCTCGCCGCCGCACTGGGCCATCGTCACCCACGGCCTGCCGTCCTCGAACACGCCGTTGGCGTTGTGGATGTTCAGGCAGCAGAAGTCGCCGCCGACCGCGTCCTCGCCCAGCGCCGGCTCGAGCGCCTTGAAGATCGCGTGGATCAGCGGCATGTGCGGCTCCCAGTAGAGGAAGATCGCGCCGTTGGGCGGCAGCGCGCTCATCGTCGTGCCCTCGGGCAGTAGGATGTCGATCGGACGGAAGCCACCCGAGGTGATCGGTGTCGTTGGATCGAGCAGGAACTTGAAGGCGACGCCGACCGCGGTCTTGCAGTCGAGCCAGCCGCCGTTGATCGAGGTCCGAGCCTGGCGGGAGCTGCCGCTCAGGTCGACCTCGGCGCGTCCCCCGCGGATCTTGACCTTGGCCTTGATCTTGTACTCCTCGCTGTCGTCGATGCCGTCGGCGTCGACCAGATCCTCGCCCTCGTAGTCCCCGTCGGGGAGTGCTCGGATCGCTTCGCTCATTTGCTCGGCGGCGGCGTCGATCGCGTAGTCGCTGGCGCCGTAGTAGGTCTCGAGGCCATAGCGGTCGATCGTCTCCAGCAACAGCCGCTCCCCGAGCAGCAGGCTCTGGAAGATCGAGTCGATGTCGGGCAGGATCATGTCGCCCATGCGGGCGTTGTCGAAGATCATCGAGAACGCCGACGGGACCGGTTTGTCGTTCTCGTAGGCGAGCCGCGGCCCGATCACCAGGCCGGTTTCGTACACGTCCTTCTTGAACGCGGTGAAGCCGGCGGGGACGATCCCGCCCATGTCGAGCATGTGAGCCTGCAGGCTCACGAAGCCGACCAATCCATGGTCGCCGTGGAAGACCGGGCGCGTGAAGCAGATGTCATTGACGTGCGTGCCGATCCGGTACGGGTCGTTACACATCACGACATCGCCTTGCTTCAGCTTTTCTGGGCCGAACTCCTCGGAGATGTTTCGTACTGCATCGGTCATCGTGCCCAGGAACAGCACGAGGCTGTTGCTCATCGCCGGGACGGGGTAGTCGTGAGCCGGCGGGCCGGAAATGATCGCGGCGAAGTCGTACCAATCTCGGAGGATGATCGAAAAGGCCGTCGTCAGCAGGCCGCCGCACATGTGCTGCACGATGTATCGGTACCGCGCGGCGAGCACGCTGGCCGTAAACCGGTCGCAGTGGTAGCGCTCGCCGAAGGCCTCGTCGGAGAGGTCCCTGATCAGCTCGCGCTCGGGGATTGTCTGCTGTTCCATTAGCTCTCAATTCCTCTCTTGCCTAGCCGGCTTCGATGATCAGCTCGCCGATCTTTCCCACTCGCACCCACTGACCCTCGGCGACGTGCGTGGTCGACAGCTCCTCGCGGATGATCGCGGGACCGATAAGCTCGTCCCCAGCTCGCAGCGACGCACGCTCGTACTCCGCCGCTTCCGCCTCGCCGCTGCCGTCGCCTAGATACCGGAGCTTGGTCGTCCCGACCGACTCGAGCTTGCCGCCGTTGCGCTCCCCAACCGATGGGTAATCGACCTTGTCGATCGGGAGGATCACCTGCACCCGGTACGTCACGCCCTGCACCGGCAGCGCGTCGAAGCGATTTCCCGCCCGTTCCTGGTAGACGATGTGGAAGCTCTCGATCATGTGCTCGATCGCCTCGGGGCCGAGATCCCCGCCCGGCACGTCGATGAACGGCGTCTCCCACGTCTGCCCGAGCAGACGGCCGTCGAACGTGCGCTTGATCGACACGTCCTCTTCTGAGGCCGAGACCTTGGCCAGCAGCTCCTTCTCCATCTGCTTGTAGACGCCGTCGATCTGCGGGGCCGCCTCGGGGTCGAGCACCACGTAGGAGCTACGGCTGTCGGAGTAGACGAGGTCTGAGCTCAGCAGCCCGAGCGCCGAGAATAGGCCCGGATGGGGCGGGATGATCACGCGCTTGGCATGAATCAACGGGAGCACCGCAGGTAGCAGCATCGGTCCGGCGGCGCCGTAGGCCAGCAGCGTGTAATCACGGGGGTCGACGCCGTGCTTGACCGCGATCTCGAGCAGGCCTTCGGCAATGTTGTTGAGACCCATGTTGTAGGCATAGTTGACGCGCTGGCCGAGTTCGAGCGTCGTGTCGAGGTTCTCGAATGCCCTCTTCGACAGAGAGGCATCGAGGCTCATCTTGCCGCCGAGGAACTTCGACGGGTCGATGATCCCCATCAGCACGCACGCGTCGGTCATCGTCGGGCTGTCACCGCCGCGGCCGTAACAGGCCGGGCCGGGGTCGGCGCCAGCGCTCTCGGGCCCAACGGCAACTTCTCCCGTATCTGTGATGTGGATGATGCTGCCGCCTCCCGCGCCGAGCGATGACACCTCGTTCGAGAGCGCGTTGATCAGCAGGTCGTGCTCGAGCTCGAACGTAGTGTTGACGAACGGCTCGCCTTCCGTGACCAGGCTGATGTCGCTGGAGGTGCCGCCCACGTCGCAGCAGAACAGATTTCGCTCATCGATCATGCCGCCGAAGTGAGCGCTCGCGATCGTACCCGCGGCGGGGCCCGAGTACACGAGCCGGAACGGCTGCGACATCGCGAAGTCCGACGCCATCAGCATCGCCGCGCAGTCGGCAAAGTTGAGGTTCCCGGAGAAGCTCAGATCCCGCAGGCCCGATAGCAGATCGTCGGCGTACTTGGAGTAGACCAGCTTCATGAACACATCGATCACGGTCGTCGAGGCTCGCGCGTACTCCTTGGCCAGCGGCGAGACCGCTGAGGAGATCGAGCACGGCACGTCGCCGAGCACGTCGGCAACCAGCTCTCGAAGCTTGACTTCGTGCTCGTCGTTGACATAAGCGTTGATCAGGCAGATCGCGACACCGGTCACGTTGCACTTCTTGAGGACCTCGAGCTCCTCGCGCGCCCGTTCCTCGTCGACCGGGATCAGTACGCTGCCGTCGCTCATGATCCGCTCGCGGACCCCGCGCCGGAGATAGCGCGGGATGAGCGGGGCGCGCGCATCGCCGAACGAGCGGCGCCAGTTGGGGTCGGTCAGCGCCTCGAGCGGCCGCCACGTGCGCCCCATGTCGAGGATGTCGCGATGGCCGAATGTGGTCAGGAAGCCGATCTTGGGCAGGCGGCGCGTGATGACCGCGTTGAGCCCTACCGTGCTCGCGTGATTGAAGAGCTTGCGGTCCTCGGCGCCGAGCACCCGAGCACCTTCCAGCACGGAGTTCTCGGTTGCGGTCGGGTCTGTTGGCACCTTGGTGACGCTGATGCGGCCCTCCTCAACCGCGACCACGTCCGTGAACGTCCCTCCGACGTCAACTGCGAGCATGTTGTCTCACTCCCTCTTGTTCAAAGAGAATCCGATAGCAGCGTGATCGATCCCATCCTGCCGGCCCGCTCGCGCTCGACCGACGCCAGGCACTGCTGGCATTTGACGACCGTCCACCAGCCGCCTTCACTAAGGACCGGGTAGCGCTTCAGGTCCTCGCTGCCGCATTCCGGGCAACTGCCCTCGACGTCCTCCCTCTCGACGAAGAGGTAGGGCTCCTCCGGACGGGGAAACATGTGTGGCACGGCATTTACTCCTGTGCCGGGGTTGGGCTAGAGATGAATCAGAGCCTAACGGCGCTCAGACCACGACCCTACTAGCGGAAGCGCCAGTGGCGGGCGCCGGGCCGGTGGCAGGCGGAAGCGCCGGTGGCAGGCCGGGTTTCCGCGCGCGCGTTTGAACTTATACCGAATGGTCGGTATGATCGTCAGCGTTGGAGAGACTGTTGTCAGGCAAGCGCGGCGTCGTGACCGGTGCCGCGCAGGGGATCGGCGCTGCGATCGCCGAGGAGGTGGTCGCTGCGGGCGCCAGCGTCCTGCTCTGCGATCGCGACCCTGCCGTGCAGGCGACCGCCGAGGCCCTCGAAATGCCGTGGGCCCAGCTGGACATCACCGATCCCGCCGGCGTCACGCAGACATTTGCCGATGCGGCGGCGGAGGGTCCGATCGACTTCCTCGTCAACAACGCCGGCATCCGCTTTATCGAGCCGCTCAGCCACGTGTCGCTCGAGAAGTGGCAGCAGGTGCTTGCGGTCAATCTCGACGGGACCTTCCTTTGCACTCGCGCCGCCCTGGCGACGATGCTCGCCGCCGACGGCGGCGCGATCGTCAACCTCGCATCGGTCGCGGGGATCCTCGCGTTTCGCGACAGGCCTGCCTATAACGCATCGAAAGCCGGCATCATCGCGTTCACGAAGTCGGTTGCCGCCGAGCACGCGGCGGACGGCATCCGCTGTAATGCCGTCGCGCCTGGGGTGATCGAGACGCCTCTCACCGCCTCGTACTTCACCGACGAGGAATTGGCCGTGCGTATCCACAACAGCACCCCCTCCGGCCGCTGGGGGCAACCGAACGAGATCGCAGCGCCGGTAGTCTTCCTCCTCTCCGACATGGCGAGCTTCGTCTCGGGCCACACGCTTGTCGTCGACGGCGGCTGGTGCGCCGCCAAGGGCTACTGAAATTGCCGGAGCCCCCCCAGCCGCTGAATCATGGGGCCGCCCTGGTCACCGGAGCCGGGCGGGGCATCGGCCGCGCGATCGCGATTCGGCTTGCTGACGCGGGCGCGAAGGTCTGCATCGCGTCGCGCACAAAGGCCGAACTGGAGCGGACCGCGGAGCTCGTCCATGAAGTGGGTGGCGAGGCGCTGTGTTTCGCCTGCGACGTCACCGCAGACGGCCAGACCCAGGAACTGATCAATCAAGTCGTCGCCGAGTTCGGCAGCCTTAGCATGCTTGTGAACAACGTGGGCGGCGCCCACCGCATCAAGCCACTTGACGAGCTGACGATCGCGGACTTCGAGCTCGGAACCGAGCTCAACTACGGCTCGGTGTTCCGGATCATGCAACAGGCCGCGCCGCACCTGCTCGGCGCGGCGCCACACGCCGCCGTCGTCAACATCGTCTCGATCGCCGCGCGTCGCGGGCTGCCGGGCATGGGCTACTACAGCGGCGCGAAGGCCGCGGTGGTCGCGCTGACGCGCGCCACAGCCCGGGAGTGGGGGCCACGCGGCGTCCGCGTCAACGCGCTCGCGCCCGGCTGGATCGAGACGGACCTCAGCGAGCCGCTGCGCCAGCAGGCGGCCTTCAGCGAGAGGACCCTCGCCGACATTCCGCTGGGGCGTTGGGGACAACCGGATGACATCGCCAGAGCCGCGGTCTTCCTGCTCTCCCCGCAGGCGTCGTACATCACCGGCGAGTGCCTCACGGTCGACGGGGGCCTGCTCGCTTGACCGGTACCGGAAAGGAGAACCGGTGAACCTCTCGGAGATCGTCGCTCATCACGCCGACCGGTATCCCGAGCGCGTCGCCGTGTCGACCGCTGAGGAGGAGATCTCCTACGCCGAACTCCAGGATCGGACTCGGCGCTGCGCGGGAGCGCTCCGCGAGCTAGGCGTCGAGCGGTCGGAGATCGTCGGCGTGCTGCTCCACAACTGCAGCGAGCTAGTCGAGCTGATGCTGGCCTGTTCGTATATCGGGGCGATCTTCATGCCGCTCAACTGGCGCCTTTCGCCTCCCGAGTTGACCTACATTGCCGATCATGCAGGCGCGAAGCTGGTGGTCTCAGAGCCCGAGCTTCGCGACCAGTTCGACGATCTCCGGACCCGGGGCGGCAATCGCATCTGGGCAACGCTCGGCGCCGGCGATGATCGCTGGCGATCACTAGCCGAGGCGGGCGTGGCCGCCGCGCCAGTGCTCGCGCCTGAGCCCGTCGGGGCCGACGATGTCATGCGGCTCATGTACACGTCCGGCACGACGTCACGGCCCAAGGGTGTGATGATCACCTACGCGAACCTCTATTGGAAGTGCGCCGGCCAGGTCGTCGAGCTGGAGGCAACCAGCCGCGACATCGGCCTCGCCTGCGGTCCGCTCTACCACGTCGGAGCGCTCGACATGGTCGCCACGAACATGCTCTATCTCGGCGCTCGCACCCACATTCTGCGCCGCTTCGACGTGGACGCGGTGCTCGAAGCGATCGAGCAGCAAGGGATCACGGTAACGTGGCTGGCGCCGGCGATGGTCAACGCGCTGATCGCCTCGCCCGACATCGGCAAGCGGAGTCTCGGCTCCGTGAGGCTGATCCAGGACGGCGGCGAGAAGATGCCCCTGCCGCTGATCAGGAAGGTCCTCGACGCATTCCCGAATGCCTGGTTCGCCGACGCCTACGGGATGACCGAGACGGTCAGCGGGGATACCTACTTGAACAAGGGCAAGATGGTCAGCAAGCTCGGCTCGGTCGGCAAGCCGATACTCCACACCCAGATCCGGATCGTCGATCAGGACGACAATCCGCTTGGACCGGACGAGGTCGGCGAGATCACCGTCCGCGGTCCGAAGGTCTGCAAGGGCTACTGGAAGGACGAGGAGGCGACCGCGAAGACGCTCCGGGACGGGTGGCTGCACACCGGCGATCTCGGCAGAATTGACGAGGACGGGTACCTGTACGTCGTGGACCGCTTGAAGGACATGATCATCAGCGGGGGTGAGAACATCGCCTCCTCCGAGGTAGAGCGCGTCGTCTACGAGCACGACGCCGTGCTCGAGGCCGCCGTGGTGGGAAGCCCGCACGAGCGCTGGGGCGAGGTGCCGGTCGCGTATGTAGTTGTCAAGGAGGGAGCGTCTCTGGAGGTGGGCGACCTGGACGCGCACTGCCGCGAGCGGCTGGCGAAGTACAAGACGCCGAAGGGCTTCCGGCTCGTGGACGAGCTCCCACGCAACCCCTCGGGCAAAGTGCTCAAGCGCGTACTACGTGACCGCGAAAACACGAAGTCTCCGGTGGAGAGCCGATGAGCGCTGCAACGGTCAGCGGTCTGCGGCCGGGTGAGCACGACGTGACGGTGCGGCGTAAACGTCTCCGTGTGTCGATCCGAGGCGAGGGCGCTCCGGTGCTGTTGATCAACGGGCTGGGGGGCAGCACGGCGATGTGGGCGGCGCTTCACGAGGATCTCCGGGATTTTCTTCTCATCAGCTTCGACGCCCCGGGCACCGGCCACTCGATCACCCCGAAATCTCCCTACTCGGTCCGCGCGCTGGCCGGTCTGGTCGCCGAGCTGCTCGACGAGCTGGGCCTCGATCAGCTCGACGTGCTCGGGTACTCGTTCGGCGGCATCGTGGCGCAGCAGCTCGCCCGGGACCACGGAGCGCGCATTCGCCGACTGATCCTGAGCGCGACCATGTGCGGCTGGGGGGCGTTGCCGGGAGACGCGCTGTCGTTTCTCTCGATCGTCACGCCGGTCCGTTACTACTCGAAGCTCGCCTACCGGCTCACCGCCCCGCTCCTCGCCGGGGGCGCAGGCGAGGCGAGTCCGAGCTTCATCGAGCGTACCGCGGCGGCGCGCCTCGTCGCTCCTCCTGCCTGGCGGGGTTACTCGCTGCAGCTTGCCGCGGCCTGGACTTGGAGCAGCCTGCCGTGGCTCCACGCGGTACGGCACCCGACGCTGGTCGTCACTGGGGCGCAGGACAGACTGGTTCCCGCTGTCAACGGCGAGCTGCTCGCCTCGCGCCTGCCGAACGCGCGTCTGTTGCCGATCGACGGGTGGGGCCACTACGTTCTCCTGGACCGCAGCTCGGGGGCGGGACAAGCGATCGCGGACTTCCTGGCCGCCGACCCCCTCGAGGACTCGAGCACCTGGCGTACCGCCCACGAGGTCAGCGACGATGAGGCTCGCGCCGCCTGCCGCGCCCATCGCAACTTCCTGAAGACGATCTACTGGGGCCATTCCGCTTACCGGTGGAGGCACGCCGGGGGGCGATGAGCTCGCGCACCTCACCAGGCTGGCGGCGGGCGTTCGACCGTGCCGAGGGCGCGCTGGGGCCGCCCCTGGAGTCCGCGGCGAACGCGCCCGAGTTCCAGAGCTTTCTGGTTTTCGGGCGGCGCGTGCAGCGTGCGTTCGGGAGCCGAGCCGATCGACTCGCCTCCTGGGCGCTTCACCAGGCAGGCCTTCCGTCCTGGCGCGACGTCCGGAGCCTGCGACGCCAAATCACCTCGCTGCAACAGGAGCTCGGAGCGCTGCGTCGTGATTTGGCCGATCCCGAGCGGATCGAGGACCACCGCCGATGAACCCGGCACTCCCCAGCGGCGACGCCGTCCGCCAGATTCTGCGGGAGATCGACCGCACGCGTCTGCGTGCACAGAAGGGGATTACGCTTCTCACTCGAGGAGAACCACCCAACGTCGCTCCCACGCCGAAGGACCAGGTCTGGGCGCAGGGTAAGGCCCGGTTGTGGCGCTATCGCGGCGGCGAGGCGCGCTACGGTCCGCCACTGATCCTGTTTTTGGGGCTCGTCGGACGGCCGTACGTGCTCGACCTATATGAGGGGAACTCGCTCGTCAAGTCCCTACTCGACGGTGGCCTCGACGTCTTCCTGCTCGATTGGGGCATCCCCGAGGCGGCCGAGGGTGCTCACACGCTCGACACCTATGTCGTCGACTACCTGCCGCGCGCGATCTCAGCGGCGCTCCGCGCCTCCGGCTCGGACGACGTCACCCTGGCCCCCTACTGCATGGGAGTTTCACTCGCGCTGCTGCTGCTCGGCAGCCGGGACGACCTGCCGGTTCGCAACGTCGTCCTGCTCACGCCACCCTGCGACTGGTCGCACGGGCCGAATGCCGCGCAGATCATCCGCCAAGGCCGGATCGTGCCCGAGGACCTGGTGGACGAGGACACCGGTCTCGTGCCGACGAGCGTGCTGCGGGCATTCTTCAAGCTGCGCAAGCCGACATCCGACCTCGTCCAATACGTGACCCTGTGGGAGAACCTATGGCGCGAGGACTACGTCGAGGGCCATCGCGCGATGGCGCAGTGGGTGTGGGACCTAGTGCCGATGGCGGGGCCGGCGTTCATCCAGTACTGCCACGAGCACGTCATTCGCAACGGCATGATGACCGGAGAGCTACGCGTCAACGGGCGGCCCGTGGACCTGAAGAAGATCACACGACCGGTCCTGATCATCCGTGCGGACCGCGACGATCTGGTGCCGCCGGCGTGCTCGGCTCCTCTGGCTCATCAACTGGGGTCCAAGGATGTGGAGAGCGTCGAGGTTCCCGGCGGGCACATGGGCGCGTTCGTGGGCCGCGCGAGCGAAAAGGTGACCCGGCCCGCGCTGCTCGATTGGCTCAAGCGCCATTCCACCGTGTCGACGGCCACTACAACGGAGCAGGTATGAGCGAACCAACCGTACGACCACCATCGACCGACGATCAGGCCGCGCTGGACGCGTTCCTGTCCGCGATCCCGGAAGCGGACCGCCGCTTCCTGCAGGAGGACATCAGCGACGCCGCCGCCGTGCTCGAGCGGTGGCATGGCGACCCCTCCGCGCGTCACCTTCTGATGTTCGACGGCGAGGAGATCGTCGGCATGGCGGCTGCCATACGCGGGACCGGATGGTCGTCCCACGTGTCCCAGATCCAGGTGATCGTGGCTTCCTCCCATCGCCGCCGCGGTCTCGGCCGGATCCTCGCGCGGCGCGCGCTCGTGCTTGCGCTCGAACTTCAGTGTACGCACGTGTACGTCGAGGTGGCCGCCGAACAGGCGGCGCTGGTGGCGATGTTCGAGGAGCTCGGGTTCGATCCAGAGGCACTGCTACGCGATTTTGTGCGCGACTCAGGTGGCGACTGTCACGACCTGATGGTCCTGACCCACCGGGTCGAGGATCACGAGGACACCCTCACCCTGGCGGGTTTGGAGCTGGGGCTCCGGGATTGACACCCGTCTCACGACGGGAGCCGTTGAAGCTCGCCGCGCAGGTCGGAGGGACCGCAGCGGCGCCGCCCGGGCTCATAGGTGGCGTCCGCCGTCGACGTTGAGGGTCACGCCGGTGATCCCGCAAGCCTCGTCCGACGCAAGGAAAGTGGCCGCCGCGGCCACGTCGCCGGGCCGCGTCAGGCGCCTGAGCGGGACCACTGATGCCAGCCGTTCATGCGTATCCTCATCGGTCTCGCCCTGGACGGCGAAGCCGAACTTCGACAGCATCGGCGTGTTCACCGCGAGCGGCGCGATGCCGTTGACACGCACCTTCGGGGCCAGCTCCACGGCCAGTGCACCCGTCAGGGTGATCGCGGCGCCCTTGGACGCGGTGTAGGCGGTGAGTCCCGGCCGTGGACGGCGGCCGGAGATCGAGCTCGTGACCAGCAGCACGCCGCCGTCGGGCTGCGCCTGCATGATCGGCGCGACCGCGCGCGCGGCGAGAAAGATCGCCGTCGTGTTGACCGCCATCGTGCGGTTCCAGGTCTCGAGCGTGAGCTCGCTGAGCGGCGTCACCCGTTGCGCGATCCCGGCGTTGTTGTAGTAGCAGTCGATACCGCCGAGCTCCCGCACCGCGCCCTCTATGAGCGCGGTCACTGCCCGCTCATCGGTAACGTCGCACACACGCCCGGACGCCTGCTCGCCCAGGTGCTCGACCGCCTGACGCAGCCGCCCCTCGTCGAGGTCGACGAGCACGACCCGCGCCCCCTCCGAGACGAACTGCCTGGCCGATGCGAGGCCCAGGCCAGAAGCAGCCCCGGTGACGACGATCCGCTTTCCTTCCAGCCTTCCCATTGCCGAGTCCTCCTCCGCGTCTGGATGCCGCCGCGCTACGACGCGAAGCGCAAGGCGACCGTCTTGACCTGCGTGTAGCCGACCAGGGCCTCGTAGCCCTTCTCCCGGCCATGCCCGGAGTGCTTGACGCCGCCGAACGGCAGCTCGACGCCCGCTCCGGCACCGTAGCTGTTTACGTAGACCTGCCCGACGCGCAGCTCGCGCGCGAGCCAGTGCGCCTTGTCGACGTCGCGCGTCCAGACGGCCGCGATCAGGCCGTAGTCGGTGTCGTTGGCGATCGCGGCCGCCTCCTCGACATCCGAGAACGTCGACGTCACGAGGACCGGACCGAAGATCTCATCGCGGGCGATCCTGGCGTCGGGGCGCACCTCGTCGAATAGGGTCGCCTCGTAGAAGAAACCGCCCTGGAGCCGTTCGTCGCGCGGGACCTCGCCTCCCGTGACAAGCCGACCCTCGCCGCGGCCGAGCTCGACGTAGTGCTCGACGCGCTCGCGCTGGTCCGCCGAGATGATCGGCCCGAGATCCGGGTCTTCGTCACCGGGGCCGATCGTCAGCTCGTCGAAGGACTTCGTCACCGCCCCCACGAGTCGGTCGTGGACCGGCTCGGCGACCAGGAGCCGCGAGCCCGCCGAGCAGGTCTGTCCAGCGTTCTGAACGATCGAGTTGACGATCGTGGGCACGGCGGTCGCGACGTCGGCGTCGGCAAGCACGATGTTCGGCGACTTGCCGCCGAGCTCGAGCGTCACCGGCACCACGTTCTCGCCCGCGGCCTTGCTGACCAGCTTGCCCACCTCCAGCGAGCCTGTGAACGCCAGATGGTCGATCCCCGGATGGGCGGCGAGGGCCGCGCCGGCCTCCTCCCCCAGGCCGGGAACGATGTTGAGCGTACCCGGCGGAAGTCCCGCTTCGAGAGCCAGCTCGCCGACCCGAATCGCCGTCAGCGGCGCCTCCTCGGCCGGCTTGAGCACGCAGCAGTTGCCGGCCGCCAGCGACGGCGCCACCGACCGGCAGCTGATCTGGATCGGATAGTTCCAGGGCACGATGTGCGCGGTGACGCCGAACGGCTCGCGCACCGTGTACGCGAAGCCGTCGGCCAGCGCGGGGATTGTGTCGCCGTAGAGCGACTCGACGGCGTTGGCATAAAACTCGAAGTACCGGGCCGCGGTCGCTGTGTCCGCGCGGGCCTGGCGCAGCGGCTTTCCGGTGTCGAGTGTCTCCAGCCGCGCGAGCTCCTGGTGGTCGCGACGAAGCAGCCCGGCGAGCGCGTGAAGCAGGCGCGACCGGTCGGCCGGGATGGTGCGGCGCCAGGTCGTCTCGCTCGTCCGGCGGGCGGCGGCCACCGCCTGGTCGACCTCGGCCGGGCCGCAGCGGGCCACCTCGGCGATCACCCGGCCCGTGGACGGGTCGACGTCCTCGAACGTCGCCGGACCAGTCACCCGCTCGCCCTCGATGATGGACGGGTAACTGTCGACGGTCATGCTGGTCATGCTTTCCTCCGTTGCCGTGGCTCGGACTGCGACTCTGCGGCAGATGGCGGCCGCTGCCAGAACCCGCGCGCGGTGAACAGCTCCACCAGCAGCGCTCCGGCGTCGCGGACGTGCTGCTCGGCGGCGGTGCGCGCCGCCTCGGGATCGCGCTGCTCGAACGCCCGCAGGATCGCCTCGTGGCCAGCCTCGGACGTCGGCGTCCAAGCCGGCAGCAGACCGTAGAACCCGCGCGGGATGAAGCGTAGCGTCGCCCGCAGGATGACCAGCAGCTTCGGCGCCCCGGCGGCCGCGTTGATCGCCTGATGAAACTCCCAATTGGCCTCCTCGAGCAGAACCGCGTCGCCGGATCCCGCCACCTCGCGGCAGCGTGTCGCGCGCGCGCGCAGCGCAGCGACAAGCGCGTCGTCGGCACGCCGGCAGGCTCGGCGCGTGAGCTCGCCGGCCAGCACCGCGTGCATCCAGTAGATGTCCTGCACGTCCTCGCGCGTGGTCGGCGTAACCGTGAAGGACCGGTTCGGCTCCGCGTGAACGAAGCCCTCAGCGGCCAGTCGCAGCAGCCCCTCGCGGACCGGCATCGTGCTCACGCCGAGCATCCGCGCGAGCTCGTCCTGCGTCGTCCGGCTACCTGACGGCAGCTCGCCGGTGAGGATCATCTCGCGCAGTCGGTCAGCCACCTCGAAGGCCAGTGTCCGGCGCCGGAGGGGGCGGACGGCCGCACTCACGCCGCCACCACCGCAAGATCCGCGACGAGCCGCCGGATGCGCTCGTCGTCATAGCCGAGCTCGGCCAAAAGTGCCTCGGTGTGCTCGCCGAGGATCGGCGCCGCGAGCCGCTCGGCGCCCGCGGCCACCCCGGAGACCGGACCGCGCACGTGCCGGTACTCCCCGTACGCCGGGTGGGCCGCGGTTGCGATCAGCCCCCGCGCCTGCACCTGCGGGTCGGCCAACGCCTCCGCAAGATCATTGACCGGTGCGCACGGCACGGCACGCTCGACCAACAGCTCCACCCACTCGGCGGTCACCCGGGTTCGGAAGGCCTCGCCTAGCGCCGCCAGAAGGGCCTCGCGATGCTCGTGGCGGCCGGCGCTGGTGCCGTAGGCGGGATCCTCCAGGCGAGGACCGCCGACGCCGCCTACCAGGCGCTCCCACATGGGGTCGTTGCCGACGAAGACCGAGACGTAGCCGTCGGCGGTCTCGAAGACCTGGGCGGGCACGATCGATGGGTGCGCACCGGCGTGTGTCCGGGCGGGCGAGAAGCCGGCGTTGAGCTGCCACGAGGCGAGGTACGTGAGCATCGAGACCTGCACGTCGAAGAGCGCAAGGTCGATGTGGGTGCCGAGGCCTGTCCGCGACCGCTCGACCAACGCGGCGGTGACCGCGAGCGCGGCGGCCAAGCCGCCGGCGTGGTCCACGTATGAGATCCCCGCCTTGCCCGGCGGCGCATCAGGTTCGCCGGTCATGCTCATTACGCCGGCCAGCGCCTGGATCGTGTAGTCATAGCCCGGGCGCGCGGCATACGGCCCTGTCTCGCCGAAGCCCGACAGCGAGCAAGTGATGATCCGCGGGTTGACGACGGAAAGCGTGCCGTGATCGAGGCCCAGCCTCGCGGTGACGCCGGGGCGGAAGTTGTCGACCACGATGTCGGCCGTCCGCGCGAGGTCGAGCAGCGCCTGGCGTCCCTCGGGCCGCGCGAGACAGGCGCTGAACGAGCGCTTGCCCCAGTTCAGGGCGGCGAAGTACAGCGACTGGCCGTGCTGGAAGTGCGGACCAAGCGACCTCGCCTCGTCCGGCCGGGCGGGATCCTCGATCTTGATCACGTCGGCGCCGAGGTCCGCCAGAGCCAGGGTGGCATAGGGCCCAGCGAGAAAGTGGCAGAGGTCGAGCACGCGGACCCCGGCGAGCGGCGCGGTTCGATCGCTCACGGCTCCCTCCACCAACCTCAATAAACCGCCGGCTGTCGGAACTCGCCCCAGGCTTCCTTGAGCACCGCCACCATCTCGCCGACCGTGCAGTAAGCGAGAGCGCAGTCGATGAGCCGCGGCATGAGGTTGACGTCGTCCGCGCGCGCGGCCGTGGCGAGCTCGCCGAGCGTGCGCCGCACGACCGCGTCCTCCCGGGTTCGCCGGATCTCGTCCAGCCGCTCGAGCTGCTGGCGCAGGTTCGCCTCGTCGGGCTCGTAAGCCTCGACCTCCGGCGCGGCCTCGTCGCTCCGGAAGCAGTTGAGTCCGACGACCGTGCGACGCCCGGTGTCCAGCGCCCGCTGCACCTCGTAGGCCTCGTCGGCGATCAGCTTCTGCACATGGCCGTTCTCGACGCCCGCGACCATCCCGCCGTGAGCCTCGACCTCCGACATGACCTCGACGATCCGCTCCTCCATGGCATCGGTCAGCGCCTCGACGTAGTACGAGCCGCCCAGCGGGTCGGCGACGCGCGTCACGCCGGTCTCGTGGGCGAGCACCTGCTGGGTGCGCAGCGCCAGCGTCGTCGAGGCTTCGCTCGGCAGCGCAAACGGCTCGTCCCAGGCCGCGGTGAACATCGACTGCACCCCGCCCAGCGCCGAGGCCATCGCCTCGTAGGCGACGCGGACGACGTTGTTCTCCGCCTGCGGCGCGTACAGGGAGGCGCCGCCGCACACGCAGCCGAACCGGAACATGCACGAGCGTTCCTCCTGCGCGCCGTAGCGCTCGCGCACGATCGTCGCCCAGCGCCGCCGCCCGGCGCGGTACTTCGCAACCTCCTCGAAGAAGTCGCCGTGGGTGTAGAAGAAGAACGACACCTGCGGCGCGAACCGGTCGATCGTCATGCGACCGCGCGCGATGACCTCGTCGCAGTAGGCGACGCCGTCTGCCAGCGTCAACGCCATCTCCTGGGCGGCATTTGCGCCGGCGTCGCGAAAATGCGCTCCCGCGACCGAGATGGCGTTGAATCGGGGGCTCTCGGCCGCGCAGAACTCGATCGTGTCAGCGATCAGCCGCAGCGAGGGTCGAGGCGGCCAGATCCATGTCCCGCGCGAGGCGTACTCCTTGAGGATGTCGTTCTGGATCGTGCCGCGCAGAGCAGCCCGCGGGATGCCGCGCCGCTCCGCGCAGGCGACGTAAAAGGCGAGCAGGATCGCGGCCGTCCCATTGATGGTGAAGCTCGTGCTGACGCGGTCCAGCGGGATCGAGTCGAACAGGATCTCCACGTCGCGGAGCGTGTCGATGGCGACGCCGACGCGGCCGACTTCGCCCTCGACCTCGGGGTCGTCGGAATCGAAGCCGCACTGGGTCGGCAAGTCGAGCGCGACCGACAGGCCGGTGCCGCCCGAGTCGAGCAGGTAGCGATAGCGCGCATTTGACTCCTCGGCGGTGCCGAAGCCCGAGTATTGGCGAAACGTCCACAGCCGGTCGCGATAGCCGCCGACGAAGTTCCCGCGCGTGAACGGGAAGCGCCCGGGTGCCGGCGGCGGGGTAACGACGTCCTCGGGTCCGTAGACGGGCTTGAGCGGCAGACCGGCGTCCGTCGTTACGGCGGCATCCTCAGCCACCTGGCCACCGGGTCCCGCACACCCGTCCGGCGAGAACGCCGCAGCCGGAACGCTTTCGACTTCGGCCATCTCCGATATGATATCGGACATCGCAAACTTCCGACGCCCCCCGTCTGAGGTCGCCGGCGTGGCCCCTGAGGTCGGCGTCGCCGTGGACGGCGGCCTCGCTCTCATCACGATCGACAGACCCGCCGCCCGCAACGCGATCGGACTTGCAACCATCGCGGCGCTAGACAGCGCACTGACGCAGATCGAGCAGGGGCCGGCCGAGGTCCTCGTGATCCGAGGCGAGGGCGAGCGGGCGTTCGTCTCGGGCGGCGACCTCAAGGAGCTGAGCGCCATCCGCGATCAGGCGGGCGCGATCGACATGGCGAAGCGGATGCGGCGGCTGCTGGACCGCGTCGCAAGGTTCCCGCTCCCGGTCATCGCCGCAATCAACGGACACGCGCTCGGCGGAGGCGCCGAGGTCGCCGTAGCGGCCGACATCCGTATCGCCGCCGACGACGTGCAGATCGGATTTACGCAGGTCCAGCTGGGGATCATGCCCGCCTGGGGCGGCGCCGAGCGGCTCGCGGAGCTCGTGGGCCGCAGTCAGGCGCTGCTGCTGATCGGCACGGGCCGTCGCCTGAGCGCCGCCGAGTCCGAGCAGGTCGGCTTGGTGGAGGTCGTTGCGCCACGTGCCTCGTTCGAGGCAAGCTGGCGGGACCTCGCCGCGGCATTCGCCGGCCTCCCGTCCGGGGCCGGCCGATCGATCAAGCACGTGATCTCCGCCGCGAGGCCCAACGCCCACCCCGCCCTCGAGGCCGACGCCGTCCGCCGGTTCGCTGAGCTCTGGGTGGCCGACGAGCACTGGGCGGCAGCAAGGCCCGCGGCAGTTGCGCCCTCAAGCCCGTCGCCTCGCGAGGCGAGGACGTAGCCGCGCATGGCCGCACGCGTGCTCGTCGCCAAGCCCGGCCTCGACGGCCACGATCGCGGGGCCAAGGTGGTCGCCCGCGCCCTGCGAGACGCGGGCTTCGAGGTCATCTACACGGGCATTCGCCAGCGGCCCGCTGAGATCGCGGCGACGGCGGTCCAGGAGGACGTCGCGGTGGTCGGTCTTAGCGTCCTCAGCGGCTCGCATGTCCCGCAGACACGGCGGACGGTCGAGGCGCTCCAACAGGTCGGGGCCGGCGACGTGACCGTGGTCGTCGGCGGGACGATCCCGGCGGCCGACGTGCCCAGGCTATTCGAAGCGGGCGCCGCCGCCGTCTTCCCCACCGGTACCTCCCTCGACCAGCTCGTCGGGCGTATGCGCGAGCTCACCGGCCAGCCCATCGCCGGCACCTGAGTGCGCGGCGCGGTTTTCACCACCACCGGGGCCGCCCGGGAGGTGCTGTCGGTGCGGGAGATCGAACCCGTGCCGCCCGGACACGGCGAGGTGCAGGTGCGCATTGCGATGTCTGGCGTGAATCCCACCGACTGGAAGGAGCGCGACGCGAGCGCGCAGAGCATCCGCCGGCGCAGCCCGCTGGAGGGGCTCGAGTTCAAGGTCCCCAACCAGGACGGCGCGGGCACAATCGAGGCCGTCGGCGACGGAGTCGACCCGGCGCGGATCGGCGAGCGGGTGTGGCTCTACTTCGCCGCGTACAAGCGTCAATACGGCACGGCGGCTGAGCTCTGCACCCTGCCCGCCGAGCAGGCCGTCGCCCTTCCGGACGGCGCGAGCTTCGAGCTCGGCGCCAGTCTGGGGATCCCGGCCTTGACGGCCTACCACTGCCTGCTGGCGGACGGCCCGGTGAGCGACCGCACGGTGCTGGTCACCGGCGGGGCGGGCGCCGTCGGCCATTACGCGATCGAGCTGGCGCGCCGGGCCGGTGCCGCGCGTGTGATCGCGACCGTCTCGAGCGAGGAGAAGGCCGCGCTTGCTCGCGCGGCCGGCGCCCACGAGGTGGTCGACTACCGGGCCGAGGACGTAGCGACGCGCGTCCGGGAGCTGGCGGCGGATGGCGTGGACCGGATCGTCGAGGTGGCCCTGCACGAGAATGTTGGCCTGGCCGCAGCCGTCGCGGCACCCAACGCGGCGATCGCCGCGTACGCGACCGCCGGCGTCCCGACGTCGTTGGACCTCGGGCTGTTCATGTCGCGCAACGTTGTCCTGCGCGCGGTGCTCATCTACACGATCCCACGGCCGGCGCTGCACGACGCGGTCGACGGTGTCTCACGGGCGCTGGCCGACGGAGCGCTCAGCGAGCTGCCACTGCATCGCTTCGAGCTCGAGCGAATTGCCGACGCGCACGACGCCGTCGAGGGCGGCGCGATCGGCAAGGTGCTGGTCGAACCCGTCGCCTGAGTCCCAGCGGTCGTTCCGCGAAGCCCTAGGCGCCGGCGATCGCGGTCAGCGTCTGCACTGAGATCGGATACGGCGTCGACAGGGTCACGCGGTCCGCGAGCGTCCCGTAGCGCTCCTCGATCGCGACGCGGACCTCCTCCGGGCGTCCGACGACGGCAAACAGCGCGAGCGTTTCGTCGTCGACCGTCGCCGTCATCGCGTCCCACTGCCCTTCCCGCGAGAGCCGGTGAAGCTCGCCGTGCAGCTCGGAACGCCCCGCGTCGGCTAGCACCTGGGCGTAGGCCGGGGTCGAGCCATAGAAGGCGATCTGGCGGCGGACCGCTTCGATCGCCGATTCGAGCTCCTGCTCAACGCTGCCGCTCGCCACCAGAACCGAGGCCGACAGCGTAAATTCACCCGCATCGCCGGCTTTGCGTCGCTTGATCGCCGGGATGATCGTGCCTTTGAGATAGCCGGGCGTGAGCAGTGGATGGCAGAGCAGCCCGTCAGCTACCTCGTCGGCCACCTTGACCATCGTCTCGCCCACCGCGGCGAGGTACACGGGCGGAGGACCGTGCGAGCTCGGGTGCGGGGAGAACGCCGGCGTCATCAGCGTGTGTTTGTAGAACTCGCCGCGGAAGTCGAGCGGCCGACCATCGTTCCACGCGCTCCAGATCGCCCGCAGAGCCTGCACGTACTCACGCATTCGCGCTGCCGGACGCGACCATGGCATGCTGAAGCGGCGCTCGATATGGGGCTTCACCTGCGATCCGAGGCCGAGCACGAACCGGCCCCCGGAGGCGGCGTGGAGGTCGTGGCTCTGGAGCGCGACGGTCATCGGACTGCGCGCGAGCGCCACCGCGATCCCGGTTCCCAGGATGCAGCGCTCGGTCGCGGTGCTGGCCGTGGCGATCGGCAGAAACGGATCGTGGATCTGCTCGAGCGTCCACAGGCCGTCAAATCCAGCTCGTTCGAGCTCGGCGGCCTCGTCGGCCGCGGCGGCTACGCCGCGCTGCCCGAAGTTCGCATCGAGCGGCAGCACGCGCGTTGCTCAGGCCGCGGCGCGCGAGCCGACCGCGGGGTCGGTCACGTAGTCGCTCAGATCAGCCTCGCGTGTCATATGCCAGTAATCGACGATCCGCCAAGGCGTGTTCACCACCACCCGGCCGCGGGAGTTGCGGTAGTACGTCGACATCCCCGGGTGTGTCCAGACCATCTGCTCGTGCGCGCGGTCCACACGGGCGTTGTATTCCTCGTAGACCTCCGGCCGGACCTCGGCCGCGCAGATCCCGCGGGCAACCATCTGGCCCAGAAAGTCGACGATGTAGTCGAGCTGGCTCTCGGTCATGCCCAGCAGGCTGCCGCCGTGCCCCGCCTGCGTGTTGGGACCGTAGACCATGAACAGGTTCGGGAAGCCCGGTACGGCGGTCCCAAGGTACGCGCGCGCGTTGTCGTCCTCCCAGACCTCACGAAGCGACCGGCCGTCGCGGCCGTGGATTTCGATCGAGTTGAGAAAGCGGACGACGTCGAAGCCACTCGCGCAGACCACCACGTCGACGTCGATCTCCTCGCCCGAACGGGTGCGGATCGCGGTCGGCAGAACCTCGTCGATCGGCTCTGAGATCAGCCGCACATGGTCGCGGGTCAGCGTGCGGTACCAGCCGTTGTCGAGGAGGATCCGCTTGCCGTACGGCGGGTAGTCCGGCACCACTGCGTCCATCAGGTCCTGGCGGTCGCCGAGCTGCTCGCTGATGTAGCGGACGAAGAACTTCCGGTGAGCGTCGTTGATCCTGTTCAGCGAGCTTTCGGGGTGGGGCCATTCGGGGTCCTTCTGGAGCGCGGCGTGGATCCGGTCGTTGAACGTCCACCCGCTTCGAACCCGGTACCAGGCTCGGTAGAGCGGGATCTCGCGAGACAGGAAGCGCACCGGTTCGGGGACCTGCAGGTGAAACGCCTCGAACGGTGCCGCCCACTGCGGGGCGCGCTGGAACACGGTCAGCGAAGAGACCTCGTCCGCGATCGCGGGGACGAGCTGCATCGCGCTCGCGCCATTGCCGATCACCGCGACGCGGCGTCCGGTCAGGTCGAGGTCCTGGGGCCACCGCGCCGTATGCATTACCGGACCCTCGAAGCGCTCGAGACCTGGAATCGAGGGCATCTTCGGCTTGCGGAAGGCGCCGACGGCGGTCATCAGGATGTTTGCAGCCACCGTCTCGATCGTGCCGTCGGGAGTTCGGAGATCGACGGCCCAGCTCTGCCTGTCAGGCTCGAATCGCGCCGACACCGCCTCAGTGTTGAAACGTATCCGGTCCTTCAGGCCGCGGTTGGCGACCACTTCCTCGAAGTAGGCCTTGAGCTCGTCCCGCAGCGCGAAGTACCGCGTCCAATCCTGGGGCGCGAACGAGAACGAGTACAGCGCGCTCGGCGTGTCGACACCGCAGCCGGGATACTGGTTCTCGAGCCACGTGCCGCCCACCGCATCGTGCTGCTCGACGATCGTGTACGGGATCCCGGCGTCCTCCAGCTTCACGGCAGCGGCGATCCCGGATGCGCCGGCGCCGACGATCAGGACCTTGAAGTCACCGGCCGCGCGCACTCGCCGACGGGTCAGCGGGTGTCCGCCGATTCCGAGCTCGGCGGCGATCAGCGGGCCGTACTCGAGCGGCACCTCCTCGCCCATCGACGCGCCCAGCATCCGCACGAGCTGTTCGTCGCTCGGCCGCTCGGCCGCGACCGGCTTCCCGGCGCGCCAGGCGAGGATCGCCTCGAGCGCCGCGGCCCGAATCTCCTCCTGAATCTGCTCGGGCAAACCCCCGCTCGCGTTGTCATCGAGCCCGCGGTTGCGCTCCGGAAGGTATGGCTCCTCGAGCCAGCGCTGATCGCCGGTCAGCTGCACGAGTACCGGGATCAGCGTCGGGATGTTCGCAACCGCCAGAGCGTCGCGAAACAGCTCCTGCTCTGCGGACTGGATCGAGTCAGCGCTCATGAGTAGTTGCAACTTCCTTCAACGACATAACCCGTTCCCCAACCGGGATCCCGTCCCGTAGCCCCGAGACGACCATCTCCGCGTAGATCTCGCCGATTTCCCGGGCCGAGAGCGTGCCGCGGGCATCGAGCCACGTGTAGGCCCACGCGCACATTCCGATCACCCCAAAGGCCACGATCCGGGCGGGACCGACGGCGCGGAACACGCCTTCATCCATGCCACGCTGCACCACCACGACGAAGCAGCGCTCGTACTCGTCGCGCTTGACCCTGATCTCGTCGAAGATCTGCCGCTCGAGGAAGCGATACTCCTGGATGAACACCGCGATCTCGCGACCGTAGATCCCCATCGGCTCCATCAGCGCCTCGACGATCAACCGCCGTAGCGACTCCTCGGGCGGCAACTCGCTCTCGGCGATCGCCTTTGCGCGGTCGAATTGCTCTGTCAGGAACTCGTCGTGGATCTCGCGGAGGAGATCGTCCTTGCTGGCGAAATGGTGGTAGAAGGCGCCCTTCGTCACGCCGGCGTCATCGACGATCCGCTGCACCGAGGCGGCCGCGTAGCCATATTTCTCGAACAGCCCGAGCGCGGCCTCGACGAGCGCTCTTCGGGTCACGTCCGGGTCGCGCACGCTCACGCGATTACCCGGCCAGGCTCGAAAATCTCAGCATCGCTGAAGCATACCGAACGGTCGGTATCTGGTAGAGGTACCGAACGGTCGGTACCTCTACCAGAGCTCGAGGCGGATCGTCGACGCGCATCGCGAGGTGGAAGACCCACGAGCGCGGCCTGCGGCGGTTCACTGCCGGCCATCAGCGCACCTGGGCTGCAGCGCTCCCTCCGCGCCGATCATTGCCCGCATCGTGTCGAGCTCGGCGCGGTAGCCCTCAAGCGCCAGCTCCCCCTCTGGCCGGCGGAAGATCGAGCGCGCCTCGCGAACGGCGCCCGGGTTCAGCGCTGCCAGCCGCTCGCCGATCTCGACTGCGACCTCGAGCAGCCGCTCCCTCGCCACGACCCGCGCGACGGTGCCGAGCCTCCCGGCCTCCGCGGCGGTCAGACGCTCACCGAGCAGCATCATTCTGATCGTCTTGAAGTAGGGGGCGAGCCGCTTGATGTGGCTGCCGGCGCCGACATAGCCTCGCGTGAGCTCGGGGATCGAGAAGTAGCTGCCCTTGACCGCCACGAGCACATCGCATTCCGCGGCGATCATCGCTCCCGCTCCGACCGCGGGACCGTTCACCGCACCGACAATCGGCTTTGGCGACTGCGCCAGCGTCTCGAAGAACCGCAGCGCCGAGTCGGCGGTGGGCCCGTAGCTCTCGCCGTCCTCGAGCGCGCTCAGATCGGTGCCGGCCGAGAACGCTCGGCTTCCGGCACCGGCGAGCACGATCGCCCCGACTGTGGGATCGTCGCCGGCCCGTTGCAGAGCTGACGCCGCGGCCTCATACGCGGCCGCATCGAGCGCGTTGACCGGCGGCCGATCGATTGTGACGAGCGCGACCGTCGGTGTCGCGTTGGTGACGGTGGCAGTCATGGCAGGCTGTAGCCGCCGTCGACGTGGAGCGCCGCCCCGGTCGTCCACCTCGACGCGTCGCTGGCCAGATATGCGTACGCACCGGCGAGATCGTCCGCGGTGCCGAGTCCCAGCGGGTGCCGTTTCGCGATCGCCTCCATCGCCGCCTCCGGAACCTCCGCCTGCATCGCGGAGCGGAACGAGCCGGGGCACACGCAGTTGACACGAATGCGGTCGCGGGCGTATTCGATCGCCGCCATCCTCGTCAAGTGGATCACCGCGGCCTTCGTCGCGCCGTACGGCGCGGAGTGGCTCCATGCGGTTACCCCCGCGATCGAAGCGGTGTTGATGATGGAGCCGCCGCCCCGCTCGCGCATTGGCGCGATCGCCGCCTTGATCCCGTGCACGGCTCCCATCACGTTCACCCGGAAGGCGCGCTCCCAGTCCTCGTCTGAGAGGTTGTGGATCCGTGCATTCGGCGACAGCAGCCCGGCGTTGTTGATCATCACGTCGAGACCTCCGAATCGCTCGACCGCCTCCGCCACGAGGGCGTCGAGCGCGCGCTGCTCTCCGATGTCCGCCGGCATCGTCACCACCTCGGCTGGAATGCCCTCGAGCTCCACCGCCGTCCGCTCGAGGCCGGCCTCGTCGATATCGGTCAGCAGCAGCCCGACGGACTGCTGCTGACCGAGGCGCCGCGCCAGCGCACGCCCGAGGGCGCCCGCGGCGCCGGTGATGACGATCGACCTAGCCTGCGCCATCGACGGAGGTTCTGACAAGCCTGCGTGCGCTGCAACTGGCGAAGTCGCCAGTCAGTCGAGTGACTGTGTCCGTCTCTCGGCACTCGCGCCATGCAGCTGATGCTTGATGACACGGTTCATCGCATTCCGCGGAAGCGCCTTGATGAAGACGACCTCCACGGGGACCTTGTAGTCGGCCAGGCGCTCGCGGCAGAACGCAATGATCTCCTTCGCGCTCGGAACCCAGGCCTCTTTCGCGACGAGGACCGCTTTCACTTCCTGCTCGAGGATCGGGTTCGGGCGGGGAACGACCGCGACCTCCAACACGCCGGGGTGCTCCATGATCACGGCCTCGACCTCCGCCGAGGAGATGTTCAGGCCGCCGCGGCGGATCATCTGCTTGCGTCGGTCGACGAAGTAAACGAAGCCATCCTCGTCGATCAGGCCCATATCGCCGGTGTGAAGCCAGCCGTCGCGCAGGGCCTCGTGCGTCGCCTCCGGCTCGTTCACGTAGCGGTCCATGACAGACGGACCCCGGAGGCATAGCTCGCCGACTTCACCGGCAGCAGTGTTCTCGCCGCTCTCGCCGATCACCCCGAAGCGGACCCATCGGTTGAAGCCTTCGGTGCCGATCGAGAGGCCATGGTCGCTCGCTCGGCGAACCGCCTCGGCGTGGAGCTCGGGCGGCAGCAGAGTTCCCGCGGTCCCGCCCTCCGTCAGGCCCCAGAGATGGACCATCTCGATTCCCAGGCGCTGCTCGAACGCCTCGAGCACCCGCCCGTAGAAGCTGCGAGCCATCGCTTGGCCGCCGTAGGCGATCCGCCTCAGGGAGCTCAGATCAAAGTCTCGCGTGAGCCCGTCGCTGCCGAGACGATCGAGCATCAACTGAATCACACCCGAAATCAGGAAGATCGAGGTCGTCCGGCGGCGCTCGACGCGCCGGAGCGTCTCGAGCGCGTCGAACTCGGTCTCGACGACGTAGGTGCACCCCGCCGCCAGACAGCCGAGCAGGTTGGTGTGGCAGCCGGTGCTGGTGAAGAAGGGAGCGAACGATTGGTAGATGGAACCCGACTCGACACCCCACAGCCGCTGCGCCTGGTAGCCGCAGGCGACCGAGTTGGCATGGGTGAGCGCGACGGCCTTCGGATTGCCGGTGGTCCCGGAGGTGAAGATCCAATCGGCGTCGTCCGCCTCTGCGAGACGCGGCTCGGATGCGGGAGCCGCGGACTCGCAGCATCCCTCGAAGCTCTCGCCGCATTCGAGCAGCAACACTTCGGCCGGCAGTACCTCGCGTAGACGCTCGAGCACCGGTGCGAACCGAGGACTGAAGACCAACGCCCGCGGCTCTGTGAACCGGAACACCCATGCCAGCTCGCGCTCGACATAGCGAACGTTCAGCGGCACGTTGATCGCGCCCAGCTGGTGCGCGGCATGGTAGATGACGTGCGCCTCGGCGGTGCCTGCCGGGTCGACGAGCTGGGCGACCCGGCTGCCGGGCGTGACGCCCCGCTCGAGCAGCGCACCGGCCAGACCCCCGCTGCGCTCCGCGAGCTCCTTCCAGGTGAGGCGAGCCTCGGGCCTCAGATGCGACGGGGCGACCAGAGCGGTAGCGTTCGGGCGCTCACGGAGGTTTCTCAGCAGGAGCGCGCGAACCGTCCGCTCAGGGACCTCAGCCGGAAGAGGTTCGAGCGCCATAGCTGCGCTTCACACGCTGATCACGACCGCTCCGGTCACGATCAGCGCCGAGCCCAGCAGCACCTGCAACGTCAGCGCCTCCGACAGGAACAGGGCGGCCAGGAACACAGTGATGAACGGGTAGGCGGTCGTCAGCGGGGTCACCTTGCTCGCCATTCCCCGGTCGAGCGCGAGGTAGAGCGCCATCACGCCGAGCGGTGGGATGAACGCCGAGAGGACCGCCATCCCGCCCGGAAGTCCCCGCGGCAGACGCAGCGGCGTCCCTATCAACAGCAACACGATCGCCACGATGAAGTAGGCGCTCGCGGTCAAGACCACCAGGCTCTGCCACGACAGTCCACGGAGCGCGAACCTGACGGTCACACCCAGGCCGCCCAGCAGCACGACGTAAGCAAGACTCGGAAGGATCCATCCGTTCACTGTCAACCTCCTCATACCTCGACCTACCGGAAACTCGCAGGTCGCTTCTCCAGGAAGGCTTCGAGCCCTTCCTGCGCATTCGCCGAGGCTCTGACTTCGAGCCAGGCACGCTGCTCGTCCTCGAGCGCGGCTTCCAGCTCCCGGTCCGAGGCCTGCACGGTCAGCCACTTTGCGGCTTGAATTGCCTCGGTCGCTCCCGCCGCCAGCGCGCCGGCGAGCTCACCGGCGACATCTGCGGCCTGGCCGTCCTCCGCCAGCCGGCTCACGATCCCGAACGCAAGCGCTTCGCGGCCGTCGATCCGCCGGCCCGTCAGGACAAGGTCACGGGCCACCCCCTGCCCCACCGCGCGCACGAGTCGCTCCGGACCGCCGGCGCCGGGCAGGATGCCGAGCGTCACCTCTGGCAACCCGAGCTTCGCGGACTGAGCCGCCACCCGAATGTCACAGGCGAGCGCCAGCTCGAGGCCGCCGCCCAGGCAGGCGCCGTCGATCGCAGCGATCGACGGCCACCGCATCCGCTCGAAGCGCGTGAACACCCGCTGGACGGAGCCCACGTACGCCCGGAATGCTTCCGGGTCGCCGTGCGCCAGAAAATCGAGGTCCGCGCCGGCCAGGAACACGCGCGGCACCTCGCTGCGGACGACAACCGCGCGAGTCGTCTCCGGGATCGCGTCAAGCGCTGCATCGAACTCATCGAGGAAGCGGTGGGAGAGAGCGTTGACCGGTGGCGAGGCGAACACGACGTGGGTCACCGCGCCGTGCACCTCGAGGCGGACGAGCTCGTCAGACACCGGTTCGGCGCTCACCCCACGGTCCGGAAGTGCTCGATATCGAGGATGTTGCCGGTGCGCTCCTCGGCGAACACGGCCTCGGCGGTGCCGCCGATCTCGATCGGCTTCTCGCCGGCCACGAGCCTGTGGAATAGCCCCCCGTCTGATCCCTCGAGGCGGACGATCCCGACATACCAGGGCTCCTCGAGCCGCTGACCCTGGAGCCCGAAGTACGACTCCGCGTAGGTCAGGATCACTCCGCGCGGCGAGACCTCTACCCACTGGTCGGTGTCGACGAAGCACTCCTCGCAGAAGATCCGCGGCGGAACGAGTACGCGCTGACACTGCGGGCAGTGGGTTCCCATGATCCGCCCGTTGTCCCGCAGCTCCTCGAAGAACCTGCTTCCGGCGACGCCGGCCGACCATTTGTAGGTGACCTCGACCCTGCCGTCGATCGTGACGCCGACCTCCTCGAACTGCTTTGTCTTGCCTGCTTCCACGTCGGCTCCTCTCCGGCGCTCAGGTGTCGCGCCCGAGCACGATCGTCGCGTTGTACTGATACATGCCGCCCCATCCGGTGCAGGCTGCGGTGTCGACCTGACGGCTGACCTGGCAGTCGCCGGCCTCGCCCTTGATCTGTAGCCAGCACCAGTTGAAGCGGGACATCCCGGCGCCGATTGGATTGCCCTCTCCGAGCAGCCCACCCGACGCGTTCACTGGCAACTCGCCGTCACGCGCCGCGGTGCCTTCGCGTACGAAGCGTCCAGCGCCGCCCTCCTCGCACAGGCCGAGCGCCTCGGTGTGCTGCATCTCCTTGTAGGTGAACGGATCGTAGGGCTCGGCGTAATGGATCTCCTTCGAGGGCTCCCTGATCCCGGCCATCTCGTATGCCAACCGCGCGCCGAGATAGGCGTAGTCGAGCCGGCCCAGATCCTTGTTGCGACGTCCCATGTACCAGTACGAATCGGCGCCCCGCCCGACGCCGCGGACCCACACGGGATCGTCGTCGAGCTCTCGCATCACGCGCTCCGAAGCGAAGATGGCTGCCCGGGCGCCATCCGAGACGGGGCTCGTGTCGAGGATCTTCACCGGCCACGAGATGTACGGCGACTCGAGCACCTCCTCGACGGTCACGTCCCGCCCCCTCTGGGCATACGGATTGGCCTTCGCGTTACCGAGGTTCTTGACGGACACCAGCGCCATCTCCTCCTCGGTGATGCCGTACCGGTGCAGGTAGGCCCGCGCCTCGAGTCCGCATTGGATCGGTACGTTCAGCCCTACGGGTCGCACGAACGCGGGGTCGTAGACGTAGTTGAAGACCTTCTGCGAGTTCTCGTTCTCGCTCATCTTCTCGTAGCAGACGCAGAGGGCGATCTCTGCCAGTCCCGACGCGACGACCTCGTAGGCGAGCGTCGGCGTCGAGGTCGCGGTCGAGCCGCTGGTCGCGTTGCGCATGAACGGCTTGCCAATCGAGCCGCTGCCGGCGACGAGGAACTTGTCCGACTCGTTGATCCCGGAGAACGGGTCGACCGCCGATCCCATGATCACCGCGTCAAGATCATCCCGGCGGAGCTTTGCGCGCTCGAGCGCCTCGCGGGTGACCTGATAGACCATTTCCTGCGTGTCCTCGGGGCGCACGCGCGCGAACGGCATCATCCCCACCGACAGCACGCCGACCCGCCGTCTGCCGTTGGCGGCGCTCATCCGTCCACTTCGATCACAGCCACTGCCGAGGAGCACCCAACGCTGCCTGTCCAGCCCTGGGCGACGAGCGTGCCGCCTTGCATCTCCTCGATCGCCCGCGCGACCTGGGCGAGCCCCGTTGGTCCCTTGGCGAACCCCTGCGCCTGCGCGCCGCCGGTTGGGTTGACGACCGTGGACTCCGCCAAGGCGGCGAGCCCCTCGCCTTTCGGCACGAGCCCGAGCGCTTCGCACGTGAGCACCTCGTCGATCCCGTAGGCGTTGTAGGCCTCCGCCCTGTCGATCTGGCTGCCCGGATTGTCGATTCCGGCGCGTGCGTATGCGGCCTTCGCGGCGGCTGCGGTCGGCTCGTCCGTGCCGAGGTCACGATGGCTCAGCAGCGCCTCGACGACCGCCCACCCGACGCCCTTGATCTCCGCCCGCCTGCGGCCACCCGGCGGCTCGGTCGAAAGGATCATGGTGGCGGCGAGATCGGCCGGCGGAGCCCGGTGCAGCTCGTGCAGCGGCCCGGCTACCCGCGGCGAGCCGAGAATCTCCTCCGCGCTGCGACTCGCGCCGTTGTGCGAGCTGCGACGGCTGACGAGCCGGGCGAGGTCCTCCTCCTCGCCACCTGAGCGCTCAAGGTATTGCCGGGCGCGGAGCGCGAACCCGAGTGTTTCTGACCACGGGAGCCCGGCGATCACCGGTCGGGTGTAGACGGGCTCGTAGCCGAGCTCCTCGACGGCCCAGACCGTCTCCTGTCCGTGCTCGCTCGCGCCCATGAGCACTGAAGCGACCACGACCACGCCGCCCGGGTCAGAGAGCGCGGAGACTACGCCGGCGGCGAGACCGTGCAGCCCGTCGTCGCCGAGCCGCAGGTCGCACGGCTTCATCACGCCACCGATGGAGTCGAGCGTGAACTGGTTCGACAGCGGCCGGCCCTCGACGTAGTCGTAGGTGCTCGTGACCGCGGCGGTGATCGCCTCGCGCTCGAGCCCGGCGTCATCGAGTGCGCCGCGAGTCGCGCGGTACAGCAGCTCCGCGTGCGAGAGGCGCTCGCCCGTGCCCGGCTGGGCGACGCCGAGCCCCGAGATCCAGACAGCCGTCATCGCGAGACCTCGGTCTGCGCCGCACGATCCCAGGCGTCCTCGACGCCCTGCTCTCGGAGCTTGAACTTCTGGACCCGCTGTGTCGCCGTCTTCGGGAGCTCGGTCTTCAGGCGGACATAGCGCGGGACCATGAAGTCAGCCATCCGCTCCCGGCAGAACTCGACGAGCTCCCCGTTCTCAAGAGCCTCGCCCTTGGCGACGACGACGATCATCACCTCTTCCTCGCCGAGGTCGGATGGGACACCCACAGCGGCGCTCTCGGCGACGAGGGGGTGCGAGTTGACGATCCGCTCGATCTCGTAGGAGGAGATGTTCTCCCCGCGCCGGCGGATACTGTCCTTGAGGCGGTCGATGAAAACGAAGTAACCATCGGGATCGCGGCGACCGCGGTCGCCGGAGTGAAACCACCCGCCCGCCATCGCGTTGTCCGTCGCCTCGTCGTTCTTGTAGTAGCCGAGGAACAGGGTGTGCGGGCGTTTGCTTCGGATCGCGATCTCCCCCGGCTCGCCGTCCGGGGCCTCGTCGCCGTCGGGGCGCTCGATCCGCACCTCCGACCAGCCGACCGGCCTGCCGAGCTTGCCGACTCTGATGTCGTCGGGCGGGCTGCCGAGGCAGAAGGTGGCGGTCTCGGTGAGGCCGTAGATCTCGAGGATCGAAAGCCCGAAGCGCTGCTCGAACGCCTCCCAGATCTCGGCCGGCGCGGCGCCGCCGACGGTCAGCCGTACGCGGTGCTCGGTGTCGTCCTCCCGCTCGGGCTGCTTGTAGAGCATCGTCAGCATCGCGCCGATGTAGTTGAAGACAGTCACATCGTGGGCACGCAGGTCGTCGAAGAAGCGCGACGCCGAGAACCGCGGCGCGATCACCACGGGCCGGCCGGAGACAAGCGAACCGACAGTCGACAACGACTGCGCATTGATGTGAAACAGCGGCAGGCTCGTGTACAGGACGTCATCCTCGCGCGCAAGCACGTACCGCTGCGTGAACTCGTACCCGGCCGTGGGGTAGGAGTTGTGGCAGTTCATGACACCCTTGGGCAGCCCGGTCGTCCCGGACGTGTACAGGATCGACGCGAGCTCCTCAGGCTTGACCTCGGGCAGCTCGGCCGTCGCGTGGTTGCCTGTCAGCAGCTCGCCAAGATCGCCGTAGCCATCGGACGCACCCTCGCCCCGCACGAAGCGGTGCTGCGGACCGCTGCCGGTGGGCAGCGCGGCGTGGAGCGTGTCGAGCAGCGGTGCATCTGCGGCCACGAACGCCGCCTCGCTGTGCTCGACGATGTAGCGCAGACCGTCTCCTTTGAGCCCCGTGTTAACCGGCACGAACACGGCCCCGAGCAGCGACGAGCCGAACCACAGATCGAGGATCTCGGTGCAGTTGGGGAGGAAGGTTGCGACCTTGTCCCCGCGGCCAACCCCGAGCGACGCCAGCGCTGCAGCCGTCTGCTCGGCGGCGGCGAGCGCCTGGGCGTAGGTGCGCCGCCGGTCCTCGAAGGTCAGAAACGGTTCGTCAGGAGTGAGCTCGGCCCGCGCCCGCAGGACTGCGGGAAGCGAGGTCGGGTCCCCAGGATCGCCTACGTACTGGACGGTCATGTCGGTCATGGCGAGCCTCCGCGACTCTCCCTACCGACGCCGTTACCCGCAACTGGCCGATCCGACAGTCGCCCCGGCTGGCCCCAGGCGGGACGCTATGAGACATGTACACCGTCGTCTACGCGCTGTACCGCAAAGAGGGGATGGACCACGAGGCGTTCGTCGACTATTGGATGAATGTGCACAAGCCGATCGCGATGCGAATGCCCAGGATGCGCAGCTACGAGCTCTGGCCGGTGGACGAGTCCGACGGCGTCCTCGATCAGGAGATCGACGGCTTCGTGCTGTTCCGATTCGACTCGAAGGAGGACTTCGAGTTCATGCACGACAGCCCCGAGTTCGCCGACACAGCCGCCGACGCCGCCAACTTCGCCCGCCACTTCACCCGGTACGCGGTCGATCCCCACGTGGCGATCTGAGATGCACTTCGGATTCATGCTGCTGCCGCGCGATCTCGAGGAGACCCGTGCGGCCGCACGGCTGGGCGAGGAGCTCGGCTTCTCCTGGATGGGGATCGCCGACTCACCGACCGTCTACGAGGAGTCCTACCTGCACCAGCTCGAGGCAGCCCGAGCCACGAGCACGCTGCGCGTGGGGCCGATGGCATCCCACGTCGTCGCGCGCCATCCGGTGATCATCGGAAACCTGCTGGCGACGCTCAACGAGTTCACCGCCGGGCGCGCAGTCGGCACGCTCGCCACCGGGAACAGCGCCGCCCGGGGCCTCGGGCTCAGGCCGGCAACCGTCGATCAGCTCGGTCAGGCGATCGAGGCAATTCGCGGCTACTGGCGCGGCGTGGGCGGCGAGCTGTGGAACTCGGTGATCCCGCCGACGGGCCTGCCACGCGAGGCTCCCCAGATCTTCGTCGCGGCCGACGGTCCGCGGGCAGCGGAGCTGGCCGGCCGGGTTGGCGACGGGCTCCTGTACGGCGGAACGATGGATCCCGGCGTCCGGCGCCGCCGGCTCAACGCGGGCCGCAGGCAGGAGCGCCAGGAGGCGTGGATCGCGCCGACCGTGTCGCTCGCTGAGACGCACCAGGCCGTGAGCGACGACCTGGGCGCGATGGTCGTCGCGATGGCAAATCGCGCGATGCGCGGCGACCTGACGGAGCGTGGGGTGCCCCCGGAGATCCAGGAGGACGTGCGCAAGATGCGCGAGGCGTACGACTATGCGTTCCACGCCGATAGCTCGCGCCCGCGTAACGTCGAGGTGGTCTCCCCCCGGCTGGCCGATTTCCTGATCGACACGCTTTGCGTATGGGGCTCGGAGGAGCGCTGGGCTCGGACACTCTCAGCACTCGAGCAGGACGGCTGGACCGGCGTGATGTTCATCCTCGGCCAGGCAAAGCAGCTCGAGGTCGTACGCGCCCTCGGCGAGCGGCTCGCGAGCATCGGGATGCTGACGACCCAGGCAGCTTCGGCGGGCTAGAGCGGCACGCTGGCGGTGACCTTCATGCCCCCGGCAGGTCCCCGGTGGCAGCGCAGGCTCCCGCCATGCAGGAGCACGCTGCGGCGCAGCGAGGCGAGCCCGTGCCCGTTCCCGCGGGCGATCGCCCGCAGCGGGATCCCGAGTCCATCGTCCACGACAGTGAGCATCAACCGTCCGCGCCGGTTGATCCGCAGGCTCACCTCCAAGCGACAGGGCCCGGCGTGCTTGGCGGCGTTGGCAAGCGCCTCGCGCGCGACCTTGATCAGCACGTCAGCCAGCGGCTTGCCAATCTCCTTGGACGCTCTTCCGGCGTCGCTCGAGAGATCGAGATGCGTGGGGAGCGAGAACTCGCTCTCGAAGCCGGAGACGAGCGTGGTCAGCCGCTGTGGAAGGTCGGCGTGAACCGGGTGTGAGAGGCGGCGGATCACGGTCCGGATCGCGGTATCGCCCCGGATCAGCAGTCCACGCGCTCGGACTATTGACTCCGCTATGTCGCCGTCTACGTCGGGGTTGTCGAGCAGCTCGTCTAGCTGCAGCTGGACGCCGAACAGGATCTGTGCGACGTCGTCGTGGAGGTCATCGGCGATCCGCTGGCGCTCTTGCAAGCGCGCGAGCTCAGCACGCTGTTGCTGGTAGCGCTCGGAGGCCGCGGCAAGCGCCGCCAGATTCGCGAGCCGCATCAATGCGTCGCGCTCATCCTGGGTGAAGGGCTCGCCACGCACCCGCAGCGCGCTGAGCGTACCGATCCGCTGGCGCCCGAGCTGGATCGGGGCGTGAAATGCCGCCCACCCCGGGTCACCGACCTTCAGCGGTCCGACGACATAAGCCCGGATGCCCGGCATCCCGGCCGCCTCGTGCAGCACGATCCGCTCGAGCGCGTCGTGCTCGGAGTGCCGAGGCGACACGAGCGGTGAGGAGCCCTCCGGCACGATCGCAAGCATGCTCGCGTCCGTCGCCTTCCGGAGCTCGTCGAGCGTCGGCAGCAGGAAGTCCTGGATGTTCTTACCCGCGGCGATCGCGACCGCGACCTGGGCGAGCACCCCCTCGAGCTGACTTCGCCCGCGGAGACGGAAGAGGGTGCTGGCCGTCTCGACCGTCGATGCGATCCGACTGGCGAAGGTCTCGGCACGCTCGACATCTTCGACCGTGAAGTCCGTCGCCTTGTTGATGAGGTGCAGGACCCCCACGGCACGGTCTGAGAGCACCAGCGGGAGCGAAATGATGCGCTCGATTCCGAACGCAGTGACCCAGTCCTGAAGGATTCCCGGATCGCTCAGAGCGTCGTTCGAAAGATACGGATGACGCGTCTTGAAGACCCTGGCTGCATTGCTCCGGCGGTCAGACACCCGTATCTGGTAGGAGGCGGCCATCTCCTCGCTGACGCCGAAAGAGCCGGCGACCATCTGAAGCAGCTCGCGCTTCTCGTCCCAGACCATGAGACCCGTCTGCTGTGCGCCGATGAACGCGCTCACGCGCGACTGGATTGCCGCGAGGAGCTCTTCGAAACCGCCTGCGGACAGCGCGACCATGTCAAGCGCCTCCAGCGCACGGGACTGCTCCACGACCGAGACCTGCAGGCACTCGGAGCTCCCATGCCCGATCGCGAGCGCGGTCTGTCTCGCGAACACGGCGAACAGACGCTCGTCGCGAAAGCACCCTGTCTCACGTTTGACTGCGTACATCGTGCCCACGCGGCGGCCCTCGAGCGTCAGCCCGATGCCGATCGCGGCTGAGAATCCGTGAGTAGCCAGGAGCCCCGCGCTTTCTGAGCCCAGCTCCGCCAGCCGGCGTAGGTTGAGCGATTCGGCGCTGTCGCCCATCGAGCCGAGCTCCACGAGCGCACAGTGGATGCCGATTGCGATGTCCGGCGTTGCCCCGCCGGCCTCAAATAGGGATTGCGAGCCATCGTCGCCGCGCTGCTCGACGAGCAACACATCGGCACCGAGGACGACCCGCGCTTGGCGGATCAGCGCCGCGAGCTTCGGGCGCGCGGGCCCGAGTCTGATTTCGGTGGCAGCTCCTTTGTGGAGCGACCCATCGTCGCCCTGCCAACTCTGGGCTGGCGCTGCCGCGATGCTCATCGGCCCGGCTGGCTCCGGCGCATCAACTGTCTCTCCTCTCAGCGCCCGCGACCCGGCGGCCAGCGAGCGCGAACCGACGTGTTAAATGTACCGAACAGTCGGTCTAGCTTGCAAGCGCGGCGCCGGCGCGGCTTGGGGCGGGAAGCGGCTCGAGTCCCGCGGTCGCCAAGTCGACTCCCAGAGAGGCTGCGCACGACGGGCAAAAGTGCTGGCGCAACATGACAGCCGGGTCCTCGTTTCGGGACCTGACGTACATCTCCACTTTCGCATAATGGTCTGTGATCGGCTCCTCGACCAGCATCGCTCTCTCGCGCCAATTCTCATCGGTGGAACCGAGACCCGTTCCGCATGAGCCGCACTTCCACTCGCCTTCGTCGCGGACAACCGCTACCCCCGGATCGGCCGGTTGGCGCAGCTCATGCTCGGGGTCACGACCGATCCGCTCACGGCGTATGTTCGCTCGCTGGGCATCAGTCGCTTTCGCGTCGAGCTGCTCGCCGTCGGTCACCACGCCGTAGACCGCCCGGGCATGCCCTGGCGTCACGTAACCGGCGTTGAGGTCCGCGAGCACGGCCTCAGGATCGCGCAGCAGCGGATCGCCGAGCCCGCCTCCGCCGCCGCTCGTTGCCACGAACACGTCGTCGCGCCCGAGCACCAGGTGCGTGACCTTGTTTCGCGCGCGTTCGTGGTCGCCCTCCAGCCGGTCGCGCGTCGGCAGTATGCGCTGCTCGAGCAGCTCGGAGATGTTGGTGTTGCGAACCGGATGCCAATTGCCTCCGGATGCCGGATAGCCGCCGCCGAAGCCCTGCGGCGGGACCTCCGCGCAGGCGTTGAAACCGGGGCCGGCCATCCCGTCGCTGTAGTGGATTGCGTAGGCCTGATCCAGCGACTGCCCGCCGCGGAACTGACCCGGTCCGCCCGAGTTCGGCACCAGCCGCCGCCACAGGAACAGCGCCGGATCCTGTGCCTCGTGCGTCTCGACCTCGGCCAGGCCGCAGCCGGACATGCAGGTCAGGCCGTAGCAGTCCTGGCCGTCCATGAACGTCTGCGCGCCGCCGCCAGCGCCGGTCGCGTTGTCGGTGTAGAAGATCACCGAGACCCCGCCGTGCTGGTTGTTCCCGAAAAGGGCGTTGGCGGGAAAGCCTTCCTGGCATTCGCCTGCCGCACGGCCGCGAAGCACCGGATCCTCGCTCAGCGACAGCGCTTGATTGAGCACCCGCTTGGTCAGCTTGCAGGCGCGCATGCCCACCTCGGAATGAGCGTTTGAAACCGGGGCCGGCGGCTGCGCGTTGACGATCGTGCCAGGCTCACCGAGATCGATCTGCACCGGCCGCCAGATGCCGCCGTTGACCGGCAGATCACCGTACGCGAGCGTCGTGAGGATGGCTGTCATCGTCTGCCCGTACATCGCGCCGGTGGTCGAATTGATGAACGAGTCCACCTGCGGCACGCCGGAGTAGCTGAACTTCATGTCGCTTCCGTCCACCTCGAGGCGCAGGCGCAACTCGAGCAGCTGGTCGGGACCATCGTGGCCGTCGAACTCGTTCCACTCGACCGCCTCATAGACGCCGTCGGGGATTCGCGAGACGCGGTCGCGGAGCACCCGCTCGGTGAGATCCTTGTTGATCTCGCAGAACTCGCGGTGTCGCTCGATCCCGAACTCCTTGACGATCTCGCCAAGCTTCCGCGTTGCGGTGTTGTTGGCCGCGATCATCGAGCGGATGTCGTTCAACACCGGGCCTGGAGCCCGCACGTTGGCGGCGATGAAGTGCTCCCACTCCAGATCGATGCCCCCGTTACGGATGATCCGGATCGGCGGGAAGCGGAGCCCCTCCTGATAGACGTCGCGCGCACCGGGGGCGTAGCCTGAGATGCCAACGCCGCCGACGTCAAGCACGTGCATGTTGGCGAAGCTCCAGCCTAGGTGCTGATCCTCATAGAAGGTCGGCATGATCACGCTGACATCTCCCTGATGCATCGCACCGGCCGTGTGCGGATCGTTGACCAGCCAGCCGTCGCCGGGCCGGAGGTCCCCGTCGACCACGAGGCTGTCGATCACCTGCGTCCCGACTAGCGACGAGCCGATGTGGAAGAGCACATAGGCCGCGAAGCCGAGGTGCTCCGGACGGGTGTCGAGCAGGCAGGTCGAGAAGTCCTTGGCCTCGGTCACGATCGGTGAGCCCGAGGTGCGCACGAGCGTGATCGCCATCTCGTGGGTCAGGTTCTCGAGTGCCTTGCGGTGGACCTCCGCGGCGATGATGTCGTAGTCGCGCGTTGCCATTGCTCGGCCTCCCTATCGGTGCAGGACGTAGTTCATGTACGCGTCACGCTCCGCCACCGTCCCCGGCGGAACGTAGATGGTGGTGTCGCTCTCGTCGATGATCGCCGGGCCCTCGACCCGCGACCCCGGCGTGCAGCGGCCGCCGTCGTAGATGTTGAGCTCAGCCCACTGGCTGCTGCGACGGCACGTACACCTGGCGCGTCGCCAGCACCATGTCTTCAGGCTTCGAGCCGTTCAACGAGGCGCGCTCGAGCGCAGGGCTCGGCTGGCGCCCGATCACCGTGACGCTGTAGTTGACGAGCATCGTCGGGACTCCCTTCCAGGCCGTCCCCTGACCGTAGGTGCGCTCGTACAGCTTCAGGAAGTCGTCGGCGAGCGACTGTGCGTCGTCCCCCGTCAGGGCGCGATCGGGCACCGGCATCTCGAGCTCGTCGCCCTGTCCCTGAAAGCGAAAGTCGGCGGTACGGACTACCGTCAGATCGCCCTCGCCGAAACCCTCGTCAGCCATCTCGCCGCGCGCGGTCTGCACCATCCGCTCGGCGATCTCGTTGACCCGCTTCACATCTTCGGGCTTGCTGAGGTCCCAGCCGACGCCTTGGTCCGAGCGCAGCACGAAGTCGGAGGAGAGTAGTCCGAGCGCGCAGAACACCGAGCTGTTCATCGGGATCACGATCCGCGAGATTCCAAGGCGGTCGGCGATCTGGGTGGCGAACAGAGGCAGTGTCCCGCCGTAGGCCAGGAACAGGAAGTCGCGCGGGTCATAACCCTTCTCGACGCTGACCTCCCGCACTGCGTTTGCCATGTTGACGACCACCAGGTCATGGACCGCGGCGGCGGCCTGCTCGGTGCTCCATCCGAAGCGCTGGCCCAAAACGCGGTCGAGCGCCTGGCGCGCGAGCTCGGGCTTCAACTCAACGCGCCCGCCGAGGTAGCGCTCCGGGTCGATGAAGCCCATCGTCACCATCGCGTCAGTTACCGTCGGCTCCTCCCCGCCCTTGTCGAGCGCCGCCGGCCCCGGCGTCGAGCCGGCGCTCTGGGGTCCGACCTGCGGCACACCACGCTCACCCACCCAGGCGATCGAGCCACCTCCTGCTCCCACGGACACCACATCGACGAGGTTGACGCCGGTCATGAACGGCCCCAGCTGCAGGTTCTTGTCGATCAGTAGCTCGTTCTCGTTGATAATCCCGGTGTCGAAGCTGGTGCCGCCCATGTCGCCGAGCAGGACACGCTTGCTCCCCATCCGCTTGGCCAGCTCGTTTGAACCGATCGCGCCGCCGGCCGGCCCGGAGCCCAGCAGCGCGAGCGGGTACTCCTTCGCCTTCTCGAGGCTGATACCGCCGCCGAGTCCCTGGAAGAACGCGAGTCCTCCCTTCAGCCCGGCGTCACGAAGCTTGCGGTGCAGCGAGTCCAGGTAGACCTCGGCGCGGTCCTGTACAAACGAGTTGAGCACCGCTGTCGTCCAGCGGCGATTCTCGCCCGCGACGGGGAAGACGCGATGCGAGGGCGTCACGAACAGCTCCGGATAGAGCTCCTTGACGGCACGCTCGGCGGCAAGTTCGTGCTCCCCGTTGACGAAGCTCGAGAGGAAGCAAACCGCGAGCGCCTTGATCTTCGACTCCTCGACCAGCCGACGGGTCTGCTCCTTGACCTGGTCGAGGTTGATCGGCACGAGCACGGTCCCGGACCAGTCGATCCGCTCGTCGATCTCCGCCAGCGCATCGCGCTGCACGAGATCGGGAACGTTCGTCTGCAGGTGGTCGTCGAACTCGACCTTGCGCGGGCCTCCCGCAAACCGGAACGTGTCCTTGAAGCCATTGGTCACCAGCACGCCAACCTTGGAGCCGCGCAACTGCGTGATCGTGTTGGTGACGACAGTGGTCCCATTGATAAACAGCCGGGTCTGGCCGAGCAGCTCCTCGAGCGGCATCTCGAGCTGATCCGCCGCGATCTTCACCGCCTCGAGCACGCCGCGGCTGAAGTCGTCATAGGTGGTCAGCGCCTTGCCGCGCACCACGCGACCGCCCAGAACCACCGAGACGTCAGTGTGGGTGCCGCCTACATCGACGCCGATGAAGGCCTGCGCTGAGGCGCCGTTACCGGATTCTGTGCTCACCGTCTCTCCTCTTCGACGCTCGCGTACGCCCGTCAGTGGAGGCCTCCGGGTCGCGGGGGGATCGGACCCTCCGGGTCTCCGGGTCTCCGGGTCTCCGGGTGAATATTCCTGGTGGGTGCTCGGCAGGCAACTGTCCGAAGTGACAGCCAGGAGCGGAGGCGCGTGCGTGGGACGGGCGGTGGTGGCGGGCGCATGGCGCGCCACGCGGGCGCCGCAGCCTGCCTCGCGCGGGCGCCCTCCTCCCGGCCCGCGTGGCACGCGGCCGCGCGGCGCGACCGCTCAGCGGCTACCCGTCCCCGAACCGCCCCACCAACTTGAACTTCTGCGCCTTGCCGGACATGGTCCGCGGGATCTCCTCGACGACCTGCACCGAGGTCGGCTTCTTGAAGCTCGCGAGGCGCTCGGAGCAGTAGCCGATGATCTCGCCTTCCTCGACGGTCATCCCGGGCCGCAGCTCGAGCACGGCGCAGACCGTCTCCCCCCAGCGCTCGTGAGGGATGCCGATGACCGCGACACCGGCCACAGCGGGGTGATCCAACAGCACGTCCTCGATCTCCGAGGGGAAGATGTTCATTCCGCCGCTGATGATCATGTCCCGCTTACGGCCGGAGATGTAGAGAAAGCCGTCCTCGTCGAAGCGACCCATGTCGCCAGTGTGCAACCAGCCGTCCTCCAGCAGCTCCGCCGTCAGCTCGGGCGCGTCCCAATAGCCGGCGGTCATCGACGGCGCTTTGACGAGGATCTCGCCATCCGTGCCCAGGGGCACTTCGCTGCCCTCGCTATCGGCCAGCTTGATCTCCACATGGACGGACGGCTTCCCCGCCGATCCCGGCTTCGTCTGGGCGTACTGCGGCGGGATGAAGGTGACGGTGCCACCGCCCTCCGTGAGCCCGTAGACCTGGATGAAGTCGGTGTGGGGGAACGCCTTCTGCGCCCGCTCGGTGGTCGACGCCGTCACCGCCTGGCCACCGCACATGATCATGCGCAGCTTGCTCGTGTCATAGTTCTCGATGCCCGGAAGCTCGAGGATGTCGTAGAGCATCGTCGGCACCCAGAGGATGTGGGTGATCTCGTGCTCCACGACGTATTTGACAATTTCCTCGGCCTCGAAGCCACTCGAGCGCTTCACGTGGACCGTGCCACCTGCATGGAGCATGGCCCAGGTGAAGTCGTGCCGCCCGCCGATGTAGTACAGGTCGATGACCACGTAGTTCGAGCAGTCGGGGCCCAGGCGGTAGTCGATCACCTGCTGGATCGAGTTCCAGATCACGCTGCCGTTGGACCACACGACGCCCTTCGGCTGCCCGGTGGTCCCTGAGGTGAAGATGATCTCGTGCGGCTCGTCCAACGCTCCCTGCTGCTCGGGCACCGTCGCCGGTGAGGAGCGGCACAGTTCCTCGTAGTCGAGGTCGCCGCCGCCTCCGTCGATCGTGACGATCGTGCGCAGGTCGGGCGTCTCGCCTGAGCGACGGAGCTCGGCCACCGTCGAGAAGAACCTGTCCTCGACGAACATCGCCCGCGCTTCGGAACGCCGGAGCAGGTTCGCCAGCTCGCCCTGGCGCAGCCGCCAGTTGAGCGGCACCATGATCGCGCGCGCAGCGGCGATCCCGACCTCGATCTCGAGATACTCGAGTCGGTTTGAGCTCAGCAGCGCCACGCGCTCCATCGGCTCAATCCCCAACCCCTGCAGGCCGTTCGCCACGCGGCGCGAGCGGTCGCGCAGTTCGCCGTAGGTGCGGCGCCGATCCTCAAAAACGATTGCGGTCTTGTCGAAATCGAGGCCGCCGCGCTCGAATAGATAAGGCAGCGTCAAACTGTTCCAGCGGGCGGCCTGCGACTGATCCAGCTTGACCTTTGTGGATTGGGCTACGGCCATCTCAGCCTCCGTGTGGCGAGGTTGTTCAAGTGGGGCGCCATCTCATGAGCTCCATCACGTCCTGGCGCAAGCCGGGGATGGCGAACCTGCTCCACGCCATGCGAATGTCGTCGGTCTGCTTGTCGGCGTAGACCCGCACCCCGGTGTGAAGGATCGCGATCAACATCAGGGCTCCGACGACTGCGTACGTCCGCACCGCATCGCGATCGATCTCGTGACCGGTTGAAGATGCGTATCGCTCGTAGAACCAGTCGTGGTCGGCAACGGCGTTGAGCAGATCCGAGCCGGGCTTGACGAACTTCCCCGCGTGGTAGCGCAGCGACATGTAGCCCAGATCGAAGCGCCAGTCGCCGACGAACGAGAGCTCCCAGTCGAGCACGCCCGTGATGCGGCCGCTGTCCACGAGGCAGTTGCCGATGCGGTAGTCGCCGTGCACCAAGCATGGCTCGACCGGCCGCGGCTCGTGCTTGGCCGCCCACCGGTAGGCCTCCTCGACTACCGGGTCGCGCACCAGGCCCACATGGCGCTGCACGCCGTGCCAGAACGCGAGCGTCTGCTGAAAATCTCTGGCGGTGACCGCCTCGCGCACTCGATCCGCCGGCACGCCGTGGATTACCGCCAGGTGATCGACGAGGTCGGTCGCGATGCCCCGCGGGCCGTTCCAGTCTTCCGCGAGCGTCTGACGGTCGCGACGGCGCCAGACATTCAGATCGCTTCCGGGTAGACGGTCCATGACGAAGAACGGCCCCCCGAACGGGTTGTCCGACGAGGCCTCCATCCCGTGCACGCGCGGCGTCGGCAGCGGTTCGTCCGTCAGCAGCGAGTAGGTCCTGAACTCCTGGCCGAGGTCGTTGTCTAGGATCGCGCCCGTGGGCCTGACCCTGATCACCAGCTCTATCTGGCCCCCATCCGGATCCGAGACCGTCATCGCATATGAGTGGCGCGACCATCCTCCCTCCATCTGGCGCAACTGCGTCACGCCCGCGGCCGCGCCAACTGCTTCGGCCCTCCTCATCGTCTCGAGAGCCGCCTGCGCCTTCGCCGTGTCAGGGCCAGCAAGCGTTGACGTCATTCGAGGCGTCGAGCATTCCAGTTGGTCCGCACCCGGCGTACTGTCAGAAGCGCCAGTCGGTGCATCGTTCACTGTCCCGCGTCGGCGAGCGCGGCCACCTCGCGGTCGGCCATTCCGACGAACAGCGGCTGCAGGCGCTCGTGCAGCGCCTCGTCGTCTGCATCAAGACTCTCGAGCAGGTCCGCGAGCAGCTCGCCGATCTCGGTCCCATCCCGCGCCGCCAGAATCTTCGCCCGCGTATCGGGATGCGCTTCGAGTGCCACCGCCGCCTCGGCCTGAAACCACTCCACGAGCCGGTCGCGCGCGGCCTCCTCGGCAGATAGGTGCCGAGCGATGCTGTAGGCCGACAAGAGCTGGCCACGACGGTAGTCGTCCGTTGGCCCGTCTCCGTCGGCGGCTGCCCGCAGCACGCGCCCGATCGCCAGGATCAGCTCTGACGGGCTCATGGGATTGAACATTGCGCTAGGCCACCGCGGGAACCAGGTAGCGGGGTAGCTCGACCAGGGCCTCGATCACTGTCCCGTCGCGCTGGTCGACCGCGCTCATGCTGAGCACCACCGCGCCGGCGTGCTCGACCATGCCGTCGACGCGGCTTGTGACGCTGTCGCCGGGCATCACTGGAGCGCGGAAGAACGCTTCGACGTTGACGCTCGCGGGCAGCGAGTCGAGCTCGAGCCAGCTCGTGACGCTCTCGAAGATCGCCTGCAGCGCGACGGGCCCGTGCGCGATCACCGACCCGAAACGCGTCTTCGCCGCGAACTCATGGTCGACGTGGATCGGGTTGTAGTCGCCCGAGAGCTTGGCGTAGCGCAGGATCGTGTCCTCGCTCACACGGTGCGTGACCGCCGGGATCTCCTTCAAGGCGCTCACAGCGGCGCTCCGGGTGAGGAGGGCGCCAGGATTGTCCACTCGGCGATCGCAACGAGCCCCTCGTTCTGCGTCATCGTGAACAGCAGCGTCGAGTAGAGCCCGCTGTGACGGCGTCGCTGGTCGACTACCTGCAGGTCGATCTCGATCGGCTCCCCGATCTTGAGCGGGATCCACGTCGAGAAGCGCTGTCGCGCGAGCACGCCGCCGGGGATGATCCCCTCAAACGCGCGCCGCATCGACCGAAGGCTGATCACTGGGATCACACCGGGTGGAGCTGTCTTGCCCGGCGTCTCGGCCCCGATCTCGCCCCTGAGCTGGTCGCACAGCTCCCGGTCCAAACTCTCCGTGAACGGTCCCCACCGCTGACCGACGAACATCTCGTCGTAGCTGAGCGATGAAAGTTCTGGAGCCCCGGCCATCGCTCACCTGCCGCTCTTGTTGAGGAACGCGTCCATCGTCGCAAGCGTCTCCGGCGTTCCCAGTGCCATCGCCTGCGCGTGCTGCTCGAGCCGCAGCGAGTCCTCGAGCGTGAGCCCCTGGCTGCGGTTGATGAGCTCCTTGGTCATCGCCATCGTGCCCGGGATCACCTCCGCCAGACGGGTGGCGAGCGCGAACGCCGTCGTCTCGGTCTCTTCGCGGGTGTCGACGAGCCGGTTGATCAGCCCGAGCTCGTAGAGACGCTCGGCCGGCACCTCGTCTCCCAGCAGCATGAACTCCTTGGCCAGCTGGATTCCGACTGCCCGGGGCAGGAACCAGGCGCTCCCGAGATCGGGGACCAGGTTGCGCCTCACGAACACCTGGCAGAAGCGCGCGTCGCGGGCGGCGACCACGAGGTCGCAGGCCAATACCGTGCTCCAGCCGGCGCCGAACGCCGGACCGCTGACGGCGGCGACGACAGGAAGGTGGCTGTCGCGCAGCCCGGTGATCAGCGGGTGCAGCCGACGCATCACGTCCAGGCGCGGCAGGGGCTCGCCGCCGATCGCGCGCCTACCGACGTCCTCGAGGTCGCCACCCGACGAGAATGCGCGGCCGGCGCCGTTCAGCACGATCGCCCGCACCCCCTCATCGGCCTCGGCCTCGCGTAGCGCGCGGACGCTGTGCTCGACGAGCGGGACGCTGATGGCGTTGAGCTTCTCGGGCCGCTCGAACGTGATCAGCGCTACCGCGTCGCGGCGCTCCCAGCGGACGAGATCGCCCTCGTTGACTGCGGTTGTCATCTGCTCCTCCTCACATTCGGAATAAGGGCTTTCGTCGCGGGCCGAGCGGCGCATTGGCGCACACCGACAGCGCCAGCCCGAGCACGTCGCGGGTGGTTCTCGGATCTATGACGCCGTCGTCCCACAGCCGAGCGCTGGCGTAGTACGGGTGGCCCTGGGTCTCGTACTGCGCGCGGATCTCACGCTTGCGCTCCTCGACTGCGTCGGGGTCGGTTTCGCGCCCGACCATGGTCAGCACGGTCGCGGCCTGCTCGCCGCCCATCACCGAGATCCGCGCGTTTGGCCACATCCACAAAAACCGGGGAAAGTAGGGGCGACCGGACATGCCGTAGTTGCCGGCGCCGAACGAGCCGCCCACGATCACCGTCAGCTTGGGAACGCGGGCAACGGAGACCGCCGCGATCATCTTCGCGCCGTCCTTGGCGATCCCGCCCTCCTCGGCCTCGCGCCCGACCATGAACCCGGTGATGTTCTGCAGGAAGACCAGCGGGATCCCGCGCTGATCGCACATCTCGATGAAGTGAGCCCCCTTGAGCGCGCTCGAGGAAAAGATCACGCCATGGTTCGCGAGCACGCCGACGCGATGGCCGTGCAGGTGGCCGACGCCGCACACGAGCGTCGTACCGTAGCCGGCCTTGAACTCGTGAAAGCGGCTGCCGTCGAGGACCCTCGAGATGATCTCGCGCGGGTCATAGGGGGTGCGGATGTCGGCGGGGACGGCGCCGGTGAGGGTGGCCGGGTCGACGGCCGGCGGCTCGGGGGCCTGGCGCTCCCACGGGCAGTCGGGTTCCTGCCCGAGGGTCGCGACGATCGAGCGTACGATCGCGAGCGCTTCGATGTCGTTGCGCGCGAGGTGGTCGACGACCCCAGAGCGGCGCGTGTGCAGCTCGCCTCCCCCGAGCTCCTCCGCGGAGACCTCCTCGCCGGTCGCAGCCTTCACCAGCGGCGGACCGCCGAGGAAGATCGTCCCCTGGTCGCGAACGATCACCGACTCGTCGCACATCGCCGGGACGTACGCGCCGCCGGCCGTGCATGAGCCAAGCACCGCCGCGATCTGAGGGATCCCCTCGGCGGACATGTTCGCCTGGTTGTAGAAGCTCTGACCGAATCCGCGGACGTCGGGGAAGAGCTCGTCCTGGAGCGGCAGATAGCCACCGCCCGAGTCGACCAGGTAGACGCACGGCAGCCGGTTCTGGAGCGCGATCTCCTGCGCGCGGGTGTGCTTGCGCGCGGTCATCGGGAAGTACGAGCCGCCTTTCACGGTCGCGTCGTTGCAGACGATCATCACCTCGCGACCATTGACGCGCCCGATCCCGGTGATGATCCCGGCGCCCGGCGCCTGGTCCTCGTACATTCCGTGGGCGGCGAGCGTCGAGAGCTCGAGGAACGGCGAGCCGCGATCAAGCAGCTTGCGGACACGCTCGCGGGGCAGCAGCTTGCCGCGCGAGGTGTGTCTTTCGGCAGCCCTCTGCCCCCCACCTGCGTAGACTTGTGCCCACTGCTGGTGCAAATCGTCGATTAGCTCCTCGTACGCAGCGGCATTGGCCTTGAACTCATCGCTCGTGGGATCGGCGTGGCTCTTCAGCACGACGCTCATGCCGCGGCCTCCAAGTCGACCAGCACCTGGCCCTGGCGGACGCCCTCGCCGGCGCCAACGTGCACGCGGGCGACGACGCCGTCGCGCGGAGCCGACAGCGAAAGCTCCATCTTCATCGACTCCATGACGAGTACCACATCACCCTCGGCGACCTGCTCCCCGGGGCCCACCTTGACGTTCAGGATCGTGCCCGGCATCGGCGCCTCGAGCGCGCCCTCGCCGGCGGCGTCGGATCCCTCGACGACCGGCTCCATCAGCTCGAACGCGAACGCGTCGGGTCCGGCTGCGACCCATCGCTGCGAACCGAGAGTCGCGTGGTGCCATACGCTCGCCTCACCATCGAGGGCGACGGTGAGCGTTTCGCCGTGGTCGATGATCTCGAGCTCGTGCCTCCGCTCGCCGGCTGTTACATGTGCACTCCGGGGAGGCCCTTCGACGGTGATGATGTGTGGCTCGTCGTCGCCGAGGGCCTTGAGCTCCCAGTCTGTCCCGGCGCGACCGTCGAGCCGGAAGCCGACGAGCGCGTACCACGGATCGCGCGCGCCGGTGCCGGCGTACAGGCTCGCGGTCTCAGCTGCTGCCGCCGCGATCGCCGCCGTGCGCTGCTGCTCGGAGGATGGCAGCAGCTCGACTTCGCCGCGCTCGATCAGCCGTGTGTCGAGCTCGCCCGCGCGCATCTGCGGCGAGCCGATCAGACGGGCGAGGAAGCCGGCGTTAGTGGTGACGCCGAGCACTCTGAGCTCGTGCAGCGCACCTGTCAGGCGTTCGAGCGCTTCGGTGCGGTCGCGCCCCGACGCGATCACCTTCGCCAGCAGGGAGTCGTAGAACGGCGTCACCTCGCTGCCGGCGCTCACGCCGCTGTCGACGCGGATGCCGAGCCCGGACGGCTCCACGTAGAGCGCGATTGGCCCCGTCGCGGGCAGAAACCCCGCCGCCGGGTCCTCGGCGGTCACGCGCACCTCGATCGCGTGGCCTTTCAGGTCGACGCTCCCCTGCTCGACAGGAAGGAGCTGTCCGGCGGCGATCTGCAGCTGCTGCTCTACGAGGTCAAGCCCGGTGACGGCCTCGGTCACGGGATGCTCAACCTGGAGCCGGGCGTTTACCTCGAGGAAGTAGAACTCGTTCGGATCATCGGCGGAGGCGAGGAACTCGACGGTGCCCGCTCCGTGATAGCCGGCTCGGCGCGCGATGTCGCACGCGGCATTTCCCATTCTTTGGCGCAGCTCCTCGGACACCACCGGCGAGGGACTCTCCTCGACCACCTTCTGGTGTCGGCGCTGGAGGCTGCACTCGCGCTCGCCGAGATGCACGACGTTGCCGTGAGCGTCAGCGAGAATCTGGATCTCGATGTGCCGGGCGCGCTCGACGTAGCGCTCGACGAACAGGCTGTCGTCGCCGAAGCCGCCCAGCGCCTCGCGCCGCGCGGCCGCGAGCGCATCGGCGAGCTCGGTGTGCTGGTGCACGACGCGCATCCCGCGTCCGCCGCCGCCGGCGGCGGCCTTGATCATCAGCGGGAAGCCACCGTCGCCGCAGGCGAACGCCTCGATCTCCCCGTCGCTGAGGCCAGGCCGCTGAAGGCCCGGGACGACGGGAACTCCGACCTCCTCGGCGGCGAGCTTCGCGCTGACCTTGTCGCCGAGCAGCTCCATCGCATCTGCCGGCGGCCCGATGAACACCAGCCCGGCATCGGCGCAGGCGCGCGCGAACGCCGGATTCTCCGAGAGGAAGCCGTAGCCCGGATGAACGGCATCAGCGGCGGCGCTCTGAGCGGCAGCGACGACACGGTCGATCGCGAGGTACGACTCGCTCGGCGCCGGCGGCCCGAGTCGCACCGCGAGGTCGGCTAGTCGCACGTGCTGGGCGTCAGCATCGGCGTCCGAGTAGACCGCGGCGGCGCGAATTCCGAGGCGTTTGAGCGTCCCGATCACCCGCACGGCGATCTCGCCCCGGTTGGCGACCATCACCGTTCCGAACATCAGGCGGCACGCCCTTGATCCCATTCGATTGGCCCGGCCAGAAGCGTATGTGAAGCGAGCCGCCGCCCGAGCACACGCTGAACTTCGCGCGATGCGTCGAGCAGCTTCTCGAGGTCGATGCCGGTCTGGATCCCCATCTCGTGGAGCATCGAGACGAGATCCTCGGTCGCAATGTTCCCGGTCGCGCCCGCCGGCACGGGACAGCCGCCAAGCTCTCCGAACGAGGACTCGAAGTTTTCGACTCCCGCCTCGAGCGCGGCGAGCACGTTCGCCAGCCCCTGCCCTCGTGTGTTGTGGAAGTGTGCTGTCAGCTCCACGTCGCTGAGCTGCTCCCGCATGAATGGGAAGAACTCGCGCACCTGCACCGGGTTCGCCATCCCGGTCGTGTCGCCGAAGATGACCTCCACCGCGCCGGCGTCCCTCAGGCGCGACGCAATCTCCGCGACGCGCTCACGCATGACCTCGCCCTCGTATGGGCACCCGAAGCTTGTGGCGATTGCGGCACCGGGGCGGACGCCCGCGTCCTTGATGCGGGGGAGCATCTGCTCGAGTGCCGTGAGCGACTCCTCGACCGAGCGATTGACGTTGGCCTGGTTGTGCGACTCGGACGCCGAGAGGAAGACCTCGATCTGGTCGATCTTGTCCTTGTGCTCGAGCGCCAGCTCGAGCCCCTTTGGCGTGGGGACGATGATCGAAGTCGCGACGGAGTCCGGCAGCTCGATCGCTTCGAGCACCCGCGCCGCGTCGGCCAGCTGCGGCACGACCTCGGCGCGGACGAAGCTCGTGATCTCGAGCCGTCTGAGCCCGGCCTGGCCGAGCATCTCGATGAGCCTGACCTTGTCCTCGGTGGCGATCCGCTCTGGCTCGTTCTGGAACCCGTCGCGCGGGCCGACCTCGCGAATGTTCACGGCCGAGGGCATGCCTGAGCGAGGGTGATCCACCAGCGTCAACGTAGCGCGTGGCGGGCCAGCAGGGATTTGGCGGAACTGACAGTGGTATTCACACACGACGACAGCAGGAGGGCGGGTTGGAGCTGCGAGGATTGGCCCCGTGCCTCGCGGAGACGGACCCCCTAATTGGTTGAGCCTCGACGGGGCCGTCAATGCTCGCGCGGTCGTGCCAGGAGTCCTGTTGCGAGCAGACAACCTCCAGTCTCTGACCGCGCGGGACGTCCGGACGCTGATCGATGAACAGGGGGTCGAGGTCGTACTCGATCTGCGGACCGACGTCGAGGTCAAGCTCGAGGGGCCCGGGCCGTTGACACGCGAACGAGACGTGCGGATCGAGCACCGCTCGCTGTATCCGAATTCGGGCGAGCACACGGACCTGGAACTCGACGCGATCAGGCCGTGGCGGCGGTCGCATGGTGGGCGCCACTCGGAGGAGACGCCCGTCGTCCGGGCCTATCTGAGCTATCTGCGGCGCCGGCCGGACTCGATCGTCGCCGCGATCCGTACGATCGCGCGCGTCGGTGGCGCAGCGTTGGTCCACTGCGCCGCAGGGAAGGATCGGACGGGCGTCCTGGTCGCGCTCGCGCTCGACGCCGCTGGGATCGAGCAGGACGCGATCGTGGCCGACTACCTCGCCAGCGCCGATCGAATCGAAGCGATCATGAACCGGCTCCTGAGCTCAGCGACCTATAGCGCCGAGCTCCAGGGCCAGAGCGCCCGCAACCTGGCACCCGTCCCGGGCACGATGGAGCGGTTCCTCGAGATCATCGACGGAGAGTTCGGCGGCTCCGTCGCGTGGCTCCGAGCAAATGGGCTCGAGCCGGCCGACCTGGACCGGCTGCGCGCCCGGCTCGCTTCCGCCGAAAATTCATCCGTCGCTCGGTGAACCGGTTCACGGAGATCGGCTGATCCGACGCCGGGTCAGCGACACGCGCTCGCGCGCGAGGTTCAACTGCGCCCGGGCCTCGCGACCTGCTCGCATCTCCGGGGTCCGGTAGATGCTGTCGCGGGCGAGCAGGTCGTTCACTTGGCGCAGGCGCGGCGCGGTGGAGCCGTCGCGCTGTCCGAAGCGGGCGGCGTACTCATCGGGAGGCGCGCTCAGGATCGCCAGGTCCGCGTCGCTCAGCACCTGTCCGTCAGGGTCATCGGGCTGCGGATCGTGGTCTTTGAGAACCTCGAGCAAGCGACCGACGTCCTCGCTGAGTCCGGCCGGCAGACGTTCTGCGCCCGAGAACCAAATGGCCAGCTCCACAACCTCGGGTTGCCTCGCCCTGTGTTCCAGCTCGTCGAGGTGGCGCAGCATGTCTGCGATCCGATCCAGGTCGAGTCGCGCCCGGAGATCGTCCTCGTCGACGAGTCCGTGACGCGAGAGCAACTCCCGCCACCGCGCCTCCAGCTCAGACTTGTCCAACGGCCGCGAGCTCATCGGCGAGGGCCCGGTGGAAGTGCTGTAGCCCGACCTCGTTTCGCCCGAATGCCAGCTCCCTGACCGCGCCGGTTTCCATGTTGCGCTGCACCCGCTGCATGGTCGCAAAGTCTTCGTCGAGGATCGTCTTCATCAGGATCGTCCAGTTCTTCTCCCAGTGGCGCTTCGCGCCGTCGGTCACCGGCGCCTGGTCGATCAGCATCGCCCCTTCAACGATGCAGGCGTCGTCCCGGTCGGGGGCTGGGAAGAATCGCCACGTCTCGATGTGGTCCATCTGCCAGGTCAGGATCGTGTTCGGAAAGATCCAGTGCACGAGCGAGCTGTGGGGGAAGATCGTCTGCTGCTCCGGTGGCCCTGCGACCATCTCCGCAAAGCTCTTGCGAACCGCGGTGAACCGGTGGTGAAGGTCCCATTCGTGATAGGCGCCGACGTTGCCGAGGAACAGCGGCCCGATCGTCCGCTTGTGCAGGTATGCCAGGTGGAAGACCTCGAGGAACGTGTCGGCCGCGAGCTTCCAGTTGAACGGCTGCTCGAGCACGGAACGCTCGTAGAGCACCATCTGATCGAGCTCCAGGTCGCCGAGCTCGCCGGCCAGATCCTCGCCGGCGTATTGCGGGACGTTCAGCGCGCCGTCCGGATCGGGCAGCGCCCACACGAGGCCGTAGCGCTCATCTGTGGGCAGCTCGACCAGCCCGAACTCCTCTCGCGGTAGATCCGAGAAACCCTCGCGGTCCACGGTCGAGCGCAGCCGGCCTGCGCGATCGTACGTCCAGGCGTGGTAGTCGCAGGCGAACGTCCGTCTGTTGCCCGCCTCCTGCTGGCAGACACGGTTGCCGCGGTGGCGGCAGATGTTGACAAGGCAGCGCGCCTGGCCATCGTCACCTCTGACCGTCAGCACCGGGAGTCCGGCGAGCTGCGATGTCGTGAAGTCTCCAGGCTCGGGGAGCTCCACGCTGGTGGCGATCACCAACGGGTACCGCTTGAAGATCAGCTCTCGCTCATGCGCCGCTCGTTCCGGATCGATGTACGAGGCGACCGGCTCGAGGCGCACCTCATCCGCCATTGCGGTCGTGCGTCGCGAGACCAGGTCCTCGAGCTCCGCGATCAGTTGCTTCTCGCCCTGGGCGTCCACGTTCACCATGGTGCTCACGCGGGTGAAACTGACAGCTGTCGGAAACGACAGACGTGCATGACTGGCGGCGGTGATTAAGTGGCGCTTAGCGCTTGGTTCGCTTGATCGGGGCTGCCGGGCGGTACCCAATCCACGCGTGAAGGGAGAGCTAGATGCCATCGGTGCTGATTGCCGGTGCCAGCGGCCTTGTCGGCAACGCCACGCTGGAGCGTGCGCTGTCACGGAATGGGTGGACGGAGGTGATCGCGCTCTCCCGCCGGCGCCCGGAGATCGACAGCGTCAGGCCGTTCCGGCATTTGTCGGTCGACCTCCGCGACGGCGACGCCGCACGCAAGGCGCTGTCCGACAGCGGCGACATCACGCATCTCGTCTACGCGGCCCTGTACGAGAAGCCCGGTCTGATCCCGGGGTGGCTCGAGCGCGACCAGATGGAAACGAACATGGCGATGCTCGAGAACTGCCTCGAGCCGTTGCTCGGCTCCAAATCGCTGCGGCAGGTCACGATTCTGCAGGGCACCAAGGCCTACGGCATTCACGTGCATCCGATGCCGATCCCGGCTCGCGAACGCGCTCCGCGTGACGAGCATGACAACTTCTACTGGCTGCAGGAGGATTACCTCAAGGACCGCTCGCGCCAGCACGGCTTCACGTGGACGATCCTCCGCCCGCAGCTGATCATCGGACGGCCGTGGGGCGTGGCGATGAACCTCGCGCCGATCATCGGCGTCTACGCCGCGATGTGCGCTGAGGAGAGTCAGCCGTTCGCCTTCCCCGGCGGGATCCCCTACGTGTGGGAGGCGGTCGACGCGCGGCTCGTAGCAGAGGTGATCGAATGGGCGGCTTTTTCACCCGCCGCCGTCAACGAGCACTTCAACGTCACAAACGGCGACGTGTTCGAGTGGCGCAACCTCTGGCCCGGCATGGCCGAGGTGCTCGGCGTCGAGCCAGGACCGGACGATCCGAAGTCGATGGCCGAGTTCTTGGGCGGCAAGGACGAGCTCTGGGAGCGGATCACACAGAAGCATGGGCTGCGTCCGATCCCGCTCGCAGACATCCTCGGCGAGTCCCACCACTACGCCGACTTCTGCTTCGCCCACGGCGCGACCGACGCACCTCCCCCAGCCTTCTCGAGCCGGATCAAGCTGATGCAGGCTGGATTCAGCGGCTGCTACGACACCCAGGAGACGTTCAACTTCTGGCTCCGGGACCTCATTCACAGGAGGGTGATCCCCGGGCGGCCGGCGGCATTCGAGCAGACGGACCGAACGGCCAGGACGAACGGGACGGCGGTGGTGGCGGCCGCGTAGGGACTCGGAGCCGCGCGGCCTCCTAAAGCGGAAATCCGACGGGCCGGCCGTCCTCGATCCGCTCGATGTACTCGGCCATCCCGTAGCCCACGCGGCCGTCCCAGCTGTACTCGGTGAAGCCCTCCGCGATCCGTGAGACCAGCACTTCGTCGCCCTCCTTGCGTCGGTTGCGCAGCGGCGCAAGGGTCAGCACGCGGCCGGTTATCAGTGTCCGGCGATTCTCCGTGCAGACGGCGGCGTGGATCTTGACCGGATCCTCGGCACCGGACCATTCGGTCGTGATGTCGAGGTCGATTACCTCCTCATAGTCCCCGTCGATGAGCAGGACCCCGAGGCGACGTGCACGGCCGTCGGGCCCCATGTTCTTGAGCAGCATGAACCCGCGGTCTTCTCCGACGTTGCCGAGCAGCAGCCGATAGGCATAGATGGCCTGCCAGAACCGCGGCCCCCACGAATGGTCGCGCCATCCGAAGCCGTCGATCGGCCACTCCTCCGAGCCGACCTTGATCGACCCGTCGATACGGGTGTGCTGATTGAAGTGCGCGCGCGAGAAGTCAGGGCCGTATAGCGTCTCGACCTCGGGCGACACCGGCATGCCGCCGTGGATGGGGGAGATCGCCGATCCGCTCAAGACCACCTCCGCCTGCTCACGCGGTGCTTCCTTGAACATCCCCGCCGGGTCCCGCAGGGCTTCTGGCGAATCGGGCACCATCACCTCGCCGGTGAAGCGCATCTCGGTCTGGCGAAACGGCTCCAGGCACTGGTACGAGAGGTCTCCGGCCTCGAAGCGGTCGTTACTGTCGATCTCCGGCCGCGCGAACTGGCAAGCGATCCGCCCGTCGGGCAGGTACAGGCACACCGACATCTCGGCGTAGCCCTCGTTGACCCTGTTGCCGATCCGCATCCACCCCCCGACCCGGCGCTCCGGGTCGAAGCCGTTCATGTACACGCTCTCGTTGAAGTTGCGAGCGTCCTCCGGGGCATGGGGGAACTCGTCCTCGGGCGCAAGGCGGAAGGCTGGGGTTGTGGCAGTCATACGATGATCTTCCCCTCTCCCGGCAGTCGCGTCAGCTGTCGCTCGGGACAGTGACGTTCAGCACCACCTTGCCGACCGCTCCGCGCTCATCGATCAGCTCGAGTGCGTCCGCCGCGCACTCGAGCGGGAATCGCGCACCGACGATCGGCCGGATCGAGCCGGCGTGGACAAGCTCGTTGACGCGCTCGCCGACCTCGCACCCGGTTTCCGGGCGGAGCGCGATGTAGGCGCCGAGCGCGGCCCCGACCACGTCGAGGTTCCCGAACAGGACCCGATTCGCCTTGATCTGGGGGATCTCGCCGCCGGCGAAGCCCACGATCACGAGCCGGCCGTCGGGAGCCACCACGCGCAGGCTCTGCCCGAGGCGCTCACTTCCGACCGGGTCGATCACCATTCCCACGCCCCCAGGCACCAGCGCCCGCACGGCCTCGCTCCATCCGTCGACCCGCACCACCTCGGCAGCGCCCGCCTCGCGGGCGAGGCGCTCCTTTTCCTCGGATGAGACGACCGCGATCACTCGCGCCCCGAGCGCGCGCGCCGTCTGGACAGACGCGGAGCCGACGCCGCCGGCGGCACCGTGCACGAGCACAGTCTCCCCGGCCTGCAGCCGGCCGCGCGTGACCAGCGCGAAATAAGCCGTGTGGTAGTTGACGGCCAGTCCCGCCCCCGTGAGGAAGTCGAGCTCGTCGGGGAGCGGGTGCGTCATCTGCTCAGGCGCCACCACCCGCTCGGCCATCCCGCCCAAAGCGAGCAGGGCGACTACGCGCTGCCCGGGCGCGAACGACGCGTCGGGCGCCGCGGCGCACACGGTGCCGGCCACCTCGATGCCCGGGATGAAGGGGAGCTCGGGCTTCAGCTGGTAGGCGCCGCGCGTCATCAGCACGTCCGGATAGGCGACGCCGCACGCGTGGACGTCGATCAGCACGCCGCTGCCTATCGCGCTCACGGCATCGGGCTCGGGCGCTGGCACGTCGACCAGCCGGACCGCCCGGGGTCCGCCCCAGTCTGAGACCTGGATCGCCCTCACCTTGGCTGGCTCTCACACCGTATGTCCGGTGGCCCTCATCCCGTCTGGGCGCGCGCCCGCTCCCGCAGATCGCGGCGGAGGATCTTCCCGCTGGCGGTCTTCGGAAGCTCCTCCAGAAAGTCGATGCTGCGCGGATACTTGTAGGCGGCCATGTGCTCGCGGCAGAACGTGATCAGTTCAGCCTCCTCCGCCGACCGTCCGGCCTTGAGCGACACGTACGCCTTCACCGTCTCGCCTCGATACGGATCCGGGGCGCCCACGACCGCCGCCTCGAGCACAGCCGGGTGCGAGTAGAGAACGTCCTCGACCTCGCGTGGCCATACCTTGTAGCCCGATGCGTTGATCTGGTCCTTCTTGCGATCGACGATGTAGAACCACCCCTCATCGTCCATGAAGCCGACGTCGCCCGTGTGCAGGCGCCCGCCGGGAAAGGCGTGCTCGGTCTCCTCGGGCTGCTCCCAATAACCCGGCACGACCTGCGGACCGGCGATCACGATCTCGCCTATCTCCCCTGGCGGGAGGTCACGCCCCTCTTCGTCGACCACGCGCGCGACGACGTTGAACGTCGGAACGCCGACCGACAGCGCGCCTGAGGTGGGGTCTACCGGCGCGCGGCGCCCAAACGGGATCGCGTGAGAAGGCGACGTCGTCTCCGTCAGCCCATAGACCGGCCGGATGTAGGTCCCGAAGCGCTCCTCGTAGGCGTCGACGGTCGCGGGCGCGATCGGCGCACCGCCGCTGTAGACCTTCTTCAGCGAAGAGATGTCGGCGGGGTTGTCGTTGGCGCAGTCCATCAGCGCGATGAACACTGTGATCGATGCGACAGTCGTAGTCGTGCGATGGCGCTCGACCAAGTCCAGGATTGTCGGGCCGTCGAAGCGGTACCCCAGCACGACCGGGATCGACAGCCGAAATGCGGTGGCCAGATGGGCCACCAGCCCCGTGATGTGAAACAGCGGGGCAACGCCGAGGATGATGTCCGACTCGTCGAGTTGGAACCACCGGTGGAAGGTCTCGGCGTTGAACGTCACCCCGCCGTGGGTGTTCATCGCGCCCTTCGGCGGGCCGGTGGTGCCAGATGTGTAGGTCAAAAAGGCAACGTCATCCGCTGCCAGCTCCGGCAGCGGCGGCCGGCTGCCACGGTAGCGCTCGACAAGCTCTATCAGGTCGAGTGTCTCCGGGTCGCGGTCACGGACGCTGCGGGCCAGCAGCGATGGCGGGGTCCCGTCCACGAAGTCGAGCTCGGACGTCGTGATCACGTGGAGGACCTCGGTTTCGGCGACCACCTCGCTCGCAACGTCCCGCCACAGCGACTCGAGTGTCACTAGCGCCTTCGCACCTGAGTCATTCAGGAGCGTCCGCACCTCCTCGTGGCGCAGCATCGGGTTGACTGACACCATGATCGCGCCGACTTTCCAGCACGCGAGCATCAGCATCGGGAACTGCGGCACGTTCTGGAGGTAGGCTGCACAGCGGTCTCCGCGCGAGACACCGAGGTCGCTCAACGCGGTCGCCAGCGCGTCGGAGTGCTCGTCGAGCTCCCCGTAGGAGATCGTGCGATCGAAGTAGTGGATCGCCGGCCGCTCGGCGGCGCGCTCGACCGCCGCACCGAACATCGTCAGTGCGTCCTGGTGTGCGGCCTCTATGTCCCTGGGCAGCCCGGTGTCGTAGAGCGCAGTCCAGGGCCGCTCGTCGTACGCGCGTTGTGATGTCATACCTCGGAGCTCGAGCCTAGACCGCGAGGATCGGCGCGTCCACTGGCGGAAAAGTGAGTCTACGAAGGCCGGAGGCGCGGGTAGGCTCGGCTTTCGAGTGGACGCCGTCGCCGCGATCATCTCCCTCCACGGCCGCTATTGCTGGCTGGTCGACCACCGCGACTGGGATCAGTGGCAGCTCTGCTTCACCGAGAACGGTGCGTTCGTGGCGCGCGGCGAGCGGCACGCCGGGCGGGCGGCGATCGTCGAGTTCGTCAAGGCCGAGCTCGATCGCTTCAAGATCATCCGCCACCTGAGCCACGTCCCCTATGTGGAGCTGCAGTCCGAGGACACCGCGACTGCCCGGTGCTATTTCGAGCTAAAGGCTGGTACCACTCGCGGGGCCGACACGTTGTCGCTCGGCACCTACGTCGATCGGCTCGAGCGTCACGAAGGCCAGTGGCTGTTCGCCGAGCGCGTGGCGGAGTTCGACTACTGGGTCAAGCGCGGCGAGCCCTGGTTCGCGGCCAGCTGAGGCCTTTCGGCCTCGAGCAGCGGCCGGTCCAGGGCGTCGATCACCGGCCGTCCAAGCAGCGCCAGCGCCCGGTCGAGTTCGTCGCGCACCAGCTCGAGAACGTGCACGACGCCGTCCTCGCCGCCGGCAGCGAGCCCGTACAGCGACTGCCGGCACGACCTCCTCGAGTGCGTCCAGCGTGGCTGCTGATCCGTCGAGCTGGCGGCCACCGTGATTGGAGACGATGATCTCGCCACTCCGCGCCGTCGGCGCCGCGGTCGAGCGCGAGCAGGGCATCCTCGGCGGTCAGCACGCCTTTGACCAGGAGCGTCCGATCCCACAGGTTGCGCAGCCAGTCGAGGTCGACCCGGGACGCTCCCGGATTGGAGAGCAGGCTGTTGACTAGCTTGGCGTGATCGAGCGGCCTGCCGGCTGAGCCGGCCTCGAGTTCGAGCAGGCTTGCGAAGCTCATCGTGCGCCGAATGCCGGCGAGCCAGCGCGGGTGGCAGAGATGTCGAGCGCGGTACGCGCCCGGAGGCGGGGCGGGAACACGAACCCGTTGTGGACGTCCTGCACGCGGCGTCCAACGACGGGCACGTCGATCGTGACGGCCAGCGCTTCGTAACCGGCGGCATACGCCCGTCGCCGAGCAGCTCGCCGACCTCGCGCTGGCGCCAGAGGTACAGCTGAAACCACAGCGGGCCGGACGCTACACGCGCGACCTCCTCGATCGAATGGCTCGACATCATCGAGAGCGTGAACGGTATCCCGAGCCTGCCGGCGGCTTTAGCGGGACCGACACGCCGACCTGAAGCCCATGTCCCATACGAGCTGATCGAGCGAGCCTCAAACGACTCCTCCGCGAACGAGAAGCCGCGGAACACGTCCCCGTTGGCCGGAACCAGCACCTGGGTGGAGGTCTTGAGCGGTAGCTCGGGTGCCGGGCGCGAGGATGTCCTCTCCCCCACCCCCGACCACGCGCAAGTGTTCGCTGGCCGGATCGATCTCGTGGAGCGATATGCGGCCGACTTCCAGTTCGGATGCCAGGAAGCTCAGTGCGGCTTCGATCGCTCCGTCGCGCTCCTCCGGCTTGAGTCGCTTGCGAACTGCTTCCGCGAGTGTGGGCGCATCTTCGGCGAGCTCGTCACCACCTACAAAGCGCGTGGCAACCTGATACCCGACGCTGGCCTTGCTGCGCTGGCGATCGAGCACGGCGTCGTACTCGTGTCCACCGACACGGACGTCGCACGCTTCCGCGAACTGCGATGGGAGAACCCGCTGCAGTAGCGGCCCTTCACGCGCACCCCACGGCGCCGATCTCGCTGACCTTTGACGAGAGCGAGCCCGGCAACGGGGCCGCCGGCGTACCAGAGGCCGTCCGTCTCGCGTGTGCCGAGTAGCAGCGCGACCCCGATCCGTGGGCTACTCCTGCTCGCCGCGGCGCCGCGGCTGGCTTCCCCGCCGTGGGCTAGGGTCGGATCTCGTAGTAGAGGTTGGCCGGGTCGTCGAAGTCATGTACCTGGAAGCGCGTGAAGCCAGCCTCGCTGGCCAGGCGCTCGAGCCCACGCGGGGGCAGCCCGATGGTGCCAAGGCCAGCGCCGTCTGGCTCTGATAGCGCCGAGGACATGCACGAGGCGATCGAGAAGCCGAGGAACATGGCCAGCATCGGGTTGCGGCGGTTCCCCGCCCAGGTGTCGTCGCAGCGGATCTCCTTGACCAGCCAGGTCCCGTCGTCAGCGATGGAACGCCGGATTGCAACCGCTGCTGCGTCCGGTCGCGTCATGTCGTGCAAGCAGTCGAAAGTGAGCACCAGGGAGTAATCGCCCTTGTCGGGGAGTTCCTCGGCCCGGCGATCGATGATCTCCACGTTAGTCAGCCCTGCCTCGGCGACGCGGGTCCGAGCACGCTCGACGGCCAGGCGCGACAGCTCATACCCGTGGAAGCTCGACTGCGGGTACGCCGCGGCCAGGGTCGTGAGCGCCACGCCGGCGCCGCACCCGACGTCGGCCACCAGCGTGCCGGCAGCGAGCCGGTCGTGCACGCCGTTCAGCGCCGGCACGATCGTGGGCACCAGGCTGAGACGGGCCCAGGGGCCCAGCATCCGCTCGGTTTGATGCACGCCCGCAGAGCCGTGGCGGTCATAAGGCAGCCCGGTGCCGGTGCGAAAGGCGTTGGCCAGGTCGTCCACGAGCGCCGGGTCCGGCGGCGGGCCGAAGGCGCCAGCGGCGAACTGCAGGCTGTCTTCCTCGCGCGTCAGCACCATGGCGCCAACCGCCGTGAGCTCGAACCGCTCCCCGTCCTCCGACACCAGTAGTTCGGCCGCGGCGTTGCCCCGGAGCCACTCGCGCAGCCAACGGGGGTGAAGTCCCGTCCGACTGGCCAGCTCGTCTGCGGAGACGTTCCCTGCGCCCTCGAGAGCCCGATATAGCCCGAGGCGATCACCCAAGTGGATCAGCAACGAGACCATCTCCCCCTGCTTGTAGCTCCACACCCGAAACGCAAACCGGGACACCTCATCTGGGTCGAGCCGATCGGTCGGCGTCTTCGCGGAACTCGTCACCTTGCCTCCCAACGGCCTGTGTCGTCGTCCATCGCCAAAACGTAGCGCGGGCCAGGCGCGGCAGAAAGCAGAACGTCACCCACGCGGAGGTGTGCGACACCCCCTTCCACGGTCGATGTGCATCTTGCGGTCATGCCGCCGTCGGACCGTGCGCAAGAAGCTGGATCCTTTTCGGTGTGGGCGACAGAACAGGAATCTGGGACAAATTCTCGCGAGTGCCGCTCCGACGGCCAAAAGCAAAAGGCCTGTTGGGCATGCCCCTTGTATAGCGGGGGCGGGATTCGAACCCGCGACCTTCGGGTTATGAGCCTGATTCGGCGCATTCGTCTGGCGGTGGGCGAGGCTGCGACATGCCCGTGAATACGCGAGATTCGAGATTTGGCGGCCACGCCATGACGGCTGGTTGGGGCTCGTCCGGCGTCGTTCGTTTGACAAAATGTTTGACACGGGCGCTCGGTCGTTACCCAACACTAGTATTGTGTTGTGCTTCCAAACTTTGAGGAATCCGGGAACCTTCCCGTTGGGATCCACGAGGCCACGTGGGAGGAGCTTGCAACGCGGTACGGAACCACGCCCCACCGACAGACCCTGCTCGCGGGCCTCAAGCGTGCGCTCGATTCGCTGCGTGATGCCGGATGTCGGCGCGCGTACGTCGACGGGAGCTTCGTGACCGCCAAAGAAGACCCGGCCGACTTCGACGCGTGCTGGGAGGAGAGCAACGTCGATCCTCTGCTCCTCGATCCCGTGCTTATGGACTTCTCGGAGCGGCGCCGCGCGCAGCAGGAGCGATTCGGCGGAGAGCTGTTCCCGGCCACGATGCCTGCCGGTCCCGGCTACGCCGACTTCCTGGATTACTTCCAGCATGAGCGGGCCACCAACGCACCGAAGGGCATCGTCGCCATCGACCTGAAGGACCTTCCATGATCACCAACGAGCGCCAGTACAGGATCACCAAGGGGTGGCTGAAGAAGTTCGACGCGGCAGCCGCCCTTCACGAGCAGAGCAACCCGCCTCCTGACGTGCACCCAACCATCCACCAAGCCGGTACCGACGCCCTCCGCAGCGAGGCGGAGGCGCTCCGTGACCAGCTCACGGAATATGAGCGCCTGCGGGCAGGTCGCGTGAAGCAGCGGACTCTCAACTCGCTGAGGGAGCTACCCAGGGCGATCATCGAGGCGCGTATCGCGGCGCACGTGACCCAGAAGGGCCTCGCCAAGCGGCTGGGCGTCGCCGAGCAGCAGGTTCAGCGCTGGGAGGCGAACGACTACGCCGGGGTGAGCGTCGAGCGTATGCAGGAGATCGCAGATGCTCTTGGTGTTCGAATCACCGAGACGATTCGGTTCCGGCCCGCCGGCAAGAGCGCCCGGTCCGCGGCAGCTTCCCCTGCGCGACGCGCCCGCAGCGGTAGAGGGTCGCGAGCGGCGTGATCGCGCGCGGCGGTCCAGGTGCGTCTCATCCTCAGCGTTGGCCCGTTCAGACCGGGCCCGTATTCAAAATGAGGGCATCGCCGTCGACCTCGACACCGAGATCGAAGCTGCCCGGCAGAAGCTCGCTGAGCTTGATCGCCTGCGTGAGCTTGCCGCGGCTCGCCTGACCGAACTGGAAGATCTCCGAAGCCCGCGCGCCACAGCAGGCGCACAGAGCAATGGGTGGTCACCTGCTTCCAAGGTCCGAGTCTTTCGCGACCTCTTCCGCGGCCGCGAGGACGTATTCGCAGTGCGTTGGGAGAACCTCGGCCGCGGCCGATCTGGCTACTCGCCGCGGTGCGCGAACGAGTGGCAACGCGGCGTGTGTGGGAAGCCCAAGGTGCGCTGCGGAGAATGCTCCAGCCAGGCATTTGCCGCGCTCGACGACAGTCAGCTTCTGGCCCATCTTCAGGGGCGCCAGGTTGCCGGGATCTACCCGCTGCTTCCCGATGACCGATGCTGGCTGCTCGCCATAGACCTGGACCGTGGCTCCTGGCGCGCTGACGTGCAAGCGCTGACCCGGACCTGCCGCTCGATTGGTCTCGACCCGGCAGTCGAGCGGTCCAGGTCTGGCAATGGCGCCCATGTCTGGTTCTTCTTCGCCGAACCCGTCCCAGCCGTTGAAGCTCGGCGGCTCGGCTTGACCATCCTGACGGCCACCATGGCCCAGGGTGCGGGGCTCGGTGTGGATTCCTATGACCGGCTGTTCCCAAGCCAGGACGTCCTGCCGAGCGGTGGATTCGGAAACCTCATTGCCTTGCCTCTGCAACGCGCTGCCCGCAACGCAGGCAACACCGTATTCCTTAATGACAGGCTCGAGCCGCATCGCGATCAGTGGTCTTACCTCGCGTCGATCCCCAAGATCACGACGGCCCGTCTCGCTGAGCTGATCGCCGATGGCGACGATGACCGAACCCTTGCTGTGCGCTCTGGAACGGATCGGAGCGACCCGCCCTGGCGCCCACCACGCACCCTGCTAGAGCGACTAAGTGAGACTCGATTGCCCGAGTCGATCGAAGCCACGCTGGCGGACCGCGTCTACATCGATCGATCGAGCCTTCCGCCAACGCTCGCTCACGCAATTAGACGACTCGCGACGTTCTCCAACCCGATGTTCACCGAGCTCCAGCGGATGCGGCTGTCGGTCGCGCGCACCCCTCGCGTCATCGGATGCTTCGAAGATCTCGATGGCTACCTGGCTCTCCCCCGCGGCTGCGTGGCCGACGTCGCATCTCTTGCGGGTGAACTTGGTGTCGGACTCAATTTGCGCGACGAACGCGTTGACGGCGAGAAGGTTGAGCTCGAGTTCTCGGGCGAACTCAATGACTCGCAGCACTCCGCTGCTCGCGCACTCCTTCGGCACGACGTCGGCGTCCTGTGCGCACCCCCTGGCTGGGGCAAGACCGTGCTCGCGACACACCTGATCGCCAGCCGCGGGCGCTCCACACTCATCCTCGTCCATCGCAAACCCCTGGTCGAACAGTGGATCGAAAGGCTCTGCCAGTTCCTCGACATCTCGCCGAAGTCGATCGGGAGGCTCGGTGCTGGCCGGCGTCGACTAACGCACCAGATCGATATCGCGACGGTCCAGACACTCTCACGTAGTGGTGACCTGTATAACCTCGTTCGCGCCTATGGCCACGTCGTGATTGACGAATGCCATCACGTACCGGCAGTGCAAGTAGAACGCGTGCTGGCGGCGATTCCGGCCCGATACGTCACTGGCCTGACGGCGACACCGTACCGACGTGACGGCCATCAACCGATCATCACGATGCAATGCGGGCCCGTCCGCCACTTGATCAGCCAGCCGAAAGCTTGCGCAGGGGACGCTTTGTGGAGGCGGGTGATCCGGAGAGACACCAACTTCAATCCGAGCATCCTCCCCAGGCAGGCGTCGATCCAGGAGATCTACGGTGCATTAGGGAATGACGACCGCCGGCTTGGCTTGTTGATCGCCGACATCCGCGAGCTCGTTCGCGAGAATCGCGCCATCGTCGTCTTGACTGAACGCCGACAGCATCTCGACCGTATCGTCGAGTCCATCGGAGATGAGATACCGAGCCTCGTCGTTCTCCACGGCGGGATCAAGCCGAAGGCCAGGCGTGCCGCGATGACCCAACTCGCCGAGCTGCCAGATCACGAGCCTCGGCTCATCCTCGCAACCGGCCGATACCTCGGAGAGGGTTTCGACGACCCCCGCCTCGACACCCTCCTGCTCGCTATGCCGATTGCCTGGAAGGGAACCGTTGTGCAGTACGCCGGCCGGCTCCATCGCGCCCACGCCGCCAAGCGAGATATCCGACTCTACGATTACGTCGACGCCGAGGTGCCCGTGCTCCGGCGCATGTACGCGAAGCGCGTGCGCGCGTACAAGGAGATGGGCTACATCTGCGACGACAACGCGCAAGAGCTCGGTCTAGCGGTCTGACCGCGCAGGTCAGTTCAACGCCTCGGCGAGCGGGTCCGGCCGCCTGCAGACGTCGGCCGTACGCGAACATTCGGGTTTCTGCCCTAAGAACCCGGGTTATGAGCCCGATCTGCGCCGTTCGGCCGGTACGAATCGACGTCGCAGAATGCGTAGCCGTTCAGTCGTCGGGGCCTGCGGCAGGGATTCCTGGTTTGTGCAGCGAATCTTGCAGGCATGGTTCGGGCCGAGGCGGAGGCGATCTATGACTCGGGGCGTGAGGCGTGTGTTGAGTTCATTCTCGAGTTGGCGGGGAGGGTCGGCCGGCACGAGGATCGGTTGAGGCGGTTGGAGGAGCAGGCGCGGCAGGATTCGCGTACGAGCTCGAGGCCGCCGTCTGCGGATCTGCCCAAGACGCGCGCGCAGCGGCGGGCGGAGGCGCGTGCGAAGGCAAAGGAGTTGATGCGCCGGGAGGGCGAGCGGCGCAAGCCGGGTGCTCAGGGCGGGCATCGGGGTGCGGGTCGCGATCTGAAGCCCGAGGATCAGGTCGATGAGATCGTCGATCACTATCCGGATGCGTGTGGTGGTTGCGGGCGCCGGTTCGATGATGAGCAGCGCCGGCCGGACGGACGGTTCGGCCGCCATCAGGTGTGCGAGCTGCCGCCGATCGGCGTGATCGTGAGCGAGCATCGCACCTATCAGTTGCGCTGCCGGCGCTGTCGCGCACGGACCAGCGCCCGGTTGCCAGCCGAGCTTGGCGGCGCTGTGTTCGGGCCCAGGCTTCAGGCGGCGGTGGTGACCTTGACCGCCCGGCATCGGATCTCCCGGCGCGGGATCTGCGAGCTCGCCCGCGATCTGTTCGGCATCGAGCTGTCCACCGGCGCGGTGGATGCGATCTGCCAGCGCGCCTCGGATGCGCTGGCTGGCCCGCACTGCCAGTTGCAGGACTGGGTGCTTGACCAGGGCGCGGTGCACGTCGATGAGACCGGCTGGCGAACCCGCGGTGAGGGCCGGGCGTTGTGGACCGCGACCACCCCCGGGGCGACATTCCTGCAGATCGCCGAGCACTGCAACCGCGAGCAGCTCAAAGCCGAGATCGCGCCGATCCAAACCGAACTACGCCGGCTGCTCCAAGACGCCTCGCCCAAGAGCAGGCGCACCCGCTGGCACCGGCGGTTCGCCAACAACCTGCTCAAGATCTGGCCGGCGCTTTGGACGTTCGTCACCGTCGAGGGAGTCGAGCCAACCAACAACCCAGCGCAGCGCGCGCTCCGCGCGCCGGTCATCCACCGCAAAGTCTCGCTCGGCACCCAAAGCAAGGACGGTGAGCGCTTCGCCGAACGCGCGCTCTCAGCCGCCACCACCTGCCGCCTTCAACGCCGCTCACTGTTCACATACCTCAGCGAACTACTCATCGCACATAACCGCGGCGACCCATTCCCCGCGCTCGCCTGAGGCCCCGGGAGCTGAACGCTTACACGGTTATTCTGATTACCAGGGACTTTGCGCCAGATGCCCACATCGATGCTCGGGCCCGCTCGCTCCGTCCACGTCTCGGACGGTCATCAGCTCACCATTTTCGCCGCAGGACCCGAGGATGGCTTCCCGGTGGTCTACTGCCACGGCGCGATTGGCTCTCCCCGGTGGCAGATGCCCCACCTCGACGCGGTGCTCGAGCGACTCGGGATCCGCTATCTCGTCGTCAACCGTCCACGCTTTGGCGGCTCAGATCCCATCCCCGGCCGCAGCGTGGTCGCGTTCGCTCGAGACCTCGGGGAGGTGATGTCCATTCTCGGTCACGACCGATTCTCCGTGGTCGGGGTATCGGCCGGAGCGCCGTAAGCCCTGGCGTGCGGCTGGGCCGTGGCCGAGCACGTCGCCGGCCTGGCGGTGGTTAGTCCGCTCGTCCCAGCGATGGGACTTGGAGCCAGCTCGAGCCGCCGCTACCAGGTCCCCGTGGCCGCCTTCGGATCGGCCCGGCTTGGCCCCGTCGTCGCCTCGCTCAGCCTCCGCGCCCTGCGACTACATGGTCAAACGTCGGCGAAAGCGATGATCGACGACTACCTCGTCTGCCGCCGGCCCTGGGGATTCGACCTCAGCAGCCTGCAGCATCCGGTGACGATCTGGCACGGACGGGCTGATCTGCTGGTCCCGCTGGATCACGCGCTCGCCCTCGCGGCGGCGATCCCCGGCTCGACCGCTCGCGTGGATCCGCGCGGCGGTCACTTCTGCTACAGCCGCCGCCTGGCCGAGATCAGAGCTCGCTGCTGCCCGCGCCGGCCGAGCCGGCCGCGCCGGCGGCCGAGCGAGAGCTCGAGCCGGCGGCGGACCTGCGAGCGGCCTGAGAGCGAGTGCTGGCCGGCCAGCAGTGTTCAGCCCAGACGGACCGCCGCGACGGCAGCCGGGGTTGCCCTGCCTCCAGAGGTGTGGAACCCTGAGGGTGCCGATCATGAACGCCACCGGCACCCAAGCGTTGACGGGCTCCTCACCGAGAGCATCGCCCTCTCCGCCGCGCCGGCCGTGGGTGCTGGCGCTCGGGATCGCCGCCGGCGCGTTGCCGCTGATTGGTCTGTTCTCGCTCCTGTTCCGTAAACAACTGGATCCCGATCTCGAGGACTACAAGCTTCACTTCGTGCTGTTCGTGGGAGTCGGCGCGCTCGCGTCGGTGCTGGCGTGGGCCGCGGGAGAAGCCGCTAACAGACGGGACGACGCGCGGGTCCTTCTGATCTCGCTGGCGTTTCTGGCCACCGGGGGGTTTCTCGGCTTGCACGCGATCGGGACCCCGGGGATTCTCTTCTCCCGCCAGCTCTCCGGGTTCATGGTCGCGATTCCCGTGGGCTTGCTGGTCGCGTCGGTGTTCGGGTTCTGCTCTGCGTTCGTGGACTGGCGACCTGGACTTGCAGCGATCGTGATGAGGCGACGGGCGCTGCTCAGGGGCACGGTGTTCGCGGCGATGGCCGCGTGGTTCATATGGACGGTGGCGAAGCTGCCACCGCTTGACAGGCCGAACAGCGAGGGCGCCAGCGACAGTCTCCTCGGCGCGCTGGCGATCCTGGGCGTGATCATCTATGCGGTCTCGGCCGCGCGCTACTGGGCCGTTTACCGCGGTCAGATGCGGATCCTTCCGGCGAGCGTGATCGCGTGCTTCGTGCTTCTGTCGGAGGCGATGATCGGCGTCGCGGTGACCGGTGAACGCAGCTGGCACGCCAGCTGGTGGGAGTGGCACGGCTTGATCGTCGCGGCTTACCTGATTATCGGCTTTGCCGCCCGCCGCGAGTGGCGCGATGAACGGTTCCGGCACCTCTACCTGCCCACGACGCGGCAGCGCAGCCGAGAGATCAGCGTGCTGTTCAGCGATCTGGCCGGCTTCACCAGCTTCTCCGAGCGTTCCACGCCGGTCGAAGTCGCAACCCTGCTCAGTGCCTACCACGAGGTTGCTGCAACGCTGATCTTCCGTCAGTTCGGAGGCACGATCGAGAAGTTCATGGGTGACGGGATGATGGCGTCGTTCAACAGCCGGGACGACCAGCCCGATCACGCAGTGCGCGCTGCCGGAGCCGCCCTGGCGCTGCAGCGCGAGCTCAGTCGCCTCGCCAACGAGCGTCCCGGGTGGCCGAGGGCGCGAGTCGGGGTGAACACCGGAGAAGCGGTGATGAGCGAGCTCGGAGGACATGGCCGCGTCGAGTACACGCTCGTCGGTGACACGATCAACACCGGCTCTCGCCTGGAAGGTCAAGCGCCGGTCGGAGGTGTGGTGATCGGGGCCGAGACCTACCGGCAGCTGCCGAAGAACGCGGTCGTAGAGCCAATGATCGACGTCAAGGTCAAGGGCAAGGAGGCGGCGCTGGAGGCATATCTGCTGCAGGCGCTCGACTCGGCCGTCGGCGTGTAGGCAGCGGGTTCGGGAGCTCTCGCAATTGGACGGGCCTTGGCGACCGTCGGATGAACCCACCGTGACCTCCGCTTCCGCATGGTCAAATCTTTTGTGGATCACCGATGCTGGCCCTCACTTTGCCTGCGTTCGTTCAGCCTGCGGGCACGCGGACGTCAGACCTCTCACGCTGCGCCGCGACGGCGGGGGACGTCGCGGCCGCAGCCGCTGTCAGACCCACAACGGCGACGAGCGCTCCCGCGATTCTGAGCCACCGGCCGGCGCCCCAGTCGTCAACGGCGGGAAAGATGAACGGGACCGACTCGCCAAGTACGAGGCACGCGACAGCGGCGGCGATCACTAGCGGACGTCTGCGGTTGGCCCGGATGCCGAGCGCCGCCAGCACGATCGTGACCCCGCAGAGCAAGACCATCGTCGTCGGGTAGCGGTGGATCGAGGGGTGGCTCCAGTGGCTCCACGTCGTACCGCCGAAGCTCCATTCAGGCAGGACGAAGATCGACGCGATGACGATCAGCGGACCGGTCACGGCGAGGGCAGCGCGTCCGAACCGCGAGCTTCGCGGGTCGGGCTCCTGGAGACTAGATCTGGGACCTTCTGGATATGCCCGCCAAGACGCGAACAGCGTACCCGCAGCAGCAATCGCGGCGGCCCAATTCCCGACCGCGAATAAGAACGGCTTGGGCCAGCTTCCCGACCGCCACGACATCGGAACGGTCACCCCGAGCAGTGCCAGAGCGAGGCCCGTTGCGGCGAGGAGCAGGGCTCTGCGATTGAGCCGAAACGCTGCACCAATGACCACGATCAGTGCGACCGACATCAGCCCGACGGGGACGCGGTAGAACGCGTTGCTCAGCTGGCGGTCGTCAACTCGTGGGATGACCGATGCAAGGACCCCCAGCGCGCCCGCGATCGCCAGCGCACCAGCCGCACGCAGCCCGGTTAGGTCCGGGAAAGGCGGGTCGGGGTGGTCATCGGTTCCATCCTCCGACTCGTCAGTCGGGCCGAGCTCGTCCTCCGGCTCAGTGTCGATCGTCTGTTCCGAAACTGAGCCCGACGAACCGCGACCCGACGCGTCCTCAACTGGCGCCGGCTCCGGGCCCGCAGCGGCGAGCGCGCGAGCGGCCGCCTCATACACCAGTCGGCTGTCGTCGCGGGCGAGGCGCTCGAGGGCCCGGCGCGCGGCCACTCTCTGAGCCGCGTCGTCTCCGGCGAGCAACTCACCGACTGCGTGCACCGCTCCGAGCCGGGTGTGGCGCTCGGAGCTCTCGATCGCCGCTTGTAGATCCGCCGGAAGCTGTGCCGGCCCCGGAGGAGGCTTGTAGACACTCTTGGCAATCCGAAGGTCGCCTTCCAGATCGACCCACTTGACGGGATGCTGGGGCGATGTTCCGCGGACCTCGTCATAGACGTACTCATAGAGCTCATCGACGGCTATCCAGCCATCGAGATCTCGGTCAGCCTGACCCGTCTCCAGGGCCTTGACGACTGCCGAAGTGAAGATCGACGGATCGCCTTCACCCGACAGCTCGTTACCTTCAAACGAGTATTCCATCGCGTTCGAGGCCGTGATCACCGCCCGGCCTCGCCCCGCGAAACGCTCCTTCAGCTCGACACCTTCACCGGCCCGGGCTGACATACCGCGGGAGAAGGCGCCGCTGTAGCAACAATCAAGGAGCAGCACGATGCGCCCCGAGCGGCTCTTTGCCATCTGCCGCTGCACGAACTCCTCGGGCACCGCTGTCGAGTCAAGATCATCGAACTCGCTATCGCTGGCTGCGAAGAACAGGTGGCCGTCGTCGTCCTTGAGTCCGTGGCAGGACATGTGGAGCAGGAGCAAGTCGTCACGACGGCGGTCGGCGAAGAACCGGGCGATTCTTCGGCGTAGCACGTGCTCAGGCTGGTCTCGGACGAGCTCGACCTCGAAGTTGCCAATCTCCGGGTCTTGGAGAACGCGGGCGAGCGCATCGGCGTCCTGCGTGGCGGCGCGAAGCCTTCGAAGCTTCGCACTCTGGTATTCGCCGTTGGCCACGATTAGCGCACTCCGCGAGTTCACGACTCAGCCCCCGCGTGGTGTGCGATCCAGTCCGAGATCAGGCGCTCCTGCTGCTGCGAGGAAACGCCGGTGAGCTCAAGCTCGCTGTCCCCAAGCTTCACCTTGACGCTTCGGCACCGTGCACGGGAGAGCCATTCCCGCACTGTGCCCACAACCGCGCGCAGGACTTCCGGCGTGCTCGCAAGCGAGACAAGCAGCGTGCCGAGGCTCGTGGCGTCCACGGCTCGTGCGCCAGGCGGCGGGGATGGACCCTTTGCTCGCTCCACCGAATCAACATCGAGCTCAAGCAGCCGACGGCGCAACCTCCGCGTCAATTCGTCGAGTTCTTGTGCGTCAGCTTCAGGATCGAGATCTAGCTGAACCTCGAGGTTTGCGTTGGCAACTGGCAACACCCCAGCCCCCTTCTTGTCGTCTTGTCTGTGATACCGCGGGTGCCGGCCGACGCGACGTGATTAATGACCGGGACGCGCGGATCAGGTGCAACGCGGCGCTCGAGGGAAGGGATCAAGGCCTGCGCGAGCCAGTCCGAAACGAGAGAAAAAATCGACTCTACACATCTCGCGTCAAACCCATCTATCTTTGCCTAAGCGCCGCCACGCCACCAGGCCTAAGCCGGCTCGCGTTCCCCTGGGCTTGACGCAGACAGCGCCCTGTGCGTAGACTCGCGCAAACGTCCTAGAGGGGGCCTAGGCAGTGCACTCAAGGCTAATAAGGGCATGCGGTTAGTGGTTCGTGTGACACAGGTCTGTGTGCTCGGGTGCACGTCTTCGGGGTGAAGTAGTCGGGTCGCCAAAATGAACATCCGGGAGATAGGCGGTCTAGAGCTAAGATGACGCCGCGGACGGCCCGCTTGCAGCGTGAAGGCGGGAACGGTGTACCCATCGCTGCTTCGGCCGCCTCGGGTACGTCGGTGCCCAACGTCGATGGTGAGGCGATAGCGCTGACCGTGTTCAGCACCGTCAAGCAGTGGGGTCTCCTCGAGCTCCCGGTGTTCTTCCTCGCCCTCCGGTTACTTCCCAAGTCCCTGGGTACCCTGAAGAAGCTTTCTTTCATCCATGTCGCTCGGTGGTCGCTGGTGCGTCGTCTGCCCGCCAACGGGCCACAGCCGGCGAGGAAGCTGCGGTTTCCGCACCTTTATTTCGAGAGCAACTTCAATGGCGGCTGGGAGGAGTACATCGACGCGTTCTCCTACGTGCTCACGCTCGGAATGTGGGCCTTCTGGGGCAGCTCGTATGGCTTTCCCAAGGCGTTGCCGCCGGGTCCCTTCAAGGATTACATCAGGAGCAACGAGTACATAGCCAGCCACTACTACTCCGCGTATCCAGAGGCCACGGCGACGACCGTGCTGGAGGCCCTAGAGCTGTCTCCGAAGGTGACCGCACTGCGCACGCAGGCGCCCAGCATGTCGCCGGAGAGCTTCAGCGCGGCGTGGCAGGAGCTGCTGTCGGAGATGCAGTCGTGCCTCTGACAAGGAATACGGCCGGTCAGATGTACGCGCTGACAGTGTTCACGCCGATTCTCGCCGACCGCCTGGACTCACTGCGAACGTTTCTCGACAGCCTGCCGCGGCGACCCAGTCCGCTGGCCCGACTGAGCACGACGCACTTCGCGCGCTGGGTGATCGTCCCGGATTTCGTCAACGACCCCAGCCAGCCTCAGCCGGAGGATCTGTCGTCGCCCTATCTGTTGTTCTCCGCCACGTTCGACGGGACGCTTGACCCCTACCTCGATGATCTCTGCGAAACGCTGGCCCCTGAGGCCGAGCAGATCTGGGGGTCCTGCATTGGTGCCCCACAGCCCGCGCGAGGCGCCGCGCTCAAGGAGTACCTCAAGCACAACCAGATCCAGACGGGACTGTTCTTCTCCGCCTACCCAACCGCGAGTGTTCAGACGGTACGGGATGCTCTGGGCGCCCGGGCGAACACGATCGCGTTTGCGGTGCGCAGCCAGGGGATGGAGCCGGCCGCTCTACACGAGGCGTTTCTCGAGGAGTTCCCGCCATGACGGCGGCCGCGATCGATCTGGCAGACATCCAGGGGGACATCCTGCAGGCGTATGGCAACCGCTACCGCCATACCTCCTACGTGTTCATCTCTGTCGACGATGCCGCGAGCGGCCGCGCGTGGCTAAGCGACCACGTGGACCGTGTCACGACCGCAGTCCAGTGGAACGGTCGCCGTCCGGAGTCGACGTTCAACGTGGCCGTGACCAGTACTGGCCTAGCGGCGCTCGGAGTGTCAGCGGGAACGATCGGGAGCTTTTCCGATGAGTTTCGCCAGGGAATGAGCGCCCGGGCCGTTGAGCTGGGTGACGTCGACCAAAACGCACCGGCGAACTGGAACCCCGGGCTGGGGACCGGTGCCGCGCACATACTGATCACGATCAACGCCCTGGGCCCCGCGGTGCTCGACACGGCGCTGGGCGAGCTGCGGGACGGGCTGGCGAGTGCCGGCAGCGTGTCGATCATCTTCGAGGAGCACGCTGAAATGTTCAGCGACGCACGTGAGCACTTCGGCTTCGCCGACGGATTTTCGCAACCCGCGGTCGACGGGTTCAGCGACGGTGACAGCGTTCGAGGGGGAGGAGTGCCGGAGGCGAAACGGTGGCGTCCGCTCGCGCTGGGCGAGTTCATTCTCGGCTATGAGGACGAGGAGTCGCGCACCGATCCCAAGCGGCGGCTGCCGAGCGCGCCCTCGGACCCGCTCGGACGCAACGGCACCTACATGGTGTGGCGCAAGCTGCACCAGGACGTCGCCCTGTTCCGGCGCACGATCCGCGATGCCAGCCGCCTTTACGAGGACGGTGACGAGGCCAAGCTGATGGCCAAGGTCGTCGGGCGCTGGCAGAACGGCGCACCGCTGGTCAGGGCGCCGGCTGCCGCACCTGCGGACTTCGACCCCACGGCGGGTGGAGCCAACGACTTTCGCTACGCGTCGAGCGATCCGGACGGGATGCGGTGCCCACTTGGGGCGCACATCCGGCGCAGCAATCCTCGAGATGCACTGGGTTTCGACGAGAAGCTGAGCTTCCGCCACCGGATCATCCGCCGGGGGATGCCGTACGGCCCCGAGCTCCCGCCCGGCGTGACCGAGGACGACCATCATGAACGCGGGCTGGTGTTCGTCGGCTTCAACGCCAGCATCTCGCGCCAGTTCGAGAGCATCCAGCGGCAGTGGCTCAACGAGGGCAACAGCTTCCACCTCGGTGACGACACCGACTTCCTCAGCGGGGGGCCCGGGGGGAAGATGACGATCCAGGGCGATCCGCCTTTCTTCCTGGCTCCACAGGGTCCGTTCGTCACCGTGCGCGGCGGCGAGTACTTGTTCGTTCCGAGCATCACTGCTCTGGCGGCCATCGCCGACGACGTGGCCGGATAAGTGATCCGTCTGTCTGAACAGAACCACGGCGGCGTGACCGGCGTGCTACGCGAGCGTCTGGCCTCGGGGATCAGTCAACAGCTCGCCGACCGCAGTCGGTCGATCTTCGCGATCCTCCGCCGCGTACGTCCGCTCATCGCGACATACCGGTTCGGGGTCGTCACCCGCGCCGATGACGTGCGCGAGGTGCTCGCGGACTACTCGAGCTTCACCGTCCCGTTCTACGAGCGCAAGATGTCGGAGATCTCCGGCCCGTTCATCCTGGGTCTCGATAACACGCCGCTGTATCGCCGGGACCACGCCGCGCTGCGTGCCGCGATCCGGCCAGCCGACGTGCCGGGACTGGGAGCCGACACGCTCGCAGCGGCCCGAGAGCGAGTGCGGGCCGCTGGCGCTCAGATCGATATCGTCGGGCAGCTCGTGGATCCGGCGATCGAGCGCGTGATCGCCGAGTATTTCGGCACTCCCGGTCCCGACACCGCCACGCAGGTCCGGTGGTCGCGCGACATCTTTCAGCAGATCTTCCTGAACGTCGGCGACGGTGCTGCCGCGCACCAGCGCGCGCTCGCCGCCGCCGCCGAGATGCGGCCGCACCTCGACGGCCAGATCGCCGCTCGGCGAGCCGCCCTTGACGCGGGCGACGAGGTACCAGACGACGTGCTCACGCGGCTGTTGAAGCATCGTCCCGCTGAGGGTGGACTGCATGACCTCGCGGTCCGCCACAACCTGATCGGCCTGATCGCGGGCTGGATCCCCACCGTTTCCAAGGCGTTCGCCGGCGCGGTGGAGGAGCTGCTGGACCGCCCGCGCGAGCTCGAGCGCGCACAGCAGGCGGCGCGGGCCGGCGACCATGGACTGGTGGGGGCGTACCTGTTCGAGGCGCTGCGTTTCCGCCCGCAGACATGGGCGTTGATCCGCCAGTGCGCGATGGACTGCACCGTGGCGGCCGAGTCGCGGAGGGCGACCCGGTTTCGTGAGGGTTCCATGGTGCTCGTCGCAACGCAGTCTGCGATGTTCGACGGGGAGGCCTTTCCAGCGCCCGAGGAGTTCAGGATCGACCGCCCGTTCGACGACTACCTGCACTTCGGGCACGGGCTGCACACCTGCTTTGGCCGCGAGATCAACCGCGTCCATTTGCCCGCGTTGGCCGTTGCGCTGTTGGAGGGTCCCAGGATCGAGAGGGCGCCCGGCAAGGCGGGCCAGACCGCCTACGACGGCCCCTACCCATCCTCGCTGACCGTGTCATTCGTCAAGCGGGAGGCTGCCCTAAGCGATGGCCAACCTGTCGCTGGTGGACTGGGGGCCTGACACAAGTTATGGCCGAGCCGACGCTGTTCACGTTTCCACCCAGCCTCGACAGCGAGTTCAGCCGCTTCGTGCTGCGCCACTACGGCTTCACCGCCCGCGAGGAGCGCCACGTGATCGTGTTTCAGTCGGTGGTGACCCTCGTCGAGGCGGGAACGCCTCGGATCCCCACCCTCAGGGTCGCCGGTGCGCCGCGCATGGACACGGTCATGAAGATCATCAATTACCTCGAGGCGCGCGCCTCGGAAGAGCGCAAGCTCCTGACCGGCCTGGATCCCGGCCTCCTGAAGAACGATTGGCAGACATTTCACAAGGTGCTGCAGAGCGCCAGCACGGTGTTCCCGTACTACCACCTGCTTCCGCGTCGCGATCTCATGGTCCGCGCGCTCAGTCAGGGCTCACCATCGTTCGAGGTCACAGCTGTGCAGCGCGCCTATCCGGCGTTTGCACTGCTGCTCCGACTGCTGCTCCGTCTCACCGCTCAGCGAGCAGCGCAAGCCCGCGACACGATCCTCTCGTCGCTGGAGAGGATCGATCAGCGCCTCAGCGACGGGCGGCCGTATCTCAATGGCGATCGCTTCACGCTGCTCGACATGTCGTTCACGATCGCCGCCGCACCCACGATCTGGCCCGACAACTACGGCGGGCCGCTTCCCCCATTGGCCTCCACGCCCGCGCCCCTCCAGGCGCTGGTGGCCGAGTGCCGGGCGCACCCGTCAGGAGCGTTTGCGCTTCGCATTTACAAAGACCACCGCGATTCTGGATGATTCTCCGGCCCGATCCGCTCCAAGCGAACACACGTAGTTCGGCCTCAGTGACGACAGCCTGACGGGGCTAGATCGTCTTAGGGCGTTTGGCCCGCCGCGGCGCTACTGCTGTATACGTCGCAATCGCTAGGAGTGCAGCGACGATCACAATCAGGTTTGTGTAGTTGACCGTGCTCCCGGTAGTCGAGCACGGGGCGCCGGGAGAGGTCGTGATCACGTGGCCATCGGCGGCCGCGATTTTGGCGATCGCAGTTGTAGCCGCTCGCGCAAGATCGTTGCTCCGAGTGCTTACTGGCTTCTTCAAGGAGGCGACGGCCAGGTCCGCGGGACGGTCGAGGCCCTCGGTGCCGTATCCCGAGGCCATCACCACGAGCAGCCGCTGCTTTCTCTGGAAGCTGATCTCCTGGTCGAGGTAGGCGGCGTAGCTCTGCGGCTTTCCGAACAACTGGGTGATCGCGCCGAGGTCCACGGGCGAGGCGATCAGCGCCACCTTGATCGGGAATCGCGCGCGGCATCCGGCAGCGGCTTCGGCATTCAGCGCCTTCTGGACCGGCGACGACACCGGGGGTTTGTAGGGATAGAAGACGTTCTGGGTGAGCAGCACATCGCTAGCGGGATCTCCGTCCGCCCACGCCGGCGTGCAGGCGAGGGCCACTGCGAACAGCGTCGCCGTAAAGATCCTCGCCGATCGGCCTGCCACTGAATGACCAGATTAGCCCCCCACTGGGCGCTCGATCCGGCGGCGGCCGAGCTGGGTTCGAAGGCGCCCCCGCGCGGCGTCTGGGCGGCCTGGAATGTGCTGGTCGACCCAATCTCGTCCGACGTCGCGGCGCTCAATCTACGAGGGTGGTTCGTTAGGTGGCTGGAGTTCTGACTGAGGAGATGGTGATCGAGGACCTGGTCGCAGACTTGCGCATTGTGGGCCGCGGGCATCGTTGCGACCAGCTCGACAGCCTGTTGCATGCTTTATAGGTGTGTCACACTCAAAATGCTTCTGGCACACCCAATTTGCTATCATATTTTGCGTTGTGAAGACGATTCAGATCCGCAACGTGCCTGACGGCGTCCACCGCGTTTTGCGAACCCGGGCTGCAGCCGCGGGGCTCTCGCTGTCCGACTACGCCCTCCAGGAACTCGAGCGAGTCGCCGAACACCCGCCGGTGGCGGACGTGCTGGCCCGGGCACGCGGACGCGCGGGCGGCGCGAGCGCCCAGGCGGTCGTGGCGGCCGTGCGATCCGGGCGTGACCGCTTCTGACGGATGCAGGTTGTCGACACCTCGGCCGTGCTCGAGGCGATCGTCGCACGTGATCCGGCGCCGGCCCTGATCGAACGCCTAGCGGATGACGGAGACCTCCACGCCCCACATCTCATCGACATCGAGGTACTTCATGCCCTCCGGCGCCTGAACGCACTTGGCGAGCTAAGCGAAGAGCGCGCTTTGGACGCACGCGCGGACTTCGCCGAGCTGACCATCGTCCGCTACCCCCACCTCGGCCTCAGCGACCGGATCTGGGAACTGCGCCACAACCTGACCGCCTACGACGCAGCGTATGTCGCGCTCGCCGAGACGCTAGAAGTCAGGTTGGTCACCTGCGATCGCCGCCTGAGTGGAGCGCCCGGCCACGCGGCCCACATCGAGCTGTTCGGTCAAGGCTCGGCGAAATGACGCCCCACCGGGCTGTTTGACCCGGTTTTCGACAGCCCCTCCGGGATCAGTGGGGTGGGGTCGTGACGATGCAGGAGATGCCGGGCGCTTCGGCGATGCGACGATCAAGAGTGACGAGCTCGACGTGGAGAGCTTCCGCGAGGGCGACATAACCGGCGTCGTAGATCGAGAGGTTGTGGCGCAGCTGCCGCGCTCTCGGCGCCAAGAGCTCGTGGGGCCACAGCTCGATCGTCAGGTCGATCAGGTCGACGTGAGCCTGCGCGGCTTGATCTGCACTGATCGTCCCGGCGAGCTCTTGACGACGAATGACGTTGGCAGCCTCCCACGGCAGGAGGGACGGAGCGGCCAGCTCCGCGGCGGAGAGCGCCGCCGTGGCCCACGCTCCGTCGTGGCCCGAGTCGAGCAACACGGCGGCCAGCGCCGAGGCATCGCAAACGAGACGAGCCGTCACCGTCGCTCGGCGTCGAGCGCGCTCACGATCGCGTCGCCATCGACGCGGGATCCGGTCGCCTCGACCCGCAGCCGAGCACGAGCGAGGACGTCTGCGAGGGGCAGCCGGGCAACGGAATCAACGAGCATCGAGCGGAGGTATTCCCGGCGGCAGTGCAACATCTTCGTGACGATCCGCACCGGAGCCGGGCTGCGATGCGCCCTGGACAAGCTCGTACGGCTACAGAACGATCGTGAGGTCTAACGCGGCGTAGACGACGCGCCCCCTGCGCGCGGCGTGACGGAGTCCCGACCGACTGCGCGGTCAACTCCGACAAGCTCCACACAATCCCGCGCGGAGCCTTTCGCCGGCGACTGACGAGCCTGAGCCCCGCCCGCGTGGCGGAGGCGCGCCGCGCACTTCGCGACGCGCTCAGCTGCCAGTAGTCTCACCGGCCCAGCGGCCGGTTGCCGCTCGTTCCACGCGAAGGAATGACGGTGGGCGATTCGTGCTCAACGGCGCTTGGGATCTCCGAGCTCTCGTCCCCAGAAGCCGCTGTCGGCGAATAGCTCCGCCACGCACTCCTCGAGTAGACCCGTCTCGTTCAGCAGGTCGAGCACGGTGTAGCGAGGTCGGATCATCTGCGCCCGCCGATACGTCTCCTTGAGCCCCTCGACGCTCAACCCAATCTCATCCGGGGCCGTCGGACACCCCGCCTCCTTCAGCTGATCACGTAGCCGCTTCGCCGGCAGCAGCTGCTCGCGGACCCGCACGCGCAGCTCGGGCCAGCGCTCCCTGATCAGCTTCAGCCGCTGGAAGAGCTGACCGGCGTCGACGTATTTGGGGCGGCTCTGCTCGACCACGCGATCTTCCAGATCGGACGAGTAGGCGGAGCGGATGCGTTTCTCCACATCGGCCCAGCTCGGCCACTCCCGCGCAAGCCTATCGATGTCGAGCCTGGTCAGGTCGCGCTCCAGCGCCCGCTCATATAGCGCAGCGATCGACACCGTCCCCACGCCAACCTTGAAGCCATGCGAGAGCGGCGGCTCGTCACCCTTCGGCTCTCCACCGAGCCCCTCCATCTCCCACAGATGGCTGAACTGATGCTCCGCTCCGGACGCTGGCCGGGAGGAGCCGGCTGCCTGCATCGCCAGTCCGGACATGATCAGGCCTTCGATCAGCCGCTCAATCGCTGACCGGTCGCCGGCGTGCAAATCGCCTGGGCGATCCGTCGCGTCGCGCAGCGGGTCCTGCACCAACGACCAGACCTTGCGCTCGATCGGCTCGATTTCGAGGACGTCGGCGACGATCCAATCCGCTCCCGCTGGGATTTTCGCGAGCAGATCGGCGTAGCCCGCGGAGGTCATCTTCGCCGGCGCGTGAGCCAGGACCTCGAGATCGGCCAGCACCGCCCGGGGTGCACTGCACTCCAGCGTCTGCTTGAAGCCCTCCTTTGTGATCGATGCGCCAAAAGCCGTGTACCCATCCACCGAAGCGGCCGTCGCCACGTTCATGTAACTGCGCTCGCACTCATGCGCACTTCGCTTGACGATGTCGTTCAGTGTCCCGGAGCCGACCGCGACGGCGATTGCCTGGTACTGGCGCAACCAGTCGACAAGCGTCGCGATGTTCCGATAGTCGGCGTGGAGCGCCGGCCTGCCAGGGAAGACGAACGTGTCCAACAGTCGTCCTCTCCGTCCTAGGTCACTCTGCACCGGCTCACCTGCAACCCGGAACGTGTTCTCGTCGGCCACCACGACGGCGCCCCGGTCTCCGAAAACCCGGTCGAACAGCTCGCCAACCGAACCGAGGACACCCTCACCTATGACCACCTGCTCGGTGTCGGTCGCCTCCCGCAGAGCGACGCTGATCCGTTCCTGGCTCGTGGTCAAAAGGACTGCCTCACGAGTCGGCGGCGGCCGGTTCGCTTCTGCCGGCGTCCGCATGCCGCACGACCGAGTGCTGCACTTCCCTGATCGCCGGGTAGAGCTCGCGGTACCGATCGACCCAGAAGCGATATTCCTGGTGGCGAGCCGAGTCAGGCTCGACCGTTCTGCCGTAGTGCACCATGCTCTCCACGGCGCTCGGCAGATCGGGATAGATGCCTGCGCCGACGCCGGCCTGAATGGCCGCGCCGAGCACCGGCCCCTCGCTCACCTTCGTGAACGTGATCGGGACGTTCGAGACGTCGGCGTGGATCTGCATCCAGAGTGCGCTCTTGGCCGGTCCTCCGGAGACGACGTTCATCTTGGGAACGAACTCGTTGTCGCGCAGCGTCCGCAGGATGTCCTCGGTGCCGTAGCAGATGCCCTCGAGCGTGGCGCGAAACAGATGACCAAGGCCGTGACCCAGCGAGAGCCCGGAGATCGCGCCGCGCGCATACGGGTCGGTGTGCGGCGAGCGGTTGCCCTGGAAGTAGTCGAGAACGAGCAGCCCATCTGATCCGACCGGCACTTCCCGCGCCATCTCGCCCAAAAGCTCGTACGGATCGGCGCCGCGCCGTTCCGCCTCGGCCAGCACTCCTCCCGCGAGCTGATTCTTGAACCAGGCCACGATCGAACCGGTCGAGGTCTGGCCCGCTTCGATCGTGTAGAGGCCGGGAATCATCGCGTCGGTGTACGCGCCCCAGAACCCCGGGTCGTGCACCGGATCGGCTGACTGAGCGATGATCACGTGCGAGGACCCGGTGATCAACGCCAGCGTTCCCGGCGCTACCACCCCCAGGCCGAGCGCGCCCGCGTACGCGTCGACGCTGCCCTCAGCGACCGGTGTATCTGGCTTGAGGCCGAGCTCCTCCGCGACCGGGCGCCGCAGACCGCCGACCGGCTTGCCGACGTCGAGCACCTGTTTGGGGAACTTTTCCAATAGGTCGCTTGCTCCCGCCTTCTCGTACAGCTCGGCCGGCCAACCGCCGGCGTCACGATCGAAGTAGTACTTGCACGATGCGATGTTGATCGACACAGTTCGCTCGCCGGTCAGCCGCTGGGTCACCCAATCGGCGCAATCCAGGATGTAGGCCGCGGAGTCGTAGTTGCTCGGCTCGTGTTCCCGAAGCCACAGAGCCTTGGGCAGACCAAATTCGGCCGATACGGCACCGTGACCGCTGTACTTCAACGCCGAATCCTTAGTGGCAGCCACGCGCGCGGCCTCCTCGGAGGCGCGCACGTCCATCCACAGGATGGCGGGGCGCAACGGCTGGCCATCGGAGTCGACGGCCAGCACCGTCGAGGATGTCGCGTCCACCGAGATGCCCGCGATCTCGGCTGGCGCGATCTCTCCGTCGCTCAGCGCCGCCGGCACCGCCTCGAGCAGCGCCGACCACCACGCGTCGGGGTCCTGTTCTGCCCAGCCCGCATGAGGGTGCTCGGTCCGATAAGCGGACGAGCCGAAGCCCACCGGGGCTCCTTCAGGATCGAAGATGCCGACCCTCACTCCCTCGGTCCCGAAGTCGATGCCCATCAGGTACGGACTGTCAGTCATCACGCCTCGCTGTGGGGCTCTGCGAGGACCTCTCGGCTCCCGTTCGTCGCAGCGCGGTCCGCGGTCGCGGAGTCGCCGCCAAAGAACGAGGACCACGGCATGTCCACGGGTCGCTCTAGCTCGATGATCTCGTAGAGGTGCCGAAGCAGCGGAAAGTCGCGTGATCCGATGATTCCGCGCTCGGTCAGCTTCGGCAGCGCTCCGCCAATCTCGCGGATCGCCGCAGCGCCCTCGAGCGTGATGTGATCCAGCTGCTCCCATGCCTCCGTGAATCGCACCCCTGCGCCCAGCAGTCTGCCGACTCGCACATTTCGGCCGCCGGTGCTGGTCACGTACATGTCGCCGACCCCGGGTAGAGCAGCCGCCGTCTCAGGACCACCGCCGAGGAACGTGACCATCTGCCGCATCTCCTCCGCGCCCTGCGCGAGGACGGCGGCTTCGTAGTTGTGCATTCGGTGTTGGCTCTCGCTAGCTCCCCGCGCCTCGAGCACCCCTTCGGCCAGGCCTGCGCCGAGCGCATAACAGTTCTTCATCGCGGCGCATACCTCGCAGCCGACGACATCGGTGGATGTCCAGACCCGGTAGTGCTGAGTGCGGAACGCCGCTGCCAGGCGGTCGAGCGCCGTCTGATCCCGACCTGCGAAGACGACGCACGTGTCGTGGCGGACGGCGACCTCTCCGGCGATCGAGGGACCGACGATCGCGGACACGGGCGTGGCTGCGCGCTGTTGCTCTGTCCAGCGGTCGGTGAGCACCTCGGGCAAGATGCGGAGATCGCCCTGGTCGCCGGCCTCGAGCCCCTTCGCGATGGCAATCACCAAAGCCTTGTCGGGCAGCAGCCGGGAGAGACGATCGCTCGCCCACCGGACCCCGAACGAGTTGACGCCGCTCAACACGATTTCAGCGCCAGCGAACGCCGTCTCAGCTTCCTCGACCTGGTGCGCCTCGACGGAGCGCGGCAGCTCCACCTCCAAGCCGGGGTGGACGCCCCTCGTCTGGATGCTGTCAATGATGTCGCGGTCGAGATGCGTCCCAACGAGGCGCACATCGTGGCCGTTGTCGGCCAGCGGCACGGCGAGAGCCGAGCCCATGACTCCCGATCCGAGAATGGCCACTGCCGTCATTTGCGCGGAGGCAATGTGCGCGGGTGATTGCGGATGGCGGGTAGATCTCTACCTCTGCCATCGAGTTCGGTCATATCAGAGACAGTGCCCACCGCCGGCGGCGAGGAAACCGCTCCGCAACCCACTGCAGAGGCCCACGCCGATTCGACGCACCTCGAGCAATCCGACGTAAGGTCGGCAGCGGCGCGCTGTCACGGCCCACGATCCACACTCGGCAGAGCGCCGGCGAATTCGGGAGGCATAGGGATCGCATTCGAGCAACGGCTGATGAGCGATGGCGTCGCCTCCGCGCTCCACCAGCCCATCGACGTCTACCTCGCGCTCGGCGGAGGGTCCCGCAGCGCGCTCTGGTGTCGGATAATCCCCGACGCGACCCGACGCAAGGTGATCGCGTGCCGCGAGGTCGAGACGACGAGCCTGGGCGCTGCTGTGCACGCCGCCGCGGCGATTGGGTGGTTTGACTCGGTCGCCGCGCGGCTCAAGCGATGTCCGGCGAGGGAGCCAGCTACGAGCCGGACGACCTCGGCGTGGAACGCTATGAGCGCCTGTTTGCTGTGTACCGCGAGATCTATCCGAGTGTGTCGAAGCTATTCCCCCGTTTGAGCGCGGCGGCGGAGGCGGCGTCGGAGCGCGCCGAGAATCCGTGAGCGCCCCCGCGTCGCCGCTCTCCCGGCCGGATCGCATCTTCGAGGGCTACATCTTCGACCTCGACGGCACCGTGTACCTCGGCGACCAACTCCTGCCCGGTAGCGCGCGCCTATTAGCTGCGCTGCGCGAACTTGAGCGGCGCATCGTGTTCGTTTCGAACAATCCGACCCGCACACCCGATCAATACGTGAACAAGCTGACCGCCCTGGGAATCAAGGTCAACGAGCATGAGGTCGTGAACACAGTGACGACGACGGTCGCTTGGGTCACCGCCGAGTGTCCTGACGCTCGCGTGTTCGCGCTCGCCGAAGAGCCGCTGCTGCGCGCCCTACATGACGCGGGAGTTCATCTCTCGGAGGACCCCGGCGAGATAGACCTCGTGATCGCCAGCTTTGACCGTTCGCTCGACTATCCCAAGCTGCAGATCGCCTTCGACGCCCTCTGGCGCCGGGGCCAAACCCGTTTTGTGGCCACCAACCCCGATCCCTACTGCCCAACGCCAGAGGGCGGGCAGCCGGATGCAGGATCGGTGATCGCGGCGCTCGAAGCGTGCACAGGCCGGCGCTGTGAGCTTCACTTCGGCAAGCCCGGCGAAGTCATGATGAACGCGGTCATGCGCCGCCTGGCGCTTCCGGCGCAGGAGTGCGTGGCGATCGGCGATCGCATCTCCACTGATCTCGCCGCCGCCCACGCGGCGGGAACCGAAGGCGCGCTCGTGTTGACGGGTGAGACCGACGCGGCAGCGCTCGAGGCGCTCCGAGGCGACGAGCGCCCGGACTATGTGCTGGAGCGCATCGACCAACTGCTGCCGGCGAGGGAGTGGGAACGGCGTGCGTGGCGGGAGGACGCCTAGAGCGGAGCCCCGGTTTTGCAGCACGCGGACCTAAGTCAGCGTCATCTCAGGCCATGCTCTCGGCCAGCGCTATGACCGCGCCCTCCACGCGGCGTGCGAGCTTCTCCACGGCCTGACGAACGGGAGGAACGCGCCGCTCAGGCGGCTGAGCGAGTAGGCCGCCCCGACCGTCGTCGCCCGGATGCGGGTCGGGAAGAATTCAGCCTGGTAGATGTGGAATGCGTTCGAGAACACGTGCTCGTGGCCGTGAGCAGGAAGCCCTGACGCGGCAGCGTTGAACGCCGATGCGGTCGAGCGTGACAGAGGTCGGACTGAGGGGTCCGCAGCCTGATTACGGCCACGGGGCCCCCCGGGAACTCGGGATGCGGGCGTAACTCGCGGACGTGTGGCGCCCGGGCCGTTACCGGCCCGGTGGATTTGCACGCTTCGGGGTTGAGCGTTTGCGTGGTGCGGATCGCCCTGGCCTCTTTGCGCGCGGCTCGGCTCGAAGGGCGCCGCTTGCTGGCGTGTAGATGCTCTCGTGACCATCGTCCCAGCGGATGCGATAGCGCGGCGACGGATCGCCGCGAAGTACCTCTTCGACGACGCCCGGGCCGGGCCGGCGGTCCGTTGACTCGGACTCCGCTACTACGCGCTCGCCGACTTTAAAGGCCATTGCCACCGCTCTCCCTGGTGTGAACTGAGGGGCGAAGCATACGCGTCCAGGGCGTGCGCGTATCGCGACGACTACTCGTCCGGGAGGCCGCCTCGGGGGCCACCGTTACCTGGCCGGACATGCGTCCATTACCAAACGGGTAATCGACAGCTCACGGAACGGGCGGCATGATCCGCGCCGAGATGGCGGCGAGCGTTGCGCATCACCGGTCGGTGGACGGGTCGTCGAACGCGAATGCGCCCTTGGTTGTGGTGCTGGCGGGGACGCTGATGATCGTGTTCGACTTCTTCATCGTCAACGTGATGTTGCCGTCGGTTCAGGCGCGGCTGCGGGCGAGCTCGGGCCAGCTTGAGTGGGTGATCGCCGGCTACGGCCTGCCGTTTGCCGTCTTTCTGACTACGGCCGGACGGCTCGGGAACAGGTTTGGTCGGCGTCGCGTGTTCACGGTCGGCGTGGCCGTGTTCACGCTGGGTCGGTGGCGTGTGGCGTCGCTTAGAGCGCGCCCTCGCTGGTCGCCGCGCGGTTGTTTCAGGGTTTGGCGCGGCGTTGATCCGGTCCGAATGTGCTGTCGATCATCGGCGTCCTCTACCGCGGGCCGGAGCGAGTGCGTGGGCTTCGCAGCTATGCGTTCGTGATGGGACTGGGCGCGATTGGCGGGCAGCTGGTGGGCGGGCTGCTCGTGCATGCTGATATCGCTGGTCTGGGATGGCGCGTCTACTTCTTGGTAAAGGCGGAATGATCCTTGTAGCGTTTCGCTCGCCGCGGCCGGGCGCCGGTGCTTGACCCTCAATTGCTTCGCCGGCGGGCGCTCACGGCGGGCCTCTTGACGCAGGTGGTGTTCTGGTGCGGGCAGGCTGCGTCCTTTCTCGTGTTGACGCTGTGTCTGCAGGACGGGCGCCGGTTGAGCGCGCTTCAGGTGGGGGTCGGCGTTGGCGGGTCTGTGGGGCTGCTTGCGCCTGGGCTTTTGCTAGTGGACGCTGGCCAGGGTTGCGCATTACGCCCCTGGCTTCGATCGTGATGTCGGGGCTTGATCCCGAGCAGGCGGGCGCGGCGTCAAGCCCGTTGTCGACGATGCAGCGGGTCGGCACTCGCTTGGAGTTGCGGTGACCGGCGTGATCTTCTTCGGGCTGCTGACGCACCACGGGTTCGCGACTGCCCTCGAGGCGAGCGTTGCCCAGCTAGGCGCGGTCGCGATTCTGATTGTCGCGCTGTCGCAGCTTCTTCCGGGTTCATCGGCAGGCACGGCCTCGCTCGCCAGCTTCCCACCAGGTCGGCTCGCCAGCGTCGGTGTCGTGCGATCTCAGCAACGAAAGGAGGCCTTGATGGGTCTGGTTGACGGGAAGGTGGCGGTCGTGGTCGGCGGCACGAGTGGGATTGGCGCGCGTAGTGCCGAGCTGCTGGTGCTCGAGGGAGCCACGGTGGTGATCGCCGGGCGACGCCGCGCCGAGGGCGATGCCCTTGCAGAGCGACTGGGCCCGCCGGCGATGTTCGCAAGTTGCGACGTGCTGGTGGAGTCTGATCTTCAGCAACTGATGAAGGTGGCTAGGGAGCGGTTTGGTCGGATCGACGCGTTGATCAACTGCGCCGGCGACCCCGCGCCGACCGGCAGCGTCGCGGACCTCGATCTCGAGCGCTTCAACCGCACCCTTGCCGTGCACCTCGGCGGCCTGGTGGCAGGGATGAAGCATGTCGCGCCGGTGATGCTCGAGCAGGAGTCCGGCAGCATCGTGAACATTGCGAGCATCGGCGGTCGCCTAGCGGGCTGGACGGGGCTTGGCTACGCGGCCGCGAAGGCAGCCGTGATTCAGGTCACCCGGTGCGCTGCGGTCGAACTCGGTGAGCGGGGCGTGCGCGCGAACAGCATCTCCCCCGGGCCGATCTTGACCGGAATTTTCGCCAAGGGGGCCGGCGTTGACCCGGCTAGGGCCGACCAGCGAGCCGGGGACCTCGAGCCGCTGTTCAAAAGCGCACTTGAGCTCTGGCAGCCGCTGCGCCACGCGGGGACGCCCGACGACGTCGCCCCGGCCGCTGTCTGGCTTGCGAGCGACGCGTCTGGGTTCGTGAACGGTCACGACCTGCTGGTCGATGGAGGGATCAGCGCCGGACGTCCGATCTCGGTCCAGGTCGCCGAGCGCTCGCAGATGGCGCAGATCCTGCTCGCAGCACGCGATCCACAGGAGACCACGGCATGAGCGATCCCCAGACGCTCCCACAGCGCTACGTTGCGGCTTGGAACGACGGTGATCCGGTCCGGCGAACCACCGCGGTCCGGGAGCTGTGGGCCGTCGGTGGGAGCCAACTTCTTGCTGCTCGATTCTGACCGCCGGATCCGGCTCGATTACCAGTTCGTGGAGCGCTGGCGTGACCACTGTCCCTCAACAACAACGTGATCGCCGGTGACCTACTGCGGTTCTGGCGCCAGCGCCGTCGCCTCAGCCAGCAGGAGCTCGCGCTCGAGGCGAACGTGTCGGCGAGGCATCTGAGCTTCATCGAGACCAGACGCGCCCGGCGAGCCGCCAGCTGCTCGTGCACCTCGCCGAAAGCCTGGCGATCCCGGGGTCGACGAACTGTTGGAGCCCCCGGTCAATCTCCTACGCCTTGCCTGCCACCCCGGCGGGCTGCCGAAGATCTCGACGATGACACGGGTCTGCAGCCGCAGGCTTCTCGACCGGCTGCGGTACCAGGCACGCGAAGACGCCGACGACGCGCGGCTAAACCTACTCTGGCTTTGAACCGAACGTCTGTTCCGCTCACCCGGGCCAGAGCAGCACTACGATCGCGTCCGGTACGAAAGCCGCATCGGACGCGTGGAGCGTCGGCTGCGATCCTGAGGCGGTGTTCATCGACCGTGCGGTTCTCTTCCGGCTAGCTACGAGCCGCGGGTTCGAGCAAACGGTCCGATCCGTACCGGGCGGTGAGCGGCTGGCCTGGCGCGCGGCCTCTCGATACGTATCCGGACGGAGCGCTGCGGACGCCGTTGCGCTGGCGCTAGAACTGCACCAGCGGGGAGTTGGCGCCAGCATCGATCAGTTCGGTGAATCGGTCCGCGATCGCGCTGTCGCCGAGCGCGTCGCGGCTGATTACCTGCGGCTGGCGGACGAGCTCGCTGAGCTGCCCCACGACGCGTGGCTATCGGTCGACCTGTCCCATCTCGGGCTTGACATCGATCCGCCCAGATGCGCTGAGCACCTCGCCGCTATCGCAAGACGACTGCCGGCGGGTCGGCGCATCCAGGTCGGCGCGGAAGACTACGATCGCTCCAACCCCGTGTTGGATTGCGTCCTGGCCGTCGCCGCTGAGGGCCTAGCGAACCGCCTCGGCGCCACGGTGCAGGCGAACTTTCGTCGTGCCCCAGCCGACCTGGAGCGCCTGCAAGAGGCCGGCGTGCACGTCCGGCTGGTCAAGGGCGCCTATGCCGAGCCGACGGCACGAGCACTGCCCTATGGCGAGGCAACGGATCTCGCCTACCTGCGCTTGGCGCATCGTCTCGCCGAGACCGACGCACAATTCTCGTTGGCCACCTATGACGGCGTGCTGCGGGAGGCACTGCTTGCCTCGATCGGCGCGCGTCCGGTCGAGCAGTTGCTCGGCGTGCGCCCTTCGGTGCTTGGCGATCTCGTTGCTCGAGGTGTTCCTACCCGCGTGTACGTGCCCTTCGGCAACGAATGGTTCCGCTATTCGATGCGTCGCCTCGCCGAATCCCGGGGGCGCTGAACGACCCCGCGTCGAGCGCCGCAACCCAAGCATCCCCACACACTGCACGATCCCAGCGCGCACAGGTTAGCGGGCGCCCATCGCCGCATCACCCTCAAGGTGACCTCCAAAGCTCGGGATCCAGGACTTGGCAGCAGCCCACAGAAGCCCTGCTCGACCCCGACGTTCCCGCGCCCCCGACTCCCGGAAGGAACCCAGCCGGGTGCGCGGTGGCGGACGATTACGATCTCGAGCTCGGCGGTGTGCTGGGACTAAGCACGGGACCGCATCGCCGGCCTGTCGTCGGTGTTCGTTGTTCATGGTAATTGTGAGCGTGGTAGGAGGCGAAAGCGACGATGAGCGACGAGAGGAACGGAGTGAACGACCAGGCCCCGAGCGCCGGGCTGACACGGCGCGAGGTCGTGGAACGAGCCGCCCTCGGCGCCGGGTTGCTCGGGCTGGGTGCGGCACCGGCGGCGGTCGCAGCGCGCAAGCGCACCAGTCGGCGCAGCGTGGATGTGGTCGTCGTCGGTGCCGGCCTCTCCGGTCTGGCGGCAGCTCGTGTTCTGCACACTGAAGGCCGTAGCGTGCTTGTGCTGGAGGCTCGCGATCGAGTGGGTGGACGCACGCTCAATAATTCGATTGGCGGCGGGCGCGTGGTGGAGGTCGGGGGCGAGTATGTGGGTCCCACTCAGGACCGGATAGTCGCGCTCGCGCAGGCCGTCGGCGTGGACACGTTCCTCGTCTACAACCAGGGCTCCAACGTCGAGATCGTCCGTGGCCAGCGCTCGCTGTATCCAGCGTCCACCGGGATACCGACCGATCCCGAGACCCAGAAGTTCTTGATTGACCTGGTGGGGAAGATCGACCCGGTCGCCAAGGAAGTGGGAGCGATCGCGCCATGGCGCGCCATGCGGGCAAGGCAGCTCGACCAGATGACGCTGGGGGAGTTCGTCCGCCCGTTGGTCGGCGAGCGGGTGCGTCCAGTGTTCGAGGCCGTCAATAACTCAGTTTGGGGCGTCGACTCTGACCGGCTGTCAATGCTGTACGTCGCCTCGTACGTGGCGGCCGCCGGCGACGAGCAGAGCCCTGGATCGCTGCTTCGCCTGCTCACGACCGCCGGTGGCGCACAGGAACGGCGGTTCGTCGGCGGATCACAGCTTGTCGCCCAGAGGGTGGCCAGGCAGCTGGGAACCCGAGTGCTGCTCGAGACCCCTGTCGCAGGGCTGACGCTGACCGGCGCCGGAGTGCGCGTGAATGCCGAGCGGTTGGTGGTCGACGCCAAGCGTGTCATCGTCGCCGTCCCGCCGCCGCTCGCGCTCGAGATCACCCGAGGGCTGAGTCACCGACGCGCCAAGCTGCTAAGCGGGACGCACATGGGCCACCTGATCAAATCCGAAGCGGTGTACCCCACGCCGTTCTGGCGTGCAGAGGGACTGAGCGGCCAAGGCGTCAACGACGAGGGCGTCGCCTCGGTGCCGTTTGACAACTCCCCGCCCGACGGCAGCGTTGGGGTTCTGTTCGCATTCACTGGCGGTCGCGCCGCCGATCGCCTCGCCAGAATGTCTGCCGCCGAGCGTCGCGAGCAGGTCCTCGAACGCTTCAGCCAGTACGTAGGTGACCAGGCGCTCTCACCGACCCAGTTCATCGAGCACGACTGGCGCTCTGAGAAATGGACCGGCGGCTGCCCCACGGGCATCCCGCGCCCCGGCATCCTGTCCAGATACGGGGACACGCTCCGCACCCCGATCGGGCCGGTTCACTTCGCCGGAACTGAGACCGCCGACTACTGGCAGGGCTACATGGACGGCGCCGTGCGGGCTGGCGAGCGAGCCGCCCGCGAGGTCTTAGCAGTTGGACACCGCAGGGCTCGCGCGGCGCGCTGAGCGCCACCACGCTCAGCGCGCTCACCGGGGTGTGCACGAGGATCAGGTTGCGCCAGTGGACGTGGACTCGGTCGATCGACGCCTGGCCGCGGTGATCGGAGCCGTCGTCCGATCCAAAACACCCGGCGTGCGGCTCTTCTGTCATGACTTGTCAGAACCGGCGGTCGAATGGGTCGCTCCCGCCCTTGTGTTCGGTGCGTCCCATGATCTGGCCGCAGCCCACGTCCCAAGCGTCGAGGTTGGTGACGGCGCCGAGTCGTTCGTACTCGTGCTCGACCAGTTGGCCGCCGCGGCCGGTAAGCGGTTCTTCGAGCATCTGCCGGCGAGGGGCTTTTATCATCGGTTCCCAGCCGGGCTGCAGATCAACACGCTGCAGGGCGCCGACGCGTGGTCAGGCGACCCAGTCCGTCCGGGATCGCCGACCGCGTCCGCGAATCCAGTCCGCGTCTCCCGGCGCGCACGCGTGGCTCTTGAGCTCCTCTACGAACGCGTCGATGCGGGCGGCCACGTCTGCCACGAACTCCCGCACCTGGCCCTCATCGACGGCCTCCTGGGCTCGGCTAGCGAGCCGCTCGCACTGCGGATAGCTGCACACGCGTCAATCGTATCCCCTGGTCGATTAAATTCACCGCAATGGGTCCAGTGCGCGTCCAGTTCCTCGGCAGCGGCGATGCGTTCGCAAGCGGCGGGCGCCTCCAGGCATGCCTTCACGTCGAGGGCGGCACCGAGCCGCTGCTGATCGACTGCGGCGCGACCGCGCTGATCGCACTCAAGCGGGCGGGAATCGACCCAGCTTCGATCGGACGGGTCGTTCTCAGTCACCTTCATGGTGATCATTTCGCTGGCTTGCCCTGGCTGATCTTGGATCGGCAGTTCGCAAAGCACACCAGGCCGCTCGTGATCGCGGGTCCCGTTGGCGCGCGCGAGCGGGTCGAGCGGACCTTCGAAGCGCTCTATCCAGGCGCCACCGGTGTAGAGCGCGCGTTCGACACGTGCTTCCTCGAGCTGTCCGAGCGCACCCCCTGCCAGCTCGGACCCGCGCTGATCACGCCGTTCGAGGTGCGCCACCAGAGCGGCGCGCCGTCCTACGCGCTGAGAGTCGAGTACGCCGGCAAGATGATCGCCTACTCCGGCGACACCGAATGGACCGACGCCCTTGCCGAGGTCGCCAATGATGCGGACCTCTTCGTCTGTGAATGCAACTTCTTCGACACGAACGCCACTGGGCACCTCAACTACCAGACGCTCGTGCAGAACCGTGCGCAGCTGCAATGCGAGCGGATCGTGATCACGCATATGAGCGAGGAGATGCTCGCCCACCTCGATCACGCGGAGCTCGAGGCCGCCGCCGACGGCGCGGTCATCACGCTTTGAAGCTCCGCCAGTCTCTCCGACACAGCGGCACGTACGATCGCTCGCGCCCGGCACGAGCCAGCCGAACGGTCGGCTTCCGCCCCCGCAATGCCAAGCTAGTCGCGGCCTCTGCCGATCCGGATAGCGCCCGTCAAGCGCCTCTGCACCTGCTCGTACACTCTGGGCGTCGCGGCGGTTCGCTGCACCGGCCTTGTTCGCCGTGACGACGCGGGCGCGCAGCTGGGCGCGGCGGCAAAGCGGTGCGCTTCATTGATTCTCCTCTCAAGCTTGTGCATGGCGCGCCGCGGTGGCGACGCGGGCGGCGCGAGCGACCGCGTGCCGCTAGGCAGGCGGCCCCAACGGCCATGCTGGCGGCCTTGCCGCGCCCCCGGGCCTGCCCGTAGCGCGAGCATGGGTACTCCGGCGTGGCTCAGGTGCCGGGTGTAACGTCGCTGCAAATGAGCTTCCGCCGCGAGCAACGTGGTCGCCCCGGGCCGGCCCACGAGCGCGGGATGCGACCCGTGCGGGGGCGCGTCGCAGCGATCGGGTCGCTGGTCTTGGTGGCGGTGGTCGTTACCGGGATCGTGCTCTCATCCGTCGGCGGCTCAGGCTCACACCACTCGCACCCGAGCTCGACGGCGTCAGGCCGGGAGTCGAGGGCCGGGTCCGTGTCCCGAGGCACGCCTCAGCCGTACACCACGACGGTCCCGATCCTCGCGTACCACGTGATCAATGAGCGGCCGGCCGACAGCACGGCACTTCCAGCGCTGTACGTCTCCGCCGACGAGTTCTCCAGTCAGATGGCGGGGCTCAAGGCGAACGGTTGGCACGCCGTGACGTTCGATCAGCTCGAGGCCAACTGGACGCGGGGTGCGTCGCTTGGGCCCGGGAAGCCACTCGTGATCACCTTCGACAACGGCTACGCGTCCCAGTACAGCAGCGCCCTGCCGGTCCTGAAGGGACTCGGATGGGTTGGCGTCGAGGACCTACAACTGAGTGGCCTGCCGCCGTCTGAGGGCGGGCTCACCGACGCACAGATTCGCGGGCTACTCGCCGCGGGCTGGGAGCTCGATACCCAAGGCATCACTCACGCTGACCTGACCACCCTGGACACGGCGCATCTGACCAAGGAGGTCGCGAGCGCGCGGCAGACGCTGCACAGCCGCTACGGCGTGCCGGTGGACTGGTTCAGCTACCCCTCCGGTGACTACAACGCAACCGTCATCGCCGCGGTCCGCGCCGCCGGCTACATCGGCGCGACCACCGTCAATCCCGGCTGGGCGAGCCCGCAGCAAGATCGCTTCCGCCTGCCGCGGCTGGTAGTGATCGCCGGCACCAGCCCCTCTCAACTGCTGGCGCAAATCGAGGCGGCGAAGGCAACCGCGTCAGCCCCGTCCGCCTACACCGGCCCTGGAGTCGCCTAACGCCTCAATGCGTAACGCTCGGGCATCCGCCGTCGCAGCAGGACTCGATCTTCTTGCGGCAGTCGTGACACCACCACGCAGAGCGCATCCAGAACCAGTCGATGGGCCTGGCCGGTCAGGGGGCAGAGCACGTCTTTAGTGTCCCCACCCCGGCCGACATTGACTTCGCCACCGCCGTTCTGGTAGTCCTCGTGCTGCCGGCTCTCGGCCGTGGCCGCTGATCCTCCGCAGCGCCCCGATCAGCCCCACGCCCCCGACCGCACGCGCGCGCTGCGCCCGCCGCGCGGGCTTCCGGTGGGGCAGGAGATCCAGCTCGCCACGGTCGTAACGCCCGTCATCGGCGCGACAAGAGAAACCCTCGCGGGCCGCGCTCGAAGAGCTTGTGTGGGCGCGCAGTCGCTCTCGCCGCGAAGCGTGCGCGCCTCATCGGAACCTTTGGAGTGTCAGTGACCCGACGAGACGCCCAGTAGGAGCGGCCTGCGGGCTGAACGGCGCTGCACGCCATCGCTCGGTCGTGAAATCACCCGGCCCAGGCGGCCCCCTTTCACGAAGGCATGACGATGTCAACGAGCCCGTGGCCTGATCTTCTAGCTTGGCGCGCCGGGGGAGGCCGCGCGGCCCAGATGCAGCGGTGCCTGCTTCGTCCGCCGTCCATAGCGAATGTGCGCGCGAGTTACAGCTCCCCAGGGCGAACGCCGCTCTCCTTGCAGCTCGATTGCTCGTGAAAGCGCATCGGTAGCCAGGAGCGCTGGCGTGAGGGAGGGCAGCCCTTTGGGAGGTGAGCTGGGCCCTGTTGACTAGTTCAACGAAAGGGTTCGTCGAAGGCTCGCTAACGCAGGTGCTAGCTCGAGCACCTCCAACAGGCACACCAGACCCGGCCGCGACTACTCTCCATCGCGCTATCAAGCGTGATTCTGCCTCTGCTGGGTTGGCTCGGGCTATCCCGGGGTTGAACGCCTGCGTCAATCATGTCGTGGCGGGCATCCTCTCAAAGCTTGCGGCAGCGGTGTCGGTGTGGCGGTCCTTCACTGTGTTGGATCATCGCGAACGGCCGGATCGAACCAGTCGGGACCACCCCTGACGGATCTGCGTGATCCCTCGTCGCAGATCTAGACGCCGGGACGCCTGCAGGGCACATGAGAGTGACCGCGCTGCTGCGCACGGCAGGGTGCTCCAGCCCAGCGGGTCGATTTACGGTCGACTGTAACGCGTCGAGGTACGCGATCGGTCGGAGGGGTCAACCCTCGTTTCGCAGGACATGTGATCGGAGTCGGGGGCGAGCTCGGGAAGCAGCGGTAGATCAATTGGCCCGATCTTTCAAGTGCAGGTTGGGCCGGTAGCCGCGACAAGGGCATTCTGATACGGGCTCTAGGACCAGCAGAAGTACCGTGAGCTCGGACAGTGGGTCTCGAGGCTGAGGTAGATCGAGGTTCTGCCGTTCGCCGATACGAGGGACGACGGCAGGCCGTTGAGAGACATGTACGCGACGGGATGGCTCTTGCTTCCCGTCGGCGGCGGGCGGTCGCTGTGGCGCGACTTCCGCTCGGTAGGGGCCGGCTTTATTATCTTCGACCTTGTTTGTTCACCGTCGCGATACTCGCGCTTTCGTGCGCCGAGTCCGATCGCGATGAAGGGTTGAATTTCCCTCGCGTGCGCCCGCGACAGGTATATTCGGCGGGCTGCTTGGCGCTGCGACCTGTTTGGGGCTGGTTATGCATTGTGCTGTTGGGGCGATTGTTTCGGGGCCGGCTGTCCGTCGCCGGCGGGCCGCTTTTGTTTCGGGGCTTGCGGCGCTGGTGGCTGTGCTGGCGATTCCGGTGAGTTCCGCGCAGGCGATCTTGGCGGCGGACCCGGTGCCGTACATGGGTTGGAACACCTATTACGGAGTCGGCGGGGTTTTCAATGAGGCGACGGTCAAGTCGGTGGCCGAGTCGCTGATCTCAAGTGGATTGGCGCAGGCCGGCTACAAGATCGTGTGGCTTGATTTCGGCTGGGCCACCGGAGCGCGGGATAGCAACGGCAACCTGACCGTGGATTCGACCCAGTGGCCGGACGGAATGTCCGGGCTGACCTCCTGGCTTCACGCGCAAGGGCTTTATGCCGGGATCTACACCGACGCCGGTACCAGCGGCTGCAATGGACAGGGCGTGGGGTCGTACGGCCACTACCAGCAGGACGCCGATCAGTTCGCGAACTGGGGCTTTGACGCCATCAAGCTGGATTTCTGCGGCGCCGGACAGGAGTGGTTAGACCAGCCGCCGAACGACCCTCGGACACTGTACGGGCAGTTCTCCCAGGCGGTGGCGGCCGCCCCACGCTCGATGATCCTCAACGTCTGCAACTTCTGGACGCCGGGGCAGATCAACGGAACGGCTCCTTCATACGCGAACTCCTCTTGGGACACGTTCTCGTGGGCGCCGGCGGTCGCGCAGAGCTGGCGGACCGATACCGATATCGGCTTCAAAGGAAACATTCAGTTCCAGTGGGTTTTGCGGAACCTTGATCAGGACTCAACTCCATACCCGAACATCCAGAACGCGGCGGGCCCTCCCGGGTCGTCTGGGATCGGATGGGGTCACTGGAACGACCCTGACTATCTCGGTCCTGGGCTCGGCATGACGAGCACTCAGGCGCAGTCGCAGTTCTCGATGTGGGCGATGGTCGCTGCGCCGCTGATCCTCGGCAGCGACCCGCGCTCGCTGGCGTCCACCAGCATCAACATGCTCAAGAACTCGCAGGTAATCGCGATCGATCAAGACTCGCTCGGTGCGCAGGGGTGGCTGCTCTCCCAGACCAGTACAGGGCAGCAGGTGTGGGTCAAACCGCTGGCCAGCGGCGCTCGGGCGGTCGCGCTATTCAACCGCGGGTCGAGCGCTCAGCCGATAACGACTACCGCCACCGCCGCCGGCCTCCCGAAGGCCAGTCACTACACGCTCCTGAACGTTTGGACGAACCAAACCTCAACGACCAGGGGCAAGATCAGCGCGCTCGTGCAACCGGACGCCGTAGTCCTCTACCGCGTGACGGCTGGCTAAGCCTGCTCTTGTGATACGACGGGCATCTGGACATCGCTAGCGCAAGTCCCGCTGAGCGCGGAACCCGCACATCTCGCGGACGACCGCTTTCGCAATCGGGGCAGCTCGGACGGGACGATTCCTACCGCGGGCGCGCAACCCACTCCAAGCTTGTACGTTCACCCAATTCGAAAGTGGCTCCGCGGTAGGTGACGCGCCCCGCCGGCAATCCGACGAGGTTGCGTCGACTCCGCGATGCCTTGTCCTACCGCCCCGTCAGAAGGTGGCGGATCATCCCACGCCCCTCTCGTACTTCCACCAGCCCAGATGACCGGTCGCCGGTATCGGTCTCCTAAGCGGCCGCGGGTCGCGCAAGAGCCAGTTCCACTCGTTTGCGGACGCCCACGGACCATCCGATAGCGGCGGATTCTTCGGCGGTAGGACGTCATAGAGCTCGACCGTCCCGATGATGTAGCCGTGCAGGAGGTCGGGGACCGTCGCGACACTGGCGTGCCGGCGCACAAACGCGTCATCGCGAGTCGAATGCTTTAGGCCTGCGTGCACATAGAAGCGGCCACGAAAGTGGCAGTTTTTCCCCCGATTCTCGACATCCTTACCGCCGTGGATGATCGCCCAGGCCCACGGCTGCTGCACTGTTAGCGCCTTCACCGATCGCCGACCCTTCATCTCGCGAACAACATGCGCTGTCACCGGTAGCGAGCCTGATCGTAACGGACACGCGAGTCCGAGAACCCAGGCGACGACACCATCTGGACCGGTCGCATGACCCTTCTGCGCCACAGTCCTCCGTCTTCGCAATCAGGACACGACCTGGTTTGCGAGGATCGTCGGGTCCTGAACCCGAACGCGAACGAGGCGCGGTGCGAGAAGGCGCAACGAGCCGTCACGTCGTGTCAGCCGTGCTCCACCTGGGCAGCGTGGCGGGGCGCGTTGATCAGCTGACTGTCGCAGGCGACCAGCGGAGCCTGGAGACTCGGCGAGCGCGACGAAGGCCGCGTCGTAGGCGGTCAGGTTGCGCCGCAGCTGCCAGACGCGATCGCTCAGTCCGACCTGCGGGTAGCGGACCAGAAGCGAGCTCGCCGAAGTCCAACCGGGCGTCCATCGCGCGCTCCCGGCTGAGCTCGCCCAGCGGGTTGAGCCGCCGGAACGCGTGCAGGACTTCGATATCGATCAGGTGCGGCGCATGGAGGTCCCATCCTCGGCCAGGCGCTCGACCAAGCCGGGCGCGGGGTCGCGGGCGACGCGCGCCAAGGACGGCGGAGGTGTCGACAACGAGCACGGTCAAGAAGAGTCGCGGCCGGAGCGCACGGGCGGCGATGATCGCCTTCGCGCTGGCCCGGCCGGCGCGGGTCCGCGCCCGCGCGAGCAGGTCCGCCGCCGGCGGATGCTTTGCGACGCGCTCGAGCTCCTCGAGGGCGTTGTCCGATAGCGACACGCCGGCCGCGGCGGCCGCCCGCCCGGAGAACCCGATGCCCCTCGTCGGGCACGTTGCGAGATTGAATCGTCTTCATGCTGCTCTTGCCAACGGGATTGGGTGTCGCGCACCCAGCTAGCATGCAGCCTTCACGTAGGATCGCTACGAATCTCTAGTCGCTGACGAACTCCCCTGGCTCCTCACTCACGCCAGCCCAAACATTTGACCCGGACTGACCTCAATCTCCAGGTCGACAATGCCGTGGTTCACGAACCACGAACTACTGGCCCGAATCGAGCCGTTCAAGGACCGTCGTCTGCCGCCTGCCCGTTATCAGCAGGCGTGAAATGCCTCGCGTTTCCCAGCCATCCCCGCCCCCAGACCGGCCGGACGCCCCGGCAGTCGTCGGGCTGCTCGTATCGATTGTCAGCCGTCAGCCGGCGTCGGAGCTCTGAGCCACGCAGCGGTCGCAGATGCAGTGGCGTCCGTGAACGGACGAGACTTCGATCCCGCTCATCGCCGGATGACGATGGACCGGTGACGCCGTCCTGGCGGCAGCCGTGGAGCTCGAAACCACGGCCGGTTCGCCGCGGCGAGCCCGCCGGGACACCGCCAGTGCACGGAGGAAGGGAGTCATAGACATGATCTTCAACACCTTAATAGGCGTATCGGCCGGAAAAGTCCCTCCCCGGAGGGGCTCTTCGTTTTCTTAATGTCCCTCCCCCGGTACGGCTGCGTGACGGCTTTCTGGACGCGGTGCTAGCCAGGGGGTCGAGGAGCCCACAGCCGCACACGGTCTGCCTCTCTACCTCCGGGCAAGCAGGCCTAGCCGGGCTGCCTCGGCCGTCGCCTCTCCTCGGGTCCTAGTGTCGAGCTTGCGCAGGATGGCGGAGACGTGATGATCGATCGTCTTCTCAGACACCACTAGGTGCTCGGCAATCTGGGCGTTGCGCAGTCCCTGCGCGACTAGTGAGAGGACCTCGAGTTCGCGTCGAGTCAGCCCCGCCGGATTCTGCTCGGTGCTGCGTCGCGGCCCGCGCGGTAACCCGCGAACCCCGCGCTCGCGCAAACCGCGCGCGACGATCGCCGCCGCAGCGCGCGCACCGAGCAGCTGCAGCTCGTCGAACGCACGCCGCAGCCGTTCGTCGTCGTCCGCATCGGCCAAGGCGAGCGCGGCCTCGTAGGGGCAGCGAAGTTCGGTCCAGCAATCAGCCGCCCGGCGCCACTCGCCGCGGATCGACAGAACGTAGGGCTCGGCCGCGCCCGCCGGAACCTCCTCAACGATCCCGGTGCGCCAACGCCAATATGCGAGCTCGCCGACGATCCACGCTGCGTCGGCGCGGACAGCAAGTGCCAGGGCTTCGTCGGTCGCTTCGCGAACGCCGACGGGATCCCGCCTGAGCCATGCTATCTCCGCGCGGGCGATCGCGAGGTACATCTTGCTCGTTGGGGGAGGGGCCGGTACTTGTCTCGTCCGGGCGGCGTCCGCCTCGTCTGCCGGCACGCGGAAGTCGAGGGCCTCGTCGACGCCGGGGTCGCCGCGCCGGGCACGGACCAGCGCAAGCACCGAGCGGGCAAGCGCAGGTGCCGATGCCTGCGTCCGAGCGGTGCGCAGCACGCGAGCGGCGCCGGCAGCGGCGTCGCTCCAGCGTCCGCGATCCAAATCGGCCCGCGCCCCGAGCGCGACCAACGGCTGACGCCAGGTTCCGAGATCGCGGTCGCTGCAGTAGTCAACGCCGCGGGTGAGATACCGGTCCACCGCGGCAAAGTCACGAGCTCGAACCGCTGCGCTCACAAGGAACTCAAAGGCGTTTGCCGCAACCGCCTCAAAACCGGCCTCAATTGCGCCCTCCAGCGTCCGCTCAAGCTTCGCGGCACCGGCGCGGTCCCCGCGCTGCGCTTCGACGCCGCCAATACAGACCTCCGCGTGGGTGGCGGTCTCACGATCATCGAACTTGTGCGCGAGCTCGAGTGCGCGTTGGCCCCACGCAATTGCCGGCTCTGGATCTTCGGCCATCGCCGCAATCTCGGACAGACTTGCGTACGCCACCGCAAGATCGCGGTCCGGCGGCAACGTCTCGAGCAAGGTTACGGCGTGCTTGCCCTCGGCGATCGCGTCCTGATCGCGCCCGAGGGACAACATTAGGCGCGAGTGCAGCCGGAGCGACCCCGCCTCTTCGCGCACCGCTCCGGCCGCGCGATGGCCGGCGAGCGCCTCGCCGCAGGCTTCGGCCGCCTCCACGAAGTCCCCGGCGAGATACGCCTCGCGGGCCTGCGAGTCGAGAAGACCGGCTCTGACCGAACCTTCATCGGCGAAACGCACGGCGGATGCGTAGAGCGCGGCACCCTCACGATGCGCTCCGACAGAGGCTGCACCCGCCGCTGCCGGCGGCGCATATTTCAGGACAGCCCGGGCGTCGGCCGCCGCCTCGGCATGGTGCGCGAGCCGCGCGAGATCCAGCGCGCCCCGCTGGGGCTTTGCCAGCAACGCCAAGGCCTGGCGGTGCAGCGCGACGCGGCGGTTCGCCGGGAGAGACGCTTCGAGCGCCAAACGCGCCAGCTCGTGGCGGAAAGCGAACCCGCGCGGGTGCGCCTCGAGCATCCCCGAGGCCAAGCACTCCTCGAGCGCCTCAGGTGCTTCTCCGGCGATCGCGTCGAGCAGCCATAGCTCGCAGTGCGACGGTGCGATGGCAACCACCTCGAGCAGCGTCCTCGCGGCCGATGACAGATGAGAGGCGCGCGCGAGTACCGCATCGCGGGCCGACTGCGGCATCTCATCCCCTCCCGCTGCGAGCACCTCGGTGACGAAGAACGGATTGCCGGCCGTCTGGCGGTACAACTGCTGGGCGTCCGCGATCCGACGTTCCGCCAGGGCCGCGACTGCGCTCGGCGAGAGCGGCAAGAGCTTCAGCCGATGCACACCAACCCTAGGAAGCTCGCCCAACACAACCCTCAGTGGATGTGTGCGGCCGAGCTCGTCCCGGTAGGTCGCAACAAGCAGCGCGGGAATGCTCTCGACGCGTCGCCCGAGCAGCGCCAGAAGGTCGAGCGTCGCCTCATCGGCCCAATGAACGTCCTCCAGGACAACGATCGTCGGCGGTCGCCGGCGTGCCTCGCGCATCAACACTGTCACAAGCTCGAACGGCCTCGCGCGGGCCTCGAGCGACCGGGAGAGCTCTCCACCTGTGATGTCGGCGATGTCGAGCAGAGGTCCCAGCGCACGTGCTGTGAAAAGCGGGTCGCAGCCGCCCCACAGGACGCACGCCGAGGGCTCAGCCGCGTCACAGAACCGCCGTAACAGTGCCGTCTTCCCGATCCCTGCCTCACCACTCAGGAGCACGAGATGCCCCCGTGAACTAGCCCGCACCATCCCCAAACACTGCTCGAGCAGCGCGAGCTCGCTGCCACGTTCCAGCAACTCGCTCGCGGTGTGCGAGGCCTCCGAAGCCCGAGCCTCTCCCATGAGGACCCATTGTCGCCGCACCCATTCGACGCGACAAGCTTGCGGTCCGCAAGTCAATCGAGACGCGCACCCAGAACGCTGCCTCCCTGGGCGAACGAGCAGTCATCTCTGCTCGATCCGGCACACCGCCCCGCCGACAGCCCCCACAACATAGGTACCGGTGGCGCCCAACATGGGCAGTCCTCCCGATGCGCGCGGCTCGGTGGGCTCGTAGCGTCGCGGCATCTTCAAAGTCGATCCCACCAGGAGGACTGAGATGCCCAGATACATGGTGCAGCGCAGGTTCCCCGACGGACTCCAGATTCCGATCGGGAACGGTGGCTCCGAGCTCTGCCAAACCGTTGTCGAGCGAAACGCCGAGGAGGGCGTCACCTGGGTGCACTCCTACGTCAGCGCCGACAAGCGCACAACGTTCTGCGTCTACGACGCGCCCACTCCCGAGGCGATCCGCAAGACGGCCGCGCGCAACGAGCTGCCCGTCGATCAGATCACGCAGGTCCAGGTACTTGACCCTTACTTCTACCGGTGAGGGGGTGCGATGCGCAGATGAGAAAGATCGCGCCGGCTTTGATCGGCGCGTCGATCCCGTGATTCCGCCCGGGGTGCCAAGGCGAGGCGTGGTCTCTTGTGGCCCGATCAGCGCGCTCCGGGGAGACGATTGGAGGTCGTAATGACGACACTGTTTCATCGGCGTCGGGAGGCCTGTTGCAGGCCGTGCCGCAGCCGCCGCGCTTGCCCTGGGCCTCGTTGCCGTGGCCCTTCTATTCAGCTCATCCGCGAGCGCCCAAACCAGGCCTTGTTCCGACGATGTGACGAGCGGCCCGACCGGCCCTGCGATTGTGTCGGCCGCGTCGACGACGTCCTATGGCAGGGTGCTGGTCGTCGGTTCGGGCGACTACACCGGTTGTTCTTTGTACCTGCTCACCTCAGACCAGCTCCATGCGCTGAACGGCGCCCCATTCGCGTGTAGCGACAACGCGAACGCCCTAAAGTCGCCTTGCGACAGTGACCTCTGGCCGGCGCTCCTCACCAAGGGTGCTCCGATCGCGGGGCCGGGGGTCAACCCGAGGCTTCTCGGGACGGTGACCCGCACCGACTTCGACTTCCTGACGGGCGGGTCGTCGGTCAAGCAGGTGACCTACGCCGGTTATCCGCTGTACCGGTTCTTCCTCGACCAAGCGGCGGGGGATACGCAAGGCGCCAACTTGGACGATCCGGTGCCCAGCCCTCCGGGCATCTGGTACCTGGTCGATCCGCATCGGGGCACTCCCGCAACGGGTCGGGCTCAATTGCAGCTCGAGACCGCTCCCGTTGGCGGCACCGGGCCCGACGAGACCGTGCTGGCCGCAACGATGAACAATGACTTCAGCGCCTTCCCCGACGCGAGCTTCCCCGTCTACACCTTGAGACGGCACCGTGGCCACAAGCGGGGCGATGCAAGACGTCACGAGTGGGGCCACAAGCGCGCCTGTCAGGGGCTGTGTGCCGTTTACTGGCCACCGCTCCTCACCTCAGAGCGGCCTGTAGCAGGACCCGGCGTTGACCAGCATGCCCTCGGGTTCATAGTCAGACCCGACGGCAGCCATCAAGTGACCTACAATGGCCGGCCGCTTTACCTGTTCTACAAGGACGCCTATATCGGGCCGCCCGTTGACGTCGGCACGCAGGGCATCTACGGAGCGGGTGCGCACACCCCATGGGGCGTGTTCAACACGATCCCGCCGCTGCCCTAGAACCGCTAGGGCCGACAGAGCCAAAGCCCCGGCCGACTGGATCGACCGGGGCTTTCTCACCAGGCACAGGAGGCACAAGCGCTCGGTCCTCAGCGAGGCGACCGACGTCCCGATCGGCTCGAGCACGATGGCGCTAACTGCCACGACAACAAGCTCGTGTCCAGCAAGCACACGCTCTTCTGCAATCTCGAGGGACGAGTCAGCGATTTCACTGCCAGCCTCGCGGCCGCCAAGGACGACATGGGACAGGGCCGACCCTCACTGTCGCATCGTCGCAATGCAGAAGCACGCCCGATGACGACCTCGCTCCTGCGTTTCGCTGCCGGGACGCCCCAGAGTTGGCGACGCTTTCACAAGACGGCGGTCCGGGAAGCCGACTATCGCTTCGGCGAACTGTGGCTGCTGGCGGCCGCGCTATCGCAATGCCACGACAGATGAAAGTCAAGGGCGGCGGGGAACATTTTTGTGGGTCGATTCGGGTGAGTGATTGGTCGCGCACGGGTGTCGGAGGGCCGTAGCTCGCCTCGTGTGGGCTCGATCTGGTAGGTCCCGATGGCGATCGGGCGATTGGTGGCCGCTATTTGCGCGTGGTTGCTCGCTGCCGGGTTGTCGGCGTGGTGTGGCGGCGGTAGGTGGTGCGTGGGCGCGGGTGACTGACGTAGCGAAGCGCAGACGTCAGGAGCTTTGAGTCTGCCGCGTGGCTTTGCCCTTCGAGGGCCTAATTTATGCCCGCTCCGGTGTCGCGCTCGCGCCCACTTTTCTTGCGTGGGCGTAGTGCTCCTCGCGGGTGAGCAGGCACCAGAACAGGCATCCCAGCTTGCGCGCGGCCGCGACGGTCGCGATGTTGTAGCCGCGGCGGGCGCGGATGCGTTGATGAAACGCGCGCAGCGGGCCGGGCTGTCGCACGACACTGTGCGTCGCTTCGACCAGCGCCCAGCGGGCCTGCGGAGAGCCTTGCTTGGAGATCCGGCCGGTCCGTGCCGGCTCTGAGCCTGATTGGCGAACCTTAGGATCCAGGCCGAGGTAGGCGACCAGCTGCCGGGCGCTGGGGAAGCGCCGGATGTCGCCGATCGCGGCTAGGAACGTCGCGGCGCAGATCAGGTTCACGCCCGGCACGCTCATCAATGTCCGCGTGTCACTGGACCACAGGATGTCGCGGGCGATCAGCCGCTCGATCTCGGCGATCTCGGCGTCCAGGAACTCGATCTGCCGCATCCCGGCCTCGACTGTCTCACACTCCTCCGCCGGTAACTCCAGGGTCCGCAGCCAGTTGCGGCCGGCTTTGCCGAACATGTCGGAGTAAGGGCAGCGACCCACCAGCCGGCGCATCAACACGGCGTGCACCTCATTCTTTGACCGCGTCCGGGAGCGGACCAGCTGCTCACGCCGCGACAACCGCCGGCGCAGGACCCGGGTGCGCTCGTCAGGCATCCAGATCGCGTCCAGCTCGCCCGCCCACAACAACCGCGCCGCGGTCCGCGCGTCCAGCCGGTCAGTCTTCGCGCGCGCGTGCGCGATCCCGGTGTCGCCCGGGCTGACCACGATCACCCGCGCGACCGACGGCTCGAGCAACCGCACGATCTCCCACGCACTGCCGGTCATCTCCAACACGACCCGGTCCGTGCCCAGCAGACTGTCGGCCAACGCGCGCAGACCCTCGGGCGTGCTCGGAACCCGACCGACAGACCGGACCTGACCGGACTCACAGATCGCGACCTCGCAGAACTCCAGATGAACGTCTAACCCAACCGCACGGCTCACCACAACCTCCCTCAATCGACTACATGAATTCGAGAACGAAGAGGGCAAACGACACAGACCGATACGCGCTCGCAGCGCAACCGGGCAAGTCGCAGGGGCGGCCATCGAAAGCACGGGCTCGCAGCCCACGTGGCAAATCGGCCTGCCCCACAACGTTCTCCCAAGGCCCCTGTCCCAGTCGCCGGACCCTAAGCCCGACCCCGGACAGCAGCCTCAACAAGCATTTTCATGCCCCGAAGGCGATGGCGCCGGCAGATTGGAGTTAGGTGAAAACGCGGGCGCTGTTGTCTGACCCGCTCACCAGCCGTTGCGGTGCACCACCTCGTCAAAGGCCGACGCTTCAAGCGGGTGCCGGGCGTGAGCGGACGGTCCGCTGGATAGCCCGAGATCGATCACGAACGCGACGAGCTTGTCCTCGGGAACATGCAGCATCGCCCTCGCCAGGTCCTGATCGCCGACGGCTGAATGACCGCTGCCGATCCCCCGGTCGGCGGCGGCGATCATCATTTGCATGGTCGCTTGCCCGATGTCAAAGCGATTGCGCTCGCGTACTCTAGGCTCCTGCTCGTCGGGGATGACCACCGCGATCGCGGCAGCCGCGTCTGCGATATGCCCGCCACCTCGCCACACTCTGGAGAGCTCGCGCAGCATCTCCCGGCCGGTCACGAGGACGAAATCCCACGGCTGGTTGTTCTGCGACGAGGGCGCGATCCGGCCAGCCTCGAGCACGTGGTCAAGATCCGCGTCGGGGCTCACTCGGTCGGCGAACGCGCGCACGTTGCGCCGAGCGGTGATCGCATCCCAGGTCTCCATCTACAGCCTCCTTACTCGTGGCCAGCGATTTAGCATGCGGTCGGTACACCTCCGGCAGCCTAGGGATCTCCTACCCCGAGACGCTCGGCTCCGCGGCATCGCCCCAGGAGCGCTGCTCTGTTGCCTCTGCACTCGCCCGGGCCGGTCGGCTGCGGGCGACCGCCCTCCTCGCAAAGCGCCCGCCCACGCTCGCGCCGGCGCACGCCTCCTAGAGTCGCCAAGGCAGTCACCAAGCTCGGCGCGGCGGACAGGACGAAGGCAGTCGTCAGCCGGCGCGATCGTGGACGCCTGCCTCTGGGCAAAGGCAGCAGTCACAACTGCTCAGGCCACGCCGCTGGATCGGGCTACGAGCACCCGTCTGCTGGTGGTCGTCGTTGCCGGCGCGTCCGTCCTGCGTCGCGGTGTTCGACTGGCGTCGCGTTCGGTTTGGAAGGCGGCCGGGGGCCCGGAGTACGCTCAGATGAGTGAGCCACCGCCATTACGAAGCCGCTAGGGGGTTTCGATGCCCGGACTGAAGGGACGGCTTTCGACGGTGGTCAAGTCGAAGATCTCCAAGCAGCTTGACCGCGCCGAGAACCCGAGCGAGACGCTCGACTATGCGTATCAGCGTCAGGTCGAGAACCTCCAGAACGTCAAGAAAGGGATCGCCGACATCGTCACCGCCAAGAAGCGGCTGGCGCTCCAGCAGCAGCAGCTCGGTGAACAGGGCGCCAAGCTCGACGCTCAAGCCCGCGAGGCGATGTCCGCGGGACGTGAGGATCTTGCTCGCGCAGCGCTGGAGCGCAAGCAGCTGACCGTTCAGGAGGCTGGCTCGCTCGACCAACAGATCGCACAGCTCGAGTCAGAGCAGGAGAAGCTGATCGAGTCCGAGAAGCAGCTCGAGGCCAAGACAGAGCAGTTCCGCTCAAAGAAGGAAGTCATCAAGGCCAAGTACTCGGCTGCCGAGGCGCAGGTGCAGGTTTCCGAGGCGGCCACGGGAGTCGGTGACTCGATGGCCGATGTCGGCATGGCGACGCAGCGCGCGCTCGACAAGACCGAGACGATGAAGGCTCGCGCGCAGGCCGTCGATGAGCTTCAGGCGGCGGGAACCTTCGAGGATCTGACAGCGCTCGGCCCCGGCCAGGACGACGTCGATCGCCAGCTCGACCAGCTCGGCGCCAAGAGCGCCGTCGACGACGAGTTCGCCCGCCTCAAGGCGGGGATCCAGTCGGGCGCTCCGCAGTCCGCGCTCCCTGCCGACGACACCGGCATGCCTGACCACGCAGAGGCACAGCAGCCGGCTGCTGGCGACGGCGAGGCCCCCCCTCCCGGTTAGTTCTCCAGACCCCCTGATCGCCGGCTTTGCAGGTTGTGATCAGCGCGGTACGGTCCCTTAACCGGGTTCAATCCGAAGGGGCGCCCATCCCCTGCGTGAGCAGGAGACTTGGCTTGCGCGGCAACGGCACGCCGAGGCGCGTCGGTTGCAGGTCGACCCCAGAAGCGTGGGCGCGTCGACCTGTCGCTGCCGCAATGTTGCTTTCGCCGTGGTGGCGGGTCGGTTAGCGTTCTGCTAGCCGTTGTGACTGACGAGAGCCGTATCGCCAACCTCCGGAAGATCGAGCATGTCGTCGTGCTGCTGCTCGAGAACCGCTCGTTTGATCAGATGCTGGGGTACCTCTCGCGGGAAGGTGGTCGCTGCGATGTTGATGGTCTGGGAGCGGAGTTCGCCAATCAGCATGATGGACGCACGTATCGGGTCCATCATCTCGATAGCACCGCGGACGCGGACGATCCGGACCATTGCTCCGCTGCGGTCGACCTGCAGCTCGGCGGCGGCAAGATGGACGGGTTCGTGGCGAGTTTCGCTAGGACGCTCGCGCGCGCCGGCGTGCCCGACGCGGATCCGGGTCCAGTGATGGGCTACTACAACGCGGACGAGGTCCCGGTCTACGATCACCTCGCGCGGGAGTTCGCGATCTGCGATCGCTGGTTCAGCTCGGTCGCTGGCGCGACCTGGCCCAACCGCCTTTACGCGATCTGCGGTCGCGCTGCCCGCAGCCGCGATGACCTGCCGCCGCACGTGGCGCCGATCTACAGGCAGCCGTCGTTCGTTCGGCATCTCGACGCGCACCAGGTCTCGTGGCGCTGGTACTCCTTCGAGACGGGCACGCTGCGCCTTGCTGACGCTCATTATCGCCTGGGCCACCAAGACCGGTTCGCGTTCTTCAGCCACACGAACCTGAACTGGAAAGAGCGGCTCGAGCGGAGCATCGACGTAGAAGCGCCCAGCTTCATCGAGGACGCCGCGCGGGGCACGCTGCCATCGGTCGCCTGGATCGACCCGAACTTCAGCAACTTCAACCCGATCGGCTTTCAGCCCAACGACGACCACGCACCCGCGGACATCAAGGACGGCCAGGAGCTGGTGCTCGCCGTCTACCACGCGCTCGCGACCGGGCCGCAATGGGAGAAGACGCTGCTGATCATCTTCTACGACGAGCACGGCGGCTTCTTCGACCACGTCCCCCCGCCCGACTCGCCCGACGACGACACGGGGACGTTCGGGCACTACGGCGTGCGCGTGCCGGCGCTGATCGTCTCGCCGTGGGTCGAGCCAGGCTCGGTCTCGCACACGGTGTTCGACCACACCACGATCATCAAGACAATCCTTTTGCGCTTCTGCCCCGAGGCCCTGAGGAAGCCAAAGCGCGACCAGCGGCCGTCGGAGCGCCTCCGAACCCACGGGCAACCAAGGTACATGGGAACACGCGTCGCCCACGCCAACGACCTCGGCGAACTCCTCGCCCACAGCGCGCCGCGACCACCACCCGACCGCTACGGCCTCATCCAAGACGCCGCCGCTCGCGCGGCCGCTAGGGCCGAAGACACATCGACGGACCACCACGTGCTGACGCGCCATCCAGAGAACGACCTTCAGAAGCGGATCGCCGCCGCCAACCGCGAGCTGAGACGACTCGGGCACCCCCCCGACCGGCCGTAGATCCGCTCACGCCCGGAGGTAAACGGGTGCTCAGTTCGGCGCGCCACCAGGCTCGGACGTCGGTGGCACCCTGCCTTCAGGTCGGCGCGTTACCCGGCCCAGGATGTCCGGGGCGCCTCCCTCGCGCCGACAGCGGGGCTCCGCCGACGATCGCATCCGTGTTTCGCGAGGTGGCGCGGCCCGCGGCTGTATCGGCGAGAGGCTGTCGGAAAACTGCCACACCTGGCCGACTCTTTGTAAGCGCGACAAAGGCTGGTGAGCCGAGGGCGGTTTTCCGCGTACGGCTGGCTTGGGCCGCTACGGGACGATCGCGCACGGTGGCGAGCGACGCCTTCGTGCGCCGCTCACACGCTCAGATCTTTTTCCGACAGCCTCTCGACGATGCGATCGACTTAGCCCGGTAGATCTTCGGGCCGCTTCTTGGCGAGTCTGCCTCCGAGCAGTCCGGTGGACTGCCCGACTTCGATCAGGTAGCCGTCGGGGTCGCGCATGTAGCAGCGAATCTCAGCACCGCGATCGATCGGCGGCGTCACAAACTCGGCCCCTTTTGAGCTCCACTCCTCATAGCACGCCTGGATGTCGGCTACACGCAGGTTCATGAAGATGGAGACCGCATTGTTAGACGTGTAGTCGACGACCGAGATGTCCGGCTTGTCCGGGGTGGGGCCACCGCCCGGGTTCATGATCACCCACGAGTTGGAGAGCTTGATCATGCACGGGTTCTCTTCCAAGACCACCTGGCCGCCGAGGACCTCGGAGTAGAACGCGCGGGATCGAGCAACGCTCCGTACGGTGATGAACAGCGTGACGAGGAAGCCCTCGCTCGGGGCCGGAAGGTTCTCGAAGTCAATGTATGGCGTGTGCTCGGTCACGGCTCTGCACTCCTCGTTCGCGTTTCTGGGACTGTCCCTAAAGCCAAATTGGAGGCTAACTCCACGGCGACCAAGGCACCCGATTTTCTGACCATCTGTTGCGGACGATCGCTTCCACCCTTGAGAAGCCGTGGACGGTCCGATCGCTCATCGGCGACGTGGGGATTGTCCCGGTCGGGGGCTGACCGACGCCCCGGGCGCGCGATCGCCCTCGTCCGACGCTCAGACTCGCGACGTGTGCTGTTGCGGGCCCGAATTCGTCGGGCGTTGGTGTGGCTGCCTTTGTCCGATTCCGGTCGTCTCGGATGGGCAGTCAGCTCCCACGGCATGGCTCCTTTGGTCGCCCGGCAGGAGCGCGATCGACGACCTGCCGGACACGCGCGATCAAATCCCAGCCCGAGGTCGGCTCTTGTTCCGCCGTGTCGAAACGGAAGCTGCGAGCGCATCCCGTGGCCGGTTCGTACCTGTCCCTTGTCGTCCGATCCGGCTGTCTCGTTTCGTCCGATCGTGGCTTCCGGATCCCGTGCACGAGCAGCACTCTCGGCGTTGCCGGCGACCAGAGTGCTCCCATTGCTCACGAGCAGCAAAGCGACCCATTGCTGCAGCATTGCTACGCGGAAGGGCAGTCCGTCGGGGGCCGGGGCGGACGCCTGCGTCTCGTCCTTATGCGGAGCCAATTTTTCGTGCCGGTGACATCGGCGAGACCCCTGGATTCTGGGACCCTGGCGAGCGATATGTGGAGCACATCGGCGATGTCATCGACGTCAGCTCACGACTCGCCGCGGACGAGCTCGACCATGAGCGGTGTAGCAACGTCGCTGCTCAGTGCGCGCGACTCAACCTGGGAGGCGCACGGCCCTGGGGCCTGCGGCTAGCGGCGAACGCTCAGCGGCAGCAAGTGACTCGCGAGAGGGCCCCCGCCGGCGCTCTCAGCATGGTCCGATAGTCCCTCGCCGTGTCGTTGACGTTGACGTTGACTAGCAATTATCGTGCCCAATCAGACGGCGATGACGGCTATGTTCGCGCCTGTCGGCGGAGGACTGCTGTGCGAAAAGCGTCCTCGCCGGCGCGGCGCGGCGAGCCTTGCCGGTTGAGAATTCTCCAGCAATTCGGTGAGCTTGGAGGCGGGTACTCGCCCACAATCGAAGCGCGTCGTGAGCACGTAAGCAGTCATGGGTGGCGCGGCCTGTTGACGGCCGCGCCACCATGGCGATGCTCCCAGCGGGCGCGGTTGCCGGCCTATTGCAGGAAGGCTAGGTCGATGGCGTTCCCCATCGCCTCATAGCCGGCGTCGTTGGGATGTAGGTTGTCGCCGCTGTTGTAGGCGGGGTTGAAGTACTGCGGATTAAACGAGCTCTGAACGGCTTTTGCGAAGTCGATCACCCCGTCGAACGCACCGCTGGTCCTGATCCAGTTGTTGACCGCCTCCCGCTTGGCCTCGGCTGCCGGCGACCAATACGCGGCACCCCTAAACGGGGTCAGGGTGCCGCCGAAGATCTTCAGCCCATGGGCGTGCGCCGCGCTGATGATCTGCAGGTAGCCGCGTTCGATTTGCCCCGCGGACACGTTGGTGTTCGGCACGCTGCACCCCGTGTTGGGTGTTTGGCTAAACCCAATGTCGTTGATTCCCTCAAGCAGGATCACATCTCGCACGCCGGTCTGCGACAGCACGTCACGGCTGAACCGGGCGAGCGCGCTGACCCCGAAGCAGGCGGAGTCGTTGAGGACTCGGTTACCACTGATTCCCTCGTCGATCACGCTGGGCGCGTTGGCGCCGTATGCGGCGTCCAGCCGCCGGGCCAGGAAGTTCGGCCAGCGGTCGTTGGCGCCCACCTGCGCCGTGGCGCCGTCGGTGATGGAGTCTCCGAAGGCGACCACCGTTCCCGGCGTACTCGCGCTCATCACGTCGACGCCGTCAAGGAAATACCAAGAGGTGGCGGTCGTCGTGTACGCAGCGGCGCTCACACTACCGGCATGATTGCCGGAGGCGATGTAATTGGTCTGCTGCCCACTGAGGTGGTACGTTGCCGGACCGGTGGCAACCGGGAGATACAGGCTTACCGCCAGGTTCTCCTGGGGCGACACTTGTAGCGACACCGGATCGCTGACCGCTTCGGCACCGGCTGGCAAGGTCACGGAGGCGTGACCGCCAAACCTCACGGGGTGCGTGGTACCGGGCACCAGCTGCGCGCCAGTCAGCTCGACACCCACGCTGACCCGGCCGACCCGCAGCGCGGCCGTTCCGAACGTGTTGCTCAGACGGACCCGCAGCCCGCTTCCCCCTACGCTCGTGTACACGATGTTCCGAACCGTCTGATTATTGAACCCCGCGTTCGCGAGGTTCGGCAGCAGCGGTGTCGGCGCCTGCGGACTGGCAGCCCACGTGGCATCCGACGATGCTGCAGGCGCGGCGGAGGCGCCGCCGGGTGCCGATAACGCTACTGCCGTTCCGACAAGTGCGGCGATGCCAGTAAGAATAATAAGCAGACGCCTGGTGATGTTACTGAGACGCTTCACAGCTTTCACCTTATCTCTCTCTCCTATAGAATTCCAGGCCGGCAAAGGCCCGTCTTACACACCATGGACGGTGAGCCCGTGCGGCAGGTGATGACGCACCGCTGTCAACCGGGTGTGCCTTGCTGTTAGCGCGGAACCGGTCGGGGCCGTGGCTGGCCCCGCGATCTTTGAGCGCACGGGCGGCCCCCTCAAGGAAGGTGGGAGCCAGGCATGGGATGCTCCTTTCTGGTCGCCGACTCGCCGAGTTTGGGGTAATTCTGAGCGGTGCCAACCTGAGCCGCGCCAATGTAAGTAAGCGGCTTGAACCGCCAGGGAATCTAGGGACCTCCCGACTTGTGGCTAAGTACGATGGGAATCTAGGGACCTCCCGCACTTGCGGGCTAAGTACGACATGACACAGCCACCCGCCTAGAAGATTCAGGTCCCTCGATAAACCACCGAGCAGGCTACGTAATCCGAGGAAACAGTGTCGCGAAGCGTGCTCTGCGGGTCAAGACAAGCCTTTGTGAACAACGAGAAGAGTTGTGCCCTCTTTACGCGCAACGGCAGGGTGAACATGTTTCCGCGAGATGATGTCCCGGCGTGGACGCCGACACGATCAAAACCCGGGCAGGCCGGGCCGATCGGGCGCACATCGAGCAGGCCGTCCGCGGGAGCTGGGTCTCGTGACCTGGCGGCGCGGTCGCTTCGGCTGGCGCCTTGGGTGGTCCCCGGCCGGGTGTGAGGGCAGCGCGGCGTCTGGCGCGCCTGCCAGGGCAGCGAGCGGCGAGGCACCCGTCGGTCGGTCTGCCCGTTCGCGGCATTTCGAGCGAGGCGGTCTCTCGCAGCTGGCGGACGAGGTGCGCGAGACGAGGAGGATCGGCAGCGTAACCGCCGTCAGACTGCTGGATCCGCCCGTGCGTGCGGAAGTCTCCGCTCTCGCCAACGAGTACTCTCGGTCGACCGTCAGTCGCTCCGCGAGGCAACCAGCAGCGGACGGCTGAGGCGGCGTGGTGCTTGCTGAGATTCGTATGCTCGGACCGCCGGCAAAGGACGCACAGAGGTTGTCGCGGTCGAGCTCCACGCCCAGCCGACTCGGCGGTCGCTCTGCAGAAGCAACAGTCAGCGAACACGACGCAAGGCTGCTGGAATCGCCCCGAGGCAGCCAGGCGCCGCGGCCGAGCCAGCGCTGCTGCTTTGCAAGACATTGCGGGCGCGCAGCTCGTCGGTCTCAGCGTTGTCGCGTTGGACGACAAGGGGCAGCGGCGGCCCGGAGTGTCGGATCCTCGCCATGCAGAAGTACGTCCACTGGCCGGGGCTCCCTTCCGACGTTGAGCACAGCCGCGCTACCGGTCCCCGGGAAAAGCGGCCGCGCGGGCGCCGCGACCGCTATAGGCGGTGCGACGCGAGGTCGCACGTAGTGAGTGAACGCACGATTGGAGGATCGACTGATGTGATGTTGAGCGTGTAGTTCCAGGTCCGTGCTTGTTGGCCTGTCCCCTCCTCGACGTGCGTCGTCCGGCTCTTGGTCGGCGGGGTGCGAAGCTCGGGGAAAAGCCCAAGGGGTTCCCGTTCTGTCCGGGGGCGCCAGGCGAGGGGAAGACCGGACGGCTGAATTGCTTGAACCCTTGTTGATGCCTGGTTAAGCGGGCCTCGCCGACGGATTGTTGGTGGCGGGGATGTAAGGACTGGTCGCTGGGAAGCGGCAGACGCCGGCCGGGCACGCCTTCCGGTCGGGATGAGCACCGTCGTCCTCGGGGTAAAGGGGGCAGCCAACCCGGTCGTAGCTCATGCGTGCGGAACGCGGGAACCCCGTCGAGGTCCGGGCAGCAGGTGTTGTCCGGTAAGCCGACCGTGAGGAGGGCCGAACTCCTCGGCGGGAATCGGATGACCGAGAAGCGAATGCTGGCAGCGGAAACGCGACGGGAAACCGGGACAGGATGGCCGTCTCCTCCAGGCGGTCGTGTCGGATAACCGGCCGGATACGGACCCTGGTGGTCCGGCCCGAAAGGGCGCTGACGCGGTCAGGTGAGCCTGTGGAGAGAAAGATGACCGAAGCCCCGGAACCGAAGGACAAGTTGGACGCCACGACCAACGTCGCGGTGAACGGACCAGAGGACGCGCCCTTTGACTGGCGTCAGGTTGACTGGCGCCGGGCCGAGGACGAGGTACGGCGGCTGCGGCAGCGGACCTTCACGGCATCGCAAGCGGGGGACCTCGCAAGGGTCCGCCAGTTGCAGAAGTTGATGCTGCGGTCGCGCGCTAACACGCTGATCAGCGTGCGGCGGGTGACCGAGCGCAACGCCGGTCGTCTGACGGCGGGCGTGGACGGCGAGGTGGTGCTGACCCCGGAGGCCAAGGCAAGATTGGTCGACAGGATTCAGCGCCGGGCCGAGCCGTTCAAAGCCATGCCGGTCAGGCGGGTGTACATCCCGAAGAGGGGCAGCAGCACCAAACGCCGACCATTAGGAATTCCCGTCATTCTCGATCGCTGCCATCAGGCACGGGTCGCGGGTGCGCTGGAGCCCGAGTGGGAAGCGAGGTTCGAGCCGAGGTCCTATGGATTCCGGCCCGGACGCGGCTGCCATGACGCGATCGAAGCGATCTTCCACGCCACCAAGGGCAAGGACCCGAAGCGGCGGTGGGCGCTTGACGCAGACCTCGCAGGGGCGTTCGACCGCATCGCCCACGACCACATTTTGGCCATGCTCGGCACCTTCCCCGCTAGGGGAATGATCGCGCAATGGTTAAAGGCGGGCGTGGTCGAGCAGGGCCAGCTGCACCGCACCGAGGAGGGAACCCCTCAAGGCGGTGTGGTCAGCCCTGTGCTGTTGAACGTCGCTCTGCACGGGATGGAGCAGGCCGCCGGAGTCCGCTATTACCCCTCCGGCACGCGTGCCAGGCGGGTCCTGGCGGGCTGCCCGGTCCTGGTCAGATACGCCGACGATCTGGTCTGCCTCTGCCACACACGGCAAGAGGCCGAACAGGCCAAGGCGAGGCTCGCCAAGTGGCTGGCGCCGAGAGGCCTGGCGTTCAACGAGGACAAGACGCGTGCCGTCACCCTCGATGAGGGCTTTGACTTCCTCGGGTTCAACGTCCGCCGGTATCGCGGCAAGCTGCTGATCAAGCCGAGCAAGGCGGCCGTCAGACGGGTCCGGGAACGGCTCCGCACCGAGCTTTGGTCCCTGCGCGGGAGCAACGCTCAGGCGGTGATCAAACGGCTCAACCCGATCATCCGGGGCTGGGCCGCCTACTACCGGACACAGGTATCCGCCGAGACCTTCGGCAAGCTGGACAACTACCTGTGGCGGCTCACCTACAAGTGGGCCGTCATCAGCCACGCGAACAAGCCGACCTCCTGGGTGTTCGCCCGGTACTTCGGCAAGTTCAACAAGGCCAGGCAAGACCGATGGGTGTTCGGTGACCGCGCAAGCGGCGCCTTCATGCACAGGTTCTCCTGGACCAACATTGTCCGACACCCGATCGTGATGGGCGTGGCGTCCCCGGACGACCCCGCCCTGAGCGAGTACTGGGCTCAACGACGACGCAAAGCGGTCCTGCCGATCAACCGCACCGCCCGACGGCTCTACCAAGCCCAGGACGGATGCTGCCCGATCTGCCGGGCGCCACTGCTGCCCGTCGAGGACCGGCCACAAACCCCACGCGAGTGGGAGACCTGGCTGGCGTCCACCCGCAAGACGCTCGACGTCACCCGGGAGGACGGCACCTCGGACAAGGCTGAACCCCGTCTCACACACGCCCAGTGCCGCCACCGGCAACACGCCCACGGCACCGGCCCGGCACTTCTGCCCGCCCACGAGCCATAGGGCTTGCTTGCGCCGGATGCCGGGAAACTGGCACGTCCGGTGCTGAGGGGGGCCGGGCGCAGCAATGCGCTCGGCCTACCCGACTGGAGCGGCCACCCTGATCCTGCTCCGTCTCCCCTCCGCAGTCCAGCCTTGGACGCCGCTACAGGTGCTCGGCGGCGGCGGTGAGAGTCCTCAGTTGCCCGAAACCGCGAAACTCGCGGACGATTGCATTCACGATCTGGGCGGCCCCAAACCGGACCGCTCCTATGGCGACCGAGCAGCGCTCCGGTCCGACGCCGCGGCGGCAGGGCGATACGCCCGCAATCAGCCGGGGCTGACCGAGCGGATTGTGGGTGCGACGAAGCTCTCACACCTGAAGGGATCGCCGCGGAGCTTAGCCGCTCAGAGGAGGAGATCCGTAGGCTCGAGGAGCTGTACTGACCGCATGCAATCGCTGGCCACGAGTGAGGAGGCTGTAGATGGAGACCTGGGATGCCATCACCGCTCGCCGCAACGTCCGCGAGTTCGCCGACCGAGTGATCCCCGACGCGGAGCTCGACCGCGTGCTCGAGGCTGGCCGGATCGCGCCCTCGTCGCAGAACCACCAGCCGTGGGACTTCGTCCTCGTGACCGACCGGGACATGCTGCGTGAGCTCTCCAGGGTGTGGCGGGGTGGCGGGCATATCGCAAACGCGGCTGCCGCGATCGCGGTGGTGATCCCCGACGAGGAGGAGCCCCGCGCCCGCGAGCGCAATCGCTTCGACATCGGCCAAGCGACGATGCAGATGATGATCGCCGCTGCCGATCGGGGGATCGGCAGCGGCCATTCGGCCGTCGGCGATCAGGACCTAGCGAGGTCGGTGCTCCATGTTCCCGAGGACAAGCTCGTCGCGTTCGTGATGGATCTCGGCTATCCGGCGGACCGTCCGCTCACGCCCGGCACCCGTTTGAAGCGCCGGCCTATCGACGAGGTCGTCCACCGCAATGGCTGGTGACCCAGGTCGGCAACGAGCCGCACCGGCCGTTTCGCCTGCGCCCAATCTCAATGATCCGCCAGACGACGTGCGCACGATCGCTCTCTTGCCCGCCCGCCCGCGTACGTACGACTCCTTCGGCGACGCAGGGATCGCGTGGTCGGCGCCGTCCGACGGCGCGGCGCAATCGGATTCGCCCGACAGCGCTACGAGCGCTCGGAGTCGAGGGCCAGCCCGAAGGGGCTCCCCTCGGAGTCCCGACAGATCGCCCACCGCGACCCGGAATGGATAACGCTCCCGCCCAGTGCCTTGACCAGGCCGAGCGCCGTGTCCATGTCAGCGATCGTGAAGTAGGGCAGCGAGACTGTGTCGCCGGGACCGGTGCAGCGCTTGTGGATGCCGACGGCGGGATCCCCGGTGTGTGTCTGCCAGCCGCGGCCCTCGGACTCGCTGCGCTCGGCGAGCTCGATGCCGAGCAGATCCGACCAGAACCGCCGCGCGCGGTCTGGGTCATCGGCGGGGAACTCGATGAGGGCGAGCGGCGTGTCCACCCGCAAGACGATAACGCTAGCCGACGGCGGCCATGGGCCGCCGTGCCGCCGTCTTGCTGGGCGACAATCAGCCATCTCACAGACGAACGGCCCCCTCATATCGAAGGCAGCAAGGACGCCCAAGCGATCGCGCCTGGCCACATGACGCCCAGAGCAGCAGTCTCGTCAAGACTGCCCCAATGGCGACAACAAGATGGGTCAGCAGGACCAAACAAACGTCTTTCTCGGAACAGGCCTCGGCCCATTCGGCCAAGGCGACCAGGAGACCGACGAGTCCCAGCCAGCCTTGCCGCCCCAGGAGTCCCAGACCCTTGGCGGGGGTGCCGGTACACCTGACGCGCGTCCTGCGAGGCCCCTTGCGGATCTGGTAACGCTTGTTGAGGATTATCGACCTGCGACCATTCCCAGTCGCCCAGGCGAAGACATGACCGTGACGACCATTAACATCGCCGACCTCCACGAACTCATCTCAGGCGGCGCGCAGGTCGTCGAGGTCCTGCCGAGGCAGGACTACGAGAAGCTGCATCTCCCGGGCGCGATCAGTCTTCCGCTCGCGGAGCTGAACGCCGAAACGGCCAAGCGGCTGGATCGGGGACGCGACGTCGTCGTCTACTGCTGGGACGGCCTCTGAGACTTGAGTCCACGCGCCGCGTGCCGGCTCGCCACTCTCGGCTTCACCCGCGTCTACGACTACACCCCAGGCAAGGTCGATTGGCTCGCCCGCGGCCTGCCGGGTGAAGGCCTGCGGGCAGACGAGCCGACCGCCGGGAGCCTCGCCCGCCACGACGTCGCGACCTCCCCGCTCGACGCCGCGACGGGTAACGTGCGGCGGGCGATCGCCGACTCGCCCTACGGGTACGCCCTGGTCCTGAGCCCGGGCGGTGTGGTCCTCGGGCGTGTCCGAAAATCAGCGCTCGAGACGGTCTCGGATGGCGATCCGATCGATACCGTCCTGGAGCCCAGGCCGCAGACGATCCGCCCGCACCTGACGGAAGCGAAACTCCAGGAGCGGTTCGAGGCCTACGGCTTCCGCACACTCGTCGTCACCCGACCTGACGGCACCCTGATCGGGGTCCTACGACGAGCCGACATCGCGACTAGCTGATCAATCCGCGCTCACGAGGATCGCTCGTCCTCGACGATCAAGTGGATCCAGGGTTCGGTGTCGACGAGAGCGGGCGTAACCCAGGCCGGCTCATCGCCTAATAGGGGGGTCCGCGATTCGATCTCCGTAGAATGTGCTGAGCCGCGTCGCCTAGTGAATCCGGACGACCGCTTCGCTTGTCCCGCCTCGCCGCAACGACCGCTCGGCGACGGAGCAGGTGCGCCTGAGCGTTGGACGACCGCTATCGCCCTGTCACGAGTGTCCGCTGGGGATCGCGATCGCCGACGTAATCCGCGCGAGTACGCTCAACCACGTGTCGCTCGACTATGACGCGGCGATTGTGTTTATCTCGTCGATTCCTGAAGGTTGCTGGACGGTGTCTGGGGACGTCGCGGATGCGGCGGGGAACCGCGAGGCCGCGCTGAGGATTGGGGAGTGGCTCATGGAGAGTGGTGGGTCAATCCCGTTTTATTGGCGGGTCATCTACTCCGGTGGAGAGGTCCCCGCCGGGTTCATCGCGTCGACCGCCGGTCTACCCCGCAACGCAGTCGAGGCACGCGACCGACTCGCGGACGAGGGTGTCACGTTCAACCGCGAGTGTGCGAGCGAGCGATGCCGCTACACAGTCGAACAGTGGCTTGCAGCTGGCCGCCCATCCGGAACTGGCGCTGCGGAGATACATCTTCTTGCTGACGTTGAGAGGTACGTCGAGCGCAAGATGACGGCGTTGCCGAGTCGACTCGAGGACCTCCATGCGCTCGCTGGCAGCGAGACCCTCGCTGCGGACGCGGTCGCGATCAGTCGCGCGATCATCGCGCTCTCACTCGCGACATCCCTGCGCGCAATCGACTCGGGCGTGCCCACCGGGCTCTCGGACTAGTCGGGCACGCCCGTGCCGCATTTGAAGCGGTCGTTCAGCTCGATCCGGGGAACCCGATCGCGACGAAGCGACTGCAGGAGCTCAGCCGCACCGAGCGGAGCCGAGGACACCATGGCTGAGTCGACTCGTGCCTCTCGAGACGGAGGCCGCCAGCGCGGTACCTCCGATGCTTCGAGTGCCGGCGGTCGCCCGATCCGACGATCGCTTCGGTCCTGGGGCGTTCGGCAGGCGATTGCCTTGGCGATGTACGTGCGGCCTACCGACGCCGGCCGCACGACTGCATTCGCCACGGACGCAATCGTCCGCCGGGGCCGGCTTGGACGAGCGCAAAGGCGACATAGGCATCGTCCCGAACCGACTTGTGGTGATTGCTCCGTGGTGGTGGTGCGGGTCCGCAGACCGTTCAAGCCAACTGCTACACTCTGTAGCAAATGACTGATCGGACGATTCCCCAACGGGAACTGCGCAACCAGATCACGGAGATACTCCGCGAAGCCGAGGCGGGCACGGAGTTCACGATCACGGTGCGTGGCCGTCCCGTGGCCAGGCTTGGCCCGGCGGCCGAGCGCGACCTCCGTCGCGTGAATGTGCCCGCCGATGCACTTCGAAGGAGGCTCGCCGAGACGCCGGTTGACACCGGCTTTGCGGCTGACATTGCGCGCCTGCGCGAACTCGACGCGCCCGTCGAGGATCCCTGGCCCAGCCAGTGATCCAAGCGCTGCTCGATACCTCAATCGTGATCGCGTCGGCCCCCGAACTGGGCCTCGAGTCCGGCGACACCGCAGCCATATCCGTCCTTACGATCGGGGAGCTGCACGCAGGCGTGCGTCTGGCCAGCAATCCCCGTGTGCGCACGCTACGACAGGCACGTCTCGCCGCGGTACGAGACGCATTTGAGCCGCTGCCGGTCGACGAGACGATCACCTATCACTACGGCGAGCTACTGGCGATCGCGCGCTCGCAGCATCGCGGCAGCAAAGCCACCGATCTCCTCATCATCGCCACCGCCTCGGCCACCGGCCGCAGGCTGCTAACGCTCGACGACGCCCAGGCCTCACTCGCCCAGCTCGCCGGCATCGCCGTCAACCCCTAAGCTCCTCCGCTGGTCGCGGGGAACGAAGACGATCTCCGCGCACAATGCCTCGGTAACCTCCTCGACGACCGCTGCCGCAGTCTTCACGTGCCGACGAGACTGTCGATACCTCATCTCGCGTTGTCAGATTCGTAAGACCACCATTCCGCACCACCTTCGGGTTCTCGACCTAACGGCTTTCTGCAGTCAGTAGCGGGGGCGGGATTCGAACCCGCGACCTTCGGGTTATGAGCCCGACTCTGTTCGTCCCGAACGACACTCGGCAGATCCGCACGAATGCCAACTGGTTCGCTCAACCAGAGGCCGAGCCGGGCGATCGTCCCGCCCAGTGCTGTCCCGTACGGCTTGATTCCTTTGCCCGCTGTTTGACGAGCCTTTGCATCGGACCTGAGGAAGGTTCCGCTTCAGGTGTGCGTGCATGTACTGCACCCTAACTGCATGTCTCACACCCAATTAGCTATAATGGCGCTCGTGAAGAACCTCCAGATCCGCAACGTCCCCGACGACGTCCACCGCGTTCTCCGAACCCGCGCCGCAGCCGCTGGTCTTTCGCTGTCCGACTACGCGCTCCAAGAGCTTGAGCGAGTTGCTGAACACCCTCCGGTCGCTGAGGTGCTTTCCCGCGCGCGCAGCCGCACGGGGGGTGCGCGCCATGAGGCGATCGTGTCGGCCGTGCGGTCTGGTCGTGATCGCCCGTGACTTGTGTTGGTTGTCGATACATCTGCCCTTCTCGACGCGATCATCGCGGTTGATCCGGCACCCGGTCTGGTTGAACGCCTCGCGGAGGATGGAGACCTTCACGCGCCACATCTCGTGGATATTGAAGTGCTTCACGCCCTTCGACGACTCACGGCGCGCGGCGAGTTGAGCGACGACCGCGCTTCAGACGTGCGGTCCGACTTCAGCAGCCTCGCGCTTGTCCGCTATCCGCACATGGCCCTGGCGGATCGGATCTGGGAACTGCGGCACAACCTGACGGCCTATGACGCGGCGTATGTCGCGCTCGCAGAGGCCCTCGGGGTCCCGCTGATCACCTGTGACAGGCGCATGAGCGAATCGCCTGGTCACACGGCCGAGGTGGAGCTTTTCAGTACCTCTCCGTAGTCGGAGCCCGCCCTCCGACCATGAAGAGCGCCATACCAGGCTCGGGAGCTCCGGGCTCCCGCCCGGCTTCGGCCGCAACGAAACAACGTGCCCGCGGTGAAGCGCTCCGCTCCAAATCAGCCTCAGAAGTGTCACGAGCATCCGCGTCACCCCCGATTTGGCGGTTCGCAATGCAAGATTGCTCGCATGTCTCGCGCCCTGAAGGACGCCAACGACGAGTCGGGCCAAAGCGGGCAGCTCGGGTTTAGGGGCCGGGTACCGCCCTGTCCTGATGGGAACCCCCAGCGTCTCTGCCACCCGCTCGGCTTCCGGGAGCGCAACATCGGCGAACTCGAGCTCCGGGTTGCTCTCGGCGAAGACGGCGTTTGTCAGGTGATCGTCGACGAGCGAGGAGACGAGGTCTACGTGCGCGTGGTCACTTGCTGCCGCAACGAGGCCCCCAGCGTCGTGGCCGCTCCAAGTGAATACGTCGACGCCCCAGTACGCCTCTGGCTCGGGCAACCGCTCGGCGACCGTGCGGTGATCGACCTGGATCTCGACAAAGAGCTCCCGCTGTACACGCCGCGGTACCTGAACAGCATCCCGCAGCCCGATCACGGATATCGCCCGGCGAATCGACGCCGGCGTTCCTCGTGACGGCGCACCTCGCTCACGCATTGGCCGAAGCTGCCGGCCCGTGACGGAATTGCAACTAACGCATCTGGATGACTGACGTAGCGCATCATGATGCGCTAACCTCGCATACATGCGCACGACCCTGAACCTCGCCGAAGACGTAGCCGCGGCCATCGAGAAGCTGCGCCGAGAGCGCGCGATCGGAATCAGCGAGGCGGTGAACGAGCTGGTGAGGGCGGGACTCGCCAGCCGCGAGGCGCCCCGCGAGGCGTTTCATCAGCGATCGCACGATCTGGGCGAGGGGATTGACTTCAACAACATCGGCGACGCACTCGAGACACTAGATGGTCCGGCAAGCAGCTGATGCTGCTCGACGCCAACGTCCTCCTCTACGCGGTCCAAGAGCGCGCGCGGCAACACAGGGCGGCCGCCGAGTGGCTGACCGCACAGCTCAACGGCTCGCAACGCGTCGGCTTTCCGTGGCAGAGCATAAGCGCCTTTCTGCGGATCTCGACCCACCCCCGCGCTTTCGAGCGCCCGCTTCCTCCGCCGATCGCGTGGGAGCGAGTCGGCGACTGGCTCGACGCTTCGGTCGCCTGGACCCCCCAGCCCGGACCGGCATACGCGCAGATACTCGAAGAGCTGATCCTGGCCCACGATGTGCGGGGCAACCTCATTCCCGACGCGGCGCTCGCCGCGTTAGCGCTCGAGAACGGCGTGCCACTCATCTCGACGGACACAGACTTCGCGCTGTTCCCGAGTCTCCGCTGGGTGAACCCCTTGGCATAGCCGATGTCAAACGCCGTCAAACGGCGATGGGCCGGCAATAAAAAGACCCCCGATCTCTCGGAGGTCTCGATTTCCAGGCCTTTATTGATAGCGGGGGCGGGATTCGAACCCGCGACCTTCGGGTTATGAGCCCGACGAGCTACCAGACTGCTCCACCCCGCGGTGTTGGTGCTGATGATAGCCGAATTGAGGCTATTTGGGACGAATCTGTGGCTCCTTGTAAGTCGATTCGAGGCCAATCGAGACCAACAGCCGTTGATCGGCCGTCCCGCTCCCGCACCAAGCCGCACCGCCGAAACACTTCCGCATATCTTTCGCACTTCTGCGACAGGATTGGCACGACTACGTCTTGATCGGTTACAGCGTTCTCGTCGATGCTGCCGGCATGGCATCACTCGCGATGAAGATCAAGGCGGAACGAAGGATGCGGCAGCTACTGGCAGAGCAGCGTCTGCCTCAGCCGGACGCGGTCGAATATGGCTACGGATGCGTGAGGCTCTACTGGAACGACACCAAGGTGGTGGTCGTAGTCGATGTCGACGACTACGGTGAGATCGGCGAGAGCAGGCGTGGATCAGTGGCAGACGAAATCGAACCGCCGTTGAAGCGCGAGGTCGAGGCCGTCCCGATTCCGCCGATCCCTTTGCCAACGGGCCCCAAGAATGGCGACGAGCGCGGGCACGATCCCGCAGACGAGGGGGAGCTGACAGCCGACGAGCAGGAGCCGACAGACGAAGCGGCGTAGTCCGCGAAAGAACAGGTGTCGCGGTCCCCTAAGCCAACGCCACCTCGTGTGCCACGATCTGGCCGCGCAGCCGCCCGTAGATCTCCGCGTCAAAGGAGCCAGCCAGCGGCGCGCACACGGCCGCCGCGGAAAGCGCTGCCGCGTCCGCAAGCCGCTCTGGCCACGGCGTGCCGTCCACCAGCCCGGTGATCAGGGCGGCAGAGGCGGCATCGCCGGCGCCGGTCGGATTGCCACGCAGTTGCTCTGGAGGGCTGGCCCGCCAGGCTCCTTCCTCGCAGGCTCCGAGCAGGCCGTCCGGACCGGAGGAGATGACCACGGCGCCTGCGCCCAACTCGCGCAGTCGGGACGCTCCGCTCAGCGTATCCGCCGACCCGACGACCCCGAGCAGCTCGTCGGCGTTGACCTTCACGATCGCGGGCCTGGCGGTGACACCTCGTTCGAGCAGCTCGCCGTGCGTGTCCAGCAGCACCGGCACATCCTCGTCCGTGGCGATCCGGATCAGCTGCGCGTATGCATCGAGAGGCACGCCGGGCGGAACCCGGCCTGACATCACCACCGCCTCAGCATCGGCCACCAGACGCGAAAAGTGAGCCACCATCTCTCGCCATTCCTCGGCGGACACGTTCGGCCCGGGTTCGGAGAATCCGGTGACCCCGCCGTCGTCGTCGACGATCACGACCGTCGTTCGAGACTCGCCCGCGATGTCGACCGTGGCATCGGCGAGTCCGCTCGCCGCGAGCTCTGCCCGGGCAGCGGCTCCCGTTTGTCCGCCGGCCAGACCGGTCACGACGACTTCACGACCGAGCGCATGAAGCGTCCGCGCGACGTTGACTCCCTTACCTCCCGCGCGTCGGGAGACCGAACCGACCTGGTTGGTAACGCCCCAGCGGACGCTGTCGATGTGATAGGTGACGTCGATCGCCAGGTTCAGGGTGACCGTGAGAATCATCGGGGTCCTCTCACGCGGCTAGCGCCGGAAGGTTGCCGGGGCATCGGTCCGACGGTACCGACGCACGCGAGGAAAATTCCGGGTTGGATGGGGCGGTTCCTGGTTCGGTGGCGACCGTCCAGCAAGGGTGGCGCTACGACCGCCAGCCAGGGAACACCCAGCCACCGACCGCTAGCGTCCCACCGAGAGCCACATGACGAGCGCCGCCTCCACCCTCGCCTCCTGGGCTACTTCCCTCGATCCGTCCGACGAAGACCTGGCGCTCGCGGACCGCTCGCTCAAAGACACGCTCGCCGTTATGTACGCGGCCCGCCAGCATCCGCTGCGGCAGTTGTTCGAGCAGCTTGCCGACCCTGGCCGCTTGGCGGCACTGGCGCACGTGCTCGACTTCGACGACCTGCACATGGCGTCGACGACCCATATCAGCGCGATCTGCGTCCCCGTGGCGCTGGCGAGCGGAGGCGACGCTCGCGCGTATCTCGCCGGCGCGGGCGTGATGGCGCGGCTCGGTACGGCGCTCGGGTGGCGGCACTACACGGCCGGCTGGCACGCGACGTGCACGGCGGGGGCGCCCGCGGCGGCGGCCACGGCGGCGGTCGCGCGGGGGCTTGGCGCCGAGCGGACCCGGATCTCGATGGCGCTCGCCGTCCCGGCCGCGGGCGGCGTGCAGCGCGCGTTCGGCACTTCCGCCAAGGCGCTCCAGGTCGGTTTCGCCGCTCAAGCAGGAGTTCGCGCGGCGGCGCTCGCTGCGGCCGGGGCGACCGCCGACCCGCGAGCGCTCGACGACTGGCTCGCGCTCATCGGTGGCGACCCAGCCGAACTCGCGGACAGCGCCGAACGTGGTGCCACCCCTGCCATTCCCGGCGGGCTCGCGATCAAGCTCTATCCATGCTGCTACGCGCTACAGCGCCCGATCAGCGCGCTCGCGGAGCTCCAACAGCGATCCGCCCACGACCCCGAACCCGCACACAACGCGCGCGAAGCCCGCGACGCTGACGTAGCCAAGAATTCCCACAACATTCGCGCCATCCACGTCACCACCCCCACCAGCTCGCTCAAGCCCCTGATCCACAGCAGCCCGACGACCGGTCTCGAAGGGAAGTTCAGTCTCGAGTATGCGGTCGCGGCGACGTTCCTCGACGGGCGCCCGGATCAGAGCAGCTTCACCGACGAGGCGGTCCAGCGATCGGAGGCTCGTCGCCTGATGGACCTCGTCGAGATCACCCCGATCCCTGCCGGCGACGGGCTCCTCGACGGCGAGGTCACACTCGAGATCACAATGGAGTCAGGCGAGTCGTCGAGCGCGTCGCTGAAGCTCCCGCCCGGGGCGCCCGACCGGCCGCCGACGAATGAAGAGCTGCTGCAGAAGCTCGAAGCCTGTGCAGGAGGAAAAGCGAGCCAGCTCGCAGGACTCACCTGGGAAACAGCCGCATCGTTCCTGGCGCAGATCTGAGCTCACTCCGGCCCAACCAGCCACTGTCCTCCGACCATCGTCCCGCGCACCCGTAGCCCATCGTCGAGCACCACGAGGTCGGCGTCCATGCCCACCGCGATCGCTCCCTTCCGGTCGCTCAGCCCCAGCAGCCGCGCCGGGTTCGTGGACGCCATCGACACGGCCTCCTCCACCGCAACACCCAGGAAACGCACCGCGTTCTGCACCGCAGCCTCCATGGTCAGGGTGCTGCCGGCGATCGAGCCCGCGCCGGCAATCGAGCCCGGGCCGGCGCCGGCGATCGAGCGGGCGCCAGCGACCAGCGCCCCCCCGCCGATCGAGCCCTCACCAGCTATCGCGCCACCGCCGGCGAGTGTCGCCCGCCCCCCGCTGACCGTGACCTCCCGGTCGCCGAGCCGGTAATCGCCATCCGGCATCCCAGCGGCCGACATGGCGTCGGTGACGAGCCGGACCCCTGCCCACCCTTTGGCTCGATAGACGAGCCGCATTGCCACCGGGTCAACGTGAACGCCGTCGCAGATCAGCTCGCAGCTCACCTCGGGACTGTCGAGGGCGGCGCCCACTACGCCGGGTTCTCGGTGGTGAAGCGGGCGCATCGCGTTGAACACGTGCGTTGCGGCCCGCGCGCCCGCCTGCACACCGGCCTGCGCCTGAGCAAACGTGGCATCCGTGTGGCCGATCGATGCGACCACTCCCGCGCGCCCCAAGTCCCCGATCAGCTCGAGCGCGCCGGGCAGCTCGGGCGCCAGCGTCATCAGCCGCACCTTTCCCCCACCTGCCTCCAGCAGCCGCTGAAGCACCTCAGCATCCGGATCCAGAAACAGCGACGGGTCCATCGCGCCGGGTCGCTCCCGGCTCAGAAATGGCCCCTCGAGATGGGCGCCGAGAACCGTCGCACCAGAAGGAGCATCCGCACAGCGCGCAATGGCGTCCAGCGCGGCGCAGAGCTCGTCGACGCCGGCCGCCACGGTCGTCGCGACCAACCCAGTCGTCCCGTGCTCGGCGTGAAACCGCGCGACAGAAGCAACCTCGTCTGGATCAGCCGTGTTGCACTGCGCTCCGCCGCCGCCGTGGACATGAGCGTCGATGTAGCCCGGGACGAGCCAGCTGCTCCCAAGCTCGAGCACATCGTCCGCAGGATCCCCGACCGGATCGACTGCGGCGATCTCGCCGCCGGAAACCACGACCTCCCCCTCGATCGTCCCGCTCGGGCAAACGATCCGTTCGCTCCGCAGCACCACCCCCCTTACACCACCCACGCGGCCAGCGAGGCCTCATCGATCCCGGCCGCCCGCCATGCCGCGATCGCCGCGCCAGCGCGCCCCGCGTCCTCGCCCAACGCCGCCGGGACGATCGGGCATGGCTCGCCGAAGCGGATCAACCCGCGCACGCGCTCGCGCACTGGATCAAACAGCGAGGACCCCGCCTCAGCCATGCCGCCGCCGATCACGACCAGCTCGGGATCTAGCAACGTCGCGTAGTTGACAATCGCCAGCGCCAGCGCGTCGAGCGCCTCGCGCCAGACCTGTGAGGCGACTGGATCGCCGTCGGCCGCCCGGGCAGCGACCTCCTCGGCCGAGACCGCGGCCGAGACCGAGGCAGAGACCGAGGCCGACCCAGAGCCCGAGGCCGAGGCCGACCCAGAGCCCAAGCCCGCGGCCGAGCCCGAGCCCGGGCCATCCGAAACGGACGAGCCCATAGCGCCATACCGCCGCGCCACCCCGCCAGCCGACGCCACCGCCTCCAGACACCCAGCCTGTCCACATCCACAGACAGGTCCGCGCGGCTCGATCGCGACGTGCCCCAGCTCGCCACCAATCCCATGCGCGCCTGTGTACGGACGACCATCGAGAACGAGCGCTGCCCCCACTCCTGTCCCCAGCGTCAGCAGCAGGTAGTCAGAACACCCCCGCGCCGCGCCCAGCACTCCCTCGGCCACCGCCGCCGCTCGTACGTCGTGGGTGACGGCGACCGGGATTCCGAGCCGCCGCTCCGCCAGGGTGCCGATCGGCACGTCGCGCATTCCGAGATTCGCGGCGTACACGATCGTCCCGTCCGCATCTCGGACGAGACCGGGGACCGCGAGCCCAACCGCCAGCGGCGGCAAAGACGATTCCTCGGCCAACGACCCAGACAGCTCCAGCAGAGCATCGATCACCGCCTCCGGCCCGTCAGAGACTGGACAGGGACATCGCTGCACCGATGACGCAGAACCGTGCCGGTCGACGACGGCCCCCTTCATCGTCGTGCCGCCGAGGTCGATCGCGACCACCCGGCCCTGGTCAGGATCCGTGGGCATCCCCTTCCAAGACCACCGACCGGGCCAAGTGCCGCGGTCGATCGGGGTCGAGGCCACGCGCCTGGGCGAGCGCCACGGCAACCCGCTGGACGCGGACGAGCTCGGCGAGAGGGTCACCAACCGGCTCCACCACACGAGCCCCGGTCGACTCGATCTCGTCCGCCATCCCATCAGGCAACCGCTCCAGCGCCCACACCACCGACCCAGGCCCGGCGACGCTGATCGGACCGTGGCGGTACTCCATGACGGGGTAGGCCTCGCTCCACGCCTGCGCCGCCTCGCGCACCTTGAGCGCGGCTTCGCGGGCCAGGCCCACGCTCCAGGACCGGCCCAGGAACACCCACTGCGAAACACCCTCCCCGCTGCCGACACCGCCAGCGGCTCGTCCAGCGCCCGCTCGCCGTCAGCGACAACCCCATCCAACCCCTCCCCAAAACCAGCCCGAAACAACGCCACCGTCGCCGTGGCAAACCGGGTCTGCACCACCGACCGCTCGTCGGCGAACGGCATCGCCACCACCCGAGACGCGATCTCCCCCAGCGAACAGGAAGCATCTGCCGTCACCGCCAGCACCGGCACCCCGCCTTCCGACAACTCTCGCGCCACCGAGAGCACCTCGGTCGTCGTGCCCGACCGTGACAGCGCCACCGCCAGGTCATAGCGCCGCCCCACCGGCAGCTCCGAAGCAGGGAAGGCGTCGCTCTCACCAAAGCCGCGAGCCTCGCGCAACGAAGCGACCGCCTCCGCGACGTAAAGCGAGGTACCGCAGCCGAAGAAGACAACGCGCTCCCCAAGGGCTGGGAGCAGGTCGCCCACCGCAGGCGCCAACGAAGCCGCAGCACGCCAAACCAGAGGCTGGCTCTCGATCTCCTCCTCGACGAACGTCACGTGACCCGCCACACGAACGTCACGTGACCGTGACCTTGCTGAGCCCCTCCGGCCTGTCGGGGTCATAGCCCAGCCGCAGCGCGAGAGCGCGCGCCAGCTGCTGGCCCCGCACGACCGCCGCAACCGGAACAAGCGACTCGGGCATCTCCCCGGGCAGCGAAATGTCATCGCCCGCGTCAGGCCCGATGCCCAGAACAAAAGCCTCCCGCGCCCGCAGCTCTCCCACCAAGGCAGCCACATCGTCATACGCCGGGCCAAAGGCATTCAACGCCACCACCGGGAACCCGCGTGTGACCGCGGCGATCGGGCCGTGGCGAAGATCGGCGGACGAGTAGCCGTCGGCCAACAGCGAGCAGGTCTCCTTGATCTTCAAAGCCGTCTCGAGCGCCGCCCCGTACATGAACCCGCGCGCGACGACGATCAGGTTCGACGCATCGACTAAAGACTCCGCAGCCGCCCCAGAAGGACCGCCATCATCGAGCACCCGCTGCACAAAATCGGGGACCGCCGCCAGATCCGCCAGCGAGAAGGGCACCGAGCCCAAAGCGCAAGCCACCAGAGCAAACGCCACGAACTGCGCCGTCACCGTCTTCGTCGCCGGCACCGCCCGCTCCTCCCCTACGCCCAGCTCCAGCACCGCGTCCGCGGCCCGGACGAGCTCGCTCGAACCGTCATTGGTTATTGCCACACCCCTCCCGCCGGCGGCACACAACGCCCGCAAGCACGAGACGATCTCCGGCGTCGCCCCCGACTGGCTCACCGCCAGCACGAGCTGCCCGCGGTAGTCCGCGGAAATCCCGTACAGCGTGTGCAGGCTTGGCGCGGCGAGGCTGACCGGCTTACCGGTCGCCGCCTCGAGCAGGTAGCGCCCATACGTGGCCGCGTGATCGGAGGATCCGCGCGCGACGATCGTGATCCCGTGCAGCTCCGAAGGAACCACCGACAGCACCCGGCCGCGCACCTCATCAGCACGCGCGATCAAGGCCCGCAGCCGCTCGGGCTGCTCCGCCATCTCCCGCGCCATCGCTTCTCCGCTCACGCCACCGACCGCCCCTCCTCCCGCCGGCCCTCCTCGAGCTGCCTGAGCGTGTCGCGCTCGGTCGGCCAGTGGCCGCCGTTCTCCCAGTAGACCCGGATCGCCTCGAGCGGCCGTCCCTTGGTCTCCGGCGCCATCGCCGCGATGAACACGAACGACAGCAGCGCCAGCCCGAGGAACAGCGAGAACGTGCCGGTCCCGCCCATGTCGTGCAGGACGGTCAGGAAGAAGCGCGAGATCAGCAGGTTCGCGACCAGGTCGGCGGTCAGCATCGTCGACGCGCCGGCGGTCCGCAGCCGCGACGGGAAGCTCTCCGACGCATACACCCATACCATCGCGCCGAAGCCGAAGTTGAACCCGGCGGTGAAGAACAGGATCCCGATGAAGCCGAGCGTCGATGTCAGGCCGCTGAAATGGCTCCCCTGCGCGTACAGGATCACCAGCAGCAGGCACGAGGCGGCCATCACCCCGACGCCGATCAGCAGCGTCAGCCGGCGACCGATGCGATCGACGACCAGCACGGCGGCGACCACCGCGAACACAGAGAACACCTCGATGAACCCCTGGATCAGCAGCGGCGTGTTCCCGTGCCAGCCGAGGTCCTGGAAGATGAACGGGCTGTAGTAGGTGACGGCGTTGATCCCGGTGATCTGCACCAGGAAGCCCAGCACCAGGACGAAGATCGTCGGCCGCACGTACGGCAGCCGCACCATCTCGCGCAGGCTGCCCCCGCGCTCGGCGGTCAGGTCGACTTCGATCTCGCGCATGCTCAGATCCACGTCGGCGCTCGGATCGACGCGCTCGAGCGTCCGGCGGGCCTCCTCACGCCGCCCTCTCATCAAGTACCAGCGCGGCGTGTCGGGGAGCCGGAACAACACGACGAGCACGAGCGCGCTGGCGACCGAGGACAGCCCGAGCATGATCCGCCAAGAGCCGCTGCTGGCCAGCGCGTAGTCGGCGAAGTAGGCGACCATGATCCCCACCACGGTCGCTACCTGATAGCCGACGATCAGCGCGCCCCGGGTCGCGACCGGCGCCGACTCCGCGATGAACACCGGCGCGGCGACGGTCGAGATACCGATGCTCACGCCGAGGAAGAAACGCGTGATGTCTAGCCACACGATTCCCGGCGCCACCGCTTGCAGGATCGCGAACACGGTGAAGCCGATCGCGATCAGGATCATCGCCGCCTTGCGCCCGTAGCGGTCGGCGATGCGTTTGGCGAGCAGGGCCCCGAGGATCAGTCCCAGGCCGGTGAAAGTCGTGATCCACTCCACGGCCGTGGTCGAAAGATGGAATTGTGCAGGCAGGAACAGCAGCGCCCCGGCGATGCTCCCGGTGTCATAGCCGTACACGACTCCCACAGTCGCAGCCGCCATCGCAACCGTGATGGCCAGCCCGTGCCCGCTCCGTAACCTTCTCGACGCCATGGCGCCTCCCTGCTCGCGGTCTGGGTCCCAATTTGGATACTCCCCACCGGGCCGGGGAGTAAAACCAGGCCACAGCCCCCGCCTAAAACCGCCGACCCGAGTGGTACGTTTCACCGAGCCGTACCGCGCGACCACACTGGAGGGTAACTGTGGCTGACACAACCTCTGGCCCCGCCAATCCTGGGCCACCGGGCGCTGGGAGTTCCGCCGCAGCGGCGACCACCACGCCGAAGCTGTTCGTGCGCCAGTCCTCGGGGCTGGTGCGCAACGTCAGCGTCACGAACGCGCTGTTCTTCAACGTGGCGGCGTTCGTCGGCGTCGGCCTGACGCTGTACCCGATCTTCTATTCGCTCGCCGACGTTCCGGTGTGGCGGGCTGGGCCGTTCTCGGCCTACGGCTGGGCGTCGATCGTCGCCGGCCTGTTCTGCATCCTGCTGGCGCTGATCTTCGCTTCGCTCACGTCGGTGATGCCCCGCTCCGGTGGCGACTACGTGTTCTCGAGCCGCATCCTGCACCCGTTCCTCGGCTGGCTCGAGTCATGGACGCTGGTCATCGCAAGCGTCCTCATCATCGCCTTCGAAGTCCCCCTGGTACTAAGAAACCTGCAGATCACGGCCCGGATCATCGGCATCGGCGCCGGCGGCTTCACCCACGCGAACACGTGGTTCACCGACTCGACCGGCAACATCACGGGGACGCCGGGGTTCATCGCCTCGATCGTCGTGCTGCTGTTGATCGCCGTGGTCGCCGTGCTCCCGACGCGGAGCTTTCACCGGGTCGTGACCGCGCTCGCCGCCTTCGGCGTCACCTGCTTCGTGCTGATGTTCATCTTCGGCCTGCTGGCCACGCACAAGTCGAGCTTCGTCGCCCACCTGCCGCACTACACGGGCGGCGTCTCGGCCGCGCACATCGCGGCGACCGGCAAGTCGGCGGGGCTGATCGCCACAACGAGCAACAGCTTCATCAGCAACATCTTCTCGACCACGGTCTTCCCGCTGATGCTCTCGGTGCTGCTGTTCCAGTTCATCGGCTTCCAGTACTCCGCCTACATCGCCGGCGAGGTGCGCGGAAACGTCCGCCGCGGGGTTCTGATCGCGCTGGTCGGGGCGCTGGTCATCGGTGTGCTCGCGAACTCCGTGTACGTCGATGCGATCTCGAGCCACTTCGGCTTCAACACCAACGTCAGCTGGGGTGGGAGCTACTGGGGGTTCAACACCAGCCTGTCGGCGCTGCCGCTGGGGCAGCCGAACTCGATGCCGCTGCTGGCGGTGATCGCGAACAGCGGCCTGTGGCCGCTGTGGGCGCTGATCAGCCTCGGCGGGGTCGTGTTCCCGTTCCTGCTGTGCCCCGTGTACATCAACTTCATCAGCCGGATGCAGCTCGCCTGGAGCCTCGACCGGCAGATGCCCGAGTGGTTCGGCGCCGTCAACGAGCGCCTCCGCGCTCCGCTGAACGCGATTCTCGCCACGCTCGGACTGACGGCCGTGTTCCTGTTCTTCCAGAGCTACAAGGACCTGCCCACGTTCCTGGCCACGACGGGGCACAAGCTCAACCTCGCGGGGACCGCGTGGTTCTCGATCATGATGGCGATCCTCACCTGGTCACTGCCCGGGATCAACGCCCTGCTCGTGCGCTGGCGGCGCCCCGACCTGGTCCGAAACGCCCCGTTCAACAAGGCGCTGCCGTGGATCGGCCTCGCGTGGCTGGTGTTCCCGATCTGGATCTACATCTTCGCGGTGTTCAAGCCGATCGTGAACGCGCTGAAGGGGACGAGCGCGCTGACCTACCTCGAGACGAACGGGATCATCGACGCCGGCATCTTCTACCTGCTCGGGATCGTGATCTACTTCATCATGCGCTACCGGGCGATCAGGGCCGGGGTGGACGAGAAGATGCTGTTCACCGAGCTCCCGCCCGACTAACCGACTCGCGCCACGAGCCCCAGACCAACCGACCCCGACCCCGACCCGCAGACCCAACGGCCATCGCCACCCGGCTCTACATCGCCAGCGACTTTCACGCCGCCGAGAAAGCGTGGCGGAAGTTCCTCAACGCGATCTCGATGAACATCTACAAGGCGGACGTGGCGCTGCTCGCCGGCGACCTCACCGGCAAGGCGATCGTCCCGATCGTCCAGCGCGACGGCCGCTACGAGACCGAGCTGTTCGGCGTGCACCGCACGGCCCGCGACGACGAGCAGCTCGTCCAGCTCGAGCGCGACATCGCCGACGTCGGCTACTACTCGTTCGTGACCACCTCCGAGGAAGCGGAGACGGCTGGCCACCGACGAGGAAGACCGCGACGAACTGCTCCACCGGCTGATGAACGAGCGCGTCGAGGCGTGGATGCAGCTCGCCACCGAGCGGCTGTCAGACACAAAAGCCCCGCTCTACCTGATCCCCGGCAACGACGATGAGTTCGTGATCGACCCGATCCTCGACCAGCCCGCGTTCACACCCGTCAACGCCGACGGCAAGGTGCTCGACATTCCCGGCGACCTGCAGCTGCTTTCATCCGGCTGGTCTAACCACACCCCGTGGCAGACGCCAAGAGAAGAGACCGAGGAGGAGCTTTACAACCGCCTCGACGCGCTCGCCCAGCAGGTCAAGGACCCCCGCAAGGCCGTGTTCATGATCCACGTCCCGCCGCATGACTCGGGACTCGACACCGCCCCGATCCTCAACGAGAACCTCCGACCGACGGTGTCCGCCGGCGATGTGCTGAGAGGCCCGGTCGGCTCGACGGCGGTGCGAAAGATAATCGAGGACTACCAGCCGCTGCTGACGATCCACGGCCATATCCACGAGTCCGGCGGCGAGCGCAAGATCGGCAAGACGCTGTGCATCAATCCCGGCAGCGAGGCCAACCACGGGATCCTGCGCGGCTACCTGATCGACGTCGGCCGCAAGGGGATCGAGCTGGCGCAGCGCGTCGAGGGCTGATCGCACACGAGCTGGGGCGGCGCGTCGAGGGCTGGTCGCACCCGGGCTGGCGCGGCGCGTCGAGGGCTGATCGCAGACGAGCTTGCGCCGGTCAGCAGGCGATGATGGCGATCGGTGCATGCGGCGTCAGCCGACCGCGTCCGGCACCTGCGGCCTCGGATGCGCCCGCGCACGGCACCTGTGGTGCCCTGGTGACCGTCACGGATGCGGTCGCACGCCCGGTTCGGGCACCCGGCGCGCTTGCGCTCGCGCGATTGACGCGTTTGCCCGCGGTGCCCGGTCCGACGTTCGCCACCACGGTGAAGCGCTTCGTCTGCCCGGCCGCCAGCCTGGCGATCGTCCAGCACGGTGCTCCGGTGCGAACATTGGCGGTGGGGCTGGCGCGGACGTAGAAGAGCCCGTTGGGCAAGGCGTCACAGACGGCGACCTTGCGGATCGCGACCAGCGTCGGGTTGGTGACCGCGATCTTGTAGGTCACGTTCTGCCCGGTTGTGGCCCGGTGCACCGAGGCGGTCTTGTGGACCTGCAGGATCGGCGTCACCTTTGTGGTCGCGGTCGAGGTCGCGTCTTGGGGGTCGAGCAGCTTCTCGGCGCTGGTCGCGGTGGCGGTGTTGCGCTCCACGCCGCTGCCCTTGGCCTCGGCGACGATCACGATCTTGACCGTGTGAGCGACCGGCAGGGTCCCGAGTGTGCAGGTGATCGTCCGCCCGGCGCTGCAGTGACCCTGGCCGGCGTGGATCGAGACGATCTTGATCGCGATCGTTGGTGTGTCCGTGATCTTGACGTCGGTAGCGGTGGTCGGCCCCTCGTCGGTGACGTTCAGCGTGTAGGTCAGCTTCTGGCCGGGGTAGGCGTTGGCCTTGTTGACCTGCTTGTGGAGCAGGAGCTTGGTCGCGGCCTGCGCCGGCGTCGGCGGCGTCGGCGGCGACGGCGGTGACGGCGGTGACGGCGGCTTCGGCGGCTGTTGCACTGGGACAGTGCCGGTCGACGGCGCCGACGCGGGCGACGTGTCGCCGAGGCCGTCGGTGCCGGTGGCGGTGGCGGTGTTGGTCACGCTGCCGGCGGCCTCGTCGCCGAGGGACACGATGTGGTCGAGCTCGCCCGTGCAGGTCTCGGATGCTCCCGGCGCGAGCCCCGGCGGCGCCGGGATCGGGCAGGAGACGGCGCCGAGCGAGGTATCCGTGACCGCCACCGACGTGAGGTCGACATTGCCGGTGTTGGTGACCACGAAGCTGTAGGAGATCTTGTCGCCGATCTGAGCGCCGTGCTGATCGGCGGCCGGAGTGACGGTGGCGGTCTTGACCATCGACACCTTCGGGTCGGGGTTCGACGGGTTGGTGTCGGAGGCGGTGGCGCTCGAAGTCGAGCTCCCGTTCGCATCGGCCCCGGTCGCGGTTGCCTGATCGGTCGCGCCGCCGTTGTCGATGTCCGCCTGGACGACCGTGTAGGGATCGTCGGCCGTGCAGGTCGCCGATGCCCCGGGGGCCAAACCTGGCGGTGCCGGGGCCGGGCAGGTCACTGACCCGAGCGTCGGGTCGACGACCGCGAAGCTGGTCAGCGTTACGTCGCCCGTGTTCGTGACCACGTAGCTGTAGTTGATCGTGTCCCCGACCCGGATGTCGTCCTGGTCCGCCGCTGGGGTGACCGTCCCGTGCTTGGCGAGCGACAGCTCCGGGTTGGCGGGCTCGGCCGGCACGACGAGGCTGCCCGACGCCGAGGGGCTGGAGACCCCGAGCAGATCGACTCCGCCCGCGGTGGCGGTGTCCTCGACGGCGCCCGCGTCGACATCGGCCTGGGTGACCGTGTACGGGCCGGCGGCGGTGCATGTCTCGCCGGAGCCGGGGGCGAGCCCGGGCGATGGCGGCGTCGGACAGTTCACGTCGCCCGCGGTCTGGTCGGTGGCGGAGATCGTCTTCAGCGTCGTGTTGCCGATGTTCGTGACCAGGTAGGAGTACTGGATCTTGTCGCCGAGGCTTGACGGCGCCCTGATCGGCGGACGGCGTGACGTTCGCCGACTTGACGACCGACACGAGGGGATTCGTCCCCGCCGGAGTGGTGACGCTGTCGGGCGATGACGGGGGGCTGGTGACCGGGCTGCCGGCGATCGTCGCGGTTCCAGTCGCGGTCGCGACGTCGGTCACCTTGCCCGCGTCAACGTCGGACTGGGTGACCTGGTAGGCGATGTCCTCGGTGCAGGTCACCGAGGCGCCGGGGGTCAATCCAGCTCCCGTCAGCCCGGGACAGGTCACGTTGCCGGCCGCGGGGTCGTTGACGGCGACCGACGAGAGGTTGACGTTGCCGGTGTTGGTGACGATGTAGCTGTAGGAGATGTGGTCGCCGACGACGACGCCGTCCGCGTCGGACGAAGGCGTGACCGACGCCGACTTGTGGATCTCGACCGACGGCGACGGCGTGCCCTTCGGAATTGAAACCGTGACCTGGGCGGAGCTGGCGCTTATGCCGGCGGCGTCACGGCCGGTCGCGGTCGCGGTGTTTGTGACGTTGTTGTCGGCGGCGTCCGCGGCCGTAGCCGTGTAGGTGCCGGTGCACGTCTCGAAGTCGCCCGGCGCGAGGCCTGGCGGGGCGGGGGTCGGGCAGCTGACCGAGCCGACCTTGTTGTCCGCCACCGTCAGCGTGGTCAGATCGACGTTGCCGGTGTTCTCCACCAGATACGAGTACTGGATCTGCTCCCCGGTGGTGATCGGGCTCGTGTCGCCGTTGGCGGCGTTGGCAAACTTCTGCAGCGAAACGGCCGGCACGGCCGGGGTCGCGGGCACGGTGATGCTCGCCGGTGAGGACGCCGGGCTCTGGGTGCCCTGGGTGTCGGTGCCGGTGGCGGTCGCGGTGTCGGTGACGCCGCCGTTATCGACGTCCACCTGCGTGACGGGGTGCGGATCGTCGGCGGCGCAGGTCTCGGAATCGCCGGGTGCGAGCCCGGGCGCGGCCGGCGCCGGGCAGGTCACGTTGCCGGCCGACGGGTCGGAGACCGCGACCGAGGTCAGGGTCACGTTGCCGGTGTTCGTGACCTTGTATGCGTACGAGATCCGGTCGCCGACGTGGACGGCGTCCTGGTCGGCGGCGGGGTCGACGGTCGCGGTCTTGGTCAGCGATACCGCCGGCGCGGCGGCGGCCGCCGGCACGGTGACCGTCGACGCGCCCGAAGGCTCGCTCTGCGCGCCCTGCGTGTCCACGCCGGTGGCCGTCGCCGAGTCGCTGACACCGCCCGCGTCGACGTCCGATTGGACGACCGTGTAGGCGTTATCGGCGGTGCACGTCTCGGATGCTCCCGGGGCAAGTCCGGGAGCGGCCGGCGTCGGGCAGGTGACGGTGCCGGCGCTCGGGTCGCTGACGGCAACGGAGGTCAGGGTGATGTTGCCGGTGTTCGTGACCCTGTACGCGTACTGGATCGCGTCGCTCACCTTGACCGCGTTCTGGTCCGCCGCCGGCGACACGGTCGCCGACTTGCTGATCGAGACGGACGGATCGCCCGTGACCGTCAGCACGGTCGCTGTCGACGGGTTCGACGGGGCGCTCGTGTTGCCATGGTTGTCGGTTCCGGTTGCCGTTGCGGTGTCCGTGACCGCGCCGGCGTCGATGTCGGCCTGAGTGACGGTGTACGGCTGGTCGGCGGTGCATGTCTCCGCCGCTCCCGGTGCCAACCCAGGAGCGGCCGGGGCGGGGCAGGTGACGCTGCCGGCGGCGGGATCGGACACCGCGACCGAGGGCATGGTGACGTTGCCGATGTTCGTGACCTTGTACGTGTACTGGATCGTGTCGCCCACCTTGACCGCGTTCTGATCGGCGGCCGGCATCACCGTTGCCGTTTTGTCGACCGAGACGGCCGGGTTCGGCAACGACGAGGTCGAGGTGCTCGACGGAGGCGAGGTGGCCGTATCGCCCTGCAGATCGCCGCCGCTGGCGGTCGCCGTGTCGGTCACCCCGCCCCGGTCGACGTCGGCCTGGGTGATGACGTAGGGCGTGTTGGCGGTGCATGTCTCCGTGTCACCCGGTGCGAGCCCGGGCGCGGGCGGCGTGGGGCAGCTGACCGTGCCGGCGGTCGGATCGGACACCGACAGTGAGGTCAGATCGACGTTGCCCGTGTTCGTGATCACGTACGAGTACTGGATCGTCTCGCCGGCCTGGATCGGAGCCGAGTTGCCGAGCGACGCGTTCTGCACCTTCTGCAGCAGCAGCGACGGCGCCGCCGCTTGCGCCTTCACGGTCGTCGACGATGGCGCCGACGCGGGAGAGGTGAAACCGGTCGCATCGGTTCCGGTCGCGGTTGCGGTGTCGGTGACGCTGCCGGCGTCAACGTCGGTCTGCTTGACCAGGTACGGGGTCCTTGCGGTGCACGTCGCGGTCGCACCCGGGGCGAGTCCCGGCGGGGCCGGTGTGGGGCACGCGACGCTGCCGGCAGTCGGGTCAGATATGGCGAGCGATGTCAGCGGGACGTTGCCGTTGTTGGTGACGTCGTATGAGTAGCTGATCGTGTCGCCGACCTGGGCCGCGCCCTGGTCGGAGGCCGGCGTGACGACCGCTGACTTGGCGATCGATACCTTGACGATGTTCGCGCCGACCGTCGCGGTCGCGCCGTTGTTGGCGGCGTTGGGGTCGTTCTCGTTCGCGGTCACAGTCGCCGTGTTGGTGAGCGAGCCCGTGAACGGGTTCGGGGCGTTGGCGGTGATCGTGTCGGTCACCGACGCCCCCGCCGCGAGCGGCGCGCCCGCGCAGACGACGGCGGTCGCCGAGGTCACGGTGCAGCCGGTGCTGGTGCTCGCCGCATTCGTCAGGCCGGCCGGCAGCGAGTCGTTCAGCACGTAGCCCGACGAGTTCCCCGGCCCGTTGTTGGTCACGGTCAGCGTGTAGGTGATCTTGCCGCCGGGGTCGACCATCGCCGGGCTGACGGTCTTCGTGAGGGCGAGGTCGGTGTTCAGGCCGGGAGCGTTGGTGCCGTCGTTGTTGGAGCTCGACGGCCCGGTCTGGCTGATCACGGTGGTGAACGACGGCGCGCTCGAGGCCGCGTTGGTGATCCTGATCTCGTAGATATTCCCCGAGTTGTTGTTGGAGAAGCCGACGTCACCGTTGCCGTATGTCCACGCCGCGCCGAAAATGCCGGTCGGTGCCACGCCGCCCACGGCGGGCGTCGAGACGTTAGTGAAGGTCGTGGTCCCGAGCTGGCCCGGGGTGACGTTGATCCGTTGGATCTGGTTCGGCGCCGGCATCGACCAGAAGAACCCGTTGGAATACGTCATGTCCGGACCGGCGGAGCCGACACCGATGGTCGTGAACGTCTTGGTGAGGAGGTTCACCCTGGTCAGCGTCGAGCCGCCGCTGTTGCCGACGTAGAGATCGTCGCAGTTTGTGTCGGGCCCGAACGCGCCGACGTTGAACCCGGCTGCGACGTTGATGCCCGGGTACGAGACCGACCCGTCGGACGCGACCTGGATGATCGCGCCCACTGGCTGCCCGTTAGCGGCGCTCGTCTGGACCCCGTAGATGAAGTTGTTGCACGTGTCATAGGCGATCGCGTTGTACGTGAGCCCCGCGATCGTTCCGCCGACCGGCGTGAACGTGATCGCGCCGCCGCTCTGCGTCGCCTTGTCGAGCAGGGTGGGGCTGCCCTGGGCGATGAACACCGTCGGCTGCGCCGGGTTGAACGGGACGGTCGCGGCCGAGGCCGACGTGGCCCCAAACAGCGCGATCAGGCCGACCACCAGGCCCAGCACCCGCAGCACCGCGCGGATGCTGCCCACGCGGAGCATCCTGGACCCTGCACAGTCGATCAAGGGCGTCTCATGAGCTTCGGAGCCGTTGGCGGTGCATCGTAGGGGACGCAGGCCGGAATACCAGCCTCCACTGCGCATCAGGTGGGCTAGGCCACGCCGCAGAAGCGCATCGCGGTAACCGCGAGCACCTGCGCGCAGCGCACCAGCCCGTCGACGGGCACATACTCGTCGACCGTGTGGGCGACGCTGGTCCCGTCGACATCGAACCCCGGCGGCCCGTAGCCGATCGACGGGATCCCCCCCAATCGAGTCAGCGTCGCGCCGTCATACCACGAGTCAAGGCCGCCGAGCCGGCTCGGAGCGCCCGCATCAGAGCTCGCACCGAGCAACACGTCAACCACCGGCTCCGAAGCCGAGATCTCGAACGGCATCACCGCATTGGGCCACCACTCGATCGCCGGCGGGTGCTCGCGGAGCCAGTCGTCGTTCGCGCTCTCCCGCGCGATCCACTGCTCGACCTCGCGCCGCACCTCGCTCCCCCACCCGCTCGCGTCGGCCTGCGCCGGCAGGTACATCACCGCGATCGTCAGCTCGCACGACGCCGGGTAGGTGACCGGCCACTCGCCGCCGCGAACCACGGTCGCCAGCAGCGACGGCGGCGAGAGCAGCGAATGCGAAAGACCGGGCCGCGACCCCCAGGCACGTCGCAGCGACGCGATCGCATCCAAGACAACGACCGCCTTCTCGATCGCGTTGACGGCGCCGCCAAGACGCCAGTCGGGCTGACGGACCTCAGCATGACCTGGGCGGCCCGGCACCCGCACGACGCCGTACTCCGAGCCGCGGCAGGCGATCCACACCTGGAAGCCGGTCGGCTCGGTCACCACACAAGCGTCGGCCCGCAGTCCACGAGAAACCAGCGCCGCCCCGCCCGCACCCGACGATTCCTCGTCGGTGTTGGTCGCGACAAGCAGGTCGCCGGCGAGCTCGACGCCGTTCGCGGCCAGCGCCTCGAGCGCGAACACCATCGCGGCGATTCCGCCCTTCATGTCGCAGGCGCCGCGCCCGTACAGCTTGCCGTCGCGCACCTGCGCGGTGAACGGGTCACTGGTCCAGGCCTGCCGAGGCTCGACTGAAACGACGTCGATGTGGCCGTTGAACAGCAGTGACCTGCCGCCGCGACCGCGCCTGGTGGCGACCAGCTGCGGGCGTCCGGCGAAGTCCAGCCCCGGCGGGACCAGCGGCTTGCCTTGCAGCTGCTCGCCATCGGGCTCGAACAGCTCGATCTGCGCCCCGGCGCTCTCCAGGCGACCGGCAAGGTAGTCCTGCAGCGCCGCCTCCTCACGCGGCGGGTCGCCGACGGCGCGGGCGGTCGTGTCGAACCCGATCAACGCGCTGGCCAGCCCCACAAGCTCATCCCGCCCGGCCGCGATGGCCTCACAGACGCGTTGCTCGGCGTCCGTCAGCGACATCCTCGGCACCCTAACAACCAGCATGTACCGTATGAACTGATGAGCGAGACGGTCGCCGAAACCGATCTGCTGAACCAGGCCAAGGCGCTCATCGATCTCGCCACCGAGCGTGACATCGCGCTTCGCCTCGTCGGCGGCCTCGCGATCCGACTGCTCACACCCGATCTGCCCCCGCGCGCCCGCACCGGGCAGGACCTCGACTTCGCCTCCGCCAGCTCCACTCGCCGAGCGCTCAGCGAGATGCTCCTCCAGCAGGGCTACGAGCCCGACAAGAACTTCAACGCGCTGTATGGCAACAAGCAGCTGTACTTCGCGCACGGCGCCACGGGGCTCGCGATCGACGTGCTGATCGACAAGCTGCACATGAGCCACACGCTCGAGTTCGCCGATCGCCTGACGCGGTTTCCCTACACGCTCGATCCGATCGACCTGCTGCTGTCAAAGCTCCAGATCTTCGAGCTCAACGAGAAGGATGCCGACGACTGCCTGCGCCTGCTCGTCACCTTCCCGCTGGCCGACAGCGATGGTGCGGATGCGATGGACCTGCGGGTGTTCCGCTCGCTGATGGGGGAGGACTGGGGGTGGTGGCGGACCGCGACCTTGAACCTCGGCCGCATTCGAGCGCTGCTGGACGGCGGCGAGCGCCCCGCGATCGAGGGCGGGAAGCTCGACCCCAGGTCGCAGCTGGCCGCGCTCAGCGAGACCGCCGAGTCGGCCCCCAAGAGCCGCCGCTGGAAGATGCGCGCCCGGATCGGCGAGCGCAAGCGCTGGTATGACCTCCCGGAGGAGACCCCCCACGATTGAGGATTAATGGGGCCGCTGGCGCGGCCCCCGGGTTCTCGCCACCGTCCCCTACAGCTGCTTGGAGGACCACAGGATCGCCGAGAGCACGACGCTCACGATCGCGACGACCAACCCGATGATCCAGCCCTGGACGTTGGAGGAGGCGAGGATCGCCCCGAGGGCGACGCCGATCGCGACGATCCCGCACGTCGCGATCAGGCGCGTGAGCACGCGCTCGCCGGCGAACCGCCGGCGCGGACGGGCGGGCAGCATGTTGCCTTCGGGCTGTCGAGCCGAAGCCCTCGTCGTGCGGCCTGCCGCGGGCTCCGCCGCGGTGCCGCCGGCAGCGGGCTCCGCCGTGGTACCGCCGGCGCTGGGCTCCCTGACCCGCTGGCCAGGATCCTCGCCGGGAGGGGTTCGTGCTCCGGAGCTCATACCACAAGGTATACCGCTACCGGCGAACCGGGAAACAACCGGGCCGCGAAAGTAGACTCGCCAAGCCGATGAGCGCCGCCACCCAGCCCTCCGTCGCCGACGTCGTCGGCACCACGATCGGCTCGCTCGGGGTCCAGGACGCGTTCGGCGTGCTCGGCAGCGGCAACCTCGTCGTCACGAACGCTCTGTGCAGCGGTGGCGCGCGCTTTCACGCCGCCCGCCACGAGGGCAGCGCGGTGTGCATGGCCGACGGATACGCCCGCGTCAGCGGCCGGGTCGGGATCTGCAGCGTCCACCAGGGGCCCGGGCTTACGAACACGATCACCGGCCTCACCGAGGCGGCCAAGAGCCGCACGCCACTGCTCGTGCTGACCGGCGAGACGCCGGCGGCCGCGCTGACCTCGAACTTCCGGATCGACCAGCACGATCTGGTCGAGTCGGTGGGGGCAATCGCCGACCGCGTCCACAGCCCGAGCACCGCCGCGGACGACGCGCAACGGGCCTACTACCGAGCCCTCGCCGAGCGCCGGCCGGTCGTTCTGATGCTTCCGATCGACATCCAGCCGCAACCGGCCGCAACCACGACCCCGCAGCAGCCGCCCCCGCCTGAGCTGCTCACCCCGGAACCGAGGACCGAGGCAATCGCCGCCGTCGCTGACCTTATCGCTACCGCGACCACGCCCGCGATCATCGCGGGCCGCGGCGCCGTCCTCGCCGACGCGCGAGACGCGCTCGAGCAGCTCGGCGAGAGGATCGGCGCGATTCTGGCCACCTCGGCACCGGCGAACGGCCTGTTCCAGGGCCTCCCCTACGCGGTCGGCATCTCGGGCGGCTTCGCCAGCCCGTTCGCGGCCGAGCTGCTTCCGCAAGCCGATCTCCTGCTCGTGTTCGGCGCCTCGGTCAACCAGTGGACGACCAAGCACGGCGCGCTCGTCGGCGCCCACGCCAAGCTCGTGCAAATCGACGTCGAGACCAAGGCGATCGCCCGCAACCGCCCCGCCGACTTCGCGATGATCGGCGACGCCAGGGCGACGGCGATCCGGCTGATCGAAGCCCTCGATCAGCGATCGCATCGCAACACTGGCTTCCGTACCCCAGAGCTCGCCGAGCAGCTGGCCCACCGGCGCTGGCGCGACGAGCCCTACGAGGACGCGCTCCACCGAGGAGTGGATCGACCCCCGGACGCTGTCGATCGCCGTCGACGCGGCGCTCCCGGCCAATCGCGCCGTGGCGGTCGACTCCGGTCATTTCCTCGGCTACCCGTCGATGTACCTCGAGGTCCCCGACGCCCGCGCCTGGGTGTTCCCGAACGGGTTTCAGGCCGTCGGGCTCGGCCTCGGCAACGCGCTCGGCGCCGCGATCGCGGACCCGGACCGCCCGACCGTCGCCGCGATCGGCGACGGCGGCGCGTTCATGGCGCTGGCCGAGCTCGAGACCGCCGTGCGGCTGAAGCTCGGCAACCTCCTGGTCCTGATCTACGACGACGCCGCGTATGGCGCGGAGGTCCACCATTTCGCCCCGATGGGACACGATGTCTCGCTGGTGCGCTTCCCCGACGCCGACCTCGCGGCGATCGCGAGGGCGGCCGGCGCCCGGGCGGCCACCGTCCGCAGCCCGGACGACCTCGCGGCGATCGACGAATGGCGCACCGAGCGCAGCGGCCATCCGCTCGTCCTCGACGCCAAGGTGAACCCGACAATCAGCGCGGAATGGCTCGAGGAAGCGTTCCGCGGAGGATAAGGAGAGAACACACATGTCCAGCATCGAAACCAGCCAGGTCGGCGCCCTGCTCGAGGGGCTGAGCGCCGGCGCGGTGCAGATCGTCGACCTCACCCAGCCGCTGAGCGAATCGACTCCGGTCCTCAAGCTCCCCCCTCCGTTCGCGAACACGCCGGGCCTCACCCGTGAGGAGATCAGCCACTACGACGACCGCGGGCCGGCATGGGCTTGGTACACGCTGACGATCGGCGAGCACGTCGGCACCCATCTCGACGCCCCGATCCACTGGATCACCGGCCAGGACGGCGCCGACGTCGCATCAGTCGACGCCGCGGCAGCTGATCGGCCCGGCCTGCGTGATCGACAAGAGCGCCGAGGCGCAGGCCGATGCCGGCTACCTGCTGACCGTCGCCGACCTCGAGGGCTGGGAGGCCGAGCACGGCCAGTTTCCCGACGGAGCGTGGATCCTGTTTCGCACCGGCTGGCAGTCGCGGGCTCAGGATGAAGCCGCGTTTTTGAACGTCGGCGAGAACGGACCCGAGACGCCCGGGCCCGACGTCGAGGCCTCGCGCTGGATCGCGACGCAGCGGAACATCTCCGGGTTCGGGGTCGAGACGGTCGGAATCGACGCCGGCTCGGCCGGCGGCATGGATCCGCCGTTCCCCCTCCACAACCTGCTGCTCGGCGCCGGCCGGCTCGGGCTGACGCAGCTGGCGAACCTCGACCGCCTGCCGGCCATCGGCGCGCTGATCGTGGTCTCACCGTTGAAGCTAGTCGGCGGCACCGGCAGCCCCAGCCGCGTGTTCGCGTTCGTGCCGCGCGGATAGCGCTGCGCGGCCGCTCAGGCGGTGACCGCGGGCAGGCCGATCCCGATCACCTTCAGCCGCCGCGCCAGCGCGCGGTAGGCGAACTCGCTTCGCTCGCTGGGGGTCGCGCCGAGGTAGTCGTACTCATCGTCCGCGTCCAACCCGGGGGGAGCGATCACGCCCGCCGCGGCCGGCAGCGTCTGCGCGAGCTTGTCCTGCACGCGCTTGGCGAGCTCGGGGTCGCGCGCCTGGCGCTGCAGGTACCAGGTGCCGTAGGCGACGTGGCGGTGCTCGTCCTGGGCGATCCGCTTGAACGCCTCGAGGTGACCGGGGAGGATCCCGCGCCGCTCCAGCCGCATGGTCTGGAAATGCTGGCCGGTGAGCGCGAGCGTGCCCTCGATCACCATGTGGTAGGTCGTGATGAAGTCGAGCTTGGCCTCGATGCTGGTGGGATCGGCGAGCAGCCTGCGGTGGTCCTCGACCAGGTAGCCGTCGAACAGCTGAAAGTAGTCGTCGCTGAGGTACGTGCGCGCGCGCTCGAGACGGTCCTCGAACCGGCCGTCGAAGTCGAGCACCTCCTCGTAGAGGCGGTTGAAGTGCTGGGCGTGGCGGGCCTCGTCGACCTGCTGGGTGAGCAGGAACGCCTCCTCGTGCTTGTCCTCTGCCGCGAGCACCAGCCCCGAGAACTGGTTGGTGACCCGCTCCTCGCCGACGAAGAACGCCGATAACCCGTACAGCAGCTGCTCGCGCTGATATTCGCCGAGCGACTCCCAATCTCGGCGATCGGTGACCAGATCGATCTGGTGCGAGACCCAGTTCTGGCGCTCCCACAGCCGGTAGAGCTCGAGCGGCGCCATCAGCTCGACCTGCATCAGCTTGGAGTCGTCGCTGATCGTCCCGACATCACCCTGGACGGTCAGGTCCAGCAGGCTCGCCATCACGCCCTCCTCGTTCTCGGCTCGGGTGCTCGGACTGTACTCCCGATCGGGCTCGTCCCCGAGGCTGAACCGTTCCTGGGCCCCGGAGGGTCTATCTGGATGTGAACACAAGACGGAAAGGACACGAGTTGTTGAACTTCAAAAACAGGCGCTCGGGCAGCCCGGGCGCGGACGCGCGTGGCGATGGCGGAGCGCTCGAGGGCGCGGAGCGTGCGACGTTCGCCGCCGGATGCTTCTGGGGGGTCGAGGCATCGTTGCGCGAGATCGAGGGGGTCCTGAAGACGACCGTCGGCTACACCGGCGGGAGTACCACTGCCCCCAGCTACGAGCAGGTGTGCTCGGGCACCACCGGCCACGCCGAGGCGGTCGAGGTCTGGTTTGACCCGGCGCTCGTCAGCTACGGCGAGTTGCTGAGCGCCTTCTGGTCGATGCACGATCCCACCACCCGCGACCGCCAGGGCTGGGACTCTCGGCAGCCAGTACCGCTCGGCGATCTTCTTCCACGACTCCGAGCAGGAGCGGCTGGCGACCGCCTCCCGCGAGGCGCACCAGGGAGCGCTGACCCGGCCGATCGTGACCGAGATCGTCCCCGCCCCCGCGTTCTACGATGCCGAGGATTACCACCAGCGTTACTTCGAGAAGCACGGCGGCGCGGCCTGCGCGACCACGCTGCGCTAGGGCTTCCGGCGGTCCCCGCGCGACCGCGCTCCGGTAACGGGCACCCGTCAGCCCTCCCCGAGCTCCAGGTATGGCTCGAGGAGGGCGCGCAGCTGCATCCGGCCGCGGTGGAGGCGACTCTTGAACGCCGCCTGGCGCACGCCGACAATCTGCGCTGCCTCCTGCGTCGAGAGCCCCTCGATGTCCCGCAGCACCACGGCGACGCGCCACGGCGCGGGCAGCTGTTCCAGGGCCCGATCCAGCGTCTGCTCGAACTCTCGCCCCAGCGTCTGCGCCTCAGGACCGAGATCGGGCGACTCGGGCAGCGAGACGATCGGGTCATCGCGATCCGGATCCGGCTCGATGCGAGCAGGCGGGCGACGTGAAAGCCGGCGCTGAGCTTCGTTGAACGCGATCCGGTAGAGCCACGTCGAGAACTGCGCCCGCTCCTCGAATCGCCCCAAGCCCCGCCAGGCCCGCACAAACACCTCCTGGGCCACCTCGTCGGCGTCGCTCGGGTCGAGACCAAACCGCCGCAAGGCGCCATAGACGCGCTCGGCGTGGACCGCGACCAGCTCCGCGAAGGCGTCCTGATCACCGGCGCGCGCCCGGCGAATCAGCTCGTGCTCGGCGCTCGGCAGCCCGCTCACCGCGCGGTTATACCGCCTCGCCGGCGGGCGACACGGAGCGTGACGCCCGCCGAAGGCGATGGCTACTTAGGACTCGTCGAGCGCGAGCGAGCAGGAGTTGATGCAGTAGCGCTCCCCGGAATCGCCGGGGCCGTCGGGGAACACATGACCAAGGTGCCCGCCGCACGCCGCGCAGGTCACCTCGACCCGGTGCATGCCGTAGCTGCGATCGTCATGCAGCTCGACGTTGGCCCGGTCCGCCGGCTCGGTGAAGCTCGGCCAGCCGGTCCCCGACTCGAACTTGGTCGCCGACGAGAACAGCTCCGCGCCGCACCCGGCGCAGCGATACGTTCCGTCGCGCTTTTCGTGCACGTACTGCCCCGTGAATGGCCGCTCGGTCCCCTTGTGGCGCAGCACCTCGTACTGCGAAGGCGTGAGCTCCGCGCGCCACTCGTGGTCGGTCTTCTCGACGCGAGGGCGGTCGCTCTGGTTCTGGGTGTGAATGTGCTTGTTCATGCTCGGTTTGACCCCCGGCACCGGCACAACGGTTCAATCATGGCCCCGGGGGCTCGCTCAGCCGCGCGCGCACCGAGGCGGCGATCTGGAGTGCGTCAGCGCCGCCGCTCGGCGCCGGCAGACGATGGAGCGCATCGAGCAGCCGGCGCAGGCCGGCGAGCAGCCTGCGGCACTGCCGGCACTGGCTGACGTGGTGCTCGAGCCGCCGTCGGCCGGCAGCGGCGAGCTCTCCGTCGAGGTAGGCCGACATGTGCTCGGGCGCCCACCGATGATCCCGCGTAAACCGCGCTCGGTGCAGGAAGCTGCTCATCCTGACTGTGACCCGGTCAACCGCCGGGAAGGTTCACACCCGCCGCCGCAGCCGCAGCGTCCCGATCTGGCCAGGCTCGAGTGTCACGACGCCGTCGGGGATGGATCGCTCACCGGTCTCGTCGAGGCGGGTCTGCGAGACGGCCAGCTCGCCGACGATCTGAGCGCTCGTCGGCGAGCGGGATGGGTTGAAGCAGCGCAGGATCAGCCCGTCGCCGTCCTCGGCGCCCTTCAGGCACGAGAAGATCACGTCGCCCTCGAGCGCCAGCGGCGAGGTGAGCTCGACTCCTCCCGGGACGGTCAGGAAGCCGCAGCGATAGTCCTGCGCCTCGCGCAGCAGCGCGGTGTCGTCGAGCGCGTCGGCGTCGGGCACGAGCGCGTACTCGCATTCGTGGCGGCCGAGGCATTGACCCTCGGGCGTGCTGAGCGCTGGCCCGGCGCTCAGCGGGCGGGTTGCCAGTACGCCGTTCGGTTTCGAGATGATCCCGACGCAGCGCAGGAGCGTCAGGCACAGCTCGGTGCGATTGCCGGTGGTGCGGGCCTCGTACTCGGGCAACCCCTTGGTGATCAGCGCGATCGGCCCGATCGCAACGGCGCCGAGCGTATGTTGGGTGGGATCGGGTGGCTCTGCCCACTCGCTCTGCGGGGGTGGGGGCGCCAGCGGGCGCTGCAGAAGCGCGAACTGCCCCTCGGCGCGCACCGGACCGCCGGCGCCGGCGGCCGGGAACACCACGCGGAGACGGTGATCGCCGGCCGCGTTGTCGATCGTGGTTCGAAACTCCAGCCGGTGGCTGCCGCGCACAGCTCGCACCACGGTGCAGACGCTCAGCGGCACGGTGTGGCGAAGCGGGCGGAACTCGGGGTCGAGGCCGGCGGGGCGCTCAGCCTCGACGCGAACCTCGAGCTCCGACACCAGCGGGCCCTCGGCCAGGACGCGAACCGTGGCCTGCGCGCTGCGCCAACCGGGAGCGCCCGGGACCGGGCAGAAGTTGTAGAGATCGCCCATGTCGAGCTCGTCCTCGAGGGCGTGCAGGCGCTCGAACCGGCGATCGCGAAGCTTGTCGATCACCGTGAGCGTGCCGTCCGGGCCCGCCTCGACGCGGAACCGGTCGCTCTCGATCGCCGGCCGCTCGGACCCGCCGCCGGTTCGCGGCGCGCCGCCGGTCCGGGGGCCCGCCGGGACGGGGTCGATCGCGCCCGCGGCGAACCCGTCGAGCTCGACGAGCGCCGGCTCGGCACCGGGTGGATCGATCACGCCCCGCCGGCGGTAGGGCAGGAGGTTGATCACCCCGATCGCGGTGCCCGACCGTGGCTCGATTGGGAGCCCGTCCAGCGCCCGTGATTGCAGCACCGACAGCGTCCGGTGCAGCGACTCGTAGCGGGCCAGCGCATCGCGGTGGACCTCGTCGCACGAGCAGCCGCAGATCGTGTCGTGCGGATGGCATTGCAGCAGCTGCCGCCAGGCGAGCTCGAAATCCGAGCCGGGGAAGGGCGTCCCGTCCTGCAGGCTCCGCAGCGCCGTGAGCGTCTCGACGGCCAGCAGCCGCTGCTCGGCCTGCTCGTTGGCCCGCTTGATGTAGAGGCGGGCGGAGTTGACGCCCCGCAACACGTTCTGGAGCCGGCTGCCGAGCAGCTCACCGCTCCACCCCGGTACCCGCACCGCTCCCACCTCCCGCACGTAATCGGCGAATTGCGCGATCGTGAACCGCGCGCCGGGAAGACGCCGCTCGAGCTCGGTGCACAGGCGCGGCAGCTCAGCCGTCACGGGCACGTGATCGGAGCCGTTGCAGAGCAGCACATCGCGCACCCCGACGCGCTCGAGCGCCTGGCCGAACCGCTCGACGATGTCCCGAACTCGTCGCTCCGCGTCCTCGGCGTCGGACACGCCGGCGAAGTTCGAGTAGTCCGGGAGCTGCTGGAACGCGAGCACCTCGCTTCCGTCCGGCGAGCGCCACGCGAACACGACTCCCAGCTCGTCCAGCTGGTCACCGAGTCCGCGCGAGAAGATGAAGCTGCTGATCCCGAACCCGGCCAGCACCTGGGGCAGCTGCGCCGGGTGCCCGAAGCTGTCGGGCAGGTAGCCGACCGGCGAGGGCCGGCCGCCGAAGCGATCGCACACCGCCCGTCCGATCAGCAGGTTACGGACCAGCGCCTCGGCCCCGACCAGGAACTCGTCGACGAGGACGTAGCTCGGCCCGACTTCGATCCGGCCGGCGCTCAGCAGCGCCCGCAGCCGGCGCTCGTGCTCGGGCCGGACCTCGAGGTAGTCCTCGAGCACGATCGCCTGACCATCGAGCGTGAACGAGGCGAAGCGGGGATCGCGCTCCAGCACCTCGAGCACGCCGTCCACGACCCGCGCGAGCTCGAGCCGGAAGTGCTCGAACGGGCGGTACCACTCTCGGTCCCAGTGCGTGTGCGGCACGACGACGAAGCGATACGAGCCCTGCGCGGCGGGCGGCGCGCTCACGTGAACTCTGATCTCACGGCTCGCCGTCGCCGGCGGTGCGGTGACGTTCGCGGCGCGCGGCATCGACGAGGCGGTCGACCTCGCGGTGGCGGCGCTCGACGTAGGAACGCAGCTCTTCTTCGGCTTGGGCTCGCAGCGCGCGAACCTCCTCCGCCGCCTCTGAGCGCATCGCGGCCAGGAGGTGCTCGGCGGCCGTCCGCGCGCTCAGCAGCTCCTGCTCGCGTCGCTGCTCGCTCTCGGCCGTGACCCGCTCGGCCTGGGCCGCCGCGTCGGCGAGAATCCGCTCGGCCTGAGCCGCCGCGTCGGCGAGGATCCGCTGGGCGTTCTCCTCTGCCTCCCTAAGGCGCTCCCCGGCGGCCAGCTCAGCGTCTTGGAGAACGCGTTCGGCGGCCAGCTCAGCGTCTTGGAGAACGCGTTCGGCGGCCGCGTTCTCTGCCTTGGCGCGCAGCCGGGCGCCATCGAGGATCGCCTCGGCCTCCATCCGGTTGGTCTCCACCAGCAGATCCGCGCGGTCCTCCTTCTCGGCCACCGTGCGCTCCCGATCATGAAACTGTTTCTCCAGCTCGCGGGTCCGCTCGGCGGCACGGCTCTCCCGGAACCACTCACTCACCACCTGCAGGTGGCGGTCGACCTCGACCGGGTCATAGCCGCGCCGGACAAGGCGAAAGTGGCGCTGCACCACGTACACCGAACGAGCCTCGCCTTCACCGCTCGGGGACATAGGGTTCTGCGTTCGCCGGGACCGCGCCGACTCCTCTGTCGACGATCATCGAAATTCAAGCGCGCTGCCGATCGTGCGGCGCTCCCGGAAGGGCTACGAGGCCTCCGCCCATCCCGCGGTCACCGCATCGAAGTGGCGCTGCGACGGCTCCGCCAGGGCGTCGTAGAGCCGGCGGAAGGTCGCGACGGCCTGCGCGCGGGCGTCCCCGAGCGGGGCGAGCTCCTCGGGCAGCTCGGGATCGAAGAACGGGAACCCGCGGAACAGGTGCACGAGCCGGGTGCGCACTTCAAATGCCTGAGCGTCATCGACCCGGCGGCGGACGTAGGGCGAGAACTCCGAGACGAACGACTCGTAGCGATCGATCAGCCCGGTCAGATCCCAGGCCCGCGCGACCAGCGCCGGCAGCCCCGCCGGCTCCTGGATCCGCGCCGTGAACAGCGTCGCGGACGCCGAGACGTCGAGCTCGTCGAGCAGGCGCAGCACCTCCTCGGAATGGTCGTGGGGTGAGACCCACACGCTGTCCTGCACCGAGCCGAACCCGAGGAACCGCAGCCGCCGCGCCAGCCGGCTTCGCTCGAGCCGGCGGTCCTCGGGGATCTGGTGCCAGATCACCGTCCACGTGCCGCCGTCGTCGTGCGGGTCTCCGAGCGAGAAGATCCGTCCGTCGCCCTCGGCCAGCAACCCCTCGCACCGCGGCGTCAGCCGGTAGTGGACGAGCCGGCCCGAGCGCACGCGGGTGATCAGTCCCCGCCTGACCAGACGCGTCAGCGCCACCCGAGCCGCTCCGGACGAGAAGCCGAGCTCACCGAGCAGCGACACCAGCCCGCCCGACCACACGGTGTCGCCGAACGGCCGCACGTATGTGCCCAGCAGCGTGATCACGAGATCCTGCGGTTGCAGCGGCTCGCCCGCGGCCGGCGGGGCAGAGACCGAGACCGGGGTCACGGCCGCGGGTCCGGCGCCCCCGCAAGCTCGCGCGGAGCCGGCTCGAAGGTCCGCTGGAGCTCCTTCTGCACCGAGCCGTCACGCCCGGACGGTGGGCGGCGTGACCCGGCCTGATACTGGGGCACCCACTCGATGTCCTCGTAATCCTGCTCGGCCGCAGCGTGCAGCGTCCAGTGCGGGTCATACAGGTGCGGCCGGGCCAGGGCGCACAGATCGGCCCGCCCCGCGAGCACGATCGTGTTCACGTCGTCGTAGGAGGAGATCGCGCCGACCGCGATCGTCGGAATCCCGACCTCGTTGCGAATCCGGTCGGCGAACGGCGTCTGGAAGCTCCGCCCGAACGCGGGCCGCTCGAGCGGCGAGACCTGGCCCGAGGAGACGTCGACGATGTCGCACCCGTGCTCGAGCAGCATCCGTGCGAATGCCACCGCATGGTCGACGTCGAAGCCGCCCTGCACCCAGTCGGTTGCGGAGAGCCGCACGCTGATCGGCTTCGAGGCGGGCCACGCGGCACGGCACGCATCGAACACCTCGAGCGGGAACCTGGCGCGGTTCTCGAGCGAGCCGCCGTACCGGTCCGCGCGCACGTTCGCCAGCGGGGAGAGGAAGCTCGAGAGCAGATAGCCGTGGGCACAGTGCAGCTCGAGCAGGTCGAAGCCGGCGGCGATCGCACCGTGGACGGCCCACCGGAACTGATCCACGACGACGTCCATGTCGGCGCGGGTCATCGCCCGCGGCACCTGGTTGCGCGGGCCGTAGGCGATTGCGGACGGACCGATGAGGAGCCAGTTGCCGGAGGGCAGCGGCTCGTCTATCCCCTCCCACATCAGCTTCGTCGAGCCCTTGCGCCCGGAATGGCCGATTTGAGCGCCGATCGCGCAACCGCCGTGGCGGTGGGCGAACGACACGATCCGCCGCCACGCATCGATGTGCTCGTCTCGATACATCCCCGCGCACCCCGGGGTGATGCGGCCGTTGGCCGAAACGCACATCATCTCGCTCATCACCAGCCCCGCCCCGCCGAGCGACCGGGCGCCCAGGTGGACGAAATGAAAGTCGCTGGGCGTGCCCTCGAGCGCCGAGTACATATCCATCGGCGAGACGATCACCCGGTTGCGCAGCTCCAGCTCCCGCAACCGCAAGGGGGCGAACATCGGGGGCCGGGGCGAGAAGCCACCGCGGGCGGCGAAATCGTCGTTCACCTCCCGCACGAACTCTGGATCGCGCAGGCGCAGGTTGTCGTAGGTCACGCGACGGCTCCGCGTCAGCAGGTTGAACGCGAACTGGGAGCGCTCCTGATCGACATAGCGCCCGATCCCCTCGAACCACTCGAGCGACGCCTGCGCGGCGCGCTGGGTGCTCTCGACGATCGGCCGCCGCTCCGCTTCATAGGCGGCGGTCGCCGCGGCGACGTCCTCGCCCGATCCTCGGAACGCCCACGCCAGCGCCACCGCGTCCTCCATCGCGAGCTTGGTACCCGAGCCGATCGAGAAGTGGGCGGTGTGCGCGGCGTCGCCGAGCAGCACCACGTTCTCCGCGCACCACCGCCGGTTGCGGACGGTCACGAAGTTGATCCACTTCGAGTTGTTCGCCACCAGCCGATGTCCCTGCAGGGCGTCCGCGAACAGCGAGGCACAGAACTCGACGCTCGCCGTGTCGCTGACGCCCGGCGCCAATGGGCCCGGGCTCAGCTCGTGAAGCCCCGCCCGCCGCCACACCTGCTCGTGCGTCTCGACGATGAACGTGCTCATCCGCTCGTCGTAGGGATATGCGTGCGCCTGGAAGACCCCGTGCGGGGTCTCCTCGATGAAGAACTTGAACGAGTCGAACACGAGGTCGGTTCCCAGCCACATGTAGCGGCATTGCCGCGGGTCGAGCGAGGGCACGAACTCGCGGTACAGAGCGGTCCGGATCGCGCTCGAGGCGCCGTCGGCGCCGACGATCAGATCCGCCCACCCGAGTTCGGACAGCGGCGGCGCCTCGCACTGAAACCGCAGCTCGACGCCGACGGAGGCGGCCCGCTCCTGCAGGATTCCCAGCAGCTCGCGCCGGCCGAGCGCCGCGAACCCGTGGCCACCGGAGCGCGTGAGCGCGCCGCGGTGGTGGATGTCGATGTCGCTCCAACGCGCGAACCGCTCCCCGATCGCCGCGTAGCTCTCCGGGTCGGCGTGCTCGAACACGGTCAGCGTCTCGTCGGAGAACACGACCCCGAACCCGAACGCGTCGCTCGCCCGGTTGCGTTCGAACACGGTCACCGAGCAGTCCGGCGCGATCTTGCGCATCAGGATCGAGAAGTAGAGGCCGCCGGGTCCCCCGCCGACTACCGCGATCCTCACGACAGCCTCACACGCCGAGGTCGCTCAGGTGCTCGTACTTGAGCGCGAGTCCGTTCACGACGTTGTGCATCAGCGCCAGCGCGGCGCGGACGTTGGCCTGGGCGACGGGCGCCAGCTCCTCATCGGCGGCGAGCGCCTTGAGCTCCTCGTAGACCGCGAGCAGCCGCTCCTCCGAGGCGCTGAGCGGCTGGCCGAGCAGGTCGAGCGTCACTTCGCCCCCACGCCGATCGGCGCATCCCGCAGGTCGACCGTTCGCTGGGCCTTGAGCTCAAACCGCGGCAGTTCGCCCTCGGCGGCGCGCTCCACGCGGAAGTTGAGCCCCTCGTGGGCGAGCGACAGGCGCCGGTGCAGCGAGTCCGACAGCGTGTCCCACTGCTCCGAGGGCCACTCCGGCTTGCACTCGATCCGCAGCGTGATCTCGTCCCGGATACCGTCGCGCGTGATCACGGTCTGGAACTCGTCGACCTCGGGGAACTCGCGGACGATCGCCTCGATCGCGCGCGGGTAGACGTTCGTCCCGCGCACGATCTTCATGTCGTCGACGCGTCCGAGAATCCCCCCCTCATAAATATCGAAACCACGCCCGCACGCGCACTTCGACGAAGGCACCTTGCAGACCAGATCGCCGGTGCGGTAGCGCAGCAGCGGGATCGCCCCGCGCCCGAACGACGTCACCACCCGCTCTCCGGGCTCGCCATAGGCGACCGGCTCCAGCGAGTCCGGGTCGATCACCTCCTCGATCAATGTGGTCCTCGATGATGTGGGTGCCGCCCGGCTGGTGTGAGCACTCGAACACCATGATCGTTCCGATCTCGGTCATCCCGGCGGTGTCGAACGCCTTCGCCCCCCACAGCTCCTCGATCAACGCCTTCGTCTGGGGGATCGATCCCGCCGGCTCACCGGACAGGATCAGCCGCGACACGGCGGCGCCGGGCAGATCGATCCCCAGCAGCGAGGCCTCCTGCGCGAGCCGGAGCGCGTAGGTCGGCGTCGACGCGACGGCGCTCGCGCCGAAATCGATGATCTGCCGGACGCGCGCCTCGGTGCTCTGCGCGCCGCCGGGGACGTTGAGCACGCCGACCTTCTCCATCGCGTAGTGCAGACCCCAGAAGCCGATGAACGAGCCGTAGCCGAACGCGATGTAGGCCGTGTCGGAGGGCCGGACGCCGCACCCCCAGATCGCGTAGGACCACATCTCCGCGATCCACGACCAATCCTTGCGCGAGTCGAGCGCGCGCAGCGGTCCGCGGCCAGTGGTGCCGGAGGTCGTGTGGACGCGGATCGCGCCCTCGGGCGCGATCGCCGGGAGCTCCCCGAACGGCGGCGCCGCGTCCTGCGAGGCCATCCACTGATCGCGCGTGAGCAGCGGCAGGCGGCGCAGATCCTCCAGGGATCGAAGCTCGGAGGGGTCAAACCCGGCTGCCTGGAACTCCCGCCGGTACCAGGGGCTCCGCGCGGCGGCCCACTCGCATTGGTAGCGGAGCTTCGCGAGCTGCAGCGCCCGGAGCTGCTCGCGTCCCAGCGTCTCGGTTTTCGGGTTCCAGTACGGGCTCTCGCCGGCCACCGCTCTACGCTCCAATGATATCTAACATTGCTCCGGACTTCTGTGTCGAGTATCGTCAGGACGAGGAGTGGGAGCCCTGAGTCCGTACCGCGCATCGGCCGCGCTGACAGCCGACTGGCAGCACTTCGACTTCGAATGTCGGGACGGTATCGCAACCGTCACGCTCAATCGTCCCGACAAGCTGAACGCGCTCACATTCGAGGCCTACGCCGACCTCCGTGACCTGCTCGCCGAGCTCCCCCACCGAGGCGATGCGAAGACGCTCGTGATCAGGGGCGAGGGGCGCGGCTTCTGCTCGGGCGGCGACGTCGAGGAGATCATCGGCGAGCTGCAGAAGCTCGAGGCGGCGGAGCTGCTCGAGTTCACGCGGATGACCGGGGCGGTCGTCAAGGCGCTGCGCGAGTGCCCGCTGCCGGTGATCGCGGCGGTCAACGGGATCGCCGCCGGCGCCGGCTCGGTGATCGCGCTGGCCAGCGACTTCCGCCTGCTGGCGCAGTCGGCGTCGTTCGCGTTCCTGTTCACCCGGGTGGGGCTCGCCGGCGCAGACATGGGCTCGGCGTATCTGCTGCCCCGGATCGTCGGGCTGGGCCGCGCGAGTGAGCTGCTGATCCTGGGCGAGCGGATCGACGCGCAGCGGGCGTACGAGATCGGGCTGGCGATGCAGGTTGTGAGCGATGACGAGCTCGGGGCGGCCGCTACAGCCCTGGCCGAGCGGCTGGCAACCGGACCCGCGCTCGCCTACTCCACGACCAAGACGCTGTTGACCCGCGAGCTCGACCTCGACCTCGGCGGCGCGATCGAGTTCGAGGCGATCACCCAGGCGCTGATGATGAAGAGCGACGACTTCGCCGAGTTCTACGCGGCCTGGCGCGAAGGACGCAAGCCGAGCTGGAGCGGGAGATGACGCGGATCGTCAACCCGGATGACCTGCCGCGTCCCAGTGGCTTCTCGCACGCAGTCGTCGCGGGACCCGGGGACGCGGTGTACCTCGCCGGCCAGATCGGCGCCGGCGAGACGATCGCCGAGCAGTTCGATCGGGCGGCGGGAAACCTGATGACCGCGCTGCTGGCAGCGGGCGGCCAGCCCGCGGACCTGGTCTCGCTCCAGGTGTTCGTCACCGACGTGGCCGCCTACAAGGGAGCTCTGCAGGAGCTCGGTGCTGCCTGGCGCAAGCACTTCGGCCGCCACTACCCGGCGATGGGGCTGTTCGGCGTGAGCGAGCTGTTCGATCCCGCCGCGATGGTCGAGCTGATGGGGATCGCCGTGATCGCGAGATGACGGTCCCGTAGCGATGGACTACGGCGTGTTTCTGCCCGTCTCGGGCGCGGCCTGCACGAGAGCGGGGCTGAGGCACGCGGCCGAGACGGCGGAGCGGCTCGGCTTCACCACGGTGTGGGCGGCCGACCGGATCATCATCCCGTGGCAGATCGAGTCCGACTACGCCTACAGCTGGTCGGGGTCGTTCATCGTCCCGCCCGAGAAGCCGTTCCTCGAGTCGATGACCGCGCTGGCGTTCCTCGCCGGCGCCACCGAGCGCGTGAAGCTCGGCGTGAGCGTGCTCGTCACCACCTACCGCGACCCGGTCCACTGGGCGAAGGTCGCCGCGACGATCGACTGGCTGTCGGAGGGACGGTTCATCCTCGGGGTCGGGATCGGGTGGATGCGCGAGGAGTTCGAGGCGCTCGGCCGCGGCGAGCTGTTCGAGCAGCGCGCGGCGGTCGCGGACGAGCAGCTGGCGGTGGCCCGCAACCTGTTCGGCCAGGAGCACTGCAGCTTCGACGGCGAGCATTACCGCTACGAGGACATCGCGTTCTATCCGAAGAGCCACGCAGCGGCGATCCCGATCTGGTGCGGGGGCGAGAGCCGCGGTGCGCAGCGCCGCGCCGGTCGCTACGGCGATGCCTGGTTTCCGTACTTCGCCCGGGTGACGCCGGAAGAGCTGGCCAGTCGCTTTGAGCACGTCCGCCTGGCGGCGGCCCACGCGGGGCGCGACCCGGACCAGCTCGAGCTCAACTGCTGCCTGTCGGTGGAGGTCACCGATGCCCCGGTGAGCCAGGAGCCCGACCGCCTCAGCGGCACTCCCGAGCAGCTGGCCGAGGCGCTTGACCGCTTCGCCGAGGTCGGCGTCCGCCACGTCGCGCTCCAGTTCCTGGTCGGGCGCTACCCGGAGCGGCTGGCGCAGATGGAGCGGCTGATGCCGGTGCTGGTGTGATGAGCCGGACGGTGGTGGTGACCGGCGGGGCGAAGGGCATCGGGCGGGTGATCGTCGAGCGGTTCGCGGCGCTCGGCGACGAGGTCGTGGCCCTCGGCCGGGACGGGGCCGCGCTGCAGCGCCTGCCTCGGGCCCGGACCGCGGTCTGCGATGTCACCGACGAGGCCGCCGTCGCGGAGAGGTTCGGTGCGATCGGCGATGTCGACGTGCTCGTCAACAACGCCGGGTTCGCCGAGAGCGCGCCGCTGGCCCGGACCTCGCTGGCGAGCTGGGCTCGCCATTTCGAGGTCAACGTCACCGGGCCGTTCCTGTGCATGCGCGCCGTCGTCCCGGCGATGCGCGCGCGGGGCGCCGGATCGATCATCACCGTCGCCTCGACCGCCGGCCGGATCGGCACCGCCTACACCAGCGCCTACACCGCCTCCAAGCACGCGGCCGTGGGGCTGACCCGCGCCGTCGCCAGCGAGCTCGCCGGCACCGGCGTGCGCGTCAACGCGGTCTGTCCGTCGTACGTGCGGACGGATCTGATCACGCGAGCGATCGCCCGGATCGTCGAGGCGACCGGCCGCACCGAGGCCGAAGCCGAGCAGGCCCTGATCAGTCAGACGCCGCTCGGCCGGCTGCTCGACCCGGGAGAGGTCGCGGACGCGGTCCTGTTCCTCGCCTCGGAGGAGGCCGGCGCGATCACCGGCCAGGCGCTGGTGATCGACGGTGGCGGCGTTCAGGCCTGAGGAGCAGAGCAGGGTCGCGCCGTGTCGCGAGCCCGGGCGTCGCGCTTCGTTTGCGCGCGAGCGGGGGCGCGCGCCGGCATGCATGAGAGCCCAAATCATCCTGCGCGCGTCGCAATCTGGGCCATCGAACACGAACATCGTGTTCGATTGCCGCTTTACCCTTGCCCGCCGGACGGTTTGGGCAGTTGAACACGACCGCGGCGATCGACACGGCGTCCTAGACCCTGCTGGCGGCCGGGCGCCGGCGCGGACGCGCATGAGATGCCCATGCCTGGCGTCAGCGCTGACAGACCGGACACCAGTACGTCGTCCGGCCACCCACGGTCCCTCGCGCCAGCGGATGGCCGTCGCGCGGGCAGACCCCGTCACGGTGGCGGGCGGCGATGAAGCGGCCGGTGTGAGCACCGCCCTTGCGGATCGCTGAGCGGACGGCGGCGCGGATTTCACGGCGCAGGCGGTCGAGGTCTTCGGTCGAGAGATCCGAGACGCGACGGTTGGGAGAGACTCGCGCCTGCCAGAGCGCCTGATCGGCGAGCAGGTTGCCGATCCCGGAGATCGCGCCCTGGTCGAGCAGCCGGACCTTGATCGGCGCGCGGCCGGCGCCGATCAGGCGCCGGAAGTCCTCGCGGCCGACAACGGCGGCATCGGGCCCGACGTGGGAGAAGTCGGGATTGAGGACGGCGCGGCCGAGCCGGCGCTTGTCTCTCAATACGAGTCGCCCACCGTCCTCGAATTCGAGCGCGAAGCGATCCCAGCGAGACGTGTCCTCCGGGTCGACGACGATCCGGCCTGCCATGCCGAGGTGCAGTCCCAGCGCGGGCCCGTCATCTGTCTCCAGCCACATGAACTTCCCCCGGCGGTGCGCGGTGGCGACCGTGTGGCCGATCAGCGCGCCGGCGATCTCGCCAGGCGCGTGCGGTCGGCACACGTATGAGTCTCGGTCATCGACGCCGACGATCCGCCGCCCGTGGGCGGCTTCGAGCGTCTGGCGGGCTCGCTCCGCCTCGGGCAACTCGGGCATGAATCCAGCCTAGTGGCGCGGGTGGATCGCCTGCTGGGAGGCGTGGCGCGGGTGGATCGCCTGCTGGCAGGCGTGGCGCGACCGCTTGGTTACTGCAGCGTCGCCAGCGCCAGCGGCACGACCCGCTCCGCGCCGGCCCGTCGAAGCTGCCCGCCGACCATCGCCAGGGTCCAGCCCGAGATGCGCCGGTCGTCGAGCAGGACGCCGGTCCCGGGCGGCGGCGTCGCGACGACGCGGAACGCGCCGCGGACGTTGGCGGCCTGCTGTGCGGCGTTCGCCATCTCGCGCTGGGGTGGCCGCTCGCAGGTGCGCTCGACGAGCGCGGCGAACGGCACGCCGAGCGAGGCGGCAAGCTGCTCACCCAGTCGTTCGAGCACGCCCGCTCGCGACGCGGACGGCACGCAACTTAGCCAGCTCACGCCGCCGGGCCGCACGACGTCGACCAGCGCTCCCACCACGTCAGCCTCGAAGCCGCCGTCGCGCAGACCCCGCTCCACCGCCGGCCACCAGCCGCCATCGCCGAAGCGCGCCAGCGCCCATCCTGGCTCGAGCCGGACATCGTCGGGGATCTTGCGCATCACGCCCGCGGCATCGGGCGCCATCTTCTTGACCTCGAGCTCGATCGGCGTCGAGCGAAGGTGGCGCCCCGCCGCCTCGACCAGCTTCGCGTCGGGCGCGGTCCCGAAGCGTGGGCCGGCGCACGCCGAGCACCGTCCGCAGTCGCGCGGCTCGGGGATCGTCGAGCTGCTCCTGGAGCACGCGCATCAGACAGCGGCCGTCGGAGCCGAACGCCGTCATTGCCCGCTGCTCGGCCCGGCGCAGCGCGGTCACCTGGGCGTAGCGGTCGGCGTCGTAGCTCCACGCCGCGCCAGGCACCAGCTTCCAGCGGCTGCCGGCGCGGACCACGGCGCCCTCGACGTCGAGGATCTTGAGCATCGCCTCGATCCGGCCCATGCCGAGGTTCACCACTGCCATCAGCTCGCGCGTGGTGCGCCCGTCCTCGCCGGCCGCCTCGAGCTCGCCGAGCACCGCCGTCACGCGCTCGCGGTCGGGGAACGCCTGCTCGATGAAGAAATCCTGGATGCGGCGATCCTCGCCGCCGCGCAGCAGGACGATCTCGGCGTGATCGACGCCCCGTCCGGCGCGGCCGATCTGCTGGTAGTAGGAGACGACTGAGCCCGGTGCCTGGTAGTGCACGACGAACGTCAGGTCGGCCTTGTCATAACCCATCCCCAGCGCGCTGGTGGCGACGACCGCCTTGACCTCGTTGCGCAACAGCCGCTCCTCGGTGGCGATCCGGTCTTCGGTCTCCTGCTCGCCGCTGTAGGCCAGGGCCGTGATTCCCTGAGCGCGAAGGAACGCCGCCACCTGCTCGGCGTCGCGCTTGGTGAGCGTGTAGACGATCCCCGAACCGGGAAACGACGGAAGGTTGGCGGCCAGCCACGCCAGCCGCTCGGCCGGTCGCGGGAGCTCCAGCACCTCCAGCCTCAGGCTGGCGCGGGCCAGCGGACCGCGGTAGGTCTTCAGGGGCTCGCCATCGCAAAGCTCGAGCTGCTCCACGACGTCGGCCACGACCCGGTCGTTGGCGGTCGCCGTCGTGCCGAGGACAGCGACCCCGGACGGGAGCGCGGCGAGCATGTCCTTCACCCGCCGGTAGTCGGGGCGGAAGTCGTGACCCCAATCGGAGATGCAGTGCGCTTCGTCGATCACCAGCAACCCCACCGACGCGGCGAACAGCGGCAGCATCTCCTCCCGGAAGCGGGGGTTGTTGAGCCGCTCCGGGCTGATCAACAGCAGGTCGATGGCGTCCGCGCTGAGCCGGTCGCGAACGTCGTCCCACTCGTCCCGATTGGTGCTGTTGATGGTGTGCGCGCGTAACCCGATCCGCTCCGCCGCGGCGATCTGATTGCGCATCAACGCCAGCAGCGGGCTGATGATCAACGTCGGGCCGGCGCCGGCCTCGCGCAGCAGGGCGGTGGCGACGAAATACACGGCCGACTTGCCCCAGCCGGTCCGCTGCACGCAGAGAACGCGGGCTCGGTCGATGACGACGTCGCCGATCGCCTCGAGCTGGCCGGCGCGGAACTCGGCGGTCGGCTCGCCGGTCAGGGAGCGCAGCCACGCGAGCGCCGTCGCCGTGAATGATTCGGTGCTCAGCACCGGTCCATAGTCGCAGGCGGCCCGGAAGCCCCGGGGGACGTGGGGTCTGGGACGCGCTCCGGGCCCGAAAGCCCCCGGCAGAGCTAGGGTCCCCAACGTGCTGTTCATTCATCGAGCCGAGCGCGCGGATCGCCTCGCCGCCGGCCTCGCCGAGACGCTGCTCGAGCCGCTCGAGGATCCGTTTGCGCCGGAGGTCGTGGCGGTCCCCACGCGCGGGATCGAGCGGTGGCTGACCCAGCGGCTGTCGACCCGGCTCGGGACGACGGAGGGCCGCGCCGACGGCGTCTGCGCGAACGTCGAGTTCCCCTTCCCCGGCCGCCTGATCCTGGGCGCGGCGGCGACGGCGAGCGGAATCGAGCCCGAGCACGATCCGTGGCTGCCGGAGCGGTCGGTGTGGCCGCTGCTCGAGGTCGTCGACGAGTGCCTCGGCGCGCCGTGGCTGCTCACGCTCACACGGCATCTGGAGGGGGCACGCGGCGATCCGGAGGACCCGACCCGGCGCTTCGCCGTGGTCCGCCACATAGCCGACCTGTTCGATCATTACGGAGTGCACCGCCCGGGCCTGCTCCGTGCCTGGGCCTCTGGGGAAGACGGCAGTCCCGACGGCTGGCAGGCCGAGCTGTGGCGCCGGCTGCGCGAGCGGATCGGCCGACCCAGTCCCGCGGAGCGGCTGACGGCGGCGTGCGGGCGGATCGCGACCGAGCCGGCGCTGCTCGATCTGCCGCGCAGAATCGCGCTGTTCGGGCTGACCCGCCTGCCCCGCTCCTACCTCGACGTGCTGGCCGCGATCGCCCAGCAGCGCGACGTGCACCTGTTCATCCTGCACCCCTCGCCCGCCCTCTGGCGACAGGTCCGAGAGGCGATCGGGCACGGTCGCGCGATCACCGACCGCGGCGAGGACTGGACCGCGGAACTGCCGGCCAACCGTCTGCTCGCGTCGTGGGGGCGCGACGCCCGTGAGCTGCAACTGGTTCTGGCCGCGGTCGGCCAGAGCGTCGAGCAGCGCCACGAGCTGCCCGGCCCTGAAGCGCGGACGCTGCTGGCCCGGATCCAGGCCGACATCCGCGATGACCGCCCGCCGCCGGGGGCGCCGCTGCCCGGTGAGCCGGACCCTCGCCCCCGCCTGGATCCGTCTGACCGGAGCGTGCAGATCCACGCCTGCCACGGCCGGGCGCGACAGGTCGAAGTGCTGCGCGACGCGGTGCTGCACCTGCTCCAGGACGACCCGACGCTCGAGCCACGCGACGTGATCGTCATGTGCCCGGACATCGAGACCTTCGCGCCGCTGATCCAGGCGACGTTCGGCGCCGGGCGACGCCCCACGGACGCGGACGCCGACGCGGACGACGGCGAAGCAGCGGACAAGCGCCTGCCCGACCTGCGGGTCCGGCTCGCCGATCGCTCGTTGCGCCAGACCAACCCGGTGCTCGGCGTGGTCAGCCAGCTGCTGGCGCTCGCCGACCAGCGGGCGACCGCCTCCCAGCTGCTCGACCTGGCCGCCCGCGAGCCGGTGCGCCGTCGCTTCCACTTCGACGACGATTCTCTGTCCCGGATGCAGGACTGGGTCGCCGAAAGCGGGGTCCGGTGGGGCTTCGACGCCCGGCACCGGGAGCCGTTCAAGCTCGGCGGCGTCAACGCCAACACCTGGCGCCAGGGCCTTGACCGGCTGATGGTCGGGGTCGCGATGACCGAGGAGGATCAACGCCTGATCGAGGGCGTGCTCCCGCTCGACGATGTCGAGAGCAGCGCGATCGAGCTGGCCGGCCGCTTCGCCGAATACGTCGACCGCGTGCGAGCAGCGGTCGCGGAGCTCAGCCATCCCAAGGCGATCGGTGATTGGGCCCGGGCGATCGCCGCTGGCGCCGACGCGCTCACGGCGACCAGCGACCGCGACGGCTGGCAGCGGCGCGAGCTCCAGCGCCTGCTCGACGACGTGGTCGAGGACTCCTCACGGGAGACCGCTGCCGGCGGTGCCGAGCTCGAGCTCGCGGACATCCGCGCGCTGCTGGCCGACCGCCTCCGCGGCCGTCCGACGCGGGCGAACTTCCGCACCGGGCATCTGACCGTCTGCACGCTCGTGCCGATGCGATCGGTCCCGCACCGGGTGGTCTGCGTGCTCGGTCTCGACGACGGCGAGTTTCCGCGTCGCGCCCGGCGCGACGGCGATGACCTGATGCTCCAGAACCCGCACGTCGGCGATCGCGACCCGCGCAGCGAGGATCGCCAGATGCTCCTGGACGCGCTGATGGCGGCCAGCGAGCGGCTGATCATCACCTACACCGGCAACGACGAGCGCACGAACGTGCGCCGCCCGCCGGCGGTGCCGGTCGGTGAGCTGCTGGACACGATCGAGCTCACGGTCAGCAGCGACCAGGGCGAGGTGCGCGAGCAGGTGCTGGTCCGCCATCCGCTGCAGCCGTTCGATCCGCGCAACTTCACCCCCGGGAAGCTCGTGCCCGACCGGCCGTGGGGCTTCGACCGCCAAGCGCTCGCGGGAGCCCGAGCGCTCAAGGGGCCGCGCGCCGACCCCGGGCGATTCCTGGCGGCACCACTGCCGCCGCTTGCGGCGGGCCTGATCGAGCTCGACCGCCTGGTCCGCTTCGTCGAGCGTCCGGTCCGCGCGCTGCTGCGCGACCGCCTGGAGATCAACCTCAGCGAATCGTTCGAGGAGGTGCAGGACGCAATGCCGGTAGAGCTCGGCAAGCTCGACGAGTGGGCCGTGGGACAGCACCTGCTCGACGGAGTTCTGGCCGGCGCGGCGCTCGAGGATTGCATGCGGGCCGAGATCGCGCGCGGCTCACTCCCCCCCGGTGAGCTCGCGCGCCGGCCGCTGGCGCAGATCGGAGAAGTCGTCCGGGAGCTCGCTCGCGAGGCCCTGGCGCTCGGCGACGCCACGCCGGACTCGCTCGATGTCAACGTCCTGCTGCCCGACGGCCGCACGCTCGCCGGGACCGTCACCGGCATCTGCGGGGAGACCGTCCGCACGGTGTCCTTCTCGCGCGTGCGGCCTCGCGTGCGTTTGCGTGCGTGGGTGAGGCTGCTGGCGCTGAGCGCCGCCTGGCCCGAGCGGCGCTTCGAATCGGTCGTGATCGGCCGGGCCCGGCCGGGCGCCTATGACGCCGAGGTGACCGTGGCGCGGATCGCGGCGCTGGGCGGGGACCCCGCCACCAGGCGCCAAGCCGCGATCAGCCATCTGGCCGTGCTGCTCGATCTCTACGACCGGGGCATGCGCGAGCCGCTGCCGCTCGCCTGCGAGAGCTCGGCTGCCTATGCCCAGGCGGTGCTCGCCGGTTCGGACGGGGAGGCGGCGGCCGAGCGAGCGTGGGCGAGCACGTACGACTACGACAAGGAGGATCGCCAGCCCGAGCACCTGCTCGTCTACGGCGGCCAGATCGCGCTCGCGGAGCTGCTGAGCGACCCGCCCCGCCCCGACGAGCGCTGGGAGCCGACCGAGACGACGAGGTTCGGGCGCTACGCCCGCCGGCTGTGGGGCGGCCTGCTCGCCAACGAGGAGCTGAGCGACCGATGACCGCGGTCCCGGCCTCCGCCGAGTTCGACCTCTGCGGTCCGCTCCCGTCCGGGGTCACGGTGCTCGAAGCGAGCGCCGGTACCGGCAAGACGTACACGATCGCGGCGCTGGCCGCGCGCTACGTCGCCGAGGGGATGCCGCTGCAGCGACTGCTGCTGATCACGTTCACGCGGATGGCGACGGGCGAGCTGCGCGACCGCGTCCGCGAGCGGCTCGTCGGCTGCGAGCAGGAGCTCTCGCGCATCCTCGCGGGCGCACACGAGACCAACCTCGACCCGGTGGTGGCGCTCCTGGCCAGCGGTGACCGGGATCAGGTCGAGCGCCGGCGCGCCCGGCTCGCGCGCGCGGTGGCCGACTTCGACGCGGGCACGATCGCCACCACGCACGGCTTCTGCCAGGAGGTGCTGGCGGAGCTCGGGACGGTGGGCGATCTCGATCCTGAGACCGCGTTCGTCGAGGATCTCTCCGATGTCCTCGAGGAGGTTCTCGACGACCTCTACGTGCGGCGTTTTGCCGCCCGCCGTGAGGCCGAACGGTTCACTCGCGCCGAGGCGCTCAAGATCGCCCGCGCCGCCGCGCTGCACCCGATGGCGGCGCTCGAGCCGCGCGACGAGCCCGCGGAGAGCGCGGCGGCGATGCGCTATCGCCTGGCGAACGTGGTGCGGGAAGAGCTCGAGCGGCGCAAGCGGCGGCTCGCGATCATGACCTACGACGATCTGCTCACGCGGCTCAATGACACGCTGGGGGGGCCGAGCGGTCCGGCCGCGCGCGAGCGGCTCGGCAACCGCTTCGAGGTCGTGCTGGTCGACGAGTTCCAGGACACCGATCCGATCCAGTGGCAGATTCTCCACCGTGCCTTCGCGGTCGAGGGTGTGACGCTCGTGTTGATCGCCGATCCCAAGCAGGCGATCTACGCGTTCCGCGACGCCGACGTATACGCGTACCTCACCGCCGCCAAAGCCGCTCAGACCCACGCGACGCTGCGCGAGAACCGCCGCAGCGACCAGGCCCTGCTCGACGCCTACGACGTCCTGTTCGCGGGGGCCAGGCTCGGCGACCCGGACATCGTCTACCGGGAGGTTCGAGCGGCCGCCGAGAACCAGACGCCGCGGCTGACCGGCGCGCCGAGCGGGGCCGCGCTGCGCGTGCGGATCGTCCCCCGCGACGCGGCGGGCATGGAGCAGACCTTCAATGGCTTCGCCACCGTCGCGTCGGCCCGGTCCTACATCGCCCGCGACCTGGCCGCCGATGTGGTCTCGCTGCTGTCCTCGGGCGCCACCGTCGAACAGCGCGCCCCCGACGGCCGGCCCACCGGTCGCGAGCCGGTCTGCCCGCGCCACATCGCGGTGCTCGTCCGCACCCACACGACCGCGGATCTGGTGCGCGAGGAACTGCAGGCGGCCCGCGTGCCGGCGGTGATCAACGGCGCCGGCAGCGTGTTCGCCACCCCGGCGGCACATGATTGGCTCCGGCTGCTCGAGTCGATCGAGCGGCCGTCATCGGCGCTGCGGGCCAGGACGGTGGCGCTGACGCCGTTCCTCGGGTGGAGCGCCGAGCGCGTCGCCACCGCATCGGACGAGGAATGGGAGGGATTGCACCGGCGCCTTCACGGCTGGAATCGGATCCTTCGCGACAGCGGCGTCGCGGCGCTGAGCGAGGCGATCATGATTGGCGAGGAGCTCGCTGCTCGCGTGCTCGCGAGCAGCGACGGCGAGCGGCGGCTGACCGATCTGCGCCACCTCGCGCAACTGCTCCACCGCGCCGCGAGCGCGGAGCGGCTCGGCGTCACGGCGCTCCGCGGCTGGCTGGCCGAGCGGATCCTCGACGCCGAGCGCGAGGACGACGAGCAGGAGCGCGCGCGGCGGCTCGAGTCAGACGCCGAGGCGGTCCAGGTGTTGACGATCCACCGCAGCAAGGGGCTCGAGTTCCCGATCGTCTACTGCCCGTTCCTGTGGGATCCGACCTGGATCCGGTCCCGCGAGCCGGTGTCCTTCCACGATCCGGCGATGGGGAACCGGCACACGATCGACGTCGGGCTGGAGGGCCGGACCTTCAACCGCCATGCCCGGCAGCACCTGGTCGAGCAGCGGGGCGAGGACCTGCGCCTCGCCTACGTCGCGCTGACCCGTGCCAAGCACCAGGCCGTGATCTGGTGGGCCGGTTCCAAGGACAGCCGCAACTCGCCGCTGGGACGGCTGCTGTTCGCCAAGGACGCCGACGGCAACGTCGCGCCGTATGGCGAGAACACTCCCACCGACGCCGTCGCCGGCCAGGCGTTCGCGGCGCTGGCCGAGCGGGCACCGGGACGGATCGGCGTCGAACGCGCCACGCTCGGTCGGCCGATCGCGTGGAGCCCGCCGCTCGAGCGGCCGGTCGAGCTGCTCGCGGCGAGCTTCGATCGCGAGCTCGACCTGCGCTGGCGACGCACGTCCTACAGCGACATCACCTCCGAGGCGCATGAGGCGCTGGTGGGCAGCGAGCCGGAGGAGCCGAACCTCAGCGACGAGCCGGAGACGCCGACGCCCGTGCCCGCCCCGGTGCCGAGCGACCTCGGCCCCGAGCTCGACCGCCCGTCCCCGCTGGCGGCGATGCCGGTCGGCGTCCAGTTCGGGACGTTCGTGCACGCGGTGCTCGAGGCAGCCGACTTCGCGGCGGCGGACCTCGAGGCGGAGCTGAGCGAACGAGTCGCCGCTGCCGGGTCCCGGCGACCCGCCGAGCTGGTCGACCCGCACGCCGCGATCAGGGGCCTGCGCGCGGCGATCGAGACACCGCTGATCGATGGGCTGCGCCTGCGCGACGTCGCTCGCGCAGACCGGCTGAACGAGCTCGAGTTCGAGCTTCCCCTGGTCGGCGGCGATGACCCGACCGGGCGGCTCACGTTGAGGGCCATCGCCGCCGTGCTGCGCGCGAAGCTCCCGGCCGGCGACCCGATGGCCGACTACGCCGCCCGGCTCGAGGACCCGACGCTGCGCTCGAGCGTGCGCGGCTTCCTCACCGGGAGCATCGACCTGGTCATGCGCCTGGGCGGCCCGCGCTTCGCGATCGTCGACTACAAGACGAACTGGCTCGGGCCTGTCGGCGAGCCGCTGACCCTCCGCCACTACGCGCCCGCGGCGCTGGCCGCCGAGATGAACCGCGCCCAGTACGGGCTGCAGGCGCTGCTGTACATGGTTGCCCTGCACCGCTACCTGCGCTGGCGGCTGCCCGGCTACGACCCGGACCGCCACCTCGCCGGCGTGCTCTATCTGTTCCTGCGCGGGATGGCCGGTGCCGACGCGCCGACCGTGAACGGAGAGCCGTGCGGGGTGTTCGCGTGGAGGCCGCCGGGCGCGGCGCTCGGCGCGTTGAGCGACGTGCTCGACCAGGGGGCGCGGTGAGCACGACCGCCACCGCGCCGCTGCCCGACCGGTTCGATCCCCGCCTGGCCTCGGCGGCGAGCGGGCTGCTCCGTGCGTTCAACCAGATCGGGCTGCTGTCGGCCGCCGACGTGCACGTGGCGGCGCGGCTCGCATCGCTCGTCTCCGAGCACGACGAGACCGTGCAGCTGGCGGCGGCGCTCGCCGTGCGCGGCCCGCGACTCGGTCACGTGTTCGTCGATCTGGCCACGATCCGCGACACGGCGACGGTCGAGTCCGAGGAGCCGGTCGACCTCTCGGCGCTGCCCTGGCCCGATCCCCGCGAGTGGATCAGCGCGCTGGCGGCAAGCGACCTGGTGGGAGTGGGCGAGCATGCGCTGGCGACAAGCGACCTGGTGGGGGTAGGCGAGAGTGATCCACACCCCGCTCAGGCACGCCCGCTGCGGTTGCTCGAAACCAGGCTCTACCTCGACCGCTACTGGCGCGAGGAGCGCGCGGTGGCGGTCGATCTGTTGGCGCTGGCCGCCGAGGCGCCCGACGTGTCCGAGCACGAGCTCGCCGCCGGGCTGGGGAGGCTGTTCGCCGGCGACTCCGACCGGCGTCAACGCCAGGCCGCCGCGACCGCCGCGCGGCGCCGGTTGGCGGTGGTCGCCGGCGGACCCGGCACCGGCAAGACGACCACGGTCGCCCGGATCGTCGCGCTCCTGGCCGAGCAGGCCGCCGCGCGGGGGGCTCGGCGACCGCTGATCGCGCTGGCGGCGCCGACCGGCAAGGCGGCGGCGCGGCTGCAGGAGGCGGTGCACGAAGAGACCGGGAGGCTGGACGTCGGGGGGGAGATCCGCGCGCTCCTGATGGGCCTGCGCGCCTCGACGCTGCACCGGCTGCTCGGCTGGCGGCCGGAGAGTCACAGCCGCTTCGCCCACGACCGCGCCAATCGGCTGCCCCACGACGTGGTGATCGTCGATGAGACCTCGATGGTCTCGCTGTCGCTGATGGCCAGGCTGGTGGAGGCGGTCCGTCCCGACGCGCGGCTGATCCTGGTCGGCGACCCGAGCCAGCTCACCTCGATCGAGGCCGGCGTCGTGCTCGGTGACATCGTCGGGTCAGCCCCGGACTCGCAGGACGCGACGAAGATGGGGATCGTCGTGCTCGATCGAGTGCACCGCTACGGCGGCGGCATCGCGAAGCTGGCCGACGCGATCCGCCGCGGCGACGGCGACGCCACGGTGGCGGCGCTGAGCGAAGCGACCGAAGAGGTGAGGTGGCTGGCGCTCGACGTGCCCGAGCCGGGCCGGGAGGCCGACCTGCACCTCGTGCGAGCGCGGTCCGTGGCCGCAGCCCGCGCGGTTACGATGGCGGCCCGCGCGGGCGACGGCGCCGGGGCGCTCGCTGCGCTGGGAGCCTTCCGGCTGCTCTGCGCCCACCGGCGGGGACCGTACGGGGTGAGCGACTGGACCCGTCGCGTGCAGGGGTGGCTGGCCGAGGAGGTCTCGGATCTCGACCTCGAGCAGCGCGACTACGTCGGCCGGCCGCTGCTGGTGAACGAGAACGACTACGAGCTCGGGCTGTTCAACGGCGACACGGGCGTGATCGTGCAGAGCCCGAGCGAGCGCCCGGCCGCCGTGTTCGAGCGGGGCGGCGAGCTGCTGCAGTTCAGCCCCCTGCGGCTCGCGGCCGTCGAGACGCTCTACGCGATGACGATCCACAAGAGCCAGGGCTCGCAGTTCGACACTGCCGCGGTGCTGCTGGCGCCGGCGAGCTCCCGCATCCTCACCCGGGAACTGCTCTACACGGCGGTCACGCGCGCCCGTCGGGAGCTGATCCTGATCGGCTCCGAGGCGGCTGTGCGCCGGGCCGTGGAGCGGCCGGTGGCGCGGGCCTCCGGCCTCAGCGAGCGGCTGTGGGGGTGAACCGCTCGATCCGCAAGTTCGCCGTCGCCTCGTGCGCCGGCATCAAATCGGCCCGCGCGATCTCCGCCACCGCCGGCGCGATCGCCTCGACCCCGGCGTCGGACTCGACGCGCTGATAGGTGAGCGTCTTCAGGAACTTGGCCACCGACAGCCCGCCCGTATAGCGCGCAGCGCGACCGGTGGGGAGCGTGTGGTTGGTGCCGATCGCCTTGTCGGAGAAGGCGACCGTGGCGCGCTCGCCGAGGAAGATCGAGCCATAGTTACGAAGCCGCTCGAAGTACCAGTCATCGCACTCCGTCTGGACCTCCAGGTGCTCCGGCGCGATCCCGTCGACGACGCGGACCGCGTCCTCGCGCGTGGCGGTGACGATCGCCGCGCCGTGGTCCTCCCAGGCCCTGCGCGGCGTCTGCTCGGCACCGAGCGCCGCCAACCGCTCGAGCTGGCGCTCGATCTCCGCGCATACCGCGACCGCCAGCTGCTCGCTCGTCGTGACCAGGATCGCCGGGGAACTCGGACCGTGCTCGGCCTGAGCGAGCAGGTCGGCGGCGACCAGCTCGGGATCGGCGAGGTCGTCCGCCAGCACCGTGATCTCCGACGGCCCCGCGAGCAGGTCGATGCCGACCCGGCCGAACAGCTGCCGCTTGGCCTCGGCGACGAACGCGTTGCCGGGTCCGACGACGAGGTCGACCGGTCCCATGTCTCCGATCCCGAACGCCATCGCGGCGAGCGCCTGCACGCCGCCGAGCGCGAAGATCGCGTCGGCTCCCGAGGTGGCGATCGAATGGAGCACCGGCGGGTGGATTCCGCGCCCCTCACGCGGCGGCGAACAGGCCACGACCCGGTCGACCCCGGCGACCTTCGCCACCAGCACGGTCATGAACGGGGTCGCGAGCATCGGGATCCGCCCCGCCGGGATGTACGCGCCGACGCGCTGCACCGGGATCTGCCGTTGCCCGAGGGTGACCCCAGGCAGCGTCTGCACTTCGAAGTCGACGAGCGTCGCGCGCTGCCGCTCGGCGAAGCCGCGGATCTGGTCCTGGGCGAACGCGATCGCGGCCTTCAGCTCCTCTGGCAGGGACGCGCCGGCGGCGTCGATCTCGCCCTCGGTGACCCGGAAATCGGGTGGATCCCAGCCGTCGAGCTCGCGCGAGTAGGCGCGCACGGCGTCCATTCCCCCGTGCTCGATCCTGATGAGCATCTCGCTGACGCGGGCGGCGATCGCCTCGTCGCGGGGCGGCGCCGGATCGAGCCGAGGCCCCTTGACCAGCCGGAGCTCCAACTCGGGCGGCACGCCCGCCGGCAGCGGCGGCGTGATCGTTCCCGCGCGGGTGCGGTCGCCCGGAGCCGCCGTCACTCCGGCTCCGACTCCGCCACGATCGATCCGATCCGTTCGCCGAGCTCGGGCCGGCGCCGGTAGAGCACGAATGCGTACACGAGACCGAACACCACGATCCCCAGCGAGATCCACGGGTACTCGTCATACGGCGAGGGCTGTCCGGGCTTGACCAGCTGGTAGAGCGGATAGCCGATCGCGAGCACGCCGAGCAGCGGCAACACGATGTGCGTCAACGGATTGCCCTTCAAGCCGGTGCGACTGGAGAAGATCGGCAGCGCCAGATTCGTCACCAGGTAGATCAGCGAGATCATGATCGTCCCGAGCGTGGCGATCTCGGCGTAGAACACGAACGGGTCGGTGTTCCAGCCGAACACGTAGACGATCGCCAGCGTCAGCAGGCAGTACACGCTCAGGCTGTAGGCGGGCGTACCGTGGGTCGGGTGGACTTTCCCGATGAACCGGGGAACCATCCCTTCGCGAGCGGAGTTGAACAGGATCCGCGACTGGGAGTTGGCGGCTCCGATCAGGCAGCCGAGGATCGAGGTCACCCCGGCCAGATAGGCCAGGAACGCGAACACGCCCAGCACCGACTGCGCGGCGGTTACGAACGGTACCGCCGGGGCGGTGGCGGCCTTGACGCTGTATCCGAATGACACCAGCGTCGCGAACGTGAGCAGGGTGTAGACGACGCCCATCAGCGCCGTGCTCGTGAACACGGCTCGCCTGATGCTCTTCGCGGGATCCCTGGTCTCCTCCGCCATCGCGGCGGAGTTCTCCCAGCCCACGAACGCAAAGACCGCGAGCGGGAACGCCAGGCCGAATCCCTTCACCGAGGTCAGCTGCCCCGGGTCGAACGGCTTCAAGGAGACGCTCGAGGCGTTGATCAGCAGGCCGATCGCGACCGCCACCAGCAGCACCAGCTCCGCGCTGAAGAAGATCGCCGCCCACTTCGTCGAGAGCGCGACGCCGCGGATCATCAGCCACAGCGTGGCCAACGTCGCCGCCGCCGAGATGATCTGCCACGGGATGTTGGCGTGCAGGTACTTCTGGATCACGAGGTGCCCCCAGCCGCCCGAGATCCCGACGATCGCGCCGAACGCGATGATGTATCCGAGCACGAGGATGACTGCGGCGGCGATCGCGGCGTACGGGCCCATCCCGGCCGCGATGAACGTCACGAACGAGCCCGCCGAGGCCCGGTAGCGAGCGAACTGCGCGAGCGTGTTTCCGACCAGCGCGATCGCCACCGCTGCAGCCACCATCACGAGCGGCGAGCCGACGCCCGCTGAGGTGGCGATCAGCGCGAACCCGAAATAGAACCCCAGCGCCGGCGCGATGTTGGCCAGCGTGCTGGAGATGACGTCAAACGACGAGAGGACGCCGCCGCGCAGACGGGCCGGCTCGGCGCCGCGGCCCCCGTCCCGGGCGCCGGCTTCCGTGGATCGCTCAACCGAGGTCGACGCCATCGCAACTCCTCCTCCTCCGAGGTCAACAGAACCGTCGCGTCAATGCTTCCCGGGCGGAGCGCCCTCAACCAGCCGCGCTGCTCACACCGGCTGGCGTGGGGCGGCGAGGGCGCCGTACAGCTCCGGCCGGCGATCGCCGAGCAGATCGGCGAGCTCGGTCAGCGTCTTGCTCCGCGCCTGCGCGAGGTCGACGTCGGCCAGCGCCGACCCGTCCTCGCCGGGGGTCGCCAGCACCCATCCCGCGTGGTCGATCACGCTGGTTCCAGCCGTCCATTCCTGCCCGCGCTCGGTTCCGGTCCGGTCAGCGCACGCGATGAACATCCGGTTGGTCCGCGCCGCGGCCATCGCGATCACGACCTCCGGTGGGCGCTCGCCGTGCGGCCGCGCCACCAGCGGCCAGTTGGTCGGGACCGCGACCAGCTCGGCCCCGGCGAGCGCGAGCATCCGGGTCATCTCGGCGAACTCGAGGTCGTAGCAGATCAGCACGCCGATCCTCCCCACGGCCGTGTCGATCACCGGTGGGGGCTCGCTCCCGGGCTCGAACACCAGCTTCTCCCGGTCCCACAGGTGGACCTTGCGATACACGGCCAGGACGCCGGACCGATCGACGACGGCGGCGCTGTTGTAGAGCAGGCCGTCCGCGCCCTCCTCGCAGAACCCGCCGACGACGACGGCTCGCCCGGCGGCCGCCCCGGCCCAGTAGGCGAATAACTCGTGATCGGGGGTGATCGCCATCGAGCCGGCTTCCTCCCTGGAGCTGAACATGTAGCCGGAGGTGACGAGCTCGGGCAGCACGACCACGTCGGCGCCCCGGGCGACGGCGTCGCGCACGGCTAGCACCGAGAGCTCACAGTTGGGTCCGAGCTCGCCGACGCGGGGGGCGAGCTGCCGGCACACGATCCGGGTCATCGAGGCTGAGACTAGCTCAGCGCGCTATCGCTCCGGGAGCGTTCGGGGCAGCCCGAACCGCTGCAGGATGCCCGTGTCACGGAACCGCGTGAGTGCGGAGATCCGGTTGCCTTCGAGCGTCAACACGATCACCCCGTAGCAGCGCGCCACCGAGGCGTGCGGATCCGGGAGGTAGTGACCGAACGCCGGCTGGCCGTTCGCGCGCGTGGGCACGAGCTGCATCGCGAGCCCCCCGCGCGCGTGCCCGCGGTCGAGCAGGAACTCGGCGATCGCGGCGGGGCCCTGGTACTCGAGCGGCTCGGGGGGCATCGTCAGCAGCGCATCGTCGGTCAGCAGCGCGACGACGGCGTCGACGTCGTCGCTCACGAACGCCTCAGCGAACCGGCTCACGAGCTCATGCTCGGCGGCCGAGCCGGGGAGCGGCGCCCGCTCGCGGTTGACCGGCAACCGCGACTCGAGCGTCGCCCGCGCCCGCTGCAGCGCGCTGTGCACCGACGCGTCGCTGCCGTCGAGCATCTGCGCGACCTCGCCGGCGTGAAAGCCGAGCACATCGCGGAGCAGCAGCACCGCTCGCTGGCGCGGCGGCAGGTGCTGCAGACCGGCGACGAACGCCAGCGCGACGGCTTCCTTGGCCTCGTAGCGCCCCTCGGGCCCGGGCGCGGCATCGGCGATCTCCTCGACCAGCGAATCCGGATAGGGCTCGAGCCACAGGGGCTCGCTCACGCGGGTGGGAGGCGGCAGCCCGAGCGGCGCCGTGGACACCTCCCGCGGGCGCCGGCCGCTGTCGCGGAGCGCGTTCAGGCAGCGGTTGGTCGCGATCCGGTAGAGCCACGCGCGTAGCGAGGCGCGGCCCTGGAACTGCTCAAGTCCGCGCCACGCCGCCAACATCGTCTCCTGAAGCATGTCCTCGGCGTCCTGCACCGAGCCCAGGATCCGGTAGCAGTGGAGCTGGAGCTCGCGTCGGTGGGGGTCCGTGAGCTTGCGAAATGCCTCCTCATCGCCCGCGCGTGCGCGGGTCAGCGTCGCGTCCGTCATCACGCCTTAGGACACCGGCGATAGCCGAAATTCATCGCTCAATTTCTCTGGGGGCGCGGTGTCTTGATCGCCAGGCACCGAAAAGGAGGAACAGATGACAGCGAATCACACGCAGAGATGGGTTCTGGCGCTCGCCTCGGTGGCGTCGCTGATGGTCGCGCTCGACGTGCTGGTCGTCTCGACCGCGCTCAGCTCGATCCGCGTGCACCTGGGAGCGTCGATCGAGGAGCTCGAATGGACCGTCAACGCCTACAGCCTCAGCTTTGCCGTGCTGCTGATGACCGGCGCGGCGCTCGGCGACCGGTTCGGGCGACGCCGGCTGTTCGCGGCCGGCCTGGCGCTGTTCATCGCCGCCTCGGCGGCGTGCGCGCTGGCGCCGAACGTCGGCTGGCTGATCGCGGCGCGCGCCGTCCAGGGCGCCGGCGCCGCGCTGGTGGCGCCGCTTTCGCTGGCGCTGCTCACCGCCGCGTTCCCGCCGGAGCGCCGCGGCCAGGCGCTCGGGATCTACAGCGCGATCACCGGGCTCGCAGTGCTCGGCGGCCCGGTCATCGGTGGCGCCGTCACGCAAGGGTTGGCGTGGCAGTGGATCTTCTGGCTGAACGTCCCGATCGGGCTCGTCGCGATCCCGCTGGTGCTGACGCGGATACGGGAGAGCTACGGACCGAAGGCGGCGCTCGACATCCCCGGACTGGCGCTGTTCACCGCCGCCGCGTTCGGACTCGTGTGGGGGCTGGTGCGCGGAAACCGCGCCGGCTGGGGAAGCGTCGAGGTGGTCGCGACGCTCGCCGCGGCGGTCGTACTGTCAATCGCCTTCGTCCTCTACGAGCTCCGCGCTCGCGAGCCGATGCTGCCGATGCGGCTGTTCCGCTCGCGCGCGTTCGCCGCGGGCAACACGCTCAACCTGCTGCTGTTCGCCTCGCTGTTCAGCGCCGTGTTCTTCATGGCCCAGTTCCAGCAGACCACGCTCGGCCAGTCGCCGCTCGATGCCGGGCTGCGGCTGCTGCCTTGGACCGCGGCGCTGTTCTTCGTCGCGCCGGTCGCGGGCGCGGCCGTCGACCGGATCGGCGAGCGGCCGCTGATCGTCACCGGGCTGTTGATGCAGGCGGCCGGGATGGCGTGGATCGCCCTGATCGCCCGCTCCGGCCTGCCCTATCCGGAGATGGTTGCGCCCTTGGTCCTCGCCGGCACCGGAATCTCGACCGCGATCCCGGCCGCGCAGAGCGTGGTGGTCGGCGCCGTCGCCCCGCAGGAGATCGGCAAGGCGTCGGGCACGTTCAGCTCGATGCGCCAGCTCGGCGGCGTGTTCGGCCTCGCGGTCACGGTCGCCGTGTTCTCCGGCGCCGGCAGCTATGCCTCGCCGGCCGCCTTCGGCGACGGCTTCGCCGCCTCGATCGCCGTCTCGGCGGGGCTGTCGCTCGCGGCGGCGCTGGCGGCCACGGCGTTGCCGTCTAGGCCTAGGTCGGCCACGGCGCAGTCGATTCCCGCAGCGCACTAGTTTGAGGTTGGTCAAAAAGGCTGAATTATTCGGCACAATCGGGAAGCCTCACCGCTCGCCCGCCGTGACCAACGCCCGCAGCGCCTCCACCCCATCCCACACGTCGACGAATCGCGTTGTCAGGGGCGAGAGCCCGAGGCGGATCACGTCGGGCCGGCGGAAGTCGACGATCACGCCACGCGCCACGAGCGCCGCGCACACCTCCTGGGCCCGCGGGACAGCGACCGCGACGTGCGCGCCGCGAACGGCCGCATCGCGGGGCGAGGCGATCGAGGCCCCGTGGCCGCGCAGGCGCTCGTCGACCAGTGCGATCGCATACGAGCTCAGCGCGATTCCCTTCGCCCGGATCCGCTCGATGCCGGCTTCCGCGACCAACCGCACGCCCTCGTCCACCGCCGCCAGCGCCAGCACCGGCGGCGTCCCCGAGAGCAGGCCCCGAACCCCCGAGGCGGCCACGTATCCCTCCTCCATCTCGAACGGGTCGCGGCGCCCGAGCCATCCCCAGATCGGCTGGCGCAGCTGCGGCTGCAACTCGCGTCGCGCGTACATATACGCGGGCGCCCCCGGCCCGCCATTCAGATACTTGTAGGTGCAGCCGACCGCCAGGTCGTTGCCGTCGGCGTCGAGCGTGACCGGGACCGAGCCGGCGCTGTGGCTGAGGTCCCACAGCGTCAGCGCGCCCGCCCGATGCGCGACCGCGTTGATCGAAGCCATCGGGGCGATGTAGGCGGAGCGGTAGGACACGTGCGAGAACGTGACCAGCGCCGTTCGTGGGCCCACAGCAGCGCCGACCTCGGCGGCCGTCGGCCCGCCCACAGGATCAAACCGCAGCCACACCAGCTCGACCCCGCGCGCCTGCGCCAAACCCTCGAGCACGTAGCGGTCGGTGGGAAAGTTGTCGACGTCGGCGACGATCTGGTCCCGGCGAGGGCGCAGGTCGAGCGCGGCCGAGGCGAGCTTGTAGAAGCAGACCGTCGTCGAGTCCCCGACCACCACCTGACCCGGCGCCGCGCCGAGCGCGGCAGACCCGAGCCGGTCGCCGACCGCGACCGGCAGCTCGAGCCAGCCCTCGTCCCAGGCCCGCACCACCCGCTCACCCCACTGAGCCACGACCTCACGAATCCGCGAAACGGTCGACAAAGGAAGCCGCCCCAGCGAATTGCCATCGAGGTAGACCAGGTCGTCGATCACGAACCGCTCGCGGAAGCCCCGCAGCGGGTCCGCATTGTCGAGCGCTACGACGTCTTCACGCCCGCCAACGTCAAAGCCTCCAGTCGCCGATCTCATTGCTTGATTTTGATCATTGATCTCGATCCGACGGCTGAATGGAGTCACGCTGTTCGAGATCGGTACGCTCGCTTAGCCACTGTGGCGCCGGCGTTCGTCCGAGGGAGCGACAGCGATGGGAAACGTGCAAATGCTGGAGGACGTGTATCAGGCGGCCGCGCGCGATGACATTCCGAGCGTCCTGGCAGCCTTCGATCCCGACATCGAGTGGCGCGAGGCAGAAGGCCATCCCTACCAACCAGACGGCAAGCCCTGGTTGGGAGTTGACGCCGTCAGACGAAACTTGTTTGCGAACCTCGACTCGGAGTGGGACGGCTTCACGGTCTCCCCCAGGGAGTTTCATGACGCCGGTGACACCGTGATCGTCGAATGCCGTTACACGGGGGTCCACAAAGCCACGGGCAAGAGGCTCGATGCCCAGGCCTGCCACGTCTGGAAGCTGAGCAATGGCAAAATCAAGCGCTTCCAGCAGTACGTTGACACGGCGCAGCTACTGGACGCCATGGGGGCAGGGCAACGCACGCAGACCGTGTCTGACGCTGGCCCCGGCTAACGAACGCCCGCCGCAGGCCCGGCGGGCCCCGCCATCATCGACCAAGGTAGGCCCGCTTCAGATCCTCGCTCTGGAGCAGGTCCGCCGCAGAACCCGAGAGCACAATCTCACCCGTTGCGAGCACGTATCCGCGGTCGGCGATCGACAGCGCCATCGTCGCGTTCTGCTCGACGACCAGGATCGCCACACCCGACTCATGGACCTCTTTGATGATCCGGAAGTTCTGCTGGACCAGCGCCGGGGACAGCCCCATCGAGGGCTCGTCCATCAGCAGCAGCCGCGGCCGCGACATCAGCGCCCGGCCCATCGCAACCATCTGCTGCTCACCTCCCGACAGCGTGCCGGCGAGCTGGTCGCGGCGCTCATCGAGCCTCGGAAACAGGGTGTGCACGCGCTCAAGATCCTCCTCGAAGGTCGAGCCGTCCTGGAGCACCGCCCCGAGCTCAAGGTTCTCACGGACACTCATGTAGCCGAACAGGCGGCGGTTCTCTGGGACGATCGCCAGCCCGCGGGCGATCCGTTCGGCGACTGACCGCGTGGTCACGTCCTCGGAGTCGATCATCACCCGCCCGGCTCGTGGGCGGACGATCCCGAGGATTGTCTTCAGCGTGGTGGACTTCCCGGACGCGTTGCCGCCCAGCAGGCAGACGAGCTCTCCAGGCACGACCTCGAGTGAAATGCCCTCGAGGATCCGCATCTTTCCGTAGTAGGTCGTGACATTGTCCAGGTGCAGGAGCGCCATGGCGTTACGCCTCGGCGAGCGCTTCGGGGTCGCGCCCCATGTAGGCCTCGACCACGGCGGGATGGTTCGCGACCTGATGAAACGAGCCTTCGGTGACCTTGATCCCGTGATCGAGCGCGACAACGCGATCTGAGATCCCCTCAACGACGTGCATGTCGTGTTCGATCACCAGGATCGAGAGTGACAGCTCGCTGCGCAGCCGCCCGATCAGCTCGGTGATCTCGCCCGTCTCCTTCGGGTTCATCCCCGCCGCGGGCTCGTCGAGCATCAGCAACCGCGGCCGCGTCGCGAGCGCGCGCGCGATCTCCAGCCGGCGGCGGTTCGCGTAGGAGAGGACGTAGGCGGGCTGATCCCATCGGTAGCCGGCCAGCCGCTCGCCGAAGAACGAGAGCACCTCCTCTGCCAGGGCGTCAACCTCGCGCTCCTCACGCCGCGCTCGCGGCAGGCGCAGGATCGACTCGGGCGGCGATGCCTTCGTGTGGCCGTAGGTCGCCGACTTGACGTTCTCCTTGACGGTCATGTTCTGGAACAAGCGCAGGCTCTGAAATGTGCGCGCGATCCCCAGTCGGGCGATCTTGTGCGGCTTGAAGCCGACGATCGATTCGCCGCCCAACCGGACGTCGCCCTCGGTCGGCTCGTACACCCCGCTGACCACGTTGAAGACGGTCGACTTGCCCGCGCCGTTAGGCCCGATCATGCTGACGATCTCGTTTTCGTGCACCTCGACATCGAGCTCGGAGATGGCGCGCAGACCCCCGAACGCAAGCGACAGCCGATCGATCTCGAGCAGCGGCACTAGAGCACCTCCACCCGGTGCTTGCCAAGAAGCCCGTAGGGCCTAACTGCCATGGTCACGACGAGAATCGCCCCGAGCATGATCTGCGTCGTGATCGCCGGGTTCACGATCAGCCGCGACTCCCAGCAGCAAGCGGCGACGTAAATGGTGACGATCACGGCAATCAGCTGGCGGATGCCGCGCAGTCGGATGATCGCAAGCAAGCCGACGATAAGCCCGATGTAGAGGGCATTGCCGAAGTTCGTCGGGTTCTTCGGGACGATCACGAAGCCGTTCATCAGTGACCCAATCCACCCAGGGCTGCCGGGACTCCCCGCGGTCGCCACCGGAGCGATTGCGTCGACGATCCCGTGGGCGACATAGCCGAACACGATCACGCCCGCGACCGCGACCCCGAGCCTTCGCCACGGACGCACGCGCACTATCAGGGCGATGATGATCAGGCCGTAGAACAGGTAGGCGGCATCGGTCGGGCTCGAGAGCATGTTCTCAGCCGCCGTCACGACGATCCCACCCAGGATCGCGCCGGCGATGCTGCCGACGCCGCCGAGCACCAGGCAGGCGTAGATCAGGATCAGGATGTTGGCGGTGAAGTTCGTCGGAAAAACGTTGTCCTGCTGGGCGGCGAAAATCGTGCCCGCGAGCGCGCCGACCATCGCGGCGAAGCTGAACGCCATCACCTTGAGCTTGTTGACGGACATCGTCATCGCCTCGGCGGCCAGCGGGTCGTCATTCAGCGCCCGCCACGCTCGGCCCGTACGAGAGGTGTCAAGCAGGTGCAGCCCTCCTGCGACGACCACGGTCACCCCCAGAGCCAGGTAGTAGTAGCCGAGCGGGGTGGTGACGGTGACGCCGAAGCTGTGGAATGGATCCAGCCCGAAGAGGCCGTTGACGCCGCCAAACGTCCCCGGGTCGACGTTGTTGACGATCTCGACGAACGCCTGGCCGACGAACAGCGTCACGATCGCGAAGTAGTCACCCGACAGCCGCAGCGCGATCAGACCGATCACGACTCCGACCACGCCGGCCGCCAGGACCACGATCGCAATCGACTCGAACGCGGCCAGATGGGCACCGCCTGAGCCCCCGCTCCCGAGCGCGGATGAGGAGAAGATCGCGTAGCCGTAAGCGCCGAAGCCGAAGAACGCGATGTAGCCGAGATCGAGCAGCCCCGACCATCCGACCGCGATGTTGAGCCCCATCGACAGCAGCGCGTACAGCAGGCAGTTGAAGGCGACCGTCTGGATGTTCACGTTGGTCGAGATCTGGGCGAAGATCAGCCCGGCGAGCGTGACCAGCGCGAGCCGCGGCCACCAGCCGACGCGCGCGTCGGCGCGCGCGAGCGCTCGGCGCCAGCCCGTTCCCTCATCGCGACGCTCCTCGGAACGTGCAACCCACTCGTCGACGCCGATCGGGGTCATCTCACACCTTCTGAAGCGGCCGCTGCCCGAATATTCCCTGCGGCCGGATCAGCATCGTCGCGATCAGGATTCCGAACACGATCAGATCCGAGTACTGGCTCGAGATGTAGCTCGAGCTGAACGATTCGCACAGGCCGATGAAGATGCCGCCGATCATCGCCCCGGGAATGCTGCCGATACCGCCGACGACCGCGGCCGTGAAGGCCTTCAGGCCGGCGAGGAAGCCGATCGTGTTCGTGATCTGATTGAACGCCAGCCCCGACATCACGCCGGCCACACCCGCCATCGCCGAGCCGATGAAGAACGTGAGCGCAATCGTGCGGTCGACATCGATGCCGAGCATCTCCGCCGCCTCGCGATCCGAGGCCACCGCGCGCATCGACTTGCCGAGCTTCGTGCGGTCAACGGTCAGTTTGAGGCCGAGACACATCAGCCCGGTCAGCACGAAGATCAGGATCTGGACCGTGTCGATGTGGAGATCGCCGAGGTTGATCCCGTTCGAGGACGATATGTAGGCGACGGTGTTGTAACTGCGGGTGAAACCGCCGAACAGCAGCAGGATCGTGTTCTCCAGCACGAACGAGATGCCGAGCGCGGTGATCAGCGGCGCGATTCTCGGCGCGTTACGCAACGGCCGGTAGGCAAAGCGCTCCATCGCGACGCCTAGGAAGCCGCAACCGCCGGCCGCCGCGACGAACATCAACAGCAGGAGCAACGGCACGGGGATCGTCAGAGCGGTCGAGCCACCGAAGATCTGGAGCACGACATAGCCGATGTACGCCCCGACCGCGTACACGTCGCCGTGGGCGAAGTTCAGCAACTTCAGCACGCCATAGACCATCGTGTAGCCGAGCGCGATCAGCGCGTAGAGACAGCCTGTGGTCAGTCCGTTGACAACTGTTTGGATGAAGACCTGCACGTGCCTGTGCCGTTTCTAGCCCGCTTGACGCCGACGGCGCCGCCCGCGAACGCGAGCGGCGCCGTGGCGTTACCGACGATCCGTCACGCTTATTTGGGTGGGATCTCGATGTACTTGCCTGCGCTGTTGACGTGGAACAGATAACCCGGGCTGCCCGCGAGGTTCCCGGTGGCCGTGAACGCGATCGGCTCCCCGAGGATGTTCGCCGATGCCGGAATGTTCGTCTTCTTGACTGCGGCGAGTACGTTGGAGCGACTCGGCGTCTGCCCCGCCTTGCACACTGATGCGATCGCTTTCATCACGACATCGGTCGCGGCGTACGTCGGCACGCCGAAGGCGCCGTAGGGACCGTACTTGGCGACCCCTGCGACGAGCGCCTTGTCCATTGCGTTGCTCGACGAGGCGATGTCCGGCCCGAAGGTCGAGATGTACGTGCCGGCGATATGGAACTGCGAGGGCGAGTTGGTGCCGTCGGTGCCGAACAGAATCACCTTCTTGTGCTGCTGCTGGGCATCGAGACCGAACTGCTGCGCGTTGGCAGCTGCCTGCCACGGCAGCACCGCCACCGACTCATCCGGGGTCAGGTGTGAGGTCACGAGCGACGAGAGGGCGCTGGACAGCGTCGCGCCGGTGTCCGTGCCGTTGTAGGTCTGGTGATCCACCTTGATGCCGGCCTTGGTCAGGATCGGGATCATGACCTTCGTGATGCCCTGCGAGTAGGCCTCGTCGTCGTCGATGATCAGGACGCCCTTGGGCTTCAGGTGGGCGACGATGTAGTTGGCATCCTGGGGCCCTTGGACGTCGTCGTCCGGTACGACTCGGAAGAACGTCTTGTTGGCGCCGGTGCTGGTGAGCGCCGGCAGGGTCGCCGATCCGGAGACGGCTGCCAACCCCGCCCTGGCCAATAGCGGGCCTACCGCCTCGACCTCCTGGCTGCCGGATGGTCCGACCACGGCCACGGCAGGCGACGCGATGATCGCTTGAGTCTTGGTCGTCGCGATCGACGGTGTCAGCTGCGTGTCGTCCTGGGCGAGGGTCACGCTCGTGTGGTTCGCCGCGTTGTCGTTTGCCACCGCCAGCTGCGCGAAATGCAGCTGCTCGAGGCCGACCTGGGCAACCGGACCCGTGAACGGGCCCTCGATCGCGATCGACGCGACGCACTTGGAGTTGCTCGTGCTCGCCGCGGCGGTGGTGCTGGTGCCGCTGGTGCTGCTACTGCTCTTCTTACTGCTGCCGCAGCCCGCCACGACTAGCGCCGCGAGCACCGTCGCGGCGATGATCATGCGTCCCTTCACTTGTCTCTCCTCCTCGTCTGGGGGTGCCTCTCTCTGTGATGTCTCATTCCGATAGGGCCGGCGCGCTGGGATGAGCCGGCGTGCCGTCCGGGTAGTAGGCGGCGGCCGGCGAACCGGCCGGACTGAAGACTGCGACGATCCGCATCACCTCCCGGCCCGTGTTCTCGAGGCAGTGGACGGTGCGCGCCGGCAGTTCGATGCTCGAGTCCCTCGCAACGGGCCGCCGCGCCCCACCGGAGTGCAGCGTGCCTTCGCCGTCGAGCACGTAGATGACCTCGTCGTAGGTGTGGAAGTGCTCCGGGGCCCGCGCGGTCGGGATGTAGCCGACGAACTGGGTCGCCGAGCGCAGCCCGCTGCGCGGATCGGCGACGATTCTGAATTCGCGCTCGGTGGTGGCCGCCTGCGCCCGCTGGTCTTCGAGCCGCTGCACGACCCGGCGTTCTGTGTCCGGCGCGGCGGGGAGCGGGTCCGGGATCCGCACTGAGACGATCCGCATCAGCTCGCTGCCCCGAGCCTCGAGCGCGTATTCCTCGCCGGGTCTGAGGTATGCCCCGGTCTCCGGTTCGAGTTCGTAGCTCGCACCGGCGAGCTCCAGCGTGCCCTCACCGCTGAGCACGAACAGCACCTCCTCCGCGGTTGCCGTGGCCCGCGCGGCAGGGTGCCGAGGGATGAGCTCGAGCACGGTCTGTTCGAGCGCGAAGGTCACAGACCACGGTTCCAGATTCGGCTGGGCGGGGTCAAACCCCTGCCTGGCAGAGGGCCGCGGTCAGGCGCTTGCAAGGGTTGCCTCCAGCGTGATCTCGGTGCCCGCCAGGGCTCTCGAGACCGTGCAGTTCTTTGCCTCCTGCGCGATCTGCTGAAATCTCGCGGCGTCGAGTCCGGGCACGTCAGCGTGCGTGCTGAGCTCGATCCGGGTGATGTCAAAGCCGGTCTGCACCTGCTCGAGTGAGACCTTCGCGGTGGTGTGCAGATCGCGTGGGGGGTGGCCGGCCTCGCCGAGCAGGTTCGCGAGCGACATCGTGAAGCATCCCGCCTCGGCCGCCGCGACCAGCTCCTCGGGGTTGGTCGCCCGCTCGACCGCCTCGACCCGCGCCCGCAACGAGTACGGGCCCTCGAACGCCCCGCTTCCGAGCGTCATCCGACCGGCGCCGTCGGACACGGTTCCCTGCCAGCTCGCCTCGGCAACGCGGATCACGCGGAAGCTCAAAGGGCCCTCACTCCCCCAGGTTTGATCAGGTTTTGATCTTGTAGGCTTGATCAAACCATCCCGAATCGGCTCAGGCAAGCTGCCCGAGCTTGCGATTGCGTTAGCGGGGCGCCAGGAAGGAGCGCCGATGGCGGACGTGCTGAGCCAGTTCGATGTCAGTTCCATCCGGGAGCGGTTCTCCTCGCTCCAGAGCGGCTTCGCGTTCCTCGACGCGCCCGGCGGCTCCCAGGTGCCCGACGAGGTCGGTGACGCGATCGCCCGCGCGCTGCGCGAGGCCGCCGCCAACCTGGGCGCCGTGTACGAGACGAGCGTGCGCGTCAAGGAGATCCTGGAGCACGCCGAGGCGGGCGCAGCACGGCTCCTGGGGTGCGAACCGTACGAGATCACGTTCGGTCAGAACATGACCTCGCTGGACTTCATGCTGTCGCGGACCGCCGGGCGGGAGCTTCACGCCGGCGACGAGATCCTCGTCTCTGCGCTCGATCACGACGGAGGCGTCGCGCCGTGGCTCGAGCTGGCCCACGACCGGGACCTCGTCGTTCGCCACATCGAGTTGAGGCCCGATACCACGCTCGATTACGAGGACCTCGAGCGCAAGCTGGGTCCCCGCACCAAGGTGGTGGCGTTCGCGTGGGCCTCAAACGCCGTCGGGACCGTGGTCGACGCCCGGCGCGTGTGCAAGCTGGCCCACGAAGCCGGTGCGCTCGCCTGGATCGACGCGGTCCACTACGCCGCCCACCACACGATCGACGTACGCGAGATCGGCGCCGACGTGCTGATCTGCTCGCCGTACAAGTTCTGTGGCCCGCACCTTGGCGTAGCCTACGGGCGCGCTCAGGTGACCGAGCTGTGGCGCCCGTACAAGGCGCGGCCGGCGCCGAGCACGCCACTCGGGCGGCGGTTCGCGACCGGCACCATGCCCTACGAGCTGCTGGCCGGCTTCAATGCCACGCTCGTCTACCTCGAGTCGATCGGCGGCTATGAGGTGATCGCGCCGTACGAGCGATCGCTGGGCGAGCGGTTCCTCGAGTCGATCGGCGACGAGGTGACGATCTACGGGCTGCCCGGGATCGACGGTCGCGTGCCGACGTTCCTGATCAACGTCCCGGGGGTGCCGGCCGCACACGTCGCCAGCCACCTCGCCGAGCGGGACATCGGCGTGTGGGCCCACGACTCGTGGTACTCGCTCGGCCTCTACAAGCGCCTCGGCTACGAGCAGGAGGCCGTGCGGGTCGGCTTCATCCACTACAACACGGCGGAGGAGGTCGACCGTCTGGTGGACGGGCTGCGCTCGGCGGCCGGACGCTAATCCGAGGCCCGCTCGGCGTCGAACAGCTCGACCAGGCGGCTGCGCGTCTGCCACAGCCTTGGCAGCTGCCGCTGCGCGATCAGCTTGCCGAGCACCTGGACGGGCGTTCCCTGGGTGCCGACCGTGTCCTCCCCCAGCGCCCGCGCGACCGTTGCGTAATGGCGAAAACGCCAGATCCAGATCCGCTCGTCCCACTCGGTCATCAGCTCGGCCAGCTGGTAGAGGTCCTCGAACTCCCGCCCGCGCTGATAGAGCTCGGTCAGCTCGAGGCCGGCCCGCTCGAGCTGGCGGTCGAACGCCTTGCCGAGGCGCTGCGTGAGGCGCGGAATCCGTCTGAACCCAGGCGAGTCAAAGCCGCTGCCGTGACCGAGGACCACGCGGATCTGCTGGTACTCCCACGGGTCCATCAGCGCCAGCATGTCGAGCTGGTTGGTGATGTACTGGAGGCACAGCACGGCGCGGCGGAGCAGCCGCAACGCCGCCGCGAGCTGGTCGCGCTCGATCAGCGCCGCCGCCTCTTCGACCTCGGTCGCGGCCAGCTTCAGCCACAGCTCCGATGACTGGTGGACGGTCTGGAACAGCAGCTCGTCGCGGTGGACCTGCTCCTCCGGCGTCTTCTGCAGCGACAGCAGCTCGTCGGTTCGCAGGTAGCGCTCGTAGTCACTCGCGCCCGGGCCCGGAAGGACCGGGGTCTGAAAGTCCTCGCTCGCGTCGCTTGCGTCGCTTGCGTCGCTCGCGGGCCTCGCGGGCCTCGCGGGCTCATTCATTCCGCACCTCCTTCAAGGATCTCGGCCAACTTTCCGAGGTTGATATTGCCCCCGGAGACGATGCACACCACCTTCCCGGGACCGGCGCGCCCCGCCAGCGCCGCCGCGGCGGCCAGCGCCCCCGCGCCCTCGGCGATCACGCGCACCCGCTCGGCCATCGTCCGGATCGCGGCGGCGGCGTCCGACACCGGCACCGCGAAGGCGTCGTCAATCAGCGCCGTCACAAGCGGCCACATCGTGTCGAGGACCCGCCGGCTGCCGGCCCCGTCGACGAAGCTCGCCTCGTAGTCGACGTCAGCCGGGCCGCCGGCTTCGAGCGCCGCCACCAGCGCCGCGCCGGTCGCCGGCTCGGCGGTGTAGATCTTGGTCTGCGGGCGCAGCGAGCGGATCGCGCTGGCGATGCCGACGGTCAGCCCGCCGCCTCCGTACGGGATCACCACGGCATCGAGGTCGGGCAGGTCCTCGAGGATCTCGAGACCGATCGTGCCATTGCCGGCCATCACCGCCTCGTCCTGAACCGGGTGCACGAACAGGCCCTCAACGCCGTCGACCCGGCTCGTGACGATCACGTTCCACCACTCGTCGTAGGGGAGCTTCAGCACCCGGCCGCCGAGGCGCTCGATCGCGGCGAGCTTCGCCTGCGGGGCGTGCTCGGGCACCGCGATCGTCGCGCTCAGACCGAGCTCGCGCGCGGCCCACGCGACGCCCTGCGCCATGTTGCCGGCGCTCGCCGTGACCAGCCCCCCGGCGCGCCGCTGCGCGGATGCGATCCGGACCGCGTTCGTGGCGCCGCGGATCTTGAACGAGTTGATCGGCTGGAGCGTCTCGAGCTTGAGGTAGATCTCCGCCGGGGCGTCGCTGAGGTGCAGGCGGATGAGCGGCGTCCGGACCGCCGCCCCCGCGATCCGCTCCCGCGCGGCCTCGATCGCCTCGAGCGCGATCACAGCTCGCCCTCGAGCCCGATCACAGCTCAACCTCGGTGCCGGCATTGTGGGCCCGGGCCGAGCGCACCGCCAGCTCGGCCGCGGCCAGGTCCTGGACGGCGAGCCCGAGCGAGCGGTACAGGGTCAGCTCCTCGTCGTTCCGGCGTCCGGGTTCGAGTCCGGCCAGAACCTCCCCGAGCTCGGCGCGAACGTGGCTCTCACCTTCGATCAATCCCTCGCGGATCGCGAGCTGGAACTCCCCCGCCTCGTTGCGCAGCGATTCGCGGCTGTCGCAGAACAGCGCGCTCGCGGCGACCGTCGCGGTGTCGAGCTCGCGCGCCGTGGGCGTGCTGGCGCCAACCGCGTTGACATGGACCCCCGGACCGAGCCATTCGTGCGCCAGCACCGGCTCGCGCGAGCTGGTCGCGGTCACGACCACGTCAGCCCCCCGCACGGCGTCCTCGGCGGTCGGGGAGACGATCAGCTCGGCCTCGTGGTCCTCTGAGACGAGGGCCTGCGCGTGCGCCCGGGTCGGAGCGTAGATCCGGACCTGCTCGAACTCGCGCACCCGGCACAGCGCCTCGAGGTGTGAGCGCGCCTGGACGCCGGCGCCGAGGATCGCGAGCACGCGCGCGTCCTCGCGGGCGAGCAGCTTCGTCGCCACAGCGCTGACCGCCGCGGTCCGGATCTCGGTCAGGGCCGACGCGTCGAGGATCGCCGTTGCCCTCCCGATCTCTCCGTCGAACAGCGCGACGATCCCCTGGTGGGCGTCGAGGCCGCGCGCCGGGTTGCCGGGCATCAGGCAGATCGCCTTGAGCGCGAACACCGGGTCATCCCCGCCGCGCCAGCCCGGCATCAGGCCCATCAACCCAGCGGCCCCGGGCGGCGTCATGATCGAGCGAAGCGGCATGTACGCTTCGCCGCGGGCCTGCGCCGCGAGCACCTGCGCCATCGCCTCGGCGCACGCGCCCGCGTCAAGCGCGGCGATCACGTCATCGTGGCTGAGCACGAGCACGCCCATCAGCCGAAGGTGCGCTCGAGCTCGGCCCGCTCGTCCGCGCTGAGCGGCTGGGCGATCGCCTCGCGCACGGGCTCGAGCTGATCCGGTCGCCCCGGGCCAACCACGATCTGCGTCACCCGATCGTCCGCCAGCAGCCAGGCAAGCGCGGCGCCGGCCATCGAGCTGCCTCGCTCCTCGGCGAGCGCCTCGAGTCGCTCGAGCGCATCGAACGTGTGATCGTTCAGCATGCGCTCGTACGGCTCGGGCCGCTGCGTCATCCGCGAGCCGGACGGAAACGGCTGCCCGCGGCGATACTTGCCGGTGAGCCAGCCACCGGCGAGCGGACTGAACCCCAGATATGCGACGGCTCGTTCGGCGCACAGCGGCAGCACGCGATCCTCGTCGCCGCGCGCCAGCAGCGAGTGTTCGTTCTGGATCGCCTGCGGCGCGCCGGCGGCGAGTGCCGCCTCGAGCGCCGGCGCGTCGAAGTTGCTGACGCCGTAGCTCCGGATCATGCCCGCCGCTTGCGCTGTGTCGAACGCTCCGATCGTCTCGGGCAGCGGGGTTTCCGAGTCGAAATCGTGCGCCAGGTAGAGATCGACGCGCTCGACGCCGAGCCGCTCGAGGCTCGAGCGCAGCTGGCGCTCGATCCGCTCGGCCGAGAGGCCGCGGTCCGCCCCCGCATCCATCGGGTTGCAGGTCTTCGTGGTCAGCAACGGCGTGAGGCCTCGGGAGCTGATCCAGCGGCCGATCATCCGCTCGCTCCGCCCTCCCCCGTACGCATCGGCGGTGTCGAAGTGGTCGATCCCGAGCTCCCAGGCGGCGTCCATCAGCTCGAGCGCCTGATCCTCACTGAGGCCCTGGCCGAACAGTGCCGGCGCCGAGCCGACGCCCCCGAAGTTGCCGCAGCCAAGCGCGATCCGCGGCACTGTCAGCTCCGAGCGGCCGAGGCGCCGGCGCTCGATCTCGAGCGTCGTGGTCATAGGCTCACTATTTGATCAGAGGGCGGCGTGAGCGACAAACGGGCGCCGGGCTCGCGCTAGCGCTCGCCGGCCCCGCGCAGGACCGCATCGAGCAGCCCCGGAAAGCGGTGCTCGAGGTCGTCGCGCCGGAGCGAGTTCAGGCGCGTGGTGCCCTCGAGCCGCTGGCGGATCAACCCGGCTTCGCGCAGCACCTTGAAGTGGTGGGTGCAGGTGGACTTGACGACCGGGAGGTCGAAGCTCCCGCAGGTACGCTCCTTATCGAGGGCAAGACCGGAGACGATCCGCAGCCGCATCGGATCACTCAGCGCGTGCAGCACCGCCGCGAGTTCGATCTCCGCACGGGTCGGATGCGCCAGCGACTCGAATACCACCGCGTGGCCCCCTGTCACCTCACGTATCACGGCGCTCATCCGTTCCATTGTACGACGCACATCGAACAGGTTGCTACTGTGTTCGAAGATCATCGTACTCCGGCAAAAGGAGGGACATGGAGGCTAACGCCGCCCCGCAGCATCCCCACCTTCGCGCCACGCTCCTGCTCTCGTGCCTGGCGCAGTTCATGGTCATTCTCGACGTGTCGGTCGTCAACGTCGCGCTTCCGGCGATCCGCGGTGGCCTGCACTTTTCCGAGCAAGACCTGCAGTGGGTGGTCAATGCCTACACGGTGACGTTCGCCGGTTTCCTGCTGCTCGGCGGCCGAGCGGCCGACCTCCTCGGCCGCCGGCGCGTGTTCGTCGCCGGGCTGACGCTGTTCGCCCTGGCCTCGCTGGCCGGCGGCCTGGCCCAGTCGCAGGGCGAGCTGATCGCGGCGCGGGCGATCCAGGGTCTCGGCGGCGCGGTGATCGCGCCGGCTTCGCTCTCGATCCTCACCACCACGTTCGAGGAAGGTGCGGCGCGCAACCGCGCCGTCGGCATCTGGGGTGCGATGGGGGGCGCCGGAGGCGCCGCCGGGGTGTTGCTCGGGGGAGTCCTGACCGACCTGTTGGGTTGGCGCTGGATCCTGTTCATCAACGTCCCGATCGGCCTCGGTGCGGCGGTGCTGGCGCGCCACTACATCTTCGAGGGACGCCGGGCTGTCGCCGAGCGGGACTTCGATCTGGCCGGCGCGCTGACCGCCACCGTCGGTCTCTCGCTGCTGGTGCTCGGGATCGTCCGCACCGACGTGACCGGCTGGGGAGCGGCCTCCACGATCCTTCTGATGGTCGCCGGCTTAGCCCTGTTGCTGGCGTTCGTGGCGATCGAGGGCCTGTTCGCGAAGGCGCCGCTGATGCCGCTGCGGATCTACCGCTCGCGCACGCTGAGCGCCGCGAACCTGGTCGTGCTGTTCGTCGGCGGCGCCACGTTCGGGATGTGGTTCTTCGTCTCCCTATACCTGCAGCAGGTGCTCGGCTACTCGCCGATCAGAGCCGGTCTCGCGTTCCTGCCGATGACCCTGTGCATCGTCGCCGGCGCCACCCTCGCCTCGCGCTCGGTGATCAGATTCGGCGCCAAGCGGCTGCTGGTGATCGGAATGTCGGCGCAGACGCTCGGGCTGCTGCTGTTCGCCAACATCTCGGTCAACGGCAGCTATCTGGGCGACGTCCTGGCTCCGTCGCTGCTGGTGGCGATCGGGATCGGGCTGGCGTTCGTGCCGGCGACGATCTGCGCGGTCGCCGGGGTCGCGCCACAGGAGGCCGGGCTGGCCTCCGGTCTGGTGAACACCTCGCGGCTGTTCGGCGGCGCGCTCGGACTGGCGATCCTGGCGGCGATCGCCACCGCCCGCACGAACAGCGATCTGCACCACGGCGCGACGACCCTGCACGCCGCGCTGACGAGCGGCTTCCAGGTCGCGTTTGTGGTGGCGGCGGGGTTCGCGCTCGCCGGCGCGGTGGTCTCGCTGTTCGGTCTCCCCAACGTCCGGCCCCGCCGGCAGCAAGCCCAGGCAGCCGGGACCGAGCAGCAGCCGGCGGTCGTGGCGGAGAGCTAACGGCGCCGGCGCCGGCTGGCGTGCGCTGGCGCCGCGTGCGCTGGCGCCGGCATGCTCAGGCGCCCAAACCGCTCGCCGCGCCTCGTAATCCGGGCGATTCGACACGAGATTCGTGCTCGGCGGCCCAAATCGCGGACCGGGCGAAGCAATTTGGGCCGCTGTGCATGCCCGCGCACCCAGTCAGCACCACCCCCAAGCCTCGCCGGTCTGCGTCAGCTCTGGGTTTCACCACAAACATCTATCGGCGCCGGGCCGGCGATCCCGCCCGGGCCGCCACCGGGGCTCACGAGCGGTAAGAATGCACGCCCGTGGCCCACTGCTTTGTCACACGGCGACTGCCGGGATCGGCGCTCGACCGCCTGGCGGCCGCGCACGACGTCGACGTCTGGCCCGAGCGATTGCCGCCCGCTCGCGAGGCGCTGTGGGCGCGCGCGGCTGACGCCGAAGGCCTGCTCACGATGCTCACCGACCGGATCGACGGACCGCTGCTCCAGCGTTGCCCGCACCTGCGAGCGATCTCGAATTACGCGGTGGGCTATGACAACATCGATCTCGACGCGGCCGCCGCCCGCGGGATCGCGGTCGGGAACACTCCCGACGTGCTCACCGAGGCGACCGCCGATCTCACCTTCGCGCTGCTGCTCGCCGCCGCGCGCCAGCTACCGGAGGCGATCGCCTCGGTCACGGACGGAGACTGGCTCACCTGGGAGCCGGCGAGATATCTGGGTGCGGAGGTTCACGGCGCGACGCTCGGGATCATCGGGTTGGGGCGGATCGGGCGCGCCGTCGCCGATCGGGCACGAGGGTTCGAGATGACCGTGATCCACAACGAGCCGAACACCGGGATTACGCTCCAGGAGCTTCTCGAGCGCTCGGACTTCGTCTCCCTGCACTGCCCGCTCACGCCCGAGACCCACCACCTGATCGACAGCACCGCGCTGGCCAGCATGCGGCCGAACGCAATCCTGATCAACACCGCTCGCGGCCCGATCGTCGACCAGCGCGCGCTCCGGCAGGCGCTGATCGACGGCACGATCGCCGGCGCCGCAATCGACGTGACCGATCCCGAGCCGCCCGAACCCGACGATCCGCTGCTGGGTGCGCCGAACCTGATCGTGACGCCGCACATCGGCTCCGCCACCCATGCCGCCCGCGGCCGGATGGCGGAACTCGCGGTCGACAACCTGATCGCGGCGCTCGCCGGCCGGCCGATGCCCCACCAGGTCAACGCGATCGCGAGCCGCGGCTGATGCGCGCCGCGGTCGTCGACATCGGCACCAACTCCACGCGGCTGCTCGTCTGCGACGTGCAGGACGGGCGCGTCAGGGATGAGCTCGAGCGACGCACCGTCGTCACCCGCCTCGGCGCCGGCGTCGACGCCGACGGCCGGCTGCAAGACGACGCGATGGAGCGGGTGTACTCGACGCTGGCGGACTATCGCCAATTGATCGATCACCACGACGCGGACACCGCGCTCGCGGTGCTCACGAGCGCGGTTCGCGACGCCGCCAACGGCGACCAGTTCGCCGACACGGTGCAGCACCGCTACGGCCTCGCGCCGCACATCCTCAGCGGTGACGAGGAGGCACGGCTGACGTTCCTCGGCGCCACCAGCGAGCGAGATCCCAACGACCGCACGCCGACGCTGGTCATCGACATCGGGGGCGGCTCGACCGAGCTGGTGATCGGGACCGGCCGCGAGGCCGAATTCCACGTCTCAAACCAGGCCGGCGTGGTGCGCCAGACCGAGCGTTGCATCCACACCGACCCACCCACCGAGGCCGAGCTGGAAGGGCTCGCCAATGACGTGCGGGCGATTCTCCGACAGGGTGTCCCGCCCGAGCGACGACCGACGGTGGAGCACGCGATCGCGGTGGCGGGGACCGCGACCTCACTGGGAGCGATCGCGCAGCAGCTTGAGCCCTACGACCCCAACAAGGTCCACGGCTACGTGCTCACCAGATCGGAGTGCGAGGCAATCCTCGCCAAGCTGGCGAGCGTGCCGGTGGAGGAGCGGCGAAAGACACGCGGCCTTCACCCCGACCGGGCGCCGACGATTGTCGCCGGCGTCGTCATCCTGCTCTGCGTGCTCGAGCTGTTCGGCCTCGACCGGGTCGAGGTCTCAGAGCACGACATCCTGCGCGGCGCCGCGCTCGGCCTGACCGCCTAACGCCGGGGGTGAGAGCGAGCATGGCGTATGCCAGCTAACCCTGATCCACGATCAGCTCGAGCAGTCACCCGAAGACGGCGAGCAGCTCCTTAGTTGGGGAGAGGGCGCGCTGCGCGCGCCCCGGGGGGTGGCCCGGAGATGCGGCCGCCTCGACGTGCAAAATCTCGCTCACCTGCACCCGGCTGGGCCGCCATGGAGCTGAGCGTCCGCCCTGCGAACCGGATCCCCGCCACCCCCGGAAACGAGGGGCGGTGACCGAGGTTTTGTCCGCTTTGGTCCGCCCCGGGGCGGTGGCTGAGGCTTGTCCGCTTGGCGCGCCCCGGGACCCCGGCCGAGGTTTTGTTCGCTTTGGTCCGCCCCGGGGCCGGTGGCGGAGGTTTTGTTCACTTTGGTGCTGCCCGGGCGACACCCAACCCGGCGCGCCCCCGCAGGGCGCGCCCCTCCCCAGTGGGGATTCGCCAAAGTGTCCAGGGTGCGTCTAACTGGCTGGCTGGCCAACTCTGGACGAATGTACGATTGCCCGGTCAGGGATCAGACGCGATGATGGTCGCGGGGTGAGGGCATGCACAAGCGTTTCTGAGCCCCAACATAGGTTCGGGCGAAGCCGCAGACATCGGCGCCTCCCGCCGCCCGAGCCACTCTAAACGGCCCTTTCTGGCACGTACCCCTGCCCGTCCCGATTGGGCCAAACCTGGATCGGAAGCCGCCCGCTGAAACGCGGGCGGTTTTCGGCCCTGAGGCCTACGCCAGATTCGACCTCCGCGGATACGCCACCGTCGGATCCGTGAGCACGTTGACGAGCGTCGGCTGGCTGGATTCGAACGCCCGCTCGAGCGCGGGCCGGAGCTCGCCCGGCGTCTGCACGAACTCGCCCTGGCAGCCGAGCGCTTGCGCCAGGAGGTCATAGCGCGTCCCCGGGCGCAGGTCGGCGGCAACCGAGTAGCCGTAGAGGAACTCCATCGGGTGTTTCTCGAGCGCCCAGATCCCGTTGTTGCCGATCACCGCCACGACCGCCACGCCGTGGCGGGCGAGGGTGTCGAGCTCCATCCCGGCGAACCCGAACGCGCCGTCGCCGAGCAGCAGCACGACCTGGCGCTCCGGCCGGGCGAGCTTTGCCGCCAGCGCGTAGCCGGGTCCGGAGCCAAGGCAACCGAATGGTCCTGGATCGAGCCAGCAACCGGGCTCGAAGGAGTCGATCAGCCTCCCAGCGTAGGAGACGAAGTCGCCGCCGTCGCCGATCACGATCGCGTCGCGATCGAGCAGCTGCGTCAGCTCGCCGTAGATCCGCATCGGGTGAAGCGGCGCCCGCGGATCGGCGAGTTCGCTCGCCTCTCCCGCGCGCTTCTCGTCCTCGACGGTGCGCAGCGAGACGAGCCACTGGTCCCGCTCGGACGCCGACCCGCCGCCTGACGCCCCCGTCCGCAGCGCATCGAGGGTCGCGTCGATCGCGCCGTAGAGCTCTGACGTCACCGCGCGTGGATGATCCCGTTCCGGTTCGGCGACATCGATCACGACGATCTGCGCGTCCGGGGCGATCGCGGCGCCGAACCCCAGCCGGAAGTCGAGCGGCACGCCGATCACGAGCGCCAGGTCGGCATCGGCAAGCCCGGTGCCGCGCGCGCGTGAGAAGAACAGCTCGTGGTCCGCCGGCAGGCACCCGCGAGCGAGACCGTTGAGGAACACGGGGATCCGCAAATCCTCGGCCAGCGCCCGCAGCGCCTCCTCGCCATGGCCCCAGTACAGACCAGTCCCGGCCATGATCACCGGGCGGGCGGCATCGCGCAGGAGCGCCGCCGCTGCTTCGATCCCCCGCGAGTCCGTACCGAAGACCGGCCGCGGCCCGGGGGCCGGCGCAGGGCCGGACGCGGGCACCTCCATGAACACTTGGTCGAGCGGGAAGTCGAGGAACGTCGGCCCGGAGCGCGGAGCCAGCGCGGTACTGATCGCGTCGTCCACCAGCGCGGGGATCTCCGCGGTCTCCGACACAGTCGCGGCGAGCTTCACCAGCGGCCGCACGAACGGGACATGATCGATCTCCTGGAGCGACCCCTGGCCCCAGCGAAACTGCGGCGCCCGGCCGCCCAGAACCACGATCGGCGAATCGTTCTGCGAAGCGGACGCGATCGCGCTCATCCCGTTCGTGACGCCGGGGCCGGCGGTCACCGCGCACACGCCGACCGATCGTGTCACCTTCGCCCATCCCTCGGCGGCAAACGCGGCCGTCTGCTCGTGGCGGACATCGATCAACTCGATCCCCTCGGCGCGAGCACCATCGTAGATCGAGAACAGGTGACCGCCGGACAGGGTGAACAGCTTGCTGACCCCGTGCGCGCGCAGCCGCTGCGCGATCAGCCGTCCGCCGTGCAGCCGGGTCGTCGTTTCCGTCGCCATTGCAGCCGGGACGCTAACACGGGCTGCGCTCCTCATCGGCGGGCAGTCGCAACGCATTCACGACCGCACCTCCGAGGATGATCACCGCGAGCACGTAGAACCACCCGAGCACGATCAGGATGAACACGACGGTGGTGCCGAACCGGGCGATCGTGGAGATGTTCGACAGGTACACGGGGAACGCGTAGTCGACGATCGAGATCGCGATCGTCGCGCCCAGCGCACCGGGCCACACCGACCGCCACGGGATCGGTCGATTGGGAACGCGCGCGTAGATCAGCGCCAGACACCCGAACAGCAGCAGCACGCCGACGCCGAGCGAGATCGCGTACACGAGATCGGTGACCTTGGCGAGATCGAACGGCAGATCCTCGGCCCCCGCCTGCAGGAAGCTCTGGACCGCCGGCAGCAAGACGGTCGCGATCATGAACACGAGGACCACGCCGACCATCACGATCCCGAACCGCTTCTGCGCCAGCCAGCTGCGGCCGGTGCAACCGTAGATGCGGCTGAAGCTCGTGTCGAGCGCGCCCCAGAACGACGTGCCGAGCCACAGGCTGGCCACCAGCGCGAGCACCCCAGTGCTGGTCGTCGAGCTCTTGACCTGGGAAAGCAGGTCGTTCAGCGTGTCCTGTGTGGTGCCGGGAAACAGCTGCTGCAGGTCGGTGAGCACGCTGCGCTGGATCGCCTCGCTCGAGAGCACCTGCCCGGCCACGAACAAGCCCAGCAGCGCGACCGGGATAACCGCGAGCAGCATGTTGTAGGCGACCATCGACGACTGCCCGGTGATGTTCGCCTCCCAGGCGAGGTTCCAGAACCGTCGAACTGCGACGAGCGGCCGCGGCCGCCAGCGCCCGCCCACGCGGCCGCGCGGTGGAGCAGTGCGACCGCCAGCCCCGAGTTGCGCCGGACCAGGTGCCGCCGCGCGGTCGATGGGGTCCTGCATGCGCGACACATTACGCCGCGCAGACCACGGCATCGTCGCTGCGGTCAGGGCCAGGCCCCGCCCGACCCACGCATCTGTCGTGATCGAGGCTCGAGCTGAGTTTTCCCGGCCGCATGGAATACGGCCGGGCGGAGCTGCGTCTTACTGGTGTGTTGGGCGCAATGTTGCGCCAGATCGCTTCTGGCCGCGACATTCATCTCTTCTACATCTCTCAAGGAAAGGTTCATGCGCACCAGGCATGACCGAACTAGTGAGCCACGTGCGCGTGGCCTCAGCCCGGATGTCGCCGGTAGCCGAAATGCAGACCAAGACAGTGTTCCTGATCCTGGCCGATATCAGCGGTTACACGCGCTTTGTGCGGTCGCATAGATGCGGCCGAGCCTGCGCGGAGCACATCGTCCGCGAGCTGCTGGAGGCGGTCATCGATTGCGCCGAGCCGCCGTTGCAACTGCACCAGCTGCTCGGCGACGCCGCGGTCTTCTACGCGGTCAGCGACGGGTCGACCGCCCTGACGCGCGACATATTCGAACAGGCGCAGCGGATCTGCGAGCGGTTCCGGGAACGCGCCGGCGAAGCGGCCGGCCAGTGCCGTGGGTGCACCTGTCACGCCGCTCGCGGCGCTGGGACGCTGAAGCTCAAGGTCATCCTCCATCATGGCGAGGCCGTGATGGCGCGGCTGGGCGGGATCGAGAACCTGCTCGGCGAGGATGTGACCGTCGCCCATCGGCTGTTGAAGAACTCGATCCCCGCCGACGAGTACGTTCTCGCGACGGACGCCTTCCAGCGGCTTCTCGGCGACACCGTCAGTCGGCCATCCGAACATCGCCGCGAACGATGCGAGGGCATCGGCGGCGTGCCCGTGACCGTCTACTACCGCCGGCAGGATTGGCCGGCAACGGCGCGGTTGCGCTCCAGAGTCACCGGGTCGAGGCGGATCGCCGCTGAGAGAATGCGACCAGCGTTCGGAGCGAGCCGGCCGACTGCACGTCACCGGCGCAGCGCCGCTGCGCTGATGACGACAAGCGCCGGCATCGGGCTCACGCTGGCCAGTGGTGGCGCGCTTGATCCGCTCGGCGTGGCGTCGGCGAACCGGTTCGGCATCGTTCAGCTGCTCGGCGCCTTCCTCGTACTCGCGTCGCTTCTGGTCCTCGAGCGCCGGCGCGGCACGGCCATCCGAGCCGAGGCGAACACCTTCCCGGTGCTCGCCGGACTGCCCCGGCGCGAGTGGATCCGCGTCAAGCGCCACCGGCGCGAAGAGCGGCTCGCCGCAGGCCCGGAGACTTCTTCGGCGAAGGAGCGCCGCTCGGGCGCGCCGGCCGCGGCCACCGCTTGATCCCGATCAGGCTGGACCCTTCCCCATTGCGCGACGTCGTCAAACCGGGCGGCTAGACCGCGAACAGCGGGCGCGAGCGCAGCGACGCGGCGGCCTCCGCGAGCGCACCATCACCGTCGAAGAAGTCGCGTCCGATGCGGATCGCTGGGAGCCGCCGCACCCCTCGGGACAGCAGCCCGCGCGCGGTCGCGCGCAACTCCTCGTCACGCCTCGGGTCACCCGCGGCCCGCAGGCAATCCTCCAATCCGATCCCCGCGGCGGCCGCTGCCTCGGCCAGGATCTCCGGATCCTCGAGGTCGAATCCCCCGCAGAACGCCAGGCGGCTGGCGGCGAGCGCAAAGCGGGATCCCGCGCCGAGCTCGCCCGCGTGCGCGGCGGCCCGGAGCGCGGCCGGGGTCTCGGCGGGAAAGCTGTCCGGCCACACGAGCGGGACCCGCTGTCCGACGGCCAGGGTCTCGGCGCGGGCGCGCACCGCCGCCGGATGTGACCACGGCGCGCCCTGCCGGAGCAACGCCCCCGCGGTGGGAATCCACGCGATGTCTCCCAGGACCCGTTCGACCCGCTCGGCGACGAGGTAGGAGAACGGGCAACCGAGATCGAAGAAGAACGCGGGACGCGGGCCTCCGGTGGGCCGGGAACGGTCCGCGCGGCGCTCGGCTAGCACGATCAGTTCTCCCATACGACCGTAAACGACCGACAGCCGGAAAACTCGCGCCAAAACTTCGCGAATTGGCTTGCGGTCGCAAGCAGTCCGTTAGACTCGAACTTGGTAGGTAGGTTTCCCGCCGGGAGGCGTCCCGATTCCTCACGTTCCACCGCCCAAACGCCATCCCTACGACCAGTGGTCTCCGGACGCACGCGCGCTCGACCTCGTCGGCGACAAATGGACGCTGCTGATCGTCCGTGACCTGGCGGCCGGCCCGCGCCGGTTCGTTGAGCTCCAGCGCGTCCTCCCGGGCATCTCGACCGAGCAGCTCCGCTCGCGACTGAACCGGATGGTCGCCGACGGGATGCTGACTCGGAAGCGCTATCGCGAGGTTCCCCCTCGCGTCGACTACGAGCTGACCGAGCGCGCTCGCGAGCTGATGCCGATCCTCGCCGAGCTCGCCCGCTGGGGTTACGAATGGGCGTGGGGACCGCCCCGGGCCTCGGAGAGCGTCGACATCGGTGCGATCTTCAGGCTGGCCCCGGGTCTCGTTCAGCCCTCGGGAGCGCGGGCTACGGTCGAGTTCACGATCGTCGACGGCCGCCAGGACGGTGAGGCGGCCAGCTTTTCGTTCACGCTTTCCGGCGACCGCGTGACGCTGGCCGAACGGCCAGCGGAGGATCCCGCCGCCAGAGTGCGCGGCGACAGCGCCGCGTGGATCAGCGCGTTTTCGCCCGATCGCGACCGTGACGGCCTCGAGATCACCGGCGACCGCGCACTCGCCGAGCTCATACTGGACGGTCTCGCGCTCACGAGCGCACGCGCCGACCGCGCCGCGACTGCTGCGTAGGCGCACCGGCCGGGGGGCGAGACGGATACCCGGGGCGGGACTCGAACCCGCAAGCTCTTGCGAGCAGCGCATTTTAAGTGCGCGGACTTTGCCTGTTTGTCTACCCGGGCGCCGGTCGGATGTTAATCGCACACGTGATTATTCCTGGCTAAACCGCAACTAATGCGCTGCTACCGTGTCCTGCTTACGAGGGTCCTCGCGCCGGCCTGGGCCCTCTGACCGCGGAATGGAAGTCTCAGCACTGAAATACTCCGGGGCACTCGGCCTGCACGGACGCTCGCCGCTGCTGAGGCTCCAGTCCGACGAGCGTCTCGTCGCGCTGGTGCGACGCGGAAACCAGACGGCGTTCGAGGTGCTCGTCAGTCGCTACAGCTCCCGGCTGCTGGCCTTCTGCCGCCACCTGCTCGGCTCACGCGAGGATGCGGAGGACGTCCTGCAGGAGGTGCTCGCCGCCGCGTTCAACGCGATGCTCGCCGACGATCGCCCGATCAACGCCCGGCCGTGGCTGTACCGGATCGCCCGCAACCGCTGCCTCAACCACCTGCGGCGGATCCAGGCGGTCGGGGTCGATTCGATGGACGGCCACCTCTCCGACAATGGCGCGAGCACCGCCGACAAGGTCCACGAGCGCGAGGAGTTCCGGCTGCTGGTCGGCGACATCAGCGAGCTCCCCGAGACGCAGAAGACCGCGCTCGTGCTGCGGGAGATGGACGCGCTCTCCTATGAGCAGATCGCCGAGGCAATGGAGACGACCGTGCCGAGCGTCAAGTCGCTCCTGGTGCGGGCACGGATCTCGCTGGCCGAGGCCGCCGAGGCGCGCGTGCTGTCCTGCGAGGAGGTGCGGATGGAGCTCGGCGAGATCGCCGAGGGCCTCCAGCGCCGCCCCTCTCCGCTGGTACGCCGCCACCTGCGCGGCTGCACGCGCTGCGAGACGTTCCGCGGGCAGCTCAAGGAGACGAACAAGGCGCTCGCCGCCCTGTTGCCGGTTGGCCCGCTCGTGATCCTGAAGAAGCTCGCCCTCACCCACCTCGGCCACTCGGCCGGCTCGGGCGCGACGGCGGCCGGCTCCGGCGCCGGGGCGGCCGGCTCTGGGGCGGCGGCCGGAACCGCCGCCGGCGGGACGCTCGTCGTTGGATCGACCGCGGGTGGCTTCGTCTCGGCCGGCATCGGCGCGATCGCGACCAAGGCCGCCGCCGGCCTCGCCGCCGCCGCACTCGTCACCGCCGGAGCGGTCGAGGTAGACCAGACCGGGCCCGCCCACCACGGCACCGCCCACGCGGCGCTTCCGGCCCCGCCTCCCCCGGCCTACGTCCCGGTGGTCCACGTGGCCTCGCATCCTTCGCGGCATGACTTCGCCAATCTGAAGACCCCTCCGCCCCCGATCACGCACAAGGTCACGCACAAGGCGAAGAAGTCTGCGGCTCCCAAGAAGACGACGCTGGTGGCGGCAGCAACTCCCAAGCCGGCGGTGAAGCCCCTCGCCAAGAAGAAGCCGCCGACAGCGCCGCCCGGCCGCACGCAGACCCAGACCGACGCGACCGTGCTGCCGAGCACGGCGGTCGGCAACAGCGCGAACGCCGGGACGACCGAGCCCGCACCAACGACGTTGCCGGCGCCCACGACCACCACCACGACCCTTCCGAGCACCACCGACCCGACCACGACCACCACGACCACCACCACCGACCCCACCACGACCACCACGCCGCCGCCGAGCACCACCACCACCCCGACGACGACCACGCCGGGCGGGTCGAATGATCCGGGCACGTACCCCAGCGGCGATGGCACGAACAGCTCGGGCATCGGGGACCCGGGCGCCGGCGACTCGGGCGCCACCAACCCACCGCCTGCGTCGTAGGCGGTCCGTGATCGACATCGATCACTTCAACGCCGTCGACATGCGCGTCGGCAAGATCGTCGCGGTCGACGACTTTCCCGAGGCCAGGGTGCCGGCGTGGAAGCTCACGATCGACTTCGGGCCCGAGGTGGGCGTCATGCGCTCCTCGGCGCAGATCACCAACTACTCGCGCGCGGAGCTCGAAGACAGCCTGATCGTCGCCGTCGTGAACTTCCCGCCGCGCCGCATCGGTCCCGTTTCCTCCGAGGTCCTCGTCCTGGGCGCGCTGGACGATCAGCTGGGAGTCGTCCTGCTCCGGCCAGATCGCGGGGCCGAGGTGGGGTCGCGGATTGGTTGAGGCGCCGAGATGGGGTCGCGGATTGGTTGAGAAGCGGCTGGCCCCAGCCAGGGGCTAGATGGTTGATTCCACGTCCGGTTTGACGCGGGAGCTGCGAGCCATGGCGTGAAGTCGACCGCGAGCCCGGGGCGCGACGTCGACCGCGGGCTCCGATAACCGACTTTCATGATTAACGTCCACGGGCTCGAACCCCGCGCAGCTTCCCCGGGACGTTTCACTGCCCCACACGGGTAAACGTCCGGCAGCTCTTTTGTGGCCCTGGCGCGGGACGTCTTCCACGGTGCCGCTCACCCCGGCTCCCACCAGGCCGTCCGCCCGCGGCGCGGTCCGGCGGCGGCCGTGATCCGTCCGCGGGGCGGTTCGGCGGCGGCCGTGGTCCGCCCGCGGCGCCGTCCGGCGGCGGCGGTGATCGCCGGCCGCGTCCGCACCTGTGCCTGAGAGTCGCGAGCGCCGGACGTGGGCCATCGAATCGCTCTATAGCAGTGACTCGATGGCCCACGTCTGCCACGTTCGAACAACGCCCTCTGTTTATCTGACACGCTCCATGTAGCCAGCGCGTTCGAAGCTCGGCGTCAGACATCGCGGCACGTTGGGACCGCTCCTCCGGAGACGTCGTTCGTGATCGCAAACTGCTAGTAGATGAGTGATTCCGAATTGGCGTGCCCGCGGGGGTGTGCACGACCAAGCAGCCGGAGGACTCGCGCACGGACGGTACAAGCGAGGCCGGACGCCGAGCCGGCCGCACAGCGCGAGGGTGCACGCGGACGAAGCCGGTAGCAGCGCTACGGGGGTGGCCGTGGGGCGATCCGGCGCCGCGTCGTGCGCGCCCTCCGTGGGTGCGGCAAAAGGAATCAGTCATCTCTAGGGCCCCGGCTCGCCCCCGATCAGCAGCGCCCCCCGCGCGCTGCCGTCGATGTCGATTGGATATTGGCCGGCTCGCTGCCCGGAGATGAGGATCGACCCGCGTCCGCCGGCGGGGACGGACAGCGTGTGTGGTGCCGGCGTATCCACGACGACGTGGTGTGCCCTACCGTCCGCGGAGCTGACCGTGACGCGCACCGCCAGGAAGGCTGGGGCGGACACCGTTTGCGGATCAAGCCGGCCGCCGGCTCGGATCGTGAACGTGGCGGGGACTCGCACGTCGGTGGAGCCGCCGGTCTGCTTCGCCCTTCCGTGGCTCGTGCTCCCGGGCCCCACGGCCGCACCGCCGCTCGGCGGGACGGTCGTGGTTTGGCCCGCGCGGGAAGTCGTGGGTTGGCCTTCCGGCGCGGTCGTGGCCGCCGGGGTCGTGGTGGGGGCGGTGGTCGTGGCGCGGGGGACGGTGGAGCTGCCAGCGCTCGTCGTCGACGAGCTCGCCGCCGCTGAGGTACTCGCAGAGCTGCTCTGGGCCGTAGTGGAGTGCGAAGAGCCCCCGCACGCGCCGATCGACAACAAAAGGGGCACAAGTGCCAGAAAACCGACGCGACGACTCACGTTCTTAGGATAGAGGCCGATACGGGGCCTGAAGATGTGGGGGCAGCAGTGCCACGGACGGGTGCATATCCCAAGCGGAGAGTCGTTGAATACGACGCGCTGCGCCATCGCGTCTGGATCCTCGGACAGCGATGCCACCACGGCGCCACCGGCTCCGTGGTCGCGGCGCTCGCCTGCGTCGGGTTGATCGTCGACCGTCATCCGCGCTCGCCGCTCCTCGCCGTCATCGTCACCGGCGGCGCGCTGATGGCGCACGACTGGAAGGACCACGCGAGCTGGTTCGCGCGCGGGCCTGGAGCCCACGGTATCGCTCGAGGCTGATTGCGGTGGCGCGACCCGCTTGACGGGCCACCCCGCTTGATGGCCGTCCCGCTTGATGGCCGCCCCGGTGGATGGCCCCACACGGGGTGGCCCGCATGGCATCCGCCAGGACGGGTACCCACCCCGACAGGAGCCGGAGATGTTCGGTCGGCAAGTTGGCCCGGGGTGCGGTGCTGTCAACGCTGCTCGTCCTCGCGCTGTCGTTTCCGGGCGGAGCGCGGGCGGCGCAGGTGCTCGTGCTGGGCAGCCATGGTCATGTGGCAGTACGTTCAGATCCGTTTGTTGCGAGCACCGGGAGTGGAGCGCTTGCGGTGCCGCAGATGGGCGGGGCGGCGGTCCCGCAGATGGGCGGGGCGGCGGTCCCGCAGACGGGCGGGGCGGCGGTCACGCCTGGGACAGGTGAGGCGGCAGATGCAGCGGCGTCGGCGGTGCCGGGAGTGCTTGCCGGTCTGCTCGCGCAAGGACAGATTTCTTCTTCGGACTACTCCACGGATTTGAATATCTGGAACACCACCGTTGCAGCGGAGGCGACGCTCACCGGCACGCCGGCCGTCGAGCTGGGCGCGGGTGATTGCCAACACCGAGGCGTTCGCCACCGCCGGGCTGATGACGCCCTCGCGGCTGCCGGAGATCTTCCTCACTCTGTCGCGCAACCAGCAGTGGTGGAGCACCGGCACGATCCCCACGAGCGGGCAACGTATCGAGTTCAGCGGCTCTCAGATCGTGTGGGAGTACTACCCCGGTCAGGGCATCCAGCTGCAGGTGTTGGGGACCTTCGGGAAGGCCGACGGCCTCTACACGGCGGGCCCCAGCGACTACTCGCAGATGCTCTCGCTGGTCGACGAGATGATCCCGCTCGCCGCCACACGCGACGGAGCGCTGACCTGGGAGTACCTGTTCCAGTTCGAAAACGGCAGTCCACCCTGGACCAGCGCGATGTCGCAGGGCGACGGCGATCGAGGCGCTGACCCGCGCGGCCGCCGCGAGCGACTCCCAGGCTCAGCCCACCGCAGCAACCAACTATCTGTCGATCGCTCACCAGGCGCTGGCGATTCTCCAGCAGCCCCCTCCCGAGGGAGTTGCCGTGCCGACCGCCCTCGGCACACGGTTCGTGCTCTATTCGTTCAACCCTGGCGAAGCGGTCCTCAACGGCTTCCTGCAGACGCTGATCGGCCTCTACGACTACGCGCACGCCAGCGGTGACAGCGAGGCACAGGCGCTGTTCAACTCGGGCAATGCCGAGGCCGAGTCCGAGGTGCCCTCATATGACACCGGTGCCTGGTCGTTGTACGAGCCGGGACAGGAGGACACACTGTCCTATCACCAACTTGTCACCGGTTTCCTGCAACAGCTCTGTCAGCGCACCTCGGCGCCGGTCTACTGCATGACCGCCCAGCATTTCGAGTCAGACCTGACAACGCCACCCGCCCTCAACCTGCTGAGCACCAGCGCGCAGAGCGGCACAGTCAGCATGCCCTTCTCACTGTCAAAGATCTCCAACGTGGTGATCAACGTCCTCAGTGGGACGCAGAGCGTCTACTCCGCCGCCGCGCAGTTCCCCTACGGCAACGACACCTTCACGATCCCGTCGCTGAGCGCCGGGTCCTACACCGTCGAGCTCACCGCCACCGACCTCGCGGGCAACGTCGGGGAGACCTCAGGCGCACTGGACGTCGCACCGGCCGCCCTGAGCGGACCGCCGGCCGGGCCACCGCCGCCCCCGACGGGCTGGCCGGGATCGAACCCCGGCACTCCTCACGGCAAAGCCCCGAGCCTCGACCTCGGACGGATTGCTCGCCAATCACTGTCTCGGGGTCGGCTCCGATTGCAGGTGCGAGTCACCTGCTCGAGGTTGGGCCGCGTCTCCGCGAGCCTCGAGCGCGTGGCAAGCCGCCCCACGGTGCTCGCCCGCACGAGCACGGAGCTGCACCAGGTCCATGGCGCAAACGCCGCCACCCTGTCGCTCGTTCTCACCAGCCAGGAGCTTCGTAAGCTGCGCCGCCAGCACGTCAGACAGCTCGAGCTGGCGGTATCCGGCCCAGCCGGAAGCCATCGAACCGCGTTGTTTGCCCTGAGACTGGACTGACTGCGTCCGGAGTGAGCGCCGCCCACGCACCCGCTGGCGCCGCGTCCATCCCGCCAGCCGGCGGCGGCTGTGGTTGTGCCAAGCTTGCCCCTGCCGATGGGGGAGCCTCGCCCGCCGCTTCGCTTGGTGATCGTGCCGCCCGCTCCGGCGCCGTACCGCGAGCCTCTGTTCCGCGCCCTGCACGAGCGCGATGAGCTGGAGCTGTCGGTCATCTACCAGTCGGCGCGGCAGCCGAGCTGGAATGTCGCTGCGGAGTGGTTCGCAAGCGAGCATCCCTACCCGGCGCGCCACCTGCGGTCCTGGCAGCACAGCCGCCCCGGCCGGACCCCGATCCTCTGGCCGCGCGGGCTCGAGCGGGCCCTGCGCCGTGCAGACCCCGATTGCGTGGTCGTCTCGGAATACGGACCGGCCTCGCTGCGCGCACTGGGGTGGTGCCGCGTCCACGGGCGCGCCTATGTGGTGCTGACCGAGTGCACCCCCCGAATGGACGCGATGCTGTCGCCCGCCCAGCAGGCGCTTCATCGCCGGGTCGCGCGTCTTGCCGACGGCGTGATCGCGGTGAGCTCGGCCGCGCGGGAGCGGCTGCTGAGATTCGGCGTGGGGCCGCAGCGGATCGCGGTAGCGCTGCAGTCGGCCGACCTCGAGCGTGTCCGCGCCGCGGCGGCCGGCCGGATCTCACGGAGCTCGGACGGAGGGCGACCGCTGACCGTGATCAGCGTCGGGCGCCTCGTACCGGATAAGAACTTCGCCACCCTGCTTCAGGCGTTCGCGCAGGCTTCGCTCTCGCCCGACCAGGCCCGGCTCGAGATCGCCGGGACCGGCTTCCTCGAGTCCGAGCTACGGCGCCTCGGCGAGCGGCTAGGGGTGCCCGTCCGCTTCCGTGGCCACGTGGCGCCGAGCGAGCTGCCGCAGCTGTACGCCGACGCTGACATCGGCGCGTTCGTCAGCACATATGAGCCGTTCGGCGTGGCGATCCGCGAGGCGGCCGCCGCTGGGCTGCCGATCATCTGCAGCCGCGCCGCCGGCGCCGTCGGCGATGTCGCGATCGAGCACCGGAACGCGCTGCTGATCGAGCCCGACCGGGTCGAGGAGATCAGTGGCGCACTGGCCCGGCTGGTCTCCGATGACGCGCTGCGCCGGCGCATGGGCGCCGAGAGCCGCGCGATCGATGCGGCGACCGATGGGCGCGATGTCGACGCGTTCGTCTCGGCCGTGATCACCGCCGCGCATCGGCGCGGCCGCTGACCAGGACCCGCTCCGCCGGTGGAGCTCTACCCCCGCAGCAGCACCGGCAGCACGTCGTCGCGCAGCCGCTTCACGGTTGCCTCCAGCCGGTACGGCGCCAGCCGTGCACGGGCGGCCTCCCGGTAGGCCGCGAGCTCGGACTCGCGCGTGGCAAGCGCCGCCTCCAGCGCGTCGGCGAGGGCCCGCGGGCTGCGGTCCGCCGCCACGAACTGCGGCGCCAGGTCACGGGCGATCGCCAGCGCGGGGAACGGACCGCCGGCTGGCGCGCAGACCAGCGCTGCGCCCCCGTCGAGCGCCTCGAGCGGCGCCAGGCCGAAGTCCTCCCAACGCGCGGCACTCACGAACGCGCGGGCCCGACCGAGCAGCGCGCGGAACTCGGCCTGGGGCACCATGCCGGCGAGCTCGAGGTTCGCGGGCAGCGATAAACCACGCCGCTGGAGAAACGCGTGAGCCCGCGCGGGCGGGATCCCGGTGACGATCATGCGCGTGCCCGGCGCGTTGGTCGCAGACCACGCTGCGCACAGCAGTGCCAGGCTCTTGGCCTTCGGGTCGGGCGTGTAGCCGACCACCAACGGCTCACGGGAGCCGGCGCCGATGTGCGACGGCGCGGGAGGGATCGGTGGCGAGACGACCAGCGAGGGGCTGGCGCTCGCGGGCAGCGCCGCCGCCGCTTGCGGGCTCTGCAGCAGCACGAGCCGAGCCCGCGCCAGCTGGCGGCGCTCGAGCAGGTGCAACACCGCGTTGCGGCGGCCGGGACGGTTCAGCCGCGCCGGCGAATCCAGCCACACCGCAAACGGAGCCTCCGGCCGGCCGGCGAGCATCGCCGCGGTGGTGGTGGAGAACACCACCGCACGAGGGCGGTGTCGCCGCAGCCCGGCCTCGAGCGCACGCCGCGCCGCGATCGCCTCGACGATGTCATTGACCGGATACCCCCGCCGCAGCCGGTCCGTCGCGCCGATCCGCGTGCCGAGCACGGCCACTGAGGCGCCGGCCTGCTCGAGCATCCACGCCAGCTGCGCATCGGCGACCCGCAGCCCCTCGGTGGTCCCGAGCGAAAGCAGCAACACCTCGGCGTTGGCGCTCATCGTCGCGCGCGAGTTGCCGCGAGCGCGAGCGCCTCACGATAGGCGGCCACGGTCCGCTCCCCGCACAGCTCCCAGGTGAAGTTCGCGGCGGCGGTGGCGCGGGCCGCGGCGCCTAGGCGCCGCAGCTCGACGCGGTCGGTGCACAGCCGCTCGAGCTCGGACGCGAGCTCGCCGACGTCGCCGGGCGCCACCAGCACCATCCCCTCCCCGGCGGCCGCGATGTCCTCGGGGCCGCCCTCCCCGCGCCCGCCGATCGCGGCCACGCCGGCGGCCATGGCTTCCACGAAGGCAACCCCGAACGGCTCCTCGACCCCCGGCATCACGAACAGATCACAAGCCGCCATCTGCGCGACCGCTTGCTCATTGGGCAGCTGACCGAGGAATCGCACGCGGTCCCCGAGGCCCAGCTCGAGCGCAAGCCGCTCCAGCGGCTCACGACACTCGCCGTCGCCGATCACCAGGTAGCGGGGGCGCCGCGGCGGATCGAGCTGCGCGAGCGCTCGCAGCACCACGTCGTGGCGCTTGCGCGCCTGCAGGTGCGCGACCGTGACCAGCCGCGGCTCGCCGTTCCGCGATGCCGGACTCGCGACCAGATCCGCGCCGAGGTGGACGACCGACACTCGCAGCGGCCCCCCCGCGAGCTCCTCGCAGCGCCGCCGCGCCCACATGCTGTTGGCGAGGGCGAGGTCGGCGGTGCGCAACGCGGCGACGCACGCCCGCCGCCCGACCGAGCTTCGCTGCGGCACGTGGATCATGTCGGGGCCGTGCGCCGAGACGACGAAGGCGGGGCGCCGCTCCGCCGGCCGGCCCCGGATCCACCGCGCGGCGGCGTGGCCGGCCGGAGCCAGGCAGTGCGCGTGCAGGACCTCGAACGGCCACGCGTCGTAGAGACGGTCGAGCGCCCGCTCCAGCGGCGGCGCCATCCAGTATCCCCAGCTGCCGTACGAGATCGGTCGCGGCGGTCCGAGCCACGCCACCGGCTGCACCTGCACTCCGTCGAGCGTCATCGGCCGCAGCGACTGGCGGGCGCCGCGCGCCCACTCGCGAAGCGCCGCGGGATCCGGCGGGAACCGGGCCAGCCGCCTCGCCACCGCGAGCGGCGGCACCGGCCGGCGCAGCGCCAGCACCCGCACCTCGGCGCCGGCCGAGATCGCGGACACCGCCTGGCGGTGCGCCCAGACCCCATGGACGGGGTCCGACGGCGACGGGTACCACTCGGCTACGACCGCGACTCGCACGCGCGCAGTGTGCCAGCCCGCCTCCAGATGGACCCCTGGGCCCGGCCGGCGCCCGCGCCACGTCAACCGCCGGCGCCCGCGCCCTCCCCGCCGGCGCCCGCGCCACGCCCTACTGACCGACCGAGAACAGAGCCTCGAGATCGTGCTGCGAGTAGACCCCGAACGCGACCATCGTCTGCGTCCGGCTGACCCCCTCGAGCTGCGAGAGCTGGCCGGTCACGACCTGCGCGAGCTGGTCGTGCTCGCGCAGGCGGAGGATCGCGACGAAGTCCCAGTCCCCGGTCACCGAGTACGCCTCGGCGACCCCGTCGAGGTCGGCAAGCTCGCCACCCAGGGTCGCCAGGGCGGATCGCTCGGCCTGGATCAGGACGATCGCGGTCGTCATGCCGAGTGCGTCTCACCCGGCTCGAGCACGACCACGTTCGCATGGCCCGCCGATTCGGCGTCGGACTTGAACGCCAGCGCGTCAGTCTCGATCGGCGGGAACGTGTTGTAGTGGCACGGGATCACGGTCTTGGCGCCGACCAGTTGGGCGGCGTCGACCGCATCGGTGCGATCCATCGTGTAGTGGCCGCCGATGCACATCAGCGCGAAGTCGATCGGGTGGCGCTTGCCCACCAGCTGCAGGTCCGAGAACAGTGAGGTATCGCCGAGGTGGTAGACGATCGTGTCGTTGAAGTTGATCAGCAGCCCGGCGGGTGTGTTGACGGTCCCCTTCGGGGTGGTCGAGGTGTGCCAGGCGGGCACGAGCTTGACCCAGCCCCAATCGAACCTGACCGTGCCGCCGAGGTTCGGGTCGCGGACATCCGCACCCTCCTCACCGATCTCCCCGGCCAGCTCGACGATCGCCACCACCGGCGCCCCCGTGCGCTTCGCGATCGAGACCGTGTCACCGATGTGGTCGGAGTGTCCGTGGGTGAGCAGGATCGTGGTTGCCGCGACGTCCTCGGCGGCGATCGCGGCCTTCGGATTGCCGCTCAGGAATGGGTCGATGAGCACCGTCGCATCGCCATCGGACAGCGTGAAGCAGGCGTGGCCGAGAAAGCGAACTTCCATCGTCGATCAATCCTCCTGTTTGTTTGTCTGATTCAACGGCCCGAGCTCGCGCGCCAGTTCGAACCCGACCGCGACGCCGACCAGCATCCCGAGCCGCGTCTCCTCCGCCAGCAGCGTCCGCACCGCACGCTCTCGCCGGCCCGGATCCTCCTCGCCGGTGGCCTCGCGCACCGCTTGATCGTGGGCGGTGTCGAACCAGCCGCCCTCCTCCAGTGCGCTCGCCAGCACCCGCTGCAGCGACGGCGCCGAGCGCTCCACGATCTCCTGCGCCTCCCGCAGCCGTCCCGGATCACCCAGGGCGGCGATCGCGGCATCGAGGTCGGCGTCGGAGTAGGCGCGGTCCACCACTGCGATCATACGTGCGTGGTCGTCGAGCTGACATCGCTCTCGCACGGCGCCGGCTGCGGCTGCAAGCTGCCGGCGGCGGCGATCGGGCCGCTGCTGGCCGGGCTGAACGAATCGCAGGATCCCAACGTGCTGGTCGGCTTCGACACCGCCGACGACGCGGGCGTCTACCGGCTACGGGACGACCTCGCGCTCGTGCACACGGTGGACTTCTTCACTCCGATCGTCGATGACCCGTTCGACTTCGGGCGGATCGCCGCGACCAACGCGCTGTCGGACATCTACGCGATGGGGGCCACGCCGGTCAGCGCGCTCAACCTGGTGGCGTTCTCGCTGCAGGACCTCGGCGCAGACGTGTTGCGCGAGATCCTCCGCGGCGCCGCGGCTATCGCCACCGAGGCTGCCGTCGCGATCCTCGGAGGTCACTCAATCGAGGACGCCGAGCCGAAGTTCGGGCTCGCGGTGACCGGCATCGTTCATCCCGATCAGGTGCTGACGAATGCCGGCGGGCAGCCAGGCGACGCGCTCGTGCTGACCAAGCCGCTCGGGGTGGGCGCGGTCTCGACGGCGCTCAAACGGAATATTCCCGGCGCGCCACTCCGAGAAGCCGTCGAGGTGATGACGACGCTGAACCGCGACGCGGCGCTGGCCGCGCGTGCCGCGAACGCGCACGCGCTGACCGACGTGACCGGGTTCGGCCTGCTCGGACATCTGCACGAGCTGGCGCTGGCCAGCGGGCTCGCCGCGGAGGTCGAAGCCGATGCCGTGCCCGCGATCGACGGCGTGCTGGAGTTGCTCGCCGACCCGGCGGGGGGCGCGGTCGCGGGTGGCACCCGTCGCAACCGAGCCCACGCCGAGCAGTTCGCCACCTTCGCCTCCGCCATCCCGGAAGCTCGCCGCTGGCTGAGCACCGACGCGATGACATCCGGCGGTCTGCTCGCCGCGCTGCCCCCGGACCGCGCCGGCGCGATCCCCGGCTGGGTCCTTGGGCGTCTCGTCCAGGGCCCCGCGGGGACGATCAGCGTGACCTAGAACGCTTCACGAGACCGCCAACGGTGGGCACATCTTCCTGCTCGATCGCCCAAAGCGAGGCCCACCTCCCACCGGCATGGGCAATCAAACACGAAAACCATGTCGAACAGCCCAGATCGGCCGCCCGCCCGCACGATTTGTGCATTTGAACAGGTCCGGGTCGGTCCGCGTCGCCCAGGCTCCCGGCGCCGGCCCCCAACGCGGTCTCCGGACCACCCGGCGCCACCGCACCCCCGGCGCCGGCCCACAACGCGGTCTCCGGACCACCCGGCCGCCACCGCACCCCGGCGCGGCCCACAAACGCCGTCCCGGACCACCACGCCGCCACCGCCGGCGGCGCCCGCCCACGCGCGCCGCCAGCCTCTAGCGCTCCTGCAACCGCGCCAGCGGCAGCCCGATCGTCAGCCCCAGCACGACGCCGACGCCGGCGGCGACCCAGCTGGCGTCCCTGGCCGCGAGCGGCATCAGCGCGACCACCACCGCGATCACGGCGGTGCCTAGCAGATCGCCTTCGATCTCCTCCCCGGCCCGCAGCGCCAGCAGGTCGGGGACCGCCCACGCGCACAGGAGCGCCAGCGCGGCTCCGTTGCCGCCCAGCGCGATGGGGAACGGATACGCCGCGGCGGTCGCCGCGATCCCGCCCACGCCGCCGACCAGGAACAGCGCGATCACCGGCGCCGGCCCGTGCCGGCGCTCCAGCAACCATCCGTACACCGCGATCGTGCCGATCGCCACGAACGCGTACCCGGTGTTGTCGTAGACGAACGGCGCGCTGAGCAGCCGCCACCACTCAGAGCCCGGCTTGCCGACGACCGCGATGTGGTCCAGACCGATCAGTCCCGTACGCCACACCAGGCAGCCCGCGAGCCCAAGTACGACGAGGATGATCGTCGCGTACGGCCGCGACTCGGCGCGGATCCCGGGGATTTCGCCGCTGCGCAGGCGCGGGAGCGAGGGACTGGGTGGCCGCCGGCGCTTGCGCTTCTCCGCCACCCGACCCTCCCTGTCGAGCTTGGGCGCACGTTTGCGCACCCGGCTGCCGCAGTACGGGCACTCCGTGATGTAGGGACTTATTTCCGACCCACAGCTCTTACATACCACGAAGAGATCCGGACCGCCGCTGCTCACGAAATGATTGTAAAGCGGCGCGCGAGAGGCCCACGCCATCCCGCCATAACCGCCGCTCAGACCGCCGTGGCGGCCACGATCTCGGCCACTACCTCATGCAGATCGTGGTTTGCCTCGTACACCACGACCTGACGGGCGGCTCCGTTGCCCCGCTCGAGCAGATCTTCGATCGCGCCCAGCTCGCCCTCTGACCCGAGGTCCCGGCAGTGCTCGCGCATCCGGTCGAGCAACCGCTGCGCCAGCGCCCGCGTCGGGACCCGGGTCGGGTGCGGCAGGTCGACCAGCTCCCCCTCCAGGCCGTGCCGGGCCGCCAGCCACTTGTTCTCGTCGAGCATCTCGTGCGGGTAGCGCGACAGCCGCTTGCCGGCGTCGAAGTGCTCGCACAGCTCCTTGACCATCCCCTGCACGAGGGCCGCGAGCCCCAGCGCGTGCTCGAGGTGGGTCTGGGAGTCCATCACCCGGATCTCCACCGTGCCGAAGTCCGGATGCGGCCGGACGTCGTGCCAGAGATAGGTGTAGTCCTCGATCACCTTGCAGCTGATCATGAACTCGATCCGCCGCTCGTAGTCGCTCCAGTCCGTGTAGGTGGGCGGAATGCCGACGCGCGGAAAGGCACGGAAGATCGGCGTGCGGACCGACGCCAGACCGGTGGCGCCGGCCCGCCAGAAGGGCGAATTGGCGGACAGGCTGAGGAGCACCGGGACGTGGACGCGCATCCCGTTCGCGACGTGGATCGCCTTGTCGGGGTCGTCGATTCCGACGTGGACGTGCATCCCGAAGATCAGCTCCTGACGGGCGACAAACCGCAGCGCCGAGATCAGGTCGCGATAGCGCGGGCGCGCCACGATCCGCTGGTTCTCCCACATCGCGAACGGGTGCGTGCCGGCGGACCCGATCGCCAGGTTCTTCTCCCCCGCGGTCTGCGCCACCTGCCGGCGCAGCGCCCGCAGCTGCTCCCCGGCCTGCGCCGTGTTCGGACACGGGTCGGTTGAGACCTCCAGCACCGACTCCATCAGCTCGGGCTTGATCTCGCCGGAAGGGGCGGGCTCCAGCAGGGTCTCGATCGCGTTGACGAGCTCGAGCGACTCGGCGTCGAGGATCATCAGCTCCTCCTCGATACCAATCGTGTACGCGGGCCCTGTGAACCGGTGCTCCACGCGGGGCAGCCTACTGAGGGGTGTCGCCGTAGACTGAGCGCACACGAACACCGCGCGCGGAAGGACGGACAGATGGCCCTGGGATACGACGGAAAGCTCTACATCCTCGCGTTCGACCACCGTGGGTCGTTCCAAAAGAAGATGTTCGGGATCGAGGGTGACCCCACTCCCGAGCAGATCGACACGATCGCCGATGCCAAGCGGCTGATCTTCGAGGGCATGGTGGAGGCGGTCAGCCGCGGCGCCGAGGCAGGCGCGACGGGGGTGCTCGTAGACGAGCAGTTCGGCTCCAACATCCCCGAACTCGCTCGCGAGCACGGCCTCAAGCTTGCGATGCCGGTCGAGAAGTCGGGCCAGAACGAGTTCGACTTCGAGTACGGCGAGGAGTTCGGCGCGCACATCGAGCGCTTCGATCCCGACTTCTCCAAGGTCCTCGTCCGCTACAACCCCGACGACGACGAGGAGCTGAACAGGGTCCAGCTGGAGCGGCTCAAGCGGCTCGCCGACTGGCTGCACGAGCACGATCGGAAGTTCCTGTTCGAGCTGCTGGTGCCGGCGACCGAAGGCCAGCTGGCCAGCGTCGACGGCGACAGCGACCGCTACGACGCCGAGCTCCGCCCGGCGCTGATGCGCGAGTCGATCGAGGCGATCCAGAACGCCGGCGTCGAGGTCGACATCTGGAAGATCGAGGGCGTCGACGAGCGCGAGGAGGCCGAGATGCTCGCCGAGCAGACCCGCTCAGGCGAGGGCCGCGAGGGCGTCGTGTGCGTGCTGCTCGGCCGCGGCGCGTCGACCGAGAAGGTCGAGCACTGGCTCAGGATGGCGGCGCCGGTGGAGGGCTTCATCGGCTTCGCGATCGGCCGCTCGATCTGGTGGGACGCGCTCAAGGCGTTCCTGGCCGGCGATCGCGACCGTGAGGCGGCCGCGTCCCAGGTCGCCGAGAACTATCTCCATTTCGTGAGCGTCTACGAGGGCCAGGTAGTTCGTTAATTTTTCTAATGGCCGGCCTGCGGCCGGCCTGGGATGTTGCCCGGGCGGGCCGTCGGCCAGGTCCACATAACTGGTAGGCTCGCACGCCGATGGCGATGAAGATGCGCCAGAGTCTCGCGCAGCTCGAGCAGGAGTTCCGGCACGAGATGCAGCTCGACCGCAGCCGCAGGGAGAACCTGCGCAAGCGGGCCGTGGTCCGCTCCCGGAGGCGTTCGGTGGCGCGTCAGAAGAAGCGCAGCTCGGTGCACTTCTGGCTGCTCGTGTTCTCGCTGATCGCCACCGCCGTGATCGTCACGGTGGCGATGTTCGAGACGCTGTACCGCCTGCTGGCTTAGCTCTCGCCGAGCCCTCGCAGAGCGGCGTCGACCTCCTCGCGGGCACCCTTGGCGGCGCCGCCGCGCTCCTGCTGGATCTCCAGATAGACCTCTTTGCGGAACACCGGGATGTCGCGCGGAGCCTGAATGCCGATCCGCACCTTCTCGCCGATAATGGCCAGCACGGAGACCTCGATGTCGTCGCCGATCATGATGCTCTGATTGGACTTACGGGTCAGCACCAACATGGGATTTGCCTCCCTGCTTGCCTGTGGTTTCGAAAGACCGCCCGCGACCGCACCGACTCGACAAAGGCGCGCAGACTGCCCTCGCGTCCAGCATAGCGAGATCGGTCTGCGCTGGGCAAGCGTGTTTGCGCCCTCACAAACAAACAACGGCCGACCGCATTTGCCATTGCGGACCTCCGGCCGCCCCCTGTACTAGTCTCCGCGGCCGATGGCGAGACGATCGTTACGACCTGAGCTCAACCGGATCCGCACGTGGGTCCGTCAAGGACGCACCGACGCGTGGATCGCGCATCAGCTCGAGGTCACCGTTCAGCAGATCCAGGCCTTCAAGCGCGAGCAGGGACTCGAGCCCGGCGGCGACGAGGAGGGCCCGGCGGCGACCGACTTCGACGACGAGATCGACCTGCGCGCCGAGGACGATGCCCTGATCGCCGCCGAGCTCGAGGCGGCCGAAACCGAGCTCGCCGGGGATGACGAGGAGGCTGAGGATGAGGATGAGACCGAGCGCCGGGCGCCGAAGCGCCGCGGACGGCGCGGCGGTCGTGGCGGGCGCGGCGCGCGCAAGAAGCCGACCACGCTCGAAGCGACCTTCGACCACGGCGAGGAGGGCTATGGCCTGTGGCTCGACCCGGCCGTCCAGGACGACCCCATCTATGCCGAGTACTGGGCCGGACACCGTCCGGTCGAGGTCGCGATCGAGGAGGATCAGATCGTGATCCGCCGCGCAGGCGGCGAGGACTCCGAAGACTCGGAGTAGTTATCCGGCCGGCGCGAGCTGGTTCGTAAGCTCATCGCGGGAGCCGCGTGCAGTCGAGGTCGACGACCGGCTGCGCGACGTCGACGTCCGCCACGCGGATTGGGCCGGGAGCGCTATCGAAGGTCTCCCTCAAGGCGGCGCGCTTCGGGCGGTCCCCAGCCGGCATATCGGCGGCCCAGACACCAGACGCGCTGCTTGAAGCGCCTCCAAGCGCGCGCCGCGAGGGGAGTCGGGCGTGTGACCATCGCCACCAGCTCCTCTGCGGTGGTGTGGTTCCAAACGTGCAGGCGCGGCAGCGCCCAGCGGTCATCGCCGGCACGGGCGGGCAGATCGCCGACCGCGCAAGCCTGTCGATAGCCGGCCGCGCGTACCGCGCGGCGGGCGGACGCAGAGTGAAAACCAAACGGATAGGCGAAGCTCGGCACCGGGCTACCGATGCAGTCCTCGAGTTCGAGCCGGCTGGAGCGAGCGTCGCGCTCGACGAGCCGGGGCGGGTTGAGGTCCGCCGCGATATGCAGCTGGCCATGGGAGCCGATCTCGAATCCCTCGCGGGCGAGCGAGGTGATCGTCTCCCGGCCCATCATCGGCCGCCGCCCGTTCGCACGGCGCAGCCAGCCGGGGTGGCCGCCGACGTGGCCGCTGGGGACGAACAGCGTCGCGGGCATCCCGAGCGCGGCCAAGACCGGGCAGGCGTTTTCGGCCGCGTCGGCGAGGCCATCGTCGATCGTGATCGCCACCGCGCCGCGTCCGGCCGCGAGTGCGTCCGGCACCTCGCAGAACGGGATCACGTCGAGGTTCTGCTCGCGGAGCGCCGCCATCTGCTCGGCGAACAGAGATGGGTCGACCGTCAGGCGGGCGAAAGTTGGTGTGGTTCGGGTGGAGATGCTGTGGTAGACGAGCACGGCCACGGTCGTCGCGGAGTTCATCGCGCTCCAGCTCCCTGGAGTGCGGTTGCCATACGACGTGCCCGCAGCCAGGCGCCGCGACCGGTCGAGCCCGCCACGGAAGTTAGATCGCTCATCACCAGTTGATCGTCCAAGTGGGGCTGGGCCTTTAGGCCGCGGCCGCCAAGTGGAAGCCAAACCGAGCAGAATCTCGCCCACCGACCCTTGTTTCGAGGGGTGGCGGGGATTTGGTTCGCGCAGCGGACCCTCAGCTCCACGGCGGCTCTGACCGCCGCCGGCGAGCGAGATTTTGCGCGCGCAGCGCGCCGGCGGCCACCCCCCGGGTCGCGCGCCAGCGCGCCCTCTCTACCTCGCTCGATCAGTCCTCCGTGCGTCCCCGCGCGCGGCGGTAGTCCAGCGCCTCGTGCGCGTAGCGCGCGAACGCCGCCCCGGCCACCGTCGGGATCTCCCAGGCCGAGGGGTTCTCCGGCGCCATCCGCACCGCGATCTCGAAGCACCAGTCGGTCCCCTGATCGAGATACAGCTGTGCGAGCTCTTGGACCGTGAACGGGCCGCCCAGGCGGCGCCTGAGCTCCAGCACAATCTCATCGGCGACTCGCTCCAGCGCGACCCGGTCCGGGGCATCGGCGGCGGCGAGCCGCCGGCCGCCGTCCTCCCATAGCCCGATCAGGTCCTCGAATCCGACCGCGCGGCGGTTCATCGCCGCGCCCCGCGGCCGGCGTCGCGCGTCAGTGGGTCGCGCTCAGACCGATCACCAGATACGGCCGTTCCCCCGGCCGCACCATCCCCAGCACGCGGGCCTGCTGCTCGATCGTCGCCGGGTTGTTGAGCCACCGCTGCTGGCGCTCGAGCAGACGGTTGGCCTGGACCAGGTGCTTGACGATCGCCTGCTGCTGATCGGCCTGGGCGCGGGTCGAGAAGTACGTCAGCGCGTCCTGCGCGTACACGCTGGCGACGACCACCAGGACCACCAGCAGCCCGATGCGCCCGACGCGGTCCCAGCGGACGCGCATCGCGCCCAGGACGACCCGCCGCGGGCCCTGCGGAGGGCGCGCCGGGCGAGGCCGGCGATGCGTTGCCGATGCGGAGCGGGCTGGCGGCATCCCCTGAGCGCTTCGTTCGACGCGGGCCGGCTCCTTCCTGCTGCAACAGACGCTGCGCCACCGTCAGCGAAACGCCGTGCGACCCGGATACGTCGCGTCCGCCCCGAGCGCCTCCTCGATCCGCAGCAGCTGGTTGTACTTGGCCACCCGATCGGTGCGGGAAGGCGCGCCCGTCTTGATCTGCCCGCAGCTGGTGGCGACCGCGAGATCGGCGATCGTGACGTCCTCGGTCTCTCCCGAACGGTGGGACATCACGGCGCTGTAGCCGGCCTCGCGCGCCATCCGAATCGCCGCCAGCGTCTCGGTGAGCGTCCCGATCTGATTTACCTTGATCAGGATCGAGTTGGCGACGCCGCTCTCGATCCCGCGCCTCAGCCGATCGGTGTTGGTCACGAACACGTCGTCCCCGACCAGCTGCAACTCGTCCCCCAGCCGGCTGGTGAGCGTCGACCACCCCGACCAGTCCTCCTCGGCCATCCCGTCCTCGATCGAGATGACCGGGTAGCGGCCGGCGAGCTCCGCCCAGTAGCTCGCGAGCTGGTTGGCATTCAGGGTCCGGCCCTCGTGCTCGAGCACGTAGGCACTGTCGCGGTAGAACTCCGACACCGCCGGGTCGAGCGCCACCGCCACCTGGTCGCCGGGCACGTAGCCGGCCGCCCTGATGCCCGCGATCAGCGCCTCGAGCGCTTCCTCGTTGGAGTTGAAATCGGGCGCGAATCCGCCCTCGTCCCCGACCGCCGTCGACAGCCCCTTGTCGTGCAGGGTCTGCTTGAGGTGGTGGAACACCTCCGATCCGATCCGCACCGCCTCGCCGAACGAGCGCGCCCCGACCGGGACGATCATGAACTCCTGGAAGTCGACCCGGTTGTCGGCGTGCGCCCCGCCGTTGAGCACGTTCATCATCGGCACCGGCAACACATGTGCCGTCTCGCCCCCGAGGTATCGCCACAGCGGCAGGCGCTCCTCCGCGGCGGCAGCATGCGCGGCCGCGAGCGAGACCGCGAGGATCGCGTTGGCGCCGAGGCGCGATTTGTTCGGGGTCCCATCGAGCGTGATCAGGATCCGGTCGAGCGCCGCCTGGCTGGAGGCATCCTGACCGTGCACCGCGGTCGCGATCTCGCCGTTGACGTTCTCGACCGCCTTCGTCACCCCTTTGCCGAGCCAATCCGCACCGCCGTCGCGCAGCTCGGTCGCCTCGAACTCCCCCGTCGACGCCCCGGAGGGGACCGCGGCTCGGCCCCAGGCGCCGGATCGCAGGCTGAGCTCGACCTCGACGGTCGGGTTACCCCGGCTGTCGAGGATCTGGCGGGCGTGAACGTGCTCGATCTGGCTCATTGAGACTCGATCCTCCTTCGATCAGCCGAGCGCGGGCGTAGTACACCAGCTGCTCGTCGGAGCCGAGATCGTTCCAGTTCCGGCCGTCCGATGCCGCCAGCTCGGTCCCGGCCTGCACTCGGGAGCGAAACCGATCGGCCGCGGCGCGCAGCGCCAGCTCCGGATCCACCCGCAGCTTGCGGGCCGCATTGACGGCGGCGAACAGCACATCGCCGAGCTCGTGGAAGCGCTCGTCGGGGCTGCCGGCCGCCTCCAGCTCGGCGAGCTCGTCGCGGGTCGACTGGATCGGCCCCTCGGCGCCGGGGAAGTCGAACCCGCTCGAGGCCGCGCGCCGCTGGAGCTTGCGCGCGTACAGCGGCGAGGGCAGGTTCTCGGGCACCTCGGCGAACAGCCCTCGCTCGCGTCCCGGCTCGTCCTGCTTGATCTGGTCCCAGTTGCGCAGGACCTCGCCCGCCGTCCGCGCCTCCACCTCGCCGAACACATGGGGGTGGCGGCGGATCAGCTTCTCGGTGCAGTGCTCCGCCACCTCGGCGAGGTCGCCCGCGCCCCGCTCCTCCAAAAGCAGGGCCATGAAGTGGACCTGGAACAGGACGTCGCCGAGCTCGTCGAGCAGTTTCGCATCGTCGCGCCGCTGCGCCGCGTCCGCGAGCTCGTACGCCTCCTCGACGGTGTGCGGAACGATCGTCCGCTCGTCCTGCTCGCGGTCCCACGGACACTCGCGCCGGAGCCTGCGGGTGATCGCGTCGAGTCGCTCCAGTGCCTGCTGGATCTCCGGCGCTCCGGAGCTCACCGGCTTACGGCGTGGTGGTCGTCGGCGTGGCGGTGCTCGAGCTGGCCGGCGCCTTGTAGCCCGAGCAGTCGGCCATCGCGAAGTCGCTACGGCACGAGGTCTTCTTCAGCCATTCCTTCTTGGCCTGATTGTCGACCGCGGTCTGGGCGGTGGTCTGCGACTGGCCGGTGAGAATCTGGCGGATCAGCGGCGTCGCCTTGGCCAGCGACTGCTTGGTCGCCTTGGTGATCTTCGTCACCTCGATCACGTAGTAGCCGAACTGGCCGTGGACCGGACCGATGATCTTGTTCACGGGGGCGCTGAAGCTGGCCGTGTCCAGGGCCTGCTCCTCCTCGCCCTTGGTGACGCCCACGAGCAGCCCTCCCTTCGACTTCGTGGCCGAGTCGATCGAGTACTTGCTCGCCACAGTGTTCCAGCTGTCGCCGCGCTCCAGGGCCGCCTTGGCCGCCTGCGCCTGGCTGAGGCTGTTGGTCCGCACGATCCGGATGTTCCGCTTCTCGGGGCTGCCGAACTGCGACGGGTGGGAGGTGTAGTACGAGCTGATCTGAGCGTCGCTCACCGTCGTCTGGTGGCGCGCCAGCAGCTTCGTGTAGATCTGATTGATCCGCACCCGGAACAGGATGTCCTGGAGCGTCTGTCCCGACGAGCTGAGGAACGACTGGAACGCCGTGGCGGTCGGGAACTGCTGCTGCTTGGCCGACTGGAACGCCTTCTGCACCTGCGCGTCGGTGACCTTGATGTGCAGGCGGGCCGCCTCGGCCTGATACCAGGAAGCGCGGATCAGGAAGTCCATCACCTGGCTCGAGAGCGAGGTGAACAGCTGCTTGCAGTCGCTCTGGATCGTCTTATCCGGCTGCTTGGCCAGCGACGGAATCTGCTCGCGCACCTGCTTGATGCAGTTCTGGAAGCCCGGCGGGTCGTTCGGGACGATGACCGGCGAGCCGGGGCTCTGCGATGAGTTCCCCTTCGCGGCCACATACATCCAGTGGTCGAACGCCTGGGTCGAAATCGTGTTCCCGGCCATGGTGGCGACGGCGTCGCCGGAGACGCTGCTGCCGCACGCCGACAGTCCCACAGCACCCACAAAAAAGGCGCCCAGCGCCATGATGGTCTTCATCCACTTCATCACTGCGGCCGGATGGTAGCGACCCGGATGCCGAGCAGCCGAAACGCTTCAGGACTTCTTACGCGGGGGGTAACCAGGCCGTGGGCGATCGAGTCGGTCCATTTCACGCACACGATGGCCCACGTCGGCTAAGCCGCCCGGGTGACTGCCAGCAGTACGTCCGCCGCGCGGACGACGGCCGGGAATTGCTTGACCGGATCGTCCGGCACCCGCAGCGAGAGCTGCGACTTGCCCGACTCGTACAGCGCCTCGGGGATCTCGTCCCGGATCTGCTTGGCGCGAACCGAATCGAGCTCGATCGGGGTCACCGCCAGCCGCCCGCCGCGGAACGTCACCGCCCGCGCGCCCGCCTGACCGAGCTTGATCCGCGCCTGCTGGAGCGCGATCAGGTTGCGAAGCGGCTCGGGTAGCTCGCCGAAGCGGTCCTCAAGTTCCTCGCGCAGAAGGCCCAGGTCCGCGACCTCCCGCGCCGCGGCGATCCGCCGGTGGACCTCGACCTTCGCCTGCTCGTAGGGGACGTAGTCCGCCGGCACGTAGGCGTCGACGTTGACGTCGAGCCGCACCGGCTCCCAATCCTCGGCAGCGCCGGCGCCGTCCTCGGCCGCCCCGACCGCCTCGTCGAGCATCTGCATGTACAGCTCGAACCCCAGCGCCGCGACGTGACCGGACTGCTCGTCGCCCAGGAGGTTGCCCGCGCCGCGGATCTCGAGGTCGCGCATGGCGATCTTGAAGCCTGCCCCGAGCTCGGTGTAGTCCGACAGCGCCGAGAGCCGCTGCGCCGCCTCGGGCGTCAGCGCCCCCGCGCTCGGATACAGCAGGTACGCGTATGCCCGCTCGCGAGAGCGGCCCACGCGCCCGCGGATCTGGTACAGCTGCGCCAGCCCGAAGGTCTCTGCCCGCTCCACGACCAGCGTGTTCGCCTGCGGGATGTCGATCCCCGATTCGATGATGCTCGTGCAGACCAGCACGTCGGCGTCACCGCGCAGGAACGAGAGCATCCGCGACTCGAGGATCCGCTCATCCATCTGCCCGTGGGCGACCTCGAATCGGATTCCCGGGCACAGCCCGCGCAGCCGCACCGCCGTCTCTTCGATCGTCTCAACCCGGTTGTGGAGGAAGAACGCCTGGCCGCGGCGCTCCTTCTCGCGCTCGAGCGCGCGGCGGACGAGCTCCTCGTCGTACTCTCCGACGTAGGTCTTGACCGGGCGGCGCCCTTCGGGCGGCGTCTCGATCACGCTGATGTCGCGCACGCCCGCCAGCGACATCTGCAGCGTCCGCGGGATCGGCGTGGCGCTCATCGAGATCACGTCGACCTTCAGTTTCAGCTGCCGCAGCAGCTCCTTCTGCTTGACGCCGAACCGCTGCTCCTCGTCGACGATCAGCAGGCCGAGGTCCTTCGCCCGCACGTCCCGCGACAGCAGCCGGTGCGTCCCGATCAGGATGTCGACTTCGCCGCGGGAGAAGCGCGCCACCGCCTCGCGCTGGTCGGCCGCCGGCCGGAACCGGGAGACATGCTCGATCGTCACCGGGTAGTCCTTCAGCCGCTCCGTGAAGGTCCCGTAATGCTGCTGGGCGAGGATCGTCGTCGGCACCAGCAGCATCACCTGCTTGCCGTCCTGGACCGCCTTGAACGCCGCCCGCAGCGCGACCTCGGTCTTGCCGTAGCCGACGTCGCCGCAGATCAGGCGGTCCATCGGCCGCGGCGCCTCCATGTCGGCCTTGACGAACTCGATCGCGTCGCGCTGATCGGGAGTCTCGACGTACGGAAACGCATCCTCGAACTGTCGCTGCCAGTCGGTGTCGAACGGGAACGAGTGACCCTCGCGCCGCTTGCGCTCCGCGTACAGGTTGAGCAGCTCGCCGGCCAGCTCCTGCGCAGCCCGGCGGGCCCGCGCCTTGATCGTCTCCCAGCGGCTGCCGCCGAGCTTCGACAGCGGCGGATGGGCCCCGCCGGCGCCGACGTAGCGGCTGATCTTCGCGAGCTGATCGACGGGGACGAAGACCCGGTCAGAGCCCGCGTACTCCAGGTAGAGATAGTCGCGGGTGACGTCCGCCACGGTCTTTGTGTCGAACCCCGCGAACCTCGCGATCCCGTGGTCTTCGTGAACGACGATGTCGCCGCTGCGCAGGTCCGCGAAGCTCCGCAGCACGCCACGCCGGCGCGCGCGCTCGGGCCGCTCGGGCGCGCGGCGCCGGTGAAACAGCCGGTGCTCGGGGATCACCGCGAGATGGAATTGCGGCGCGATGAAGCCGTTCTGCAGGCGGGCGTGCGCGAACGTGATCGCCCCGGCGCCGTCGACCGGAACTCCTTCGTCCTCGAGCCAGCGGACCTTGAGCCGCCCGAGGTTGTAGGCCGCGCGCTCGCCCTCGCCACGGCGCGCGAACGCGACCACCGGTCTGTACCCGGAGCGCGCCAGCTTCTCGAGCTCGGGCTCGGCCTCCTTCAGTCCCCGGGCGGCGATCTCGGCGCTCTGCGCCCGGAACGCGAACGGCTGGTCCTGATCGATGCTGGAGAGGCGGATCCGCGCGCGCTGATCGAGCGCCTCGCCGATCTCGTCCGGCCCCACGTACAGGTGATGGGCGTCCTCGTCGTGGAACGCCGCGGTCACGTCCTGCCAGTGATCGGTCAGGGCCGGCGCGACGTCCTCCTCGCCGGCGATCACGACCGTCGCGTCCGCCGGCGCCAGCGACAGGAACGGGTGGAACTGGTCGACGGGCAGCAGCTCCGCGACGTCGGGTCGGTCGGCTGCTTGCTCGAGCGCCGCGATCTCGGCCAGCTCCCGGTGCTCCTCGGCGAGCTCCGCCGCCGGCGCGACCTCCACCTCGACCGCGTCGCCCAGCGAGCGCTGCGTGAAGGTCGAGAACCACCGCAGCGATTCGATCTCATCGCCGAACAGATCGACCCGCACCGCCCGGTCCTCGGTGGCCGGGAACAGATCGAGGATCCCGCCCCGGATCGCAAACTGCCCCCGGTCTTCGACCTGCTCGACGCGTTCGTAACCGCCGGCGACCAACTCGCGCGCGGTCTCGTCGAGGTCGAGCAGCTCGCCGGTCTTCAGCGTGAAGCCGTGGGGCCGGAGCGCGGGATCGGGAACTTTCTCCGACAGCGCCACGGCGCTGACCACCACCACCGGCGCCGCCCCCTCGGTGGTCTCGAGCAGCGAGTCGAGCGCGGCGATCCGGAGGCCGACCAGGTGCGGCGGTGGCGCCAGGTGCGACTCATAGGTGACGCCGCGGCTGGGGTAGTAGCGCACCGCCCGCGGCTCGAGCCACGCCTTCAGGGCCGCGGCCAGGTCGTGCGCCGCCCGGTCGTCGCCGGCCACCACGATCGTCGGGAGATCCGCGTCGGTGTCGATCAGCGCCGCGAGCAGGTACGGCCGCAGCGACTGCGAGACGAACGCCCGGCCGCCGTCACGGTGCAGTGTCGCGGTCTGCGAATCGTCCTCGGCATACGCGAGCAGGGAGCTGAGCATCTACCACTGAGTCTAGGAAGCGGGGAGCTCGCCGAGCACCACGCGCTCGGCCACGTCGGCGGCCTCCTCGGTCAACCGCTGCACCTCCTCGCGCGGCTCCCGAAAACGGCCCAGCACGTAGGCCGCGACGCGGTCCGGATCGGTCGTCGGCGGCCGCCCCACGCCCACCCTGACGCGGGCGAAGTCGGCCGATCCGAGCCCCTGCTTGAGCGACTTCAGGCCATTGTGACCGGCCAGCCCACCCCCGGTCCGGACGCGAATCTCCCCGAACGGCAGATCGATCTCGTCATGCAGGACGAGCACTCGATCGAGCGGCAGCTTGAACGCGCCGCGCGCCGGACTCACGGATTTGCCCGCCTCGTTCATGTAGGTCTGGGGAAGCATGATCGCGACCCTGGGACCGCCCGGCCCCGTCCGCCCCTCGGTCAGCAGGGCACGGTACTTCGCCTTGGGCTTCGGCAACTCCCACCGGCCGATCAGCAGGTTCGCGATCTCGAACCCGATGTTGTGGGGCGATCCCTGGTATTCGGGGCCGGGGTTGCCGAGCCCGACGATCAGCCAGTCGACGGGGGCGCCGCCGCGACCGAACAGTGGCACGAGCGGCCCGAACTACTCGCCGCCGGATTCGCCCCCGCCGCCGCCTTCGCCTGCGGCTCCGCCATCGCCGGCGGCCTGCTCGGCTTGCTCGGCGGTGGCCCCTTCGGCGACGAGCTCGGTCTCCTCCTCGATCCCCTCTTCCTCCTCGAGCTGGAGCCTCGGCGGGGTGAGGGTTGCGATCACGGTTTCGGGATCGTCGAGCAGCTCCACACCCGGCGGCGGGGTGATCGCCTCGAGGGTCAGCGTGTCACCGATCTGAAGCCCGGAGACGTCGTGCTGGAGCGAGTCGGGAATATCGCCGGGCAGCGCCTCGATCGTCAGCTCGCGCGTGACGTGCTCGAGCACTCCGCCCTCCTTCACGCCGGGTGCATCCTCCTCGCCCAGCAGCTCGAGCACGACCGTCGCTTGGATCGCCTGGTCGAGCCGGACCCGCAGAAGGTCTACGTGGACGGTCTCGCCGGTGACCGGGTGACGCGCCAGGTCCTTGACCACGACCGGGGTCGAGCCCGAACCGTCGACGCTGAGGTCGATCACCGCGCCCGCATGCGCCAAAACCTGGCGCAGGAGCCGCGCGTCGACTGCGAACGCGACCGGCGCCTCGCCGCCGCCATAGACCACGCCCAGCACCTTTCCGTCCCGCCGCAGACGGCGCGCGGTCCTCGATCCGGCGGGCTCGCGCTGCGCGACAGACAGGGCTGTGGTGGCTGAAGTCGCCATGAGCGGCGATCGATAGTAGCGGCACCACGTTTTCGGGGTTGCCTGCCGCGGTACATTTGTTACATGTCGGGCGATACTCAGCTGATGCTGATGATCGCCGGGGTGCACTTCCTGGCGATGGCGTGCGTCGCGCTGCTGCTGATCCCCGCCATGCGCGACGGCCAATGGAACACTACATCGCGGTCCGACACAGATTCCGACGAGGGATGGGGCCGCGGTCCGAAGCGACCCCCGAGCAAGCCCGAACCGCCCCGCGGCGGCATCCCGTTGCCCGACGCGCAGCCCGCGCGCGTACGGCTGCGCGAGCGCGGACGCCTCGCCGACCGCCTGCCGGGGCGTGAGCGGCGGCCCGCCCGGGAACCCGCGCGCACGCCCGTCCGCATCGACCGCTAGCGGCGCGAAGCTAGCCCGGGCAGGTCGCGTCGCCCGCCAGCTTCGGGCTGATTGCCAGCAGCTCGATCCGGAGCCCGCTGAGCGCGTTGCCGGCCCGCCGCACGCGCACGCACTGGACAATCGGCAGCGATCCGCCGGCATTCCACGCCACGCGAGCCGTTCCAAGCGTGCTCGTCAGCGAGAACCCCGCCGACGGGGACAGCTGGATGATCGAGACCGCGCCGGCGTGCTTGAGCGCCGCGGCGTTGCGCACCGCCCGCGCCCGGCAGGAAGCATCCTGCTCGCAGCCGTCGATCCGGTCGATCATCCCGCGCGCATCCCCCCGCGCCTGCGCCGTCAGCAGCGAGGTGATCGCCCCCCGCTCCGCTCCATCAGCGCTGAAAACTCGCGCCAGCAGCCCGCTGATGGCGAGGAACAGCACCACACCCACGACGATGCCGACGATATACAGACGCCTCACATGGGCAAGCTAACCAAAGGCTGGTGGGATGGCCCCCTCGACTCACGGGTCGCTGAGCTCGAGGAACCGCGACACCGAAGCCTCCTGATGCTCGAGCCGCTGCGCGAGCGTCCGGGCGTGATCGGCGGCCACCGCGAGGAAGTCCTCGACGCATCGCTCCGGGTCGTCCGCGAGCGGGTATACGCGCGTGAAGTCCTGCTGCGCGCAGGCGATTCCGAGCGGCGGGCGGCCTTCGGCGAGCGTCCGCGCGGCGCATACCGGCGTCACCACGACCTGCGAGTCGCGGGCCACGAGCGCGGTCGGGAGCAGCCGCGGCGCCGGCAGGCGCACCGACAGCTCGACCGCGTGCTCGACGGAGATGAAGCTGCCGATCAGGTCGCTCAGCGGCTCGCGCCAGACGTCGAGGACGACGTCTGCGCCGACCAGCGCGTCGCGCAGCGTGGTCGCCTGCTCGACGTACAGCCGCTCCGCCTGCTCGCGGTCCTCCGCGTCGCCGAGGTCGAGGTCGCACGGAACCCGCAGGAGCTCGTTGGCAGCGACCGTGCTTCCCGCCCCGCGGCTGCCGGAGGTGACGTATGTCTGCAACGTTCCGAGGTCACGCCGGGCGTGGAAGATGACGGTCACCGCCTCGCTCAGCGGCAGCCCGTCCACCTTCAGCGACACCGCCACCGAGGAGGAGGAGTCGAGCAGCGCCCGGCGAAGCAGCGCCTCGGCGTCGCGATCGGGCTGGTTCGAATCTTCCTCGGGCATCGTTCTGGTTGCGGTATCGGGCTGTGCAGCTTAATTATTTACCCTCAACCGGCGGTGCTCGGCCATCCCCAACTGGAGCATCATCGGTCGCGCAAGCTGTACGGATGGCCAGACGATCGAGCGGGTAGGCTGCACCCGAGATGAAGATCCTCTACAAGCCGCTGGCGATCATCGCCTCACTGGTCAGCGCCCGGATCGGCCGCAACGCGTTCAGAAGCATGTGGTCGAAGATCGACGACAGCGCCCCTCCGCGCCCCACGACGGGCGAGAGCACGATGCCGAAGGTCGTCGCCGCCGCCGCGCTCGAAGCCGCGACCATGGCCGCCGTCTCGGCCGCCATCAGCCGCGGCACTGCGAGGGCGTTCCACTACCTGACTGGAGCCTGGCCGGGCGGCAAGCCCGAAGAAGAAGAGGACTCCGACTAGGAGCCGCCGGCGCGGGACGTTTTCCACGGTGCCCGCTCGCCACAAGCTTCCGGCAGGCCCTCCGCCCGGTCCACGAACCCAACCAGCCCGCTCAGACGCCCGCGGCGATCGGCTCGCGTCGCCCGCGCCAACTTCTCCACTACTTCCCAACAAATCCAATTAGGAGGCGCGCCCTGCGGGGGCGCGCCCGGTTGGGGTGTCGCCCGGGCGGGCCAAACGAACAAAGTATCGGCCACCGATCCTCATTTCGAGCGGTGGCGGGGATTCGCTTCGCAGAGCGGCCCCTCAGCTCCATGGCGGCTCTGATCGGCGCCAGTGAGCGAGATTTTGCGCGCGCAGCGCGCCGGCGGCCACACCCCAGGGCGCGCGCAGCGCGCCCTCTCCCCCCTCACCCGATCCGTGAGCTAATCGCTAGGAGCCGCCAGCGCGCTCCCGATCCGAGGAGCCAGCGCCCTCCCGGCCCGCGGTGCCGCCGGCGCCCTCGTCCGGGCGCTCGACCACCCACGGCTCCAGCCGCTCACGCACCCAGTCCGGAATCTCCGTTTTCGTGAGCGCCTTGCGGTCGACCATCACGTGTCTGATCGTGCAGTGCACCAGCAGTTCCTTGCGGCGCAGGATCTGATGGCGGCTGACGATGCTCGTGTTGCCCATGTGCGCGATCGTCACTTCAAGCGTGAGCTCCTCGTCGAAATGCGCGGCGGCGCGGAATCGCAACTGCGCCTCGGCGACGACCACGTCCAGGCCCCGCTCGAGCATCTCCCCGTAGCCCCCGAACGCAGCCCGCCAGAGCTCGGTGATCCCGACGTCGACGTAGGCGAGGTAATGGGCGTTGAACACAACTCCCTGCACATCGCACTCGGCGTAGCGGACCCGCAGGGTGTGGGTGAACGGCTCGCCCAACGCTCATCGTCCTCCGCCGCGCAGCACGAAGCCGCGCGCTGCCAGCTCCGCGACCGCATCCTCGAACGCCGCGAAATCCCGCCTGCGCAGCGCCTCGATCGGCCTGCCCGAGGGTCCGCTGGCGCGCACCCAGCGACGCAGCACGGCCGGTCCCGCCCGGTCTTCGGCTTCGCGCAGCAGGTCCAGCAGGATCGGAAGTTCGGGGCGGTGCTCGAGTTGGCCGGAGAGCAGCGACAGCGGGTCGACAGCGAGCGCTTGGCAGAGCTCGTCCTCGCTCAGGCCGAGCATCTCCATCAGCCGGGCGGCCTGCTCGCTACTTGACGCCACTCGCTAGAACAGCTGGTTCTCGCCGCCGAACACGTCGCTCACCGACCCGTCCGTGAAGATCTGCCGGATCGAGTTCGTCAACAGATCGGCGCAGGAAAGCACGCGGACGTTGTCGGGCGCGCCGGGGGGCAGCGGAATGGTGTCGGTGACGACCACCTGCTCGAAATTGGCAGCCGACAGGTTCTCCCAGGCGTTCCCGCAGAAATTCCCGTGCGTCGCCGCCGCGTACACACGCCGCGCGCCGGCCCCCGTGACGGCCTGTGCCGCGGCCTTCAGCGTGCCGGCGGTCCCGATGATGTCGTCGACGATGACTGCCGTCTTGCCGACCACATCGCCGATCACGTACCCGATCTCGGCGACCTGCTGCGCGGGCCGCTCCTTGTTGAGGATCGCCAGGTCGGCGCCGATTTCGTTGGCGAACCGCTTGTTCAGCTTCACGCGCCCGGCGTCCGGGGCGACCACCACCAGGTCCTCCAGCCCCAGGTCCGCGAAATACTGGGTCAGCATGAACAGCGCGGTCATGTGGTCGCATGGCTTCTGGAAGAACCCCTGGATCTGGCCCTGGTGCAGGTCCATGGTGAGAATCCGGTCGATCCCGGCGGTCTCGAGCATCCGCGCCACGAGCCGCGCAGAGATCGGCTCGCGCGGCGCCGACTTCTTGTCCTGACGCGAGTAGCCGTACCAGGGCGTCACGGCGATCACCCGGTGGGCCGACCCACCGACCGCCGCATCGATCAGCACCATCAACTCCATCAACGCGTCGTTGGCGCCGAGATTCGCAGCCGGGTTGGCGCACGTGGGCTGGACGATGAACACATCCGCGCCACGGACCGACTCGTCGTAGCGGCAGTAGACCTCTCCGTTGGCGAACGTCTTCAGCCTGACGCCGCCCAACTCGATCCCCAGTTTCGAGGCAATCCGGGCTGCCAGTTCCGGGTTTGCGCGCCCCGAGAACAGCATCAGGCGCTTGCTGTAGGTGAGCGACAGATCGGTCGGTGCAGGCCGCGTCTGCAGGATCGACATCGTGGCTCCGAGTGTACGCGTGGGGGCTGACGCCATTGGCTCGCGCTTCTAGTGAGGCGGCGGCCCCTCGGGGGGCGGGCTCGGGTCCTGGGCGACGCCGGCTGGGGGCGGCGGTGGCGGGTCCTGGGCGACGCCGGCTGGGGGCGGCGGTGGCGGGTCCTTGGCGAGGGCAGCTTCGCGCTCCTTGCGCCGCTCTGCATAGCCCTCGACGTTGCGCTGCTGGCTCCGTGCCACCCCGGGCGAGCCGGCGAGCGAGCCCGGCGGTACGTCCTGCCCGATCACCGATCCCGCCGCCGTGTAGGCGTCGTCGCCGACCGTCACCGGCGCCATGAAGGTCGTGTCGACGCTCACCTTCACGCGCGAGCCGATCGAGGTCCGGTGCTTGCGGTATCCGTCGTAGTTGGCCGTGATCGTGCCGGCGCCGATGTTGGTGCGCTCGCCGATGTCGGCGTCGCCGATGTAGGAGAGGTGCGGAACCTTGCTCCCGCGGCCGATCTCGGAATTCTTGATCTCCACGAACGTGCCCGCCTTCGATCCCTCACGCAGCACGGCGCCGGGGCGCAGGTAGGCGAACGGCCCGATGCTCACCCGGTCGCCGATGTCGGCCTCCTTGGCGTAGGAATGGAGGATCGTCGCGCCGCTCCCGACGACCGTGTCGATCAGCGTGGCGTGGGGCCCGATCGTGCTCGCCTCGCCGACCCTGGTCGTGCCGTGCAGGCTCGTAAACGGGCTGATCACCGTGTCCTGGCCGATCTCCACGTCCGCGTCGGTCACGGTCGCGGACGGATCGACGATCGTGACGCCGGCCAGCATGTGGCGCTCGTGGATGCGCTGTTGGGCCAGCGCTCGGGCACGCGCCAGCGCGACGCGATCGTTGACCCCGATCGCCACGCCTGGGTCGACGATCTCGTGCGCGAGAACCGTACGCTCGTGCGCGCGCAGGATCGGCAGCACGTCGGGCAGATAGCGCTCGCCCTGCGCGTTGTTGCTCTGGACTTCCTCGAGTGCGCGGAGCAGCGCCGCCCCCTCGAAGGCGAAGATTCCGGTGCTGATCTCACGAATGTGGAGCTCGAGCTCGGTGGCGTCGCCCGGGGCCTTGGTCTCGACCACGCGCTCGACGGTCCCATCCGGCGCCCGCACCACGCGCCCGTAGCCGCTCGGGTCATCGAGTATCGCGGTCGCCAGCGTGGCCGCTGCCCCCTGGCGCGCGTGCGCCTCGGCGAGCCCCTCGATCGTGGCCGGACTGATCAGCGGGTGATCCCCGTTCAACACGATCACGCCAGCGCCAGGCTCGATGTGCGCGGCGGCCGCTTGGACGGCATCGGCCGTACCCCGCGGCTCGGACTGGATCGCCACCTCGGCTGTCCCGTCGAGGGCCGGCGCGAGCGGACGCTCAGGCCCGTCGACGACGATCACCTTTGCAGCCCCGGCCTCCCGCGCGGCGGCCACCGACCACGCGATCATCGGCCGGCCGCACAGCGGATGCAGCAGCTTCGGAGTCGCGGAGCGCATCCGTGTGCCCTGGCCCGCAGCGAGGATTACGACAACCGGCGCGGTCACGAGGATGTGATCGTAAGGGATCTGACGCGATCCGACGCGTCAGAAGCCGAGATCGCGCGAATGGCGTGCCGGCGACCATTCCGGATTGGTTGGTCGCCGGCGCGTCACGTCGGTCAGGGAGAGCTGGGTGGCGAATCGCTCAACGAGGTCACCCTGCCCTATTCGCGCGATTAGGTGAATCGGATCACGGAAGTTTTCCGGGAATGCAGAATTAAGTCACGCGGCCAAACCGACGCAAGGCATGCGGCCAAACCGACGCAACTCACGCGGCCAAACCGACGCAACTCACGCGGCCAAACCGACGCAAGGCATGCGGCAAACCGACGCAAGTCAAGCGGCCAAACCGACGCAAGGCACAGACCACCGGCGCCCGCGACGGGCTACGCCAGTTGGCGGGCGCTCGCCAGCGTGCCCCACAGGTGCTGGAGCGCGTAGGAGCGGTACGGTCGCCACCGCTCGGCGAGCGCCGCAGCCATGGCCGGCCTGCCATCCTGGCCGAGCCGCTGTAGTGCTCTTTTCACGCCGAGATCGCCGGGGAGAAAGGCGTCGGGATCGCCAAGGGCCCGCATCGCCACATATTCGGCCGTCCACGGTCCGATCCCCGGCAGCGATCGCAACTGGCGGCGCGCCTTGGACCGGTCAGCGCCGGGACCGAGCAGCAGCTCTCCGGATACCAGCGCGGTCGCCAGCGCGATCAGCGCCCGTCCACGGCTCCGAGGCATGGGCAACCTGGTTGGATCTGCCTCCGCCATGGCCTCGGCCGTGGGGAACAGGTGAGTGACGGAGCCGAGCGGCCGCTCGAGGCGCTCGCCGTACTCCTCAACCAGCCTGCGCGTGAGGGTCACGGCGCCGGGCACGGAGACCTGTTGACCGAGCACCGCTCGCATCGCCAGCTCGTGGGGATCCATGTGACCCGGGACCCTGCGCCCTGGTACCGCACGGACGAGTGATCCGATCACGGGGTCGGGTCCGAGCGCCTCGAGGACGGTCTGTGGATCTGAGTCGAGGTCCAGCAGCATCCGGGAGCGATCGACCGCGATCGCCAGATCGCGGACGTCCCCGAGCCGGAAGCGGGCTCGCACGTGTCCGTCGGTCGGCTCGAGCTCGACACCCGCGGCTCCGCGCGGCAGTCGCAGGCTGCGCCGGTAGACGCCATCCGCTACCTCCTCGATGTGCGGCACCGCCCGCCGGGCCAGGAACTCGAGCAGGCCGCCGGCGTCGAACGGATCGCGATAGGCAAGCTCCAGCGTGATTGCGTTGCCGTTCGCTGCGGGAGGCACACCGGCCACGATGACAGACGACGAGCGCTGTCTAGCATCAATCGGACCCCGGGGCATGAGGAGTCCGGTTGCGGCGGACTGGCCCGGTGGTTCTCACCCTCTCGTGAGCCGTTGTTCCCCAAATGGCCCCGCTGGTAGATTCGGCCACCTCCGCTTGGCGCCTAACCCTGGGGGGTCGTCCAACCGGCCAGGACACCGGGTTTTGGTCCCGGGAATCGGGGTTCGAGTCCTCGCCCCCCAGCTGCTCAATGAATTCTTCACGTTTGGCGCCCGATCGAGATCGCGTCGCGGGGATACGTGTTCAGAGTGCGTGTAGGCATTTACGTGGGCCATCGAGTGCGTCTTATTCCGATACTCGATGGCCCACGTCAGCCCGACCCCCGCAAGACCACAAGCGTGAACACCTCGCTACGGTGCTGGTCGGCTACGGGTCGCGGGTCAGGATTCGCCTGAGCCCTTCCGGCGCCAAAGGGTCCGCCAGCGCGGCCCGTACGTCGGCGGGGCGGTGGAGCGCCCGCTCGGCTCGGAGGATGCCAACCTCGAGGCCCGCGTCGCGTGCGGCGATGATCGCGATCGTCATCGCGTCGGCGCTGCGCCACGACTGCTCGGGCAACGCGAACAGCTCGGGCAAGGGACGGGCTAGGCCGACCAGGTAGAACCCGCCGTCGATCGCGGGACCGAGCACCACGTCGCAGCCCGCCGCCAGGTCCTCGATCGCCGCCGTGGCGTGTTCGTGGCGCAGCCGCGGGAGATCCGGCCACGCGATCAGGAGCGGCCCTTCGGCCCGGGCGAACACCCGCGCGGCGGCGTCCGCGAGCCGCCCGGCGATCCCGTCCCCGTTCTGTGGAAACAGGCTCACCTGGCCGCCGACCAGGGCGCGCAGCTCGCGACCGGCGTCCGGGGGGTCGTGGGCGATGTGGACGCGGCCGGGGGCCACCTCCTGCGCCCATCGCACCGCCTGCACGATCAGCGCCGACTGCAGGGCGACGGCGCCTTCAGCGCCCAGGAGTGGCTCCAGCGCTCTGCGGACCTCTCCGCGACGCGGTGCGCGGGCCATGATGAGCACCGCGGGAGTCGCGCCGTTCATCCCTGCTCGAGGCGATAGACCGTTCCGGCCGGACGAGGTGTGCGTCCTGCGAGCCGCGCAACCGCGCCGCGCAGAACGTCGGCGAAGATCGCGGTGCTGCTCCCCATCAGCTCGATCAGCGTGGCCACCGGCGTGGGCTCCCCGGGCTTGACCTCGTTTGCGTAGTCGGTCACGTACCCGATCAGGGCGAACGGCAGCTCGAGCTCGCCACAGAGGACCGTCTCCGGGCCCGCGGTCTGGCTGACCGCGGTGACCCCACGGCAAGCCAGCTGGGCGATCTCCGCCGGCGTGTTGAAGCGCGGGCCGTCGACGTGGCCGTAGGCGCCCCGGGGCCGAGTCAGATAATCGCCGTCCGCGGCGGCCGCGACCAGCACCTCGCGGAGCTCCTCGGAGAACGGACCGCCGTGGAGGATCCAGTGACCACGGGCCGGATCTTCGGGTTCGGTGAAGAACGTGCACAGCGCCCCGTCGGGAAGCCGGTTGGAGATGAAGTGGAGATCGTCGAACACGATCAGCGAGCCGAGCTCGAGCGTCGGATCCACGGCTCCGCACGCGGTGCAGCCGATCACGACGCTCGCGCCGAGCTCCTTGAGCGCCCAGATGTAGGCGCGGTGGTTGAGGTGGTTGGAGAGGTGCGTATGGCCGGCACCGTGACGGGAGACGTGGAGCACGTCGCTCCCGGTGTAGCGCCCCTGCGTCACTGACGCAGGACCGAACGGGGTCTCGAGCGACTGCGCTTGTGGTTCGTCGAATCCGGGAAGTGAATGGGTGCCCGAACCCGTGATGATCCCCACTGACATCGCGAGCGATCCTACCCACAACGCAGCGGCCCCCCATCCGCCTGACGCCGGTGGCTGGACGGTCATCTACGACGCCGACTGTGGCTTCTGCAGGTGGTCGCTGGCCAGGCTGCTGGCGTTCGACCGTGGGCACCGGCTACGCCCGCTCGCGCTCGGGAGCGACGAGGCCGACCGGCTCCTGGCCGACATCGCGCCCGCGGAACGAGCTGCCTCCTGGCACCTGGTCTCACCGGCCGGCGAGCGCACCTCGGGGGGTCTGGCGGCGGTCCCGCTCCTGCAGCTGCTCCCGGGAGGCGGTCCTCCGGCGGCGCTGCTGGCGCGCATGCCGAAGCAGACCGAGCGGGCCTACCGGTGGGTGGTCGAGCACCGCTCAGGGCTCGGCCGCGTCATCCCCGAGCGCTCAAAGCGCCGCGCGGACGAGCGGATCGCCGCCCGCTGAGCCCGGCCTCAGCTTCCCGCGAGCGCCGGTCGGTCGTGGACGGTGAGGTAATCGTCGAGCGCCTTGGCCTTGGCGGTGTCCTCGTAGACCTCGTATTCCTTCAGCTTGCCCCACGCCATGTGACCCCAGATCACGTAGCGGTTCTCGTAGATGCGCCGGCCGTCGCCTGAGTCGAGGTGATCGCGGCCGCGCACGCACACCGTCTGATTCCACGGAAACCCCTTCACGACGACTTCGTCGGGGAAGATCTGGATCCCCACGCTCGCGAAGCGCTCCAGCCACGAGCGGACGTCGGGCTTGCCGCGGAACTCGCCTGACCAGGAGCTGTCGCCCGGGAAGCGGAACCTCACGTCCTCGGCCTCGAGACGGAGCGTCGGGGCCGGATCGCCGGCGTTCAGGCGCTTCATGTTGTGGGCCATCAGTTGCTTCGCGAGCCAGGAAATCATCGGCCGGCCTCCCTACATTGATCGCTCTAGCGATAGACTACCGACTCACCGCCACCGGCGCAAGATCAGACGGAGGAGCGAACATGTCGAGCACGAGGACGCGGATCGTCGACGCCAGCGCAGAGCTGTTCCGCCACCAGGGCTACGCCGCGACGGGCGTCAAGCAGATCGTGACCGCCGCGCAGGCCCCGTTCGGCTCGCTGTACCACTTCTTCCCCGGCGGCAAGGAGGAGCTGGGCGCGGAGGCCATCCGTACCTCGGGCGCGCTCTACGAGCAGCTGATCCCGGCCGTGTTCGACCCGGCTCCGGACCTCGTCACGGCCGTCCGCGACTTCTTCGCCGGCGCCGCCGCGCACCTGGTCGAGACCGACTTCGCCGACGCCTGCCCGATCGCCACGGTGGCGCTCGAGGTCTCGAGCAGCAGCGAGCCGATGCGCGAGGCGTGCGCCCAGGTGTTCGAAAGCTGGATCTCCGCCGGGGCCAGCCGCCATCTCGACGCCGGCATCAGCGCCGCCCGGGCGCGCGAGCTGACTATCGCGATGCTCGCGGCGCTCGAGGGCGCGTTCGTGCTGGCGCGCGCGCTGCGCAGCACCGAGCCGCTCACGATCGCCGGAGAGGTCGTCGCGAACGCGGTCCAGGCCGAGATCCCCTAACCCGGAGGGCCGCCTGCGGCCCTCCCCTATAAACATCTACCGGGGGACCCGTCCCCCCTCGGCGCCCGGCTCGGTCGCCGGCCCCCGCGGCGCGGCGATCCCGAGTACGCGCATCGCCTTGAGCCCGAGCGAGAGCTTCTCGCGCCCGTCGGTCGATGACACGTCGAGCCCGGTCAGCTCGCGCACCCGCTCGAACCGGTAGCGGATCGTGTGGCGATGGGTGATCAGGCGAGCCGCGGTCGCGTTGACGTTCGCGTCGCAGTCCAGGAACGTGGACAGCGTCCCGAGCAGGTCGGTCTCGTACTGCTCGTCGTAGGCGACCAGCGGGCGCACCGTCTCGTCATAGAAGCGCCCCAGCTCGGCTGGGTCGTTCATGTGCGGGAGCAGCAACTGGTAGGTCCCGGTCTCCTCGAATCCCAGCGTCGAGCGCTCGGGATCGCCCTCGACGACGTTGGCCGCCAGCAGCGCCTCGTTGCCGGCGCGGTGGAGGTCGACCGCGTCCTCGGCGCGGCGGCTTCGACCGATCGCGAACGCGAACCCGGTCAGTCCCGATTCGAGCTCGCGAATGACCGCGGCGGCGACGCGGCGCGCGGTGTCGCCGTCCGGATCGGGCACGAGCACGAGGATCTCCCCCGCGTCGTCCTGCGCCGGCGCCGCGATCGCTCCCGGCGAGATCGACCTCGCGCCGCGGATCGAGACGGCGAGCAGGCGCCGGCGCCAGTCGTCCTCGGTGGGGCTGCGGGGGTGAGCGCGGATCACGACGACGGCCCCTCCCGAGGCGAGGTCGGTCCCGAGTTCCTTGCCGCGGGCGAGCAGATCGTCGCGGTCGAGGATCTGGCGAGCGAGCACGGCGCGCTGGAAGCCGGTTGCCGCCTGCTCGGACGCGCGCTCGGGAGCGCGGACGCGCTCCACCTCGGAAGCGACCAGGGTTGTCACGAGCCGGAGCAGCGCCGCGTCGGGGGCCGGCGGGCGGCTGCGCATGCGAAGCTGGCCGACGGTCGCCTCGGCGACCTTGAGCTCGATCGTCAGGACGTCCTCGGCGTCGCGCATCAACGAGCGCTCATCGGCGGGTGAGCGAGCCGCGACGGCGAGCACGCTCGCAGTGCGATCGATCAGGATCAGGCTCGCGTTCAAGACCCGCGCCGCGGCGCGGAGGATCTCGGGCAGCCCGGCTCCCGCCTCGACGGCATCGGTGATCGCGGCGAGTGCGCCCAGGTCGGGTCCGCCGCGGGACGAGGTCTCCTCGTACGGAGCGTGCTCGGCCACTTCAGTCACCCCGGACGCCTCTGAGCGGTGAAGCCCTCAAAACACACGTGGCCACTCGACCACGACCAAGGCGCCGACAACGATGCCGACCCCGACCAGCGCGGCCAGCACGTACAGCGACAGGACGACCACGGCGACGCGCTCGAGCGGACGGCGATATGCGGTGATCGCGGGCGCAACGATCAGCGCGCAGAACGCCGCGAGCCCGAACACGCCCGCGCAGGCGCCGACAAGGTAGGTGACCGACTGATTGCTCATCGTGATTGCAGATTTTGCCGGAAGCGGAAGATGGCCCTGCCACGGCCGCTCGCAGGACTACACAAATCGCGGCAATCCGAACTCGGCGCCGACCGGCGAGGCGCACGCCACCCCGGGAAAACGGCCCGCGAGCTCGCTCGCTGCCGCGGCGGCGCGCTGCGTCCCATCGGCCCCCCAGAATAGCCCGGCCACGGTCGGCCCCGAGCCACAGACGAGCGCCTGATCGGCCCCCGCCGCGCTCGCCGCGCGCAGCGCCTCGCCGAGCGGCGGGCAGAGCGAGGCCGCCGCCGGCTGCAGATCGTTGACCAGCAGCTCGTCCGAGAGCCGGGCGCCCGGGGTGAGCGCGGCCACCAGTTGCTCGTATCGTGCGCTGAGCTCGGCGCTTTTGCGCGGCAGGGAGAGCCGGTCCGCCTCCCGGTAGACGTCGGCCGTGGCGAGGGCAAACGGCTGCGGCAAGATCAGCAGCGCGTGCGGCGCCAGCGGTTCGAACGGCTCGACGGTCTCCCCCGCGTCGCTCCCAACCGTCAGGCCCGGCACGAGTTGGCTGGGAACATCGCTGCCGAGGTCTGCGGCGAGGGCAGCCACCTCCTCGGGCCTACCCGGCGCCACCTCGACCGCCATCCGGAGCGTCGCTGCGGCGTCCGCGGAACCACCCCCCATTCCCGCCGCGATCGGGATCCGCTTGCCGATCTCGAGCCGGACGGGCGGCGCCTCCCAGCCTCTTGACCGCAGCTCGGAGAGAGCCCGAGCGGCGAGGTTGGGACCATCGACGCCCAGGCAGACGACCTGATCGGATCCATCGTGGTCCTCGAGCACCGACAGCTCCAGCTCGTCCGCCAGCGACACCGACTCCAGCGCCGTCACCAGTTCGTGACGCCCGTCGTCCCGCCGGCCGCCGAGGAACAGGCACAGGTTGACCTTCGCCGGCGCCCGCGCCTGCAGCTTCATCGCTGGAGCCTCGCGCCGAGCGCGCGGAACTCCTCCGGCGAGAGGCGCTCGGCGCGTTCGTCGGCCGGGTGGCCGAGCTCGACCAGCGCCGCGCGGGCGCGCTCGCGTACGTCGGGTGGCCAGCCCGGCGCCAGCGCCAGCGAGCCGGCGAGCGCCTTGCGCCGGTGCGCGAACGCGGCGTGGACGAGCTTGCGGAGCGGCGGATCGGCGGCGGGGCCATGGCGGCTGAGGCCGACAAGCACCGAATCGACGTTCGGCACAGGGCGAAACACGGTGCGGGGTACCGAGCGCAGCACGCGGACCTGACACGCCAGCTGGGCCAGCACGGACGGCGCGCCGTACGCGCCGCTGCCCGGTCCGGCGGCGAGCCGCTCCCCGACCTCGCGCTGGACCATCACCACCCAGCCGGAGACCTCGGGGAGCTCCTCGATCGTGCGCAGGATCGCGGTCGCGGCGATTCCGTAGGGGAGGTTCGCGACGACCTTCGAGGGCGGGGGATCGAGCGCCCGCAGGTCGAGCTCGAGCGCGTCGGCGATGTGGACGGTGACGTTTCTCGTGGCGGCGAGCAGCTCGCGCAGTCCCTGCTCGAGCCGGGGATCGACCTCGACCACATGGACGTGGGCGGCTCGTTCTGACAGTCGCTCGGACAGGATCCCCAGGCCGCCGCCGATCTCGAGCACGACGTCCTCGGCGCCGAGCTGGGCGAGCCGCTCGATCACGTCGAGGATGTTGCGATCGACGAGGAAGTTCTGGCCCAGCGTGCGCGCGCGCCTGGCTCCCCTTCGAGGGCCGGCCTCGCCCGGAGGGGCGGCGCGCGGGTCGTCCGGCTGCCTGCCGCCCGCTCGGCGTCCGCTCTCGCCTCGAGGGGCGGCGCGGGTGTCGTCCGGCGGCCTCGTGCTCACCACCCGAAAGCCTCCGTGGCGCTGCGCTCGATCCCCGCCTCGAGCTCCACGTAGGGGACGCGGCGCTCGATCGCCAGCGCCTGGGCGGTGTGAACGACGTTGGCCGGTTGGTTCGGCGTTCCCCTGACCGCCTGGGGCGAGAGGTACGGGGCGTCGGTCTCCACCAGCAGCCGCTCGGCGGGCACCCGGATCGCCGCACTGCGCAGCTCCTCGGCCTTCGGATAGGTGACGTTTCCGGCGAACGACATCCACCAGTCCTCGTGCGCGAGGCATTCCTCGATCCGGTCCGGCATCGAGAAACAGTGGAGGATCACCCGGACGGCGCCGGCGTGGTCGAGCAGCGTGCTCAGCGTCGGGTCCTCGGCGGCACGGGTATGGATCACCAGCGGCTTGCCGGTCTCGGCCGCGAGCTCGATCTGGGCGCGGAAGGCCCGCTCCTGATCCTGGTGGGGTGCGTACTCGCGGTAGAAGTCCAGTCCGGTCTCGCCGATCGCGACGCACTTCTCGTGGGCCGCCAGCGCTTGCAGCTCGGCAAGATCCGCGTCGTCGAAGCCGGTGGCGGAGTTCGGGTGGCGGCCGATGGCGGCGTAGACCTGGGGGAAGGTCTCGGCCGCCGCGAGTGCTGCGCGGCACGAGGCGCCGTCCGTGCCGACGGTCAGGATCCGCGTCACCCCCGCCTCCGAAGCGGCCGCAACGAGCGCCGCGTCTGGCGGTTCGCAGAGCTCCAGGTGGGTGTGGCTGTCGATCACGAGCGCTTCGGGAACAGCGGCTCCAGCGAGGTGACCGGCGCGCCGCTGCCGCTCGGGGAGAACTCGGCGCCGTCGTAGGCGGTGGCGGGCGCGTTCAGCGCGCTCAGCAGCAGCTCCGTGCTCGCCGGCATGTACGGGTGCAGCAGCACGGTCAGCGCCCGCAGCCCTTCCGCCAGCGAGGCGAGCGTCTGATCGAGCCTCGCCGCTGCGGCTGGATCCCGGGCCAGCTGCCACGGCGCCCGCTCCTCGACGTACCGGTTGAGCCGGCGGACCCGCTGCCAGATCAGCTCGAGGGCCTGCGTCGCTTCGGCGCGGTCGAGCACCGAAGCCACCTGCTCGGGCAACCCGTCGAACGCGCGCGCCAGCTCGGGATCGGTCGGCTCCGCCGGGATGGTGCCGTCGCGGTAGCGCTCGATCATCGCGATCGTCCGGCTGGCGAGGTTTCCGTACTCGTTGGCGAGCTCGGTCTCGTACCGGGACCGCACCGCCTCCATCCCGACGGCGCCGTCGCCGCCGAACGCCACGTCACGCATCAGGTAGAAGCGGAGCGCGTCGGCTCCATAGCCGTCCATCACCTCGAACGGGTCAAGCACGTTGCCCAGCGACTTGCTCATCTTGCGCCCGTCGGCACCGAGCAGGAAGCCGTGGACGAACACGTGGTGCGGGAGTGGCAGCTCGGCCGCCATCAGCATCGCGGGCCAGAACACGGTGTGGAACTTGAGGATGTCCTTGCCGATGATGTGGTAGTTCGCCGGCCAGAACCGCGCCGTCAAATCTTCGCCGGGCCGCGCGAACGAGAGCGCCGTGTAGTAGTTCAGCAGCGCGTCGAACCACACGTAGAACACGTGCGAGGGGTCCCACGGGACGGGGACGCCCCAGTGCATGCGCGCTCGCGAGAGCGACACGTCCTGCAACCCCTGGCCGATGAACGCGCGCGCCTCGTTGTAGTGGCGCGCCGGCATCACGAAGTCGCGCTGCTCGTCATACAGCCGCTCCAAGGGCCCCTGGAAGGTGGAGAGCCGGAAGAACCAGTTCTCCTCCTGCTCGCGGGTCAGCGGGATCTCGTGGATCGGGCACAGGTTGCCCTCGAGGATCTCGTTCTCGACCTTGAAGTCGGCGCAGCGCGGGCAGTACCAACCCTCGTAGATGCCCTTGTAGGTGTAGCCGTTGTCGTGGACCTTCTGGAGCACCTCCTGGACGCGCGCCATGTGGCGCTCGTCTGAGGTCCGGATGAAGAAGTCGTTCGAGGCTTCCAGGCGCGGCATCAGCGACTTGAACCGCTCGGCGTTGCGGTCCGCCAGCTCCCGTGGCTCGAGCCCCTGGGCCCGCGCCGCATCCGCGACCGGTTCGCCATGCTCGTCGGTGCCGGTGAGGAAGAACACGTCCTCGCCGCGCTGGCGCATGTGGCGGGCAAGCACGTCGGCCGCGATCGTGGTGTAGGCGTGGCCAAGGTGCGGCTGCGCGTTGACGTAATAGATAGGGGTGGTGATGTAAAAGGACATCCGGGGGTGTTTTGAAGGCTATCTTTCGCGCAGTCGGGGGGATTGGCGGGAGATCGAAGCTGCCGTCACGTGCTGTTCGTGCGTGCGACCTGCGCGGAAGCCCAAATCGCGCTCGGCGCTGGCGAAATGGGCAGCCCAACACGATTTTCATGTCAGGGTGCCCGAATCGGACGCGCCGCCGGGCGATTTGGGCAGTCGAACAGCACGTGGCGGGTCAGGGATGGTGACCGCCCTCCGCGGGTTGCGCCGGGGGCCCAGGCCGGGAGCCCAGCCGCGCCGGGGAGAGCGGCCGGGAGCCCAGCCGCGCTGGGGAGAGCGGCCGGGAGCCCAGCCGCGCTGGGGAGACCGGCTGGGGGGCCTTCTCTGCCGATGCTTCGCCGGGACGGCCGGGCGCAGCGATGTCACGCGGCGGGTGCCATCGCTGCGATGTCACGCGGCGGGTGGCAGCGGCACGACCCGCGCCACCCGCGGTGGCGCCGTCGTCGAGCGTACGACCAGCGTCGGCTCCAGCAGGCGCGTGACGCTCGGACGCCGGTTGTCGATCCGGTCCAGCAGCAACTCGAGCGCCAGTCGCCCCATCTCGGTCCGCGGCTGGTCGACGGTCGTCAGCGCCACATGCGCGAGGTGCGCGATCGAGATGTTGTCGTAGCCCACGATCGACAAGTCGTTGGGGATCTCGACGCCGGCGCGGTCAAAGCCGCCCAGCAGCCCGGCCGCAACCATGTCGTTGGCGGCGAACACCGCGGTCGGCAAGTCCGGGTCGCCCAGCAGGACATTGGCCGCCTTGGTCCCCGCCTCCTCGGTGAAGTCCCCGTGGATCACGCGGGCGTGACCTCCGAGGCGGCGCAGCTGCATTCCGCGCAGATATGCGGTCCGGCGCTGGGGGCCGCCGGCGCCCTTGCCGCCGTCAACGTGAGCGATCCGCTCGTGGCCGAGCTCGAAGAGGTGGTTGAGCACCAGTTCCGTTCCGTGCGCCTCGTCGATCAGCACGAAGTCGGCGTCCACGCTGCGAACCTGTCTCCCGACGATCACGAGCGGGACCTCGGAGGCGGCGGCGGCGATGTCGGGACCGCGCATGCGGGGGCTGACGAGGATGATTCCGTCCACCCGGTACTCGAGCAGGGTGGCGAGCGCGGTGCGTTCGCGCCGCGCCTGGCGCCCGCCGGCGCCGAGCAGCAGCTGATAGCCGAGCCTTGAGGCGAGCTCCTCCACCCCGCCCGCGATTTCCGCAAAGAACGGATTGCGCAGGTCGTCCAGGATCACTCCGACCGTCCGGGTCCGCCGGCTGGCGAGGCTTCTGGCCATCGCATTGGGCCTGTATCCGAGCCGCGTCGCGGCGTCCAGAACGCGCTGCCGGCGCGCCTCGCTGACATTCGGCTGCTCGCGCATCACGAGCGAGACGAGCGCGCGCGAGACGCCCGCTTCCCGCGCCACGTCTTCCATCGTCGGAGCGCGTCGCGGCGAGGAGTTCATCGGTGCCGGCTCGGCCATCTCGCGGCGGGCAACGTTACTTAGAGCGCGGCAAGATTGCAATTGTGTTAGCGCGCTCTAAACAAATGTTGTCATTGCTGCGTCCTGCGCAGAAAACGCGCTTGACTTCCGGCCTCACGGCGGTTTATAGTCAGCCCTTCGGCTTAGAGCGCTCTAATGCTGGAACGCTCTGGAGCGAGGAGAGACGGAGTGGAGCGGAAAATTGGCGCGACGCCGGCGCACGAACGCCAGGCCGGCGCCGCGATGCCGGCGCACGAACGCCAGGCCGGCGCCGCGATGCCGGCGGACGAACGCCAGGCCGGCGCCGCGATGCCGGCGCACGAACACCTGGCCGGCGCCCCCATCTCGTGGGGTGCGTGCGAGGTTCCGGGTTGGGGACCGATGCCCGACGCGGATCAGGTGCTCGGCGAGATGGCCGACCTCGGGCTACGCGGGACCGAGCTCGGAGCACCCGGATTCCTGCCCACCGATCCAACTGCGCTCGCCCGGATACTCGACCGTCATCGCCTCCAGCTCGTCGGCGGGTTCGTGCCGCTCGTGCTACACGAGCCGAGCCTGGAGCGAAGCGCACAAGTGGCGCGTGAGGCGGCACGCCGGTTCGCGGACGCCGGCGGCGAGGTGCTGGTGGCGGCGGTGGTGGCGGACGACGCTTGGAGCCGCTTTCCGGAGCTCGACGACGAGGGGTGGCGCCTGCTTGCCGCGCACGCACAGGAGATCGACGCCCTGGTCGCGGAGTACGGGATCACGCTCGCGCTCCACCCGCACCATGGGACGCTGGTGCAGAGCGCCGAGCAGGTGCAGCGCGCGCTCGAGCTGCTCGACGTCGGCTGGTGCCTGGACACGGGGCATCTGATGATCGGCGGCGTCGATCCGGCCGCCTTCGCCCGCGATCACGGGGAACGCGTTGTCCACGTCCACCTGAAGGACGTGGACGAAGCGCTGGCCGTGGCACTTCGCTCAGGAAGCTTGTCGTTGCTGGAGGCAACACGCCGGGGCCTGTTCGTCCCCCTCGGTCAGGGGGACGCAGGGATCGGGACGGTTCTCGAGGCTCTGGGAGCGCACGGGTACGACCGTTGGCTCGTGCTCGAGCAGGACACCGCTATCACCGCAGATGAGCCGGCGGTGGGAAGCGGCCCGATGCTCGCCGCCAGGCAGAGCATCGCCTTTCTCCACAACTCGGCTCGGACGACCCAGGAGGTCAATCGATGAGGCCACTGCAACGCAGTCTGGGGATCTTGGTGTTGATCGCGGGCGCTGTCCTGCTGCTCGCCGCGTGCGGTGGCAGCTCGAAAAGCAGCTCCACGACGACCAGCGCCGTGAATATCTCGAGCAGCACCGGCGGCAAGGTCTGTCCGTACAGCTTTGCCGTGGTCACCCACGGAGACAACGGGAACTTCTGGAGCGTGGTCTACAAGGGGGCCAAGAATGCCGCCTCTGATCTCGGCTGCAAGCTGACCGAGGTCTACGGCTCACAGCAGCAGGGGCAGGCGGAGCCCGACGACAACGCCGAGAACGCGCAGATCCAGGACGCGATCAATGCCCACGTGGACGGGATCGCGGTCTCCGACCACGATCCGAGCCTGATGAATCCGACCCTGAGGTCGGCCGCCGCGAAGGGCATCCCCGTGGTCCTGTTGAACGCCGGCTGTGACAACACCGACATCGCGGCCAGTGGCGCGATCACCTGCGTTGGCCAGCCCGAGCAGCTCGCCGGGATCGCCGCCGGTCAGCGGTTCAAGACGCTGGGCACCACCAACGTGCTGTGCGTGATCCACCAGTCTGGCCAGAACCTGCTCGACCGCTGTAACGGAATCGCCCAGGGCCTCGGTGTGGGCACGACGTGCAAGGGCGGCTCGGCGCCATCGAAGGGGCCGGCTTGCACCGAGCTGACGCTGTCGACGCCGAACGCGGCATCCAACCCGCAGCAGGCGATCGGACAGGTCACCTCGTATCTACAGGCGCACCCCCAGATCAACGCCGTGATGACACTCAATACCGCGATCGGCACGGCTCTGGTCAGTAGCAACCCGGCCAATAAGCCGAAGATCGCCACGTTCGACCTGAGCTCTCAGGTCCAGTCCGAGATCCAGAGCGGGACGATGGCGTTCGCGGTCGATCAGCAGCAGTTCCTGCAGGGATACCTGCCGATCCTGTTCCTGTACCTCTACCACAAGCACGAAGGCCAGGCCGTCGGTGGCGGGACGACGGTGGCAAGCGGCCCGCTGCTCGTCGACAAGACCAACATCAACAAGGTCTCCGCGGCGATCTCCGCCGGAGACGACTGAGTGCAATCAAGTCGCCGGGTGGATCGTGTGATCCGCCCGGCGGCAAATTCCTCCTACCAATGAGATGAGCGCTACCACTCACCCCACACCCACTCCGTTGCCGCCCGCGACGGACGAGAGACTCATTCCGATCAGTCGTCTGACCCGGATCCTTAGACGCCCGGAGCTCGGAGCGCTGATGGGAGCGATTGCCGTATTCATTCTCTTCGCGATCACGGACGCGAGCGCCAACCACCTATGGCTCAAGCAGACCGGGCTCTCGGCATGGACGCAGCAGGCCGCGTTCTTCGGAATTCTGGCCGTGCCGGTCGGGCTGTTGATGATCGGTGGCGAGTTCGACCTGTCGACCGGGGTGATGGGTGGTGTCACCGCGATCGTGATGGCGCTGCTGGTCGGCAAATATCACTGGGACGCGTGGCTGGCGATTCTCGCGACGATCGCGTTCGCGAGCATGGTCGGATTCATCAACGGCTACGTTGTGGTCAAGACCAAGCTGCCGAGCTTCATCGTCACGCTGGCGACGTTCTTCGTGCTCCGCGGCGCCAGCGTCGGGGGCGTGCTATTGCTCAACAACAACAGCACCCAGGTGTCCGTCAACACCCTTCACCCCGCGGGTCTGAGCAGCGCCAAGAAAGTCTTCGGAAGCTCGTTCTTCTCCAGCGGGTCGCTGCCCAGCGGCTACAGCACCGCGATCATCTGGTTCATCGTGGTGACGATCTTCGCCACCTGGGTGCTCAGCCGCACCACTTTCGGTAACTGGATCTTCGCGGCGGGAGGCGATCAGAACGCCGCCCGTAACGTCGGCGTGCCGGTCAACCGCACGAAGATCATCCTGTTTTTGAGCACCGCCCTGGCGGCGGCGCTGGTCGGGATCATCTCCTTCACCCAGGCCTCCTCGGCGGTGTCCGAGCAGGGTGTCGGGTACGAGTTCTTCTACATCATCGCCGCGGTCGTCGGAGGCTGCCTGCTGACCGGGGGTTACGGCTCGGCGATTGGCGCAGCGCTGGGCGCGTGCATCATCGGCATGGCGTTCGAAGGCGTGATCTATGCCGGCTGGGACAGCTCATGGAACTTCGTGTTCCTTGGCGTGATCCTGTTCATGGCGGTCGCGGTGAACACCATCATCTACCAGCGCGCGCAGAAGGCGCGGCGGTGAGCGAGGGAGAGTCAAATGATGAGTGACACCGGGATGACTCCAGAGCCGCAGAGCGACGCCGGCAACCCTCCCGCACCGCACAGCGGCTCCAGCAACCCGCCGGCGCCGCAGAGCGGCTCCGCTGACCGGGCCACGCCGCAGGGTGATAGCGGCAACCCGCCCGATCGAAATGGCGCGCCGGCGCTGCTCGAAGCCCGCGGGGTGTCCAAGTATTTCGGCAGCGTCAACGCATTGCAGGACATCACGTTGAGGGTCAACGCCGGCGAGGTGGCGTGCGTCCTCGGTGACAACGGAGCGGGCAAGTCGACGTTGATCAAGATCCTCTCCGGGGTGCACGCGCCGGACGAGGGCGAGCTGCTGCTCGAGGGTGAGCCGGTCCGCTTCGCCAACCCGCGCGAGGCTCGCGGCCGCGGGATCTCCACGGTGTTCCAGGACCTCGCGACGGTGCCGCTGATGTCGGTGTGGCGCAACTTCTTCCTCGGCAACGAGCCCACCCACGGACGCGGGGTGTTTCAGCGGCTCGACGTCAAGGGCGCCCAGCGGACGATGCGCGAAGAGCTGGGGAAGATGGGCATCGATGTCCGTGACCCCGATCAGACGGTCGGCACGCTGTCCGGCGGCGAGCGCCAGGCGATGGCGATCGCACGGGCCGTGTACTTCGGCGCAAACGTGCTGATCCTCGACGAGCCGACATCGGCGCTCGGGGTCAGGCAATCCGGGATCGTGCTCAAGTACATCGTCCAGGCGCGGGCGTTGGGGAGGGGCGTGATCTTCATCACCCACAACCCGCATCACGCCTACCCGGTGGGAGACCGCTTCGTGCTGCTCAAGCGCGGCCGGATGATGGGCTCCTACCTGAAGTCCGAGACGACGCTCGAGCAGCTCACGACGATGATGGCCGGCGGAGCCGAGCTCGAGCAGCTGAGCCACGAGCTGGAGGGGATGACGAGCGATCCCTCGGTGGCGAAGGTTGCCAAGGAGCTGGCGGCCGAGGTGAAGACGACGGTCTAGGCGATGACGAACCTCGAGCTGCTAACGGTGGGCCGGATCAGCATCGACCTCTACTGCGGCCAGCTCGGGCCCGGCTGGCACGAGGCATGAGCGCCGTCAGCGCCCTCAGGGCCGCGCGCGCGGCGGGCCGCAGGAACGGCCGGCGGCGGATCGGCGTCGGCGTGATCGGCTTCGGGTGGCTCGGGCAGGCCCACAGCCGCTCGCTGCAACGGGTCCGGACGCTGTTCGCAGACCGAACCTACGATCCGGAGCTGGTGGCATGCAGCGACGCGCTGCCGGAGCGCGTCGAGCAGGCGATTGGCTCATTCGGATTCAGGCGCGGCTCCGCCGATTGGCGGGCGGTGATCGAGGATCCCGATGTCGAGGTCGTGTTCATCGCTGCGCCGAACATATGGCACGTCGAGCTGATCGAGGCGGCGACGGACGCCGGCAAGGCCGTGTTCTGCGAGAAGCCCGTCGGCGGTACCCCTCAGCACGCGGTTCGGGCGGCGCGCGCGGCTCGCCGCAGCGGCGTGATCAGCGGTGTCGGCTACAACTACCGCTGGGCGCCCCTCGTCCAGTACGCCCGGGAGCTGATCGGCTCCGGTGAGCTGGGCGAGATCACCAACTACCGCGGGCGCTTCTTCTCCATGTACGGTGCCGATCCGCTCGGCGTGAACTCATGGCGCTTCCAGCTCGACGAGGCCGGCTACGGCGTCACCAGCGACCTGTTGAGCCACGCGGTCGATCTCGCCCACATGCTGCTCGGCCCGATCAGCAGGGTGATCGGCACGGTCGAGACGTTCATCCCAGAGCGGCCCGCGCCGGCCGCTACGAGCAGCCATTACGGGCGAGGCACGCTCGATGATCCGCGCCGCCCGGTGACCAACGAGGACTACGCCGGGATGCTGTGCGTTTTCGCGTCGGGTGCCCGCGGCACGTTCGAGGCCAGCCGTACGATCGTCGGTCCCGAGAGCCAGATGGCCTTCGACGCTTACGGCACGCGCGGCGCAGTCGGCTGGAACCTCGAGCGTCTCAGCGAGCTGCGGCTGTACCGCGCGACCGAGGACCGCGGATCGGGCTACACGACGGTGCTCGGAGGTGATCGGTTCGGCCACCACTCCGCGTTCGTCCCCGGCAGCGGCAACCCGATCGGGTTCGAGGACCTGATCGTGATCGAGGATCACGAGTTCTGCCGCGCGGTGGCGGAGGGACAGCCCGTATGAGCCGGGCTTCGAGCACGCGCTCGCCTGGGCGTCAGTGCACGACGCGCTACTGCGTTCAGTGGACAGCGGGCACTGGGAGCAGGTGGTGCCTCTGCTGGAGGAGGCCCGGCGGTGACCAGGATCGCCGTCGCGCCCGTGCGCATCGGCGTGATCGGCGTCGGGCGGATCGGCCGCATGCACGCCGAGCTGCTCGCCCACCGGGTGCCGGCAGCCGCGCTCGGCGCCGTCTACGACGCGCACGAGCCGCTTGCCCGCGATGTCGCCGATGACCTCGGGGTACCGACCGCCGCAAGCGTCGAGGAGCTGCTCGATGGCAACCTCGACGCGGTGGCGATCTGCTCGAGCGCCGACTCCCACGCCCGGCTGCTCGTCGCCGCCGCCGAGGCCGGGCGGGCGGTGTTCTGCGAGAAGCCCGTGTCGCTGAAACTCGCCGAGCTTGACCGTGCCCTGGAGGCGGTGCAGGACGCGGGCGTGCCGTTCCAGGTCGGTTTCAACCGCCGCTTCGATCCCGCCCACGCCTCGGTTCACGACGCCGTCGCCGCGGGCACGATCGGCGAGCCGCACCTGGTGCGGATCTCGAGCCGTGACCCCGCCCCGCCGCCGCTGGCCTACGTGAAGACCTCCGGGGGACTGTTCCTCGACATGATGATCCACGACTTCGACATGGCCAGGTACGTGACCGGCAGCGAGGTGGTCGAGGTGTTCGCCCGCGCCACCACTCGGATCGAGCCTGAGTTCGCGCGGGCGGGGGACGTGGATACGGCGCTGGTCACGCTCGTCCACGAGAGCGGCTGCCTGACCGCGATCGACAACTCCCGCCGCGCCGTCTATGGCTACGACCAGCGCGTCGAGGTGTTCGGCTCGGCGGGGATGGCCGCGTCCGAGAATCCACTCGCCCACACCGGCGTGGTGAGCACCGCGGACGGGACGTACCGTCCGCCGCTTCCCCACTTCTTCCTCGAGCGCTACCTGCCCAGCTACGAGCGCGAGTGGGAGGCGTTCATCGGCGCGGTCCACAACGGCGCGCCGTCGCCGAACGCCGTCCGCGACGCCCGAGCCCCGCTGGTGATCGGGCTCGCCGCGTGGCGCTCGCTGCACGAGCAGCGACCGGTCCGAACCGACGAGATCGAATCGCCATGAGGATCTATCTGGCCGGCGCGAGCGGCTTCGTCGGGTCCAACATCGCCTACGTGCTGGCCGAGCGTCACGGCGAGGAGGTCATCGCCCCCGGCCACGAGCACGTCGAGCTGACCGACGCCTCCGTGGTCCGGCGCAGCGTGGTGGCGACGCGGCCCGACGCGATCGTCCACTGCGCGATCTGGAACGACCCACAAGCGCTGCACCGTGACCGGCGCCGGGCGTGGGGAGAGTACGTCGGCGTGACCCGCAACCTCGTCGACGCGGCCAACATCGCCGACGCTCAGATCGTGCTGATCTCAACCGACTGGGTGTTCGACGGTACCCAGGGCCCGGCGGATGAGTCCGAGCCACCCAATCCGATCAACCGCTACGGCTTCCTCAAGGCGGCCTCCGAGCTCGTGGTCACCCAGCGAGCGCAATCCGGCACGATCGCCCGGATCGCAGGGGTGCAGGGGATACACCGGGCTCGCAGGCGCGCCCCCCGCGCGCAGGATGCGGGTTTTGGCTACCTCGTTGCCTCGCTCGTCGAGGCGCTCCGCGACGGCGAGCGGTTCACCGTCTGGGACGGCCCGGGGCTGAACACGCTGGCGACGCCCACGCTGGCCACGGACGCCGCCGAGCTGGTGTGGCGCGCGCTCGAGCACAGGCGCACCGGGATCCTGCACTGCTGTGACGGTGAGCACATCGACCGGGTCGGCTTGGCGCGCCGTGCGGTCGAGGTGTTCGAGCTCGATCCTGAGCTGCTCGAGGTGGGGCCGCCGCCGGCCAGCGCGCTGGCGCCGGCCGGTTCTGTGCCCCGCGACACCCGGCTCGATGCCGGCGCCACCGCCGCGGCGCTCGGAGCTGAGCTTGCGGGTCTTGACCTGATGCTGTCGCGGCTGCGTCAGGAATTTGACAGCGTGTGGAGCCCGACGTGAGCGCCTCGATGCGTCTCACCGTCGCGCAGGCGCTGGTCCGCTTTCTCGCCGTCCAGGAGGTCGAGCGCGACGGTGCCCGGTCCCGATTCTTCGCCGGCTGCTTCGGCATCTTCGGTCACGGCAACGTCGCCGGGATCGGCCAGGCGCTGCACCAGTACCGCGACCTTTTGGCCTACCACCCCGCCCGCAACGAGCAAGCGATGGTGCACATCGCCGCCGGATATGCGCGCCAGCGAAACCGCCTGGGCACGTTCGCCTGCACGACCTCGGTCGGTCCGGGCGCGACCAACATGGTGACCGGTGCCGCCCTGGCGACGATCAACCGGGTTCCCGTGCTGCTGCTCCCGGGTGACACGTTTGCGACCCGGACGCCGCATCCGGTTCTGCAGCAGCTCGAGGTCCCCCACGACGCGACCGTCTCGGTCAACGACTGCTTCCGGCCGGTCTCGCGATTCTACGAGCGGATCGAGCGACCAGAGCAGTTGCTCGCCGCCGCGCTCGAGGCGATGCGCGTTCTGACCGACCCGGCGGAGACGGGCGCGGTGACGCTGGCGCTGCCCGAGGACGTGCAGACGGAGGGGTTCGAGTTCCCATCGGCGTTCCTCGAGCCCCGCGTGTGGACCGTGTACCGACAGCCGCCGGCGGCGCAGGCCCTCGCCCTGGCCGCCGCGCTGATCCGCTCCGCTCGCCGGCCGCTGATCGTGGCGGGCGGGGGCGTGATCTACAGCGAGGCGACGGCGGCGCTGCGCTCGATCGTCGACGTCACCGGAATCCCGGTGTGCGAGACCCAGGCCGGCCGCGGCGCGCTCGTCTCCGACCATCCGCTGAGCCTCGGGGCGGTCGGCGCGACGGGTACCGCGGCTGCCAACCGGCTGGCGCGGGAGGCCGATCTGGTAATCGGCGTGGGGACACGCTGGAGCGATTTCACGACCTCGTCGATGTCGGCCTTCCAGGACCCGGACGTGCGGTTCGTGAACATCAACGTGGCGGCCTTCGACGCCGCCAAGCAGAGCGCATTGCCGGTGCTCGCGGACGCCCGGCTGGCGCTCGAGGCGCTGCACGTGGCGCTGGAGGACCATCGGGTCGATGCTGCGTGGGACCAGCGCGCCCGCTCGGAGGCCGAGGCCTGGGGGCGCGAGGTGCAGCGACTCGTATCACCGCCACCGGCGGCCGATCGTCTGCCCTCGCAGGCAGCCGTGATCGGCGCGATCAACGACGCTGCCGGCAAGTCCGGCGTGGTGGTCTGCGCCGCCGGCTCGGCGCCGGGCGACCTGCACAAGCTCTGGCGCGCCCACGACCCCGACAGCAAGAGCTATCACGTCGAATACGGCTACTCGTGCATGGGCTATGAGATTCCGGGGGCGATCGGCGTCAAGCTGGCCGCTCCGGAGCGAGAGGTGTTCGCGTTCGTCGGCGACGGCTCGTATCTGATGCTGCCCGGCGAGCTGGTGACGGCCGTCGCCGAGCGGATCCCGATCGTGATCGTGCTCGTCGACAACCACGGTTACGCCTCGATCGGCGCGCTGTCGCGCTCGATCGGGTCCTCCGGCTTCGGCACCCTTCATCGCTTCCCGGCCAATGGCTCGCTGCCGCTAGATCCCCCCGCCTCCGACGCCCTGCCGATCGATCCCCCGGCCTCCGACGTCCTGCCGCTCGACCTCGCCGCCAACGCCGAGAGCCTGGGGGCCCGGGTGATCCGCACCAGCACGATCCCGGACCTGCGCGCGGCCCTGGACGACGCGCGAGGCGCCGACGGGCCGGTGGTCGTGTACATCGAGGCCGACCGCTACGCCGGCGTCCCCAGCTACGAGGGCTGGTGGGACGTGCCGGTCGCCGAAACCTCTGAGGAGCAGGCCGTGCAGGCGGTCCGCGAGGAGTACGAGCGGGCGCGCCGAGCGCAACGGATCCATCTGGAGTCGCCCTGAGCAAGCTGCTCGTGCACCCCGCCGCTCCGGCCGCCGATGGCACGATCCTGTCGGTCTCCCCCGCCTCGGCGGGCTGGCGATATGTCGGCTTCGAGGTGCTGGCGCTCGACGGCGCCACCGTGGCGCAGCGCGACACCGGGGCGCTCGAGGTGTGCGTGGTGATCATCGCCGGAACGGCGGCGGTCCGCTCCTCGCGCGGCGGATCGAACGACCTCGGCGGATGGAACGACCTCGGCGGGCGCCCCGACCCATGGTCCGGCCGCCCCGACGCCGCCTACCTGCCGCCGGGCACGCGATTCGAGATCTCCGGCACGGCCGAGATCGGCCTCTGCTGGGCGCCCGCGCCGAACGGCGGCGCGTCCGCCCGCGTGCTCCCCGGCAACGACCTCGAGGTCGAGACCCGCGGCTACGGGGCGCAGGAGCGGACCATTCACCCGATCCTGATGGGCGATCGGGAAGCGGATTCGCTGCTCGTGTGCGAAGTGCTGACGCCCGGCGGCCATTGGTCGAGCTATCCACCGCACAAGCACGACCGCGAGGATCCCCCGCGCGAGACTTCGCTCGAGGAGACCTACTATCACCGGATCTCTCCCGGGCGCGGCTTCGGACTCCAACGCGTCTACAGCGAGGACCGTTCGCTCGACGAATCGCTGACGTTCGGCGACCGCGACTGCGTGCTGGTGCCGCGGGGATATCACACTGTCTCCGCGCCCCCCGGATATGAGCTCTACTACCTCAACGTGATGGCCGGTCCCAGACGGGAGTGGGCCGTGGCCAACGACCCCGCCCACGAGTGGACGCTGTCCCCGGCAGCGGCAGCTACTTCGTCGAGCGCTGAGGGTCCTCGGTCAGCGCGCGGTACAGGGCGTTGGCGCTGACGCCGGTCAGCTCTGCGATCACGCCGGCCGCCGCCCGCGGCTTGGCCCCGGCGTCGATCAACCGCCTCAGCGCGTCGAGCGCCGGCCGCTGGTCCGGCTCGCCGGCCGCCGACGCCGGGCCGATCACCAGCGCGACCTCCCCTTTTGGAGGCTCCTCCGCGTAGCGGGCGGCAAGCTCCTGCGCCGTCCCTCGCACCACTTCCTCGTGGAGCTTGGTCAACTCGCGGCAGACGGCGGCGGGTCGCTCGGGGTCGAGCGAGGCCAGCACGGCCAGCGATGACGCCACCCGCCGCGGCGATTCAAACGCGACCAGCGTCTCCGGCGAGGAGAACACCTCTGCCAGCGCAGCACGCTTTCGGGGCAGAAAGCCGGCGAACCGCCAGCGGTCGGCCGGCAGCGCCGAGGCGACGAGCGCGGACAGCGCCGCCGACGGGCCGGGCAGCACCTCGACCGCCAACCCCGCGGCGACGCACGAGCGCACGAGTACAAAGCCGGGGTCTGAGACCAGCGGCGTGCCGGCGTCCGACACCAGCGCGACGACGGCGCCGGCGCGCATCCGCGTGACGAGCTCCGCGGCGCGCTCGCGCTCGTTGTGCTCGTGATAGCTGACCAGCTTCGCCGAGACGCCGTAGCGATCGAGCAGCACCCGCGTGCGGCGTGTGTCCTCGCAGGCGACGACGTCGGCCTCGCGCAGCGCGGCCAGGACCCGCAGCGTGATGTCCTCGAGGTTGCCGATCGGAGTCGGGCAGACGATCAGGCGGCCGCTCACGCGACCCGCCGCTGCTCGAGCCCGTCGAACGCGAGCGCGGCGGCCCCGATCATCCCCGCCTCGACCCCGAACCGCGCCGGGACGATCCTCACCTCGTCGCGTGATGGCGGCAGCGCCCGCTCGGCGACCACCGCCCGGGCCGGAGCCAGCAGCAGCTCACCGGCCGCGATCACCCCTCCGCCGATCACGATCACCTCGGGGTTGAAGATGTTCACGAACGTGGCCAGCGCCACGCCGAGCCGGCTGCCGATCAGCTCGATCGCTTCGAGCGCCGCCTCGTCGCCGTCGTGGGCAAGCTCGGTGACGAGCGGCCCGATCAGCTGACGTCCTTGTTCCAGCGCCTTCGCGAGGCCCGAGCCGGGTCGTTCGTGCGCGAGCCGCACGGCTTCGCGGGCGAGCGCCGTACCCGAGGCGAGCGACTCGACGCAGCCGTGATTCGGGCAGTTGCCCTGACACGGCGGCCCGTCCATGTCGATCACGACGTGGCCGAGCTCCGCCGCTGAGCCGAACGCGCCACGGTACGGCCGGCCACGGAGGATCAGCCCGCCCCCAATGCCGGTGCCGATCGTGAGGATCACCGCTTCGTTGAAGCCGCGGGCGGCGCCGGCGCGGTGCTCCGCGATCGCAGCGACGTTCGCGTCGTTGTCGACGAACACGGGCAGCCCCAGTCGCTCGGTCATCACGTCCGCGAACGGCAAGTTGGTCAGGGGCAGGTTGACGGCAACGACCGCGGTCCCGCTACGCTGGTCGATCAGACACGGAATCCCGAAGCCCACGGCGGCGACTTCGGCACCGGCCACCTCGCGCACCTCCTGGACGGCGTCCACCGTGATGTCGAGCAGGGCGGACTGGTCGAGACCGGTGACCGAACGCTGTGCGCGGTGATGCACTCCGAGCCTCGCGTCCACCGCGCCGGCGAGCAGCTTTGTCCCGCCCATGTCGACGCCGATGGTGCGCCGGGGCGGCATGTCAAGCACTATATGGAGTCATAGATGCCGAGCGACGTCGAACCGCCCCCCTACAAGGTGTACCGCGCCGGCCCGCGCGGCCTCCGGGCGCGGCTGCGCGGCGAGGACGACGTGCTGGTGCCGCGCCCGGAGCGGCCCGACCGCAGGGCCGCAGAGGCCCGGCCGGAGCGGACCCCGGGGTCGATCGCCCGGCGCGTGCTCAAATACCTGGCGATCGCGGTGGTGGCGTGGCTGCTGGTGTCGGTCGTGCTGTTCCTGATCAGCGCCCAGATCGAGACGAGCAAGCTCCCATCCTCGGTCAGCGACACGCTGAGCTCGGGACCGAACATGGTCACCGGGACCGCCACGGTCCTGATCATCGGCACCGACCAGCGTCCGAAGGGGTCCAAGGAGCCCGGCGCGAACACCAGCGACACCGGCAGCCGATCGGACACGCTGATGCTGTGGAGGATCGGCGGGGGCACGTCGCGGCGGCTCTCGATCCCGCGTGACACGGTCGCCGCGATCCCCGGGCACGGAGTCAGCAAGATCAATGCGGCCTACGCGTACGGGGGCCCGGCGCTGACGATCCGGACCGTCGAGGCGTTCACCGGGATCAAGATCAACCACGTGATCATCATCAACCTCGCCGCGTTCCCGCAGTTCATCGACGCGATCGGGGGAATCGACATCAGAACCGGGCGCGTCTGCTCGGTGATCAGTGGCGGCACGCAGAACGGCGGCTTCTCGCTGTTCCTGAAGCCGGGTGTCCATCACCTCGACGGCCGTGACGCGCTCACCTATGCCCGCACCCGCGAGAACCGCTGCAACCCCAACGACAGCGACCTCACCCGCGTCCAGCACCAACAGGAGATCCTCAACGCGATCAAGTCCAAGCTGCTCTCGCCGACCACTTTCTTCCGGCTGCCGCTGGCTTCGTGGGACGCGCCGAAGGTGCTGCGCACCGACATGGGCGGCTTCACCCTGCTTTCACTGTTCGCGGCCTCCGAGGTCGGTGGCTCAGCGCCGGTCAACGTGCTCAAGCCGAGCGGCGGAACCACGCTGGCGGACGGAGAGTCCGCGCTGACGGTCACGCCCGGCGCGGTTCACCGGGCGGTCAACAGACTGATGAACGGGTAAGTCGGCTAGGCCGCCGCAGAGGAGCTCGACGCGGGCTTTGGCTTCGTGTCGGCGCCCGACTTGGAGTCGGAGGTCGACTTGCTCTCGGAGCTCGGCTTCGCGTCGTCCTTGGCGGGCTTGCCGTTGCCCTCGCCGGCTTCCTTCAGCTCGCGCGCGCGCTTCTGGGTCCCGTAGTCGGTGCTGTAGAAGCCCGATCCCTTGAAGTGGACCGCCACCGGGTGAAACACCCGCTCGACGGGCGCCGCGCAGGTCTGGCAGGAGACGACCGGGTCGTCGGACATGCGCCGCAGCACCTCGAAGGTGTGGCCCTCTTCGCAACGGTACTCGTAGATCGGCATTGCTTCAGGAAGTATAGCCTAGGTTATTGGCACTCTCAAGCCAAGAGTGCCAAGTTTCGGAACGCAGCTACTATCCCGGCCCCGTGCAAACCGATGTCGTCTCGATGGACAAGATCGTTTCGCTGTCCAAGCGACGCGGATTCGTGTTCCCGAGCAGCGAGATCTACGGCGGCCTCGGTTCGAGCTACGACTACGGCCACTACGGCGTGCTGCTCAAGAACAACGTCAAGGGCCAGTGGTGGCGGGCAATGCTGCAGGAGCGCGATGACGTCGTCGCGCTGGACTCGGCGATCATCCAGCACCCGCAGACCTGGCTGGCCAGCGGCCACCTCGCGGGCTTCACCGACCCGCTCATCGACTGCCGCACGTGCAAGCTGCGCTTCCGCGCCGACAAGCTCGACGAGGCGCAGTGCGGGCGCAAGCCGTCGAAGCATCCGGGAGAGACGCCCGACTGCGACCTGACCGAGGCGCGCGACTTCAACCTGATGTTCGAGACCACCGTCGGCCCGGTGCGGGAGGAGGGTTCGACGGTCTATCTGCGTCCCGAGACCGCGCAGGGCATCTTCCTGAACTTCAAGAACTACCTGCAGTTTTCCCGCAAGAAGCCGCCGTTCGGGATCGCCCAGATCGGCAAGAGCTTCCGCAACGAGATCACGACCGGCAACTTCATCTTCCGCACGCGGGAGTTCGAGCAGATGGAGATGGAGTTCTTCGTGCCCCCGCCGGAGGCCGAACGGTGGTTCGAGCACTGGCTCGAGCAGCGGATGAACTGGTGGATGCGGCTCGGGATCCGGCCCGACCATCTGCGGCTGCGACCGCATGACGCCGACGAGCTCTCGCACTACTCAAGCGCCACGAGCGACGTCGAGTACCTGTTCCCGATCGGCTGGTCCGAGCTCGAGGGGATCGCCAACCGCGGCGACTTCGATCTGCGCCAGCACGCCGAATACTCGGGGCAGAAGCTGGAGTACGTCGACACCGCCTCTGGCGAGCGCTACGTCCCGCACGTGATCGAGCCCGCGGCGGGGGCTGATCGCGCGATGCTCGCGTTCATCGTCGACGCCTACGACGAGGACGAGATCGAGGGCGAGCAGCGGACCGTGCTGCGGCTGCATCCGCTGCTGGCGCCGGTCAAGGTGGCGGTCCTGCCGCTGGTTCGCAAGGACGGCCAACCCGAGCTCGCCGCCGAGATCTACCGCGATCTGCGCGAGCGCGTGCAGGCCGAGTACGACGAGGGCGGCGCGATCGGCCGCCGCTACCGCCGCCAGGACGAAATCGGCACGCCCTGGGCGGTCACGATCGATCACCGGTCGCTCGACGATCGCACCGTCACCCTGCGTGATCGCGACAGCCTCGCCCAGGACCGGATCGCGATCGGCGAGCTCGGGGAGGAGATCGAGCGCCGCCTGCGGGCGGACTGGCACTCGCCGAAGTTGAAGGGATAAGGCCGGCCTCGGTCAGGCCCCTGCGCCGGGGCTGGCCGGGCCTACCGAGGCGTTCCAAGCAGCGCTCCCGGGTAGCCCTTGCCCAGATCACTGTGGCTGACCCGGAACTTCTACGCCTTGCGCTGCGCTGTGACCGGCTGGCACCCAGGCGCGCCCGCCATGCCGTCAAGCGGCTGGAGACGATCGGGCCGATCCGCGATGACGCCGTCCTGCTGGTCAGCGAGCTGGTCTCGAGCGCCGTCGTCGAGCGCGGGTGCGAGTCACGCGAGACGATCGAGCTCGTCGCCAGCGAGGTTCCGCACGGCGTCCATCTCGCTGTCGCGACCGAGGCGCCAGCCGCCCGTCCCCGGCACGAGCCCCTGCGGGCCTCGGTGGTCGGGGCGCTGTCGCGGCGATGGGGAGTGGATTGCCGGTACGGCCGCGGGCGGTTCTGGGCCGAGCTGGCGGTCTGAGCCGGCGGGCGGCCGGCGGGCCGCCACCGATCACAGCCCCACCACCACCGCCTTCGACGCGCCGGCGGCATTGGCCGCGCTCGCCGGCGTCCGCGCCACCAACTCGTAGCGACCGCTCCGGCGCACCGGCATCGTCGCCGTGAAGCGTCCGCGCCGGACCGCCACCCGCTTGCTCGCGACCAGCCGCCGGTGGCCGTGCCCGAGCAAATAGAGCTCGACGATCGCGCGCCGCTGCGCCGGAAGCACTTGGCCGCTCACCCGCAGCGGCGAGAGCGACCCCACGGTCAGCTCGATCGCGGGCGCGACGGCGATCTGCGCCACGTCGGACACCGCCGCCGGCGCCTGGCGGCAGAGGGCTTGAATGGCGGCGTTGGCGGTCAGCTCGAGCGAGCTGACCCAGCTGCCGTCGGCCGCGGTGGTGGCGGTCGCGACGGTGGCAGCGCCACTCGGCGTGACCTTCTGGAGCTCGACCGTGGCCCCGGCCAGAGGCGCTCCATGGAGCAGTCCCAAACCCCCCCTAAAAATAATCCTGGCCGGCGCCACGACGCTCGCCGGGGGCGGCGTGAGCCTCAGTGTTGCCGGCGTGCCGGCGAGCCGCGCGATGACCGGACGGATCGCCGGCAGCTCGGCGTAGAACGCGTTGCCGGGACAGTCGGTCGAGTCGCCGTCGCGGTGTCCGGCGACGCGCGGCAGCGAGACGTGCGCGCCGGGCCTGAACGGCGTGTAGAACGCGTCCGCCGGGTTGACGACGACGGTCACTCTCCCCAGGGTGGGGACGCCGTGGAGCGAGAGCTTCCACGCCAGCAGCCGCTCGAGCGAGTCGACTGCGGCAGCCGACGGCGCCGCGTCCATGAAGCTGCCGAGCACGGCGACGCCGGTCGAGACGAGGTTATAGCCGCCGGCCTGGGCGCCGACCACGGCCTGGTCGATCCCGCCCTGGCGCGCTTCCCAGATCCGACCGAACAGGTCGATCACGAAGTTGTAGCCGATGTCGTGAAAGCCGCGGACGAAGCGGTGGAACTGGTAGATCGCCAGCAGCATCGCCGGGACCTCGGCGGCGCTGTAGCCGTTTGGGGTCTCGGTGTGGTGGACGAATGCGAGCTTGATCGTCCCAAAGCCGGGCGCAACGGCGGGCGGAGCGCCGTGGGCCCACGCATCCCGGGCGATGATCGGCGGCTGCCCGGGTCCGGCGTCGAGCACCGGCTGCGCGAGCGGGAATGCCGCCGCGACGTGCGCCGGCGCGGGGGTCGTGGCGCTCACGAAGTGGAGGCGCACGCCGTGCACCGGCTCGGAACTGCGCAGCTGCACCGAGTCCGCCGGACCCGTCCAGATCGGATCCCCGATCAGCGAGCGCGACGGGACCGGGTGATCCGGACCATGTCCGAGCACCGAGGCCGCCACCCACCGGCTCCAGGCGCCGTCGCCGGCTCGCGTACGTAGCTCGATCCGGGCCCCGCGGGGGCCGGACCACTCCACCCCCAGCAACGCGAATCGCCGGGCCGCGCTCAGTTGGGCGGACTCCCCGGAGAACGATCCCACCCATCGGGTGAAGATCGAGGGGCGGCGCTCGATCGCCTCGGCCAGCCCCGCCACGGGACCCACCAGACCAGCCGCGCCCGCGGCGGCGGCGCCGGCGAGAACGGTGCGGCGCGTGAGGCCAGAGGAAGGTGGCGTGAGGGGAGAGCGAGGGCGCGCGCCACTCATCGGCCACGGCTTTGGCGTCGCGGAGAACGAGGTGTGCGCGACCCGGCCCGCCGCGCGTCAATCACGATACTGATGGCGCACACCAGTAGAACGAAGATAGCGACTATCGCGGTGACCGCAAGCCCGGGCCACGCCCGCGCCGTGAGGGCTATCGCAGCCGCGCCTGGGCGGTGACTGTGAATCCGCCCGCGGTGGGACTCGCGGCGACCCCCTCCACGTACACGTGCGGGTTGCTGAACACGGTGAGCGTCGCGAGCGCTCCGAACGGCACATCCGGCGCCACCACGAGCTGACCGCCTGCGGCGCTGACGGTCGCATCGACGGTGGCGCTGAGGCCGAGCAGGGTGGCAGTCCCACGCAACGTCAGCCGTCCGTTGCCCGAGGCCACGGGCGCCACCGACTGGAGGATCGGCAGCGCGCGCTTGAGATCGGATTCGCTGACCGTGGCGCTGCCCGTGAGCTGATCGCCCCGTTTTCGCAACCTCGCGTCCCGGAGGGTGAGCAAGCCGCTGTCGACCTCGGTCGCCGTGGCGTCGAGCGAACCAACATTGCCGGCCTCGTGCAGCAGGCTTCCGAGACGGGCTGGGTCGGTGCGATACCTCCCGATTCTCACCACGACCCGGTCCGCTTGATGCCAGAGCAGCTCGATCGCGGGAAACGCGCTCACGTGCACTTCGAGGACTTGGCCCGATCGTGAGAGCCGGTCACGCAGCCGCTGCGCCGCGATCCTGGGCAGGACCAGCTGCGCGATCACCAGCAGCAAGATCACGCCGGCGATGGCGATCGCGGATATCCGGCGCATCGCCGGAGAACGTTAGTCGTCGGTCTCGCCGCAGCAGATGGGGCGCTACTGCAGCAACCCCCGGGCCGCCAGGACCGCCTGCTCCATCACCGGGCCGATGTCGAACTCGGGCTCGCTCAGGCGCCTGACCGTGACGCCGTCCGCGAGCGCGAACAGGAACGCCGCGACCGCGTCGGCATCGGCATGGAGCTTGATCACTCCGCCCCGACCCTTGGAGCGCAGCGCATCGGCGACGTGCGATCGCGTGCGCCGGCCCAGCTCGGCCAGCTCGGTGGCGATCTCCTCGTTGCGCTGAGCGAGCGTCATCAGCTCGTAGAACATCACGGCGGCGGCGGGTCCGTCGCCGAGGAAGTCCTCGAAGCTCCGCACCAGCGCGGCCAGCACATCTTCCGCGTTCTCGGCGTCTGCGATTGCCTCCTCGAGCCGCTCGATCCGCACCTCGCACTCGCGCCGTACGACCTCGACCAGCAGCCGCTCCTTGCTCGCGAAGTAATAGTGCAGCAGCCCGCGTGAGACGCCGGCCTCGCGCGCGACGACGTCGAACGTCGCTCCCGCGATGCCGCGGGTCGCCACGCACACGCGCATCGCCTCGACGATCCGCGCGGCCTTGTCGCCCGCGAGCTCGCGCGGCGGGGTGAGGACATCGGCCGCGGCGGCTTCCACTCCCGCGATGATAGTCCTGGATCAGCCGGGGTGGGAAATCCTGCCACCACGCGCCGGCGCCCCCGCACCCGCCGAGGGCGCCTCCGGGAGGCGCCCTCGATCCGAACTGGCGCGGATGCCGTAAGGCAGGGGCTCGCCCAGCCCCCGAAGTCCGCTTAGGTGGAGCTCACGGGGCTGGCGGGAGGCGTCGGAGCGGCGCTCGCCGGCGGCGTGTACTCGAACTCCTCCTCCGCGCCAAACAGCGTGTCCAGCACCTTCGAGCGCAGCTTCTCGCTGGCGGCCAGCGCGAGTCCGCCGGCGAGCAGGACGATCAACACCCTGCGACCGAGGTGGCGCTTCTTGCGAGCCTGCCGCTTGGGCGCTTCGCTCAAGGCGATCGAGGCTTCCCGCAGGGACTCGATCGCCTGACGCAGGTCGCCCTGCAGCTTCTTGTCCTCGAGGAGCGCTTTTTGCGGCGCCTTGCCATTGCTCAGGCGCACGTAGGCCTTCCTCGACGATTCGAACGCCTGCTGCATGTTGGCACGCAGCTTGGCGTCCTCGATCAGCCGCTGGATGTACGGATTGGCCTTGATGGCGGCGGGGTCAAGCGGGACCGCCGATTTGAGCGTCTTGCTTTTAGATGGCATATCACTCCCTCGAGCTTTGGCTGGGCTTGCTCAGCATACGGAACTGGGCGCCGACGAATCAGGTTCTACCCAAATCGGGCAGATCACCGCACCGCACTGGCGATCGGGCGCAACTCCCGGCGGCCGAGCGGAATCGCGCGGCGCTGAAGCGCCAGCTCGAGCACATCTCCGATCTCCGACACGAACTCGAATTCCAGGTCCTTTCGGAGGTGCTCGGGAATCTCGTCGGCATCCTGCTCGTTCAGCGCCGGCACGATCACGGTGTGGATGCGGTTGCGCTGTGCGGCGAGCGCCTTCTCCTTGAGCCCTCCGATCGGGAGCACCTGTCCGGTGAGCGTGATCTCCCCGGTCATCGCGACATCCGCCCGCACCGGCCGTCCTGACAAGAGCGACGCGAGCGCCGTGGCGATCGCGATCCCCGCGCTCGGGCCGTCCTTCGGGGTGGCGCCGGCGGGCACGTGGATGTGGATGTCGTGCGTCGCGAACCAGTCCTCCCCCGGCTCGAGCCCCGGGACCAGCTCAGACGCGTTGCTGCGGACATACGACAGCGCCGCCTGGGCTGACTCCTTCATCACGTCCCCGAGCTGGCCCGTGATCGTGAGACTGCCCCGGCCCGGCATCGCGGTGGCCTCGATGAACAGCACCTCGCCGCCGACCGGCGTCCACGCCAACCCGGTCGCGACGCCGGGTTGGGCGGTGCGCCGCCGGGCCTCGCTGAAGAACCTCCGCTTGCCGAGCAGCTCGCGGACGCGCGGTTCGGTGATCGTGACCCGGCGCCCCGGCCGTCCCTCGGCGACCTGCCGCGCGACCTTCCGGCAGGCGGTGCCGATTTCCCGCTCGAGTTGGCGCACCCCCGCCTCGCGCGTGTAGTCGGCGATGATCGTCCGCAGTCCCGAATCGCTGAACGCGATCCGCGCACCGCTCAGGCCGTTGCGCTCGATCTGGCGCGGCACCAGGTAGCGTCTGGCGATCTGCAGCTTCTCCTCCTCGGTGTAGCCGGCGAGCTGGATCACCTCCATCCGATCGCGCAGCGCCCCGGGGACTGTGTCGAGGGTGTTCGCGGTGGTCACGAACATCGCGTTCGAGAGATCGAACGGGAGATCCAGGTAGTGGTCTCGGAAGGAGTGGTTCTGCTCGGGATCGAGCACTTCGAGCATCGCGCTCGAGGGATCGCCGCGGAAATCGGCACCCATCTTGTCGATCTCATCGATCATCAGCAGGGGGTTGTTGGCACCCGCGTCGCGCAGGGCGCGGATGATCGTGCCGGGCATCGCCCCGATGTAGGTCCGGCGGTGGCCACGGATCTCGGCCTCGTCGCGAACCCCGCCCACCGACAGACGCTCGAACTTGCGTCCCAGAGCCCGGGCGATCGAGCGTCCGAGCGAGGTCTTGCCCACCCCCGGAGGACCGACGAAGCAGAGGATCGATCCGCGCGCATCCGGCTTCAGGCGCCGCACGGCCAGGAACTCGAGAATCCGATCCTTGACCTGATCGATGTCGTAGTGATCCTCGTCGAGGACGGCGCGGGCATGCGCCAGATCGAGGTTGTCCTCGGTCGAGGCATCCCATGGCAGCGCCGCGATCCACTCGAGGTAGCCGCGGATCACGCCCCACTCGGCCATCGCCGGCTGGAGCCGTTCGAGCCGCGCCAGCTCCCGGTCGGACTGCTTGCGCGCTTCCTCGGGCAGGTCGATCGCCGCCAGCTGCTCGCGGAGCTCGCGCACCTCGGCCTGGACCTCGTCGACCTCGCCAAGCTCTTCCTGGATCGCCTTGAGCTGCTGGCGCAGGAAGTACTCGCGCTGTCCCTTGTCGAGCTCGGACTGGACCTGGGACTGGATCTTCGAGCCGAGCGCGACCACCTCGAGCTCACGCGCCAGGATCTCAGAGAGCCGCCGCAGTCGCTTGGCCACGTCCAGCTCCTCGAGCAGCTGCTGCTTTTCGTCGGTCCGCAGCCGCAGCGCGCCGGCGATCAGGTGCGTCAGGGCGCTCGGGTCCTCGACGTTCGCGACCATGATCTGGAGCTCCTCGGGGAGGTAGGGCACCTGGGCGACGATGTCGGTGAACGTCTGCTGGACGTTGCGCATCAGCGCGGTCAGCTCCGGCGTCTGCTCGACGACATCGGGCGCCGGCACCACCTCCGCCACCAGATACGGCTCGGTCGCGAGCCACCGTTCGATGCGAACGCGCTGGCCGCCCTGGATCAGCACCCGGAGAGTGCCGTCGGGGACGCGGATCATCCGGGCGACCACGCCCATCACCCCCACGTCGTAGAGGTCCTCGGGTGACGGCGTCTGGAGCTCGGGATTGCGGCCGGCGACCATCACGATCGCGCGGTCGCCGCGCAACACCTCGTTGATCAACTCGATGCTGCGCTCCTGCCCGATGTTGAGCGGGATCAGCATGTCGGGGAAGGTGACCGTGTCGCGCAGCGGCAGGACGCCGAGCCGCTGAGGCAGCTCCTGCGTGTCGGCCACCGCCACCTCGCGCGGGCCGCCGTCTGGCAGGCCGATCTCGATCACGCCTCGCCCGACTCGATCGGCACCGCCCCGCGCGTGGTGGTGTGCAGCAACGGAAGCTCGATCCGCAGCATCCCGTTCTCATAGCGCGCCTTGGCCTGATCGGCCCGCACCTCGGCGCCGAGCTCGACGACGCGCCGGAAGTAGCCGCGCTCGATCTCCACCTGCTGGTAGACGCCGCCCTCGACGGTGCCCGGTCCGCGCCGGCCCGAGAGGATCAGCTTGCGCCCCTGAATCTCGAGATCGAGCTGATCGGCATCGACGCCGGCGAGCTCGGCGGTCACGATCGCGCGCGGGGGATCGTCGGCATAGACGACGTCCAGCGCGGGCGAGAAGCCTCCCTGCCGGCGAGTCAGGCCGGTCCGGTCGAGCATGTCGCCGAACAGCTCGTCCATCTCCCGGCGCATCCGATCGAAGTTGGCGAACAGGTCATGTTCGTGCATGACCTGGGAGGTTACGGACGAGCGGCGGCCCGCGCGACCGTGTAGACCGCCCCCTCCTGCGCCAGCTCGACGGGGCCGCCGAAGCCGCGACTGGCCTCCGCTCGCGCCCACTCGGGGTCGAGCTCATCCGAGAAATGGGTGATGATCAGACGCGCCGCGCCCGCGCGCCGCCCATGATCCCCGGCTTCGCGCGGCGTCAGGTGGCCCCGGTCCCCGGTGCGCTCGGGTCGCGGCAGCGTCGCCTCGATCAGCAATATGTCGGTGTCGTGGGCGAAGTTCACGAGCTCATCGTTGGGGCTGCAGTCGGCGCTGTAGGTCAGCCTGCTCCCGTCCGGCGTCGTCAGCTCGATGGCATAGGTGGTCGTGAAGTGCGGCACCTCGCACACGCGGACCGAGAACGGCCCGATCGTCAGCTCACCGGGCGCCGCGTACTCGTGCAGCTCGAACGCCGCGTCGAGGAGATCGCCATTACCCCAGCACCCCACGATGTGCCGGAACACCTCGCCGGCGCCGGCCGGCGCATGGAGCTCGGGGCGGACCGGTTGGCTGGTGCCGGGCCAGCCGGCGACCGGCACCGGCTGCTGGCGCGGGGCGTAGGTGAGCGCGTAGGCGTACGGCACGAGATCGAGGAAATGATCGGCGTGCAGGTGGCTGATCAGGACGGCCGGGACCTCCACGTAGTCGACGAACCGGCGGAGCTTCGAGAACACGCCGTTGCCGCAGTCCATCAACAGCGCGTAATCGTCGTGCTGAACCAGATAGCCGCTGCATGCCCCACCCGCGTCTTGCCACGCGGGGGACTTACCCAACACGGTGATCTGCACACCGCTCCTCTCTCCGTAGGAGTCTGACACTCTAGCCCGGTGGCGGCTCCGCAAACGCACATGCCCGTCCTCGTGATCGCCACCGCGACTCATTTCGAGACGACGCTGCTGGTCTTCGGGGCGCTGCTGATCGCCGGGTCACTGATCTCGGGGATCGCGCGCGAGAGCTTCCTGTCGCTGACGGCACTGTTCGTGCTGGCCGGGTTCGTGCTCGGTAACGGCGCCCTGAAGGTCCTTCACTTCACCGCCAGCTCGAGCTTCGTCGGCGACCTCGCCGTGGTCGCCCTGATCGTGATCCTGTTCCGCGACGGGCTCGAGGTCGAGGCCGAGATGCTTCAGGAGCACTGGCACCTCCCGTTCCGCAAGCTGGTGCTGGCGATGCCACTGACGGCGGGGATCATCGCGGTGGCCACGCACCTGTTCACCGACCTCTCCTGGACGGAATCGTTCCTGCTCGGCGCGCTGCTCTCTCCGACTGATCCGGTGCTCTCCTCGAGCGTCATCACGAATCCCCGCGTGCCACAGTTGATCCGGCACTCGCTCAACCTCGAATCGGGGCTGAACGACGGTCTGGCACTGCCGGCGGTGCTGGCGCTGAGCGCCGCGCTGGCGATCGGCGGCGGCCATTTCGTGTGGTGGCGCTTCGTGCTCGAGGACCTCACGATCGGGCTTGCCGCCGGCCTGGTCGTGGGCTTTGCCGGCGCCGCCTTGATGCGACGCGAGCAGCGGGTGGAGGGCGGCATCCCGCCCCACCAGAAGGCGCTCTACGCGCTCGGGATCGCGTTCGCCGCCTATGGCGTCGCGTCGGTCATCCCCCACGGCAACGGCCTGATCGCGGTGTATGTCGCGGCGATCACGCTCGGCATCCGCCGACCGGACCTACGGTCCTACTTCGAGCACCAATCGGAGGACGTGGTCGAGATCGTGAAGCTCGGAATCTTCGTCGTGTTCGGATCGCTGTTGACCCTGCACGGGCTGTTCACCGACGGCCTGGCGGCGCTCGCAATCGTCGCCGTCGTGCTCCTGGTGGCCAGGCCCGCAGCGGTGTTCACCGCGCTGGCGGGCACCGGGACCGACACCGCGACCAAGGCATTCATGTCCTGGTTCGGACCCAAGGGGGTGGCGACGATGACCTTCGCGCTGCTGGTCTTGAACGACCACATCGCCGCGGGGGTGCGGATCTTCAACCTCGCGGCGCTGGTCGTCGTCTGCTCGATCATCGCGCACGGCGTGAGCGATACGCCGGGGGCGGAGTGGATCGCGCGGCGCGGCGAGCGCGAGCCTGCTCAGCTGCCCAAATCGCTCGCGCGCCCCCGCGATTCGGGCGATCGGACATGAATATCGTGCACGAGCGCCCAGACTACGGTCGCCGGGTGTCAATTTGGGCAGTGGAACATGACGCGCGGCGTCCGCGCTCGACGCGCTCAGTGACGATCGTTCTCGGCGTCGCGCCGGCGCGCGGGATCAACCAGCCAGCCGATCAGCACAGTGAGCAGAACGACGGCAATGAATCCGCCGATAAGCGGCCAGTACATGAGTCAAACCATATACCGAGACACGGCTCCACGTGTCAGGCGTGCAGCGCCACCTGCTCGCTCGCCGAAGGAAACGCCCACGCCACCTGCATCCGCCGCTCCTGGCGGAACACGAACCGCAGCTGGCTCGGCGGGCGCAGGCCCTCGGGATGGTCGGGACGGTAGGTCGCGCATGGACCTGCTTCGCTCACCGCGCACAGGAGATTCTGATGAAAGAAGCAGTTCTCGCAGCTCACTTTCGCTGCGCCGTTACGCCCGTTCGCCATGCCTCACTCCACCGCTCGGTACTCGATTCTTTCCGTGGACCACGACAGCATCAAAGCGAACTTCCAGACCGCCGCGCAAGCTCGATTCCCGGAAAACGCACGAACTTCACGCCGAAGCGATTTACCTGCAAGCTGCGGGATTTTTGATGCTCGGACCTGGAAGCGCCCGCAATTTCCGTAGCTTTCAGCTGCGATGGCGCCAGACGACCCTCCCCGCCCCACGCCGCTGCGCCCCGAGCCGCAGCTGATCTCGCTCGCCGACTACGAGCGCGCGGCCGAGCAGCTGATCGAGCCGGGCGCGTTCGGTTACTACTTCGGAGGCGCCGGCGACGAGATCACGCTGCGCGACAACTTCGCGGCCTGGCGGCGGCTGGCGATCCGGCCGCGGGTGCTGGTCGGCGTCGGGCGACGTGACCCCGCCGTCACCCTGCTGGGAAAGACGCGCCCGCATCCGTTGATCATCGCCCCGATGGCGGTCCAGCGGCTCGCGCACCCCGACGGCGAGATCGCCACCGGCCGCGCCGCCGCCGCCACCGACACGATCATGTGCCTCTCGACGCTCGGAAGTACGAGCGTCGGCGCCCTGGCGGAGGCGGTGCCCGACGTCCCTCGTTGGTTTCAGCTGTACGTGTTCTCCGACCGTGGGCTGACCCGGGAGCTGATCTCACAGGCAGCCGAGCACGGCTACGAGGCGCTCGTCGTGACCGTCGATCTGCCGATCTTGGGCTGGCGCGAGCGCGATCTGCGCTCCGGCGTGCGCACGTCGAGCACGCACCCGGTGGCGAGCGCCCACGCTGCCGACCCCGCCGGCGCGGTGAGCGCGGCCGGCGCCGCCGGCGCGGGCGATCCCGCCGGCGCGGCGAGCGCGGCCGGCCCGCTCAGCCCCGATGGCATCGCCGGCCTGCTAGATCCGGATCTCACCTGGGCCGACATCGAGCGGTTCGCGGCCGACGGCCCGCTGCCGGTGATCGTCAAGGGGGTCCTGACCGCGGAGGACGCGCAGCTCGCGGCCGAGCACGGCGCGCGCGGTGTGATCGTGTCCAACCACGGGGGCCGCCAGCTCGACACCGTGCTCGCCGGCGCCGACGCGTTGCCGGCGGTCCTCGACGCGGTCGGCGAGTCACTCGACGTGCTCGTCGATGGCGGCATCCGCCGCGGCACCGACGTGCTGAAGGCGCTGGCGCTCGGAGCTCGCGCGGTGATGGTCGGCCGGCCGATCGTGTGGGGCCTCGCGGTCGACGGCGCGGAGGGGGTGCGCAAGGTCCTGGAGATCCTGCTCGCGGAGTTCGATGCCGCGCTCGCCCTGGCCGGCGCCCCCACGGCAGCCGAGCTCAACCGACGCTTCGTCACACCCGCTCGATGGGTAGCGGAGTGACGTGAACATCCTCCTCACCGGAATCACCGGCTACGTAGGCTCGCGACTGGTGCCCCGCCTCCAGCGCGACGGGCACGCGATCCGCGGCTTCGCCCGCGACCCCCGCGGCGTGCGCCTCGACGTGCCCGTGATCCAGGGCGATGCGATCTCCGGCGCCGGGCTCGAGCGCGCGCTCGACGGCATCGACACTGCGTACTTCCTGATCCACTCGATGGAGACGAGCACCGACGGCGCGTTCAACCTTCGCGAGCGCGCCGCCGCCGAGAACTTCGCCCGCGTCGCCGGCCGGTGTGGGGTGGAGCGGATCATCTACCTCGGCGGCCCGCTGCCGGCCGACGGTCACCTCTCGCCGCACCTGGCGAGCCGCCTCGAGGTGGAGCACATCCTGCTCGCGGCGACCCCGTGCTCGGTCGCGTTCAGGGCCTCGATCGTGATCGGCGCTCACTCTCGTTCGTTTCGGTTCCTGGTCCGGCTCGTGGAGCGGATGCCGGTGCTGGCGGTGCCGGCGTGGCGCGGCCACCGCTCCGCGCCGATCGACGAACGCGACATGATCGAACTGCTTGCCCGTGCCGCCACCAGCGATCGAGTGTGCCGCCAATCACTCGATGCCGGCGGCCGTGAGGTTGTCTCCTACGGCGAGCTGATCGACCGGATTCGCGAGCACATGCTGATCGACCGCCCGACGATCGCTTTCAACCGCCTCACTGTGACTCCGATTGCAAGCAAAATTGCAGCGGCAATCGCGGGAGAGGATCCCGCTCTGATCGAACTGCTGATGGAGAGCCTCGAGCACGATTTGCTGCCGCGCGATGATCGGGCCGCCGAACTGCTCGGGGTCAGGCTGCACTCACTTGACGCGGCGATCGAGCGCGCCTTGCGCGACTGGGAGTCGACCGAACCACTGGCGGCGCGGTAGCGGGCTCGGTTAGTGTCTGGCCGCAGACGATGAGCACAGTCCACGTCACCACTGAGATCAACGCGCCGAAGGAGCGGGTGTGGGAGACGATTATGGACCCCGACCGGTGGGGCGACTGGGTGACGATTCACCGCTCCGTCAGCCATGTTTCGGACCATCCGCTCAAGCAGGGATCAACCCTGCGGCAGGTGCTCCACATGCGCGGTGTTTCGTTTCACGTCAACTGGGAGCTGGTCGAGATCAGCGCGCCCGATCGCGCCGAGTGGAAAGGCCGTGGGCCGGCCCACTCGCGGGCCAGGATCCGCTATGCCCTTTCGGGCGACGGCGACGGTCCGACCAAATTCGATTACACCAACGAATTCAACCCGCCCGGCGGGCGGCTCGGAACCTTCGCCAGCCGCGTGATCGTGGGTGCCGCCTCGGAGCGCGAAGCGAACAATTCACTGCGACGGTTGAAGGGGCTCCTCGAGCGTAAATAGCGGCAGCCGCTATTGTTACGGTCGTTGTCAATGGCCGGGTGCAATCAAGGAGACTGAATGGCAGAATTCGTCGACACTACCGTCAAGGAGATCGACAACCGTCTGCGAGATCTCAAGGAGGAGGTCTCCAGGCTCGAGGCGGCGCGTTCGGCGCTGGTCGGTACGCGGCGCGGGCCGGGCCGTCCCCGCGGCGCGGCGAGCTCGACCGCCACGACGCGGCGTCGCCGCAATGCGCGCAGGCCGGGTCGGCCGCGAGGCCGGCGCGCTGGTGGCACACGCGCGGCACAGGCGCTCGAGCTGGTACGCAGCCAGCCTGGGATCACGATTCCGCAGATCGCCGAGAACTTGAAGATCGAGCCGAATTACCTGTACCGGGTCATGCCGAAGCTCGTGTCCGAGGGACAGGTGCGGCGCGACGGGCAGGGATGGCACCCAGCGAGCTGAGTCCCGCGATCTGATGGTGATGGGGGCCGCGCCCGGGGGCGCGGCCCTTTTTGTTGCGAGCCGGGGGTTAGATCAGCCCGAGCTGCTTGACCGCGTCGCGCTCCTCGCCCAGTTCCTTGACCGTGGCGTCGATCCGCGCCCGGGAGAAGTCACTGATCTCCAGATCCTGCACGACCTCGAGTGAGCCGTCCGAACAGGTGACCGGAAAGCTCGAGATGATCCCCTCCGGGACGCCGTAGGAGCCGTCGGTGGCGATCGCCATCGAGACCCAGTCCCCCGCCGGCGTGCCCAGCACCCAGTCGTGCACGTGGTCGATCGCAGCGTTCGCAGCTGACGCTGCGCTCGACGCTCCCCGCGCTTCGATGATCGCGGCACCGCGCTTCTGCACGGTGGGGATGAAGTCGTTCTCCAGCCAGTCCTGATCGTTCACCACCTCGGCGGCGTTCTGACCTTTCACCTTGGCGTGGAAGATGTCCGGGTACTGGGTCGCCGAATGGTTGCCCCAGACAGTGATGTTCGTGATCTCCATCACCGCGGCGCCGGTCTTCTGCGCCAGCTGCGCGATCGCGCGATTGTGGTCCAGGCGCATCATCGAGGTGAACCGCTCCGCGGGAATGTCGGGAGCGTTGCTCTTGGCGATCAGGCAGTTGGTGTTGGCGGGGTTGCCGACCACCAGCACCTTGACGTCCGGGGCCGCATGGTGGTTCAGGGCCTCGCCCTGGGGCTTGAAGATCCCGCCGTTGGCCTCCAGCAGATCGCTGCGTTCCATCCCCTTGGTACGCGGCCGCGCCCCGACCAGCAGTGCGATGTTGACACCGTCGAATGCCTGGTTCGGATCATCGGAGATGTCGATCCCCGCCAGCAGCGGAAACGCGCAGTCATCGAGCTCCATCGCCGTGCCCTCGGCCGCCTTCACGGCGTCCGGGATCTCGAGCAGCGACAGGTGCACCGGCGTGTCTGGGCCGAGCATCTGCCCGCTGGCGATGCGGAACAGGATTGCGTAGCCGATCTGTCCGGCGGCGCCGGTGACTGCTACTCGTACGGGGGAATCGGGCACTGGTTCATCTCCTCGTGATCGCCTGCGGGGTTCTCGCGCCGGAATGTATACCCACGTTCCGGCTCCGCGTCGCCGGGCCAGAGAGATAGGGTCCCGTCCCGATGAAGATCGTCTACACGCACACCGACGAGGCGCCGGCGCTCGCCACGCAGTCGTTGCTGCCGATCCTCCGCGCCTACGCCGCGGCGGCGGACATCGAGATCGAGCTGCGGGACATCTCGCTGGCGGGCCGGATCCTCGCGCAGTTCCCCGACCGCCTCAGTTCCGAGCAGCGCGTTCCCGACGCGTTGGCAGAGCTCGGCGAGCTCGTGCAGACGCCAGAAGCGAACGTGATCAAGCTGCCCAACATCAGCGCCTCGGTGCCGCAGCTCAAGGCAGCGATCGCCGAGCTCCAGGAGCAGGGTTACGAGCTGCCCGACTACCCCGACGAGCCCGGCGACGATGAGCAGCGCGAGGTGCGCGCCCGCTACGACGCGGTCAAGGGCAGCGCCGTGAACCCCGTACTGCGTCAGGGAAACTCCGACCGCCGCGCTGCCGAGTCGGTCAAGGAGTATGCGCGCAAGCATCCCCAGTCGATGGGTGCTTGGTCCTCGGATTCGCGCTCGCACGTCTCGACGATGAGCGAGGGCGACTTCCGCGCCAGCGAACAGTCAACGACGATCGAGGATGAAGGAACGGTGCGGATCGAGTACGCCGCGGCCGATGGGTCGGTGACCGAACTGCGGGATAGTGTGGAGGTCCTCGCGGGAGAGGTAATCGACGCCGCGATCATGAGCCGCGCCGCGCTGGAGGAATTCTTCGCGGCGCAGTTGGCGGAGGCCAAGCGGCAGGGCGTGCTGTTCTCGGTGCACCTGAAGGCGACGATGATGAGGGTGTCTGATCCGATCATCTTCGGACACGCCGTACGCGCGTACTTCGCGCCCGTGTTCAGAGATAACGCCGCGGCACTGAAGTCCGCGGGTGTCAACGCCAATGACGGCCTGGAGGCACTGGTCAAGGCGATCGAGAAACTCTCCGATCAGGATCGTTCCGCGATCGAGGAGGCGATCGAGGCGTCCTACGCGGACGGCCCCTCGCTGGCGATGGTCGACTCCGACCGAGGCATCACCAACCTGCACGTGCCAAGCGACGTGATCATCGACGCATCGATGCCCGCCGCGATTCGGTCCTCGGGTCAGATGTGGAATTCCGACGGGGAGCTGCAGGACACCAAGTTCGTGATCCCCGATCACTCCTACGCGGCGCTGTACGCGGAGACCGTCGATCACTGCCGGCAGCACGGCGCGTTTGACCCCGCGACGATGGGCCACACGCCGAACGTGGGGCTGATGGCACAGGCGGCCGAGGAGTACGGGTCACACGACAAGACGTTCGAGATCGCAGGCCCGGGCACGGTCCGGGTGATCGACGCCGCCGGCACGACGCTGCTCGAGCACGAGGTGGAGGCCGGCGATATCTGGCGGATGTGCCAGACCAAGGATGCCCCGATCAAGGACTGGGTCCGACTGGCGGTCGATCGCGCGCGGGAGACCGGCGCCCCCGCGGTCTTCTGGCTGGACGAGCAGCGGGCCCACGATCGCCAGCTGCTGGGCAAGGTGCGCGCGGCGCTCGAGGAGCTCGGCACCGACGGTCTTCAGATCGAGATCATGGACGTGGCGGAGGCGACGCGGTTCACACTGCAGCGAGCGCGCCAGGGTGAGGACACGATCTCGGTCACCGGCAACGTGCTGCGCGATTACCTCACCGACCTGTTCCCGATCCTCGAGCTCGGGACGAGCGCGAAGATGCAGTCGATCGTGCCGTTGATGGCCGGCGGCGGCCTGTTCGAGACCGGTGCCGGTGGCTCGGCCCCCCGGCACGTCCAGCAGTTCCTGAAGGAGAACCATCTGCGCTGGGACTCGCTGGGCGAGTTCCTCGCGCTCGGGCCCTCGTTCGAGATGCTGGCGCAGAAGGAGGACAATTCCCGAGCCAAGCTGCTGGCGCAGACGATCGACCGCGCGACCGGCCGGGTGCTCGAGGAGAACCGATCGCCGTCTCGCAAGGCCGGGGAGCTGGACAATCGCGGCAGTCACTTCTACCTGGCGCTGTACTGGGCGCAGGAGCTCTCCGAGCAGGACCAAGACGCCGAGCTCGCCGCCCGCTTCAAACCGCTCGCCGAGCGCCTCGCCGCCGAGGAGGACACGATCGTCGAGGAACTGAACGCGGTCCAGGGCTCAGCGGTTGAGATCGGCGGCTACTACCGGCCCGATCCGGAGCGGGTGGCGAGCGCGATGCGTCCGAGCGCCACCCTGGAAGAGGCCCTTAAGAGCCTTTAGAGCTCGACCCCGTACACGTCGCCGAGCTTGCCCTTCAGGTAGCCGACGAACGGTCCCACCGCGATCGGGCCACCCACCACCCGGGGCAACAGTTCCGAGGCGGGGAACTTCGCGCCGTGTCGATGGACGTTCTCGCGCAGCCACTCGCGCAGCGGCGCAAGCTCGCCGTCGGCGAACCGCTCGTCGAGATCGGGCAGGTCGCTGTGCGCTTGCTGCCACAGCTGGCCGGCGATCAGGTTGCCGAGCGCATAGGTGGGGAAGTAACCGATCAATCCAGCTGACCAGTGCACGTCCTGGAGCACGCCGTTGGCGTCGTCGGGGACCTCGAGGTGGAAGCTCTCCTGAAAGCGCGCGTTCCACGCCTCGGGCAGCTCGGCGACCGACAGCCGTTCCTCGACCAGCGCCTGCTCGAGCTCGAAGCGCAGCACGATGTGCAACCCGTAGGTCGCCTCGTCGGCCTCCACGCGGATGAACGAAGGCTCGATCTTGTTGACGGCGCGGTACAGCGGCTCGGCATCGACCGGCGCTCCGAACGCGTTGGCGATCAGCGGCGACAGAACGCCCGAGAAAGGGCGGCCCCTCCCCACCATGTTCTCCCACATCCGGCTCTGGGACTCGTGCAGCCCGAGCGACTCCGCGTGCCCGAGCGGTGTGCGCTGAAGCGACTCGGCGACTCCCGCCTCGTAGAGCCCGTGCCCGCACTCGTGCATCGCGCCATAGAGCGAGGAGGCGAAGTACGACTCGTCCCACCGGGTGGTGATCCGGACGTCCGAGGAGCCGAAGCTGGTGGCGAACGGATGGACGGCGTCGTCGATCCGCCAGCTCAACGGGTCAAAGCCCATCAGCTCCACGACGCTCCTGGCCAGCTGGCGCTGGCGCTCGATCGGGAACTCGCCGTGGAGGACCGAGTCGTCAAGCTCTCGCTGCGACAGGGTCGCGATCAGCGGCACCAGCTCCGCCTTCAGCTCCTCGAACAGGACGGCCACCGTGGCGCTCTTCATGCCCGGCTCGTAGTCGTCGAACAGGGCGTCGTAGGGACGATCGAACTCGTCGAAGCAGGCGGCGTAGCGCCGCGCGAGCTCGAGGTTGCGCGTCAGGTACGGCGCGAACATGGCGAAGTCCGACTGCTTGCGCGCCTGCACCCAGACCTCCTGCCCCAGCGATCCCGCGCGGGCGAGATCTGCGGCGAGCTCGGAGGGCACCCGGCGCGCCTTCTCCCAGTTGCGGCGCACCACCCGGACCAGCGACGCCTCGTCCGAGTCCTCGGTGGCGCCATCGAGCGAATTCGCGGCGGCCTCCAGGAGCCGACCCGTATCCGGAGAGACGAACAGTTCGTGAGAGATTCGCTCGAGCGTGGCGAGCGCCTCCGCCCGGGCGGGCGCGCCGCGCGGCGGCATCATCGTCAGCTGGTCCCAGGAGAGCACTCCGGCGGCGTTGCGCAGATCGACCAGCTCTGCCAGACGTTGGCGAAGTTCCTGTATCGGATCGGTCATTCAGTGGCTCCGGTTCGAGTTGATGGCTGGCGCTCCGGCGGTCCGGGCGGTGCGCTGTGTCACCATTGCAGCATGTTGCGCCGTCCAGGCTCAATCAAGCTGATGGACGTGTTCGGGATCCGGATCGGGGTGGACGGAAGTTGGTTCGTAATTCTGTTCCTGCTGATCATCTGGCTGTCGGGCTCGTTCCGGCAGGCGCTGCACAGCTCTGACGGTGTCGCGTACCTGACCACGGTGATCACCGTGCTGCTGTTCTTCGGCTCGCTGGTATTCCACGAGCTCGGCCACGCGGTGGCTGCCCGACGCCAGGGGATCGAGGTCAAGCGGATCGATCTGTTCCTGTTCGGCGGCCTCACCCAGATGAGCCGCGACGCGTCCTCGCCGGCGGAGGAGTTCAAGGTCGCCGCCGCGGGACCGCTTGCGACCTTCTGCTTCATTCTCATCTGTCTCGGCGTGGATCTGGCGATCGTCGGACCGCACCGGCTGCTGCACGCCGTGGAGCTCGACACCAACGTGCCGATCACCCCCGTGCTGCTGTCGCTGAGCTGGCTGGTGCCGATGAACATCCTGATCCTGTTCTTCAACCTCGTGCCGGCGTTCCCGCTCGACGGCGGCCGGATCGCCCGGGCGATCGTGTGGCGCGTGACGGGCGACAAGCAGCGCGGCACGCAGGTGGCGGCGCAGCTCGGCCAGGGCTTCGCGGTGCTCCTCGCCGGCTTCGGCATCTGGTGGATCATCGCAAGCCACAACCTCGGCGGCCTGTGGCTGGTGGCGCTGGCGTTCCTGCTCGGCCAGTCGGCCCGCGGCGCGCTGGTCCAGACCGCGTTGACGGAGCGGATCAACAAGGTCCGCGTGTCGGACATCATGGATCGCCAGCCGGTCGCGATCCCTGCCCAGACGGCGGTCAGCCAGGCCCTCGATGAGTTCTTCCTGCGCTACGGGTGGTCGTGGTTTCCGGTGATCGACGAACACAGCCGGTTCCTCGGCATCGCCCGTCAGGAACGGCTGCAGGCCACCCTCGACGGCGGCGAGGGCTGGTTGACCGTCGGCTCCGCGGTGGAGCCGGAGGCGGGCAGCTGGCGCGTCGAGGAGGACCGACCACTGAGCGAACTGCTGTCCTCCGAGTCGCTGGGGCGGTTGGGGGCGCTGATGGCGGTCGACCGCGAAGGGGTGCTGCGGGGCGTCGTCACCGTCGAGCAGGTGCGCCGCGCGCTGCAATCGGCCCTCGGAGCAGGCGCAACTCCGTGAGGGTGTCCAAAAAGGCTGAATAATTCAGCCTTTTTGAGCATCCTGTGATCGTCAGCCTCGTCTGAGGTCGTGGAGCCGGTGTTCCGCAAGCAGCGAGGGCTCGGCGCGCCAATCGAGTCACCAAAGCGACACCACCAGGCGGCCGCAAGGCCGCCTTAAATAGAATCGGGGACGTGCCCTCACACGACGTTCTGATCATCGGCGCGGGACTGGCTGGACAGCGCGCGGCGCTCGCGGCGGCACAGTCGGGCGCGTCGGTCGCGGTCATCTCCAAGGTCCACCCGGTGCGCTCGCATTCGGTCGCCGCGGCCGGCGGCATCAACGCGGCCCTGAATCCCGAGGACAGCTGGGAGTCGCACGCGTTCGACACGATCAAGGGCTCGGACTACCTGGGCGACCAGGATGCGATCGAGATCATGACCCGCGAGGCTCCGGACGAGATCCTGTGGCTCGAGCACGCCGGCGTGACCTTCCACCGCAACGAGACCGGCCACCTCGGTACCCGCGCGTTCGGTGGCGCCTCCGCCGCGCGCACCTACTACGTGGCCGACATCACCGGCCACGCGATCCTGCACGTGCTCTACGAGCAGCTGATGAAGCACTCAACCACGGTCGACCGCTACGAGGAGTGGTTCACGACCGACCTGCTCCAGGACGACGCGGGCCGGTGCGTCGGCGCGATCTGCCGCAACCTCCGCGACGGTCACCTGGAGGTGTTCAACGCCAAGGGGACGATCCTCGCCTCGGGGGGCGCCGGGCAGGTGTACCGGCCGACCACCAACGGCCTGATCGTCACCGGCGACGGGATCGCCCAGGCCTACCGGATCGGGGCCAGGCTGATGGACATGGAGATGATCCAGTACCACCCGACGACGCTGGCCGGCAACGGGCTGCTGATCACCGAGGGCGCCCGCGGCGAGGGGGCGTGGCTGCTCAACGGCGAGGGCGACCGGTTCATGGAGCGCTACGCACCGAACAAGCTCGAGCTCGCCTCGCGCGACGTCGTCTCACGCGCCGAGCAGACCGAGATCAACGAGGGCCGGGGGTTCGACGACGGGACCGTCGCGCTCGACGTGACCAAGGTTCCGCGCCGGCGGACGCTCGAGGCGCTGCGGGAGATCGTCAACATCGGCCGCGACTTCGCCGGGGTCGACATCACCCGCGAGCCGATCCACATCAAGCCCGGCCAGCACTACATCATGGGCGGCGTGAAGACCGATGTCGACGGCCAGACCACGATCCCGGGCCTCTACGCGGCCGGCGAGGTGGCATGCGTCTCGGTCCACGGCGGCAACCGGCTCGGGGCCAACTCGCTGCTCGACACGCTGATCTTCGGCCGGCGCTCCGGCGAGCACGCGGCCGGCCTCGCAAACCAGATGCCGATGCCGCAGACGCCGGCGTCCAAGATCGACGACACCGAGCGCAACATCGCGGCGATCTTGGGCCGCGAGCCCGGTACGCGGCGGGTGGCGGCGATCAAGGCCGAGCTCGGGGACACGATGAACGAGTACGTCGCGGTGTTCCGGGATGCCGAGGGACTCGCCAAGGCCCACGAGATCGTCCTGCGGTTGAAGGAGGAGGCCCCCAAGGCGGCGATCGACGATCGCGGCTCGATCTTCAACCAGGACGTGATCGCGGCGATCGAGCTCGGGTACATGCTCGATGTGGCGGAGACGATCGTGGTCGCCTCCGAGGAGCGTACGGAGTCGCGCGGGGCCCAGTTCCGGACCGACTTCCCGGAGCGCAACGACGCCGACTGGCTCAAGCACGTGGACATCTCGCTGAACAGCTCCGACGAACCGGTGGTCTCCTACTCGCCGGTCACGATCACCCGCTGGCAGCCACAAGAGAGGACATACTGATGCCCGAGTACACGCTCAAGATCCGGCGCTTCGATCCGCAGTCCGGAGAGGCGGCGTACTGGGACGAGCACACGGTCGAGATGCCCGAGACGCAGTCGGTGCTCGACGCGATCCTCAAGGTCCGCGACGAGGACGACGGCTCGATCGGGATCCGCTGCTCCTGCCAGCAGGCGATCTGCGGTTCGTGCGGCGTGCGGATGAACGGCAAGCCCGGGCTGGCCTGCAACACGCACCTCGAGGTGGCGGCGCAGCGCGGTCACGGGACGGGCTGGAACCCCCCCGAGGAGGGGCAGCGGAGCACGGTCATCACGGTCGAGCCGATGGGCAACATGCCGGTTATCCGTGACCTGATCGTGGACATGGACGCGGTCCACTGGAGGAAGATCCAGCGGGTCACGCCATGGCTCATCAACAAGGCGCCGGTTCCCGAGCGCGAGTACATCGTCCCCCACGACAACATGGTCGATGTCACTCAGACGATGGCCTGCATTCAGTGCGGCGCGTGCGTCTCCGACTGCCTGTCGATGGAGATCGACCCCGGCTTCATCGGCCCCGCCGCGCTCGCCAAGGCCTACCGGTTCGTGGGCGATCCGCGCGACGCCGAGCACTCCGAGCGGCTCACAGATCTCTCCGAGGACGAGCACGGGATCTACGACTGCACCCACTGCTTCAACTGCATCGACGCCTGCCCCAAAGGCGTCGATCCGATGAGCCAGATCATGCGGCTGCGGCGCAAGGCCGGCTCGGACTTCCACATCGACGACCGCAACAACGGCTACCGCCACGAGCACGCGTTCGTCAAGAACATCCGCAAGAACGGTCTGTTGCACGAGGCCGACCTACTGCCCGACTCCTACGGCGGCAAGTTCCATCCCCGGGCGATGCCGGAGCTGATCAGCTCGCTGCCGACCGCGTTCACGGGGCTGGCGCGGGGGAAGATGACCCCCAAGACGGCGCTCCTGCACCCGCACAAGGCGCCGCCGGCGGTCAAGCGATTGTTCGATGAGATCGACGGGCGCGAGGAGCGGGTGGAGCTGAACCTGTACGTGAGCGGTTATGAGGACGAGCCCGAGGTGAGCGGCGGTGGCGGCGAGGCGAGCGGCGCCGGCGAGGGCGGGGCGAGCGGCGGCGGCGGGGGAGACAGCGGCGCCGGCGAGGGCGGGGCGAGCGGCGCCGGCGAGCGTGAGGCACCCCCCGAGCCCTCGGTGCCGGAGGCATCCGCCAGCGAAAGCGAGACTTCATGAAGGTCGCCTACTGGCCGGGCTGCGTGAGCCGCGGGTTCACGCCCGAGCTGCATGGATCGATGGCCAAGGTGGCGCCGCTGCTCGACATCGAGCTGATCGAGCTTGACCGCGCCGCCTGCTGCGGCGCCGGCGTGATCGCCGAGCACAACCAGGAGCTGGCCGACGCCCTCAACGCGCGGACGTTCGCGCTGGCGCAGAGAACCGACGGCGAGTTGATGATGAACATCTGCTCGACCTGCCAGGGAGCACAGACCGAGTGCCAGGAGCGCCTCGACGCCAACACCGAGTACCGCGACTACATCAACAACACGGTCTCCGAAGAGGACGGCCTGCGCTACGAGAAGGGGCTGACGAACAAGAACTTCCTGTGGCTGCTGGTGGAGGAGATCGGCCTCGACGCGCTGAAGGCGAAGGTCAAGCGGCCGCTGACCGACCTGCGCGTCGGTCCCTTCTACGGCTGCTACATCATTCGCCCGGTCGACCGGCTGGGAGTCGACGATGAGCACCCCCGCGACCGCTACCTGCATTGGTTGATCGAGGCGCTCGGAGGGACCGTGATCGACTACGCCGGCGTCTACAAGTGCTGCGGCTTCCCGATCATCACGATGAACAAGAAGGCCTCGCTGGCCCAGGCCGGCCGCCACCTCGGTGACGCGCTCGACGCGGAGGCCGACTGCCTGGTCGTGCCCTGCCCGTTGTGCCATCTGAACCTCGACCTGCAGCAGCCGGCCGCCTCCAAGGTGGTCGGTCGCGAGCTCGGGATGCCGGTGCTGCATTTGCCGCAGCTGGTCGGGTTGGCGCTCGGGCTGTCGCCCAAGGAGCTCGGCATGAACAAGCACATGGTCCGTCCCACCTCGGTGATCGACTGGTCCGCGTCGGTGGTGGCGAGCGCTGCCGCGTAGGGCTCTCGACCGCCTGCGGAACGCCGTGGCTTCCGCGGTCAGTCGCCGGCGCTCGGCCAATCGGGCGGCGGCGTCTGCGGCGAAGCCGCCGCGGGAGGAGGCCGGGGTGGTGGCGCCTGCGGGGAAGCCGCCGCAGGAGGAGGCCGGCGAGCGGTTCGACTCGGCCCGCCGGCGGTTGAAGGCGACGATCCCCCCGCCCGACGAGTAAGTCGCCTGGGAGCCGGGTGAAGGCAGGCCGGTTCGAGTCAGGACCTGCTCCGCCCGGGGGAGGCCGGCGAGCGGATGATCGGCGGCCGCGCGCGGGCCGGCGAGCGGATGATCGCCGGGCGTGCGCGCGGCGGCGGCGGCGCCATGTTCAGTTGCCCAAATCGCCCGGCGCGCCTGGCGATTTGTGCGATCCAACACGCACATCGTGTTCGAGTGCCCAAACCCCGCTCGGGCGCTTCCGATTTGGGCAACTGAACAGGTCCCCGCGGCGCGCGGCGCCGGCCGCCCCGGCCCCCGCAACAGGTCCGCCCGCCGAACACCCCCGGCCGCCCGCGGCCCGCTCAGCCACTCGGCCGGGGATTCACCAGGGCTCTCCCCAGCGGTCCGCGAACGCGAACTCGGACACCGGATTGCGCCGCAGCTGCCTAGGCCACGGGTCGGCCCGGAAGCCGACCGAGATGTGGCCCGCCAGCGCCGTGCCGTCCGGGATCCCGAGCAGCTCGCGGACGTGATCCTCGGCCGGCGCCAGCAGCGTCGTGAACGAGGCCCCAAGCCCCTCCTTGCGCAGCCCCAGCAACACGTTCTGGACGAACGGGTAGATCGAGGCACCACCGACGATGCTCGGCCGATCGAGCGAACGGTCGACGATCGCGAGCGCGTCGAGCACGACGCAGACGACGAGGTGCAGCGGCACGCGATCGAACGTGTGGGCGTAGTCGTCCGCCGCCCGCATCATCCGCAGGCGCCCGGGCGGCACATCGCCGGCCTCCCCGCTGTCGAGCACTGCGCGCATCCCGGTCCGCTCGGTGTAGGCGTGCCACGGCTCCTGGTAGAGCTCCCGCAGCCGCGTGCGCGTCTGGGAGTCCGTCACCACGATCACGCGCCAGCCTTGGCGGTTGCCGCCGCTGGGCGCGAACCGGGCATTCTCGAGTACCCGCTCGATCAGCTCCCTCGGCACGGCCTCATCGCTGAAACGCCGCGTCGAGGGAGCGCAGCGCATCAGGTCGTATAGCTCGTCAGGCAACCTGTGCGGCCTTCCGGCGGCGCACGAGGAGCTCGGCGATCTGGACCGCGTTCGTCGCCGCGCCCTTGCGGAGGTTGTCGCCGACGATCCACAGGCTGAGCGCGCGGGGGTGCGACTCGTCACGGCGGATACGACCGACGAACACTTCGTCACGGCCCGCGGCCCGCAGCGGCGTGGGGACGTCCTCCAGCACCAGGCCCGGGGCGCGGCTCAACAGCTCGCGCGCCTGCGCCGGCGAGAGCGGCTCGCGGGTCTGGACGTTGACCGACTCGGAGTGGCCGACGCGGACCGGGACCCGCACGCAGGTGACGGCGATCCCGATCGTCTCGTCCTCGAGGATCTTCCGCGTCTCGAACATCATCTTGCGCTCTTCGTCGGTGTGGTCATCGCCGTCGGCGAACGAACCCGCCGCGCCGATCACGTTGAACGCGATCGGCTCCGGGTAGATCGCCGGCGCGGGCATCTCCATCCCGTGCAGCGAGGCGTGCGCCTGCGTCTCGAGCTCGTCGACCGCCTGTTTCCCGGTCCCCGACACGGACTGATAGGTGGACACGACCAGCCGCTCGATTCCCACCGCCCGGTGGATCGGCGCGAGTGCCACCAGCATCTGCATCGTCGAGCAGTTCGGATTGGCGATCAGGCCGTGGTGGTTCTCGAGCGCGTGGGGATTGACCTCGGAGACGACCAGCGGAACCTCGGGGTCGCGCCGGAAGGCCGAGGAGTTGTCGATCACGGTGGCGCCGGTGTCCACGAATCTGCTCGCCCACTCGCGCGAGGTGCCGGCTCCGGCGGAGAACAGGGCGATGTCGAAGCCCTCGAGGTCCACCTCGGGAGTGAGCGCGCGCACAGTCAGGCCGTCCACCTCTTTACCGGCGGAGCGTTGGGTCGCGAACGGGACGATCTCGTCCGCTGCGAACTGCCGCTCCGCCAACAGCGCCAGCATCGTCCTGCCCACGGCGCCGGTGGCGCCGACGACCGCGACGCGCCTCATCGCGCCTCCTGCCCGATCGGCCGCTCGCGCTGGACGGCGGAGGCGGCGAGTTCGAAGGTCTGATGCAGCGCGGTGACGGCTTGCGGCACGGCGTCCGAACGGATCACGCAGGAGATCTTGATCGGAGAGGTCGAGATCATCTCGATGTTGATGTCCTCGGCGGCGAGGGCCTCGAACACCTGAGCGGCGACGCCCGGGTGCGAGCGCATGCCGGCGCCGACGATCGAGACCTTGCCGATCTCGGGGTCGGTATCGAGCGTGGCGATCCCGAGCTCCGCCTGCACAGGGGCGAGCGCCCGCTCGGCATCGCGCAGATCAGCGCTCGCGATCGTGAACGAGACCTCGGCTTCGCGACCCTCGCCGCGCGGCTCGTTCTGGATGATCGTGTCGACGTTGCACCCGGCATCGGCCAGCGCCCGGAAGATCGCCGCCGCGGCGCCGGGGCGGTCGGGTACTCCAACCATCGTGATCCGCGCCTCTTCGGTCGAGTGAGTGACGGCGGTGATCAGCGGGTGTTCCATGGTCTCATCTTCTCCTAGTACAACGGTACCCGGACCGTCTTCGAAGCTCGATCGGCAATGCATCCTGACCCCATGCGTGCGCGCGTACTCGACCGAGCGCAGCTGCAGCACCTTGGCCCCCGAAGCAGCCATCTCGAGCATCTCTTCGAAGCTCACATACGGCAGCTTGCGTGCGTCGGGCACGAGCCGCGGGTCAGCGGTGAAGACACCCGAAACATCGGTGTAGATCTCGCACACCTCGGCATGGATCGCGGCGGCCAGCGCGACCGCCGTGGTGTCGGAACCGCCGCGGCCGAGGGTCGTGATGTCGCGGCTGGTCGAGACTCCCTGAAATCCCGCCACCAGCACGATCCGATCCTCGTCGAGGGCCTGGCGGATCCGGTCCGCGCGCACATCGAGAATCCTGGCCTTGGTGTGCGAAGTGTCGGTGACGATCCCCGCCTGGGATCCCGTCAGCGAGATCGCCCGGTGGCCGAGATCCTTGATCGCCATCGCGCACAGCGCGCACGAGATCCGCTCGCCCGTCGAGAGCAGCATGTCCATCTCGCGGGGATCGGGAAACGGCGAGACCTCCTCCGCCATCGCGATCAGATCATCCGTCGTCTTGCCCCGCGCCGACAGGACCGCCACGACACGCTTACCCGCCTCGCGCTGGGCCACGATCCGGCGCGCCGCGCGCTTGATCCGATCCGCGTCGGCAACCGAGGTGCCGCCGAACTTCATCACGACCGTGGGCGCAGCGATCGTCGAGGGCTGGGCGGAGGCGGCGGTCACCGCGAGGAGGTTACGGGGAAGATCCGCTGTCACCGCTCGCCCAGGTCCTGGACTACACCGCGCGGCGGCCGGACAGAGCCCGCCCCAGCGTCAGCTCATCCGCATATTCGAGATCGGCGCCGACCGGCAGACCGCTCGCCAGGCGAGTGACGGATACCTCTGGCGCGACCCCGCGGAGACCGTCCGCGATGTGCAGAGCCGTCGCCTCACCGGTCGTCGTAGGGTTGGTCGCGATCACCACCTCGCGGATCTCGCCGTCGCCGACGCGCTCGTACAGCTCGGCGATCTTGAGGTCCTCGGGATCGATTCCATCGATCGGCGACAGTGCTCCGCCGAGGACGTGGTAGCGGCCCTCGAACTCATGCGTGCGCTCGATCGAGATCACATCCGAGGGCTCTTCGACGACGCAGATCAGCTCGCGACTGCGGCGCTCATCGGCGCAGATCCGGCACCGCGGCCCGTCCGCGAGGTTGAAGCACACCTCGCACAGCCCGATCCGCCGCTTGACCTCGGTGATCGCTTCGGCGAGCGCCAGCGCCTCCTCGTCGCTGGCGCGCAACAGGTGAAACGCGAGCCGCTGCGCGGTGCGCCCGCCGACGCCCGGCAGCTTCGACAGCTCGGTGATCAACCGCTGTACCGGCGGTGCGTACACGGTGTGGTATCCGCTAGAGCCCCGGGAGGCCCAATCCGCCGAGGCCACCGGCGATCCCGCCGAGCTTCGCCGAGGCGAGCTCCTGAGCCGAGCGCAACGCCTCGTTGACCGCCGCCAGCACCATGTCCTGCAGCATCTCGAGATCGTCGGGATCGACGGCGGCCGGATCGATCGTGATCGACTTGACCTCCAGGTCGCCGCTCACCTTCACGGTCACCATCCCGCCGCCCGCGGACGCCTCGACGACCTCGTCCTTGAGCGCCTCCTGCGCCGCCATCATGTCCTGCTGCATCTTCTGGGCTTGCTTGAGCAGCTGCTGCATATTGGGTTGACTCATGCCTGGTTCTCTCCGTCCTGTTCGAGGTCGTCTTCATCCAGGAGCTCTTCGGCATCGAACTCCTCTAGAAACCGTCGCACCAGCTCCTCCCCGGAGAGTACGGTGGCGCCAGTCTGCTCCTCCGCGTCCGGCTCCTCCCGCAGCTCGTAGCGGAGACCCAGCGCCTGGCCGGTGACGGTCCGCAACGCATCCATCGTGACCCGGCGATGATCCTCCTGCTCGGCCTTGCGCTTCAGGAACGCCGCGCCCGACGGGAACGCGAGCGTCAAATCGCGCTCGCCGACGGTGACCGGCCGCGCGTCGGCGAGCAGCGCCGCGAGCATCGCGTTCTCGCTCCGGACGACGTCGACCACCGCCGGCCACGAGGCGGCGATCGTCTGCAGCTCCAGCGCCGGCGCCGGCTCGTGAGCGCGAGCGGGCTCCGGCGCGCGCTCGGGGTCCGGGGCTGTCTCCGGCTCGAGCCGCGACGCTGTCTGGGCGGTCGAGGTCCCGGCGCCGACCCGCTGCGCCAGTGCCGGACCCCTGCCCGGCCCCGGCTCCTCCTCCTCTGAGCCCTGACGGTCCGGAACCGCATGCAGAGCGCCGCCGGTCCGCAGCGCCGACTCGAGGCGCTCGATCCGGGCGAGCAGCGCCGTCGATCGACGGATCGACCTCGGGTGTGGCGGCCTTGATCAGCACGAGCTCGAGCTGGATCCGGGCCTGGGCGCCGTTGGCGGTCGCGTCGAGAGCGCCGGAGACGAGATCGAGCAATCTCACCGCGTCGGTCTCCGATAGGGCTTGTGCCTGCTCGGCGAGCCGGCGGTCGCGCTCCGGCGTGACCCGCAACTCGGGGGGGACCTCACCCAGCACCTGGACGGCCAGCAGTTCCCGGCCGTGGACCTCGAGGTCGCGCAGCAACTGACCCGGATCGCGGCCGGACCCCGCCAGCCTCGCGGCGGCGCGCAGGGCTCCCGCGGGATCGCGGGCGATGATCGCCTCGAGCGCTTCAAACAGCTGCTCGGCATCGGCGACGCCGAGCACCGCCAGCACGTCTTGCGGTCGGATCGTCTGCTCGCCGGCGTACGTGACGAGCTGCTCGAGCGTGCCGAGCGCGTCGCGGAAGCTGCCCGTCGCGTGACGAGCGATCAGCGCGACGGCTCCGGGTTCGACCGCGATCTGCTCTTGGGCGGCGACGCGCGTGAGCACCCTCGCCACCTGCTCGACCGACGGGCGGCCGAAGTCAAACCGGTGGCAGCGATCGACGACCGTCGCCAGCACTTTCTGGGCTTCAGTCGTGGCGAGCACGAAGATCGTCCGCGGCGGCGGCTCCTCCAGGGTCTTCAGGAACGCGTTCCAGGCCTGCTGCGAGAGCATGTGCGCCTCGTCGAGGATGTAGACCTTGTGACGGCCTGAGACCGGCGCGTAGGCGACCTTCTCGCGGAGGTCGCGGATGTCGTCGACCGAGTTGTTCGACGCTGCGTCCATCTCGATCACGTCGAGCGAGCTCGCATTGGCGATCGAAACGCACGACTCGCACTCGCCGCACGGCTCGGTGGTCGGGCCGTTCACACAGTTCAGGCACGCGGCGAGGATCTTCGCCATGCTCGTCTTGCCCGTCCCACGCGAGCCCACGAACAGGTAGGCATGGTGGACCTTGCCCTGCCTGACGGCGTTCTCGAGCGTCCGCACCACGTGCTCCTGACCGACGACGTCGGCGAAGCTCCGAGGGCGATGGCGGCGGTACAGGGAGGGGCCGGAAGACACGCCCTTTCGAGTCTAGTGTGGCGCTCGGAAGAGGACTGCTGAGGGGGGTTTGAGGGGGGGTTTGTGTGCGGCCCGGGCTCCCGGATAGCCCCGGCCGACCCCCGACGCCGTCGGCCCAAACCACATCCCTGGAAACTGTAAGTGGATCGTGCACCCTCCGTCGAAGCCGGAACCCGGGGCGCGGCCGCCGCTTCGTGGCTCCGGTCCGGCGCTCCCGCGACGCCTGGGGGTGACCGCTTAAGGCTGCTTCCTTCCGGACCTGACCTGGTTCACGGGCCTCCATCGCCGCGGGACCGGGCCATCACCGCCACGGAAGGGGGCGCTGACCGCGGGCCTAGCCCCTCGGGAGGGGATTCAGCCCCGCTAGAGCGGTTTGCGGGTACAGGGCACCGCTAGCACCCCGCCTAGCACGATCCACCGCTGATCCTAGTGGGTTTCGCGCTGGATGTGGGTCTCGGCTGGCCCGGGTGGCGGGTGTCGACTTGCAGAGCCGGCTTGCAGATGTTCCAGCCGCCGGGACTCGTCGCTATCGTCCTGCGGCGATGTCGATCGGTGTTATCGGTGTTGGGTACGTGGGGCTGCCGCTGGCGGTTGCATTCGCTGAGGTCGGCGAGCAGGTCGTGGCGGTCGATGTCGACCCGCGGAAGGTGGCGGCGATCCGCGCCGGGGAGTCATATATCGAGGACATCTCCTCCGAGCGTCTGCAGCGGGTTCTGCCGCGCATCGACGCGACTTCGCACTATCAGCCGCTGGCGCGTGCCGATGCGGTTCTGATCTGTGTGCCGACGCCGTTGACGGCGAATCGGGAGCCCGATCTGAGCGCGCTGATCTCTTCGGCGCGGGCGCTGGGGCAGGTCCTGCAGCGAGGGCAGCTGGTCGTGTTGGAGTCAACGACCTATCCCGGCACCACGCGTGAGCAGCTGGTGCCGATCCTCGAGATGGAGTCGGAGCTGCGGGTCGGCGCGGATGTCAATGTCGCGTTCTCGCCCGAGCGCGTCGATCCCGGACGGACCGACTACACGCTGCGCAACACGCCCAAGGTGATCGGCGGAATCACCCCGGCCTGTGGGGATCGCGCGGCGGAGCTCTACGGACAGGTCTGCGACCAGATCGTGCGCGTCTCGACCCCCGAAACGGCGGAGATGACAAAGCTGCTGGAGAACATATTCCGCTCGGTCAACATCGCGCTGGTCAACGAGCTCGCGATCCTCTCAGAGCGGATGGGGATCGACATCTGGGAGGTCGTCGAGGCCGCCGCCAGCAAGCCATACGGCTTCATGCGCTTCGAGCCGGGGCCGGGGATGGGCGGCCACTGCCTGCCCGTCGACCCGTTCTACCTGACCTGGCGCGCGCGCGAGTTTCACCTCTCGACCGAGTTCATCGAGCTCGCCGGCAAGATCAACCAGCAGATGCCCTACCACTGCGTGGAGCGGATCGAGCAGGCACTCAACGCGCACGCCAAGCCCGTGAACGGCTCCCGGATCACGATCCTCGGGGTCAGCTACAAGGGCGGCGTCGGCGACATCCGCGAATCCCCCGCTCTGCGGATCATCGAAGTGCTCGCCGCCCGGGGCGCCGAGATCCGCTACCACGACCCCTACGTCCCCTCCCTGCCCGACCTCGAACTCCAGAACACACCGCTCGAGGACGCCACCCCGGACGCCGACGCAATCGTGCTCGTCACCGCCCACCCCAACATCGACCACCAAGCGATCGCCGAAAGCGCCACCCTGTTCATCGATCTTCGCGGCATCACCCGCGGCCAGCAAGCGGCGAACCTCGTCCGGCTGTAGCCCCGCCGCCGATAGCCGCGTGTGAGCGCTTTATTGGTGCGGCCGAGCGCAGCGATCCGCGTAAAATCTTCTTCGGTCCGGGCGCGTAGCTCAGTGGGAGAGCGCTCGCTTCACACGCGAGAGGTCGCTGGTTCGAGCCCAGCCGTGCCCATGGTTCGAGCCCAGCCGTGCCAATCAAAGGGTCTGTAAAACAGTGAGGGCCGGGACGTGGGCCATCGAGTCGGCCTATATCAGCGACTCGATGGCCCACGTCCATCCACACTCGAACAACACCACGGTGTATGCGACGGCCCGCCGAACGGACCACCCCGCCCTCGCCCGCGGCGGCGCGCGTTTTTGGTTCAGTCCCTGCCTGACCCAGAGCTTCGGTTGTTGCCTTCGATTCCCCTCAGCTGTGCGCGGCGGCCGAAGCGCAGGAGTTCAACGACGTGAGCGAGTGGCAGGAACGTCTCGCCGGCATGCAGGCGGCGTACGGCGTGCACGATCTCATCGAGGGACGGGGTTTTGGGAAGGACGGCTGCGGGTCCTCGATCGGCTACGAATACGCGCCGGTCCGGCGGCGAGGGAGGGTCGGTTCGTCATCGGGCTGGCGGCCGAATCAACCGGCCGGTGTTGCAACCTCCTGGCCACGCTCGGCCGTGCTCGGGCCTGGTGGCTCTCAGGGTCATGGTCCTCGTTGTGGCGCATGGGCGCGGCCTCGGCCAGACGGGGTCGCAGCCGGGAGTACGCGAGCATCCCTCCGAGCGTCGGGACCCAGAATGCAATGGCGTGGTAGACGAGCACGGCCGCGGCAGCATGCGTCACCGGAAGCCCGTAAAGAGTCAGAGCGCCGACTAGCCCAGCGTCGAGCACGCCGACCCCGCCCGGAATCGGAATCGCGTTGGCCAAGTAGCCGACGAGGTAGGCGACGACGAGCGGAGCGACCGGCGGTGCGGGACCAACTGCCACCAACGTCGTCCAGAGGACCGCGATGTCGAACAGCAGGTAACCGGCACCGCCCAGCAACCGCCAGCTGGGGTGGGCCAGCGCGCGCCGGGCCGCGGGGACCCCGATGCCGATGTCATCGAGCCAGGCCGCCCGTCGGTGAGTGGCGGAGATGCGGCGGGTCAGCCGCGGAAGGGCGAGGACCAGGACCGAGGCGGACACGGCGACGAGGACCGGCGACCCGGCGCGCAGCACGTCATGCGGTCCATCGCCGAGGCCGAGCAGCAGAAGCAAACCGGCTCCGGCGAGCGTGAGCACGTTAATGGCGCTGGTCAAGAAGAACAGCCCGCTCGAGCGCTGCACGATCTCACGGGTGGGCATCCCGACGAGGTGAAGCAACCAGCCCCCAGCCGCCAGTGACCCCACTCCGCCCCCCGGAAGCAATGCCCCCGAGCCCATCTGGGACCAGGCCAGTTCTCGTGCCGGACGCTTTGGGATCCGGGGGAAGAACATCCGGAAGATGACCAGGAAGCTCAAGCACGACGCGAGCTCGAGGGCAATCGCGGCGGTAACCAATGCCGGATTCATCGCCCTCACCTCGCGCACCACTGGCCGCAGATCGGGCACGGCGAGCAGCACGCTGAGCACGCACACGGCGAGCACCAGCATCGTGAGCAGCCGTCTGACAAGCGCGCCACGCTCAAGCGCCGGAGAGCGCCAGCGCCGCTGCGTCGCTCCGCGCTTGTGCGCGCTCGCGGGCGCAGCCGAAAGTCCCGCTGGCGCTCACTTCGACGGTCCGTACATGGCTCGGCTCCTCGCCGGTCCTTTAGTGGGCGACGCTGCCAGTGGGGGGTCGGGCGAGCGCTCTGGCAACGAGCTCGGCGACGGACCAGCGGCGCAGCCGACGCGGCCGGCGCGCGGGAGAAGCTGCATGATCATCCGCCCTGTCGCCCCCGTCCGCCGTCTCGGCCGGCAGCACAGACGACCGCTGGTCAAGTGCATCGCGAACGGCGTTCTCCGAAATGAGGTCTCGGGCCGTGTTGTCGAGTTCTTTGTTCATCAGGACGTTCTCCTAGGTTTCTTGCGGCCGTCGCCTGACGTCGGGTCGGCGACTGCCGCCGTTGCGATGGGGGTTCATGCGCCCTCTGCGCTGAGCGCGAGCTCGGCCCCTGCCTCGGCGTTCGCGGTGCGAGCGCGTGCCGCACCGTCGGCGGGAAGAATGAACAGCGCGACGAGCAGGCCGACTGCGAACAGGCCCGCGGCCCACTCAAATGCTGTGCTGTAGCCGTGGATCGATGCGGCACCGACGACGTTCGCAGCATGCGCGTGGACTGATGCGTAGCTGGCGACGGCGGTCGCGAAGATCGTGCTCAGGAGCGCGGTGCCGACCGAGCCGCCGACCTGTTGTGAGGTGTTGACCATCGCAGAGGCGATTCCGGCGTCGCTCCTGCGCACGCCGAGCGTTGCCGTCGAGAACGCCGGGGCGAAGATCAAGCCCATGCCGACACCGGTGAGCACCAGACCGGGCAGCACATGGCTGGCGTAGTCACCGTGCGCAGTCAGGCGGGAGAGCAGGATCATCGCCGTCACACCGAACCCCATGCCGGTCATGACGAGCGGCTTGGCGCCAGTGCGAGGCAGCACCCGCGTTTGCACCGTCGTGGCGGTGAGGACGATCATCGCCGTCATCGGCAGGAAGGCCAAACCGGTCTTCAGCGGCGTGAAGCCGAGGTTCCGCTGCAAGTAGTAGGTCAAGAACAGAAACACTGCGAACACGGCCGAGCCAGCCAGGGCGATGGTCGCGTACGCGCCTCCGCGCGCGCGGTCCCACACGATGTGCAACGGCAGCAGCGGATGCTCCACCCGCCGCTCGAGGACGACGAATCCGCCCAGGAGCAAGGCGCTGGCGGCGAGCGCGATGATCGTGATCGGATCTGACCAAGAGCTGGTCTCTGCGTGAGAGAACCCGTACACCAGCGCGAACAGGCCACCCGACGCAAGCGCGACGCCCGGAACGTCGATCCGCGGGCGCTCTGCCTGCCGCTCGTTGCGCAACAGCCGCAGCGCCACGATCGCCGTCGGCACCGCAATTGCCAGGTTGACGTACAGGCTCCAGCGCCAGGAGAGCGACTGGGTCAGCACCCCGCCGAGCAGCAACCCGACGGATGCGCCTCCCGCGGCGATCGCGCTGAAGATGCCGAACGCCTTGGGTCGGTCCGGAGAGCCCTGGAAGGTCACCGTCAAAAGGCCGAGTGCGGAAGGAGCGAGCAGCGCGGCGAAGGCTCCCTGGAGCGCCCGGGCGCCAACGAGCATCCCGAACGACTGCGCGAGCCCCCCGATCGCGGATGCGATCGAGAACCCGACGAGTCCGCCGATCAGCGTCCATTTACGCCCGAACAGGTCGCCGAGCTTGCCGCCCACCAGCAGCAGACTGCCGAACGAAAGCGCGTAGGCCGTGACGATCCACTGCCTGTTGTCGGCCGAGAAATGCAGCGCACGCTGCGCCGAGGGCAACGCAATGTTGACGATCGTCGTATCCAGCACCACCATCAGCTGCGCGACGCCGAGCAGCGCCAGAACAGCCCACCGGTTGGAATCGGATGCGGGTCGGGGCGGTGATGTGCTCATGACGGTCTCCTGGGTGAAAGAGGGAAGAACCACCATATCATGGATCGTTTACGCTGCAAGTACTAATCTTGGCTGAGGGATTATTGGCGGCCTGGACATATTGGCCAATCGGCGCTACAATCTCGGGACGTAATGAGTTCTGAGCAGTCACCGACCTCCACGGGCACAGCGATCCTCTTACCGCGCTTGGCCAAGCAGGTCATGCGCCGCAGCGATCCCGAACTCTTAGGGCTCGACCTGCGCCTGCTGATGGCCCTGAGTTACCTCGGCGACCACGACGGCGCCCCGCAGCAAGAGCTCGTCGACGCCCTCTGCATCGACGCAAAGAACGTGGTGCTACTGCTCAACGAGCTCGAACAAGGCGGGCATCTCATCCGCCGTCGCGACTTAGAAGATCGCCGGCGCCATCGCGTATTCATCACCGAGACCGGCCGCCAAGCGCTGGAGTACGCTGCCAAAGTTCAGGCGGAGATCGAGGACGACGTCCTGCAAGCACTGGACGCCGAAGAGCGCGCCACGCTGTGGGAGCTGCTGACCCGCGCGCTCCGTGGAGCCGAGTCGACACCGCACGACGCACCCCCCGTGGTGCTGACCACCAGCGTCCGCTAAGCGCCGGCGCTTTCGGCTTCCCGCGCGCGGCGGATCAGGTCTGCCCGTCCTCGAGCAAGTCTGTTACGGCTCGGGCGAAGAGTTCAGGGGCCTCTAGCGGCGTGAAGTGGCCAGCCGTCTCGGCGACACGGAGCTCGACGAGAGCAAAGAATCTGTGCAGCTGGTCTGACCACTCCTTCGGGAACAGGGCGTCGGCGCCGGGCCAGATGACGACCACGGGTGGCTGGATGCGGTCGCTCTCGGCGGGGACTTGCTCGCTCAGCGACTGCTGGACCGTTCCAGCACCTGCCCGGTAGTAATTGATCGAGGCGACGAGCGCACCAGGCGCGCCGTAGAGCCCGGCGAGCCGGTCGAGCTCGGCCGGATCGGGTGTGTAGCCGGGGCCAGACCAGCGCTGCCAGAAGTGGGCGAGATAGCCGCGCACGGCGTCCGGGCGCCCGTCGATGAGCTGCTCGACGAGCGAGGACTGGTGAAACGGCTGGTACCAGAACTCCCGCTGGGCGGCAGCCGACAGGATTCGGTCTCCCACGCCGGGCAGCGGCGGAGACAGAACGAGGCCGCGGACCAGGTCCGGTCGAGTCCGGGCGAGAGATTGGGCGACACGGCTGCCGACGTCGTAGCCGCCGAGCACCGGCCGATCGAGCTCCAGCTCTTCCATGAGTCCGATGATGGAGCGTGCCTGGGCCGCGGCGTCATACGCCCGAAGCGGATCGGCGGCATGCTTGTCTGACTGGCCGAAGCCACGAAGGTCGGGCACCACCGTATCCACGCGCGGGCCCAGGAGCTCGATCACGTCGCGGTAGTCGTGGCGGTCTCCCGGCCAACCGTGAAGCAGAATTGCGGGTGCTCCGGCGCCATGTCGTTCGTAGGCCAGGCGGAAGCCGTCGACGGGCGAGCTGCGACCCGTCGTCATGCGTTGGGCCAATCTTCCGTCGTGTTTCGTCCATCGCCTCGAGCGGATCGAGACCGCCGCGAGGGGCTCGTACTCGACCTCGATCCGCTCGAGCGCGTCCTCGGCACAATAGCGGCCGCGACCAACCACGGCCCCCGTCGGCTCCCGTCAGCACTCTCGTTACCCCGGCGACCGCCAGTGCCTCGTTGACGTGGAGGCGCCGGAGCACTGCGTGCTCATTCTCCGAGCGCAGCACCGCGGCGTGATGAGCCCCCGGCACCCGATCGAGGTCATCGAGGAACCGCCCCCCGGCCCCGCAACAAGGACCTGGTCCTCAAACCGCGGCGGACCGCAAGCGACCCGTGCTCTGGTAGCGATCGGATTCCATTGCCATCGTTTTCCACCCTCTACCCGCTGCGCCTCCAGGTAACAGCCACCCGGCGGATCGATCACGGCAAGGGATAGGGTGTCGCCGATGAGCGCCCACGGACCATTGCGGGGGGTCCGCGTGATCGAGATCGCGAGCATCGGACCGGGGCCATTCGCGGCGATGATGCTGGCCGACATGGGCGCCGATGTGCTGCGCCTGGACCGGGCGGGACCGGGCGCCGGCGGGCTCGGCGCCGGGCGGGCGAACGTGCTGAACCGCGGCCGGCCGTCCGTCGCGGTTGACCTCAAGCATCCGGACGGGCGCGCGCTCGTCGCCCGGCTCGCAGGCGTGGCCGACGCGCTGCTCGAGGGCTTTCGACCTGGGGTGATGGAGCGCCTCGGGCTAGGCCCTGACGTCCTGCTCGAGGCGAACCCACGCCTCGTGTACGGCCGCATGACAGGCTACGGCCAGTACGGACCGCTGGCGCAGGTCGCCGGCCACGACATCAACTACATCGCGATTGCCGGCGTGCTGAGCGCGATCCGCCGCCGCGGCGAGCGGCCGCTCGCCCCTTTGAACCTGGTCGCGGACTTCGGCGGTGGCGGCATGCTGCTCGCGTTCGGCGTGGTCTGCGCGCTGCTGGAGGCGCACTCGTCTGGAAGTGGCCAGGTGGTCGACGCCGCGATGGTCGAAGGCTCGGCCCTGCTGGCCACGATGGTGCACGGGCTGCGCGCGGCCGGCGCGTGGGACGGCGAGCCGGGCGCGAACTTCCTCGACAGCGGCGCACCCTGGTATGAGGTCTATGAGACCGCCGACCGCGGTCACATCGCCGTCGGCGCCCTCGAACCGCAGTTCTATGCGGAGCTGCTGCGACTCCTGGGCCTCGACGCCGCCGACGCCCCGCAGTGGGACCGCGAGCGGTGGCCCGAGCTCAAGGAGCGCTTCGCCTCCATCTTCCGGACGCGCACCCGCGCGGAATGGTCCCAGCGGCTCGAGCACGCCGAGGCGTGCGCGAGCCCGGTGCTGTCGATCGACGAAGCGCCTCGGCATCCCAACGCCATGGCCCGCGGCGCGTTCGTCACGGTCGATGGCGTCCTCCAACCGGCCCCGGCGCCCCGGTTCAGCCGAACCCCGGGCGTGATCCGCCATGGGCCCGCCGATGCCGGCGCCGACACCCGGACTGCGCTGGGCGCCTGGGGCGTCAAGGAGGACGAGATCGAGTCGCTGCTGGCCGCGGGAGCACTCGGCGCTGCCGAACCTCGAGCCCGGTCGGACCCGTGACACGGCGCGCGCAGGACACCATCGCCGGTCAGCGCTCGCCGTCCTCACGAATCGCTGAGTGCGGACGCAGGCTTGGCCGGCGGTGCTACTCGCCGTGCCCGGCGATCGGGCTCGAAGTTCCACCGCGGAGGCCATTCCCGCCACCACGGGAGATACCAGTCCAGCGGCGCGAGGAGCTTCATCGTCACCGGCAGCAGGACGCCGCGGACGATCCGATCATCCGTCGGCGTGAACGTGCACGTGCAAGATGCATGTTCTCCGCGTTCGCCCGTTGCTCGGGTGGCGGCTGCTTGGGTGTTGGGGGTGGAGACGAGGGTTGTGGTGACCCGATTCCCTACCGCGCGATTACGCCGGCGACGTCGAAGGTCGACAGGATCCCGACCGGCCGGTGAGAATCAGGATCGACCACCACGACGTGGCTCACGCCATGCTCGACCATCGTCTTGGCCACATCGGTCAGAGCCATCGACGGCCGTGCGGAGATAACGGGCGTGTGTGCGACCGTGCCGGCGGGCCGGTCGGCGTCGGTATGGATTCCGGCCCGCACGAGGTCCAGGTCGGAGACGATGCCCCACACACGATCTTCGGCCGCTCCATCGAGCGAGGTCGCGTGAACGGCGATGCAGTGGATCCGCTCGGCCGCCATCTTGCGCGCGACGTCCCGGAGGGGAGCATCTGGCTCGCAGTAGACGATGCCCGGGTGCATCGCATCGCCGACGGTGGCGTTGGAAAGCGCAGGGTCGGACGCAACGGCGTTGTCCTGATCAAATGACATGAGCGATCCTCTCGGTGACTGAAAGGGGGACGGTAGGACCCGCCTCGAGGGCGTACATCCGTAACGCGTCCCGATGGACTGCGGCCAAATACGTATCGCCCGCTTGCGGATTAGCAGAGATCTTGCTAATCTGCAAGCAGCACAGTCAATTCAGCCCAGGAGAAAATTCATGGCCAGCACCCAAACCAGGAACGACGCACCTTCTTTCGATGCCGCGTTCGACCAGCTCAAGGACCTGAACGAACAGGCTCTGGTGGCCGCCCGCAAGGCCGGCAATCTGTACCTCGATTCCTACGAGAAGGCGGTCGACCGGACGATCGAGCTCGAGCTCAAGGCGGCGGATCTGACCGAGCAGGAGTGGCTCAAGAACCTGATCGAGTCTCAGGTCGAGATCGCGCGTGAGCTCAGCGAGTCCTACACCGCCACGGCGCGCAGCATGCTGAAGTAGCAGTCCGTTCCACGCCAGCTCAGAAGAGCACCGATGGAGATCCCAGTCGGTGCTCTTCTACGTAACACGCTTGCGCAGGATCGCCACGCGGGGCGGGGGCACTACATGTCCTGTCCGCCGTTGACGCTCCACACCTGGCCGGTGATGAACGAGGAATAGTCGGACGCCAGGAAGTGCACGACGCGCGCGATTTCGTCCGGTCGTCCCAGTCGGCCGACAGGGATCTGCCCCTTGATCCCTCCCAGGACCTTCTCCGGAACGTGCTCGAGCATCTCGGTCGCGACGAACCCCGGAGCCACGGTGTTGACCGTGAGCCCGATCGAATCCTCGGTCAGCTTGCCCGCCTTGGCGAGCTGGAAGCACGACTCGCGGGCGAGCGTCTTCGTCAACCCGAACAACCCGGATTTCGAGGCGGCGTAGTTCGCCTGGCCGATGTTGCCGATGTTGCCGATGATGGAGGAGATATTGATGATCCGACCGGTGCCGCGGTCGATCATGTGCGGCAGCACGGCCTGAGACATGAAAAATGCCCCCGACAGGTTGACCGCGATCACCTTGTACCAATCCTCGTCGGTCATCTTCAGCACCGTCTTGTCGATCGTGATCCCCGCGTTGTTGACGAGGATGTCGAGCCGGCCGTGCGCCTCGATCACCTCGGCGATCGTGCGCCGGCAGTCCTCCGATGAGCCGATGTTGCCCTGGTGGACACTCGCGTCCACGCCGTGCTCGCGCAGCTGCTCGAGCAGCTGCTGCGCGTGCTCGGTGTCACGGCCGTAGCCCGCGGCGACGATCGCGCCTTGCTCGGCGAAGCTGCGGGAGATCGCCGCGCCAATCCCGCGGGTGCCGCCGGTGACGAACACGACATGGCCGTGCATGCGCGGACGTCGGTGATCGGCTGGGAACGCCTCGAATCCCGGCGGTGGAGTGACGGCGGTCGACGATGCGGTGGTGGTCGATCGAGCGGTCATGGGGCTCTCCTCCTTTGGTACGAACGTGCGAGATCGCGCCCGGTCATCACGGACTGGCGTAGACGGCGGCAACGTCAAGGGTCGAAAGGACACCGAACGGATGGCCGCTGGCCGCCTCCAGGACGATCAGGTGCGAGACGCGGTGCTCGGCCATCAGCTGCGCCGCCCGGTGCAGACGCTCGTCGGCCGAGACCGCGAGCGGCTTCGTCGTCGCCACCTCCCCGACGGACGGCTCCCGGCCGGTAGCGGCAGCGGCGACCACGTCCAGATCGGACACGATGCCAGTCGGACGGCCACTCGTGCCGTTCGTCACCGCGACGGCGTGCACACGGTGCTTGGCCATCATGGCCGCCACATCACCGAGCGGCGTATCGGCCGAAGCGCTCAGGATGCCCCGGTGCATGCAGTCCCGCACGCGGATGTGATCAAGGGAACGGCTCACGAGATCACGGGCTTCGCTGGTCTGAACATCGGAGAGTAAATTCGCGATCTGCTCGGCCGCGCACATCCGGTCCTCACCACCCGACGGTGAGGGAAAACTACTGATGCGGGGATCCTGCACGACCCACGACGATGCTGTGCGTCTCGTCGACGTGCTCGCACGCTACTGCCTTCCCCCCGCTGGCGCTGCCGAGCAGCCCACGTGGTCGCCGCCGACCAAGATCGCCGCCAAGTATCTCGCGCCCTACCTCGAGATGCTCGACCGATGAGGGACGCGCTTCACGTTCGCCCGCAGCTTGCGCTGAGCTTCGAGCAGTCGCGCGACACGAGCACGGCGCTCGTTTCGCTTGCGCAACGAGCGGTATAGCTGCGCCGCCTGGGCCGCAGCTATGCGAGCTTCCAGGTTGCCAGCTTTGCCGGTGTACGGTTTGTCCGTCTGACTGTCCATGCTGCCACGGTAACCAGATGACGACCCCGCGTCATCCGTGCATCTCGGCAACTTCGGTCAGTGGTTACACCGTGTGAGCCACCGGAACCGACACCCGCTGCGCGAGGTCGACCATCCGGCTCGAATACCCCCACTCATTGTCATACCACGCCACGACCTTGACCAGCGTGCCGTCGATGACGGACGTGAGCGCGGCGTCGAATACGGATGAGTAGGTACATTTGACGACGTCCGAGGAGACGATCGGATCGTCCATGTAGCGCAGGATTCCCGCCAGCGACTCGCGGTCGGCGACGCGCTCGAAGGCCGCGTTGACCTCCTCCTTGGTGGTCTCGCGCTCGCTCTCGACGGTGAGGTCGACGAGCGATCCGGTCGGCGTGGGCACCCGCACGGCGTAGCCGTGCAAGCGACCCTCGAGCTCCGGGATCACGAGCCCGAGCGCCTTGGCGGCGCCGGTCGAGGTGGGGATGATGTTGATCGCCGCCGAGCGGGCCCGGCGCAGGTCGCTGTGCGGGCCGTCGAGCAGGTTCTGGTCCGACGTGTAGGCGTGGACCGTGGTCATCAGGCCGTGCTTTATCCCGATCGTCTCGTGGAGCACTTTGGCGACCGGCGCCAGACAGTTGGTGGTGCACGAGGCGTTCGAGATGACGTGATGGCGCTCGGGGTCGTAGACCTCGTCGAAGTTCACGCCCAGCACCACGGTCGCGTCGGGCTGCTCGGAGCCCTTCGTCGGAGCCGAGATGATCACTTTGCCGGCGCCCGCCTCGAGGTGTTTCGCGGCATCGGCCCGCGTGCGCAGATGACCCGTCGACTCGATCACGACGTCGACGCCCAGCTCGCGCCACGGCAGCGCCAGCGGGTCGGTCTCGGCCAACGCCCGGATGTGAGCGCCGCCCACCTCTAGTCCCGCGTCGTTGACCTCGACTTTGCCCGGGAACGGGCCGAAGACCGAGTCGTACTTGAGCAGGTGGGCGAGTGTCGGAGCAGCGACGAGGTCGTTTACGGCCACCACCTCGATGTCCGCTTCGTTCTCGTGGGCCGCGCGCAGGACGCTCCGCCCGATCCGGCCGAACCCGTTGATCGCTACACGTACAGGCATCTCAAACCCCGTTTCGTCTTCGCCATGGCGGCGGAGGTCATCGATCGCAGTATCCGGCGCTCCCGCTGCCGTGGCATCCGCATGTTCTACTGATGCACAACAGCGGCCACAGCGGATTCGCCGGGCCGGCACTACGCATACGGTGCTCCGTGTTGAGCATGAGCGTGCCATCCCGGGACATCACGAGGTTGCCGGATCTGGTCCATGGTCGCTCGCGCGCCGGGCCGGTCCGCGAGGAGCGCCCGGTGTACGTCGATCTGCTGCCGCCGTGCAACGCGGGCTGCCCGGCGGGAGAGAACATCCAGGCGTGGCTCGCGCATGTGCAGGCCGGCGAGCACGAACGGGCGTGGCGGGTC
>CAVYFE010000009.1:0-104332 GCA_963767695.1 uncultured Solirubrobacterales bacterium
CGTACCGTGCGCCTGCGCAGCTCCGCCCGCGGGAACGTGAGCCGCTCGTTCATCGAGACCTGCGCCCGCGCGCGCGGCCGCGGGTCAGCACCTGGTAGTAGCCGAACCTGGCGACGGGCCGGAAGTGCGAGCCTAGGTAGCGATCGAGGATATGCACGCCGCTCGAGCGACCGGCGCCGCCCGGCTCGATCTGCGACGCGCGCGGGTCGAGCCAGCGGATCACGACGCGGGTGCGCGAACGCTGCAGCGAGGCGATGATCTCCCGTTGCACCGGGGCCGTCGTCACGAGTCCTGGCTGCATCACGTCGTAGCGCGTGGCATTGGGGTGGCCAAGGATGATGTACAGGAGCGGGTCTCCCGCGTGCACCAGGTCAAAGCGCGGGTTGGCGACGAAGATCGGCTCGTGGGGCCGGGTGATCCCGGCAATCTCGCTCTCCAGGGCGCCTAGCGAGCGGGCATCGGAGGGGCTGGTTTGGACGCCATCGCCGGCCGGGCCGGGAACCGCCGCCATTGCGGGCGGATGGAGCAGCTGTCCCGCGCGGCGCTCGACTCCGTGCACGGCGATCAGCGCGAGGAGGACCAGCAGTGCGATCCGCAGCGCCTGCGGGCGCGTGACGGCGGCCGCCCACGCGAGCATCACTGGCAGGGTGGCGGCGAGGGGGACGAGGTGGAACTCGTCGGTACGAGCGAGCAGGTATGCCAGCCCCGCCAGTGCGAGCGGGGCGAGCGACCAGGCACCGGGGTCCAGCGCCGGCGTGCGGGCCCTGGCGGCGATGCCGCCGTGCAACGCTGCGGTGGCGTGCGTGCGCGTGCCCCTCCTCACTGCTACGACTGCCATCGCCAGCGCCCACGCCGCGAGGCCGACGACCAGGATCAGCGGAATGTAGAACTCGATCAGCTTGCTGGGTGCCACCGGGCCCGTGAAGTGCAGCGGGAAGGGCAGCCGCTGGAGTCGCTGGATCGCGTAGAAGCCGATCGTGTCGTGGACCATCGCGCCACGTGCCACGGCGAAGAACGGGGCCAGCGTCACGAGCGCGCAGAGCACCGCGATCGCGGCCGCCCGAGCGCGACTTCCGCGCGGCGCCTCCAGCACGACCCCGAGGATCGCCGCGACCCCGATCTCCAGCCGGAACAGGCAGCTCAGACCCGCCAGCGCACCGCCGAGCGCCGGCCTGCGGCGTGCCGCGAGCAGGGCCGCAAAAGCCAGCGCCAGGGCGGGGGGGTTCGGCCCGGGGAGGCTTGGATACGCCATTGCGCCGGCCACCGCCAGCCACGCCCCCAGGGCGTAGGCCTCCGGCGCGCGTCGGCGGGCCAGGCGGTACGCGAGCAGCGCGACGAGAGCGTCGGTCGCCGTCGCCACCACGCGCCAGGCCAGCAGTGAGGGGCCGAACAGCTCCTGTAGCCCCGCGAGCACGAGTGGCTGGCCGGGCGGGTAGTTCATCCAGAAGTCGCGGTACGGCCACTGCCCGGAGGCGATGCGAGCACCCGCCTGAAGCATCAGCCCCTCGTCGTGCGGCGAGATCCCTTGCAGGATCGTGAATCCGGAGAGCCCGGCGGCGAGCGCGAACAGGATCAGCTGCTTGAGCACGCCAGGCTGACCGGCGAGGGCCGACTGACGCTCGGTGGCCGCCGGCCCAGCTGGGGCCAGGAACGGCCGGAGGGTCATTGACCTGTCTGCTGCGCTCATCCCCGTCTGCGCCGGATCGGGCGGGGCGGGACGGCGTCCTCGATCGCTACGAGGGACTCTCGCCGCAGCGTCCGGCGCTCGCGCAACATTTCTGTCAGCAACGGCAGCGCCGCGAGCGCGCCCCCGAGATGGGCGCGCAACCGCCGTTCGCGAAGCGCATGCCAGGCCCACCCGAGCTGGCGGTAGGCCAGATAGGGGGCCCAGCGCAGGGGGAACGTCTTCGCCACCATCAGCAACGTGTTGCGCTCGACCCAGTGCTCGACTGGGGGCCGCAGCTGCCATGAGGAGCCGCGGCTAGCGTGCATCGCCACGGCCGGCTCATACGCACACCGCCATCCGGCCAGCCGCAGCCGCAAGCCGAGATCAACGTCCTCGAGGTAGGAGAAGAACCGCTCGTCGAAGCCGCCGGCCGCCAGGACGGCAGAGCGGCGGTACACGGCCGCTCCGGCGCACGGCGCGAACGCCTCGCCCGGCGCGTCGAAGCGACCATCGTCGACGCTGAACCGTCCGCGCTGCTCGCAGACACCGTCGCGCCGCAGGAAATCGCCCGCGTCATCGAGCCGCCGGGGATCGTCCATCTGCACCATCTTGCACGCGACAGCGGCGAGCCGGTCATCGCTCTCGAGCACGGCGGCCAAGCGTGCGATCCAATCGGAGGCGAGGATCACGTCAGTATTGACGAGCGCCACCGCGTCGGTGCCGGCAGCCTCGATCCCGCGGTTGGCGGCATACGCGAACCCCGTGTTGCGGCCGAGTTCGATGACCGTGACCGGGATTGGTGCGGCAGTCAGCAGCTCGAGCGAGCCGTCCGTCGATCCGTTGTCAACGACCACGATCTCGGCCGGCGGCCGCGTCTGCTTCGCCAGCGAATCGAGGCACTTCATTAACCAGCTGCGTCCGTTCCAGTTGGGAACGATCACGCCGACCTCCATGCGCAGCGGCATGCGGCGCGAGTCTATCCGGGAGTCGGGAGCTAGTCCGAGGAGGGGGACGGCTCGGTTGCGCGCTCCGCAGCGCCGAGCCCATCGGCCCCGTCGCCACTGTCCAGGCCCTCGGCGCCGTCGCCACTGCCCAGCGCGGGCGCAGCACCCGACTCGAGCGCCCCGCCGTTCTCCTCAGGCGGCTCCTCGCCGGCCGGCGTGTTTCCCACTGCCTTCAGTCCCGCTTGCAGCGCCGGCGTGATCAGATCGATCGGCATTGGGAACACGATCGTCGAGTTCTGGCTGCCGCCGATCTCGCGTAGCGTCTGCAGGTAGCGGAGCTGGAGGGTGGTGGGGTTCTTGCCGATCACGTCGGCCGCCTGCGCCAGCTTGGCGGCGGCTTGGAACTCGCCCTCGGCGTTGATGATCTTGGCCCGTCGCTCGCGCTCGGCCTCGGCCTGGCGGGCGATCGCGTGCTGCATCCGCTCGGGGATCTCGACGTCCTTGATCTCGACCGTCGTCACCTTGATCCCCCACGGTTCGGTCTGCGCGTCGATCACGTGCTGGAGGGCCTCGTTGAGCTGCTCGCGCTCTGACAGCAGGGCGTCGAGGTCGACGCCTCCCAGGATCGAGCGCAGCGTCGTCTGGGAGATCTGCAGCGTCGCGGTGTGGAAGTTCTCGACCTGCGTCACCGCCATATTGGGATCGACCACCCGGTAGTAGGCGACTGCCGTGACCCGGGCCGGAATGTTGTCGCGGGTGATGATCTCCTGGGCCGGGACCGTGAGCGTGACCGTGCGCAGGCTGACCCGGACCATCCGGTCGATCGAGGGCACCAGCAGGATCAGCCCCGGGCCGCGCTTCTCCATCAGCCGCCCGAGGCGGAAGACGACGCCGCGCTCGTACTCCCGCAGCACCCGGATGGACGCACCAGCCGCCGCCAGCGCAAGCACTGCGATCACGACCACGACGATGACGATTGCTTCGACCATGGCTAAGCGATCAGCTCCCAGTCTTCGGCGGGCCGGACCGAGAGCGTCAGCCCATTGAGCCGCTCCACGACGACCCGGTCTCCCTGATGGATGACAATGTCCTCGTCCTCGTCGCACAGCGATCGCCGGGCGTGCCAGAGGGCGCCGTCGACCAGCACCTTCCCGGTCGACTCCATCCAGCTCTGGACGACCCCAACGTGACCGATCATCCCCTCGGCTCCGGTGCGGACCCGGCGAGTTCGTACCGCCATCCCCTTACCGAGCGACAGCGCCAGGGCGCCGGCGACAGCCGCGGTGAGGATCACCGCCATCGCCAGGCCCAGGATCAGGCCGCCGCCAAGGCCGCTGATCGCCAGCACCGTCCCCACCCCGAGCGCGATCACACCCGGGCCTCCGAGCAGCCCCAGCGACTGCACGTGCGCCTCGGCCACGACGACCACTGCCCCGATTATCAGCAGCGATATACCGAGCGCGGTCATACCGAAATCGTACGCCTCACGGCCAGCGGGCCGGGCGGTTCGGGCCGCTGGGTGGTCCGAAGACCGACACGCTTTGCCAGTCGACCCGATTCCGGTGTAGGACGTGGGCCATCGAGTCGGCCTATAACAAAGACTGAATGGCCCACGTCGGCGAGGCGGGCGGATGGGTCAGGACTGCCGGCGCCACCGCCGCCGCGGGCGGGTCAGGACCGCCCGGCTCCAGCCCGCGCCACCGCCGCCGCGGGCGGGTCAGGACCGCCCGGCGCCAGCCCGCGCCACCGCCGACGCGCCGGCTCAGGACCGCCCCGCGCCAACCCGCGCCACCGCCGCCCCCACGATCACCCCGGCGCACGTGTCGAACGGGATCGTGGTCGAATCGAGCGCAACGTGGTAGAGCGACACATCGCCCAGCTCGACCCCATAGAAGTGCCGGGCGTAATCGGTGTGGACGCGGTCGAGGTGGTGCATGGCCCGCTCGGCGGTCTCCTGGTCGAGGTTGCCGAGACGCATCGCCTGCTGGATCCGGTCGGCCGGCGGGCCGTCGAGGCGGACGCGCAACGCGCGAGGATGATCGCGCAGGACGACCACGGCGGCGCGGCCGAGGATCACACCCTCGCCGGTCGCGGCCTGCTTCAGCAGAACGTCTTCGGTGGCGCGGCGGAAGTCCTCGGAGGTGACGATTCCGGCCGGCAGCGGCGTGGGCACGCCGGAGTCGCCGCCGATGAAGCCGCTCAGCACGCGGTCCAGCCAGCTGCGCCTCCGCTCCTCGTCGTATGTGACGGCATCGTCGTATGGGACATCGAGCTGGTCGGCGACGCCCAGCGGGATCGCTCGATCGACGAACGGGACGCCGAGTCGCTCGGCGACCGCAGGCCCGATGTGACTGCCACCGGCGCCGTAGGCAGCCGAAATCGCCACGAGCGTCATTGGCCCCTCACGGCCGGCGGCGGGACGCGCGGCGCAGCAGCGGGCTCGGGCTCGGGCTCCGGCCCGTGCTTGGACCGCGGCTCGGGCGGGGCTCGCGTCCGGGCTCCCGCTCCGGCTCGGGCTCGCGTCCGGACTCCGGTCCGGGCTCCTGCTCCGGCTCGGGCTCGGGCTCGCGCTCGGGCTCGTGCTCCGGCTCGGGCTCGGATTCATCGTCGCGGTAGTGATACTTGCCGCCGCGCAGCCATGACGCGCCGGCGGCGATCAGGCAGGCCACGAACGCGAACGTGAACGCGATCCCCAGCGCGTCCGAAAACGGCCCACCCATCAGCTGGGGGAAGAACGAGCGGCCGGTGAGGGCGGCGATCTGCGTTGCCGTCAGGTGGTGCAGGAGCGCCGGCCCCAGCAGCTTCTGGATCGGGTTGTAACCGAGGAACGCCGCGAACAGGCTGGCGACGGGCGGCAGATGGGCGAGCCGGATCGCCTCGGTCGCAGGAACGCCGTGTGTTTGGAGGCCGCTCTGCAGGCTCGCGGGGAGCTGCGACGAGAGCCCGACGATCAACAACGAGAAGAAGATCCCGATCGAGAGCACCATCGCCGAGTTCTGGAACGTTGCGTTCATCCCGGCGCCTGCACCGCGCTGGCGCGGCGGCAGGCTGTTCATCACGCCGGCTCGGTTGGGCGAGGCGAACAGTCCCATCCCGACCCCGTTGAGTAGCAGCAGCAGCGCGAATGGCAGGTAGGAGAAGTTGACCGGGAGCTGCTCGAGCCCCAGGAACGAGAGCGCCGCCAGCAGCATCCCGCCGGTCGCGAACGGCCGCGCGCCGTAGCGATCGGAGAGCATCCCGGAGACCGGGCCGGCGAGCAGGAAGCCGGCGATCAGGGGCAGCATGTAGATGCCCGCCCACAGCGGCGTGCTCGAGAAGTCATAGCCGTGCTGGGGCAGCCAGATGCCCTGGAGCCAGATGATCAGCACGAACTGCAGGCCGCCGCGGCCGATCGACGAGAGCAGCGTCGCCAGGTTGCCGGCGGCGAACGGGCGGATCTTGAACAGATCCAGGTGGAACATCGGCTGCGCCACCCGCGTCTCGATCACGCAGAAGATCCCCAGGATCACGACCCCGCCGATCAGCTCGGCGAGGATCTTCGGGTTCGTCCAGCCCATCGTGTGGCCGCCGTAGGGCTGGATTCCGTACGTGATCCCGACCATCACGAGGATCAGGCCGACGGCGAAGGTGGCGTTTCCCAGCCAGTCGATCTTCGCCGGATGCCGCTCGCTCAGGTCCTGCAGCTTGAAATACGCCCACACGGTGCCGAACACGCCGAACGGGACGGATACCAGGAACACCAACCGCCAGTTCACCGGCGCCAGCAGCCCGCCGATGATCAGCCCCATGAACGATCCGGCGATCGCGGCCACGCCGTTGATCCCCAGGGCCAGTCCCCGCTGGTTCTCGGGGAACGCATCGGTGATGATCGCGCTCGAGTTCGCGAACAGCATCGCGCCGCCGACTCCCTGCCCGACTCGCATCCCGATCAGCCACAGCGCCCCGGCGCTCCCGGTCAGGGGCGTGACCGCGAGCAGGATCGAGAACACCGTGAAGACCGCAAAGCCGAGGTTGTAGGTGCGGACCCGGCCGTACATGTCCCCGAGCCGTCCGAGGCTGACCACGAGCACGGCGGTGACGACCAGGAAACCCAGGATCATCCACAGCAGGTAGTTCGTGTTGCCTGGCGCCAGCGGGTCGATGTGGATGCCGCGGAAGATGTCCGGCAGCGCGATCAGCAGGATCGAGGCGTTGATCGTCGCCAGCAGCATCCCGATCGTCGTGTTCGAGAGGACGATCCACTTGTAGTTGGGCGGCGGGGAGGCGACGTGACGATCGGCCACTGCACCGAAGTTTCCCAGCCAGTTGGGCTGGAAACTCCCGCCGCCGCCCATTTTCGCCGGCATCCGCTCCATCGGGTCGATCCCGCCGCCGCCCATTTTCGCCGGCATCCGCTCCATCGCGTCGACCCCGTCCCGCGCGCCATCCGCTCCATCGGGTCGCCCAATCCGGTCGATCTTTATCCCGATGGCCATAGCCGCGGATCGCGGCCATGCGAATCATGTGCGCGTGCGTGCGCGTCCCTTGATTGCGGTGACTTCGTCGGAGCTGCGGCGAGCCGGCCAGAGCTACGACATCCCGGAAGGTGAGCCGCCGCGACTGGAGGTCGCGCTGGGAACTCAGTACCCCGAGGCGATCGAGCGCGCCGGTGGCGTGCCGATCATCGTGCCGCCGCTGCGTCCCGAGGCGGTCGGGCCGCTGCTCGAACGCGTCGACGGCCTCTGCTTGCCCGGTGGCCCGGACCTCCAGCCGACCGCGTACGGCGAGGAGCCCCACCCCGACCTCGGTCCGACCGAGCCCGGCATCGATGCGCTCGAGCTCGCGCTCGTGCGCGCGGCGGATCGGTTGGGACTACCGGTACTCGGCATCTGCCGCGGGATGCAGGTGATCAACGTCGCCCGCGGCGGGACGCTGCACCAACACCTTCCGGATGCCATCGGCGAGGGGATCTGCCATCGGCAGACCGAGCACGGGAGCGTCACCACCCACACCGTCAAGGCCGCGTCGCGGAGCCAGCTGCGCGCCACGCTCCGCGCGGGAGCGCTGGAGGTCAACTCGTTTCACCACCAGGCGGTGAAGACGCTGGGCCGCGGCCTGGTGGCGACGGCATGGGCGCCGGACGGGACGGTCGAAGCGGTCGAGGAACCTGGCCCGCGCCTGGTGATGGGGGTCCAGTGGCACGCGGAGGGTCTGCGGGCCCATGGGCCGCTGTTCAAGCTGCTCGTGGCCAGCGCGGGAGAGGCGACGATCGGCCTGGCGGCGACGGGCTAGCTCGAGTGAGCTGGTGCTTGTGGCGGGCCTCCGATCCGTACACGGTGGGGATCGAGGAGGAGGTGATGCTCGTCGATCCAGTGAGCTGGGCGCTTACCCAGCGGGCGCCCGACGTCCTGTCCGCGCTCGGGGATGACGTCTCGGACAGCTGCTCGGCCGAGACCCACCAAGCCGCGCTCGAGCTGAGGACCGCTCCGCACGAAACGGTCGGCGCGGCGATTGCCGAGCTGGGCGAGCTCCGCGGCAGGCTGGCACGCGATGTCGCCAAGCTGGGGATCGCCGTTGCCACCTCCGGGATGCACCCGGCGGAGGTGACGGAGCCAATGAAGGTCTCTCCGGGCGGGCGCGCCGAGCTGATCGACCGCACGATGCGCGAGCTCGCACATCGAGAGCCCACCTTCGCGCTTCACATCCACGTCGGAGTTTCCGACGCCGACAGCGCAATCCAGCTGTTGAACCGCCTGCGCGCCCATCTGCCGCTGCTGCTCGGGCTATCCGCCAGCTCGCCGTTCTGGCGCGGGCGCGCCACGGGGATCGCCTCGAACCGCACGATCCTGTTTCAAGCGTTCCCGCGCACCGGCCTGCCCCGCAACTTCTCCGGTTACGCCGACTGGGTCGAAGCGGTCGGTGTGATGGTGCGGTCGGGCGCGATTCCCGAGCCGACGTTCCTGTGGTGGGACATCCGTCCTCAGCCGCTGCTCGGGACCGTCGAGGTGCGGATCATGGATGCCCAGCCCCGACTCCGGGACGCCGCCGCGCTCGGCGCGCTGGTGCAGGCGCTGGCGCGGCTGGAGCTCGAGCAAGGGTTTGCGGCGCCGGCGTTGGCGGGCTCCCAGGAGGTGCTGTCCGAGAACCGATTCCTGGCCGCTCGCGACGGCGTCGCCGCGAAGTTGATCGATCCGATCCGTGAGGCCCGCGTTCCGCTCGCTGAGCTCCTGGCGGAGGTGCTCGCCGCGGCCCGACCGCACGCAGCCGCGCTCGGGGCGGAGGCGGAACTGGTCCACGTGGAGGCGTTGATCTCCTCGCCCGAGGCTGACCGCCAGCAGGACGTGACCGCCTCTGCGGGAATGGCCGCCCTGGTCGCAGACCTGGCCGCGCAATTCACCGCAAATTAGCCCGGGGCTGGGCCCGGCTGCGCGCTCCGGCTCAAAAGTGAGGACCAGCGGGCGGGCCGCCGGGGGTGCCTGGGCGGCGCCGGCGCGCCTCCTCGCGCTCCACGCCGTCCACCCCGCAGCAGCATTCCCGACGCGCCCCGGAGGCGCGCCGACGTCGGCCAGGGACCCCCACCCGAACCCGGACCGTTATCCGAACGGCGCGCTTGGGATGAATGCCCACAACCGCCCCGGTTCCCCGCGCACGCCCAGCGCGCCGTAGGCGCTGAGCCGCAGGCCCGCTCGCAGCGCCACGTCGATCGCCCAGCCCTGCTCGCCGGTGATCCAGCGGACGATCGGCCGCTCGGTGTGGGCCACGCCCTCCAGCGCACTCCACAGCAGTGCCCTCGCGGCCTCCTCGTCGCGCGCCGCCAACAGCCACACGCCATGATCTGGTTGGGTCACCGAGAAGCCCCGGTCGCCGAGCCGCAGCAGCCGGGAGCCGCGGCTCAGCGCGAACGTGAGCTCTGAGGTATGGGGTGCGCCGCGCACCTCGCGCGAGATCGCGGCCAGCGCCTCGAGGTCGGAGTCACCGGCCTCACGCATGCCGGGGTGCAGCAGCGGCAGTGCGCGCCGGTCGAGCGCCCCCTCGGCCTGAAACGTCGGGCGCAGCGAGAACCCGGCGAGTCCGTAGAGCCGCAGCGCGCGCGGGTCGTTGGAGGCGATGATCAGGCCGCCGCCGGTGCCGGTGCCGTAGCTCAGGGTGTGCTTCAGCAGCGCGCGTCCGGCGCCGGCGCTCTGGGCATCGGGTGAGACCGCGAGCAGCGACAGGCACCACAGCCGCTCGCGCCGCAGGGCCTGCGCAATCCCGATCATGCGGCCGTCGCGCTCGGCCACGAACCCGCCCCCGGGGTCGGTGCCGACGAGGTGCGCCAAGCGCTGCTGCCAGCGCCGGGCGGTGACGGGGTCGCTGATGTCGAACCCGAACGCGCCCGCCGAGACCTCGGCGGCTTCGGGCAGGTCGGGCAGCTCGAGGGCGCGGACGCGAGGCTCGTCGGACCGAGCCCTCGCGGGCTGGTTAGCGGCCATTCATGGTGTCTATTCGGCCAGTCCCTTCTCGCGCAGCTCCCGGGTCGCCGCCGCGGACTTCTCGAGTCCCCCGAGATCCATCCCGTCCAGCACGGCCGCGGCCTTGGTGAACTGAATGTCGCGATAGTCGACGACTTGCACGTGGTTGCCCCACGGGTCGAGGAAGTCGAGCGAGCCCGAGGACCCGACCGGGACGCCGGCCCGCTGGAGCGAGGTCCGCACCCCCTCCTTGTCGTCCACGACGAGACCAAAGTGACGCCCGTGATCTGGCGGCTGGGTGCGTCCCTGGGCGATCGCGATGAACTGATCGCCCATGTCGAGGAACGCCATCCTCCCGCCGCGGCCGCGCAGTTCGAACTCGAAGAACTGCCGGTACCAGCGAAGCGCGTCGTCGAGGTCGCCGACTTCGAGGGCGACGTGATTGATCCCGATCAGGCGGGCCATGGCCTGCCGAGACTACAACCCGATCGCCTTCCCCAGCACGTTAGGGCTTCACCGAATCCTCACAGGACGATCGTCGGGCGCCTCTCGCAGTCCGAGCTCGAAACGGTTGCCCACGGTCCCGCGAGCAAGCGGTGGCTGTTGCTGGAGGCTTCGCTGGCCGGGATCGACGATGGCTTCAGTGCCGCGGCCGAGGAGCTTCGAGATCGCGGCTTTGCCGCGGTGGTGGCCCACCCCGAGCGCGCGCTCGTGAACTTCCACGCCGGATGGCGTGTGCTCGAGCACGGCCTGCCGGCGCGCCCCGAGGCGCTCGCGGCGTAGTCAGGAGGGCGGCAACGCGGCGCCCGGGTCCGACGCCGGCGGCGCGGGCGGATCGGCCGCCGGGCGGTCGTGCCGGTGGCGTCCGAAGAAATGCTCGATCTTCCCCACATCGCGCTCGGCGGCCGCCAGCGGCGCGAGCACCTTGACGAGGTCCACCATCGTCGCGTTGAGGTCGACGACGGAGTCCTTCAGCGGATCGACCGAGGTGGCGAGCTGTTCGATCACCTCGACGTGACGCTCGATCGACTCGGTCGCCTCGTGCAGCGCCTTGACGGCATCGAGGATCTCCTTCTCGGTCTCCTCGATCGGCTCGAGCGCCTCGGCCTCGTGTTCCGCTACACCGAGCAACGAACGAAGGGGCCTGAAGAAGATGTCGAGCATCGCCGTGGGTCCTTACACCACCGAGAGACTACCCGCTCAGAGCCCCGTCTCGGCCTTGATCTCGCCCGACTTGACGGCCTCGACAAGCTGCCCGTAGTCGCGCTCGTTCTGATCGGCGTACGCGCTCGAGAAGTCGAGGAGGGCGCGGTCGAAGCTGTTCCCGTTGCCGAGGTAGGCGGCGATCGCGACGCGGTCGCCGCTGCGGGCGTGTGCGCGCGCCAGCGTGCCGCCGCACAGGCGGCCGTAGAACGCCAGGCCCTCCGGAAGCATCTGATCGATCTCGATCGAGCCCTTCCAGTCCCTGAGCTGACGGCCGTAGAAGTCGCGGCGCTGACCATCGAGCGGGGACTCGACGCTCAGCCAGCCGAGCAGGATGTCGCTGTTGGCCTGCATGATCCGCTGCCCGACGACCACCCGTTGGCCGTGATTCTCGAATTCGCCCGGACCGAGCGCCTCCTCGAATACGGACGCCTCTGCCTCCTTCATCTGCAGAAACAGCGGATCGTTCTCGTCACGTCCGATCAGCAGGGCGACCCACGCCCGCGTGCCGACGCTGCCCACGCCCACCACCTTGCGCGCGAACGCCGCCAGCTCGTACTGCTCGAGCAGGATGCGCCGGTGGACTTCGAGCGAGCCGCGGTAGATGCGAAGCAGGTCCTGCAGCTCCTCGAACGCCGCGTCGTACTGGTCGGCCGGCACTAGCACCTCGAGCGGGACGATCAACGGCGACTGGTCGACGATTCGGGGCTGCCCGTCGACCATGTGCGTGAGCTTGGAGAAGGCCGACATGCTGTCGCGGGTCTGCGCCTTGGCGATCGTCTTCTCGCTCGACTTGATCTGCCGCGTGGTCCCCCTCCGGGCGATCTCGCGCATCACCCGATCGGCCTCGAGTTGGACGTACCACACCTCGAAGTTGCCGATCCCGGCAAAGTCCCGCATCGTGTTCCGGTACGCGCCGACCGTCGCGAGCACGGCCCGTTCCTGGTCCTTGACGCGAAAGCCGTTGTCTCGGGCGGCGATCAGCGTGCTCGCGGCCAGCCGCTTGACATCCCACTCCCAGGGTCCAGGCAGCGTCTCATCGAAATCGTTGAGGTCGAACACGAGCCGGCGCTCGGGCGAGGCGAACAAGCCGAAGTTCGACAGGTGGGCATCGCCGCAGCACTGCGCCGTCAACCCTGACCGCGGCGTGCTCGCCAGATCGTTGGCCATGATCTTGGCCGCCCCGCGATAGAACGTGAACGGCGAGACGAGCATCCGCCCGTAGCGGATCGGCACCAGCTCGGGCACGCGCGTCTGGGCCTCGGCCTCGAGCAGGTCGAGCGGGTCCGCGCGCGTCGAGGATGGCTCGAACACGGCGTGACTGGAGCGGGGCGCCTGCCCCCGCGCCGCTTTGCCCCGCTCGACGCGTTCGGCCACCGACATGTGGCGCACTGCCTTCACGTTTTTCTCCTTCGAACTGACCATTGGAACGCTCCGAGTGTCGGTGCCGGCGGTACGTCGAGAGGTCCGGCGACTCGAACCTAACCGGGCGTATGCTGTGCGCATCCCCCGAACCGGGTGATCCGCGCCTGCGCGGGAAGCGGTCCGATAGGGGTCCCTGGATGCTGTCGCCTGACCAGATACTCGGGGGCTTTGCGCTGGTAATCGTGTTGGCGCTTGGCTGTGAGCTGGTGGCCGCCCGGACCAGGCTGCCGGCGATCGTGTTGCTCCTGCCGGCCGGATTCATTGCCGGCGCGATCACCAACGACACCCATCCGGCAGTGCTGTTTGGCAATACGTTCGAGCCCGTATTCGTCTCGCTCGGGGTCGGGCTGATCCTGTTCGAGGCGGGCCTGCGGCTCCGGTTCGACGAGCTGGAAGGTGACGCTCGCCGCGTCGTGCCGATGTTGATCCTGATCGGCCTGGCGGTGACCGGCGTCGGCGTGGCGCTCGCGGTCAGGCTGCTGTTCGGACTTGGATGGGGATCGTCGATCATGATCGGGGCGATCCTGGTCGTCTCCGGGCCCACGGTCGTGCTGCCGTTGCTGGCCTTCGTGCGCCCCACCGACCGCGTGCGGACGATCCTCAAGTGGGAGGGAGTGCTGATCGACCCGATCGGCGCGCTGCTGGGAGTGATCGTGTTCACCGCGGTGCTCAACAGCCCCGGCAGGGCGTTCTCGTTTCATCCCGAGGACCTGGTGCTGAGCCTGACCGTCGGACTCAGCAGCGGACTGCTCGGCGCCGCGATTCTGTGGGTATTGCTCGGGAGCATCCAGCGTGCCTCTCCGAAGCAGAGCGTCGCGGCGGCGCTGATGGTCGTGACGGCCGCCGTGGCCGGCGCCGATCTGATCCGCGAGGACTCCGGCTTCGTGGCCGCCACGGTGATGGGCATCGTCCTCGCCAATCAGCGGACGCTCGACGTCTCCTCGGTGCTCGAGTTCGAGGGAACCGTCGTGCAGCTGCTGATCGGAGTGCTGTTCGTGCTGATCTCGGCCTCCGTCGCGCCGTCCACGGTTAGCTCGCTGATCGGGGGCGGCATCGCCTTGATCGCGGTGATGGTGTTCGTCATCCGCCCGCTGGCGGTCGTGCTGGGGACCTTTCGCTCTTCCCTGAGCGGGGCTGAGCGGGCGTTCATGGCCTGGCTTGCGCCGCGCGGAATCGTCGCCGCGGCGACCGCATCGGCGTTCGGGCCGGCGCTCGCCAACGCGGGCATCAGCGGCGCACAGAAGATCCTTCCGATCTGCTTCATCGCGATCTTTGGCACCGTCGCCGTGTACGGGCTCACGGCCGCTCCCGTCGGTCGACGGCTGGGGGTGGCGGGCAAGAGCACGAAGGTCAGCGTCCTCGTGGTCGGCGGACATCGCTGGGCACGCGAGCTGGCGGCAGCGCTCGAGCAGGCCGGCGTCCCGACGCGCGTGTGGACGTGGAAGGCAGAGGAGCAGCGCGCGACGAAGGAAGCCGGCCTCACCCGATTGGAGCGTCTCGCGGTCGATCTCGAGGCACGCGAGGCCCAGCTCGAGGAGATCTCCGACGTGCTGCTGTTGACCGAGAACGACGGCTTCAACGCGCTGATGGCCGTCGAGCTGCACCGCGAGCTCGGCGACGATCACGTGTTCCGCCTGGCGGCCGGGGAGATGCGAGATCGCGTCCCCGCGTACGCCAGGGGTCGAACCCTGTTCGGGCTCAAGGGCAACATCCTGTTCGCCGAGCATCTCACCTACAACGAGCTGACCCGCCGTTTCGACGATGGGGCGCAGCTCATCGAGATCCCGGCAAACCATCTCCCGGCTGACGTCGAGCTGCCGAGCGACCACATGAGGCTGCTGTTCGCGATTTCTCCCGCCGGCGATCTGCACATCGTCACCGCGGTACCCGGCAGTGGTCCGAGTCCCGCGGACACGACGATCTGGCTTGCGACCAGGCGGGCCGAAGCGGCCGGCGCGGAGGTTCCTGCTGTGCCAAAGTTATCGGCCGAGCAGCGTGATCCCACACCCCTGTAAAACCGAATACTGCTGGCGCCCTCGCGATGAATAGCAATCCGGAGAGCCCGATTCGGGTGATCGCGGCCGAGGATTCATACGTCGTGCGCGAGTTCCTCAGCTCGATGCTCGAGTCGGCGCCGGAGGTCGAGCTTGTCGCGGTCTGCTCCAATCGCAACGAACTCGACGCCGCGCTCGAGTCCGAGCGTCCGGACGTGCTGGTCACCGACATCCGCATGCCCCCGTCGGGCCGCGACGAGGGGATCCGCGTGGCAGCCAGCCTCCGCCGGAGCAATCCGGAGGTCGGGGTGGTTGTGCTCAGTCAATACGCCGAGCCCGAATACGCGGTCGCGCTGCTCGAGGAGGGTTCGGGTCGGCGTGCCTACCTGCTCAAGGAGCGGATCCGCAACCGCGAAGAGCTGATCGGCGCGATTGAGACGGTCGCACGGGGAGGATCGGTAATCGATCCAAAGATCGTCGATGTGCTGATCGAGGCTCGCGCCCGCCCCTTGCGGTCCCCGCTCACCGACCTGACTCCCCGGGAACGGCAACTGCTCGGGGAGATTGCCACCGGCAAGAGCAACGCGGCGATCGCCGAGTCACTCGTGCTGACCAAGCGGGCAGTCGAGAAACACGTCAACTCGATCTTCTCGAAACTCGGCCTGCCCGAGGATCAGGACATCTCAAGACGAGTGAAGGCCGCGCTGATCTTTCTCGCGGATCAGAACGGCGAGCGGGCCTAGGCGGCCGCGGCGCCGATACCCGCTCGCCTCACCCGATCTGGAGGATGCGCCCAGGACCAGCCTCGGCCAGGATCTGGAACATGTCAGTGAGCGGTGACGAGTCCTCCGTGCCCGCGACCGACAGCGACCCCACGCCGCCCGCGGTTGACAGCACGGCGGACGAGCGGGGCGGCGGGGATCGGGCTGCGACTCCGCCGCGGGCGATTACCCGCAAGCGGCTGCTCATGGTCGATTCACTGATCTGGTTCACGACGGTGCTGGCCATCGTGGGGATCTTCGCCGTCTGGGCGAACCGGCAACTGCTCAACCCCGACAACTGGGCGAACACCAGTACACAACTGCTGCAAGACGCGAAGATTCGCAGCGCGGCGGCGAACTACATGGTCGATCAGCTGTACGCCAACGTCGACGTCGCGGCGCTGCTCAAATCCGGATTACCCAAACAGTTTCAACCGCTCGCCGGTCCCGCGGCCGGGGCGCTTCGAAACGTCGCCGTGCAGGGCGCCGAGCTTGCGCTCACCCGTCCGCGGATACAGACCGCCTGGGAGCAGGCGAACCGCGCTGCGGCCCAGACGCTCGTGGCGATCGTCAACGGCGGCAAGGGGGCGGTCAAGGTCAACGGCGGGCGGGTCACCTTGGACCTCGCCTCGATCGTCGATCAGGTGTCTTCGCGGCTCGGCCTGCCCTCCGGGATCAGCTCCAAGCTGCCGCCCTCGATCGCCAATCTGACCGTGCTCAAGTCAGATCAGCTCAAACTGGTCCAGAACGGGGGCAAGGCGTTGAAGGGCCTCGCCCTGGCGCTGACGATCATCGTTCCGCTTCTATACGCCCTCGCGATCCTGCTGGCACGCGGGCACCGCCGGCGGACGTTGATGACGGTCGGCTTCGCCGGCGTGTTCGCCGGCGTGATGGTGCTCCTGGGACGGTCGATCATCGAGTCGCAGGTGACCTCATCGCTGGTCAGCGACGACTCGATCCGTCCGGCGGTTCATGACGCGGTCATGATCGGCACCGGAATGCTCGGTACCGTCGCCGGCGCCGTCGTGCTCGTCGGCCTGGTACTGGCGTTCGCCGCCTGGTTCGCCGGGCCCTCGCGCCCGATGACGGCCGCGCGTCGGGCGATCACGCCGTTCCTGCGCGACCATCCCGATTGGGCCTTCAGCCTGACCGTCGCGGTGATGGCGCTGATCTTCCTGTGGCAGCCGATCCCGGCGACCGGCACCCCCGCCGGAATCATCGTGTTCCTGGCCCTGGCGTTGTTCGGCACCTGGATACTGCGCAAGCAGGTCATGGACGAGTTCCCCGACGCCCGCGCCGGCGCGACGATGGCCGCGCTGCGGGGGCGGGTACGGGAGCTGCGGGAGCGCCGGCATCACTCGCATACAAGCGGCAACGGCAACGGCAGCGAGGGAGTCTCCGAGCAGCTCGAGCGGCTCGCGGCGCTGAGGGACCGGGGGTCGATCACCGACGAGGAATACCAGTCGGCCAAGGCGATGCTGCTCGGCTCCGCCTCGGCGCCCGTGTCCACCCCTCCAACACAGGCAAGCTAGCCACTGTGATGATGCCCGGGGCATCACCCAACTTGGGCGATGTGCGCGCAGCGCACGTCCGTAGGCTCGTTGCATGGTTGGAGTTGGGGAGGACCTGCTTCGTCGACTGGCGGCCAACGAGGAGAGCTCGATCCGCAGGGTTCTGGCGCTGACGCCGGAGGCCAGCGGCAGCTGCGACGCGCTGAATGCCGCCCTCACGCCGAGAGTCAAGACGCTCGTGCAGCTTGCCGCCCTGCTTGCGCTGGATGCGTCGACCACATCGCTGCGCTGGGCGGTGGACAATGCATCGTTCGCTGGAGCCGACGACGATGAAATCGTCGCTGTGCTCCTGACCGTCGGCCCCGAGGTCGGCCTGCCTCGGGTGACCAGCACCGCCCCGCGCCTGGCGCTGGCGATCGATCACGCGATCGAGGTAGACGGCTGGGACGGTAGTTAGAGAGGGCGCGCTGGCGCGCGCCCAGGGGGTGTGGCCGCCGGCGCGCTCCGCGCGCAACACCTCGCTCGCGGGGGCCGAGTCAGGACCCCAGCAGCCCCGCGCTGGAGGCGCGCGCCACCGCCTCGGACCGAGACGCGGCGTCAAGCTTGCGGTAGATCGCGTGGGCTTGTGTCTTCACCGTATTGACCGACACTCCGAGCCGCTCTGCGATCTCGCGAAACGAGCGGTGACTCGGCAGGAATCTCAGAATCCGCAGCTCGGCGATCGTCAACGACGACGGACCCGAGAGCGCGGTTTCGGCGAGCGTGTCGATGTGGGCCCATGTCTGGTCCAACGACCGCTGGAAGATCACCGCTCCGGGGACCCTGCGAGCCAGTCGAGAAGCCTCGGCCAGCAACGTGCGCGCCTGCACGGTGTCGGCCACTCCGAGCGCCGCCCGGGCCAGCATGATCCGAGTTTGCGCGCCGTACCACGGGATGAAATCGCCGAGCGCGGCGAGCAGGTCGGCGCCTTGGCGCAGATCGCGCTTTGCCTCATCGACCCGCCCCTCGCGCGCGCGAATCACGGCCACCGCGGCGAACACGAGGGCGCAGATCGGGTAGCCGGCGAGCGACGGCCGTTCGACGATCGTGGCCGCACGCTCTGCCAGTTCCCCGGCGCTGTCCCAGTCGTCGTGTTCGATCGCCATCATCGTCAGCTGGGCCAGGCACAGCGACGCGATGCAGGGTGCGTCGGCGGCGCTCAGCTGCGCGCCCTCCTCGAGGTACTGCTGGGCGCTCTGGTGATGGCCGGCCAGGTGCTCGGCGATGCCTCTCAGAAGGCAGCACAACGGTCGCAATGGGCTGTGTTCCGGCTCGAGGACATACGCGAGCGTGGCGGCTTCCGCCATCCCCGCCGCCCCCGTCCTCGCTGCTGCCGCCTCGATGATCGCGATTCCGGCCTCGAGCGACGGCGCGCTCGACGCGGGCTGCGCGTGCTGACTCGTTTCTCCCGCCAGCAGTGCCCAGTGCCGGGCCTGATCGACGTTGCCCAGCATCAGGCAGCTGTGCGCCGCGGCGAGCGCCAGCGGCGCATGACTTCCGATCGCCTGGGGACTGAACGCGCCCACCCAGGCTTGGACCAGGTCGCTGCGGCCCGAACCGAGATACCGCGCGGCGTTGGCCCACAGCAGATCGCCGGCCCGTCCGGCCTCGCCCGCGGCGACGGCGTGGCTGATCGCACCGTCGAGGTCGCCGTGGCATCCCAGCCAGACGCTGGCGCGGGTGTGTAGAGAGGGCTCGACCTGGGGCTCGGTGCGACGCAGCTCGGCGCGGAGCATGGTCCTGAACAGGCAGTGCCAGCGAAAGCGCTCATGGTTGTGATCAAGCGGCACCAGCATCAGATTGCCCCGGGCCAGCTGAGCCAGCGTGCCTCCCGAGCCGTTGCCCTCGAGCACCGCGTCACACAGCGGGCCGGACAGATCGTCCAGCACCGAGGTGCGAATCAAGAAGCGCGTGAACTTGGGTGAGAGCTCCGCCAGGACCTCATCCCGGAAGTACTCGGCGATCAGGTGATCGTCTCCGGCGAAGCGCTTCAGACCGGCTGCCATGTCACCCCGCTCGTGCAACGACAGCGCCGCGAGGTAGAGCCCCGCCGGCCACCCCTCGGTCTGGCCCGAAAGCGCCTGGACCGCTGCGAAGTCGAGCTCCAGGCCCGCCAGGCGCAGCAGCGTGGCGGCTTCAGCCGGGGCCATCGTCAGGTCCTCGGTACGGATCTCGACGAGCGCGCGGTGCGCTCGCAACCGGCCGATCGGCAGCGGCGGCTCGGTCCGCGACGCCAACGCCACCTGCGAGCCCTGACCCAGCCCTTCCAGTAATGGTGGGACGACGCCCTTCAGGACCGACGGCGAGATCGCGTGGGCATCGTCGAGCACGAGGACAAAGCTGCGCTCGTCGCGATCGAGTGAGCGCATCAGCCGTCCCAGCGCGGAGGTGCCACCGTTGGCGAGCGAGGAGGTGAGCGCGGGCCACACATCGGGGTCGATCCAGCCGACGTCTTCGAACGCCTGGGCAATCGACGCCGCGACGAGGACCGGATCTCTGGCGCGTGCGTCGAGCGTGATCCAGATGAAGGGCCGCTCATCGCACGCCGCCCACTCCGCCAGCAGGGTCGACTTGCCGTAGCCCGCAGGTGCCGCAATCAGCGCGAGCGCCGCGTCACGGCCGTCGAGTAACCGCGCGACCAGCGCGGGACGAGAAACGAAGCCCGCTCGAAAGGCGGGCACCCCGGAACCCCTTTCCCGGATGCCGGCGCCGGCCTGGGCGCGCAGCCGCGACGGGGCTGGTCCGCTGCCCTGAGGGGGCCTGCTGCGACGTGGACCGCGCGCCTGGCGCGCTCTCAGAGTGCCGCTCGTTTGTGGCCCCGCTGACATCAGTTGTGCGCCCTTTGAGCGATGGTTGCTCCTGCACCGTAATTTGTCCCGCACCGAGCGCCACAGGGCAAGCCGGTACGCCTCCTTGTTGGGTGGAGGCCGGCACTACCCTTTGAGTGGTCAAACACCCCTCCCGATGCCGGGCTGACTCATCCCAATCGGATGATGTTCGTGATGGTTCCGGCTGCCAAGGTCTCAATTCATGAAGCTCCACTGGCTCATCCGGAGCGTGCTCGCCGGAACCGCTGGGACCGCTGCGCTGTCGCTTGCCTATGCCACTGAGCGGCGCCTACGTCCGGACGTCCAGGGGCCACTGGACTACGACGACAGTCTCGTTCCCGGACAGATCGTCGCGACGGTCATGCACCTGCCTCACGTGACCGACCGGCAGGAAAACGAGCTCGGGCTCGCTCTGCGCTGGGGCTACGGGTCGGCGTTCGGCCTCTGGCACGGTTTCTTGCGCCGGCGTGTTGGCGAGCCGATCGCGAGCACCGCGTTCGGCGGCACGCTGATGACCGCTACGCTCACGTTGTTTCCGGTGCTCGGCCGGACGCCGCCGCCTTGGCGCTGGCCGCCGAGCGTGATCGCCACCGCGTTCGGCACGCACGCGGCGTACGTGGGCGCAGTGGCGGCGGTCAACGGGACGCTGTAGCGCTCACGGCACGTAGCTACGCAGCGCGGCCGCGAAGCCGTAGATTCCGAGCAGAAGGACGGCGGCGCCAATCACCCCGGCGAGCCCGGCCGACAGCACCGGCCAATATCGTTGCAGCCAGTCTCTGACGCGGGTGAGCGGTTCGTCGGCCCGGTCTCCGAGGACGATCAGGACGATCAGGATGGCCCAGATCGGCGCGACGAACACCACGTTGTAGAGGGCCAGGGCCAACACCTTGGCGACCAGTCGGATACCCGACCCGGCAATCACCGCGATCGCGGCGAAATAGGGGAACGCCGTAACCACCTCGATCGCGCCGATCCCCGCTCCGAGCGCGACGCTCGAGCCTTTCCGTCCCTCGAGCGATGGCAGCTCGTGGCGCGCGAGCGTGCGCCGCCGAAACCACAGAGCGGCCGCGAATCCCAGCAGGGCCACGCCGCCGACGATCTGCAACACGTGCTTTGTCGTCGGGGTCGGCTTGGGCAAAAGAGAAAGCAGAAACTGCCCTGGCCCGAGCAGGATCACGAGCCCGGCGAGAAAATTCACGGCAACGAGGCCGATCAGGAATCCCGCCACCTGCCGCCGTGGCCGCTCGGTCGTCCCCAAGTACAACGCGGGGCCGATCGTCGATGGGTTGACGGAGTCGCCCAGGGCAATCAGGAACACGACGGCTAGCACGTGGAGCACGGTTGCCGATCCTTCCGCGCGGGTTCTCGCCTTCATCACCCGAACGGGATGAGGCCGGCGAGGAGCGGTGATGCGATGCTTGCCGCGTGCCGTTGACTTACCGAATCGCCAGACGTCAGGCTGTGATCGCGATCCTGGCCGCATTGGTCGCCGCCGTCGCTCTGACGGCATGCGGAGGCAGCAGCAAGCCCAGCTACTGCTCCCAGGTGCAGACGCTGAAGACCTCCGTTCAGGACCTCGGCAAGGTCAACGTCGTCAAGAATGGCACGAGCGCGGTGAGTTCGGCGCTGCAGAAGGTGGAAAGCAGCGCCAAGTCGGTGATCGACTCGGCCAAGAGCGATTTCCCCAGCCAGACGAGCGCGATCAGTAGTTCCGTCACCGCCGTGGAGACGACGGCCAAGTCGCTCGTCTCCAACCCGAAACAACCGGCGCTGATCACCGAGCTCCCGAGTCAGATCAGCGCGCTGACCACCTCGATCAACACGTTCATCAGCGACACAAAGTCGAAGTGCGGCTGAGGCAATAGCCCGTCGGGCGGGCGCCCCCTCAGGCGGCGATCAGCGTGATCACGCCCCGCAGGATCAGCAACGCCCCGAGGGCCGTGAATCCGACCACCGCGACCCTGCGGCCTTCGCGCGCGAACCACGCCTTCGTCCGGTTGATCGCATCCGGCGTCCAGTCCGGGGCGACAAAGAAGCAGACCAGCGGAACCTCGAGCAGCGCGAGCATGATCACGTTGACCAGCAGCACCACCAAGACGGTCCCGGTGGTGCTGTACTTGAGCTTTGCGATGCTCGTGAGCGCCGCCAGATAGGAGGCGCCGGGTAGGCTCAGCAGGGCGCCGATGGCGATCGTGATCTTCGGGTCACCCTTGCTCAGCACCTGCTGCCAGCGGGGCACCTTGTGCTCCTCCTCGCGCCCCTTGCGCAGGTCTTTCTCGCGCTTGCGCTCCGCTCGCCGGTCTCTCACCCGTTTGTCGGTGCCACGGCGGAGCAAGAGGCCGATCCCCAGCACGATCGCGCCAAAAACCAGGTCCACCGCTGGGTTGATGGTGCTCTTGCCCGCCTTGACGACACCCGAGTTCTGCGCCGCGAACACGATCACCAGCCCGATCGTGATGCTCATCATGTACGCACCGAACAGGTAGCCGAGCATCAGCTTCTTGGGACTCGGCAAGATCAGCATCACGGTCGTGGCCGCGACGAGTGTCGGGTTGGCCATCGCGGTGAGCGAGAACAGCAGGACTTTTTCCATGTTCAGTGCGCACTCCCGACCCGACGGCCGACCAGAATTCCGATGACCGTGACCAGATACAGCTGCCCGACCAGCATCTCGATCACCGCCAGCGCGCGGCCGACGTGGTAGGCGGCCGTGAGATCGCCGAACCCGGTCGTCGTCAGCACCGTGAAGCTGTAGTAGAGGTCGGCGCTCGCCGTGCCATTGGTCCCCTGCGAAAAGAAGTGCGACGGCCCGACCGCGGCGACGAACCCGATCGCGGACGCGAACGTGAGTCCCAGCAGCAGGTAGATCGCCAGTGCCCCCGCGACTGCCTGAACCGTCGCGCCTTGATCGCGGACCAGCCGCAATAGTCCCCGGCTCAGGGTGACTGGGATCGCCAGCGTCACTAACGCCGTCAGCACGAACGTCGCTTCGCGCGGCACCAGCCCGACTGCGATTCCCAGCGTGATCAGGACGGTCGCGGCGCCAATCGCCAGCGCCCTGCGGTGACGAACCGAGGATCGCTCCCGCGAGGTCCCCACAGCGACCAGCAGCGCGGCGGCCACGGTCGCAAACGCCACCGCCTGAGAACCCGCACCCTGCGGCGTCACGATGATGAAAACGACGACGCAGAACACCAGCAGGAACACCATGCCGTAGCGATAAGCGGCATCGGCAGTGTCGCCGGATCGCGATCGGTTCATGTGCGGGCTGCCGGCGAGCCGGTCCGAACCTTCGCCAACAACAGGGTCACCACGAACGCGACGACCGCCGCCACGATGATCAGTGGCACGGTCCCGTCTCCCGACTTCGCGGTCAGCACGGTCGCAGCCACGACCGCCGTCAACGGCAGCTTCAGGACGGCCACGGTGGCCGCCGACATGCCAACGGCGACAGCCGCGGTCATCGGGAACCCTGGCAGTCGCGAGGCCGCGATCCCAGCGGCGGCGCCGAGGAACAGCGCCGGGAACGTCGGACCGCCCCGAAAGCTGCCCAGAGACAGTCCGTAGGCAATCCCTTTGAAGGCGATCAGCGCCAGCAGCGCCCCGACCGAATATGCGCCCGCCTGGGCTACCAACCCCGGAAGCTGACCCTGACCGTCGAACAGCACCTCCTCGATGCCCTTGCCGGTGGCCCCGTGGAAGGCGATCGCAAGCCCGGCGACGATCAGCCCGATCAGCGGCAGCAGCAGCAGCGGTCGCGGCGCCGTGATTCGATTGGTCTCCAGTCCACCCCTTATCACCACCTGGGTGACCGCGGCGATAGCGATCGACAGTGCGATCGTCCACGCGAAGTTGCCCAGATGCGGATGGCCGAACGAAGGCAACGGCAGCGCGCTGAGCGCGTACGCCGAGCTGCTGAGGCCGGTGAACGATCCCATGCCCAGCGCGACGAGGCTGCCGATGCCGGCGGCGAGCAGGCCCGGAATTATCACCAGCGGCAATCGGGGTCCGCCGATCCCCATCACCTCGATCATGATCACCGCGGCGACCAGCGGCGAGCTGAAGATGAACGACACCGCGGCGAAGCTGCCGGCCGCCGCGACCACGCCCACGACTTGGTCGTTTGCGTCGCCGCGGACGCGACGGATCGCGATCACTCCCAGACCGGCGCCCAAGGCGATCAGCGGAGCCTCGGGACCAACCACCACGCCGAGCCCGATCGATGCGATCCCCGCGAGCACGATTCCCGGGAGATCGGCGGGCGCAGGGGGACCCCCCGCGGCCAGACCGAACGCCGGCACGTGTCCTCCACGGCCCGGAAGCTTCGAGATCGCGAGAGCGACGATCACACCGGCGATCGCCAGGACCGGGAGCGGCCACCAGAGCGGTGCGCCGTGGGGATAGCCGACGGCGTGGGGCAGGTGCTTGTACACCTCCTGCTGGGTCTGATACACGAGCTCGAGAAAGCACCACGCCGCCAGCGAGACGATGACGCCGACGATTGCCGCCAGCACGAGCAGCACCAGGTACGCCTTGCTGCGCATCGTCGCGCTCGCCTGCTCGGCCGTGAGCGGCGGCGGCGGAGTACCAGCGTCAGCTGGGGGAGTGGCAGTACTCGACATGCGAGAGCTCGCTGGACCTCACGGACCGAAGCTATGGCTCGGAGCCCAAGCGGTCATCACCCCGTTTGGATGAGTCACTTGAAACTCTGATCGCCTACGCTGCCCGCGCCGGCGCGTCGCAACAATCGGAGATCGAGATCGCACAGCGACAGGTCGTACTGATCGGAATGATGGGTACCGGGAAGACGACGGTGGGCCGCCTGCTCGCCGCGCGGCTCGGCTGGGTGTTCTGGGACAACGACGAGGCGCTCGAGGCAGCTACCGGAAAGACCGCCGCCGAGTTCCAGGGCCAACGCGGCCAGGCCGCGCTCCACGAGACCGAGGACCGCTTGTTGCGCAACGCCCTGCGCACGGACACGCCGACCGTGTTCGCCGCGGCCGCCTCCGTGGTGCTGAACCCTGGAGTGCTGAGCGACGCCGTTACCGTCTGGTTGCGCATCAGCGCAGAACGCGAGGCGCGCAACATCGCGCGCAGCGGCGAGCAGCACCGACCGTTGCCGCCCGACTCGACCGCGTTCCTGCAACGGCTGAGCGCCGAGCGGTTGGCCCTGTACACGCGCGCTGCCGACATCACCGTGGAGGTGGGCGGGGACCCTGCGTCCACGCGCGATCGGGTGCTGGCGGCGCTCGACGCCTTCACCCAATCTGCGTGATGTGAGGCGTCGTCGTTTCGATTGGATTCAGGCGTGCCGCACAACCGGGCGTCTGAGCCTGCCAGACGGGGCATCGTGGACCCGCGATTGTCTCGGTACGCGCGCGCAACGCGGCGGTTCATCGTGGCCTCGGTCGCGCTCGGGTTCCTCAGTGCGCTGCTGATCATCGCCCAGGCATGGCTGCTCGCGTACGTGGTCGCGGCCGCGTTCGCCGGCAAGGCCCTGGCGCAGTTGACCGCGTCGCTGGCCGTGCTCCTCGGGGTGGTTATCGCGCGCGGCGTCGTCGCCTGGAGCGCCGAGCTCGTGGCGAGCCGCTCCTCGACGCTCGCCAAGCAGCAGCTGCGTGGAGCTCTGCTGAGGCGGATCGCGGCGATTGGACCGGGGCGGCTGGGGGAGGAGCGCACCGGCGAATTCGCGACGCTGGCGACGCGCGGGCTCGATGCCCTCGACAGCTACTTCTCGCTGTATCTGCCGCAGCTGCTCCTGGCCGTGATCGTTCCCACCGCGGTGCTGGCGGTGGTGTTTGCCCGGGACTGGATCTCGGCCCTGATCATCGCCTTCACCCTGCCGCTGATACCGGTGTTCATGGCGCTCGTCGGGGCTGCGACGCGCGAGCGGACCGAGGCCCAGCTGCGCACCTTGCAACGGCTTGCGAGCCACTTCCTCGATGTCGTCTCGGGCCTGCCCACGCTGAAGGTGTTCGGTCGGGCGAAGCCTCAGATCGACGTGATCCGCGAGATCTCAGAGCGCCAGCGCGAGGTGGCGATGTCGACGCTCAGGGTCACGTTCCTCTCCTCGCTGATCCTCGAGCTGCTGGCCACGATCTCGGTGGCGCTGGTCGCAGTCGAGGTCGGTCTCCGGCTCCTGGGCGGAGATCTCGGCCTGCGCACCGCTCTGTTCGTGCTCGTGCTCGCGCCCGAGGCATACCTACCGCTGAGGCTGCTCGGCGCCAACTACCACGCCAGCGCCGAGGGAATGACCGCGGCAGAGCAGGTGTTCGAGGTGCTCGAGGCGCCGCTCCCGCCGCGCGGCCGCTGCACCGAGGTCCCGGATCCCGCGCTCACCGGAGTCGCGGTCGAGGAGCTGGTCGTGCAATACCCGGGTCGTGAGGAACCGGCTCTCGACGGGATCTCGTTCCGGGTGGCGCCAGGGGAGATCGTGGCCGTGACCGGACCCAGCGGCTCCGGGAAGTCGACGCTGCTAAGCGTGCTGCTGGCGTTCGTCGTGCCGCTCAGCGGATCGATCCGGATCGGAGACTCCGAGCTCGCCGAGCTCGATCCCGATGCATGGCGCGAGCAGCTCTCGTGGCTACCCCAGCGACCCCGCCTGTTCGCCGCCACGATCGGCGAGAACATTAGGCTCGGCCGTCCCGGCGCCAGCGATGAGCAGGTGTGGAGCGCGCTGCAGGCGGCGGGGCTCGATCAGGTCGTGGTCCGGCGCGCGGAGGGGCTGGACGCGATGCTCGGTGAACGGGGAGCCGGCCTCTCCGCCGGCGAGCGCCAGCGCGTCGCGCTCGCGCGGGCATTCCTCCGCGACGCGCCGCTGCTGCTGCTGGACGAACCGACCGCGAACCTCGACGGCGCCACCGAGGACGAGGTACTGCTGGCCATCCAGCGGCTGATGCAGGACCGAACGGTGATCCTGGTTGCCCACCGGCCGGCCCTGGTGTCGCTCGCCGACCGGGTCGTCGACTTCGGCCGCGTGGCGGTGGCGGCATGAGCTCCACTTCGATCCGGGAAACGGCCGAGTTCGCCCGCCCGGCCTGGCGGCGGCTGACGCTAGCGATCCTGCTGGGCGCCGCGGCGATCGGCGCTGGGATCGGGCTGCTGGCGACCGCGGCGTGGCTGATCTCGCGCGCGGCGCAGCATCCCAAGGAGTCGGCGTTGGCGATCGGAATCGTCGCCGTGCAGTTCTTCGGCCTCTCGCGAGGCATCGCGCGCTACGGACAGCGGCTGGTCGGGCACGACGCCGCCTTCCGCGCCCTGGCGGACCTCCGGGTCCGGGTCTACGCGCGGCTCGAGGCGCTGGCCCCGGCTGGCCTGCCGGCGTTCCGCAGCGGCGATTTGATGGCGCGCTTCGTCCACGATGTCGAGTCGCTCCAGGACCTGATGGTGCGGGTGATCTCCCCGTTCGCGATCGCGATTCTGGTTGGTGCTCTGACCGTCGCGTTCGTCTGGTCGATCCTGGCCGCCGCCGGCCTGATCCTGCTGGTCGTGCTCATCCTGGCGGGGACGGCGCTGCCCTGGCTGACCGGACGGCTGGCGCGCAGCAGCGAGGTCAGCCAGGCATCCACCCGGGGCGAGCTGACCGACGCAGTCGTCGATCTGGTCACCGGCGCACCCGAGTTGACCGCTTATGGCGCTACGGAGCGAGCGCTCGAGCGCACGGCGGCGATCGATGACCGCCTCGCGCAGATTGCCCTGCGGAGCGCGCGAACCGCCGGGGTCGGCCAGGGACTGGCGACGCTGCTGCCGGCGCTGGCGATGGTGGGTTCGCTGCTGGTCGGCGTGCAGGCCGTGCGCACCGGTCAGCTCGACATCGTGCTGCTCGCCGTGCTCGCGGTGGTTCCACTGGCGGCATTTGAGCTGGCGACCGGCCTGCCGGCCGCGACTCAGACGCTCCAGCGGGTGCGCGGCTCGCTCGGGCGCACGCGGCAGGTCCTGGATGCCGATCCGGTGGTGGCGGAGCCGACCGATCCGAAGCCGATCCCGCCCTCGCCGGCCGCGGTGCGCGTGCGTGGGTTGCGCTGCCGCTATCGCGACGATGGACCGTGGGCCCTCGACGGTCTCGACCTCGACCTCGTGGCGGGACGGCGAGTGGCGGTCATCGGGCGCAGCGGCGCCGGCAAGTCGACCCTCGCCGACGTGCTGTTGCGGTTCCTGCCCTACCAGGCGGGTTCTGTCACGCTCGGCGCAGTCGAGCTTCACGATCTCCGCGGCGACGACTGCCGGCGCGTGATCGGGCTCCTGGCCCAGAATGCGCACATCTTCAACGGCACCATCGAGGCGAACCTCCGCGTCGCCCGTCGCGAGGCGAGCGGCGAGCAGCTTCGCGATGCGCTGGCGCGTGTCCGCCTGCTCGACTGGACCGACACGCTGCCCGCCGGGCTCCAGACCGAGGTGGGCGAGTTTGGCGGGCGCATGTCGGGCGGGCAGCGGCAGCGCCTCGCGGCCGCCCGCGTGGTGCTGGCAGGGTTCCCGGTGCTCGTGCTCGACGAGCCGGGCGAGCACCTCGACACCGAGACCGCCGATGCGATCCTCGCCGATCTGCTCGACGCCGATCCGGTCCAGGCGGTGTTGCTGATCACGCACCGGCTCGCTGGGCTCGAGGAGTTCGACGAAGTGATCGTGCTCGACGCGGGGCGCGCGGTCCAGCGAGGCACGCACGCCGAGCTGCTCGCCCGCGACGGCGCATACGCGGCGATGTGGCGACGGGAGTGCGGACAGTGATCAGCTGGGCGACGCGCTTTCGGATCCGCCAGTACCTTCGCGGCAGCCTGTGGGTGCTGCCGCTGCTGGGCGGCGCGCTCGGCGTGCTGTTCGGAGAGCTCGACGTGGTGATCGACAAATCGGTCCACCTGCCCGTGAGCCTGACCTACTCGGCCTCCACCGCCAGCACGCTGCTGTCCACGATCGTTGGCGCAATGGCGGCCCTCGCCGGGTTCGTGGTGACCGTCACCACGCTGGTCGTGCAGATGGCCACCGGGACGTTCTCGGCCCGCTACATGCGCCTGTGGTACCGCGACCGGGTGCTCAAGGCCCTGCTGGCGCTGCTGATCGGAACGCTTGCGTTCTCGTTCGCGCTGTTACGTCACGTGGAGGGCGACTTCGTCCCGAACCTCGGCGTTTCGATCGCCGGGCTGCTGGTGATCGCGGGGCTGCTGATGTTCCTGGTGTTCCTCGATCGCTACCTGCATCGGCTCAGACCGGTGGCCGTCGTGGTGCTGGTCGCCCAGTACGTGGAGCGCGACTTCCAGCGCCACGAAGCAGAGCTCATCGCCGTGCCGGACATCTACCTGGGCGCGTTCGAGGCGAATAACGAACCGCCCACGCTGGTCGTCCACAGCGCCAAACCCGGGGCGATCCAGGGCTACGACGTCCGCGGCCTCGTGGCGTGGGCGCGCGCGACCGGTCGCCTCGTGGTGATCCGCCACATGACCGGCGATTTCGTGCCGGCCGGCGCCCGGCTGATCGAGGCCTACGGCGGCGGCAGCGCCGACCCACGGGAGGAGGCGAAGCTGCGCGGGATGGTGGTGCTCGGGGACGAGCGCACGGTCGAGCAGGATCCGGCGTTCGCGGTGCGGATCATGGTCGACATCGCCGACCGGGCGCTGTCCGCGGCGGTCAACGATCCGACCACCGCGGTGCAGGTGCTGAACCATCTCAGCGAAGTCCTGCGGCTGATCGGCGCTGTCGATCTCTCGAGGTCGCGGTGGCATGGCGAACGTGCTGGGCGCGCGGGTCTGATCATCCCGATCCGCAGCTGGGAGGACTACCTGTCGCTCGGTATCACCGAGATTCGCGACTACGGGGCCAACACGATCCAGGTGGTGCGCCGCCTGCGAGCGATGCTCGACGAGCTCCATGACGAGGTTCGCCCCGAACATCGGGCAGCGGTCGAAGAGGAGCTGGCGCGGCTCGATGCCACGGTCGCGCGCACGTATGGGGATTCCGTCGATCTCGATCGCGCCATCACGCCGGATGCGCAGGGGATCGGCGGAAGAACCGATCCTCGGGCGCTTTCTCGCTGAGGCGATCAGGATTCAGTCGGGATGGGCTCGGCCGGGACCGGCTCGGCCGGGACGGGCTCGGCCGGGACCGGCTCCGGGGCCATGTCGAGGGCCGGTTGGCCCTGGAGCATCCAGCGCCAGCCCAGGAGAGTGCCGTGCACCTCGGCCGCGCCGATGATCGGGTCATCCGGAAGCGGCAGCTCCACCGGCGAGAACAGGAACGGGCGCGTCTGAGGGCCGCCGAGGCCGCCGTGGAACGAGATCAGCTCCTCGAACGCGCAGCCCTGCTCGAGCTCGGGGTCGTAGAAGCTGTTGACCATGATGTCCGCGACGTGCTCGAACTGATCGGTTCGGCGCAGGTGGGCGGAGGCGTTGGCGGGGAACGGCGCGAGTGGATCGTCGCCTTCCACGCGGCCCTCGGCGAGATAGTTGGCGCCCCGGGCGCCGAGCACGACCGGGCCATGCTCGCGGGAGCGAACGAGCAGGAAGCCGATATGCGGATGCCCTCTGAGGGCCGGGAGCAGGCGGGGATGGCGCTCCTCGATCTCCTCGAGGGTGAAGCGTCGGCGCTCCTCCATCAGGTAGATCAGGCCGAGGTTCCCCGACGCGAGCGCGACGACGTGTTGCTCGCTCAGCTCACCGCCGCCGTCATCGTGCGGCCCACCCGTCGCCTCGTGGACGGCATGCCCCACCGCAGCGTCGTTTTCGTCGCCGGTGTCGACGTGCGCGACCGTGCCCCGCTCGATCGATCGCTCGACGAGCTCGCTGAGGTCGTAGCCGTTGCGCTGCTTGAAGGTGGCGCCCTGGGTCTGGCCGTGGTCTGAGAGCACGACCAGCTTGTAGGGACGCGGCGCGAAGCGACGGGCCCGCTCGATCCGCGCGAAGTGCTGGTCGAGCTTGCGCAGCGCCTCGAGCGTGTCCACGCGCTCGAGGCCCGAGTGGTGGGCCACCTCGTCGTAGCTCGAGAACGTCGCGTAGATCGCCGGACGGCCCCGCATCATGTCGGTCAGGACGCCGAACACGATCAGGTCGCGCACGGCGACGCACAGGCCGGCGCGCAGGAACGCGTATTTGCGCGTGCGCTTCCCGCGCGGGCGAACGTCCCGGCGGACCTGGCGCAGCGCCCACGAGCGTTCCAAAATCAGCTCCCACGCGAACAGCACGAGCACGCGCGTGACGTTGAAGCCATTGGCGAAGAACGCGCGGTAGCCGGGGTTCGCTCGCTTCTCGGCGTTCATCCGGCTGACCGTGAGGATCACCGCATCGGCTTCGCCGGAGAACAGGTTGCCGCGACTCGCGCCGTCATTTCTCAGCAGCCCGTCTCCGGTGGCGTGGCGTTGCTCGAGTGCCTCACAATCCGACGGCGACGAGCAGCTGATCACCTTGCCGGTCTCCTTCTCGACCCAGCGAAAGGCGGGAATGTTCTCGTTGGAGCCGAGCAGGATGCCGGCCTGGCTGGCGCCGGTCTGCGAGCTGAGGTCCGTCTCCCATTCGCTCAGCCGGTGCGTGCCATTGCTGCGCCAGCGGTTCATCTCGGGGACGTTGCCGTCGCGCATTGCCCGCTGCAGCACGGGCAGGGCCAGCCCGTCGATCTCGAGGAAGATGATCCCCGGCACGTCGGTTCTGATCCGTTCGCCCTGCCGGCCCGCGACCCGCCTGATCACCCGCAGCATGTAGGTGTCCTCGTCGTTGGCGCCGAGGATCACCTCCAGCACGACCGTGGTCGCGGCGATCACCAGCGCCGCCAGCAGCGCCCAGCCGAATGAGTCCACCTTGAACGAGTTCGGGTCGATCGCGGAGACGAGCAGGAGGATCACCGGATCGAGAATCAGCGCGGCGATGAAGCCCAGCGCGAGCGTGTACGGCAGCCGCAGCGCCGCGACCAGCGGCGGCAGGACCGCGTTCAGAACCGCGATCAGCGCGGCCGCGACGAACGCGTCGGCGAACCGCTCGACGGTGACGTGCGGCACGATCGCCGCGGCGACGAACACCGCAACTCCCGACACCAGCCAATGCAATACGAAGCTGAGGGGCCGAAACCGGGGCGACTCCGGACTCCACGTGAGCGCCTCGCCGTAATCCTGAGCCTGGTCCACGGGGCTCATTATCACCTGCGTCGCCGTGGCCGATCTCATCCAGTTCGGACGATGTTGCCGGCCGGCGCCAGTGTTCAGGATCTAGCATTGCTGCCACAGGGCTCTCAACCGGCGTCGGTGACATGGCTTGGACATGCGACGGTGCTGCTCGAGCTCGACGGGGTGCGCGTGCTCACCGACCCGGTCCTGCGCGGGAGGATCGGGCCGTTGGTGCGAACCGCGCCGCCGGTGGAGGCGAGCGCGGTGGGGCGAGTCGACTGCGTGGCGCTCTCACATCTTCACGCCGACCACACGGACCTGTCGACGCTTCGCAAGCTGGAACGGTCGGGGCCACTGCTCGCTCCCCACCCGGCGGCGGACTGGCTATGGCGCGCCGGGCTGCGCGAGGTGGTGCAGCTGCGGCCGGGCGAGGAGGTATCGCTCGGCCCGGTGCGCGTCACGGCGACGCCGGCGGTACACGATCGGCGCCGGCGGCCACTGGGACCGGGGGCCGATCCGGTCGGCTACGTCGTGCGCGGTTCGCGGTCGGCCTACTTCGCGGGGGACACCGACCTGTACGAGTCGATGGCGGACCTGCGCGGCTCGCTCGATCTGGCGCTGCTGCCGGTGTGGGGATGGGGGCCGGATGTCGGTCATGGCCATCTCGACCCCGAACGCGCCGCCCAGGCGGCGGCGATCATCAGCCCCTCGGTGGCGATCCCCATCCACTGGGGAACCTTCGCGCTGCCCTGGGCGGCGCGGCGGGCCGGCGATCGGGCGTGGCCGGCGCGGCGATTCGCCGAGCTCGCGAGCGAGTCTGCGCCCTCGGTGCAGGTGCGAGTGCTGGCGGTGGGGGGGCGGACTGTGTTTTAGAGACGCGCGGGTTGGTGCCGGGCGTTCAGTGGCCGGTGCGGGCCGTCGGCTGGCCGAGGTCTGCCCAAAGGTCCCTCAGCACGTTCCGGGTGAGGTTGCGCTTGAGGACGATTCCGGTTGCCTTCTCACCCGGGATATCGCTTGGAAGTTCTCCCGCGGTGACGAGTACCACGACCGCCGGTAGCCGGCGCGAGGTGATCTGTCGTGCGGCCTCGATGCCGCCGATGCCAGGCAGACGGACGTCCATCAAGACCAGGTCGGGCCGAAGGCGCTCGGTCTGTTCGATCGCTTCTTCGCCGCAGGTCGCGCTGCCGATCCATTCGAAGCCGGGGGTTGCTGCTATGAGCGCGTGGGCAGCGTCGTGAAACGTGGGCTGGTCATCAACGGTCAGGACCCGGACGGAGGCGATGGCTGAATCCGAGACCATCGAATCATGCTCCCGCGGGCCGCGCCCGGTGTCCACCGTGCGCACATGTGCAGAGGATGCGCGCGCGTACCCGTTATCCCGGGCTCGAGTTCACTGCCGCCGGGCGCGTTTGCGCACCACGCGATGTGGCCTCTCAGAGGCCGGCGGCCGGGACGTGCCCGGTTACCGTTGTCCCGCGCCCGCGGGTGGAGGTGATCATGAGCGTGCTGCCCACCGCGGCGAGCCGATCGCGCATACCGGTAATCCCGTGGGCGGCGGTGATGAGCGCCGGATCGAATCCGGGACCGTCGTCGGCGACTACGAATTCAAGGCCGTCTGGACGATCGCGCAGACTGACGGTCGCTCGTGCTCGCGCGCCGCAGTGCTTGGCGACGTTTTGGAGCGCCTCGACGCAGCAGAAATACACGGCGGTCTCGACATCCGGCGGGAAACGCCGCCTCAGATCGGCGTGCAGGGCGACCGTGATCGGCGCCTCGCGCGCGACCGCCGCGAGCGCGCTGGCGACCCCGAGGTCGAACAGCGCGGACGGGTAGATCCCTTGGGCCAGGCTCCGGATCTGGTCGATCGCCACGTCGACCTGCTGGCCGGCGTCGACCAAGCCGGGAACCACGGATCGTGGATCCTCGAGCGCCAACTCTTCGAGGAGGCTTAGCTTGATCCGCAACGCGATCAGCCCCTGTTGTGCCCCGTCGTGGAGGTCCTGCTCGATCCGCCGCCGCTCGCTTTCGGCAGCGGAGGACAGGCGCTTGCGCGACGCTTCGAGCTCTTCGATCGATGTGCCGAGCTCCGCGCTCAGGCGTGCGTTGTCGAGCGCCAAGCTGACCGCCGAACCTGCGGCCTGGAGCACATCGCGCTCGTCCGACAAGGCGGGATCGTGCGCCACGGCGGCGAGGTTCGCGCCGTCGCGGCTGAAGGGAGTGACGCGTCTCCCCGGCGCGGTCGCCAACGACTCGACCTCGTGTCCATCGATGTCAACGTAGCCCTCGACCGACGGTCTCCAGACCAGCAACTTGAGCGTCGGATCCGCAAACGCTCGCGCCATTGTGTGCTGAAGCTCCGCGAGGCTGGGATGTTCGCCCAGCTCCGCGACCATGTGCTCTAGCCCGCTCATAGCGAGCACGCGACCGCGCGCCATCCCGACTGCGATCGCGAACGGCAGCGCGGCGATGATCGCGGCGACGATCACCGCCGCGGGCGTGAGCAATCGCGCGTGCTCGTCGACGGCGCGGACGGAGACGAAGAACCCGTAACCGACCGCGATCAGCACGGCCCATGTGAGCTGTGGCGCCAGGCCGCGACGCTGCAAGCGGGTCGCGATGCGCACCCGCTGCCCGACGAGGATGGCTGTCGCTGCCAGCGTGATCGTCGTCCACAGCGCCAATGCCGTCGACAATGCCCGGCCCATGCCGGGGAGGTCGAGCAGGTTGAGTGGATTGGCCGGGCAGCCGCCGTCAGTGCAGCGCACGAACGGACCCGCGACTGGCGGGACTCGCGCAAGCAACAGGCTGCCCGCCAGCAGCGCGACAAACCCCACCGCCGCCAACGCGAGCAAGACCGACGCGGCGCGGTCCTCGATACGGCCCTCGGGATACGTCAAGCAGAAGTACATGAGGAGCCAGAGCGTCAGCGGAATCGTGATCCGTCCGATCACGAACAGACCGGGGGCGGTGGATTCGGTAAACCCGTTGAGCGCGAACACGAAGCCGATCGCCAGAAGCAGTGCCGCCAGCCGGCCCCTGGAGCCTTGCGCGAGCGCGACCAACGCGATCACGACCATGCCCAAGCAGCCCACCGTGCGCAGCGTCACGAACACCGCAGGCCGATCAACGATCGCGCTGTTCAACCCGATCACTGCGGTCGCTCCGGTCAGTCCGACGACGCCGATGGAGGCGACGATGGCCGGCACCGAGATTAGAGGGGGAACCACTGTCTCCTCGCGCCCGAGCCGAGACCGCGAACTCGCCGCCTCGCGCGGCGGTCTCGCCGACGCAGGCCCTGGGCTACCCACCGTGCCGCCGAAGTGATCCCGCCGAACTGGGACGCGCTCGCGGGACAGGCGTCGGCGGCTAGTACCGAATCGTGCCCACGCTACTCGCACGCCATCCCCCACCTCCGGCAGGGCTTCGACCATCCGCCCGAGCACGACATCAAGATCGAGTGCACGCGGATCTCCACGGCCGATCGTCGGCGGTGTTCGAGGTTGGATCCCTGCCGATGAGCGGCCAGCTATTCATGAGCGATTTCCCCGGCCCGAAAGCCAATCGTGCAAACACGGACCAGGAGGCGGTCAAACAGCGTTAACCGCAAGCACGTTCCGCTCGTTTTTAGAGCAACACGGAAACCGGTCGATGACCCGTCTCCGAATCGCGACATGAAGCCTAGCGCCAACGTCAGTATGCGACAAGATCTGGCTGAGCGATCAACCGTCCCGCGCGGAGGGCAGCCGGGCGCCTACGCCACCGGCTCCATGGTCACTCACGCCCGTGCGTTAGCGCCGGTCGAGGTGCGGGTGCCGCCGGTCGGTGGGTTTTAGAGGGGGGGGTTTTGCGGACGCGCCCGTCACCGCACGGCGATCCGGAACGCGGCGCTCCGCCGCTGCCCCGCCGGAACCCATTCGAGCGCGCTGTCCGGGCCCCTTAGCGAATTGGCCGGCGCCGTCATCGGCTCGATGCACACGTACTCCTCCCCCGGCGGCGCGAAGATCTGCGCCACCGGATAGCCGTCGCCGTACTCGACAGCGATCGTTCGTCCGCGACCGCGAACCTCGAACCGTCGCGGCGGGTCGATGCGGTCAAAGCCGTCGTCCCAGGTCCGCTCGCCGATCGGACCCGTGAGCGGCTCGGCGGGCTCGGTGGCGCCGGTCGGGATCTGCTGCTGATCGAGCACCAGGCGCCGGCGCACGGGGAACGAGACCTCCCACTCAGCCCGCGGGGATCCGGGGAGCTGCAGGTAGGGATGGAAGCCGAACGCGACCGGTACCGGGCTCTCGCCGGCCGCGCTCAGCGTCACCCTCACCTGCACCGCGCCGCCGGCCAGCTCGATCTCCATTTCGATCCGGTGACGGAACGGGAAGGCGGCGAGCAGCTCCGGTCGGTCGAAGTCGAACGAGGCGAGGAGCCGCGCGCGCCCCTCCTCGGCGGCGAGCTCCCGCAGCGACCAGTCGCGGTTGGCGCTCAGCACTCCGTGGATCGGCAGGCCGTTCTGGTCCAGCAGCAGCACCGACGAGGAGCGATCGAGCGTCACCTGGTGCCCGCCGGCCTCGTAGCCGAAGTCGCTGAGCCGGTTCGCCCAGGGGTGAAGGAACGGGATTCCCATGAACCTGCGCTCGCGGGCATACGCGCCCGCGCCGGCGCCCTGCCACAGAAGCTCCTCGTCGTGATGGACCAGGGAGGCTCCGAGCATGCCGCCACCGACCAGCCAGGTTCCGTGGAGATCCGCGGCGTCGTCATGCAGTGCGCACGCGGGCAGCTCCGCCAGCTCGGTCATCTCGGTGCGGTACCCGTGCTCCATCGTCACAGCACCGCCGCCGGCGGCTCGCGTCCTTGGATCACGGCGATCACGTTCTCGGCACAAAGGCGGGCCATCGCATCTCGGGTTGCCACCGTAGCCGATCCGATGTGCGGGAGCAGCACGGTGTTCGGCAGCTCGCGCAGCTCGGCGGGCACCTGTGGCTCCTGTTCGTAGACGTCGAGTCCGGCCGCGGCCAGTCGTCCGTCGCGCAGGGCCTCGATCAGCGCGCTCGTATCGACGACCGCGCCGCGACTGGTGTTGACCAGGATCGCCCCCCGCTTCATCTTCGCCAACGCGTCGGCATCGATCATGTGCCTGGTGTCCGGGGTCAGCGGCACATGCAGGCTGACGAAGTCCGCCGCCGCCAGCAGCGCGGGGAGCTCCCGGCGCTCGGCACCGTCCGCGCCCGTGGCGGCGCCACGGGCGGCGAACAGCACGCGAGCGTCGAAGCCGCACAGCAGTCGTGCCACCCGCCGTCCGATCCGTCCGAATCCCACCAGCCCGACGGTTGCGCCGGTCAGCCCACGGCCGAGCAGGTCCCGCGTCCACTCGCCGCGTCGCACGATCTCGTCGCCCTCGGTAATCCGTCTCGCCGCCGCCAGCATCAAGCCGACGGCGAGCTCAGCCGTGGCCTCGGTCAGGACGTCCGGAGTGTTCGTCACCCGCACGCCCCTCGTTCGGGTCGCCGCCAGGTCGATGTTGTCGATCCCCACGCCGAAGTTCGCGACGACCTCCAGCGAATCTCCGGCGGCGTCGAGCAGCGCGCCGTCGACCGGCACGCTTGGGTCCGCCACGATCGCGGCGGCGCCCGGCACGCGGGCCAGCAGCGAGCCGTCGTCCGCTCCATCGGCGCGGGCGTCGACGACGAAGTGCTCTCGCAGGAGCTCGAGCCCTGCGGCGGGCAGCCTCCCAGCCACGACGACACGGGGCTTTGTCATGCTCCCGGACCGTATCTCGCGCCACGGGCGCCGAGTTCATCCGAACTGGGTGATGATCGCCCCGGGCGCGGGCCCTAGCTTGCCAGTCCCAACGTGCTTCGCCGAGGCTAGCCCCCGGCGGCGACAAGGAGATCGAATATGGCAGTGGCCACGCAACAGCAGCCGGACAGCCAAGTCACCGGAGCGGATGCGCAAACGGCCGCGGACGTGCTGGTCGTGTTCGGGATCACCGGAGACCTCGCGAAAGTGATGACGTTTCATTCGCTGTACCGGCTGGAAGCCCGCGGGCTGCTGGGGTGCCCGATAGTCGGCGTGGCCAGCAACGACTGGACCGTCGAGCAACTTCGCGACCGCGCTCGCTCCTCGATCGAGGGCTGCCGGGAGCAGATCGATGAAGCGACATTCAAGCGGTTTGCCGATCGCCTGTCCTACGTCCACGGTGATTTCACCGACCCGGCGACGTTCAAGCGCGTCGCCGGCGCGATCGCCGGCGCGCGACGGCCGGTCTTCTATCTGGAGATCCCGCCGTTTCTGTTCGCCACGGTGATCAAGGGCCTATCCGAGGCGGGTCTCACGGCCAACGCTCGCGTCGTGGTCGAGAAGCCGTTCGGCCACGACCGCGAGTCGGCGCGCGCGCTCGCCGCCGACATCCATCAGTACATCGATGAGTCGCAGCTGTACCGGATCGACCACTTCCTCGGCAAGATGGGGTTGGACGAGTTCCTCTACCTGCGCTTCGCGAACACGATCCTCGAGCCGGTCTGGAATCGCAACCACATCGCGGCGGTGGAGATCACGATGGCGGAGAGCTTCGGGGTGGAGGACCGCGGGCATTTCTATGATCCGGTCGGCGCGCTCCAGGACGTGGTCGTCAACCACCTGATGCAGCTGCTGGCTGCCGCGGCGATGGAAGCTCCGGCTGGGGATGACCCCAGCACGCTCAAGGACGCGAAATTTGCGGTGTTCCGCGCGATGCCCGACGCCGACCCGGCACATTACGTCCGCGGCCAGTACGACGGTTATCTGGACATCGACGGGGTCGCGCCGGGGTCGACCACGGAGACGTACGCCGCCATCCGGCTCGAGATCGACAACTGGCGCTGGGCCGGCGTGCCGTGGTTCATCCGCACGGGAAAACGCATGCCCGTGACGCAGACCGAGGTGCGGCTGGTGTTCAACCGTCCCCCGCGGCTGGGTTTCCTGACGATGCCCGAGGGGCGGCCTCCGGTCGAGAGCCAGCTGGTGATCAAGCTCGATCCGATCACCGGGATTCGCCTGATCGTCGATGCGCACCGGGCCGACGATGGCGGCCCGCGGGAGATCATGCTCGACATGGAGTTCTCCGAACAGGGCGGGGAGGGCCCGAGTCCCTACGAGGTCCTCCTGTATGCAGCGATGCAGGGCAACAGCGCCCCGTTCACGCGCCAGGACAGCATCGAGGAGACATGGCGGATCATGGCTCCGCTGATCGATCATCCACCGCCGGTGCACCGCTACGCCCCCGGCACATGGGGGCCGAAGGAAGCAGAGAAGCTGGTGAGCGGAATCGGCGCGTGGCACGGTCCGTGGGTGGTCGCATGAGCGCCACAGAAAAGGAGAAGACACAGATGAGCGCCGCCACGAAGCGAAAGTCTGGCCGGACCGACCACGGCGATAAGGACGCCAAGGCGAAGTTGGAGCGGGCCCCTCAGAGCGCCGCGGCGCCGTCGCCGTTCCCACCGATCGCCGACTACGCGTTCCTGTCCGATTGCCACACCGGGGCACTGGCCGCCCCTGACGGCTCGATCGACTGGCTGTGCGTGCCGCGCTTCGACGCGCCGAGCGTGTTCGGCACGTTGCTCGACCGCGAGGCCGGACACTTCCGCGTAGCGCCGTTCGGGGTGAATGTCCCGTCCGCGCGCTACTACGAGCCCGGGACCAACGTGCTGTTGACGACGTGGAAGACCCCGCAGGGATGGATCGAGGTCCGTGACGCCCTGACCCTCGGCCCGACTGCCTGCGAGGACACGATCACGCCGCACACCCGGCCTCCGGCGGACGAGGACGCGGATCACATGCTGGTGCGGACGATCAGGTGCCTCGAGGGAGAGGTGGAGATCGAGGTGGTGTGCGAGCCCGCGTTCGACTACGGGCGCACGCCGGCCGACTGGGCGCTCGTCGATGGCAGCCGGCATGCCGCTGACGCGAGCGGCGCCGGGCAGACGATCCGGCTCTACACCGATCTTGAGCTCGGTATCGAGGTCAGCCGCATCCGCGCGCGGCACACGCTTCACCAGGGCGAGCACGCCTACGCCGCTCTATCCTGGGCTGCGGGGCTTCCGGGCCCCGCCGACGTCGAGGAAGCGATGCGCCGGCTCGACGCGACCGTCCGCTTCTGGCGCCACTGGATCGGACGGGCGCGCCCGTTCGCCGACCACCGCTGGCGCGAGGCGATCCAGCGCTCGGCGTTGACGATCAAGGGCCTGACGTACATGCCGACCGGGGCAACCGTCGCGGCACTGACCACATCGCTGCCGGAGTCCCCCGGGGGGGAGCGAAACTGGGACTACCGCTACACGTGGATGCGCGACACGACGTTCACCCTCCAGGCGCTGCATCTCCTCGGTCTCGAATGGGAGGCGGACGAGTTCATGCAGTTCGTCGCCGACCTCGAGCCCAACAGCGACGGCGGGCTGCAGATCATGTATGGGGTCGATGGTCGTCGCGACCTGACCGAGTCGTTCCGCGAGGACCTGTCCGGCTACTCGGGCGCCCACCCGGTGCGGATCGGCAACGGGGCCTTCGATCAGCATCAGAACGATGTGTTCGGCGCGGTCCTCGATTCGATCTTCAAGCACACGATGCACAGCCAGCGACTGCCCCGGCGGTTGTGGCCGATCGTGCAGGCCCAGGCCGAGTGTGCCACGGGCGTCTGGCGCCGGCCGGACCAGGGCATCTGGGAGGCTCGCGGCGAGCCGCAGCATTATGTGTCCTCGAAGCTGATGTGTTGGGTCGCGATGGACCGCGCCGCGAAGCTGGCCGATATTCGCGGCGACAACGAACTGCGGTCAAAGTGGGACGCGACCGCTCAGGAGATCCACGCCGACATCCTCGAGCACGGAGTCAGCGACAGAGGCGTGCTGCGCCAGCACTACGCGACCGACGCACTCGATGCCTCGATTCTGCTCGCGGCGATCTTCGGCTTCCTGCCCGGCGACGATGAGCGGCTGTACAACACGGTCATCGCGATCGCCGACGAGCTGACCGAGCACGGGTTTGTCCTGCGCTACAAGACCGACGAGACCGACGACGGCCTGTCCGGCAAGGAAGGGACCTTCCTGATCTGCTCGTTCTGGCTCGTCTCGGCGCTGTCGATCGTCGGCGAGGCCCAGCGCGCACACGATCTGATGGAACGGCTGCTGCGCGTGGCCTCCCCGCTCGGGCTCTACGCCGAGGAGTTCGACGCCGCGACCGACCGATTCCTGGGCAACTTCCCGCAAGCGTTCTCGCACCTCGCGCTGATCGAGGCCGCGGCGCGGATCATCCTCGCCGAGCAGCTCGCGCTCGAAGGGCTCGGGCCGCCGAGCTCCGCGGCGCTCGCTCGCTCCGTCCCGCGGACACGATAGGAGGGCGACCGTGGCCCACTACGACGTGATCATCATCGGTACGGGCGCGGGTGGGGGTACGCTCGCTCGCCACCTCGCGCCCTCGGGCAAGCGGGTGCTGCTGCTCGAGCGCGGCGGCTGGCTCCCACGTGAGCCGCAGAATGTCTCCGCTGAGGAGGTGTTCGTGAACGGCCGGTACGTGTCCTCGGACATGTGGCGTTACGAGAACGGCGAGGTGTTCCAGCCGCAGGTTCATTATTTCGTGGGCGGCGCGACGAAGATGTACGGAGCGGCGCTGTACCGGCTGCGTGCGGAGGACTTCGGTGAGTTGCGCCATCACGATGGGATCTCGCCGGCGTGGCCGATCGGCTACGACGCGATGGAGCCGTATTACACGCTCGCCGAGCAGTACTACGAGGTCCACGGTGCGCGGGGCGAGGATCCCACCGAGCCGCCGGCCAGCGCGCCGTATCCGTTTCCGGCGGTTTCCCACGCGCCGCGGATTCAGAAGCTCTCGGACGACCTGGCCAAGCTGGGTCACCATCCGTTCCACGCTCCCTGCGGCGTGATGCTCGACGAGCGCAACCCACCGTTCAGCACGTGTATGCGCTGCGACTGCTGCGATGGCTTCCCGTGCGTCGTGCACGCCAAGTCCGACGCGGACGTGCTCGGCGTGCGTCCGGCGCTCGAGCACCCCAACGTCGAGCTGTGGATCGATGCCGAGGCGCTGCGGCTGACCACCAACCCCGCCGGAACCGAGGTTACGGGCGTCGAGGTCAAGCGCGACGACGCCACCGAGACGGTGAGCGCGGATCTGGTGGTCGTCTCGTGCGGGGCGGCGAACTCGGCCCGGCTGCTGCTGATGTCGGCCAATGAGCAGCATCCGAACGGCCTCGGGAATGGCTCGGATCAGGTGGGACGCAACTACATGTTCCATAACAGCCAGGCGGTGCTGGCGCTCTCGAAGGAGGAGAACCCGACGGTCTTCCAGAAGACGCTCGGGGTCAACGACTTCTATTTCTCGGGTCCGGACTTCGAGTTCCCGTTGGGCAACATCCAGATGGTCGGTAAGTCACAGGCCGCGATGTTCCGCGGTGAGAAGCCCGGCGAAACGGCGCTCGCGCCGAGTTGGACGCTGCGCAAGGTGGCCGATCACGCGGTCGACTTCTGGCTCTCGACCGAGGACCTCCCCCGTCCCGAGAACCGGGTGACGGTCGATCGTGACGGCACGATCACGATCGCCTACCACGCCACCAACGAGGAGCCGAAGAAACGGCTGTACGAGCAGCTCCAGTCGATGCTCTCGGACCTCGACCTGGACCATCACCACCACCACCTGCTCCCTCACAACGCCTACCTCAAGAACGAGATCCCCGTGGCGGGCTGCGCGCACCAGACGGGTACCTGCCGGTTCGGCAACGACCCGAGCAGCTCGGTGCTCGATGCCAACTGCAGGGCCCACGAGCTCGACAACCTGTACGTGGTCGACGCAAGCTTCTTCCCGAGCATCGGCGCCGTGAACCCGGCGCTGACCGCGATGGCGAACGCGCTCCGGGTCGGCGACCACCTGCTCGAGCGAATGTTGGCGAGCGTGCCGGCCGCGAACGCCGCCCCGGTGCACTCATGAGCGCTACGAACGGTAGACGGCATGTGGTGATCGTCGGCGGCGGGTTCGCCGGTCTCGGGTGCGCGCAGCAGCTGGCCAAGCATGATCAGGTCCGCGTCACGCTGATCGACCGCAACAACTACCACCAGTTCCAGCCGATGCTCTACCAGGTGGCGACCTCCCAGGTCGCGCCGAGCGACATCGCCCATTCGCTGCGTGACGTGTTCGCAGACACCGAGAACGTCGATATCAAGCTGGCGGAGATCTCAAGCGTCGACACGGAGACGAAGACCGTCAGGGCGACCGGCGGCGAGGAATGGAGCGGCGACGTGCTGGTGCTGGCAGCCGGCTCGCAGCCGAACTTCTTCGGCACTCCGGGCGCGTCCGAGCATTCGTTCCCGCTGTACTCGCTCGACGACGCGACCCGCCTGCGCTCGCGGATCCTCGGGCTGTTCGAACACGTCGACCGCGATCCGGCGCTGGTCGACCGCGGGGCGCTTAACTTCGTGATCGTCGGCGGGGGACCCACCGGAGTTGAGGTCGCAGGGGCGATCGCTGACATGCTCGCGATCACAATCCCCGCCGAGTACCGAAACCTCGACGCCGGCGCGTCTCACATCCATCTGATCGACTATGGCGGCGCGCTGCTGGCGCCGTTCTCGGACGAGGCTCACGCCTACGTCGCCAACGTGATGAAGGACAAGGGCGTCGAGGTTCAGCTCGGCACCGGCGTCAAGGAGGTGGCCAGCGGCCATGCGCTGCTGTCGGACAGCTCGGTGATCGCGACGCGGTGCGTGATCTGGGGTGGCGGGATCACGGCCGCCGCGGTCGCGGCCGATTGCGGGCTGGCCCAGGGCAAAGGCGGACGCGTGGACGTCGAGCCGGACTTGACCCTGAAAGGCGACCCCGGCGTGTACGTGGTCGGCGATATCGCCAACATCCAGGATCAGGGCAGCGGCGAGCCGCTGCCGCAGCTCGGCTCGGTGGCGCTACAGAGCGGGGCCTGGGCGGCGGAGAACATCCTGGCCGAGTTCGAGGGTAAACCGCGAAAGCCGTTCGCCTATCACGACAAGGGAATCATGGCGATGATCGGCCGCGGCGCGGCAATCGCGGAGGTCGGCAAGCGCCACCACGAGGTGCACGGGGAGCTCGCGCACATGGCGTGGCTCGGCGTGCACGCCAGCCTGATGACCGGCACGCGGGCGAAGATCGAGGCGATCATCGACTGGAGCTGGGACCGCTTCACCAAGACCGGCGGCCCGCACGTCCTCGATCGCGGCGACGCCGCGATCATCGACTGGGAGGACGACGCCATCGTAACCGCCGGCGCCAGCGCTCAAGGCGCCAACCCCGGAGCTGCCTGAGGTCTAGTCTCCTCGCGTCAAAGTGGTGCCCGCGTTTCTGTGACAGATCGGGCACATCCGGCGTGTTGGATTGCCCAAATCGGGTTGGCGAGAGGACGATCTGGGCGCCAGTGCATGACGATCGTGTTGCGGTGCCCAAATCGGGCGGTGGCGCGACCACTTTGGGCTATCGAACAGGTCGCCGGCGGCGGTCGGTGGCTCGGGTAGCCGCGCCCGGATGCGGTTGCCGCTCGCCCGGATGCGGCCGCCGGTCGCCCGGATGCGGCCGCCGGGGAAGCGCGACTGCGCAACGATTCAACGACACACGCCGCTAGCGATCGGGCGCCGCCGTCGCCGGCACGCCGGGCGGCGGCGGCTCGGCCGAGCTTTCGGGCGCCGCCCCGACGCGGGCCCGGAACACGTGGAAGGACCAACCCTGGTAGAGCAGGATGAGTGGCGTGAACAGGATCGCCACGACGGTCATCACGGTCAGCGCGTATGTCCCCGAGGAGGAGTTGGAGACGGTTAGGTTGTAGGCGTGGTTCGTGCTCGAGACCATCACATCCGGATACAGCGCGACGAAGATGATCACGACCGTGGTGGCGATCGCGACGCCGGAGGAGACGAACGCCCATCCCTCCTGGCGCGCGTGGACCAGGTACGCCGCGCCGAGCACGGCGAGCACCGCCAAGGCTTCGAGCGGGCTGCTGACGTGGCGACCGGCGAGGATCCCGGTCCAGATCACGAACCCCAGCACGGCCGCCAGCGCCGGCCAAACGAGCATGCGGGCCGCTGTGGCTGAGCGCTCGCGGACGATTCCCGACGTCTTGAGCATCATGAACGTGGCGCCGTGCAGAAGGCTCAGGGTGAGCAGCGTCAGCCCCGTCCAGATTCCGTACCCGGTCAGCAGGTCGAAGAAGTTGCCGGTGAAGTTGTGGCTGCTGTCGATCGGCAGGCCGTGCACGAGGTCGCCGAGTCCCACGCCGAGCAGCAGCGGCGCAAGCGCGCTGCCGATGATCGTCGCCCACCTCCATGACCTGCGCCACCGCGGATCGCTCAGCTTGTCGCGGAACTCCAACGAGACGCCGCGAGCCATCAGGGCCGCCAGGATCAGCAGCAGGGCGAGATACAGGGCCGAGAACATCGTGGCGTACCAGCCCGGGAAGGCGGCGAAGGTGCCCGCGCCGGCGACCACGAGCCAGACCTCGTTGCCGTCCCAGAACGGTCCGATTGTCTCGAGCGCTTCGTTTCGCTCCTCGTGCGTTTTACCGACGATCGCGTGCAGGACGCCCACTCCGAAGTCGAATCCCTCCAGCACGAAGAACCCGATCCAGAAGAACGCGATGATCACGAACCAGAGCGTGTGCAGGTGAAGCATCTAGAACGCCATTTCTGGGATCGGCCCGGCAACCTGGCCGGGCCCCTGGTCTCCGGTCGGGGCCTCGTCATCGGGCAGCCCGCGCTTTGAGTAGCGCAGCATCAAGATCAGATCTGCGGCGCCGAGGACGATGTAGATCAGGACGAACGAGATCAGGCTGATCCAGATCTCGGTTGCGCTGACCGCGGGTGAGACGCCCGCCGTGGTCTTCATCAGGCCCTGGACGATCCACGGCTGGCGGCCGTTCTCGGTCAGCATCCAACCGGCCGTGTTCATCAGGAACGGGGTGATTGGGGCCCATATCGCCACGATCAGGAACTTCCGCGAGTGCTCGAGTCGGTTGCGGTGTAGCAGCCAGCCGCCGTACAGCGCGACGAGCATCAACGCAGCCGCCAGGTACGCCATGATCCGCATCGACCAGTACTGGATGAACACGTTCGGTATGTAGTTCCCCGGGCCGTACTGCTTCGTGTACTGCTGTTGCAGCTCGCTCAAGCCGGTGACCTTGCCGTTGAACGAGTTGGTGGCCAGGAACGAGAGCACGTCGGGGACGGAGATGATCTGAGTCGGGGTGTGGTCGTTGTTCCCGCCGCCGATCTGGAAAAGCGAGAACGAGCACCGCTGGCAGTTCGTCCACTGCGCCTCGGCAGCGGCGATCTTGACGGGCTGGTACTTGGCCTCCACCACCCCGAGTTCGCTGCCGACGAACAGCGCCATTCCAAGTGCCGGGATCAGGACCACGAGCGCCAAATGCGCCGAGCGCTTGAATGCCTGAAGCTCGATCCCGCGGCGCAGGTACCAAGCCGAAACGGCCAGCATGATCACCGAGCCGGTGACGATCGAGGCCAGGATCACGTGGACGTAGCCCCACAGGAATGTCGGGTTGGTGAACAGCGCCAGGACGTTGTTCAGCTGGGGCTGGTGGGTCGTGTGGTTGATCGAATAGCCGACCGGATGCTGCATCCACGAGTTGGCGGCGAGGATGAACATCGCCGACAGCATCGATCCGAACGCGACCAGCCAGATGCAGGCGAGGTGCACCCGCTTGGGCAGCCTGTCCCACCCGAACATCCACAGTCCGAGGAACGTGGACTCCAGGAAGAAGGCCCCCAGGCCCTCCATCGCCAGCGGAGCGCCGAAAACATCTCCGACGAAGCGCGAGTAGTCCGACCAGTTCATCCCGAACTCGAACTCCTGAATCAGGCCGGTGACCACCCCGACGGCGACGTTGATCAGGAGCAGGACCCCGAAGAAGCGCGCCAGCCGCCGCTGCTCGGGGTTGCCCGAGCGATACCACGAGGTCTGGAGGATCGCGATCAGGAACGCCAACCCGATCGTCACCGGCACGAACAAGAAGTGGTAGATGCTCGTCGTCGCGAACTGCCAGCGCGCGAGATCGGTGTTCATCTCGGTGGATGGAAACCCAAACCGCGTCCTGGCTCATCATCCCAATGGGGTGAGGGCTTCGCAGGCCGCCGGCGGAAGCGCTCCGTGAGTCGTGGATGAGGGCTCCGTCCGCTCCCCGGATCCGTCCCGATTTCGTCCAAATCAGGTGATGTGCCCGCTTTTGTGGCACGCTTTGATTCAGCCTCGAATCACGTCCGACCGTTGGGAGCACATATATGTCCCTTGTCAGTCACCAGACGATCAAGCTGAGCCCGGGCAAGCACACCTCTCCCCACGAGGGGGCCTGCGTGATGGAGCTCGCGTCGATGCTCGCGGGCGAGGCGTTCACCGACCACCCGCAGTGCGTCTGCCCCGTGATCGGATCGTTTCTGCGGGCCTACAACGACTCGGTCAACGAGAAGCGCCGGCAGGACCTGTACATGTACGCGGCGATGGTCGTCGGCAGCCGAGGCGGCACCGACGTGCAGCAGCTCCGCGCCGAGCGCCTCGCCGCGTGGAGCTCGGAGATGCTCCAGCGCCGCTGGACCTGGTTCGTCGCCCGGCCGCTCGCCCGCGCGCTCTCGAACATGCGCAGGCCGCCGCTGCGGATCGACGCACTGGGAGCCTACGCGGTCCACTCGATTCGCAAGCACACCGATGAGACGCACGCAGCTGCGCTCCGCCTGATCGAGGAGTTGCTGGCGATCGGCGATCGCGAGCCGGCGCCAGCCGCGTCCAAGTCAAGCGAGCTCGACGGGCGGTCGGTTGGCGCAATCGTCTGAGGGGCGCGATCGGCGCTCGAGCGCCGGGGGCCGGGTGTGACTCGTGCCTGAGGCGCCGCTCTCCCCAACCGAAGTCGCCAAGGAGATCGCCGAGCACAAAGAACGAGCCGCCGGCGACGGCGCCGAGGACCATCACGACCGCTGGCTGTCGATCATCGAGGCACTGCTGCTGTCGCTGGTGGCCGTGCTGGCGGCGTACTCAGGTTATGCCGCGGCGAAGTGGGGCACGAGGTCATCGGTGAGGCTCGCGCAGTCGAACGCGCAGCGCGCCCTGGGGAGTCGCTTCGATACCGAGGCGGTCGTGACGCGCACCTTGGACTCGGTCGCGTTCGACACCTGGTTCGACGCCTTCATCTCGAACAAGCCCAAGTTCGAGAGGTTGGCGGTGAAGCGCTTTCGGCCCGGCTACCGGCCGGCGTTCGATGCCTGGCTGGCCACCGATCCGGCGCATAACCCGAACGCGCCGCCGGGGCCGGCCTACATGCCGAACTACATCATTCCGCAGGCGAGCGCCTCCGCGGCTGCCGACGCGCGGGCGAACGCGTTATTCAAACAGGGCTCGGATGCCGGGGATACGGCGGACGACTACATCCGCGACACCGTGTTCCTCGCGACTGTGCTGTTCCTGGTCGGGATCAGCGGCCACTTCAGGGTCCGCCAAGCCCGCTTCGGGCTGATCGGAGTGGGAGCGCTGATCCTCGCGTTCGCGGTGATCCAGCTGCTCGGTCTGGCGGCGCCGCCGTAGGTCTAGTTCCGCGGCCACATCACCCGCTTCGGGGGATGTAAAGAACGCCTTCCGCTCTTAGGTTCGCGAAGGAGTGGATACCGCCGAAGAGCTCCTCCGCCGACTGGCGCTCAACGACGAGAAGTCGGTCGGACTGGTGCTCGCGAGCGGCTCGGGCCCCGGCGCCGACGTGACCTTGAAGCCGAAGGTTGACCTGCTCGTCCGGCTCGGAGCGCTGGTCGCGGTCGGCGCTGCGACGGCTTCGCTTCGCCGGACGGTCGAGCTGGCGCTGGCGGCCGGCGCGACCGAGGCGGAGATCGTCGGGGTGCTCGTCGCCGTCGCGCCGACGGTGGGACTGGCGCGGGTCGTGGCGACCGCTCCGAAGCTCGCCACCGCGATCGGCTACGACACGCTCAGCGACGAGTGAGGGCCGACAGCGGACGTGACTTGGGCGCCGTCCGTGGAGCGGCATCCGGTTCGGGGCCACGGTGGCGGCGCGATCCTGTAGGTTTGCCTCGACAGGCGCGTGGCGGCGATGCCCCGACCCCATGTGGGGGAGATGACGGCTAGGTCTCGGCGGTGCAGAACTCAACGGTGATCGGAAGGGTCGCCGCGGTCGCGACGGTCGCGGTCGTACTCGTGGCGGTCGTCGTGATTGTGCTCACCAGCGGCAGCTCCTACCACGTCCGGGCGATCTTCCTGAACGCGAGCCAGATCGTGAGCGGCGATCAGGTCGAGGTCGCCGGCAATCCGATCGGTTCGGTGTCGAGCATCTCCCTGACCCCGCAGGGCCAGGCGCAGCTGACGCTGACGATCGACAACTCGACCTTCCGGCCGCTGCGAGAGGGCACCGAGGCGACGGTCCGCCAGGCGTCGCTGTCGGGAATCGCCAACCGCTACGTCGATCTCCGGCTCGGGCCCGCAACCGCCCCGGCGATCCCCACCAACGGGGTCATCGGCACCGCCGACACGACGAGCGCGGTTGACCTCGACCAGCTGTTCAACACGCTCGATGCGCCCACCGTGAAGGGCCTGCAGGAAGTGATTCAGGGGTCGGCATCGCAGTACGCGGGTCGCGGCTCCGAGGCGCAGGCGGCGTGGGAGTACCTGAACCCGGCGGTCGCCTCGAGCAGCGCTTTGTTCCGAGAGCTCGACCGCAACTCGGGCCAGTTCACGAACTTCATCGTCAAATCGAGCAATCTCGTCACCACGGTCGCGCAGCGCTCGAGCGACCTGAGCGCGCTGGTCGGGCACCTGGCGAGCACGACGGAGGCGTTTGCGGCGCAGCGGACCGCGCTCGGCGAGGCGATTCAGCGCCTGCCGGGGTTCATGCGCCTTGCCAACACGACATTCGTGAACCTCCGCAGCGCGCTCGACGACCTGACGCCGCTGGTCAACGCCTCGAAGCCGGTCGCGCCCAAGCTCGAACAACTGCTGGTGCAACTGCGGCCGCTGGCGCAGGACGCCGTTCCGACCGTGCGAGAGCTCGCGAACGTCGTCTACCGCCCGGGCCCCGACAACGACCTGATCGACCTGACCAGGCTCGGCGTGCCGCTGGCCGCGGTCACGGTCCACCCGGTTAGGGCCAATGGCAAGCTGCGACCGGGCGCGTTTCCCCAATCGACCGTCGCGCTCAACGATTTCACTCCCGAGCTCACCGTTGCCCGCCCCTATGCGGTTGACCTGACCGGCTGGTTCGAGGGGTTCTCGCACCCCGGCACGATCGACGCCAACGGCGGCGCGAGCCGGGTCGCGGCGACGCTGGGGGTGCTCTCGAGCACCGACAGTGCGCTCCTGAGCTCGCTGCCGCTCTCACAGCAGCTGGTCAAGGTGGTGCAGCTGCTCACCGGTCCCGGGGGCGGGTTGACGGCGTTCCAGGGAGATCGCTGCCCCGGGTCGATGGAGCGCGGCGCGCTGTTCTTCCCGGAGAGCGGCTTCCCCTGCAATCCGAGCCAGGTGCCGACCGGGCCATGAGGCGGATTCTGCTCAGCGCCTCGATCGTCCTGGCCGCCGTGGTTCTCGTCGTCGTGCTCGTTGCCTCGGCGGGGAGCGGCTCATCCGACGGCACGTACAAGATCGAGCTCGACAACGCCTTCGGTCTGGTGAGCGGCACCCAGTTGAAGGTCGCCGGCGTCCCCGCCGGCACGATCGAGTCGATCTCGCTCCCGTCGGCGTGCCGGGCGGGAGATCCGAGCGCGTGTTACGCCGTGGTCACGGTCCAGGTGACCCAGCGCGGTTTCGGCTCGTTTCGCTCCGACGCGTTCTGCCAGTCGCGCCCGCAGTCGTTGATCGGCGAGTACTTCATCGACTGCCAGCCGGGTCAGTACGGCAAGGTCCTGGCGCCGGGCAGCACGATCCCGGTGACCCATACGCAGTCGACGATCCCTGCCGACCTGCTGCTGAACGTCATGCGCCTCCCCTACCGCGAGCGCTTGTCGCTGATCATCAACGAGCTCGGCGCGGCCGCCGCGGGTCGCGGTGGGGATCTGCAGGCAGCGCTCCAGCGAGCCGTGCCGGCACTGACCGAGACCGACAATCTGCTCGCCCTGCTCGCCAGCGACTCACGGACGCTGCAGCAGCTGACGGTGAGCGCCGACGCGGTGGTCACGGCGCTCGCCAACAACAGCTCAGGGGTCCAGCGCTTCATCACCGCGGCAAACAACACGGCGACTGCCACCGCCAGCCAGGACACAAACCTCAAGGCGACCCTCCAGCAGCTGCCGGGATTCCTCGAGCAGCTGCAGCCGGCGATGGCACAGCTCGGCGCGGCGGCCGGCGTATACGAGCCCGTGCTCGCCAACCTGAACCGCTCCGCGGCGCAGCTCGACCGTCTGTTCACGGACCTGCCGCCATTCTCGCGTTCGGCGATTCCCGCGATCAAGTCACTCGGCCAGGCGTCGGTCACCGGCCAAGCCGCTGTGCAAGCCGCGGCGCCGTCGGTCAAGCTGCTCGCGCAGTTCGCGCGCCCGACTCCCGAGCTCGCGCAGAACCTCGCGATCGTCCTGCACGACCTCGACGACCGCGGCCGGGCCGTCGAACCCGACTCGCGCAGCCCCGGCGGCAAGGGCTACACGGGGCTGGAGGCGCTGTTGCAGTACGTGTTCAACCAGACGCTCGCGATCAACACGTTTGGCCCATTCGGGCACCTGCTCGCCGTCGACTCGTTCGTCGACCCCATGTGCTCGCCCTACGCGACGCCGGCCACGATCGCGATGAGCCTCGCCAAATACGGGCCGCGCTACCGCCAGTGCTACGCCTGGCTCGGACCCAGCCAGCCCGGCGTCAACGAGACCGATCCGTCGAATCCGCGCGCCTGCGTGCCCGACCCCGGCGGTGCGCCGCCGGGCGAGCGAGGCCCGAAGACGACGGCCTGCAGGCTCACCGCCGCCGACCTGACCGCGGGTGAGAGCACGAGCGCTGCCCGGGCCGCGAGCCCCGCGGGCGCGCGGTCGGCGCCGGCGGCGAGCAGCGCGCCGCCGAGCAGCGCAGATCCCCCCGGCGCCGGCACCCAGCAGACGCGGCAACTCCTCAACTACCTCCTCGCCCCGTGAGACGACGCACGCAGTCCGCATTCGCGAATCCGGTCCTGGTCGGGGCGGTGACGGTGCTGGTGCTGATGGTCGCGGTGTTCCTGGCCTACAACGCGAACCAGGGGCTTCCGTTCGTGCCGACGAGGGAGCTGAAGGTCGATTTCGCCAACGGCGCGAACCTGGTCGTCGGCAACGACGTCCGCGAGGGCGGCTACCGGATTGGGCTGGTGTCGGCGATGGAGCCGATCAGGCTGTCCGACGGCCAGATCGGCGCGCAGGTGACGTTGCAGCTCAACCGGGCCAACGGCGGCGTGCCGGTTGACTCGAGCGCTTCGATCCGGCCCCAGTCGGTGCTGGGGGCGAAGTACGTGGACGTGGCCAAGGGGCCCTCGCGTGCCCTGATCCCCGATGGTGGGACGCTGCCGATCGCGCAGTCGACCGTGCCCGTGCAGTTCGACGACATCTTCGGGACCTTCAATCCGAGGACCCGGCGGGCGATTCAGCAGAATCTGGTCGGGTTGGGCGACGCGCTGGCCGGTCGCGGCTCGGCGCTCAACGACACGCTCGCCAGCTTGCCGGCGCTGCTCGGATATCTGACGCCGGTGGCGCGGTACCTGGCGGCTCCGGGCACGCAGTTGACGAGGTTCCTGCGCTCGCTCAGCGCGTTCACCGGGACGGTCGCGCCGGTGGCGAAGGTCAATGCACAGCTGTTCACCGATCTGGCGACGACGTTTGCCGCGATCTCCAGCGATCCCAACGCGCTCGAGGCGACGATCGCGGAGTCGCCCTCGACGCTCGCCGTCGGGACCGCTTCGCTGCGGGTGCAGCGACCGTTCCTGGCCAATCTGACCACGCTCGGGCAACAGTTGCTGCCGGCGACGGACGCCCTGGCGAGCACCCTGCCCGTACTCAATCCGGCGATCGAAGCCGGGACTCGGACGCTGGCGCGCACGCCGATCCTGAACGCGAACCTGGAGCAGCTGTTCCGCGCGCTGGGGCAGCTGGCGCTGGCGCCGGGGACCAACCAGGCATTGACCGGGCTGGGCGCGACGGTCGGAACGCTGAACCCCATGATCCGCTACCTCGGGCCGTTCCAGACCGTGTGCAACGACTGGAACTACTGGTGGACGTATGTGGCCGAGCACCTCTCCGCCAAAACCTCGTACGGCTTCGCGCAGCGCGCGATGGTCAATCTCGCGTCTCCTTCGGGCGGCGGCGTCGGCCAGCAGGGCGCGGTCACTCCGATCAACGGAACCTCGGGCAGCGACAGCCCGCCGCTGACGATCTTCGGGGGACAGCAATTCCTTCACGCCCAGGCCTACGGAGCGGCGATCGACAACCAGGGCAACGCCGACTGCGAGACCGGTCAGCGAGGGTGGCCGAAGAAGCTCAACCAATTCGACCCCCAGGGCCGCAACCTGGTGGTGGACTCCCACACCCCCGGCAATCAGGGCCCCACGTTCCACGGGCGCACCCGCGTTCCCGCGGGCGAGACCTTCAGCCGCAACCCACCAACGGGGCCGCAGCTCCCATGACCGCCGCGCGCAGACACCGGCGGAGCATCAGCACGTTCAAGGCCGGGCTGATCGGGATCGTCGCGCTCGTGCTGCTCACCTACCTCGTGTTCACCAAGTTCGCGAACCCGTTTGCCAGCCCGTACACGATCCATGCCACCTTCTCGAGCGCCGCCGGCCTGCGCCCCGCCTCGCTGGTGCGGATCGCCGGCGTCGACGTCGGGAAGGTCCAGAGCATCAAGCCCGTGTCCGTCTGCAAGGTCAGCGGGTCGGCGCCGTGCACGGCTGCGGACGTCGCGATCACGATCGACAACCAGGGGCTGCCGCTGCACACCGACGCGACCTTCCGGATCCGCCCGCGCATCTTCCTCGAGGGGGACTTCTTCATCGACGTCAGCCCGGGGACGCCGTCGGCGCCGAAGGCCCCCGACGGCTACACGTTCCCGATCCAGCAGGGCGTCGAGCCGGTGCAGCTCGACCAGGTCCTCACATCGCTGCAGTACGACACCCGCCGCAACCTGCAGATCCTGCTCCAGCAGTACGGTGAGGCGGTCAAGACGGGCGGCTCGGCGTACAACGCCTCGATCCCGTACTGGCTGCCGGCATACCAGTACACCTCGGTCGTCGCCCACGACGCGCTCGGGATCCAGCCGCACGACCTGTCGAACTGGATCGCGGCTCAGGGGACGGTCGCGGGGGCGCTCAGCGCACATCCCCGCAACCTCCAGAACCTGATCAGCGACCTCAACACGACGGCGAGCGCGTTCGCGTCTCAGAACGTCGCGCTCCAGAACGCGGTCGCCGAGCTGCCGTTGACGCTCGCCGCCGCCACCCCGGCGTTCAACGCGCTGAACGCCGCCTTCCCGCCGCTGCGCACGCTCGCGCGCGCGCTGGTTCCGGGCGTCACCTCGGCCGGTCCCGCGATCGACGCGAGCCTGCCGTTCGTCGAGCAGCTGCGGCTGCTCGTCCGGCCGTCGGAGCTCGGGGGGTTGGCATCGGAGCTCGCCGCCACGGTCCCCTCGCTCGCCCGGCTCAGCGCCGAGTCGATCCCGCTGATGCGAGACGGGGTACGTCCTGCCTCGAGCTGCCTGGCGACCGTGGTCCACCCGTGGTCCCAGCTGACGATCAACGACCCCCATTTCAACGCCTCCAACGGGTTCCCGCCGCACAAGGTGTATGTGGAGGCCGTCGATTACCTCCCCGGGCTGGCCGGCGAGTCTCGCAACTTCGACGCCAACGGGGCCTACATCCGCGTGCTGCTGACGGCCGGCTCGCTCACCTACTCGCTCTCGCCGGGGACCTTCGGGCAGGCGGTCGCGCCGCTGATCTCGACGCAGCCAACGCTGCCCCCGGGAGGCCGGCGCCCGCCGCTTGAACCAAACGTCCCATGTGAGACGCAGCCCCCGATCAGCGATCTGTCGGCGCCGACCGGACCGGCGCTGGCGCCGGTCAAGTAGCGATGAAGCGGGCGATCAAGAACCATTCGGGCGACGCCGCGGCGATCCTCGCGCTGGTCGTGCTCTCGATTGCCGTCGCCGGGTACATCCTGCACCACGAGCGCCTGCGGTTCCCGTTCATTCAGTCGGCTCCGTTCACGCTCAACGCGGAGTTCTCGACCGCGCAGGCGGTGATGCCCGGCCAGGGGCAGAGCGTGCGCGTCTCCGGAGTGCAGATCGGCGAGATCGGCGGGGTCAAGCTGAACAACGGCATCGCCGTCGTCCAGCTCCAGATCGACCAGCAGTACAAGCACTTGATCCACCAGGACGCGACAGCGCTGCTGCGCCCGCGCACGGGGCTGAAGGACATGTTCATCGAGGTCGACCCGGGATCGCGCACGGCGCCAATCGCTAAGCCGGGGTTCACGATCCCGGTCTCGAACACGCTGCCGGACGTCAATCTCGATGAGATCCTGTCCTCGCTGGACGCCGACACGCGAACCTATCTCGCGCTGCTTGTCAACGGTGCCGGACAGGGGCTGAAGGGCAACGGCGGCAGCCAGCTGGCCCAGGTGTTCGAGCGCTTCGAGCCGACCTTCCGCGACCTCGCGCGCGTCAACCGGGCGGTCGCCAAGCGGGGAACCAACCTCCGCCGGCTCGTCAACTCGCTGCAGCGGCTGAACACGGCGCTGGCCGCCAAGCAGGGCCAGATCATCCAGCTGGTCGACGCGAGCTCGAAGGTGTTCAGGGCGACCGCGTCGGAGAACCAGAACCTCAGCCGGGCGATCGCCGACCTCCCCGGCACGCTCAGTCAGACGACCACGACGCTCGCCAAGGTGCAGGCGTTCGCCGACCAACTCGGTCCCGCGGCCACCAACCTGCTGCCGGCTGCGCGCGCGCTGCCCGCGGCAAATGCGGCGCTCGCGGCGCTGGCCAAGCCGAGCGCGCCGATCGTGCGCAGCCAGGTCCGCCCCTTCGTCCTCGCGGCGAGGCCGGTGGTCAGCGACCTGCAACCCGCCGCGAGCGAGCTGGCGACCGCGACGCCGAACCTCCAGAACGTGTTCGGGGTCCTGAACCACTTCGTCAACCTGCTCGGCTACTCCCCGGGTGCCGGCCAGCACGGCTACCTCTGGTGGCTCGCCTGGCTGGGCCACAACACGCGCACGCTGTTCTCGATTCAGGATGCCAACGGCCCCTACCGGCCGCTGTTCATTCAGTTCAGCTGCTCGCAGATCAAGCTGCTGACCGGCCAGGGCTCGTCCTTCGCCCTGGTCGGCGGGCTGCTCAACCTGTCGCCCCTGCAGGCGTTCTGCCCGGGGCTGGCGGCGGCGCACGACCCGCCGTCGGCCCACACGCTCAGCAAATCTCCGGCCGGCTGATGCAGACCAGCAGCCCCTCACTGGGACGGATCATCACGATGGTGCTGTTCGTCTTCTCGTGCATCGGGCTGTTGCTGTTCCTGTGGCTCTCGTTCGGCGGCGCGATCCCATTCAATCCCCAGGGGTACCGGTTCCGGGCCTCGTTCCCAAACGCCCAGCAACTCGCGACCCAGGCAGATGTGCGGATCGCCGGCGTGTCGGTCGGGAAGGTGATCTCGAAGTCGCCGGATCCGCAGGGCAATCGCACGATCGCGACGATCGAGCTGGACAACCAGTACGCGCCGATCCGCGAGGACGCGAGGGCGATCCTGCGCCAGAAGACGATCCTCGGCGAGACCTACGTGGAGCTGACTCCCGGATCGCTGAGCGCGCCGGCGCTGCCCGACGGGGGACTGCTGGCGCGTAGCAACGTCCAGCCGGCGGTGCAGCTGGACCAGGTGTTCAACGCGTTTGACCCCGTCACCCGCCGGGCGTTTCAGATCTGGCAGCAACAGCTCGCCCTCGCCGTGCGTGGCAATGGCGTGAACCTCAACAACGCGATCGGCAATCTGCCGCCATTTGCCGCGGACACGACGGATGTCCTGCGAGTGCTCGACGTCCAGCACATGGCGGTCGTCCGCCTGCTCCAGAACGGCGGCACCGTGTTCGCCGCGCTGTCCCACGATCAGTCGGCGCTGCGCAACCTGATCACCAGCGGCGCCGCGACGTTCGCCACGACCGCCGCCAACAGCAGTCAACTCGCGGCCACCTTCCACGTCTTTCCGACCTTCCTGAACGAGACCAAGGCGACCTTTGCCCGGCTTGAGAGTTTCGCGCTGAATACCAATCCGCTGGTCGACGAGCTCCATCCGGTGGCCCAGAACCTGGCGCCGACGCTGAGCGCGATCGGGGCGCTGTCGCCCGACTTGGAGCGATTGTTCGTCAAGCTCGGCCCGCTCGTCACGGCCTCGGAGACCGGCTTCCCCGCGCTCCGTGACGTGCTGCTCGGCGCCGAGCCGCTGCTGGGGGCGCTGGGTCCGTTTCTCGAGCAGCTCAACCCGATCCTCAACTGGCTGTCGCTGCACCAACAGCTGATCTCGGACTTCATCTCGGTGGGCGCCGTCGGGGTGGCGGCGAAGACGACCGCCTACGGCGGCAGCGGGCTCACGTGTGGGGGAACCCCGTGCGGTCACTACCTGCGTCAGTTCTCGCCGATCGGGCCCCAGACGACGGGGCTCGCCAGCACCCGCGATTCGGGCAGCCGCGGCAACACCTACCCGCCGCCGCTGTGGCTCGCGGATCCACGGAGCTTCTCGGCCGGAGGCCGGTACCCTGGCAGCTTCGCGCTGCCCTCCTGGGATTGCCGGAGTACCGGCGCGCCCGGCAATGGCTCGCGGCCGGCGAGCACCACCGAGCAGGCGTGCTGGGTGGCGCCGACTCTGCCGGGTGCCAAGCCGGGCCAGATCCCGCACATCCTCGCCGCGCACTACCCGCGCGGCTAGCCGGGGCGAGCCACGTCTCGTAAGTCGCGCCGGTACCTGGAGCTGCCCGAGGGCTGGGAGTCCGTCTCCGCCGAGGGCCCGGGTCCGTTCGTGACGACGGAGGTGCTACGGCGGCCCGATGGCCAGCTGGTGCGTTGCGGGCGTATGCGCGTTTCACCCGATTAGGAGGATGCGTTCGGCAAGCCGCTTCACGATCGTTGAACCATGTTGATTCGCTGGGGCATCCGACTCGGTAGCTCGCTCGTCGGCATCGCGATCGGAATCATCGTCTCGAGCGCGGTGCTTAGCCGATTCTCAATCGACGCGGCCGGCGTTGTTCAGGCGACGCTCTTGTTCTGGGCCGTCCACCTCGTGGTCACGCTACTCGCCCTGCGGGTGCTTGTCCATGAACCGTCGATCGCGTTGGCGGGACTGCTGGCCCTCGCTTCGACGATCGTCGCGTTGCTCATCGTCAATGTCGTCGTCAGCGGACTGAGGATTGACGGCTTTGACACGTACGTGTTTGCGACGCTGATCATCTGGGCTGCGACGTCGATCAGCGACATGATTGGCCGTCGCATGATCAAAGCGCGACGCCAAGAGCGGCGCGAGGAGCGGAAGGAAAGCTCCTAACGTCGGGCAGATCTGGGCGGCCGCGATCGCTACGCGATCCTCATGCCGGGACCATCGCGACCTGCCGGTCGTAGTGGCGGTGCTGGGCGATCGCGTCGGCCAATGCCGCCGCGAACTCATCGAGCTCGCCGTTGTCAGAGGCGATCGTGACGACGCCTGCCTCCGCGACCAGCCCGTTGTCGGACACGCGCGCATCGTTGAGCGGCGCTTCGCGCACGAGATCGACTCCCTCGCCCCACGCCGCCACCGGCTTAGCGTGCTTGTACGCCTCGGCCACGTAACGGATCGCGGCGCCGTTGCCGCGCAGCGCATCGACGCTTCGCCGGCCGCCAGCGACGAGCACCGCGTCATAGAGCACGGAAGCCATCGTCAGCAGTGGCCGGTCCACGGCGACGTCGCCGTCGAGCTTGCCGCCGTGGGGCGCCAGTACCTCGGGGACGGCGCCGGCCTCGCGCAGCTTCCCGAGCACCCGCTCGAGCCCGTCACGATCGACGCCGTCGGCAGCCAGCACGGCAATCTTTCGAGTCTCGACACTCTGAGGCTGGTCGGCCTGGCTCAGCGCCGGTGAGCTGCGGCCGTGGTTGGATTCGGCCTCTGCGGGGGCCGACAGCCCGAGGCCCTCGGCGACCTGCGTTGCCAGTCCGCGGTCGACGTGGGCGAGGTGCTCGACCACGCGTTCGCGGATGTACTCGCGTTGCACCTTGCCGAGCTCGAACGTCAGCGCGTCGGCGAGATGCTGCTGCTCCCAATCGCTCATCGAGTTCCAGAACAGCGTCGCCTGGCTGTAGTGATCCTCGAAGCTGGGGCTCCGCTTGCGGATCGTCACCCCGTCGACGCGCTGCTGATAGTGGCGGTAGGCGCTCTCGTCGACCGAGGCGAGATGCGGGCAGCCGCCGCCGATCGAGTTCGGGTGGTAGGAGACCGGCGAGGTATCGATCCGGTGCTGGCCGTAGCCGTCGCGCTGGTGGTGGTGGACCTCCGCGATCGGACGGTTCACCGGCAGCTGCGCGAAGTTCGGGCCGCCGAGCCGGATCAGCTGCGTGTCCAGGTAGGAGAACAGCCGCGCCTGCAACAGAGGGTCGTTGGTGAAGTCGATCCCCGGCACGACATTCTGGACGCAGAACGCCACTTGCTCGGTCTCGGCGAAGAAGTTGTCCGGGTTGCGGTCAAGGACCATGTGACCCACGACGCGCAGCGGGACCTCCTCCTCGGGGATGATCTTGGTCGGGTCGAGCAGGTCGAAGTCGAAGTCGTGCTCGCGCGCCTCGGGTACGAGCTGAACAGCCAGGTCGTATTCGGGTCCGTTGCCCGACGCGATCGCCTCCCACAGGTCCCGGCGATGGAAGTCGGGATCGGCCCCCATCACCTTCTGCGACTCGTCCCAGACCAACGAGTGCGCGCCCAGCTTCGGTCGCCAGTGGAACTTCACGAACGTGCCCTTGCCCTCGGCGTTCACGAAGCGGTAGGTGTGGACGCCGAAGCCATCCATTGTCCGGTAGCTGCGGGGAATCGCTCGGTCGGACATCAGCCACATGAGCATGTGCATGGTCTCGGGCTGAAGCGAGACGAAGTCATAGAAGGTGTCGTGGGCGGAAGATCCCTGCGGGATCTCGTTCGGCGGCTCTGGCTTCACCGCGTGAACGAAGTCGGGGAACTTGATCCCGTCCTGGATGAAGAACACCGGCATGTTGTTGCCAACCAGGTCGTAGTTGCCCTCGCGCGTGTAGAACTTGGTGGCGAAGCCGCGCACGTCGCGCACGGTGTCGGCGGAGCCGCGCGAGCCGCCGACGGTCGAGAAGCGGACGAACACGGGGGTCTCCCTGCCCGGCTCGGAAAGGAAGTCCGCTCGGGTGACGTCGGCGAGCGACTCGGTGCAGGTGAAGGTGCCGTACGCGCCCGCGCCACGAGCGTGGACGATCCGCTCGGGGATCCGCTCGTGGTCGAACCGGGTCAGCTTCTCGCGGAAGTGGAAATCCTCGATCAGGGTCGGCCCGCGCTCGCCGGCGCTCAGCGAGTCATCGGTGTGCTCGACTCGGACTCCCTGGTCGGTGGTCAGCTGCTTGCCGTCGTGTCCGACGCGGTCGCGGTTCAGGTCTTCGAGCTTGCGGTCGGTGTCGCTCACGGTGTTTCTCCTGCCTCGGGGGGCTTTGATTCAGCGCTACCCGAAGTCCGGCCGACATAACGGGATCTCATCGCGCGACGATCGTGAAGAAGTCCCGGCTCCACGAGCCACTCCGGGCTCGTACAGTTAGCCGCCACCCACTCTGGATTGATGTCGAGCTCGACCGCGCGCGGTTTATTTGCGGCCGCGCCGGTCTGCTGTCAGAGGCCGAGCGGGTGCTCGGTCTCGGGCAGCTGGTCAAGCCCCCGCCGAAGCTCCGCCAGCGCGGCCGCCTGAGCGCGCCGGCCGCGCACCCGGATCGTCATGAGCGCGCTCGGAAGCTGCCAGGCGGCGAACATCGGGCAGCCGACGCAGCACAGGGCGACGATCGGCACCACCCCCGCAGGGGCAGGTACGAGGATTGCGGCCGCGCACAGCCCCGCGCAGGCCAGCGGGGTCAGGATCGCGGTCACGAACACGAGGATCGCTTGGGCACGTGTTAACAACGCGCGTCGTGCGCCCGCCCCCATTGCCCGCCCGGCTTCCCAGTTCGGCGACATGTCAGATTCCTTTCGGCGTCAGCGTATGCGCGAAACGCCTGCGGCTCCCGGCGCGGGAGCGCGGGCCAGTGGATTAAGCAGACGTACCCGGCCTAGATGTGAAGCTAACCAACAATCGATAGGACGGCAGGTGGGCGGGTGCCGGCGTGCTTAATCGCCCAGATCACGCGCGCGCCTCGCGATCCGGGCGATCCGACACGAATACCGTGTTCGAGCGCCCAAACTCCGCTCGACGCTGCCAATTTGGGCAGTAGAACATGCCCCGGCAAAGACATTAACCGGCCCAGCTACCATCCCGGGACAAGCGAGCGAAGGGACCGAACGCCGATGACCGTCGCGACACGGGAGATTCCGGTTTGCGGTGGCGACCATGCCGTCTACTTCTACGAGCACGACCGCGGGCTCGCGAAGAACGTCGGACGCTACGTTGCCGATGCCCTGCAGGCGGAGGCGGTGGCGATCGTGGTCGCGAACGAGGCTCATCGGCGAGTGTTTGAGGCCGAGCTCGCGGAGGCCGGGATCGATCCGGCGGAGGCCCGCCGAAATGGGACGCTGGTCTGGTTGGACGCCGCCGCGACGCTGGCGATGTTCATGCCCGGCGGGCGGATCGACGGCCGCGTCTTTCACCGAGTGCTCGGCGGGATCGTCCGCCAGGCGGGCCAACTCGGGGAAGCCGGTACGGGTCTACGGCGAGATGGTGGCGCTGCTGTGGGAGGCTGGAGATGTGCTGGCAGCGATCGAGCTGGAGACGTTGTGGAACGAGCTCGTGCGCGAGCACGACTTCTCGCTGCTGTGCGCCTACCGCCATCAGGCCGTGTCGGGACCGGAGCACGCCGAGGCCCTGGAGCAGGTGTGCCATCTGCACTGGTCCGTATCGCACGCGCCGCGCCGCGCTGATGAGGTCTCGGGCCGGTTCCGCGCCGAACCGGGCGCGCCGGACGCCGCGCGCCGGCTTCTGGTGCAGGCGCTGCGGCGGTGGGGCCGGCACGGCTTCCTGCTGGACGACGCCCGCCTCGTGCTGAGCGAGTTGGCGACCAACGCTGTCGTTCACGCGCGCACACCGTTCTCGGTCGTGGTCCGCTGCGAAGAGGCTGGTCTACGGGTCTCGGTCCGGGATTTCAGCCGGATGAAACCGGTGCTGCTCGAGACAGGACCGGCGGCCGCTTCAGGTCGCGGGTTGCGTCTGGTCGAGGCGGTTGCCAGCGACTGGGGCGCAGAGCTCACGACGGACGGAAAGACGGTCTGGGCCGAGCTCCACAGTTGACGTCGGCACCCGGGGCCGGCACCGCCCCGCGCACGATCGGGACGGGGTCCACCGCGGTCGCGGGGGAGACCGGCATCGCCGGGGACGCGCTCGGCACCGGCACCGCGGCGCCCGAGCAGACACGAGCGCGCTACCCCGACAAGCAGGGCTACGTGGAGCGCGATGGCGTACGGATCTTCTACGAGGTGTACGGCACGGGCGAGCCGACGGCGTTGTTGCTGCCGACCTGGTCGATCGTCCACTCCCGATGCTGGAAGGCGCAGATTCCGTACCTTTCGCGCCACTGCCGCGTGGTCACGTTCGATGGGCGCGGCAACGGTCGCTCTGATCGCCCGACTCGCCCCGAGGCATACAGCATCGATCAGTTCGCGGCCGACGCGCTCGCCGTGATGGACACCGTCGCGAGCGAGCGCGCGACCCTCCTCGCCTTGTCGTGTGGTGCCCTGTGGTCCACGGTCCTGGCCGCCGAGCACCCGGAGCGAGTCAGCGGGATCGTCTACATCGCCCCCGCGGTGGCACTCGCGCCCGGCCACCCCGAGCGCCAGGTCTACGCCTTCGACGAGCCGCTGGAGACCGCCGACGGGTGGGCGAAGTACAACAGCCACTACTGGGCCAGGCACTACCGAGACTTTCTCGAGTTCTTCTGCGCGCGGTGCTTCAACGAGCCGCACTCGACCAAGCAGATCGAGGATGGCGTCGGCTGGGGACTCGACACGACGCCGCAGGCGCTGGCCGACGCGACGCGCGGGATCGGGCTCCCGCGCGCCGAGCGCTTCGGCGAAGCGTGTGCCCGGGTGCGCTGCCCGACTCTGGTGCTCCACGGCGATCTCGACTTGATCCGCCCGCACACACAGGGCAAAGCGCTGGCCGAGGCGACCCACGGCGGGCTCGTCACGCTCGAGGGCGCCGGCCATCTGCCGCAGGCACGGGACCCCGTGAAGGTGAACCTCCTGCTGCGTGATTTCATCTGCCCGCCGATGGTCGGTCGCTGGACGCGGGCTCGCTCGCGCCCTCGGTGTGCGTTGTTTGTTTCCTCGCCGATTGGCCTGGGGCATGCGCGCCGTGACGTGGCCATCTCACGGGAGCTGCGCAGGCTGTGTCCGGACCTCGAGATTGAGTGGCTCGCTCAGGATCCCGTTACCCGCGTGCTCGAGGCCGAGGGGGAGCGGATTCATCCCGCCAGCGCACAGTTGGCGAGTGAGTCCGCTCACCTCGAGTCCGAGTCGGGTGAGCATGAGCTGGCGTGTTTCGAGGCCTTCCGGCGAATGGACGAGATCCTCGTCGCGAACTTCATGCTCTTCCACGACCTGGTGGGCGAGCGCCAGTACGACCTGTGGATCGGGGACGAGGCGTGGGAGCTTGACTACTTCCTGCACGAGAACCCCGAGCTGAAGACTGCCGCGTATGTGTGGTTGACGGATTTCATCGGCTGGTTGCCGATGGCCGCCGGCGGCGAGCGCGAGGCGTTGCTCACCGCCGATCACAACGCGGAGATGATCGAGCAGATCGCGCGCTATCCGCGCATCCGCGACCGGGCGATCTTCCTAGGCGAGCCGGCCGACATCGTGCCCGCGCGCTTCGGTGAGGGGCTGCCGCTGATCCGCGAGTGGGCCGAGCAGCACTTCAGCTTCGCCGGGTACGTGACAGGGTTTGACCCGGCGGCGCTCGGCGATCGCGCGGCGTTGCGCGCGGAGCTCGGATACGAGCCGCACGAGCAGGTGTGCATCGTCACCGTCGGCGGCTCCGGAGTAGGGGAGGCCCTGCTCGAGCGCGTGATCGCGAGCTTCCCGCAAGCCAAGCGCCTGGTTCCGGAGCTGCGGATGATCATTGTGGCCGGTCCGCGAATCGACCCAGCGGCGCTATCGGGAGGCGACGGACTCGAGCTGCGGCCATACGTGCACGACCTCCACCGGCACCTCGCGGCGTGCGATCTGGCGGTCATCCAGGGCGGCCTGGCAACCGCGATGGAGCTCACCGCAAATCGGCGGCCGTTCATCTACCTCCCGCTGGGGCGCCATTTCGAGCAGAATTACCACGTCCACCATCGTCTGGCGCGGCACCGGGCAGGCCGACGAATGGAGTACGAGCAATCGTCGGCCGATGCGATCGCAGATGCCATCGCCGAGGAAATCGGGCGCGACGTCGACTACCGGCCGGTCCCCGTCGACGGGGCCGCGCAGGCTGCCGCCCTGATCGCCGAGATCCTGTAGCCGAGGCGATCGGACATACTCCCGGCGTGCCAAGTGGCCCCCACGAACCGACAGCGATCGTCAGTTGACCGCCGTTGGCGCCGATAGACCGTCGCCGTCGGGGCCTGATGAGTTCGCGTTTACCGAGCTGCGGGATTCGATCCGCGCCTACGTCGAGGACGCGGGCGAGCGCTGGGCCGAGCGGATCGAACGCGAGCGCCGGGTGCCCCCGCAGCTGTGGGACGAGCTTCGGGAACGCGGCTACCTGCGGCTCGCCGCGCCGGCCGAGTACGGGGGTAGCGGGCTTCCGTTCCCGCATTACCTGCAGCTGCTGGAGATTCTTTCGATGTCACACGGATCGCTGCGGATGATCGTTCACGTCTGCAACGGCATCTGGCGGCCGCTCGCGGCGAACGCGACCGAGGAGCAGCGCGAGCGCTTCGTGCTGCCGCTCGTGGCCGGCGAGATCAAGGTCGCCTTCGCCCTGACCGAGCCGACCGCCGGCACCGGCGCCGACCTGCGCTGCAGCGTCGAGCGCGACGGCGAGAGCTACTACGTGAGCGGCGAGAAGCACCTGATCACGTTCGGGACGATTGCCGACTACCTGCTGCTGATTGCCCGCGTCAAAGGGACCGAGGGGGCCGCCGGCACCGTGGCGCTGATGGTGCCGCCCCGCGGCGAGGGCGTGGAAGCGACCGTGATGCCGGAGTCGATGGGCGTCCTCGGCACCGATCACGCACATCTCGTGTTCGAGCGCGCGCCCGTGCCGGTGGCTAACCGGTTGGGGGCGGAGGGCGACGGGCTGACCGTCGCGCTCGGCGGCTTCTTGGCGCCGAGCCGGATCTCACTTGCGATGACCTGCGTGGGGCTCGCGCAGCGGGCGCTGGAGCTGGCGGTCGGCTACGCACAGCGCCGCGAGACGTTCGGGCGCAAGCTCGCGCAGCGGCAAGCGATCTCATTCCAGCTGGCGGAGATGGCCACCGACATCGAAGCCGCGCGGGCGCTGGTCTTGCAGGCGGCCCGGGCGTGGGAGCTCGACGGCGGAGCGGTCACCCAGGCCTCGATGGCCAAGCTGTTCGCCGGCGCGATGCTCCAGCGTGTGACCGACGCTGCGCTGCGGGTACACGGCGGAATCGGGTACTTCTCGCCCAGCCCGATCGAGCGGGTCTATCGCGATGCGCGCGCGCAGCTGTTCGAGGAGGGCACGGCCGAGGTCCAGAAGATGACGATCGCACGGGAGCTGCTGCGCCCATGAACGCGGCCAACCGGGAGGAGACGACACGTCTGGTGCCCTCGCCGCGCGACGGGTTCGAGGGCAAGCTCGCGCTGATCACCGGTGCCTCGCGGGGGATCGGCCGGGCGCTCGCGTTGTCCCTCGCCGCCCGGGGCGCGACATCGATCATCAACTATCGCCGCAACGACGACGCGGCGCGCGCCACCGTTGCGGAGATCGAGCGCTTGGGGGCGAGTGCGCTCCCGATTCGGGCCGACCTCGGGAATCTGGACGAGACCGAAGCGATGTTCGACCAGGTGGCGGAGCGCTTCGGCCGGCTCGACTTCTTCGTCTCCAATGCGTCGGCCAGCAACTTCCGCCCGTTCATGGAGCTCAAGGCGCACCACCTCGAGCGGACGTTCAACGTCAACGTGCGGGCCTTCGTGATCGGCACCCAGCGCGCCGCACGGCTGATGGAGGATGGTGGCCGGGTCGTCGTGCTCTCGAGCTACGGCAGCCTGCGCACGTTTCCCACCTATGCCAATCTGGGCTCCGCCAAGGCGGCGATCGAGATGTGGGCGCGGTACATGGCGGTCGAGCTCGCGCCGGCCCGGATCAACGTGAACGTGGTCACCCCGGGGATCATCGAATCCGATTCCTCGTCGTTCTTCTACAACACGGGTTTGGTGGCCCCGCTCGCGACCGTCGTCTCGAAGATCCCCAAACAACGCCTGGGTTCCGTCCAGGAGGTCGCCGACTGCGTGCTGTTCCTGCTCTCGCCGGCTTCCGAGTACGTGACCGGCACCACGCTCCACGTGGACGGCGGCCTGACCGCGATCGCCCCGCCTTTCCCTTCCGACCTCGCCGGCACGTAGTGGGGCACTAGGCCAGGTGCGTTACATCGAGATCGACGCCGGCGCGGCCCGGCTGCGCGACGGACCCGAGCCGGAGGCGCCGCCCGGGTCCGCGCGGGTGCGAGTAATCGCGTGCGGGGTGTGCGGTACGGATCTGCACCTCCTCCACGGGATGGTGCTGCCGCGCGGAGCGTCATATCCGGTGCGGCCCGGACACGAGGTCGCGGGGATCGTCGAGCACGTCAATGGAGATACGGCGCGCGTCGCGGAGGGCGATCTTGCGATCCTGCACCCGTTGGCTCCGTGCGGAGAATGCCCGGCGTGCCTGCTCGGAGAGGACCAGCGGTGCATCGCGCTGCGCACGCTCGGCGTCCACGACCCGGGTGGTTTCGCCGAGACCGTCGTCTGGCCGGCGTCGCGGATGCTGCCGGCCAACGGGATCGACCCCGCAGCCGCCTCGCTGCTCGCCGATGCGGCCGCCACCGCCCACAATGCGTTCAAGCTCGCCCAGGTACCTCGCGGCGGAACGTTGTGCGTCTTCGGAGCCGGCGGGCTGGGCACCGCCGCCCTGGCGATCGCCCGGGCGCTCGATCCCGAGCTCCGCCTGGCCGCGGTCGTTCGCAGCGAGTCGAGCGCCGATCGACTCTCGGCGCTCGGAATCGAGGTTCATCGCGGGCTCGAGGGTGCCGCCCGTGCGCTGCGCCGAACCATCGGACGCGCGGACTCCGTAATCGACTTCAGCAGTCAACCGTCCGCTCCCCGCGAGGGCCTCGCCCTGCTGCGCCGCGGCGGCCGTCTGGTGATCGGCTCGATCGTCGATTCAGAGCTGTCACTGGGCGCCTCGAGCGCGTTCATGGCCCACGAGCTCCAGGTCGTCGGCGCCTACGTCTCGAGCCTCGACGACCTGGCGGCCGTGATCGAGCTGGCGCGCGAGGGACGCCTCGACCCGAGCGGCTGGGTCACGCACCGGCGCTCGCTCGAGGACTTCGATGACGCGGTCCAGCTGGCCGATCGCCGCCCGCCGGGGACCGTGCGCGTCGTGGTCGAGTGCGGCGCGGCGTGATCCTCAGCGCGAGACCGTAGACAACTTTGGCGTTCTGGTTCCGGGGGGCGGAACCAGAACGCCAAAGTTCGCGATCCAGGCCGCCCGCGGACGGATTGCAGCGCACCGCGCGTAGAACTGGCATCGGAACCCGTTAATCAATCGAAGGTTCGACGGCATGAACACCACCACCAGCGACAGGGGCGCGCTCGCGAGCGGGGATGCTCGCGAGCAAGTCGCCACCGCGGATCCTCGCGAGCAAGACGCGCAGCCGAGCTGCCTCGCCTGCCGGCAGCCGATCCTTGCCGCGCAACCGACCATCCGCGTTGGCGGACTCCGTCTGCACGCGTGGTGCGCCGTGTATCTCCGGCGCAACGCTCGCCGCTGAACCGGGTGAGCGGCGCGGACGCCGCACCCGCCGCGCGGCCGCATCGCCCGCCGCGCGGCCGCTCACTCGCCGCGCACGCCGCCGCTCACCCGCCGCACGTCGCGATGCGACTGCAGCCCCGGTGGCGTAAAACTAACGCCATGACGACCAACGACCTCCAGACTGCCCTCGACGGCCTTCCGACCGAGCGCATCCGACGGCTCGCCGACCGCCTCCAGCACGACCCCGATACCGAAGTCACGGTGGGCGCCTGGGTTCCTCGTTGCCCGATGATGCTGGCGGGATTTGATCCGCGCGGTGTGTCCACATACACGCCCGAGCAGTACTTCGAGGACACGTGGAATCGCTTTGCGCTGCCCGCGCCGACGCCGTGGTGGACCCCTCCCGTTCCGCTCAGCGCCGGACGCGCGGCCAGGCGCGCCGACGTTCAGCAGCTGCTGCGTGCGGTAAATCGCGTCCTGGATGCGCGTTCCGGGTGGAAGGTGAGGGCATGACCGATTCGAGCAAGACCGGGGATCCTCAGCTGACGCCACTCGCCGATCGTCCGCGTGCTGACCCGGAGCGGCCCGGCCAACCGTCATTCCTGTTTGATCTGGATGGAACGCTTGTCGACAGCGTCTATCAGCACGTCGTCGCGTGGCGCGAGGCGCTCGAAGGCGTTGGCATCAACCTCGCGGTATGGAAGATCCACCGCCGGATCGGGATGAGCGGCGGGCTGTTCGTCAATGCCCTGGCCCGTGAGCTCGACACCGACCTCGACCGCGAGACCCTCGCCATGCTTCCGAGCCTGCACGCCGAGGCGTACATGCGGCATTTCCACAGCGTTCGGCCGCTGCCCGGAGCGAACGAGCTGCTCGACACGCTCAGCCAGCACGGCGTGCCGTGGGCGATCGCCACCAGCGGCGCGGAGCGCTACGCGAGGCTCGCCCTCGAGCTCCTCGAGCTGCCGCCCGAGACGCCCCTGGTCACACGCGATCAGGTCCGCTACGCCAAGCCCGACCCCGACCTGTTCTTGACCGCCGCCGCGCGGATCGACGTGGACATCACCGACAGCATCGTGGTCGGAGACTCGGTCTGGGACCTCCTCGCCGCGCGGCGTGCGCGGGCGTTGGGGATCGGCTTGCTGTCGGGCGGCTACGGGCGAGAGGAGCTGATCTACTCGGGCGCCTTTCGTGCGTACGACGACCCCCGCGACCTGCTCGGCCATCTCGACGAGGTCGGCGTGCGTCGGCCTCTGTGAGCGTGTGGCGGCCGCCGGCGTCGGGATCTCCGCCGGCGGCCGCGAGGCGGACGCCGATTAGCGCGATCCCCGGAAGCGCGCTGCGTCGGCCTCAGTTGCCAGGCCCCCCATGAACGTGAAGAACGCCGGCGACTGCCCCCGAAACAGCCCGTCCGCGGTCAGGAACGCCAGAGCGCCGGTCGCCGCCCCCTTGGTCTCGGTCGGGCGGATGATCGAAACCCGGGGGAACTTTCGCCGCAGGAAGATTGTTGGCTCGGGCATGATCAGGTTGGTCTGGAACAGCTCCCCGCCGAACGGAGGCGAGTTGAGGTCCGGGAACACCAGTCCGTTGGTTGGGTCTGTCAGCGGTGGTGCGTTGCCGGCTTTGTCACTCCAGGTCTGAAAGTGCATCGTCTCCGTGGGCCCGATGCTGAGCAGAACGCGGAGCACTTCCGGATCGGTGACCCGCTGAGCCAGCGACGGGTAGAGGCTGTTGCCGCCCTGTTCGATCGTCGCGAAGTGAAAGCCGGCCGTGTTGGCGATTGCCTGCAGGTGCTTAGCGGGCTTGAGGTCGGCATCGGACCGGGGGATCGCGGGGAACTGCCCCTTGAGAAGCCCGGGAACGGCCGGCGGGAAGGTGTCGCCGAAATCGGGATTCTTATTACTGCTTCGATACCGCGTCCACCAGGTCGTGTCCACGGTCAGAGCCATCAGATTGGTCAGCCGTTTGATCTGCTGCGCGCCGGTAGCGGTGCTGCTGGTCAGCTTGCGGAACGGTTCCAGGTTGACCGGTGTTCCGCCGCGCGCCTCTAGGTAGGCGTTGAGGAACTTGAAGTGCGTGAACTCGTCATCAGTGTTGTCATGGATGTACTGCGCCATGTCCGAATCGAGCATCGATATGGCGGCCGTGTAAGCAGGGTTCCCACTCCCGCCCGGCACTTCCCGGTCTTGAATGCCACCAAGCTCGTTGTACTGCTGCCAGAGATCCGCCTCCAGGGTCTCCGCGGCCGCCAGGAACCGGAGAATTGCCTCGTCTCCTGCGGTCAGGCGACCGCGAGCCGAGGCCATCGGCACGTCGACCAGGAGTCCCGCGCCCAACGCTCCAGCTCCCGCGCCGGCCAAGAACGAGCGTCGACTGCTCCGCGTCCGGTCCTCGTCGTTCGGTGGGACTGCGTGTTCCTCTCGAGGGGACAGCGTCTGGGATGACCGACTCGACGAAGAGGATCTGCTACTCATGGGTAACTCCGTTCGTGCGTGTAGTGACTCGCTCCGCGACCGGAGCGCTTATCCCCCAAGGCAGTCAGCCGATCCGGTAAATCAGCCGTTAGCGCCCTTGACGCCGGGGACCGGCGATTCCTTCCCGCCCGCCGGAGGCGGCCTACACAGCAGATCGCCGAGGCACTGCGGTACGCGCTCGGGCGCGGGCTCGTCGAGGGGTCGCGCAGCTACACACGGGTCAGGGGCGCCGTGCCGTAGGGTCGGGCTGTGACCAACGTCGACGAGCGGGACGCTGCCACACTCGATGAGAGGACCGCCAGCCGGAAGCTGCTCAACGGCCTGATCTCGCTCGTCGTGCTGCTGGCGCTGGTCGGGGGCTTGGTGCTCGCCGTTCCGGGCCTGCGCGGCGTCGGCAAGACGGTTGCACACATGACGGCCGGTTGGGTCGCGGCCGCGGTCCTGTTCGAGGTGCTCTCGTGCCTCGGCTACGTGCTCGCGTTCCTGCAGGTGTTCGAACGGGCGCCGATCCGATTCGGCGCCCGGGTCGCGCTGACCGAGCTGGCATTCGGCGCTGCGGTGTCCCTCGGCGGGGTCGGCAGCGTGACCGTCGGTGCGTGGATGCTGATCGAGCGTGGCGGGCGCCCCGCGCGCGTCGCCGAGCGCTCCGCCGTGCTGTTCCTGCTCACCAGCGCGATCAACGTCATCACGCTGGCGGTGACGGGGATAGCGCTGTTCTTGGGCATCCTTCCGGGCCCCAGGAACCCCCTCCTGAGCGCGCTCCCCGCCGCCGTCGGGGTCGCGGTGTTTGCGTTGTTCCTGGCGGTCCCGCGGCTCGTATCGGCTGGCGCCGCGCGCCGCGCCCCCGGCAAGCTGCGAACGCTGCTCGAGACCAGCGTCGAGAGCATCCGCGACACCCGCACGCTGTTGTTCAAGCCCGACTGGCGGATCTGCGGGGCGATCATCTACCTGTGGGCTGACATCGCCGTGCTCGCCGCCTGCTTCGCGGCCGCCGGACACACGCCACCACTCGCGGTGATCGTGCTCGCCTACCAGATCGGATATATCGCCAATCTGGTCCCGATTCCCGGCAACGTCGGCGTGCTGGACGCCAGCCTCGTCGGCATGTTCGTCCTCTACGGGGTCAGCGCCACGCTTGCCACCGCAGCCACCGTCGTCTACCACGCAATCGCGCTCTGGATCCCGGCGACCTGGGGCACGATCACCTACATCATCCTCAGGCGGACCCGGAACAAGCCCTTGACGCTTCGCCCAACCCGCGCCGAGCGCCGGCGTCAACGTGCGGAGGTCCACGGCAGATCCCCGGACGCGGGAGCCTCGGAGGACCCTCCGCCACGGGCCTGAAAGTGCCGCGCCGCACGTCGATCGGATCGCGCTCGCGCCCAACTTTTCCCGAGAGTACAGTTGCCCAACAATCGCCGAGAGGAGAGCGTCCAGATGTACGAGAGGGACGGAGAGAAGTATTTCGTGGTCGACGGCCACCTACATTTCTGGGACGCCAGTCCCGAGAATTGGATCAACGGCCAGGAGCAGTACGCGAAGGGCTGGATCGAGTGCTTCCACGCGTATATGGGCCTCGGTCCGCCGGAGACGCACTGGCCGATCGAGAAGTTCCAGAAGTACTCAGAGGAGGACTTCGTCAAGGACGTGTTCGAGGACGGGCACGTCGATGTCGGGATCTTCCAGTCGACCTATCTGAAGTCGTGGTACCGGGACGGCTTCAACACCGCCGAACGGAACGCGAGGCTGGCCGAGAAGTATCCGGACCGGCTGATCGTCAACGGCCGCTGGGATCCGCGCGAGGGCGAAGAAGGCCTCAAGCAGCTGGAGGAGGACGCCAAGCGCTACAACCTCAAGGGCGTCAAGCTGTACACGGCCGAGTGGCGCAACGGCTCGCGCGGTTGGACGCTCAAGGACCCTGAGGCGCAGCCCTTCCTCGAGAAGTGCCAGGAGCTGGGGATCAAGAACATCCACGCCCACAAGGGCCCGACGATCTGGCCGCTCGACAAGGACGGGTTCGACCACAAGGACATCGATTACGCCGCGACCCAGTACCCGGAGCTCAACTTCATCATCGAGCACGTGGGTCTCCCGCGGATCGACGACTTCTGTTACATGGCAACCCAGGAGCCGAACGTCTACGCGGGCCTGGCGGTAGTGATCGGAGCCCTGATGCACGCCCGGCCACGCTTCTTCAACCGCGTGATGGGCGAGCTGCTGTTCTGGGTCGGCGAGGACAAGATGCTGTGGGCCAGCGACTACGCGATCTGGGAGCCGAAGTGGCAGCTCGAGGGCTTCGTCGACTGGACGATGCCGGACCGCGAGGAGTATGCGGATTACCCGGCCGTGACGACCGCGACGAAGAAGAAGATCGTCGGGCTGAACGCAGCGAAGCTCTACGGGATCGACGTCCCGCGGGAGCTCCAGCTCGGCGAGGAGGCTGGAACGCCGGCGGCCAAGGAGGACGCGCAGCTCGTCGAGTCGGCATGAGCAGGAGCACAAGCGAGCGCGTCCTCGACGCGCTCGCCGAGGTCTACGATCCCGAGCTCGATGAGCCGATCACCAGGCTCGGGTTCGTGACCTCGTGCGAAGTGAGCTCGGGGGGCGACGTGGAGGTGGTGCTGCGGTTACCGACGCCGCAATGCGCGCCCAACTTCGCGTTCCTGATGGCGTCCGACGCGCGCCATGCCGTGCGGCGGCTGCCCGAGGTCCGCGAGGTCACGATCAGCCTTCAGGATCACTACACGGGTGCGGAGATCAACGCGGCGATCGGCCGCGGAGACGGCTTCACCGGGGCGTTCCCGGGAGAGACCGAGGACGACGACCTGACGGCGCTCCGCGAGCTGTTCCAGAGAAAGGCGCTGGTCGCGCGCCAGTCGCGGCTGTGTGAGGCGCTGCTGGCCGGTGGCGCGACCGCTGAGGAGGTGACCGGCCGGCGCGTCGCCGAGCTCCCCGATGTTCCCGATGCCCGCCGCTGCCTGGAGTTGCGGCGCGATCTGGGAATCGCCTCCGACCGGGAGTCGCCGGCGTTCGTCCTCCCGGGTGGCCAGCCGCTCGCGGCCGGCGAGCTGGCGCGGTGGCTGCGCACAGCGCGCCTGGTACGGATGGGCCTGGAGGTGAACGGGGGCATCTGCCGTTCGCTGCTGCAATTCCGCCACGGGGTGGCGGTCGAAGATCCTGAGGAGGTAATGAGATGAAGGCCGCGAGACTGCACGCCTATCACGAGCCGCTGAAGCTCGACAGCGTCGACGAGCCCAAGGCGCTCGGGCCGCTGGACGTCGTGGTGCGGATCGGCGCCGCCGGGCTGTGCCGTACGGACCTTCACATCCAGGAGGGCCAGTGGGCGGAGAACTCAGGCGTGACGCTGCCCTACACGCCCGGCCACGAGAACGCCGGCTGGGTGCAGGAGATCGGCTCCGCGGTCACCAACGTCGTCAAGGGGGATACGGTGATCGTCCACCCCTACATCTCCTGCGGGCTGTGCGTACCGTGTCGCCGGGGTGATGACATGCATTGCCTGAACGGTTCCTTCCCGGGCATCGACCGCGACGGTGGGTTCGCCGAGTTCCTGCTCACCTCGGCGCGCTCGGTGGTCAAGCTCGACACCGGGCTCGAGCCGAAGGACATCGCGGCGCTGGCGGACGCGGGGCTGACCGCGATCCACGCGGTCAAGAAGGCGATCCCGGTGCTGGGCGCCGGCACCCACGCGGTGGTGATCGGGGCGGGCGGCCTCGGCCACATCGGGATCCAGTGCCTGAAGGCGATGACGCCGGCGGAGATCATCGTGATCGATCCCTCCGAGAAGGCCCTGGCGCTGGCCCGAGAGATGGGAGCCGATCAGACCGTGACGCTCGACGGCGGCCAGGTCGACACCGTCAAGGAGATGACGGACGAGCTCGGCGCGGAGGCGATCATCGACTTCGTCGGTGAGAAGGGCGCGATCGAGGATGGGATCGCGATGGTCCGCGACGGCGGCTTCTACTACGTGATCGGCTACGGCGAGAACATCGACATCCCGACAATCGACGTAATCTCGCGTGAGATCTCGTTCATCGGCAACCTGGTCGGAACCTACAACGACCTCGTCGAGCTGATGACGCTGACCGCGCAGGGCAAAGTCACCCTCCACACCAGCACCTACCCGCTCGACGCGATCAACGACGCGATGGCCGATCTCGACGGAGGCCGGCTCCAGGGCCGCGGAATCCTCATTCCCGCCTGATTACGCGGGCTCCTCTTGGAGATCGGGTCCGACGCCGGCGGGTCCCAGGCGGACCAAATTGAACGCCAAGGTGATCTTGTCCGGGAGAAACTCGAGGGCGCGAAGGTTGCGGCAGTTCTCGACCATCACACGAACCGTGCAGACGCCCATCACTCCGGGCCCCCGCTGTAGTCCCGTGACCTCGTAGAGGTCAACCCCATCGGTGATGTATGCCCCTAGCTGCAGTCTGGGATCGTCGTCGATCATTGTCCACCCCTGTCTGGGACCATGCCCGACCACGAGCTCGGCTGCTGCCTGGCCGCGTCCGGCTGGCCCTCGAGCTAATTGTCGGCAGTTAAGCGGACGAACCTGAGCCCTGGCGAGTTAACGGCGCCCCCCGATCCCTCAGGTCGGGCCTCCCCGTGCCCGCCGCGCCAGATCCAACTCACTGCTGCTGACCTCGTGTCCGGCGGCGCACCGGAGCTGGACCGTGACCGCCTCGCCGCACTCCCGATGGCGCAGTTCCACCGGTCCGCCGCGATCGTCGAGCCAGCGGTCACCCCACTGCATCAGCGCCGCAAGCGCCGGGAAAAGGTCGGCGCCCTTGTCCGTGAGCCGATAGCGCTGGCGGGTCCGCTGTCCGGGCTCGCGGTAGTCCTCGCGCTCGAGCAGCCCGTGATCGACCAGGTCGTGCAGCCGCGCGGCGGTGACGGGTTCGCTGATCCCGACGCGCTGCGCGAAGTCGTCGAACCGGGTGGTGCCGTAGAAGGCCTCGCGCAGGATCAGAAACGCCGACCGGGTGCTGACGACATCCAGCGCCTTGGCGACCGTGCAGCGATCGGCGGTCCAGGCGCCGCGCGGATCCAGTGATCCGGTCATTCGTAGAGCTGTGGTCATGGCGCCATCATAGCTGACTTTTGCACTACTAAGTCAGTTGTGTTATGTTCTGGCTGTGATGAAGCTAAGTCAGCCCCGGCGGGACGCCTCGCCGACGCTGGTGCTGGTGATCGTGTGCGCCGGCGTCGTGCTGGCGAGCCTCGACCTGTTCATCGTCAACGTCGCCCTGCCTCAGATCGGCCGTGACTTTCACGTTCACGGCAACAGCCTGGCCGACCTCTCCTGGGTGCTGAACGGATACGCGATCGTCTACGCCGCGCTGCTGGTGCTGTTCGGCCGCCTGGCCGAGCGCTATCGCCGCGATCGCGCCTTCCTGCTCGGCGTGGCCGTGTTCGTCGCCGCCTCCGCGGCCTGCGGCGCGGCGAGCAGCGTCGCGATGCTGGTCGCGTTCCGCGTCGTGCAGGCGGCCGGGGCGGCGCTGCTGACCCCGACGTCGCTCGGCTTGATCCTCGCCAGCACGCCGCCGGAGCGGCGCCACGGAGCGGTCCGAGCCTGGACGGCTGTCGGCGGCCTCGCCGCCGCGCTCGGCCCGGTGGTCGGTGGTCTGCTGGTCGCGGCCAGCTGGCGCTGGGTGTTCTTCGTCAACGTGCCGATCGGCCTCGCGGCGCTCGCGATCGGCTGGCGCCGGCTGCCGAGCGTGCCCGGTTACCCGGTGCCCGTGCCCGACGCGTTGGGGGCCGTGCTGATCACCGGTGGCGTCGGCGCGCTGGCGCTCGGCCTCGTCAATGGCGATAGCTGGGGATGGGCAGACGCCAGGACGATCGGGGTGCTGACGCTGAGCGCCGTCGCGCTGGCGCTGTTCGCGCTGCACACGGCGTGGCACCGGAACCCGCTGATCGACCGTGACCTGTTCAGGCTGCGGCCGTTTACGGGCGCGTCGATCGTCGCTCTGTTGTTCTCGGCGGCGTTCGGGGCGATGCTGCTCTCCCGGGTGCTCTGGGCCCAGGACGTCTGGCACTGGTCGGCACTGAGCACCGGCCTCTCGATCGCCCCCGGTCCGATCATGGTGCCGCTGTTCGCGTTCCTCGTCGCCGGGCGGCTGATCGTCCGCTTCGGAGCGGGGCTGGTGATCGCCGCCGGCTCGACGATCTTCGCCGCCGGCGCCGCGTGGTGGGCGCTGGCCATCGGCCTCGCGCCCGACTACGTCAACGACATGCTCGGCGGGATGCTGCTGACCGGGATCGGCGTTGGGCTGACCTTGCCGACGCTGATGGCCACGGCCACGTCCTCGCTGCCTTCGCACGCGTTCGCGACGGGCTCGGCGGTCGTCAACATGCTGCGCCAGATCGGGCTCGCGGTCGGGGTCGCGTTGCTGATCGCGATCCTCGGCTCGCCCGCTTCGCCCGCGGCCACGCTGGGCGCCTATCAGAACGGATCGATTGTGATCGCGGCGATCTCGTTCGCCGGCGGCCTCGTCGGCCTGGCGCTGCTGAGGAACAGGCGCCAGCCGGTGGTGGCGCCGAGCGAACCGGCGGCTGGCGAAACCGGCACCGTCTTACAGCGCGTATGAGCGAAGACACGCAGACGGCGATGCCGGTTGGCTCGAGCGAGCTGATGAAGCTGCTCGAGATCGACTTCGAGGAGGTTGGTCCGAGCCGGGTCAGCGGGTCAGTCGCCGCCGATGAGCGACACCACCAGCCGTGGGGACTCGTCCACGGCGGGCTCTACACGGCGGTGATCGAGACGTTCGCGACGACCGGCGCCTACCAGGCGGTCAAGGCCCGCGGCCAGCAAGCCGTCGGCGTCACGAACGTCACGGACTTCGTGCGCCCCCACCGAAGCGGCCGCCTGCGCGTGCTCGCGACGCCGATCCACCAAGGCAGCACCCAGCAGCTGTGGCAGGTCGAGATTCGCCGTCACGAGGACGACAAATTGATCGCCCGCGGCCAGGTCCGTCTCCAGAACGTCGGTCCGTGAAGCGGGGCCCGCGCGTCAAGCGGGTTCTTTGACCGCGCCGGCCTCGGGCACCAGCTCTGCGGCGCGCATCGGCGCGCCGGCGGCGGCGTAGGCTTCCGGCGCGTCGAGCGTTTCGGCCTGGAGCAGGGCGTGGGTGAGGTTCTCGAGTTGGTCGCGGTGCTCGGTGAGCAGCTTCGTGACCTCGACGTGGGCTTCGTCGACGAGGCGGCGGACCTCTTCGTCGATCAGCCACTGGGTTTGCGGGGAGGTTTCGCTGACCCCGGGCAGGAGCGACCCCTGGCCCTCACTCGGCAGCACGGCGATCGGCCCGACCTTGTCGCTCATGCCCCACCGCCCGACCATCTGGCGCGCGATCTGGGTGAGCTGCTGGATATCCGATTCGGCGCCGGTGGTGATCTTGCCGTACACGACCTCCTCCGAGACGCGCCCGCCGAGGGCGACCCTGATCTTGGCATCGAGATCCTCGCGCGAGTAGGAGACGCGGTCGGCGTCGGGCGTGGCGAGCGTCACCCCGAGCGCCATCCCGCGCGGAATGATCGAGACCTTGCGCACCGGATCGGCATCAGGGGTGAGCATGCCCACCAGCGCATGCCCGGATTCGTGGTACGCGGTCCGCTCGCGGTCTTCCGGTGAGAGGATGATCCCGCGCGGCGCCCCGAGCATGATCTTCTCGAGCGAGTCGGTGAGGTCTGACATCTGCACCTTGTCGTGCTCGCGGCGGGCTGCCAGCAGCGCCGCCTCGTTGGCCAGGTTGGCCAGGTCGGCCCCGACCATCCCGACCGTCGCGGCGGCGAGTGCATCGAGGTCGACGTCGTCGGCGAGGGGCAGCGAGCGCGTGTGCACGGCGAGGATCTGTCGGCGGCCGGCGCGGTCGGGGGGCTGCACGGCCACGCGGCGGTCAAAGCGCCCGGGGCGCAGCAGCGCCGGGTCGAGGATCTCCGGCCGGTTGGTGGCCCCGAGCACCACGACGGCTTGGGTCGGCTCGAAGCCGTCCATCTCGGTCAGGATCTGATCGAGCGTCTGCTCACGCTCGTCGTTGGCGCCGGTGACCGAGATCGAGCCCTGCCTCGAGCGGCCGATCGCGTCGAGCTCGTCGATGAAGATGATCGCCGGCGCGGCCTCCTTGGCCTTCGCGAACAGATCGCGCACGCGCGAGGCGCCGACCCCGACGATCGCCTCGATGAACTCCGAGGCCGCGATCGAGAAGAAGGCGGCGTGCGCCTCGCCGGCGACGGCACGGGCGAGCAGCGTCTTGCCGGTACCCGGTGGGCCGAACAACAGCACCCCGTGCGGCATCCGGCCGCCCAGCTTCTGATACCGGTCGGGGGTCTTCAGGAAATCCACGATCTCGGTCAGCTCCGCCTTCGCCTCGTCGATCCCGGCGACGTCATCGAACGTGACGCGGATCTTCTCCGGATCGACCCGGCGGGCCTGCGAGCGGCCGAAGTTCCCCAGTGCGCCCATCCCGCCACCAGCGCTCGCGCGCCGGGCCAGCAGCACGAACAACCCGACCAGCAGCAGCGTCGGGCCGAAGCCGAGGAGGAGCTCGGCCAGTAGCGAGGTCCCCGGATTGGGATTGGTGGCGTTGACTTCGACCTTCTCCGCCTGCAGCTGCGCCGTCAGCTCGGTGTTGTTCCAGAACGACGGCACCTGCGTCGAGAACAGCGTGGTCGGCGTCGCATTCGTGTCGCTCGGCGGGTATTTCACCTTGGCTTTGAACGTGCCCTGGATCGTGTCGCCCTTCGAGGAGATCGACTTGACCTGGCCGGCCTGGAGCTCCTGCAGGAAATAGGGACTGAACGGCACCTTCACCCGCGGCTGCCCGGGCGCCTGGAACGCCAGCACGGAGATCCAATTCAGCGCCAGCAACGCGATCACGAAGATCCAGAAGCCCCGCCACCGGTGCGGCGGGCGCGGTTTGTGCTGCTCCGGCGTGCCCCGGCCGTCCGGCGCCGGCGCCACCCGCCAACCACCCTGATCGCGCGGCATCGGCGCTGGCGGCGCGGCCTTCGGTTCGGCTTGCTGGGTGTCTGAGTCCGGCGGCATGTAGCTCACGATACTCGCTGCCAGATGGCAGCCGGGGCTGGCGGTGCCCCCGACTCAACCCGACGCTGAGGCACGACATCACGTGTCAGCCACGAGCGCGGCGCCGGACCGGAGCTGTCAACGGGCGGCGGCTGTGCGCCCCCGCCTGATGCTCACTCGCCGGATTCGAACTTGAACGAGATGCCGAGCCGAACCCTGTAGCTCACGATCCCGCCGTTCTCGATCGTCACGTCCTCGCGCAGCACCTACGCCACCCGGAGGTCGCGAACGCTCTTGGCCGCCGTCTCCACCGCACTTCGCGCGGCGGCTTCCCACGACTCGCTACTGACACCAATCACTTCCAGTGACGCGGTATACGCTGTCTGTCATCGCGGGCCTCCTTGGGTGGGGGGTTGTTTGGCTAACGCCCGGTTAGCAGCGGCTAGCCTACACCCGCTCGGCTGACGGTTGGCACGCGTGCAGCGGGGGGTTAGGCGGCCAGCTCAGGCGGCGCCGAGTCCAGCGCGGCCTGGATCGCCGCGATCAGCTCTCGGGCGGAGGCGGCGGTGAGCTCGACGGCAACCCGGGCCGATGGCCCCTTGGCCGGGTCGGCGAGGTCGATGTTGAGGGTGTGCTCGGCCATCGCGTGAACGGGATGATCGAAGTAGACAGTGCCGTCGGTGACGTGGAACCAGCTGCTGCCCGGTCCCTTCGCGCTGCCCTCGATCGGCGTCTTCACGGTCGCGTACGTGCACATGTTCAGCCTCCGAGGTAGGTCTTGTAGAACGCCGTGATCCGCTCCCAGCCGTCATTCGCCGCCGCCACCCGGTAGGACGGGCGCTCGACGCCGAAGAACGCGTGGCCGGCATCGTCGTAGCGGTGGAACTCGTGAGGCTTGTTCTCGGCGCTGAGGATCCGGTCGAGCTCGTCGACCTGCTCGGGGCTGGGATGCGAATCCTCGTTGCCGAACAGTCCGAGCAGCGGCGCGCGGAGGTTGGGCAGCTGGTCGACGATGTTCCCAGCCTTGAGCGGGAAGCCCTCGGGCGGGGTGCCGACGACGAACGCGCCGTAGCAGTCGACGGCGGCGTCGAGATCGACGTTGCACGCGGCGAGCACGGCCTGCCGGCCGCCCGAGCAGTAGCCGATCACCCCGACCTTGCCGTTCGAGCTGGGCAGCGAGCGCAGATAGGCGGCGGCGCCACCGACGTCGCCGACCAGCCGCTCGTCGGGTACGCCACCCTGCGCCCGCGCTGTCGCCGCCGCGTCGTCGGGGGCTGCTCCGGGCGCCTCGCGCCAATACAGATTGGGGCAGATCGCGTCGTAGCCGAGCTCGGCGAACCGTCGGACGATCTCCTTCGTCCCCCGGTCATAGCCGGGCAGGTGGTGGATCACGACCACGCCACCGCGCGGTCCGTCGCCGGCGGGGCGGGCCAGATAGGCCTCGATGTCATCGCCGTGGTCGCCGGCGATTTGAACTGTCTCAGCGCAGAGGGAATCGGTCATGGGGCGCGATTCAATCATGGCGCTGGGTGGTGGCGGGGCGGTCGCCGGCGGGGGTGGTCGCGGTGTGGGGGGCGGTCGCGATCACGAACGGCCTCTCCGGAGAAGCGGCCCCAACGTGCCGCGATGTCGGACGCCGAGGCTTCGAACACGCTGGGCTACATGGAGCGTGTCGGATAAACAGAGGCGTTGTTCGAACGTGGCAGACGTGGGCCATCGAGTCACTGCTATAGCGCGACTCGATGGCCCACGTCCGGCGCTCGCGACTCTCAGGCGCGGGTTGCCGACTCGTCCGGCGACCACCGCCTGCGCCGGACGGCGCCGCGCCATGGCTCGCAGCTCCCGGGTCAAACCGGACGTGGAATCAACCATCCAGAACTCGCTAGGAACGCGGCTCGATCGGTTTCCCTAGAGGATGGTTGTCGCTCCGTCGGTGAATGTGCCGGCTGTAGGCGAACGGGTGACGGAACGCCGCCAGCGCGTCCGCCGCGGCGACCTCGAGCTCGAACGAGGCACGAGTGCGCTCATCTTCGACGAGCACCGAGACGCGATCTGTCCGCGGGTTCCACAGCAGCCTCACGTCGATGCCGTCGTTGGTCCGGCGATCCAGCTCACGGACCGCGATATCGGACGCGGTGGTGTACATGGCCGTCTCCTCTTGCCTGGTAACACGTCGTAGTCGATTACCGAGACCGCGGACGGCCCCGAAACTCATCGCCTCATGGAGCGACGAGCGCCACCTCCATGTCGCCGCAGCCGCGCGGCTCCGGCGGATCGAGGGTGTGGCGTCGCAGGACGGTTATGAGCACCGCGACCGCCCCGGCCGCGCCGGCGAGGGCGAACGCGGCTGGTGCGCCGGCGCTTTGCGTCAACGCTCCCGCCGCGGCCGCGCCGATCGAGGCGCCGGTCGCTTCCGCCGTGAAGATCCACGCGAACGCCTCGGTCCGGGTTCCGGCCGGAGCGGCTTCGCTGGCGATCGCATAGATCGCGCCGGTGGCGGGAGCGATCCAGGCGCCGGCGACGAGCAGGGCGGATCCGATTGCCAGCAGGCTGCCCGTCGTCGCGATCAGGGCCGCGTGGCCAAGCGCGAGCCCGGCCACGAGCACCACGAGCCCGCGGGCGCGGCCCCCCGCGCCGCCGAACCGCGTGGCGGCGATCCCCCCCAGCAGCGATCCAGCGCCCCAGATCCCGAGCAGCGGGCCAGCGGCGGCAGTGCTCCCGAGCGCGGTTGCAGCGGACGTGACGGCGACGTCGACCGCGCCGAATACCGCGCCCACCGCGACCAGGATCAGGACGAGCGTCCGCATCGCCGGTGAACGCAGCGACCCGCCGGGCCGCCGCGAACCACCACCAACCGCTCGCCAGCGACGCGAAGCAGGTTGCGCGGCGAACGCGACGGTGGCGAGAAGCAGGACGACCCCACTCGCCGCCAGCGCGCCGCCGGTCGACCAGACCGCTGCGAGGCCGAGCGCAAGCGGCGGACCGAAGATGAAGGTCAGCTCGATGGCGGTCGCCTCAAACGTGTAGGCGGCCGGGAGCGCGGCGGGGTCGCAGACAACTGTCGGCAGGAGCGCCCGGGCGCAGGCTTCGAGCGGCGGACTCACCAGGCCGATGGCGCCCGCGAGCGCGATCAGCAGGCAATCGGGCGCGCTCGACGGGAGCATGGCAACCACGGCGAGCAGCAGCGCCGATGCCAGCGCGGTCGACACCAGCACCAAGGTCTGGCCGCAGCGGTCGACGAGTTTGCCGAGCAGCGGCGAGCCCACGCCACACGCGATCACGTAGGACCCGCTCACGATGCCGGCCACCGCAAACGAGCCAGTGAGCCGATGGACGTGCACGAGCAGCCCGATGCTGAACATCGCCTGAGGCAGGCGGGCGAGGACCGAGATCGCCAGCAGCGCAAAAGCGCCGGGCCCGGCTGCGCGCATCAGTCTGTGCTGGCTTCGCGACGTGCTCGGGACCGTGCTCATAGGCCGCACTGTAGATCTGAAGCGGATCGCTGATAAGATCCAATTTCGTGTCGATCCAATGGTCCGGTTTGGGACCGGAGCTGCTGCTGCGGTTGGACCGCGACCGCGGCGAGCCGCTCGGCTCACAGCTCGAGCGGGAGCTGCGCGAGGCGATCCGCTCGCGTCGTTTGGCGCCGGACGAGCGGCTTCCCTCCTCGCGCACGTTGGCCCGCGAGCTCGGGGTCTCACGCGGGTTGGTGCAGGAGAGCTACGCGCAGCTGCTGGCCGAGGGCTATCTGAGCGCGCGGACCGGGTCGGGCACGCGGGTCGCCGCCGGGGCCGCGCCCGATCCGCGCGCGCCCGATCCGCGCGCGCCCGGGGCGCCTGGCCCCGGCGCGGCCGCGGCCGGCGCGCGCCCGCCGGCGTCTCAAGCCGCGCTGGCAGCTCAAACCGGGCCGGCTCAAGCCGCGCCGGCGGCTCAAACCGCGCCGGCGGCGCGACTCAAGATCGACTTCCGGCTAGGCTGGCCCGATCTCGCCAGCTTCCCCCGCCAGGATTGGATGTGGGCGATGCGCGAGGTCAGCCGCACCGCACCGGCCGAGGTGTTCGGGTACGGCGACCCACGCGGCAGCCAGCGGCTGCGCGAGGTGCTGGCCGCGTATGTCCGCCGGGTCCGCGGCGCGGTCGCCGACCCGGAGCTAATCGTGGTTTGCGCCGGATTCGCGCAGGGATTCAATCTCGTGCTGCGGGTGCTGGCGCGGGAGGGGGTGCGCGTCGTCGCGTTCGAGGATCCCGGTTACGCCAGCGACCGCGCCACCGCCACCCGCTGGGGGCTGGAAGCGACCACCGTTCCCGTCGATGGGCACGGCGTCGACGTGGACGCGCTCGCGGCCACCGATGCGCGCGGGGTGTTGCTGACGCCGGCGCATCAGTCTCCGACGGGCGTCGTGCTCGCCCCGGAACGCCGTCAGGCGCTGGTCGAATGGGCCGACGCCGCCGACGCCACGATTGTCGAGGACGACTATGACTCAGAGTTCCGCTATGACCGCGAGCCAGTCGGCGCGCTGCAGGGCCTCGCTCCGCACCGCGTGGCGATGATCGGAACGGTCAGCAAGTCGCTGTCTCCGGCGCTGCGCCTCGGGTGGATCGTGTGCCCGGCGAGGCTGGTGGACGCGATCGTCGAGGAGAAGCACCAAGATGACCGCGGCTCACCGATGCTCGAGCAGCTCGCGCTGTCGACGCTGATCGAGTCGGGGCGGTTCGATCGCCACCTGCGGCGGATGCGGGGCGTCTACGCCGGCCGCCGCCGGGCGCTGATCGAGGCGCTCGCCGAACACGCGCCGCACGTGGCGCTGCACGGGCTGGCGGCCGGCATCCACGCCGTCGCCGCCCTGCCTGACAGTGCCGACGAGCCGCAGGTGGTTTCCCGCGCGCGCGAGCGATCGATCGGCCTCTACCCGATGAGCCGCTACCGCGCCGACGGGCAGACTCGCCCACCGCAACTGGCGCTCGGGTTCGGCGACCTGACCGAAGTGGCGATCAAGCGCGGAATCGCGACCGTCGCCGATCTCCTGGGCTGAGTCTCAACCGTCGCCGATCTCCTGGGCTGAGCCTCGGCCGTCACCGATCTCCGCGGCTGAGCCCCAAGCGGCGCGCGAGCACGGCACCCACCGGGCGATCTCGAGGTGGAGGTAGGTTCCAAATTGGCCCACGTATCCGTCACAAGGGTGGACCTTAACCTCAGGCCTCTGGCGTCGTAGGCTGAACCCATGACGAACACCACCACGGGGACCACCCCGGAGATTCCTGTCCGGCTCGAGTTCGAGAAGCACGCGGCCGGCTTCTACCGCGCAATGAGTCATCTCGACCACGCGGCCACGAAACAGCTCGACGAGGCCGGCATCGACCAGCGCCTGCGCGAGCTCGTGCGCATCCGCGCTTCGCAACTCAATGGCTGCGCCTACTGCGTCGACATGCACACCAAGGACGCGCGCGCCATCGGCGAGACCGAACAGCGCCTGTACGGGTTGGCGGTCTGGCCGGAGACGCCGTTCTTCACCGACCGCGAGCGTGCGGCGCTCGCGTTCACCGAGTCGGTCACGCTGCTCGCCCACGACCACGTGCCGTCTGAGGCGTACGAGGCCGTTGCCGCCCACTTCGCCGAGGACGAGATCGCCGCGCTCGTCGCACTGATCGTTGCCATCAACGCCTGGAACACGATTGCGGTCAGTACGCGAGCGTGGATTCCCGCCAGCTACGAGCGGTGACGGGCTAGGTCGGCCGATAGGCTGAGCTCGTGTTGCGCGAGGCTGCCGAGTACCCGAACTCGTTCACCGAGCTCGGCCCCGGCGAGGAACGAATCGAGACCGATCACTACACGCTCTGCATGGCGGAAGGCACGCTCTCCAACACCGTTCAGCGGCAGCGCTTTGCGCGCGAGGAGCTCGACGCCGTGCTGGCGGAGGTCAGGTCGCTGCTACTCGAGCGGGGGCGGACCAGGACGCAGTGGGAGATCGGCAGCGCCGCGGAGCCCGATGATCTGGCGGTGCAGCTGTTGCGGCGCGGGCTGGCGCGCGATCGCGACCCGTTCGCGGTGGCGCTCGTGCTGCGCAGCGAGCCGCCCGCGCCGCCGGAGGGCCTGCTGGCTCGCCGCGTCGAGACGGAGGATGAATACGTGGCCGCCACCGAGGTCCAGCTCGAGGCGTTTGGTGCCGATCCGGAGGAGATCGCCGAGCAGCGCGCCAACGTTCTGAAGCGCCGGCGGTCTCCGAGCGTCATGCACGCCGTCTGGCTGGAGGGCGAGATCGTCGGTGCGGGTACGTGCTCATGGACGCCGTATGGGCTGGCGCTGTTCGGCGGCGCCACACTGCCGCGGGCACGCGGTCGGGGCGTCTACCGCGCGCTGATCGACGCCCGCTGGCGCGAGGTCGCGAGCGCGGCAGCACCGGCGCTGCTCACGCAGGCCGGTGCGATGTCCCAACCAATCTTGGAGCGGCTCGGGTTCGAGCCGGTCGGGCGAATCGAAGCGCTGCTCGACGAGTTCGGCAGCACCGGCTAGCAGCCGGGGATCTCACAAGTTCGCGTCGCCTAGCCCGGCCTAGCTGCCGAGCGCAACCGAGATCTCGTCGATCGCGGCCTTCTCGGGGTCGCTGACCGCTGCTCCACCTTCCCGGTGCGCGGCCGCCACTTTGTCCGCCAGCGCCAGCACGAAGCGCCGATAGCCGGCCACCTCGTCGGGCGTCGCCTTGCGCTGGAGCAGCTCCACCGCGTCCCGCACGCGCTGCAGGCCGTGTTGCTTGAGCTCGTCGACCGAGTGGTAGCGCGTGTGGTCGATCTCGGGCTTGGCCGCGACGATCTCGTCGACCAACTCGCTCTCGCCGTGCTGCTGGCGCGCGTCCACGTACGCCTTGGCGATCGCAAACGTCTCGCGGATCGTGCCGCCGCGCCCCGCCGTGACCACGATCATCCCGGCGCTCGGCGGTGCTTCGAGTACGAGCTCCCACTCCTGGGGGGTGAAGTCAGCCTTTCCCGTCATCTTGCTCCTCTCGTCGTTGACGACCTCTCCGCTCCGTGTCCATCGCAGCATTGCAGCTGTCCAAATCGTCCGTCCTGCTGCGTCGTACAGATGGAGGCCGCGTATCGTGCGGTCCGCCGCTTGACCGCGGGGCGAGTTGATTAACGGCAGGTTCACTTCTGGGCGCCGTAGCGCCAATACGGTGCCCCGCGTCAACGTCATCGAGCACGCGCCGTACGGGAGGGCTAATGCTGGGAATGCTGGTGGGTCGCAGAGTCCTCATCACGATTGCCGTGAGCGTGTTTGGAGCGGCGTTGGCCGCGCCGGTGCAGGCCTCGGCCGCCCCGGCGCAGGCCGGTCGGGACCACGGACACTGGCGCCACCGGCACGAGTTGCTGATACCCGGCAACCTGCTGGTCAGCACGAGCGTCTACACGCCCGCAGACATCGAGCCGGGGGTCACCCAACTCCCGCCCGGATGCACCGCGGGCAACTGCGTCACGGCGACCAACGACGGGGCGTACCCGTACGTGTTCATCAACGACCTCGTGGACGGAAGCTTCGGTGTCACCGCCAAGGTCTTGCTCGACGAGCTGACTCCGTGGGGACGGCGGATCGACACGATCAGGGTGCCGCCAGACGACCTGGTCACGAGCTTCTCGTCGAAGTCAGAGCTGGCTCTGAACCGCTCCACGGACGGCCGGGATGTCACGTTCATGGGATACGCGGCGCCGGTCGAGTGCCCTCGACGCTTCCAACTCCAATACCCCCGGCGTGATCGACCCGACTAATCCGGTCCCCGGAGCGTTCTACCGGGTGGTCGCGGAGCTCGATCGCTTCGGCCGCTTCCACTTCACCGAGACCAACGCCTACAGCGGCAACAACGGCCGCCGCGGCGATCCTCAACAACCAGGCCGACGTCTACTACGCCGCCGGCAATGCCGGCAACGGCTCGGGCGCGCAATTGGCCGGCATCCTGCTGGCCGCGGGAGCACAGATCATGTCTCCGGCGTTCGAGCCCGAGGCGGACCAGACGCCCGGGGAGCCGACGCCGGTCGCCAGCTTCAACGTGACGCAGCTGGGCGACAAGCCGGACAAACTCGGCAAGGACGACAACTTCCGCGGGATCGGCATCTTCGACAACGTCCTCTACTACACGAAGGGCAGCGGCGGCAACGGCGTCAACACCCTGTATTTCGTGGACACCACCGGCAACGCGTGTCCAACGGGCGGAGTCGGCCTGCCCCAGCCCGGCGCGGCGCTTCCGACGAGCCCGCTCGCCTATGACCCCTCGACGCTGACGAGCACCGGGCTGCCGAGCACCGGGCTGCCGAGCAACATGTGCATCCTCAAGGGCTTCCCGACAACGCTGGCCCGGCCACGTCAACCGCGACGGAAACCGCGACCATCTGGGCGATCACCTCGACGGTCAGTGGCAGCGGCGACCAGGGAGCTGATCCAGACAAGCTGGTCGCAGTCTCTGATCCACTAAACGCGACGACGCTGGCCAGGTCCGACAGCTTCACGACGATCCGCGGCGCTCGCTCGGGCCAGGTGCTCCGGGGCGTGACGCTGACCCCCGGAACCCGCTAGCCCGCGGCCGGGTCGTCCGGCGTCGGCGAGCGCAACTGCAGCCGTGAGGCGCGCGTCACCGCGCTCGCGCCGAGCGTGAACCACACGGCTGGGGATTCTCGAGGAACCCACGGAGCAGCGCGGTTTCGCCTCCGCGGCCGCCACCGATTCGCGAGGAGACGTGGCTGATCTGAACGGCATACATCCAGGCGGCGGTGTCCTCCCGGTCCAGCGCCGCGATGTACGCGGCGTAGGCGAGGGCTCGGTCCGCCGCAACGGCATTCGAGAAACGCTCGTAAGCCGCGTGCACCTCCGCGCACTCCTCTCTCCATTCGCAGTAGAACTCGAGCAGCCGATCGATCATGTCGGCCCGAAGCTCGAGAGTGTCCGAGGTTCGCATGCGGTTGAAGCTAACGGCGCCGGGCGCCCTTGAGAAGCACCAATCGCGAGCGCGATCTGCGGTCCAATCCGCCCTGGCGGGGAGACAGTGGGCGGGAGCCAGGCCCCCACGCCTACACGGCCTGCGTGACGACGCTGATCCCCGTGGCCGACAGGTACGGAGCGAGCTGCGCGAGCTCGACCAGCCCCTCGGGTCCGAACACACCTCGAGGCAGCAGCGCCCGCGCTCGAGCATCCTGGAGGGCGTGGGCGAGCGCCAGCGTCGCGTACGCGGCGCCGATGTAGTCACCGTCGCAGCGGATCGTCTTGGCTGCGAGCCGCGTACCCCTCCGGCGCACACAAACCCAGTGCGCGACCGGCTCGCTGCTGACGCGCGTTTGACCCGCGGCCGGACGCGCAGCGGGAGCGGCGCGAGGGAGTTCGGCGAACGTCCCGCGCTGATTGCGGGCGAGCAGCGCACTGTGTACGCCGGGCTCGGCGAAGCACGCGTAGCACCGCACGGCTCGCGGTCCCGCGAGACCCCCGATCCAGGCCCGTTCCTGCTCAGCGAAGCCCAGGCACTCCCGGATCCCGAACGGAGGTGGGAGCGGCACCTCGACCGTTTCGTGGCGAGGCGTCGCCGTCAAATGCCGGTGCACGAACTCGACGCCATCGGGGCCGCTGGTCGCGGCGACCGAGAACGTGAAGACCACCTCGATCTCGTCGGCATCGGGATACGCCCCGAGCAACTCCGCCGCCACGAGGTTCGTCAGCCCGGGGGCGATGCCGGCGCCGAGGACAACCGTCCCCACCGCACCTGGGCCCGGCTCGCTGAGCGGCTCGACGTGCGCGACCGAAACCGCCGAGGTGTTCAGGAGAACGCCGCCGTGCTCGATCACGAACCGCTCCGCGACGAGGCCGGCGTGGGGCGCGGTGTTGATGACGACGTCGATCCCTTCGAACGCCGATCCGATCGTCTCGGGCCGGTCGACGAGCGTGGGCTGGTGGTCGAGGAGCTCGAGCGGCTCGACGACGTCGACGCGGTCACGGTGACTCCGGCTCATCACTTCCCAACCGGCGTCGTGATGAGCCCCGGGCGACGCTCGGCGCTGCTCGACTGGGCCCGCCGGCGCGACGCGCTGATTCTGGAGGACGACTACGACGCCGAGTACCGGTATGACCGCGAGCCCGTGGCGGCCCTGCAGGGGATGGCCCCCGATCACGTCGCGTTCTTCGCCACGGCCAGCAAGACGCTCGCGCCGGCGATGCGGCTCGGCTGGATCGTCCTGCCCCGCCGCTTCATCACCGATGTCATGAAGCAGTACTTCATCACCGGGTCAAGCCCCTCCGCTGTCCAGCAGCTCGCGTTCGCCGATTTCCTGTCCTCCGGGGAGCTCGACCGCCACATGCGCCGCACCCGCCGCATCTATCGGCGCCGGCGCGACGCCCTGGTGTCAGCGCTCGCGGAGTACGTTCCTCAGGTTCGGATCGGTGGCGCGGCCGCGGGATTGCACCTGATGGCGTGGCTTCCCGAAGGTGCCGACGAGAGCGCGATCGCCGGTGCCGCGCGCAGGCGTGGCGTCGCCGTGCACGCGATCCATCGCCACTGCACCTGCGTCGCGCCGATGCCGCCGGCGCTGATCCTCGGCTACGCCCAGCTGAGCGAGATCGCCCTGCGCCGCGCCGTGCAGGAGCTCAGCGCCGTGATGAGCTAGTTCCACCCATCGGGTGGGGAGAGAGGGCGCGCTTGCGCGCGCCCCGGGGGGTAGCCGGCGCGGGCCAAGCGCTCGGAATCGGTCCCCTGAACCGGCTCCGAATTGGATCTTCTCGGCGGCTCGTCCTCAGCCTAGATTCGTGCGGCGAGTCAGTGAGGAGGCACCATGAAGAGCCACATCGGATATCTCGCGGTCATGCCCCGGATTGACGACCTGCATCGGCAGGCCGCCGCCGAGCGCCTGGCCGCCGACTTCAGGCGTTCCGCGCGATCGCGAGAGAGGCGGAGCCTGATCGGCAGGCGACGCCGCCCCAGGCGCGTCGCGCCGGCCGGCGGATCGCCCGGGAACGTGATCGAGTTCCCCCGCCGATGAGTCTCGCGCTCGAGCGCTGTCTAAGCCACTGAAGCTCGATGCGACGCGACCGAAAGGAACCGCGACCATGAACTCGGATAACCGACACCGCTGGACTGCCCTGATTCTGTTGTGCATGGGGTCGCTGATGATCGTGCTCGACACGACGATCGTGAACGTGGCACTTCCGTCGATCCGCGGCGACCTCCATTTCACCCAGACATCACTCGCCTGGGTCGTGAACGCCTACATGCTCACGTTCGGCGGCTTTCTGCTCCTCGGCGGGCGGCTGGGCGACCACTTCGGCCACCGCCGCCTGTTCATCGGCGGGATCACGCTGTTCACGCTTGCGTCACTCGCGTGCGGGCTTGCCGATGCCCAAGGTGTCCTGGTCGCCGCGCGGGCCGTGCAGGGGTTCGGGGGAGCGATCGTCTCCGCCGTCTCGCTGTCGCTGATCGTGTCGCTGTTCGTCGAGCCCGCGGACCGCGCGAAGGCGATGGGCGTGTTCGGCTTTGTCGCGGCCGGCGGCGGCACGATCGGCGTTCTGCTCGGCGGCGTTCTGACCGACCTGCTGAACTGGCACTGGATCTTCCTCGTCAACGTGCCGATCGGGATCGTCGTGTGCGGGTGCTCGCTCCGGCTGCTGCCCGCCGGTCGCCGTGCGGAGGCTCGCGGGCGCCTCGACGTGGCGGGCGCGGTGATCGTGACCACCGGGTTGATGCTCGCCGTCTATGCGATCGTCAACGGCAATCAGGCCGGATGGCTGTCGGGCCAGACGATCGGCCTGCTGGCGGGCGCCGCGACGCTGATCGCAGCGTTCCTCGCGGTCGAGTCGCGGGTCCGCTCACCGCTGATGCCGCTGAGCCTGTTCCGGCGCCGGAACCTCGCGACCGCGAACGGTGTCGGCGTGCTGTGGGCGGGGGCGATGTTCGCCTGGTTCTTCCTGTCGGCGCTGTATCTGCAGCTCGTGCTCGGCTACACCCCGCTTCAGGTGGGACTCGCGTTCCTGCCCGCGAATCTGATCATGGCAGCGTTGTCGCTCGGTCTGTCCGCCAAGCTCGTGATGCGCTTCGGGATCAAGGCGCCGCTCGTCGCCGGCTTGGCACTCGCCGCCATGGGTCTCGCGTTGCTGGCGCGCACGCCGGTGCACGGCCACTTCGTGATCGACGTGTTGCCGAGCATGGCCCTGCTGGGGTTCGGCGCCGGCACGGCCTTCAACCCGTTGCTGCTGGCGGCGATGGGGGACGTCGAGCAGAGCGAGGCCGGCCTCGCCTCGGGAATCGTCAACACGTCATTCATGATGGGGGGAGCGCTCGGACTCGCGGTCCTCGCGAGCGTCGCCGCATCGCGAACCAGCCACTTGCTTGCGGACGGCCACGGTCATCTCAGCGCACTCGTGGGTGGATACCACATCGCGTTCATGATCGGCGCTGCGTTCGCCGCCCTGGCTGCCGTCCTGAGCGCTCAACTACTGCGGGCTTCCGCGAGCGAACCCCAGGCAGCGCACGCCGAGGGCGCCGGTCAGGCAAGGCCCGAGTTTGCGGAGGCAAACGCATAACGGACACCGGCGGGCGCCCCGGCCGCGCCGCGAGTACAGCCCTCACCTACCGCGGCGGACGAGCCACCGCTGAGTCAGCAGCGTGACGGTTCCCGAGACCACCAGCAGGCAGACGTTGACCGCGAGCACGACCAGCGCGCCGGCGGCCCCGCTCGCTTCGCCGGCGCCGAGCGCCACGCCCCAGTACGCCGAGGCGGGAATCGTCGTGACCGAGATCGCGACTCCGACGGCGGCGCTCGCGCGGGTCTCGAACGAGAGCATCGCCGCGATCCCGGCGGCGAGCGCGATCAGCACGGTCGAATAGTCGGTGTGCGTCAGGTCGCCGATGCCGCCGTGTCCGACGACGAAGTCGCTGGCCAAGATCCCGGTGGCCCGCAGCAGCAGCGTGAGAATCGTGGCCACCACCCCGACCAGCACCAGTCCGCTCAGCAGCGTCACCGCGGCGCGGCGGATCAGACGCGGTCGTCGCGCCACCAGGCCGACGCACAGCGAGCAGAGCGGTAGCAAGTCGGGGCTGACCGCCATCGCGCCGATGATCAGGATCGAGTTCGCCGTGATCACCCCGATCGCGGCGATCACGCCTGCCACCCCCATCAGCAGGTGATAGCGAGCCAGCGGCCGGGCGTGCGCGCGTGCCTCGCCCAGCACCTCGATCCAGGCGAACCCCCCACGCGCCGTAACCGCGCTTTCGGCAATGCCGAACGGCGCCACGGCCTGGGGATGCGTGAGCACGAACTCCTCGGGCCCGACGCCCAGACGATCGAGCGCCTTCATGATCGTGTCGGCGCTTGTTTCGCTGAGGTCAGCCTCGAGCACCGTGCCCCGCTGCCCGGACATCGGGATGCTCGTCAACCCGATCAGCCCATCCGTGCGCAGCAGGGCCCGCTCGAATGTCGCCGCGCGCTCGGCACTGGCAACTACACGAAGGTGAAGCACGTAACCAACCGGGCTGCCCCAGACATCGCTGAAACCCTACCCGGTGTGGTGCTCCGCTCCGTCGGGGTCGCGCGCCGCGCTGGCGGGACCTGGTGTGACTCAGCATCGAAAGGCGCGCGCGGGCGTCAGTTTTTTGGTGCCCCGCTCGTTAAGAGGAGTAGAGAAGCGTGGGCTGCGAGCACTCAGGAACCCGAAGCGGGGCGAGCCGGTACCTCCGGGAGACCGGGCAACTGCGGCTGGTGTTGGTCTGCGACCAATGCGGCGCGGAGTGCACCGAGCTGGGGAGGCTTGACTACCGCCCGCATGCTCGTAAGTCGGTCCGGCCCGAGCCCGCACGGCTGCTCCAGACCGCGGCCTCACGCGGCTCGAGGCCTAGCCGCGCGCCGCGGCTCTAGTCCGCGTCTCGCGGGTCCATCGGACGCGTGCTCAGCGGCCGCACGGCCTCGCCGGCGGAGTAGACGGTCATCTCGCTCGGCCGAGCGAGCAGGCCGTCAAGCCCGAACTGAAAGTCTCCGAACGCCTCCGAGCGATAGTGCGCATCGAGCGCTTCCGCGCTGTCCCACTCGCTCACGAGCACGAACCGGTCGGGATCGACCAGCGTGGCCGCGAACGTGTAGCGCTGGCAGCCCTGCTGATCCGCCGCCAGCCGCTCGAACCGGCCGAGCAGCCCCGCCAGCTCAGCCCGACGGCCGCTGATCCCGAACATGTCAGCGACGGCGATGACCGTCATCGTCGGCGATCGTCTCACATCCACGATCTCCAGCGCCAGCCGGTCCGCGTCAGTACCCGCAACCCTCTAGGCTGAGATCGATGCCGACCGAGCCGCAGCCCGTGACGCTGTTCGAGGTCGTCAAGCGGGCAGTCGAGATCTGCGATCCGGCCGCCGACGACGCTCGCCTGGGCGACCTTCTGGCCCAGTTCGAGGATGCCGATGAGCCGGTGAGCGCGATTGAAAATCTCGAGGAGCGTGTCGCGATCGCCGTCGAGGGCGTCGACGTCGGGATCGAAGATCCGGCGGTGTCGATGGCGGCCGCCACGATCCTCTACCTGGCGCGCCGCCGCGACGAGCTCCACGACCACCCGAGCAAGATCCTCCGTCTCGCCGCCCGGGCGGAGTGGAAGGGCGATCCTCCCGAGCAAGTGCTCGACTGGCTAGCCGATCGCGGCGTCGAGGTGTGAGCCTGTCTGTGGGGGAGAGGGCGCGCTGGCGCGCGCCCCGGGGTGTGGCCGCCGGCGCGCTGTGCGCGCAAAATCTCGCTCGCCGGCGCCGGTCAGGGCCGCCGCGGAGCTAAGGGTCCGCTCTGCGAGCCCAATTCCCGCCACCCCTTGAAATGAGGGTCGGTGAGCGAGATTTTGTTCGTTTGGCCCGCCCGGGCGAAACCCCAACCGGGCGCGCCCCCGCAGGGCGCGCCCCCCTGATCCACTCGCACAGGTTTCGCCAGGAAAGTAGCTAGGGTGGGGACATCGCCTACGAGCCAAGGCTGATCATCGAAGTCCCGCGCGGCGGAGCGCTTGCCCGCCAGCTCGGCGAGCAGCCGCCGCCGAGCGTCGCCGGCGACGACGTCGTGGTCGAAGCCGGCCCGACCGACGCCGAGGGCGTCCTCGAGCCGCCGAGCGCGGGCGAGGTCGTGCTCTCGGTGTCTTCGCCCGAGGCGCTGGCCCGTGAGGCGGGTGAGGTTCGGCGTGTGATCGCGCAGGCGGGCACGGGCGCGCAGCCGCTGGTCGTCGTTGTCGAGGCCGCCGAGGAGTTGCGCGAGGATGAGCTGGCGGCGGTCCTCGAGGCAGCGGGCCACACCTCACGCCCGGTGATCCTGCGCGTCATCCGCAACGCCTGAACGGCGCTACGGCAGTCCGGCAGGCGGGTCCTGCGAGCTGTAGGGGTCGTCTTCGCCGCGCACCTCGCGGTAGCGGCGATCGAACAGCTCGAGCACGGCGGTCACGTCCGCGGGCCCGTGCAGTCCGTGGCTGACCCCGGTCGAATCGGGCGTCGTTTCGGCTGGCTCGGCGTCGCCGTGCTCGATCAGCTCGTCGTGCTCTGCTTCCAGGACGGGTAGCTCGGCGACGCCACGGTCGCGATACAGCGCGCCGAGCTCGACATGCTCGTAGCGGACCAGGGCCGCGCCGTCCGCACGCCGCTCGATCCGCACCCCAGGCCACGTGTCGAGCTCGTTGGCGACCTCATCGACGAACGCGCTCGCGCGGGACACGTGCCGATCGTACCTAGGAGCGGTGGTGGTTGACGACCTCGATGTTGTTGCCGTCGGGATCGAGGACGTAGGAGGAGTAATAGCCGGGGTGGTATCGCGGACGTTCGCCGGGCGGCCCGTTGCTGCGGTAGCCCGCCTCGATCGCGGCCTGATGGAACCGCTGCACGTCGGCGTCCTCGTCGGTCGCAAACGCCACATGCACGTTCTCGGTCAGCGCTCCGTGGACCAGTGAGAACGACGATCCGCTGGTGGCGCGGAACTGCGAGCGATCGGGCGTGTCGTGCATCAGTCGCAGGCCGGCGTAGGGCGCGATCGTCTCGTAGAAGCGCCTGCCCGCGGCGACGTCGGCGACCCGGATCCACAGGTGGTCGATGATCCCGGCGCGGCGCGGCGCGCCGAGATGGACAGCCTCGGCGCTGTTGCCGTCCGGATCGAGCAGGAACGCGCCGTAGTACTCATCGCTGTACTGGGGTCTGCGCCCCGGCTGTCCGTCGCTCACATATCCCGCCTGCGTGCCCGCGCGCCAGAACTCGTCGACCTGCTCGCGCGTCGGCGAGACGAAGCCGACGTGGAGCCGTCTCGTCATGGGATGGACCTGCTCGGTACCGCTCAGCATGAACTCCTGCCACTCCGAGAACGATCCCGTCCGGTAGGTCTGGTCGATCCCGAGCCGAGTCAGGACGGTGTTGTAGAAGCGCTCCGACGCGGCCCGGTCGGCGACGCGGATCGTCACATGGTCGAACACGGCAACGACACTCTAGCCGCGCCCCTGGCCCGCGCCGGCCCGGATCGGGCCGCTGGCTAGTCTCCTCCCGATGCGCACATTGCCAGCCGGCGCACGGCGATGACCGAAGATCTGTCCAGACGGCCCGAGGCGCCGGCGCCCCGAGGCATTTCCGCGCGCGATGCGGCAACGGTCGACGTGGACGTGGTGCGCTCGATGTGCGAGCACACGCTGCGAGCGGGCTGGCGTGAGGGGATCCGTCGAGCCGACGGCGAGCGCTTTGCCTACACGCGCCCGAGTCCGGCCCACTACCCGTTCCAGTGGTACTGGGATTCGTGTTTCACGGCGATCGTGTGGCGACGGTTCGACGCTACGCGCGCGCAGGCGGAGCTGGAGTCGTTGTTGGCCGCCCAACGAGAGGATGGGTTTATCGGGCACACGATCTTCTGGGACACGCCCTTGAACGAGCGCCAGCGGCTGGTGTACAACGTCCTCGCGCCCGACGCGCCGATGACGGCGAGCATCCAGCCGCCGGTGCTGGCATGGGCGTGGCGGATCGTGGCCGGGGCGCCGTCGGGGGTGCCGGCGATCGTGTCGCACTACGACTGGCTGGCCAGGAACCGCGACCTCGACGGCGACGGTCTGATCTGGATCGTGCAGCCCGACGAATCGGGTCTGGACTCTTCGCCTCAGTTCGACGCGATCTGGGGGAGCCGTGCGCACGGGCTGCCCAAGTTCGTGCTGCTGGTGCACCGCAACCGCCAGCTCGGCTACGACCTTCGCCGGATCGTCGACGCCGGCGGGCCGGTGTGTTGCGAGGTGGCGACCAATGTCCTGCACTCGTTGTCGCTGATGGCGCTGGGCCGGCGTTCGCTGACCAGCACGATCGTCGAGCGGATGTACGACGAGCCGACGGGCCTGTTCCGGCCGCTGGCGCGGCCCGAGCCGCAGCGTCAACCGGCGGTTACGTGGGCGGCGCTGGCACCCCTGGCGCTCCCGGATCTGCCGGAGGCGATCGGCCGCCGGCTGGTGGAGGAGCACCTGCTCGATCCGAACCAGTTCTGGTTACCGGTGCCGCCGTCCTCGGTGCCGGCGACCGAGCCGGCGTTCTCGGTCAAGGACACCAAGCTCGGGTTCAGGCGTTACTGGCGCGGTCCGACCTGGATCAACGCCGCCTGGCTGGTGTGGCTGGGACTCGTCCGCCTCGGGTACGGCGCGCAGGCCGACGCGCTGCGTGCCCGCGTCGGCTCGGCGCTCGCCGCCGAGGGTCTGCGCGAGTACTACAACCCTTACAACGGAACCGGGATGGGCGCGATCGACTTCGGCTGGTCGACGCTGATACTGGAGATGCTCGAGCCAGATCCGGGCGCGCCGATGAGCTACCTGGGGATCACTTGACGGCATTGAATTGCCTTTCCGTCCTTCCAGCACCATTTTGAGGTGGCGTCTCGCCTGGGATCCCGGGGATCCGGCGCGTATCGCTGCAATCGCGGGCTCCGGGCGCGGACGGGGCCGTCCAAATCTGGGCGCCCGCGCGCGGATCGCTCGCCTTCCCCAGTCCGCCGGTGAGCGGACAGGCGCCGGCCTGCTCGGGCGCCCAAATTGCTCACGCGCCTTCGCGATCTGGGCGGTTGAACATGAATCTCGTGCTCATGCGCCCAAACTCCGCTCGGCGGGCCGCGATTTGGGCGGCTCACCATGAAGTGAGTCGAGCTGAACATTTGCGATGGGGAGGACGACTAGCCGCCGGCCAGCTTCTGGAGCTCCTCCAAAGCTTCAGCCTCGAGCAGTGCGCTGCACGCCTGCACGCATGCACGACACACGTGCTCGCAGATGGCGCAGTGGCGATGATGAGCGGCGTGGCGCGCACACTCCTCGGCGCAGCTCGTACAGGTGCGAACGCACGCTTGCAGCAAGCGGTGAACGACGAACAGGTCCCAGTGCGCCGGCCGCGACAGGACGCGCGCCGTGACGTCACACACATCCGCGCACGTCAGGCACAGCGCGATACACGACCGCATCTCGGCCACCTCCTCCTCGGCCAGATCGGCGTCGTTGCACGACGTGCATGACTGCACGCACTTCAAGCACGCGTCGATGGTCGCCGCGACCTCCGCGAGACCCAGTGGGACGCCGGTCGGCGAGGCAGCCAACATGTCCTCGGTCTCGGTCATCCTCACACCTCCTCGATGTCACGCGTATGCGGCCGAAGCATGGTAGCCGGGCTCGAGGATTCTGGCCGCGACCGCACCGGCGAAGGAGATCTGCGTTCAGTTCTCGCCCGAAGCTATCCGGCGGAGCTGTCCGGCAGCCGCAGGTCGAGCGGCTCGCGAGGCGCGAACTCGCCGGCGTACGCCCGGGCGTGCAAGTCGTCCCGCGTCGCGCCAGCATCGCGTGCGGCAACGACGAGGTCGGGGTCGACCGGGACGCCGATCGGGTTCTCCTTGAACTCGGGGGCTGTCCGAATGAACTCGGTCGATTTAGCCCAGTCCCCGTACTCGTCATATTGCAGCTCGACCGAGTTGCCATCTGGATCGACGTAGTAGAACGACATCGTCATCCCGTGATCCAGGCACGCGTGAGGCACGATCCCGTGGCCCTTGAGCCGCACGTAGGTGTCGAGCAGGTCGTTCATCGATGGGTACTCGAACGCACTGTGGTGAAGACCGGCGTGCCGCAGCTTCTGAGGGTCCTCCTCGGGAGCGGTCAGGAGCGCGAGGCGATGGTTGGCGTTGTCGTTGCTAAGCCACGCACCGCCTTCGAACTGATGGTTGACCCGCATTCCGACGACCAGTCCGTACCAGTCGATGATCTCCTGAAGGCGCGTGGTCTTCAAATTGATGTGGTGCAGAGTCGGGTTCACTACCGCCGTCCTCGCCATGATTTATCCCCTCGTGGAGTGGTTGGGTTTCAAGCCGCCTCGGCGACTGGATTGCGCAGCGTGCCGACACCGTCGATCTCGAGCTCGACGATGTCGCCGCCGTGCAGGAAGAGCTTCGGTGTGCTCGAGTTGCCTACGCCGCCAGCGGTCCCCGTGGCGAGGATGTCGCCTGGCTCGAGGATCATGATCTGCGACAGGAAGGGTGGGCGTGCCGCCGAGCCCCTCCTCGGTCACCGTGCACTCGACGTGCGCGAGCGAACCGTCGAGAAGCGGCTGGCCGCGTCGGTCCGTGATCGACGCTCCCCGGAAGCTCGCGGACTCACGGTTCATGCAGTCGAGCAGCATCGGCGGTTCGAGCGACAGCGAGGAGACGGCGATGGCGGTCGTGCCATACCGGTGGCCGCCATCGATCGTGGTGATCACGGTGACGCCGGTCGCGAGCGGGCCGATCACATCGCGGTACTCCTCGGATGTCAGTGTGGGGGGTGATTGGACCATGGTGATGGGTGTGGATGCAAAGCCCGCCGCCGCCATCGGACCGGCGGCGGGCTGGGATTCAGATCAGCGGCGTGATGCTGTCCCTCATACCCGATCCCGAGAAGCCGAGCACGGGCGCAACGTCGCGCGGACCATCGCCGGCTCGTGCTCGGGGCGATCTGTCAACGCCGTCCGTGACGGGTGCCGCGCGAGCTCGGCAGCCGCGTGCGTCGCGTCGCGCGCGTGACAAGCCGCTGGAGGGGGTCCGACTCACACCGAGCTCCCGCACGAGCTGAACCTGGCAGACGATGAGCCCGGGCGCAAGACGGCCGCAGGATCGCCTCCCGGAGCCGCGCGTACCCCAAGTCCGCCCCCGTGACGCTCACAGTGGGGTCGCTGGGCGCGTCGAGGGGCCTCAGTTCCATGGCGCCGTCCTCCGCGCAGAGCGCAGCGACTGAGAGCAAGCTGTCGCTACTGCGATCTGTCGCACGCCGCTGAGAACTGTTCGAAGGAGGTTCGGCTGCGAGGCTGCATACAGGACTGCGAGCCAGCGGGAGCGCTGTATACGATCGAGCACCGAAGCCGCGCGGCCGGCGCTGACTCGTCTACTGCCGTTGCGCGCCGCCATCCTGCACGGTCACCTGGAGACCCTCGGCCGGCACACAACGGGGGGAGGCTCCTCGCATCGAAAGTCATGACTTTCCGTGATCTTTTCGACGGCCGAGACCACGGGTCAGCGCGGCGCTGGGAGAATCGTCGGCGGTCCAGCGGACCAGTCGGCGCGCTGCGAGAACCGGTCGCGGTCAGCCGAAGGTCCGCGGCGGAGCCTGCAGCAATCGGGCGCTCATCCCGTTTGAGGATGCGAGCTGCTCATCCAGCTTCAGGGACATCACGTCAATAGGGATCTATCCAGCGTCGCCGCTTACGAGCGGTTCTCGTTGAGTCAGGAGTCTTGCCCCACGGTCAGATTCGAACCCCCCATTCCCGCTGCCGTTGCCGCTCATGTCTGCCATGGCTATCAGCATGGGCGAGCACCGATCGATAGTGTGCCGCTGTTGCTTTCCACGATGACGCTCACACCGTCAGTTGACGGGTGAGTGGTCCGACGCTTGCCGGAGCGTCCCGTCGGAGCAGGTTTCGATCAAATGTGAACGGGCCACAAAGCTTCCGTCCGCAAACGAGTCCCCGTAGATCCACTTGGCGTTAGAGACCAACGGTCCTCAACCAACAAGGGAATCCAATTGCGCAAACTCACGTCGGTCCTCCTTCCCGTGCTGTTCCTGCTGGCTGCCTGTACAAGCGGCAAAACAACTGCAGCGACAAATGTCACGGCCACGTCGGCGACGCTCAATGCGTCAGGATCCTGCGATGCACCAAGCGGAAAGACCTGCGATGGGTATTTTCAGTACGGCACGACGGCCGGGAACCTGACGCAGAAGACAGCGACACAGCAGGTTTCACCGAGCACAAAGACCCTTTCCGCGACCGTGACCGGCCTCAGCCCGAGCACGACCTACCACTACCAGCTTTGCGGTGCCATTACCTACTCGCAGCCAACGAACACGCAATGCGTCGGCCCGGGCGGGACTTCCAAGACCACCAACTCGTTCACGACCACAGCAGCGACGTCAGCCAGTCTCGATGGACTAGTGGTCTCAGGCAACCACTTCGTTGGCAAGGACGGCACCGCCGTTCATTTGCATGGCGTCAACCGCTCTGGGACGGAGTACGCCTGCATCCAGGGGTGGGGAATCTTCGACGGGCCGTCTGATGCGGCGTCGGTGGCAGCCATGGCTGCCTGGCACATCAACATGGTCCGTATTGGCCTCAATGAGGACTGTTGGCTCGGGATCAATGGGGTCTCGGCCGCCTACTCCGGCCAGAACTACATCAACGCGATCGTCAATTATGTGAACCTGCTGCACCAGCACGGTATGTACGCTGAGCTATCGCTGATGTGGGGCGCGCCCGGCACCTACCAGGCGACGTACCAGCCGGGAGGACCCGACGAGGATCATTCCCCGGCCATGTGGACGAGCATGGCGCAGACGTTCAAGAACGACCCGAATGTGATCCTCGCCCCTTGGGGTGAGACGATCACCGGTTGGACATGCTTCATGCAGACCGGCTGCAATAATCAGGCCACTTACGGCCCAGACAACGCCGGCTATGAGACTGCTCCGATGTCGCAGGCTGTGAGCGATATGCGTGGTGCGGGTTACAAGGGCCCACTCGCGATCCCATGCATCGACTACGCCAATCAGTGCGCCAACTACAACGGCTCAAGCTGGTTGCAGTCGCATCCGGCTGACTCACTGAATCCGGCGCAGCTTGCGGCCGAAGTGCACGTGTACGGCAAGAACGCGTGTGACACCGACTCGTGTTTCAACACGAACTACCTGCCGATTCTCAATGCGGGCTATCCGATGATCGCCGGAGAGACGGGCGAGACCTACGATGGATCCGACTGCCCGAGCACGAGCTACATCAACGATTTCCTGCACTACGACGACGCGCACGGGATCGGTTATGAGGTCTGGACGTGGGACACCTGGGGTGGCTGCTCAACGCTGTCGTTGATTTCGAACTACGATGGCACCGCTGAGGCTCCGGTCGGGACGTTGGTGCAGAGCTACCTGCAGACGACGTGGCCGGCGAACCCATGAGGCTGTAGCTGCCAGTCGGCGAACGACGGCGGTCCGTCACCGTACCGATACGCGAGGACTAAACTTCTCCGATATGGGTCTCTTGACAGCTTGGCGCGGCTCCCGGTTGCGGCGACGGTTCATGAGCGAAGCGGCTGTTCTCGACGAGGAGCTGGCGGACGGTCGCGCTCCGGATGCGACGGTCGACGAGGTCGGTGTTCCAGTCGAAAACGAGGGATTCGACGGACAACCGATCCGTTCGCGGGTCAAGAGCGGATACGGGACCGGCGATCCGAACGGTCCCGGCTGGGCAGGCTGGGGGGTCTGACATCACGGCTGAGGTTCACGAGCCGAGATTGTGCTCGGCCTGTGCGCCATGCCCGGAGCAACGGTCGCCTAGCTCGCCACGCGGACCCGACCCGCGCCCATCGCCGGCGCCGCGCCGCAGGAGACAGATCGTCCGAACTGCGGAGGGACACTGCTATCGGCGACCACGTGATGGCAGAGATCTGGTCGCCCTCAAGGGTCAGCACAAATAGCGAGAACGCACGCGCGACCTCGGTCTCGGGCACCGAGAGGTACATACCGTTCGATGCCGCCGTGCTCGACCGCTCCGACGAAACGGCCGACGATGTCGCGCTCGAGCATGGAGTTCGGGAGCGGCGCTCGTTCGCGGTGGCGGGGCAGGCTTGATTCGAACGCCGCACGCGCGTGGCGCAGCAGGCTGTTGACCGACGCCGCGCTGGTCTCGAGCATCTCGGCGACTTCCCCCGCGCGGAACCAAGAAAGTCACGGAGCACGAGCACCGCGCGCTGCTGCGGCTGGAGGTGCTGACGGCCGAGGATGAATGCCAGCGCGATCGCCTCCTTGGTCTCATAGCGCGCCTCCGGTCCGGGAGCCTCGTCCGGGATCCCCTCGAGGAGAACCTCGAGTTGGGCTCAAGCCAGACCGGCTCGCCCACAGGGGATCCAGCGTGCCGTTCGTGGCGAGCCGGTACAGCCACGCAACGGACCGACGCGCGTCCCTGGAACTGCTCATGGCCGCGCCACGCGGCTCGAAAATCGCCCGCTCAGTTTTCGTCGCGCCAGACGCCTCAACAAACGCAGCAAGCAACAGTCCAATGAAGGAGAACCGAGATGGGAAGAATCGTGATCAGCGAGAACGTCACGCTCGACGGTGTCGTCCAGGACCCGACCGGCGAGGAGGGCTTCAGGCACGGCGGCTGGTTCAGCCAGATTGGGGAGAAGGAGCTCGCAGAGTGGGCCAAGGTCGAGTTCGAGGAGGCGCTGGGCGCCGAGGCCCTGCTGCTGGGTCGGCGCAGCGACGAGTATTTCGGACCACGGTGGGTGGGCCGGAGCGGCGAGTGGGCGGACAGGCTAAACAGCCTGCCCAAGTACGTCGTGTCCTCCACGCTCGTAGACGCTCGCTGGAGCAATTCGACAGTCCTCAAGGGCGACGTGGTGGAAGAGGTCTTGACGTTGAAGCAGGGGCTAGACGGGGAAATCGTCGTCTACGCCAGCCGTCAGCTCGTACACACGCTGATGGAGCACGATCTGGTCGACGAGGTGCGACTGATGGTTTTCCCGTTCGTGCTCGGCGCTGGCGAGCGCCTCTTCGGCGAGACCAGCGACAAGAAGTCCATGCGGCTCCTCGACTCCCGGCCTGTTGGTGAGACCCTCGCCCACCTCCGCTATGAGGTCGTCCGCTAGGCATAGCGGGCGTCCGCGCAGCGCCGGCGTTCCGAGAGCCCAGGAATGCCTCCTCAACCGTTCACGACGTCAATCGGCACGTCAGCGAGCGGCTAGCGAGTGGGCAACGGAGATCGGCGACCTCCGGACGCGAATCGCGATCAATCAGGGTCTCCCGATCCGCTCGTTCCGGCTGCTGGAGCTCATAAGTCACAAGGCCTACCCCGGCCACCACACCGAGCACGCGTGTAAGGACGCCGAGCTGATCGCCAAGCACCGGCGCGCGGAGATGTCCGTCTACGTGTACCCAACTCCGCAGGCGCTCCTCGCCGAAGGAATCGCCTGCCATGCGCTAGAGATGCTGCTCGGAGATCAGGCCGATGAGGTCGCCGCACAGTCCCTGCGGCCATTGGGGATCGCCTACGAGCCGTCGGCCGCTGCCGTAGTCCGTGAAGCCGAGATGTTGCTGCTCTCAGTGCAGCCGAACCTCGCGATCCTCCTCGACGAAGATGGTCCATCGCCCGCGGAGTGCCGGCGACCCGACACGCTGCCGGCGGCTGCTGCACGAGCGGCTCACGCCCGCTCAGCTGCTCGCCGAGAGTGAGCACGGATGAATCAGACGAAGTGCTGCTCTGATCGACAACGGCAGTGACGCTCCGCTCTTGGGCGGAACCAAAAAGCGCGAGGTGCTTGGTCTCTGGATGATGCACGTCGCTTTGTCTGGAAGCGATGCTTTGTCGATCCA
>CAVYFE010000010.1:0-201209 GCA_963767695.1 uncultured Solirubrobacterales bacterium
GATACGCTTCAAACCCGGATTAGAGTGCAACCCGGTTCCGCGCTGCATCGAGACGTCGGCTCCGGGTCTGACTGCGCTCAAACCACACCACCCTCAACCTCGGCGTGACCGATGGTTGGCATCGGTCCACAGGCACCACAGGCGGGCCGAGATTACCAGACCGCGTTCGGCAGTGTCAAACCACGTTTGCCTGCCAAGTTCTACGGTCTTGACGCAAAAACCGGGGTCCAGGGCACCAAACCGGCGGGACCCCTCGGGCCAACGTTGGCCCGACCGAGACGGGGAGAACCATCTGGGGACAGAGCGTTTTGGAATGATGCGCCGCCATGGACTACGACTTGAGGGACAGGGTTGTGCTGGTGACGGGCGCGGCGTCCGGGATTGGCCGGGCGACCGCGGAGCTGTTCGCGGCGATGGGGGCGCGGGTGCTGGCCTCGGATGTTGATGCGGATCGGGGAGAGGCGGTGGCGGCCGAGCTGAGCGAGGCCGGGCGCGAGGTGACCTTCACCGCCGCGGATGTGAGTGACAGCGAGGCCGTCGCGGCGCTGGTGGCGTCCGCGGTCGATCACTACGGGCGTCTGGACTGCGCGGCCAATTGCGCCGGCGTGGGCGGTGGCGATGCACCGACCCACCAGTATCCCGACGAACGCTGGGATCAGATCGTTTCCATCAATCTGAGGGGGACGTGGTTGGCGATGCGGCGGGAGATCGAAGCGATCCTCGCCCACGGCGAAGGTGGGGCGATCGTCAACGTCGCTTCGACCCTGGCCTTGCGTGGCTCTCCGTTCGGCTCGGCGTACAGCGCCGGCAAGCACGGGGTGCTCGGTCTCACCCGCACGGCGGCGATCGAGTATGCGCCCGCCGGCATCCGGATCAACGCGGTCTGCCCCGGTGCGATCGACACGCCGATGATGGACAAGGCGTTCGCGCAATTCCCGGGCTTCCGGGAGAGCCTATTGGGATTCGTGCCGATGGGACGGATGGGCCAGCCGGCGGAAGTGGCCGCCGCGATTGCGTGGCTGAGCTCCGACGCCGCCTCGTTCATCACCGGCACGTACGTGGCCATCGAAGGTGGCCTGCTGGCCCGTTGACGCTGGAGCCTGTTGCCCTTTCCGGACGGGTGTGTCATACTGAACTCAATGGTTCAGTATCCAACCACCGTCGACCGCGCGTTCGCGGCCCTCGCCGACCCGACCCGACGCGCCGTGCTCGAACGGCTCAGCGCCGGCAGCGCGACGATCAGCGAGCTTGCCGAGCCCTTCGGCATGTCGCTGACCGGGATGAAGAAGCACATCCGGCTGCTCGAGGAGGCGAACCTCGTCGCCACGGACAAGGTCGGCCGCGCTCGCAGATGCACACTTGTGCCCTATGCCTTCGAGGGCATCAGCACGTGGCTGCAGCGGCTCGACCGCTTCGCGCAGGTTGTCGAACGTACGAAAGGAGCACGATGAGCACCACCGTCACCACCCCGCACGAGCTCGAGATCCGCGTCGAGCGGATCTTCGACGCACCGCGCACCCACGTCTACTCCGTCTGGACGGATCCGAAGCTGATCCCCGAATGGTGGGGCGACGGCACCGTCGTCGAGGAGATGGACGTCCGTCCCGGCGGCACCTACCGGTTCCGCACCGCGCAGGGCGTCGTCGAAGGTGAGTTTCGCGAGGTCGAGCCACCCGAGCGGCTCGTGCAGACGTTCATGAATCACTTGCAGACGCTCGAGTTCGAGGATCTCGGTGAGCAGACGAAGGTGACCCAGACGATGCGCTTCGAGACGACCGAGCAGCGGGACACCACCATGCAGTACGGCGTCGAGGAGGGCGCGAAGGGGGGCCACAAGCGCATCGACGCGCTGCTGAAGAAGATCGCGGCGTGAGGCCGGCGGCGCGGTCGCGTGAGCGCCGGGCCGACACGCTCGCGCTGCTGCGCACGGAGGTCGACTGCTGGGTGGCGAGCGCGGACGAGATGGGAACGCCCATCTCGTCCCGCTCTCCCATTGGTGCCACGGCGCGGGCGGCGCGGGCGGCGCGAGCGGCTCCACCCGTTGGCCACGCATTTGCTGGGCGAAGGAGCCCCGACGGCGCGCGCCGCGGACCCTCGGCCCCACGCCGGCTCAGACCGGCGCCGGCGAGCGAGATCTTGCGCGCGCAGCGCGCCGCGGCCACACCCCGGGGCGCGCGCAAGCGCGCCTTCTCCCCCTATACCAAGAGGAGCAGCTCGAGCAGCGCTTTCTGGGCGTGGCGGCGGTTCTCGGCCTGGTCCCAGATGCGCTGGCGGGGCCCGTACAGGACTCCTTCGGAGATCTCCTCGCCCGGATGGGCCGGCAGGCAGTGGAGCGCGATCGCGTCCGGGGACGCGAGCTCGAGCAGTTGTTCGTCCAGGCGGTAGCGAGCCAGCGCTCGGCGCCGCTCGTCGGCTGTGTCGGGTTCGTCGCTCATGCTCACCCAGACGTCGGTGTAGAGCACGTCGGCGCCGCGGGCCGCCTCCCGGGGATCGCTGGTCAGCAGCGTGCCGGCTCCCGATTCCAGCTCGTAGCCTGGCGGCGAGGCGATCCGGACGTTGACGCCGGCTCGCTCGCCGAGGGTCGCGAGCGACCGTGCGACGTTGTTGCCGTCGCCCACGTAGGCGATCGTGCGACCTTCGAGAGTTCCGAACTCCTCGCGGATGGTGAGGAGATCGGCGAGCGCCTGGCACGGGTGGTGAGCGGCGGTCAGCATGTTGAACACCGGTACCGTGGCGTGGCGTGCCAGCTCCTCGGCGAGCTCGTCGGGCCCGGTCCGGATTCCGATCGCCGCCACGTGGCGGGACAGCACGTACGCGGTGTCCCGGACCGATTCGCCGCGCGCCAGCTGCAGCTCGTCGGTGCGCAGGATCATCGGATGGCCACCGAGCTCGGCGACGCCCGCCTCGAATGAGACGCGCGTGCGGGTCGACGGCTTCTGGAAGATCAGCGCGACCGACCGCCGGGCCAGCGCATCGGAGCTCAGCGGAGCTGCCTTCAGCTCGAGCGCGCGTTCGATCAGCGCGAGCAGCTCTTGCTCGCTCAGCTCGGCTCCGGTGAGGAAGTGACGCGTCAAGTGCGGCAGTGTACGTGGCGTGCGCATCCTGACCTGGAATCTCAAGCACGGCCGCGCGGTACCGTCCGCGGGGCGCGATCTGTTCGATGAGTTCGCGACCATCCTCGAGGGATGGGGATGGGATCTCGCGCTGCTCCAGGAGGTCCCGCCATGGTGGCCGGGGCCGTTGGCGCAGCGGACCGGCGCGGCGGAGCGGCACGTGCTGACCTCGCGCAACTCGCTGCTGGCGGTTCGCCGGGCGATCGCCACCCGCTGGCCAGACGCGATCAAGTCAAATGGCGGAGGGTGCAACGCGATCCTGGTGCGCTCCGGCTCGATCGCCGAGCACCGCACCCGGCGGCTCAGCCTCGTGCCCGAACGCCGGTGGATGCACGGAGTGAGGGTCGGCAACCTGTGGGCCTGCAATCTGCACACGGCGGCGTCGATCGACCAGGCGCAGCTGGCGGCCGCGACCGCGAGCCGCTGGGCAGCCGGGATGCCCGGGGTGCTCGGTGGCGACTTCAACCTCCGCTCGTTCTCGCTCGATCGCTTCCGCCACGCGGGCGGCCACGCCGTCGACCACGTTTTCGTCAGTGAACCGAGCGCCGCGGCGGCGGAGACCGCGGTCCTAGACCGCGGTGCGCTCTCCGATCACGTCCCGGTGCTCGTCAGCGTGGCCTGACAACGCTCCCGCCCCGGTGCTCGTCAGCGTGGCCTGACAACGCGCCCGCCTCATGCGAGCTCGGCGGCCCTTTTCCGCACCAGCTCGACGATCTCCGGGGGCGCGCTCGCGACCGAGCCGCCGCGGAACGGCGGCTCCGGGTCGTACTCGATCCCCAGCTGGATCGCCTGCGCAATCTCCGGGCCGGCGATCCGCGCGGCCAGCGTCAGCGCCATGTCGATTCCGGAGGCGACGCCGGCGGAGGTGATCACCTTGCCCTGCTCGACCACCCGCCGGCTGACGGGAGTCACGTCATAGCGAGCGAGCAAATCGAACGCGAGCCAGTGGGTCGTCGCTTCGAGCCCATCGAGGATCCCCGCCGCGGCGAGCAGCAGCGAGCCGGTACAGACCGAGGTCGTCCACTGCGAGACCTGGTGCGCCGCCCGCAGCCAGGCCAGCATCGTCTCGTCGCTCATCAGTGCTCGCGTCCCGTTGCCGCCGGGCACGACGATCACCTCTGGGTCCGGCAGCTCGTCGAGCGTGCGGTCGGCGACCAGCGCCAGCATCGCCGTCTCGGTCCGTTTCGGCCCCCGCGAGGCGGCCACGAAGTGGACCGTCGCCCCCGGCAGCCGGGCGAGAACCTCGTACGGGCCGACGGCGTCCAGTGCGGTCAGGCGATCGAAGATCGGGATCGCGATGTTCACGGCGCTACTCCTCTCCGAATTGTTGAGGCTGCCCGATAAGGCTGAATTATTCGGCATAAACGGACACCCTCAACATTTGGCGCGCCGGGGGCTCGATCCGACCGAGGCGGCCGCAGCCAGGGCGGCGCGAGGACCGCGCCGGGGCGCAACCACGCCGGCGCCCTACCCCACCGCCCCGCGCCGCAGCCCGAACCCGCGCAGCACCAGCAGTGCTTTTTCGCCGAGCGTGCCGCGGCCCGGCAGCACGCCCAGCTGCACCGCGGCGCCATACACGTCGAAGAACGCCCGCACTCGCGCCAGCCGCTGGCGGCGCAGCTCGCAGTAGAAGACGCAGTGGACGACGATGAAGCGGTTGGTCGCGGGGAGTCCCTCCAGCGGCGCCTTGTGCGTCGCCAGCAGCTTGCACGGCGCGGCCACGAACCGCTCGTTTGCGAGGCGCTCGCCGGTACGTTCCATCCTCGCGTCGGGGAACGCGGCCCACAACCGGGCGGCGTGACGGCTGAGCTCCTCCGCCCCTTGGAGTGGTTCGCCGGTGAGCGGATCCTCGTAGTGAAAGTCCGGCGCGAGCAGCTCCTCGAACGCCGCCGGGTCCTTACCGGACCACGCCGCCTCCCAGCTGTCGATCAGCTCGTCGACCCTGGCCACGCGCCTCACTGCGCCCACGCCGTCACTCCGAGCGCGCAGGCACGTCGAACTCTGGCAGTCCGTGCTCTGGGGTCGAGGCCTCGGCGTAGCGCCGGCGAGGGATCCGGCCGGCGCCACGAGCCAGCGCGCCCGCCTGTACCGCCAGCTTGATCGACTGCGCCATCGCCACGGGATCGTGGGAGCGGGAGATCGCGCTGGCGCACAGCACCGCGTCGCATCCGAGCTCGATCGCGAGCGCGGCATCGGATGCGGTACCAACGCCGGCGTCGAGCACCACCGGCACAGCCGCTCGTTCGACGATGATCGAGATGTTGTAAGGGTTGCAGATGCCCATCCCGCTGCCGATCGGGGAGCCGAGGGGCATCACCGCCGCGCACCCCACGTCCTCAAGCCGACGCGCCAGGACGGGATCGTCGGTCGTGTAGGGCAGCACCACGAAGCCGTCATCGACGAGTTCCTCGGCCGCGGCGACCAGCTCGACGGCGTCGGGCAGCAGGGTCCGATCGTCGCCGATCACCTCGAGCTTGATCCAGTCAGTCTGGAACGCCTCCCGGGCGAGCTGCGCGGTCACGATCGCGTCACGCGCGGTGAAGCAGCCAGCGGTGTTTGGCAGCAGTTCCACCCCCGCCCGGTCCAGCACGTCGAGAATCGAGCCGCGGGCGGAGGGATCGAGCCGCCGCAGCGCGACCGTGCACAGCTCGGCGCCGGCTACGTCGAGCGCCTGCGCCAGTACCTCGTGGTTGGCGAAACCGCCGGTGCCCAGTATCAGCCGCGAGTGAAACCCGCGGCCGGCGATCTGAAGCTGGTCACTCACGATTTTCAACCCCCCTGAACCGCCGCGACGACCTCGACCGTGGCGCCGTCAGACAGCTGCGTCGTATTCCAGGCCCCGCGGGGCACGACCTCGCCCGCGACCGCCACCGCCACGCCGCGGCCGCCAGAAGCGCCGCTCAGCAGCTCGACCACCGCGGCGACGGTCGCGTCCGGCGGAAGCTCGCGTCGCTCGCCGTTGACCGAGACCACCATCGTCACACTCCCGCCGGGACGCCGCCAAAGCGCAGCGGACTGAACTCCGGCCCCAGCGTGGGCGGTTCCTCGCCGTTCAGCGCGGCCGCCATGATCTCTGCGGTGATCGGCGTGAGCAGGATGCCGTGACGATAGTGGCCCGCGGCCCAAAACAGGCCGCCGAGCGCCCCCGGGCCGATCGCCGGGAGATTGTCGGGCGTAGCCGGCCGCAGGCCGGCGGACAGCTCATCGATCACCAGCTCGCTGACTCCGGGCACCAACTCGATCGCGTCTCGCAGCAGCTCGAACATCGCGCCGGCCGTGACCGTCGTATCGAACCCGCGCTCCTCGCTGGTGGCCCCGAGCACGTAGCGGCCGTCTCCGCGCGGCACGAGGTACCCGGGGGCCATCCGCACCACGCGGGTCAGCAGCCCGGCGCCGGCGGGATCATGGAGCCGCATGATCTGTCCCTTGACAGGGCGGACCGGGACGCGCGCCTCGGGGGGAATGCCGGCGAGCTCGCCGGACCACACGCCCGCGGCGATCACCACCTGCTCGGCGCGGACCTGTTCGCCATCGTCCAGACATGCACCGCAAACGCAGCCGCCGGACACGAGCACCTGTCTGACATCGGCACGGGCGCGCAGCACCCCACCCGCTCGCCTGACGGCCGCGGCCAGGGCGGCGCTGAGCCGGCGCGGGTCGATTGCGTGGTCCTCGGGCATCTCCAGGGCAAGCCGCAGCGACGGCACGAGCGCTGGCTCCAGCCGCCGCGCCTCGCTGGCGCGTAGCCGCCTGACGGCAAGACCCAGCTGTTCGCGCAGCGCCAGTTCACGGTCCAGTGCCTCGGCGTCGTCGCGGTCACGCGCCACGAGCAGCGTGCCGCACGACAGGTAGCCGGGGTCCAGACCGGAGGCCTCGGCGAGCTCGGAGACGAACGCCGGATACTTCCGCGCACTGGCGAGCGTCAGACGCAGCAGAGAACGTTCGACCAAATTCGCCTCCGCGATCGGCGCGATCATGCCCGCGGCCACCCGGGAGGTGCCGCCACCGAGCTCGCCTCGCTCGAGCACCGCGACGGACATGCCGTTCTGGGCCGCTCGCCACGCCACCGCGAGCCCGATCACGCCGCCGCCGATCACGGCGACATCGAATGATCTGGTTGGGTTGGACAAGCTCGCTTCCTCCGCCGGCATTACCCGGGTCAGGTTCAGACGGTCGGCGGATCTAACTCCGCCCTCTCAGCCCGGCACAAGGGCTCCCGTTGACCGCAATGCTAGCGCGGCGCTCCTGCCAGACTTGAACGGTGCCCGACCGCCGCCAACGACTCCGTGACAGCCGCCTGTACCTCGTCTGCGACGACCGCCCGGACGAGTTCCTGCTGGCCGCGCTGCGCGGCGGCGTCGACATCGTCCAGCTCCGAATGAAGGGCGCACGTGACGAGGAGATCCTCGCCGCCGCCCACCGGTTCGCCCGTGTCTGCGCCGAGCACGAGGCGCTGCTGATCCTCAACGATCGGCCCGAGCTGGTGCAGGCGGCCGGCGCCGACGGCGTCCACGTGGGCCAGGACGACGTGCCGGTGCAGCGAGCGCGGGCACTGGTCGGCTCCGATCGGCTCGTGGGCCTCTCCACCCATAGTCCCGAGCAGATCGAGCAGGCGTCGCTCGCCGACGTCGACTACATCGGCGTGGGACCGGTCCACGCCACCCCCACCAAGCCGGGCCGTCCAGCGGTCGGCCCGGAGCTGGTCCGCTATGGCGCCGAGCACGCTCGGGTTCCGTTCTTCGCGATCGGCGGGATCGACGCGGCCAATGTCGCCTCAGTGCTCGCCGCGGGGGCGAGCCGGATCGCGGTGGTGCGAGCGCTGACCCTGTCCGATGACCCGGAGGCGAGCGCGCGGGAGCTGCGCGCGGCGCTCCTGACCGCGGAAGGGGAACGCGCCGGAAGGGATCGCGTTGGGTCAGCGTAGCCGCAAGCGGGGCCGGCGCTCGAAGCCGGAAGCGGCCGCCGTCGCGATCGAGGGCCGGCCAACCCGCCCGTCGAAGCCCACCGGCGCAGCCACGCAGACCGGCCCGTCGAAGCCAACCGGCGCAGCCACGCGAACCAGCGCGTCCGAGCGGGCCGGCGCGCCGGCGCCACGTCGGCCAAAGCCCCCCTCCCGCTCACAGCAGCGCGACGCGGCCGTTCGCGCCACGCTCAAGCCGCTGGCTCCGGGCGAGCGGCCGTGGGCGGTCACGATCGGCGCCCTGATCGCCCTGCTGGTCGGCGGAGGCGATCTGATCGACGTGGTCGCGGGCGGCCGGATCACGTTTGGGAGGAGCCACGCGGGCGTCGGCGGCGTAGTCCTGTTCTCGGTGATGATGCTTGTCTGCGCGGTTGGGATGTGGAAGATGCGCTACTGGGCCGTGCTCGGCTTTCAGGCGATCCTGGCGATCGTGATCTTGATCTTCTCGCTGCTGCTGATCCGGGCGAGCAACCTGCTCGGGTTCGCTGTGGCGATCGTGATCGTGGGCGGCGGTGGCGTCCTGTTCTACAAGCTGGTCCGCGCCTTGAGCCGGATCCAGATGCCGAAGTACCCAGGTCCTTAGGGCCCGCCCAATCCGATCCCTTAGTCCTGCACGGAACCTTAGTCCTCCCCGCCGGAGGACTCAGAGGCCTTTCATATAGGCTCCGAGCGGCTATGGCAGAGTCGGCCTACGACTGCGTGGTGATCGGTTCCGGGCCGGGCGGATACGTCGCGGCGATCCGTGCCGCCCAGCTCGGGATGAAGACCGCGGTGGTAGAGAAGGACCGGGTCGGGGGCCGGTGCCTGAACTATGCGTGCATCCCGGCGAAGGCCGTCCTGCGGGTTGCCGACGTGCTCTCGGAGGTGCGCGACGCGAGCGAGTTCGGGATCAAGGTCTCCGCCCCCGAGATCGACTACCCCGCCGTGGTCAAACGTCGCGAGAAAGTGGTCACGACGCTCACCGGAGGCGTCTCCGGCCTGTTCAAGAAGAATGGGATCGAGCTGATCCAGGGCGAGGGAAGGCTCGCCGGCAACGGCGCCGTGGCGGTCGACGGCCAGCAGATCGCGGCGAAGACGATCGTGCTCGCCACCGGCTCGGTCAAGAAGCCGATCCCGGGCGCGCAGTTCGGAGGCCGGGTGATCGGCACCGAAGAGGCCTGGGCGCTGAGCGAGCTGCCGCAGACGATGGCGGTTGTCGGCGCTGGAGCCTCGGGAGCGGAGATCGCCTCGGGGTACGCGCGGCTGGGTGTCGACGTGCTGCTGTTCGAGGCGCTCGACCGGGTCCTGCCGACCGAGGACGCCGACATCTCCAAGGTCGCCGAGCGGGGACTGAAGAAGCAGGGCATGACAATCCACACCAACACGCTGGTGGAGAACGTGGAGGCCGGAGAGTCGAGCGTGAAGTTCGGCCACGGCGACAGCGCCCAGGAGGTCGAGTGGTTCGTGATCGCTGCCGGCCGCGGACCCGACGTCGAGGGGCTCGGGCTCGACGCCGTCGGGGTGAAGCTGGCAGAGAACGGCATGGTCGAGGTCGACGGCGCGCTGCGCACGAGCGCCGAGGGCGTGTACGCGGTCGGTGATCTCGTACACGGTCCCGCGCTCGCCCACAAGGCATCGGACGAGGGTGTGATCGCGGTCGAGGATGCGGCCGGCCTCCAGACCCACCCGATCGAGTACATCGATATTCCCCGCGCCACGTTCTCCTCGCCGAACGTCGGCAGCTTCGGGCTCACCGAGGCGCAGGCGCGCGAGGCCGGCCATGACGTGGCCATCGGCAAGGTCCAGTACGGCTCGGTCGGAGCGGGCACCGTGTACGGCGACCGCACCGGGATGATCAAGATCGTGGGCGAGCGGAAATACGGCGAGCTGCTCGGAGGCCACATCGTCGGCAGCCGTGCGACGGAGCTGATCCAGGAGCTGGTCAATGCGCGCATCCTCGAGGGCGGCTATCCGGAAATCGCCCGGACCATCCACGGCCATCCGACCCTGTCGGAGGCGGTGATGGAAGCGGCCCGGGCCGCGGACGGCTGGCTGATCCACGGCTAAGTGGTTCCCGCCGTAAGCACCGTCGCATTCGAGCGGCCCCATGCGGGAACCAGCAAATGACCCCCATCGCGTCCGCGACGGTGCTCCAGCCCGTCTTCTACTACGACCTCGGCAGCCCGGCCTGCTACCTGGCCGCCGAGACCATCATGACCGGCCTGCCGGTGGTGCCCGAATGGGAACCGGTGCTCGGCTCGGGAGTCGGGATCGAGGAGTCGGCCCTCGACCGCACGATGATCGAGCGGCTGGCCGACGAGCAAGGCCTGCTGCCGGTCCGCTGGCCCTTGGTCTGGCCCCCGGACGCCCGCTTGGCGGCGCTCGCGGCCACCTACGCGAAGCAGATCGGACGGGCGGTGGCGTTCTCGTTGGCCTGCTTTCGCCAGGCGTTCGCCGCCGGCCGCGATCTCGGAGACGCGGACACCGTGCTGATCGCCGCCGCGGCGTGCGAGATGCACCCGACCGCGGTGCTCAGGGGTATCGAGCTGCGGTCGGTCGCCGAGGCGCTAGAGCGAGCGAATGCTCGGGCGCTGCGGGCGGGCCCGCAGACCCTGCCGGCGGTCCAAGTCGGCGAGCGGATGTTTGCCGGATCGGCGGCGGTCCGGGCGGCCGCGGAGGCGCTCACGTGAGGAAGGCGAACCGGGCCTTTGAGCTGATCGTCTCGCGGGGTGGGCGCGAGCCGGCCTTTCTCGCCAACCCGGGGCGGCTCGACCGGATCGAGGTTGTCTCGATCGACGATGGTGAGGTGGTGCTGTTCTGGGAGCTGCCCGCCAAGCGGGCCGCGAAGATCGTGAAGGAGATCCGCGTTGACCTGATTGCGCTCGATGCAGCTGACTTCATCGAGCTCTGGGAGGGCCGCGATGCCCGGGCGGAGCTACACCCGTGACCGCGTCGGGGAGCAGCAAGGGGCACGTCCAGATCGAGGAGCCAAGCCGTGTCCAGCGGACGATTGCCAGGCGCACGGCCGAATCCCGGGCGACCGTCCCCGACCTCGAGCTGGCGGTCGAGGTCGACGCGACGGCGTGCCTCGCGCTCGCCCAGGCGCGGTCGAGCTCGCTCACCGCGATCCTCCTCAAGGCCTGCGCGCTCGCGCTCCGGGATGTGCCGCGGGCGAATGGGGCCTACCGCGACGGCCGCTTCGAGATCTATGAGCGGGTCAATGTCGGGCTGGTGGTGTCGACCGAGGATGCGCTCGCCATCCCCGTCGTGTTCGACGCCGATCGCAAGCCGCTGGAGCAGCTGACCGAGGAGGCCGAGCGCCTGAGCGAACGGGCGCACCTCGGCGAGCTCACCCCCCCCGAGCTCTCGGGCGCGACCTTCACCTTCGCCGACCTCGGCCCGCACGGGATCGCGAGCGCCAGTCCGCTGATCGTCCCTCCTCACGCCGCCGCGGTCACGGCGGGTGCGGTGAGAGCGACGGCCACCGTGCGTGACGGGGCGATCGTGCCCGGCCACACGATGACGATCACGCTCGCGGCCGACCACCGGATCCTCTACGGCCGGCAGGCGTTTCGGTTCCTGGCCGCGATCAGGTCACACCTGGAGGGCGCCAGCCCGTGAGCATCGGAGGACGCCACCCCGTCCGGGGCGTAGCTAGAAGCTAAGGGTTCGTCGATCAATAGGTTGCGGGAATGAAGGGTCCGATGAGCGAGCGGGCTCATCGGGCGCCTCAGACCGCAAGTTATTCATCGACGGGCCCTAAGGGCGATCCCGCCCACTTGGCATGCGGGCTCACTAGCACGAATGCATCGTCAGGGCCAAATGGCACGCCAGCCACAACCCAGGCCCTGGTTCGACATCAGCGGCAATTCATCAGGCGCACAACGACCAACGTCAATCTGCGCCGTGAGAACCGGCTCCACCGAGCGAACCCCTGGTCGCTCTCGGCCCAGTGGCCACACCGCCCGCCCCAACGTCCACCGCCCGGCTCTGGATCGCCAGTTGCTTACGGGAGGGTCACGGAGCGACCAGCGGCATTCTTGAACGCGAGCGACTTTGGGATTGCTGGGAGATCTGCTAGGACGGCATTATCGGTGACGGGGATGGTTGTTTTGGCGCCAGAAGGCAACGTGACGACGATGCTGGAGTTCCCGTCAGGCACGATGCCAAAGACCAGGTGCGTTCCGTCTGGCTGGAGCGCCCCACCGATCAGTCCGTATGCCACGGCCATCGCCGGCGTCCCGCAGGTGCCGTATGGAATTATCGTGTCAGCGAGTAGCGGATCCGGTGCGCTTGCGATGACTGCGCATACGCCCGACGCACCCGGCACCACCCAGACCGAGCCGGTCGATCCGAACGAGACCTCCCGGACTTGCGACAGGTCCACACCCAAGCCGCTCGCAGGATCTCCGGGATCTCCGTAATTGTTGATATGGGCCTGAACTCTGGGAGGTGCGCTTGAGAGGACCGCAGCGCTAGCGGCTCTCGATTCGACACGCCGGAACAACGAGAAGTGCTCCACGAGCTGAGGGGAAATGCCGTGAGCTGGACCCCCTCGGCTGGCTGTTCTCGTGGCCGCTGACGCGCTCCGCGGCCGTGTGGTGCTCGATTGGTTATGGCCCAATAACACGATCGCGAGGACCGCGACCCCGACGGCCGTTGTCGCGGACAGTGCAGCCATGACACCCCCAGTGCTCGGAAGCCACGCGGGGACGTACCTGCGGACGTGCGAGCCGCGCTGGCGCTGCGGTTCCTGCGCGTCGTCTGCCTGTAGCCGTCGCCACACCTCCTCGATCGGAGGGGCTGGCAGCTCATCCGGGACCGGATTCGCGGCGCGAATCCGATTAGGAACGATGGCCCCAACTGGCCCCACCGTGATGGTCTGAACTGGCCCCACCTCCGTCCGACCGGCGGCCGACTGTTCGAGCTTCATCGAGCTCGAGCGGGAGGTGCCAGAAGGAATGGGATCCAGGGTGGAGCAGTTCGAGCAGATCAGACGGGATCGTGATCGGGAGGGGCTCTCGATCCGGGCGCTGGCGCAGCGTCATGGGGTTCATCGCCGGACGGTGAAGCAGGCGTTGGCGTCGCCGGTCCCGCCGGCGAAGCGCTCGCCGGTGAGCAGGCCGGCGCCGAAGTTGGGGCCGTTTCGGGCGTTGATCGATGAGTGGCTGCTGGCGGATCGGACCGCTCCGCTGAAGCAGCGGCATACTGCCAGGCGGATCTGGCAGCGGCTGGTTGATGAGCACGGCGCCGATGTCGCCGAGGTCACTGTCCGGCAGCACGTGAGGGCGCGCAAGCGGGAGCTGGGGTGGCCGGTGGGGGACGTGTTCGTGCCGCAGGTCCACGCCCCGGGCGAGGAGGCTGAGGTCGACTGGGGCGAGGCGCTGGTGGTGCTCGGCGGCGTGTCGGTGAAGGTGCATCTGTTCGTGATGCGCGCGTCGTTCTCCGGGGCGGCGTTCTGTCAGGCGTCGCTGGTGGCGACCCAGCAGGCGTTCCTGGAGCTGCACGTCCAGGCGTTCGAGTGGTTCGGCGGCGTGTTCGCGAGCCTGCGGTTCGACAACCTCCGCTCGGCAGTGAAGAAGGTGCTGAAGGGCCGCCGGCGGATCGAGACTGACCGGTTCGTCGCGTTGCGCTCGCACTACCTGTTCGAGTCGCAGTTCACGACCCCAGGCCTCGAAGGGGCTCACGAGAAGGGTGGTGTTGAAGGCGAAGTTGGCCGCTACCGGCGGAACCATCTCGTGCCGGTCCCGGAGCTGCGCGATCTCGCCGAGCTCAACGCGCTGCTGCTCGCCGGCTGCGAGGCGGATCTCGGCCGGCGGATCGACGGGCGGGCGGTGACAGTCCGGGAGGCGTGGGCGACCGAGCGCCCGTTGCTGCGCGCGCTGCCGGCCGAACCGTTCGACGCGTGCGAGACCGCCGTGCCGCGCGTCGACGCGAAGTCGCTGGTCACGATCCGCCAGAGCCGGTACACGGTGCCGGTCGCGCTGGCCGGGCTGAAGGTGTCAGCCAGGATCGGCGCCAGGGAGATCACGATCAACCACGCAGGCCGGGAGGTCGCCCGCCATGAGCGGCTGCACGGCAAGTTCGGCACCAGCGCCCAGCTCGATCACTACCTTGAGCTGCTCGCGCACAAGCCCGGCGGGCTGGAGCACTCCGTCGCGCTGGCCCAGGAGCGCGACCGTGGCGGCTGGCCCGAGTGCTTCGATCAGCTGTGGGCCGCGCTGACCGGCCGTTACGGGCGCTCGGACGCCGCCCGGCAGATGGTCGACGTGCTGCTGCTCTGCCGCGACCACGGCCCAGCCGGCGTCGAGCTCGCGGTCCGCGGCCCGCTCGCTGCCGGCGCGATCGACGGTCGCGCGGTCGCCCTGCTCGCCCGCCGCGCGCAGACCACCGGGCGGGTTGCGCCGCCGCCGCTGACCGGCCTGAACGCGCGCCTTGAGGCGCACGAGCGTCCCGCGCCGGACCTGACCGATTACGACCAGCTGCTCGGAGGATCATGATGACCACACCGGCCCGCAACGCGCAGACCGCCGCCTTGGAGGCACTGATCGAGGCGCACGCGATCGAGCTGAAACTCCCGACCGTCCGCCGCCGCTTCAAAGCCCTGGCCGCCGAGGCGCTGCGCGAGCAGCAGACCCCGGTCGCGTACCTCGGCGCGCTGCTCGAGGCCGAGATGGCCGAACGCGCCGAGCGACGCGAGAAGCGCCGGCTGATCGACGCCCGGTTCCCACAGATCAAACGGCTCGAGGACTTCCGGTTCGCCGACAACCCCAAGGTCCCACAGGCCACGATCGCCGCGTTGGCCGAGGGATCGTGGATCGATGACTGCGAATCGGTGATCTTCATCGGGGATAGCGGCACTGGCAAGACGATGCTGGCCACAGCCCTGGCGGTCTGCGCCTGCCACCAAGGACGCCGCGTCCGGTTCACCACACTCGCCGCGCTCGCCAACGAGCTCCAGGAAGCCCAGGGCAACCGCGAGCTCGAACGCGTCGTCGGGCGCTACGCCCGGATCGAGCTTCTCGTATGTGACGAGCTGGGCTACCTGGCCTTGCCCGACGGTGCCGCCGAGCTCGTCTTCCAGGTCCTCTCCGCACGACACGAACGCGGCAGCCTGATCGTCACCACAAACCTCCCGTTCGGGGAATGGACCAAGGTCTTCCCCGACGCACGGCTCGCGAAAGCGGTCGTCGACCGGCTCACCCACCGCGCGCACATCATCGACACCGGCAACGAGAGCTGGCGCTTCCGCCACGGCCTCGAACGCCAAGGACGCAAACGAGCATGACCCCCACCCGGAAGCCGCGCCCGCGGCTATCGCCGCTCAGGCACTCGCCCTACGGGCTCGGCCTTCGCGACGACAGCCGCGGCATGCGCTTCAACCGGGCAATCAGGCAACATCAACACCAACAACAACCGACGCCAGGTGGAGCCACTTCAAGCCATCGCGCCGGGGCCAGTGCAAGCCATCGTTTCTATCTGGGGCCTATCGGAGTTCTCACGGGGCGGCGCGCCGGCGTTCGTCTGGCCGTCTGATCACACGTGGTGCATCGCCGCGGACGTCGACCCTCACTGGGCCGGGATCGGCGCGTCCGTGCCATTGATCGAACGGCTGATCGCTGATCCACGCCTCGACGCGGTCGAGGCTGACCCGGCCGCCGAGCAGCCCACCTATCGGTAGACGCGGTGTCGCGCCAGGGTCGGCTGACCTGCGGCGGCAAGAGGGCAGCTCGGCGCGGCGCTTCACGCCCGCTCGCACGAAAACGGAGGCCTCTCGTGATCGCCCTGCGCCTGTTCCCTGACTTCTGGTTCGCCGGCTGAGACTGCTGGTCGGCGTCGTCCCACTTCCTCGCCGAGGATGCGATTGGCGGTATCTCGATCGAAGTTGTGCAGTCCCCCGTGGTGTGGGAGTGCGAACAGGTCGGGGTAGTTCGCTGTGCGCCCCAGGCGGTCGAGATAGTCCATGGATGCGGCGATGGCGGGTACTCCGGCATCACTCGGCAGGATCATGTGGCGGCCGTCAACCATGAGACTGAGGATCACGGCGCTGTTGTTGCGCGGGTTGTCGCCGCCGGCATCGTCGAAGAAGATCTCGGTGGGAAAGGCAACCGCAACCACCTTTCGCACTACGGTGGGGATCGTGCCGAGGTACCGCTGAGCGAAGGACGGCCGCGGGGCGGCACCCCGCTTGACCGTTTGTTCCTGCTCCCGGAGCTTCTCGAGGTAGAAGTCCTCGGTTGGTCCCGCGACCAGCAGACTGCCGCCAAAGCCTCGAACGCCGGTGAACGGCTCGATCACTTTCGTGCCGTGTTTCTGAGCCAGGGCAGCCAGCTCCTCGGATGGCTGCGCGCCACTGTTATGTGGGAAGCCATGGAGCTTGGGTCGGTGGATCAGGAGGTTTCCGACCCGCAGACCTCTCATGACTTTTCCGAGCCCACCGATGTGGTCTTCGTCGGGATGAGTAGAGAGCACGAAATCGACCGCGTCGGTGGCGTACCAGCGTTTGACGAACGCCACAACGTCGTCGCCGTTGTCGATAAAGCCGGCGTCGATGATTCCTGTGATGTATCCAGGACCCTCAGGGTTGCTGTACCGGAGACAGATCGCGTCTCCGCTCTTTGAGGCCGAACCAACGGCTAAAAAATCGATTTCGTACATGCGAAGGCTTGTCGTTATTGGCCGGCGTTGGCGAGCAGGCGTTCCTGCAGGTCTCGTATCGGATTTCCACCCGATTCCTCTGACAGTTCCTTGGCCATCTCGGCCGCGATCACTAGGGCGGCGCGGTTGCCGGACATCCCGTCAATCGATGTGTCGCTTCGCTGTCCGGCGCTCTCGAGGCGCCGCCAGTCCCAGCGGCCGCGTGCTTGAGCGAGGTATCCCGCCATGTCGGCGATCTCGATCGTGCCTTTGGCCATGCACCGGTCGATGATCGTGCCGCCCAGCACGGACATGCTCCAGACGCCGATGTTCTTGAGCAGGAGGTAGTCCTTCTGGTTGCCCCACTCCAGCGCGAAGGTCTGCTTGACCGCACGCCAGTAGTTGCGGACGAGCACGTACTGAGCTTCGGGGTCGGTGAGGTCGTGGATGTACTGCGACTTGCGCAGCGTCCTCATGACACCGCCCTGCAAGCTGGCGAAGTTCAGGGGACGTTTGAGTCCCTGGACGCGCGATCCGACCTTGGAGCCGCCTAGATGGATCATCCCGTGCCACGGCGAGTCCGGGTCGTCGACGAGCCTGTGTGAGATCCAGCGATCGAGGTGGTCGCGGACCTCGATTTCCTCGGGAGTCAGCTTGCTTTGCATGATCGCTAGGTGCGACGTGTTCAGGCCCTTTTGGTTGGCGTTGATGTCAACGAACAGCGATCGCTCCTGATCTCGAGTGAGCCCGACGTGAATCTGGAATGGCACCGGGGCTAGGAGCGGGTTACGCCGATCATCACCAGCGGCGTAGAACAACCGGTGATTACCGTCCACGCGGCTGACGCCGACCTTCCCGTTCTGGCCGGTAGGGCCTACGTCGAAGCGCAGGCGGACGTGCTCCGCGCCCTCTATGCCCGGGCCGTCGACAGGCACGATCTCGACGGCAGTCTTGTCTCGAACGTTGAGGACGACCTCAGGGAAGGCGGACCAGGGCCGCGAGGATCAGCTCAAGGCGACTGTCATCGCTCGCCGCGCGGGTGTCCACCGCTCGTTCGTGAGCAACCACTTCGCCGCGCAGATCGCGCACGCCAAAGCGGAGATCCAGTCGCGGTTCATCGCCGGCTTGACCGGACAGACGGCGCTGAGCGCCGCGTCGCTACGGGTCGAGATGGAAACCGCCAAGCACCAGGCCCGCGAAGCACACGAGGAGGTTCGCGCCTTGAAGACGCGGTTGGCGCGGAGCCTCGGCGAGGAGATCGCCGCCAAGCGCCCGGAGCACGGCACCTCCTCCGCAACGATCGAAGACCTGCGCGCCCAGATCGAGCAACTACTCGTCTCGCAAACCGACCTGCGCCGCCAGCTCCGCGACAGCGAGGAAGAGCTCGAGGCGGCGCGGCGTCTGAACCGCACGCTGATCCGTGAGCGGAACTCGGGCGCGACCGAGCGGCAGCGGTGAGCGCCATCGCGACGCCCGATCGACGCCACCTTTGTCCCGCGGACACACGCCGCCTGCCGACGCGGCAGCGCTGTGAGCCGTCGGCGGGGATGATCACCTGATCGGGATGATGCTTCGCCGTCGGGGGTCTGTGATCGTCGAATGGCGCACCGCGGTGCGCGATCTTCTTTCCCTCTGCAGACATGTGAGGTTGGCGCGATGCGCGAGCGGTTCAAGGGCGTTATCAATGTTGATATTCGTGATTCGGTGCCGGATTGGGCTCCGTTCGAGGCGCCGAAGGCTCCCGAGGGAGCGCCGAACGTTCTGTACATCGTGCTCGACGACGTGGGCTTTTCGCTGTTGAGCAGCTACGGCGGCCCGGTCCCGACGCCGAACATTGATCGGATCGTCGCGGACGGGGTGCGCTACACCCAGATGCACACGACTGCGTTGTGCTCGCCAACGCGCTCGTGCCTGCTGACCGGGCGCAATCACACGCGCAACAGCATGGCGTGCATCACCGAGGCGGCGATCGGGTTCCCGAATGCCAGCGGCGTGATCCCGCCGGAGAACGGGCAGATCCAGGAGATCCTCGGGGATGCGGGCTGGAACACGTACATGGTCGGGAAGTGGCATCTGTGCCCGGAGTCGGAGATGAACCTCGCATCTTCGCGGCGGAACTGGCCGACCGGCCGCGGCTTTGAGCGCTTCTACGGGTTCCTCGGCGCGGAGACGAACCAGTGGTATCCCGACCTCGTCTACGACAGCCATCTCGTCGATCCGCCGCGCTCACCGGCGCAGGGCTATCACCTGACCGAGGACCTGACCGACAAGGCGCTGGAGTTCATCAAGGACGCGAAGGTGGTCGCGCCCGATAAGCCGTTCTTCCTGTATTACGCGCCGGGGGCGTGCCATGCGCCGCACCACGTGGCGAAGGAGTGGATCGACAAGTTCAAGGGTCAGTTCGACATGGGCTATGAGGCGATCCGCGAGCAGACGCTCGCCCGTCAGAAGGAGCTGGGCATCGTCCCGCCGGACACCGAGCTGCCGTCGATCAACCCGATCGCCGACCAGACCGGACCGGACGGACAGCCTTTCCCGCCGCTGGACCTGACGCGGCCGTGGGATTCTCTTTCGGAGGAGGAGAAGCGGCTGTTCCGCCGGATGGCGGAGGTGTATGCCGGGTTCATGGCGCACGCCGATGATCAGATCGGGCGGCTGCTGGACTATCTGGAGGAGACCGAGCAGCGCGAGAACACTCTGATTCTGTTGATCTCTGACAACGGCGCGAGCGGCGAGGGCGGACCGAACGGGTCGGTGAACGAGAACAACCTCGGGAACGGCATCCCCGATTCGATGGAGCAGAACCTCGCGATGCTCGACGAGCTCGGCGGCACTAAGACCTACAACCACTACCCGAACGGTTGGGCGATGGCGTTCAACACGCCGTTCAAGATGTGGAAGCGCTACGAGTTCAACGGCGGCACGTCGGACCCGTGCATCATCTCATGGCCGAAAGGGATCGCGGCGAGGGGTGAGATCCGCGAGCAGTACCACCACGCGATCGATCTCGTCCCAACGATCCTCGACTGTCTGGGCGTCGAGCCGCCGGAGGCGATCGGCGGTCATGTCCAGAGCGACTTCGACGGCGTCAGCATGCGCTACAGCTTCGACCAGGGGTCGCTTCCGACCGCGCGAGCGACGCAGTTCTACTCGATGCTCGGCTCCCGGGCGATCTGGCATGACGGCTGGAAGGCCGTCACCACCCACCCCACGATCAGCGGCTGGAGTCACTTCGGCAGCGACACCTGGGAGCTCTACCACACCGACGTCGACCGCGCCGAGCTGCACAACCTCGCCGATCAGGAACCCGAACGGCTCAACGAGATGATCAGCCTGTGGTACGCCGAAGCCGGTCGCAACGGAGCGTTCCCGCTCGATGACCGCTCAGGCATCGAAATCCTCACGACCCCGCGTCCGCTTCTGAGCCCGGCGCGGAAACGCTACGTCTACTACCCGGACCTGGCGGAGGTCCCGGAGTCACAGGCGGTCAACACCCGCAACCGTTCCTACGGGATCGGTGCGCTCGTCGACATCCCCGCCCCCGGCGCCGAGGGCGTCCTGTTCGCCCACGGCTCGCGCTTCGGCGGGCACGCGCTCTACATCAAGAACAACCGCCTGCACTACGTCTACAACTGGGTCGGCCATTTCGAGCAGAAGATCGTCGGCAGTGAAGACGTGCCGGTCGGCAGGAACCTGATCCTGGCCGCCAACTTCGTCAAGGACGGCGAGGACCCCCCCGGCGTCTCGACCGGGATCCTGTCCCTCTACCACGGCGAGACGAAGGTCGGCGAGGAGCGAATCAAGACCCAGCCGGGCAAGTTCTCCATCGCCGGCGAGGGCCTCTGCGTGGGGCGCGACGGTGGCGAACCAGTCACCCCCGACTATCCCGGCCCTCACCCGCACGAGTTCACGGGCGGCACCATCAACCGCGTCGCGGTCGACGTCAGCGGTGAGCCGTACATCGACCTCGAACGCGAAGCCGCCGCGATGCTCGCCCGCGAATAACTCGCGATCCACGGTCAGCTCTCGGGGGAGCACCAAACCCTGAGGCCCGGCCGTCGAGCGCGCCGGCTGCCGGCGTGCTGCAATGGCGCGAACCGCTACTCGACGAAATCGGCAGGACCCACGACGCGCTCTACCCAGGGACACCTCTAACGCATGGATGGCATTTCAAATGCGACTCCCGGCCATCGGCACCGCATCCAGTCGGCGAGCTACGCTCAGATAATCCGCGATCAGCGCCTGAAGCGCGGCGTTGGCCCCAGCGCCTTCCTCCTCCAGTCCGCGCTCGACGAGATACGCCCGGCCGCCCCCAATGGGAACATCGGTCAGGCGAACCACCCCGTCAACCCGCTGACCAAACAGCACTCGCTCGCAACCGCCCACCGAATACCGGGCCAGCTCCACTCGCTGGCCTGTGCGTCGGCACGCGCCACGCATCGCCGACGCCGTCATGACCCCTCAATGCGAGGCTCGCGCCTGCCGCCACCACGATTGAGACGTTTATGTCGTCTCGCGTCCGTGCGCGCCGTCTCGAGCAGCGCGTCACGAGGACGACACGTGTCGTCCTCGCACGGACGCGACGACACCACCAGGACGTCACGTTTCCCCGGCTGAAAGCGCACAACCCCGTCGACGCGCTGTCCGTACAGCACCCTCTCGCCGGCGGGGGTGCGGTAGCGAGCGAGCTCCGTCCGTTTGCCAACCACGGGCGCCGGCCGGCTGTGTGCTGGCGCGGGGCTCTCGGGAGGCGGTTCCTGGTGGCGGTTCTGTACCCAGGTGGCTGAACCTGGCGACATACGGATATCTGTGTTGCCGGAATTCATGAGTGCTCCTTTGGGTTGGAGGGCTGTGTCGAGGTCCGCGACAGCGGACCTTCATTGCCATCCAGCCGAAGCGGACCGGCGGTCAAGGGCGGCCCGTCAGGGCCGAGCGCAGCGAGCCGCGAAGCGGCGCCCTTGACGGCCGGGGAGTGGAGGCTAGGAAGAGGTGGGCGCCGGCGAGGAGGGGTCGCTGCGCGTGGCGTCGAGCTCGGCGAGCAGCGCGGAGACGCGTTGGGCGATGGTGTCGCGGATGCTGCGGACGACGCCGATGGATTGGCCGGCGGGGTCGGGAAGATCCCAGTCGAGGTAGCGCTTGCCGGGGATGTATGGACACTGGTCCCCGCAGCCCATGGTGATCACGAGGTCCGCGTGTTCGGCAAGCTCGTGGGTGAGCAGCTGGGGAGTGCGGTCAGACAGGTCGATCCCGAGCTCGTTCATGACCGCGACGACTTCGGGGTGGACGCGCGCGGCGGGTGCGGTGCCAGCCGAGAGCGCGTGATGGTGGCCGGCGGCGTCGCGTTCGAAGAGCGTTTGGCTCATTTGGGAGCGGCCGGCGTTCTGGCGGCAGACGAACAGAACGGTGCTCATCACCGGAAGTCTAAAGATTGACAAACGTCGCTTCAATCGATACTTGTAGATAGATGGCTGTCGATTTGCAGCTCGCGCCCAAAACCAAGCGCCCGGCGGGCGAGCCGTGCTGTGAGCCGGTGGTGTATCCCGACGTCGAGCGCTCCGCGGCGGCGCGGATGGCCGCCGTGGCCAAGGCGCTGGGTGACCCTGTCCGCATCCAGCTCGTCGATGTGTTGCGCAGGCATGCCGGCAAGGTGTGCGTGTGCGAGCTGGTGCCGCTCTTTGAGCTGTCTCAGCCGACGGTCTCTCATCACCTCAAGGTGCTGCGCGAGGCTGGGATCGTCGGCTCAGAGCGCCGCGGGTTGTGGGCCTATTACTTCGTGATCCCCGATGCCCTGGAGGAACTCTCGTCATGGCTGAGCTAGAAACGGCGTGCTGCCCGCCCGCCGCGCAGGCGACCTGTTGTGAGCCCGAGGACAAGGCAACGTGTTGCGGTGACACGCACACCGCGGGCTGCGGGTGCGCCGCCGCGACGACCGCAGGCTCGGCAACGGTGCAGGAGGTCCGCGAGACCGTCCGTAAGAAGTACGCCGCCGCGGCCACGGCGACAGCCGCGGGTGCTGGGTGCTGTAGCTCGGCTGATGATGCGGGCCTGTTCGGCGCCGCGCTGTATGCCGACGGCAACGAGGGCGGCGCGCCCAACGCCGCGGTCGTAGCGTCGTTGGGGTGCGGGGTCCCGACCGCCGTCGCCGACCTGCACGAGGGCGAGACCGTGTTGGATCTCGGGTCGGGGGCCGGCGCTGACGTGCTGATCAGCGCCCGGCGGGTCGGGCCGTCGGGCCGTGCGATCGGCCTGGATATGACCGACGAGATGCTCGAGCTCGCACGCGCCAACGCACAGGCGGCAGGCGTGGAGAACGTAGAGTTCGTCAAGGGGTATCTCGAGAACCTTCCGCTGGCTGACGCGAGCGTCGACGTCGTGATCTCTAACTGCGTGATCAACCTGTCGGGCGACAAGCCGTGCGCGCTCACCGAGGCCGCTCGCGTGCTCAAGCCCGGCGGCCGGTTCGCGGTGTCTGACGTGATCGCCGACCGCGACATGGACGCGCGCACCAAGGCCGACATGCAGGCGTGGACGGGCTGCATCGCGGGTGCACTCACCGAGACCGAGTTTCGTCAGGCGCTGACCGCCGCGGGCTTGGTCGAGCTCGAGTTCCACGAGACCCATCGCGTGCACCAGCACGCCGCCGCGGCGATCGTTCGCGCTCGCAAGCCCCCGCTCTAGCCGGGATCATCCGGCGTCTGGCGAGCGGCGACGTGAGCATCGGCGAGGACGCCACCCCTGAGCGTCGGGCAGGCGCGGAGCGCTAGACCGGTTCGCGCTCCAGCACCGTGATGTCGTGCGCCAGGCCTTCGGGCGTGAGCTGGTCCGCCGGGAAGCCCACCCGCTCGATCCCCCGCTTGTCGATCAGCAGCACGAACGTCGAATGGTCGATGTGGGGCGTGACCGGCTGGATCGCGTAGGCGTGCCAGATCCGCCACATCGCGTTCAGGTTGCCATTCAGGAACGCCATCCGACCGGTCATCTCGTGCTCGGCCAGGAACATCCGTCGGTTCGCCCGGGTGTCCTGAGAAGGCTGCACGCTGACCCCGATCGTCGGCACGTTGCGGCCACTGTCGGGCAGGTCGTTCAGTGCGCCCTTGATCTGCTCGACCATGAACGGGCAGGTGTCGTGGCACAGCGAATGAATGAACGTGAGGACCACGACCTTGCCGCGATACGCGCTCAGCGTCACCCGCTGTCCGTCCTGGTCAAGCAGCGAGAAATTCGCCGCCCGCAGTTTGGGCGGGAGCGTGGGGCCGTCGAACTGAGAGCTCGAGGCGGACGTCGTGACCGCCGGGGTCGCCGGCTGGCGGTCGTTGAGGAGCACGGCGCCAATCGCGACCAGCAGCGCTACGAGCACGAGCAGCAACACGCGCTGCGCGTTCGAGCTGGACATCATCACCCGGAGATTTTCGCACGCGGCCGGGGCTCCGGCTTCACCGCATGACGCCCGTGTGGCCGAGCGAATAGCGTCCCGGCTGGGGGTAGACGCACAGTCCGTGCGGGGCAAAGCCGACCGGGATCCGGCGGATCACCTGCCCGGTCCGGGTGTCGATCGCGTACACCTCGGCGTCGTAGCGGCCGGACAGCCACAGCACCCGGCCGGAGGCGGAGACGCCGCCCATGTCGGGACTGCCGCCCGGGATCGTCCAAGTGGCGAGCACGCGCCGCGCGGCGAAGCTCACCGACGAGATCGTCCCCGCCGAGCGATTGGAGACGTAGAGCACCTTCGCGTTCCTGCTCGGGTAGAGGCCGTGGGCCCCGGCACCGGTGCGGATGAATCCGATCCGCCGGAAGGTCCTTGCGTCGAACATCCACAGGCCGCCGTATTGCAGATCGGCGACGTAGAAGACGCGGCCATCCGGCGAGAGCTTGACGTCCTGGGGCGAGGCTCCGGTCGGCAGGGACACCGTTTTCAGGACCCGCTCGCGGGCCACGTCGACGACGATCATCGCGGCGCCGAACTCGCAGCTGACGAGCATGAACCGGCCGTTGGCCGTGAAGTCCGCGTGGTTGACCCCCTCACACTGCGGCACCAGCAGCGCGTGGTGGAGCTTCATCGTCTGGGCGTCACGAAAGTCCATTTCGCGCAGCCGCTCGGCCATCACCACGGCGTATCGCCCGTTCGGGGTGAAGTACATGTTGTAGGGGTCGGTGACCGCGACGGGGAGGCCCGGCGCCCCCGTCCGCGGGTTGATCGGGGTCAGGCTGTTGCCCTCGTCGTTGGTCACCCACAGGGTCCGCAGGTCGTAGGACGGCACGACGTGCTGGGGGAGTGCGCCGACGGGGAACTGACGCACGACCTGATACGTGGAGGGATCGATCTCGTCGACGGTGTTGCTGGCACTGTTGGGGACGTACACGAGCGGACGGAAGCCGCGGACGACCGGTGAGAGGTCTCGCGGCCCGTCGGCCGCGTATACGTTGTGCGGGTCGACCAGCGGCGGGATCTTGAAGCGGTGAGGGACGCTCGCCCCCCCGGGCCCGGACGCCACGTCACGCGCAGCCGGCTGCGCCGGGCGGTCCGGGTCGGGACCGGAGCCGCCACAGCCGCCGAATGCGAGGCAGATCACGGCGAGGAGCGCGAGCGCCCGGGTCGATCGGCTGATCACCGGTCCGACCCTACCCACGAGGCGGCGAATATGACGCCTCTCATCTTTTTGGTCGGTAATCGGCAGAATCTCTCCCCATGAGCCGAGCCGCCCATCTCGCCGAGCAGTTACGACCGGCCATCGGCGACGAGTGGGTGCTCGCGGCGATCGCGGCGATCCCGCGGGAGCGCTTCGTGCCGGAGTCCGAGCGAGGTCGCGCGTATGACAACGTGGCCCTCCCGATCGCCTGCGATCAGACGATCTCACAGCCGCTGGTGGTGGCGAGGATGCTCGAGATGCTCGAGCTCCGTCGCACCGATCGAGTGCTCGACGTCGGCACCGGCTCGGGCTATCACGCCGCGCTGCTGGCGCTGTTGGCCGACCACGTCTGGACGGTCGAGCGCCATCCCGAGCTGAGCCGGGCTGCCCGTGAGGCGATCACCGGCCTGGGCCTCGACAACGTCACATTCATCGTCGGCGACGGATACCTCGGCCTGCCGGCGCAGGCACCGTTCGACGCGATCAACGTCGCCGCGGCGACCGGGGACAGAGTCCCCGCCGCGCTCGAAGCGCAGCTCGCGGACGGCGGGCGGCTGGTGGCGCCGGTGGGCGATCGCGATCAGCACCTGATCCTTACGCGCCGGCGCGGAGACGAGCTGCTGCGGACTCGGCTCGAGGCGGTTCGCTTCGTGCCGCTCGTGCGCGACTCGCCAACCGCCTCCGCATGACATCGATCGCCACCGGGTTGTTGTCGATCAACACGAAGCGACGGCCGAGTTGCCGGCACACCGCGCCGAGCGTGCCGGATCCCGCGAAGGGATCGAGGCACCACCCGCCCGGACGCGACGACGCGGCGACGAGGCGGCGCAGCACTCCCTCGGGCTTCTGGGTGGGATAGCCGGTCTTCTCGCGGCCGTTGGTCGGCACGATCGTGTGGAACCAGACGTCGGTGGGCCGCTTGCCGCGGGCGGCCTTCTCCGCGGTCACGAGCCCGGGCGCCATGTACGGCTCGCGCTCCACGGCGTCGGCGTCGAAATGGTGGGCGCCGGGCGTGCGCACGTAGGCGAGGATCGTGTCGTGCTTGGCGGGCCAGCGGCGGCGGGGTTTGGCGCCATAGTCGTAGGTCCAGATCAACTCGTTGAGGAACGCGTCACGGCCGAACACCTCGTCGAGCAGCAGCTTGCAGTAATGGGCCTCGCGGTAGTCGATGTGGAAATACAGGGTTCCGTGCGGCGCGAGCAGCTCGCGGGCCCGCGTGAGCCGCGGCTGCAGAAACGCGAGGTAGTCTCCGAACGCGTCGTCGTAGCTGAGCGTCCGCAGCACCCGCGAGCGGTAGCGCCGGCCGCCGAATCCGACTCTCGCGCCGTCGGCGTCAGCGGCCACCGAGATCGTGTCGCGAGACTGCGCGCGCCCGGTGTTGAACGGCGGGTCCATGTAGATGAGGTCGAATGTGCGGGGCGGGAGCTTGGCCAGCGCGACGGAGTTTTCGCCGCTGATGACCAGCTCATCCTCAAGCGTTAGCTCGTCCGTATCGGAGCAGAAGCGCACAGCCCAGAAGCTACTGTTGCACGCGGCGGAGGGGCGATCCGCTACGCTTCGTCTTCGTGCTCCCTGATCGTTCCCAGGGCCTGCGCTTCGCCCTGGCAGCAAGGGTCCGACGACACCCAGTCTGGGCGCGGCTCACGCGAACCGCGCTCTCGACACGGTTCACGAAGTATGCCTTGGGTTCGGTGGTCGCGTTCATCTCGAGCAACGTCGCCTTCGCTGCGTTCTACGTGGCGGGCGCGTCGACCACCGTCTGCTCGATCGCCGGCTTCCTGGCGGGCGCGATTCCGAACTGGATCCTCAACCGCCGGTGGGCGTGGCAGATGCAGGGGCGCCCGCCGGCGCGCCAGATCATCGGCTACATCGGCGTCTCGATCGTCGTGCTCGTGACCACCTCGGCGGTGACCGGCTGGACCAACGCCCAGGTACAGTCGATCCCGTCAGGCCACGGCGTGCGCTTGCTGATCGTCACCGCGTCCTACGTGCTGGTGACGATCGTGCTGTTCTTTGCGAAGTTCGCGATCTACGACTACTGGGTCTTCTCAGAGCACAGCCGCGTGCGTGCGGCCTTCCGCTCTCTGCGCCAGGTGCCGAGGACCGCGCGCGCGAACCGCACGCCGTAGAGCAGGTTGGGACCCTTCTTGGTGCCGGTCGCGCCGTCGGGCCGGTCGCGCATCGTCGTCGGGACCTCGATCACCCGGAAGCCCATCATCGCGGCGCTGATCAGCAGCTCGGAGCTTTGATACTGCGGTTGCGCGAGCGTGACCGCCGCGCTCACCTCGACCCGCATCCCGCGCAGTCCGCACGCCGGATCGGTGATCCGCTGGCGGAGCAGCAGGCTGACCAGACCGCCGAAGAAGATCACCCCCGCGTGGCGCACCGGATCCGTGGTGAGCTCGGTGCCGAGTCGCCGCGAGCCGTTCACGAAGTCGGCGCGGCCCGCGACGATCGGCTCGACCAGGCGTTCGAGCTCCTGCGGCACGTACTGCCCATCGGCGTCGATCGTCGCGATCACCTGGGCGCCCCGGACGCGGGCAAGCCAGTAGCCGAGACGGTAAACCGTTCCCTGCCCGCGATTGACCGGGATGTCGCAGACGAGCGCGCCCGCCTCGGCGGCCTTGGCCGCCGTCGCGTCGGTCGAGCCGTCGACGACGACGATCACTTCCGTCGCCAGCCCTGCCATCTCGCGCGGGATCTCGCTGAGCACCTCCCCGATCGTCGGCTCCTCGTTGAAGGCCGGAATCACGATCGCCACCGGTGCACCGGCGGCGGGTGGGTGGGCAGCGAAGAACGCGGTGGCGGGACCCCGCTGCTCAGGAGCGAGGCGTGCGAGCTCTTCCTCGAGGGCGTTCTCGCGCGTCTGCAGCGACATCACTGAACCCCTTCACCGGCGACCAGCGGCCGAACCGGATTGGTGGTCTCACGCCAGTTGACCATCGGCATGATCGCCGCCGGGTCGACACGGTCCCGGTGCTGCTCGACCACGTCGAACAGGTGGTCGATCAGCGTCGTGGAAAGGAGCGTCGGCTTCAGTCCCAATCCCTCGAGCGCGGTGTGCACGACGTTGTAGTAGTGGTCGTAGAGCTCGACCCGCGGGTTCTCGACGTGCTCGATCGTGCACTCGCCGGGAAACTCGTCGGCGATCGTCTCGGCGATCTGGTTGATCGAGAGCGACTCGGTCATCTGGTTGAAGACCCTGAACTCGCCACGCTCGGCCGGGGTCTCGGACGCGAGCCTGATGCACTCGACTGTGTCGACGATGTTGATCAGACCGCGCGTCTGCGAGCCGTTGCCGTAGACGGTGAGTGGGTGGCCGAGCACCGCCTGGATCACCATCCGGTTGAGCACGGTGCCGAAGATGCCGTCGTAGTCGAAGCGTGTCCACAGGCGCGGGTCGAGCTTCGTCTGCTCGGTGTCGGCGCCGTACACGACGCCCTGGTTGAGGTCGGTCGCGCGCAGCCCCCAGATCCGGCAGCCGAACTCGATGTTGTGGCTGTCGTGGACCTTCGAGAGGTGGTAGAACGAGCCGGGCTTCTTGGGATAGATCATGCGGTCCTTGCGGCCCTTGTGCTCGATCTCGATCCAGCCCTCTTCGATGTCGATGTTCGGCTGTCCGTACTCCCCCATCGTGCCGAGCTTGACGAGGTGGATGTCGCGATCGATGTCGGCCATCGCGTACATCACGTTGAGGTTGCCGACGACGTTGTTGGTCTGGGTGTAGACCGCGTGCGCCTGGGAGATCATCGAGTACGGGGCGGCGCGCTGCTCGCCGAAGTGGACGATCGTCTCGGGCCGGAAGTCGCCGACCATCTGGTGCACGAACGCGGCGTCGCAGAGATCGCCGATGTAGGACTTGATCGTCTTGCCGCTGATCTCCCGCCAGGCGGCGATCCGCTCCTCGAGGGTGGCGATCGGGATCAGGCTCTCGACGCCCATCTCCTCGTCATAGCCGCGGCGCGCGAAGTTGTCGTTTACCGCGACGTCGTGACCAAGCGCGGACAGGTGGAGGGCCGTCGGCCATCCAAGGTAGCCGTCACCGCCCAGAACCAGAATTTGCATATACCGATACTCCAGTACCTTCAGCTCGTTTTGAGATCCTCAGCGCTCGCAGCGGGGGAGGCCGTCCGTGGAACCGGCAACGACTTGCTGATCGCAGACCGAGAAGCGCACGACAATAGCCGACCCGACAGCGGAAAATAGGCCGGAGGAGTCATAAGGTTACCCGGTTCGCCGCATCCCGGCTGATACCTTCGCGCTGCGCTGATGAGAGTGTCGCTGCCGGAGCGGCGGGCTAGCACGCGTCGCGTCCGCCTGACCCTCGCGATCGCCACGGCGATCCTGCTCGTCGCCGTGCTCGTGGCGCTGCTGCGCGGCGGCGGCCATCCCGGGCTCCCGCTGCCCGGGATCGGAGGGCCCGCCAGGCCGGGGGATCCGTTCGCCTACGTCGCTTCCCGCCAGGGCGACTTCGAGGCCCGCGCCGTGGCAGGCAGCGCCCATGTGCTGTTCACCAAGAGCCCCGGAGGGGTGGTGGCGACCGCGGCGCGGGTGGCGAGGTTTCGCCCCCTGATCGAGAGCGCCACCGCCGGCACCGGGATCGATCCGGACATCCTCGAGGGGATCGTGTTCCTCGAGAGCGCGGGCAGACCCGACGTGATCGCGGGGACCGACCCCGCCGATGCCGCCGGACTGACCCAGATCCTCGCCCAGACCGGTCAAGCACTGCTCGGCATGAACATCAACCTTCCGCTCAGCCGCCGTCTCACCAACCAGATCGGCGCCGCCTACGCCGCGGGGCGGGCCAACGTGGCGGTCGCGCTCGCGCGCCGGCGTGCCCGGATCGACGAGCGCTTCGACCCGCGCCAGGCGCTGGCGGCCACGGTCCGCTACCTGAAGCTCGCCGAGCAGCACCTCGGCCGCCCCGACCTCGCCGTCGTCTCCTACCACATGGGGATCGGCAACCTCCAGCAGGTGCTCGACGACTACGACGGCGGCCATCCGGTCCCCTATGCGCAGCTGTACTTCGACACCTCGCCCGACCATCACGCCGCGGCGTTCAACCTGCTCGCCGGGTTCGGGGACGACTCGTCGCTGTACTACTGGCGGGTGCTGGGCGCGCTTGGAATCATGGATCTGTACCGCACCGACCGTCCCGCGCTGGCCAGGCTGGCGGCTCTGCAACTCGACGGCGATTCGAACGCCGCGGTTCTCCATCCCCCGGACGTGACCCCGTCGTTCGCCAATCCCAGCGCGCTCTACGCCGCCTACGCGTCGCGGGCGCTCGTGCCTCTGCCCTCCAACGCGGCCCGGCTCGGGCTCGCCTACAGCGGGGCCATCGGAGCCCTCGCGCGCTCGGTCGGCGCGCCGCCGGGGCTCTACCGCGGGCTGCGGGCGCCGGCGCTCGACCTGCTGATCGAGCTCGCGGCGCGGGTCCGCGCGCTGTCCGGCGGTGCCGCGCCGCTGATCCTCTCCGGCGCGGTGATCGACGCTCGCTACGAGCAGGCGCTGGTCAACACCTATCCCGGTGCCACCACCGGGTATTCGTTCCAGATCGCCCGTCGGTACGTCAGCGCCACGCAGGCGGATGCGTTCCAGGCCATGCTCGACCGGCTCCAGGCGCTGAACCTGATCGCCTGGGAGCGGACTCCGACGACGATCGACATCACGGTCGCCTCGGACGCCGGGCGGGCGATCGTCAACGGGCCGTAGGATTAGCGCCGTGCCCGAGGCGTTCCGTACTCCCGACGAGTTGCTCGACGGTCTCCCCGACTTCCCGTTCCAGCCTCGCTACCGCCAGCTCGACGGGCTCCGCCTGGCCCACCTCGACGAGGGCGACGGGCCGCCGGTCGTGTTCTTCCACGGCGAGCCGACGTGGTCGTTCCTCTGGCGCAAGGTGATCCCGCCGGTGCGCGAGGCCGGGTACCGCTGCATCGCGCCCGATCTCCCTGGGTTCGGACGCTCGGACAAGCCGGTCGAGCTCGATTGGTACAGCTACGAGCGGCACGTCGCGGCGGTGGCGCCGCTGCTCGAGGACCTCGATCTCCGCGACGCCACGATCGTCGTCCACGACTGGGGCGGACCGATCGGATTGCGTCTCGCGGCCGACCACCCGGAGCGGATCGCGCGGATCGTGGTGCTCGACACCGGTCTGTTCACCGGCCACCAGAAGATGGCCGACGCGTGGATAGCGTTTCGTGACTTCGTGGCGCGCACCGAAGATCTGCCGGTCGGCTTGCTGGTCCGCCGCGCGTGCAAGCATGATCCGGGCGATGGGGTGATCGCCGCCTACGACCGCCCGTTCCCGAACGCCGCCGCCAAGGCCGGGGCGCGCGCGTTTCCGCTGATGCTCCCCACCTCCCCGGAGATGCCGGGGGCGCAGGCGGGGCAGCGCGTGCTCGAGGCGCTCAAGGGCGACCAGCGTCCGAAGCTCGTGCTGTGGGCCGATTCGGACCCGGTGCTCCCGCTCGCGGTCGGCCGGCGCTTCGCCGAGGCGCTCGGGACCGAGGTCGACCACGTGATCGCCGACGCCGGCCACTTCCTCCAGGAAGACGCCGGCCCGCAGATCGGCGCCCTGATCGCCGACTGGCTCGGCTCGTAGCCGCGGCCTCAACCGAGGCTGGCCGAGAAACGGGAGTATACGGCCCGTTAAACGGCCAGCCTCTGCGAAAGCCGGAGCTAAACGGTCTCCGTTTGGCTAGACCGAAGGAGCAGACGCGGCGGCGGTGTCCTCGGCCGACCGCGCCGCCTCGGCCACTCGCGCCACGCTCGGGCCCTCGGCGGCCGGCGTCGCAGGAGCCGGCGCCGGCGGCTCCTCGTCCGCCAGTGCCACGGTCTCCTCCATCCGCTTCTCGTACGCCGCCCGGGCGGCGTGGTCGGGGCGGGTCAGCACCTGGTCGCCCTTCATCAGCCGTCCAATCGCCTCCACGGCGCGCCGGGGCATGAGCGCGTTGAAGCGGAACATGCCGCCCAACGTCTTCGGGACGTAGACCTCGACGCGGCCGGTCTGGAGCGCGTCGACGATCGCCGCCGCGACGGCCTCCGGCTCGACGGCCTTGAAGCCCGGCGTCGTCGGCAGACCCGAGCCGAGCTCGGTGTTGACGACGACCGGCATCACCACGCTGACCTCGACGCCCGTCCCGTGGAGCTCAGCGCGAATCGCCTCGCTCAGCCCCACAACGGCGTGCTTGGTCGCGCAGTAGGTGGCGCCGCCGGGGAACCCCGCCTTGCCCGCCACGGAGGCCAGCTGCACGAGGTGGCCGCGGTTGCGCGGCAGGAACCGCTCGAGCGCGAGCTTGGAGCCGAAGATCACCCCGTGAATGTTGATGTCGATCATGCGCTTGGCCGCGGCATCCGTCTCCTCGACGAACGGGCCGATCGGCATGATCCCGGCGTTGTTGATGAGGACGTCGAGCGGACCGAGCCGCCGCTCGACCTCGTCGAGAAACGTCGCGAAACTGCCGCGCTCGGTGACATCGAGCGGCAGCCCGACGGTCCCCGCGCCCAGCTCCTGTGCCGTGCGCTCCGCCAGCGCGGCGTCGATGTCGCCGATCGCGATCCGCGCTCCCTGGCCGATCAGCGCGGCCGCCGTAGCGCGGCCGATGCCGCGGGCACCGCCGGTGATTGCAACGACCTGCCCGGCAAGCGATCGTGGGACTTTCGCCATGAAAACCGTCCTCCTCGTCGAAATCGGTGCCCACCGTGTCCACAGCGGGGGTCCGTGCCGCCTACAACGGTATCGGGCGGCGCCGGTCGACGGCGCATGACTTGGTTGGTCGGCCAGCCGAGGAGCAGGATATCCTGCCGCCATGGCGCACTTCCGCTACGAAGGACAGCGGCTTGCCTACACGCTCTACGGACGCGGCCCACGGACGACGCTGCTGATGCCTGGGCTGCTGCTCTCGCAGAAGATGCAGGCGCCGCTCGCCCAGGAGCTCGCCGCGCGGGGGAACCGCGTCGTCACCTTCGATCCGCTCGGCCACGGGGCCTCCGACCGACCTCGCGATATGTGGCGATATTCGATGAGCGCCTTCGCGCAGCAGACGATCGCCCTGCTGGACCATCTGAAGCTCGAGCAGGCGGTCGTCGGCGGTACCTCGATGGGCGCGAACATCACGCTCGAGGTCGCGGCGATCGCGCCGGAGCGACTGCGCGGGATGCTCCTCGAGATGCCGGTCCTCGACAACGCGATCCCGGCTTGCGCAATCGCGTTCACGCCCCTGCTGCTGGCCCTGACATTCGGCGAGCCGGTACTCAGGCGGATCTCGCGGGCGGCCCGCGCGGTGCCCCGGACCCGCGGCCCGTTCCTGCTCGAGCTCGGGCTCGACGCGCTTGCCCAGGATCCCGCCCCGAGTGCGGCGGTCCTGCAGGGGATCATCTTCGGGCGCACGGCGCCCCATCGCGTCCAGCGCCGGACATTCGAGGCGCCGGCGCTGGTCATCGGTCACCCGCGCGATCCGGTCCATCCGTTCTCGGACGCCGACATGCTCGCGGCCGAGCTTCCCAACGGCCGCCGGGTCGACGCCAACTCGGCCGTGGAGCTTCGCGTCAGGCCCGCTCGGCTGATGGCCCAGATCGCGGCGTTCCTGGACGAGTGCTGGGGCGTGCAGTCGCGGGCCGGCGCCCGCGCGGCCTGACTGACGCCGGGTAGAGGGGGAGGGTCCGCCCTCCTAATGGTCGTGCGGCTTGAGCCGCGCCAGCGACTGCGGCGTCCAGTAGCCCGCCGGATCGGGATGGTCGAGCGCCCGCGAGGCCAGCTCGTACCCCTCCTCGATCAACTGCTTGGCGTGACCGAAGTCCGACGGGAAGATTCCCGACGGGCACGGTGGCGGCAGCACGATCAGCTCGGCATCGTGGGAGAAGTGCTCGATGTCCGCGGCGAGCCGCTGGTTGATCAACAGCGCGAGCGCGTGTACGAGCATCGGGATCGCACCGCGCGGGGCGCGGGGGAGCTCGCATGGAGCGCCCGTCGGCAGTACGTAGATCGTGGTCGCGCCCAGCTCGGCCGCGTCGGAGATCGCCGTGTTGTTCGCCACCCCGCCATCGACCAGCGTCTCGCCGTCGCGGTCGATCGACGGGTACACCCCCGGAATCGCGGCGCTGGCCAGCACCGCCGTCTCGGCGTCCCCGCGCGACAGGCGCCGCTCGGCGCCGCTGAGCACATCGGTGGCGATCAGATACAGCGGGATCGGCGCGTCCTGAAGCTCCTTGAACTGCGCATTCGCTTCGACCAGCGACTTCAGCTTCGAGTTCGAGACCAGATAGTCGTGCTGGTCGAGCAGTCCGAGCACGGCGGTGACCGGATTGGGCGGGAACACCTGCAGCGTGCTCAACCCCTCCCACAGCGAGGCGAGCGACTGCGCCGTCGCGACGGTCTGCGGGCGCGAGGCGATGTAGGCGCCGTTGAGGGCGCCGGCCGAGGTGCCGACGATCAGCTCCGGAGCGATCTCGCGCTCGTAGAGCGCCCGCAACATGCCGACCTCGATCGCGCCGAGGCTGGCGCCCCCTGAGAGAACGAAACCGATCATTAGGGCGGGAACCTACCCGGCTGGGGGCTCGAGGACATCGCGCGGTGGGGGCGGACCCGGCGGCTCGACGATGTCACGGCCGGTCGGCCGCAACTGCGGGTCGAGCTCGAGCTGCCAGAAGTAGCGCGTGAACGTGATCCCGGCCCGGAACTCTCCGACGTGGGGCTCGATCTTCTCCCCGCGGGCGATCCGCACGATCAACTCCGGGTACGTCTGGCCCGGCAGCGCCGCGTACATCGGCGCCGGGAAGGCGCCCCCGAACCGCGTGTTCACGTCCGTGATCCCCAGGCCGATCTCACGATCGCGGAACACCTGGACCGTGCACGGGCCGCGCACGCCCAGCGCCTCGACGACGCCTCGGCCCAGCTCGATCAGCTCCGCGTCGTCGATCACCGTGCCCTTGATCGACTCACCGCCACGCGACTCGACCATCGTGCGCGGGATCGCGTTCAGACAGCGGCCGTCCAGATCCGACAGGCAGTCGATCGAGAACTCCGGCCCGTCCATGTAGCGCTGCACCATCGTCGGCTCCTCGACATAGCGGACGAAGAACTCGGCGGCCTCGGCGTCGCCGGCGCGATGGATCGACCGCGCGCCGGAGCCCTGACGCGGCTTGACCATCACCGGATAGCTCGCCACCTCCTCGCCGGGCAGCACGGTCGGCGGCGAGGGCAGTCCGAGCCGCGAGAGCAGCAGGTGCGCTTCGTATTTATCAAACGTGGCACGGGCGATCTCCACGTCCGGGACGAACGCCGGCAACGCGTCCGCCGCGCGAGCTCGAGCCAGCACCTCGATGTCCAGGTCCGTCAGCGGCACGACCGCGCCCACGCCGTAGCGCGAACACAGCTCCGCCAGCGCCGGCACGTAGTCGGGCGAGTCGATCCTCGGCACCGCACGGCGATGGTGCGCGGCGTACTGGGCCGGCGCCAGCGGGTTGGGATCGGCCGCGATCACGGTCGCGTGCTGGGCAAACGCCGAGACGATGTCGTAGCGCTTGCCGACTCCGGTCAGCAGTACGCCGGCGCGCGCTCCTACGCCGGTGGCTGCCATCCGCCCGTCTCTCCCTTGTACAGCCCCTGGCCGCTGGCGACCAGCGCCGCGGTCCGGGCGAGGATCCGGAGATCGAGCGCCAGCGAACGATGCTCGACGTACCACAGGTCGAGCTCGATCCGCTCTGACCAAGGGAGCGATGCGCGGCCGTTGATCTGCGCCCAGCCGGTCATCCCGGGCTTGACCGCCAGCCGGCCGCGCTGGCGCTGGTCGTACTGCTGCACCTGGACGGGGACGGTCGGCCGCGGTCCGACGATCGACATCTCCCCGAGCAGCACGTTCCACAGGTTCGGCAACTCGTCGAGTGAGTAGCGGCGCAGCAGCCTGCCGACCCGGGTGATCCGGTCATCCCCCTCCTGGATCGCCAGGCCGGCGCCGGTGAACTCGGCCCCAGGAACCATCGTGCGCAGCTTGTAGATCTGAAATTCCCGGCCGTGCTTGCCGATCCTGGTCTGGCGGTAGATCGGGTGCCCGCGGGACTCCAGGCAGATGGCCAGCGCGAGCAGCGCCACGACCGGCGCGCTCAGCACCGACCCCACCAGCCCCACCACGAGGTCGAGCAGCCGCTGTCTCACCGCGTTCCCTCCGCCGGCTCCCACCCCGCCTTGGTGCGGCCGCTCAGCCAGTCCCACAGGCCGGCCGCCAGCGACACCGTCGTCAGCACGTAATAGCGCGCCAGCAGCAGCGGCCGGAGGGGCAGCAACGGCTCGAGCAGCGCGGCCGCGAGCACCGCCAGCTGGATCGCCACCGCCGCCACATACACCCACCCGTCTCCGATCAGCACGATGCTCGTCGCCAGCGCCACCAGGTGCAGGAACGGGGACAGGTAACGCAGGATCCGATGCGAGAAGATCATCAGGCCGTACAGGGGGTCATAGCCGCGCGGCGAGAGCATGCCTCCACGCAGGACGATCGGCCACGTGTGGCTCATCATCCGGCGCTTGCGGGCAAATTCGCCCTCGATCGTCGGAACCATCTTCTCGCTCGCCCGCGCCGCGGGCTCATACAGGGCCAGCCAGCCGCGCTTGACGAGGTTGAACGGGAACGACAGATCGTGGCCCATGATCGGATCCACGACCAGGTAGTTCTCCCGTCTGGTGGCGTAGATCGCCCCGTTGCCGCCGGTCACCGAGCGAACCTGCGACTCGAGCCGCCGCAGCGCCATCTCATAGCGCCAGTAGAGACCCTCCTGGTTTGACCCGCGCTGGTTGACCAAGCGGACATCGCCGCACACGTAACCGACCCGCGGATCAACGAATGGCCCGGTCAGCTGCTTCAGCGCGTCCGGTTCCCAGGACACGTTGGCGTCCGAGAACGCCACGATCTCACCGCGGGCGCGCTCCACGGCCGCGTCCTGGGCGCGGATCTTGCCGCCCCGGGGAAGCTCCAGCACCAGATCCGCGCCGGCGCTCCGGGCCCGGACGGCGGTCTCGTCGGGGGAGCCGTCGCAGGCGACGATCACTTCGACCAGCTCGAGGGGGTAATCCAGCGCCCGCAGGTTCGCGACGCGCCCGCCGATCACGTCCTCCTCGGCGTAGGCGGCGACGATCACGCTGACCGCAAACGCCGCCCGTGGGCCGGACCCCGTGACCTCCACCGGCCTGCGCAGCCGCGCCAGCAGCTCCAGCGCCAGCCAGTAGCCGACGTGCGTGTAGAGCAGGAGGGCGACGGAGACCCAGAACAGGACGGCGAGCACGGCCACGGCGGCGGATTGTGCAGGAACCGCCCGCGGCGAGGCCTACGCCAGCGGCCACGCCATGGCCACCCTCACCAGCCGCCGCCGCCGAGCTCCCGGTAGAGCGCCGCCGTCTGGCGCGCCGCCGTCTCCCACGAATAGGGCCCCCGGGCCGCCTCGCCGGCGGCCAGCGCCAGCCGCGAGCGCGCCTGCGGATCACCGAGCAGATCCGTCAACGCAGCCCGCAGATCATCGGGGTCGTCGGGGACGACCAGCCGGGCGGCGCCGGTGGCGGCAACCTCGCCGAACCCGCCGATATCGCTCACCACGGTCGGCTTGCCGAACGCCAAGGCCGTCGCCAGCACCCCGGAGAAGTCAAACCGCTCGGTCCGCGAATAGGGCAGGACGACCACGTCGGCGCGACGGAAATAGGCCGGGAGCTCCCGGTCGGATACGAACCTCGGCACGAGCCGCACGACCCCGGGCGCACGGGCCTGCAACGGCCCGATCGGGATCAGCGGCCGGCCCACGATCCACAGCTCCGCCCCGCTGATCCCGCGCCACGCCTCGAGCAGCGTCCCCAGTCCCTTGTAGGGGCGGAGCAGGCCGAAGAACAGAACCACCGGCCCTCGCACCTGCTCGAGCTCGGCCGGGAGCGGCAGCTCCGCGTGCTGGCGGGCGAGATGCTCGAAGGACCCGTGGTGGATCACGTGCAGCTTGGCCGGATCCGCCGCGCGCCACTGCACCAGCGCACGCCGGCCGTACTCGGAGTGGACGATGACGGCATCGACCGCCTCGTACAGTCGCTGCTGGGCTCGGACCTGCCCGGGCCGTGGCTCGCGCGGCAGCAGGTCGTGCGCGGTCAGCACCTTCGGCCGGTCGGGCAGCAGATGTGCATCGAGCCATTGCACGTCCAGCCACTGGAAGTGGACGACCTGCGCTACGCGGGCGAGGCGGCGGTAGCGGATCATGTCGGGGACGTGCTCGACGAGCTTCGTGGCGCGCCGCCGTCCGGAGCCGGCCGGCCCCCGAGCATGCCGGTAGAAGCACTCGCGGACGGCATAGCCGTCCGGTTGCGGCACCTCTCCGTAGGCGGAGGGACTGGTGATCAGCTCGACCTCGAGGCCGGCCTGCGCGAGCGCCGCGCACAGGGCGTGGTCGTAGGGTCGCGTGAACCCGGACGGGTCGACCAGTTGGATGCGCATCAGGGCCGGCGCGGCTCGGCGAGCGTTCGTCCCGCCAGGGCAGCGAGCCGCTGAGTGGTCGCCTTGACCTCCTCGCCGCCGAGCGGATGAACGCGAGCGTCGCGCTGAGACGCCAGGCGCACGGCGGCCGGAGCAAGCGCCGCCAGCGTCGGCTCGCCGGGATGGCGGCGCACGAGGTCGAGCCCACAGCGAAGCGGGTGGCGCACCGCCAGCCGCAGCAAAGCCGCGGTCCGGGCCGCCAGCCCGTCGTCCTCGCGATAGGCGATCTCCAGCTCGCGGGTGACCTCGAGCCACGGTGACTCTGGCCGCGCGCCGGCCTCCACCCTCGCGGCATCGAGCGTCCGCGCGAAGTCGACCAGTGGGTCGCCGGGGGCCGGGAAACGATCGGCGACCAGGACCACCTGGTCGCGGCGGCGACGGGCCGGCGGCGGTTGCGCCGGCGGCGGTTGCGCCGGCGGGCCGGTTCGAAAGCGTGAACCCGGCCAATTCCTCCGCCGCGAGCAGCGCATCGAGGGCAAAGTACTGCGCCCGATCGAGTCGCCCCGGCCGCGCGTCCGAGACCGACGGCGCGTCCGCACCAGACCGCGGAGCCACCGCCGGCCGTGACCCCGCCCCGCCGCGCGTCTCCGCGCATGCGCCGCCAGGCTCGCGCGAGCCCCCGCCGCGCCGCCGGCTCGGGCTCGAACCCCCGATAGCGGCGGCGAAGCCATGCCCGCCCCGCCGCGTATCCGCGCCACTGGGCTCGCAACTCGCGGAGCGTCGCGCGGTAGCGGTGCTCGACCTTCGCCTCGGGGCGCAGCTCGAGCCGCCAGCCGGCGCGCTGCAGCCGCCAGCTGAAGTCGGTGTCCTCGGCCGCCCGGACGCCTTCGTAGAAGCCTCCCACCTGGTCGAAGGCGGCCCGCCGCACCAGCAGGTTCGCGGCCACCGCACGGGGGAGGTAGGGGTGGGCGAGATGGGCTTGCTGGTTGAGGAAGCTCCGCGCCGCACCGTAGCGCTCGGCGACGGTCGCGCCGTCGGGCGCCGGCACCACCTCCCCGGCCAGGGCGCCCACCTCGTCCGGCACCGGTTGGGCGAAGAACGCGTCGAGCAGCCCGCGGGGGGCCCGGCAATCGGCGTCGAGGAACAGAATCCAGTCGTTGCGGGCGCGCTCGGCGCCGGCGTTGCGCGCGTGCGCGGGCGAGCGCTCGCCGCTCGCGGTCACGACCTGGATCGCGCTGTCGGCGCCGACCAGGCCGGCGTTGTCGGCCAGGATCAGCTCATCGTCCGGCACCGTGTCGAGCTCGAGCAGGGCGCTCAGCGCCTCGCGCGCGGCCGCGGCGTCCCCCGCGAACGGCATCACCACGGACACGGCGGGGCGGCTCATACGGGATCACCGGCCGGCGAGGCGGCCGCGCGGCGCACACGCCCGATCAGCAAGCGCAGCTGGTGCAGCTCCTGCGGATGCGCGAATCCGGTCACGTACAGGACCGCTGGAATCGCCAGGAACACCGCGGCGCGGCTCAGGAATCCGAGCGCGCCATGAGTCGGCAGCCACACCCCACCGGCGGTCGTAAGACCGCCCATAACCACTACCACCAAAGTCAGCCGCCGCCACTCGAACCTCACCGCGAACACCCGACGCGTCAGCAAGTGCATCACCGAGAGCATTACCACGTAGGCGCCGCACAAGGCAATCCCGGCTCCGGCGATGCCCAGCGGCCCCACCAGCAGCACGAGCAGGATCACGTTGGCGGCGAGTCCCGCCAGCGACGCGGGGAAGTTGCGCGTGGTCACCTTCGCGCGGCCCGCGATGACCAGGAACACGACCCACAGCCCGTACATGGCCCAGCCGAGGGCAACCCACGGGAGCGCTCGATAGGCGTCGAAGAACGAGGGGGCGGTCAGCAGTCGCAGGATCCACCGCCCGAGCAGCGCCAGTCCTGCCACCACCCAGCCGCTCACGACCACGTAGTAGGTGGTGACCAGGCCGTAGAGCCGCGCGGCCTCGGCGTCGTCGTGAACCGAATAGGCCAGCGGCGGCCACGCGTATTGGAACGCCCGGACGATGAACGCCACCGCCCCGGCGAGCTTCACCGCGATCGAGTACAGACCGGCGAGCCGCGGGCTTCGATCGTGGTAGATGTAGTAGCGGTCCACGATGCTGAGCGCGTAGACCGAAATCTCCGCCGGCACGGTGGGCAGGCCGAAGCGCAACAGCACGGGGAAATCCTCGCCGGACACCACGCGGGGGCGCAGCCGGTCGCGCATCGTCCACCACAGCGCCAGCAGCACCAGCGTCGAGACCCCGTAGTTGCCGAGCAGCAGGCCCCGCGGTCCCATCCCGAACCCCACCACGAGCACCACCGAGGCGATGATCGTCAGCACGACGTTGGTCACCGAGGCAATCGCGTAGGTCCGCAACCGCTCGTCCACGCGGAGCACCGCGTAGGCGAGCTCGAGGTTGGTGAACGACCACAGCCCGAGCACGGCGATCCGGAAGATCGTCACGTCCCGGTGGCCGAGCACCACTCGCGACAGGGGGCCCGCCGCCGCCGCCAGCGCAGCCGCGGAAATCGTGGTCGCGATCAGCAGGAAGATCGTCGTGCGGCGGACCAGCGCGTCGCGGCGTTCCTGATCGTCGTCGGTGAAGTAGAACCGCAGGAACGACTCGATCATCCCGAAGCGCACCAGGATGCTGATGAAGATGACGCCGTTGGCGAGCAGCTCGACGACGCCGTACCCGGCGGGGCTGATGTAGCGCGTGTACACCGGCAGCAGCAGCACCGCCATGAACTTCGAGACGACGTCCGCCACCTGGTAGGCCGCCAGCGAGTTGGCCAGGCGTTTCAGATAGCCGGTCACATCGCCACACGGTACGGATCGCGGCGGCTCCCAGGCGGCGGCTTCCCAGGCGGGTGGTTGCGCAGCGACCGCGGCCCATGCGGCTTACGGGCTCTCAGCGGCGCAGCAGGGTCCACAGCCGCGACACCAGCTCCCGGGCGTCGAGGTTGTGGGCGAGGCTCGAGCCGAAGCCGACCAGGCCGACGTCCACCACCGTCCCCCGCCCGAGCTGATAGCCGACGATCGCCTGGGTCGAGTTGGTGGTGCCGGCGGCCGACAGGAGCCTTCCGGGCGCCATGACGTGGATCGGCTCGAACGAGCGGTAGCCCTGGAACGCGCCCGAGGTACCCGAGAAGATCCGCAGACCGTCCTCGATCACGGTGATCAGGTCGGTGTTGTTTATGACCACCGTCCCGGGACGCGCACCGAACACGTCGCTGCTCGCGGGGGCGCTCGGCGCAACCGCCGTCGTCCCCCGGATCCTCACGACGCGCCGCAGTGAGTCGATCCCCAGCGACAGCACGTGACCGCCGTCCTCCACGTAGGAGCGCAAATCCGTGCCGAGCGAGGCCGGGATCCAGCGCTCGGTGCCGGCGAGGACCACACCCGAGTGCCCGGCCAGCGTTGGTCCGGTGCCCTGGATCAGGGCGATGTCGCTCGTCAGGTCGTAAGGCAGATTGGCCCGGTCCAGGTAGGCCAGGAACGCGGCCTCGTCGGCGAAGCCGCCGGGCAGCCCGTTGGCGAGCACCCGGTTCAGTTCGATCGGACCGCCCGCGTCGAGCGTGTTCGGCAGCCCGTCCTGCGGCGGGTCGTCGACCGGGTTGCGCCCCTGCCAGGTGAGCGCCGGTACTACGACCAGGATCCGGGGGCCGTGGCGAGCGGCCGGGTAGCTCGCGAGCAGGGGCACGTCGGTGCGGTGAGCGCCTGAGGTGATCACCAGCTGGTAGAGCCCGGCGCCCTGGGCGGGCGGGAGCTTCACCCGCAGCAGGTAGCCCCGCTGGGCTCCGCGTCCGCTCGGCCGGCGCGCCCCGACGCGCCACAACGTCCAGCGGTACGGCTCGCCTCGTGCATCGACGTACACCGCCGCCGCCGATCCCGCGGGCGCCGGCGTCAGCGACGGCTGCGCCGCCAGGTAGCGCACGGTCACCCCAGCGTGCACGGTCGATCCGGGAACCGGCGGCATCAGCGGCGGGAACCTCCCCACGTTGCAGGCGGCGTCGGTGACATCGAGGCCGGCCAGGTAGGTGCCGGCCGGCGCGGGGCGCTTGCGGATCAGGCCATCCCAATACGCCTGAAACTCGCCCGCCTTGAAGCTCTTGACCAGCCGAGGCGCACCGGGCAGGTCGGTCCGGTACAGCCGCACGCTGACGGTGCCGCGCTCGGTGCCCTTGTACTGGATCTTGACCGGCATCTGGTCGAACGGGATCAGCGACGGCGAGACGTCCGTGACGACGGGGTGCGGCGGGATCGGTCTTGACCGTGACCGGCTCGGGTCCGGAGGGGTTGGAGATCTCGACGGTGCGGCCTTGGCGCAGGAGCGCGACCCGCACGTAGTACGTACCGTCCGGCGCGATCTGGCCGTTGTCCTCGCGCCCGTTCCAGATGAACTCGGTGCGCCGCTTGATCCCCATGTGCCGGCCCGAGGCGAGCGTGCGGATGATCGCGCCACTGGAGTCGACGATCGACACGTCCACGTCATCGCTGCGGTGCAGCAGATAGAACGAGATCCGCATCGAGCCGTGATCGACGCCCCCGCAGTTCGTCCCATAGGGGTTGATCACCGCCGGCGCGGGCCGGGGGAAGCCGGCGAGCAACGGCGTCGTCACCTTCAGGTGCTGGGTGACGAAGAACGCTCCGACGGTCGCCACCACGAGCGCCGAGAACGAGACCAGCGGCAGCCTCCTCAAAACGCGAAGACCGCCACGTTGGGGACCTCGAACTCGTGGAACGCCGCGAGTCCGCGGGGATCGCGGGCGCACAGCATCACCCGGATCGAGCCACCGTGGCAGACCGCCAGCGCCGGGAGCTCGCCCTCGCGCCGGATGTCCTGCACGGCGGCGCTGACCCGCTCCAGCTGGTCGCGCAGCGACTCGCCGCCGGGAAAGCGAAATTCGTCGCCGGCGCCGCGCCAGGCGGCATATCGCTCGGGGTCCTCACGCTCGATATCGATGAACCGCCGCCCTTCCCACTCGCCCCGATTCGCCTCCCGCAGTCGAGGATCGAGGCGCGGCTCGAGTCCCAGGCGAGTACCGACGATCTGTGCCGTTTCGCGCGCCCGGGAGAGATCGGAGGCCCATAGGGAGGCGATGCCGGCGCCCTCGATCCGGTCGGCCAGCTCCGCGGCCTGCCGGCGGCCGGTGTCGTTCAGCGGCGTGTCGGTAAATCCCTGGACGCGGATCGGCTCGAGGTTGTCGTCCGTCTCGCCGTGGCGCACGAGCAGCACCGCTCCGGGCGGAACCGCGCGCACGGACTCATTCATACACGCTTGACGCGGTGTCAGACCGCAGCCCAAGCCTGATCGTCTCGAGCGAGAGCACGTCCTCCGGCTGGATGTTGCCGAGGTTGACATCGGCGCCGAACCGGCGCACGAACCACACCTGCTGATCCTTCTGAGGCGCTTCGAACAGGATCTGCTCCGGCGCCACCGCGTGCACGATCTCGTCGATCAGCCCCATCCGCACCTCACCGTCGTGGCGGAAGATTCCCGACGTCCCGCTCTCCCGGGCTTCGGCGATCACCTTCCAGGCCCCTGCCGCCAGTTCGCGCTCGATCTGCTCCACCCACCGGTACGGCGCCATGATCCGGGTGTCGTCCTTGGAGCCGACCTCGGACAGGACCGTGAACTCCTGCGAGAGCCGCTCGATCAGCTCGAGTTTGTCGTCGTGGCGCAACTCGATCGTGCCGTCGGAGATCTCGAGGTAGCTCAGCTCGAGCTCGCGCAGCCATTCGATCAGCTGATCGAGTCGGTTCTGGGCGATCGCCAGCTCGGTGAGCGTGCCGCCGAGCACGACCGGGATCTCGTGGTGGCGGTAGCGCTCGAGCTTGGGCTTCAGATTGCCGGTCGCGACGGCGGTTCCCCAGCCAAGCTTGACCAGGTCCACGTAGTCACCTGCCACCTCGGCCAGGCCATCGACCTCGGCCAGCGAGAGGCCGCGGTCGAGCACGTGGGTGAGCCCCTGCTGACGGGGCTTGTCGCTCCGGTCAGGGAGGTCGAGTAGGTCCGCCATGCGGATCTCCTGCTAGGTCACGGGCCGTTCGCCAGGTCCTTGCCGACCGTGACGATTACGTTCGCGTTGCAGGCACCGGGGCCGGGACACGCCACCGCCTGCGTGCTCTGATCGACTGGCCGTATCGCTGAGCCCGACAGCTTCAGCGTCTGCGCCACCGCCTCCGCGTCGCGCCTGAACCCGGGCAGGTAGGCGACGATCGTGCTGGTGTGCGTTTGATCGGAGGCGGTCACGACGCTCCCCTGCTTGAAGCCGGTTTTGGTGAGGCGCTGCGCGGTCCGGCCGGCCAGACCGTTGATCGCGGTCCCGTTCAGCACCGCGACGGTGATCGTGGCGGGATTGACGACTATCCGGGAGGTTCGCCGCGCCCTCGCGGCGTCGCTCGCGCTGGTGGAGGTGGAGCTCGAGCTGGAGCCGCTGCCACCGGTGAGGAGCAGCAGCACGACGACAACAGCGGCCACGCCGAGGACGCCCAGAAGCAGGATCAACATCCGGGGCAGGCGCGACTTGGCGGGGGGCACGCGTCCGCCCGGCGCGACCCCCGGGCGCCGGGGCCCCATTGTGCCCGCCGCGAGCGGGGCCGCCATTCCCGGCGCACCTGCGGGGGCCGGGCGGCGCTGCGCCGTGCCGCTCGAGCCGTTCGCGCCGCCGGCGACGGTGGCCGGTCGAGTTCCGTCCACGGCCGGCGGATCGGCAACCGAGGCAGCCAACGCGGCCGGTCCGTCGGTTGCCGGTGCGCCCATCGCGGCGGGTCCGCCCGTTGCCGGGTGCGCCGATCGCGGCGGGCGCCGCAGACGGAGCCGGGATCAACCTCGTCGCGGCGGTGAGCGCGGGCGCTGCCACGCCGGCCGGTGCCGCCGGCGCCATCGCCGGTGCGCCCATCGATGGGGCCGCGGACCCCACGGCAACGGCGGGACGCGAGCCGGCAGCGGCCACTGACCGCGCCTGCTGCCGGGCCTGTACCTGCAAGGGCCCAGCCGCCGAGCTCTGGGCGTGCGACGCCTGCGCAACCCGCGCTTCGAGCTGTTGGATTCGCTCGGTCGCCTCGTAGGCGTGGCGGCGCAGCGACGCGGTTTCCCTCGCCTGCGCGAAATACAGCAGGATCAGGATGGCCAGCCCGATGATCGAGGCAAAGCCTGCGTCCGAGCCCACCGAGTTGATGAAGTGGTGGATCGAGAGAGCGAACGGAATGGGCCCCATGCTGTGCGTCCTGAGTCTACGTTGCGATGCGGGCATCTTGCCCGTTCGGGGTGGCGGCGCGCGCGCGTGCGAGCCTCGCCACGTGCTCCGCGAGTACCGGCGCGTCGCCCTCGAGCACGAGCAGGTTGATCTTCTCGAAGGTCCGCTCCACCCAATCCGGATCGAGCGGGTCGCGATCCGCGCGCAGGATCTTCTGCGCCGGGGTGGGCTGCATCCGCTCGTAGGGGTTGAACAGGTCCTCGTGGAACTTCTCGCCCGGCCGGGCCCCCACGATCTCGATCGCAATGTCACGCCCGGGCTCGAAACCCGACAACGTGATCATCGTCTCCGCGAGGTCGATGATCCGTACCGGGTCGCCCATGTCCAGCACGAACACCTCGCCACTCGCCCGTCGCCGCGGTTCGCCGCCCGTTTGGGCCGCGGCCGCGTCATCCGGCGCGGTCAGCGACCCCGCGCGGATGATCAGCTGCACCGCCTCGGGAATCGTCATGAAGTAGCGGCTCATCCGCTCATCGGTGACCGTCACCGGACCGCCGGCGGCGATCTGCCGTCGGAAGATCGGCACCACCGAACCGGAGGACGCCAGCACATTGCCGAAGCGCACCGTCGAGTAGGTGGTCGCCGGATACCGCGCCGCGGCGGCCTCGACCGCCCATTCCGCCAGCGCCTTGGAAGCACCCATCACGGTCGCCGGGTTGACCGCCTTGTCGGTCGAGACCAGCACGAACGTCGCCACGCCCATGTCGCCCGCGATCCGCGCCACCACCCGCGTGGCGAGCGCGTTGTTGCGGATCGCCTCGACGGGATTGAGCTCCATCATCATCACGTGCTTGTAGGCGGCGGCGTGGAAGATCACGTTCGGCCGGTGCTCGGAGAGCACCTCGCGCATCCGCTCCTCCTCGCGGCAGTCCGCGAGCACCGGCGAGGCGGTCCGTACGTGGCGGTCCTCCTCCAACTCGCGCATGATCTCGAACAGGTTGTCCTCGGCATGGTCAACGAGCACCAACTTCCGCGGGCCGACCCGCGCGATCTGCCGGCACAGCTCTCCTCCGATCGAGCCGCCGGCGCCGGTCACGAGCACCACCTGGCCGGTCAGATACGCGCCGACCCGTTCGAGCTCGATCCGCACCGGCTCGCGCCCGAGGATGTCCTCGACCCGCACCTCGCGCAGCTGGGGCGTCACCTGCATTTGCCCGGACCCGTCCCTGAGCAGCTCGAACACCGTCGGCATCGTGCGCACCGGGATGCCGCGCTCGCGGCAGGCCACCACCACCCGCGCCCGGAGCGTCCCCGGCGCCGAGGGGATCGCGATCACGACCTCGTCGGGCTCGGACTCATCGAGCACCCGGGCCAGGTCCTCGCTGGTGGTCGTCCCGAGCACCTTCAATCCGTACTCGTCCTTCATCCCCTGCTTGCGCGGATCGTCGTCGACGAATCCCACCGGCCGAAGGCGGAGCTGTCGATTGCGCACCAGTTCACGGACCACCAGCCGGCCGCCGTCGCCGCCGCCCACGATCAGCACGTCGCGAGCCCCTTTGCTGACCCGGAAGTTGCGAACGCGGCCTTCGACGACGAGGTGGACCAGGAACCTCGCGCCAACGAGGAACGCCAGCGTCAGCAGCATGAACAGCGCGATCACGCTCGCCGGCAGGACGACGGCGCTCGATCCGAGCGCGTGCCGGTGGTGCTTGAACACGAACTGCTGCGAGGTCTCCACCGGATGCAGCAACGCAATCACGCCGACGATCAACACCGTCGCCACGACCACGCCCTTGATCACCGCCTCGTAATCCCGCTGGCCGACGAACGTCCACAGCCGCTGATAGAGCCCGAACGCCGCGAGCACCACGAGCACGACCGGGATCAGCCACCAGATCGTGGCATCGAACAGGCGGTCGTAGCGGCCCAGGACATGGCCGTCGAACCTCAGCTGAAAAGCCAGGTAGTAAGCGAGTGCGACCAACGCGCCGTCCGCCAGGAGCTGGGGCACGGAGTGCCGGTGGACGGGAAAGGCCGCGGATCTGATCCGCCGGCGCATGCGGATGAGCATTCTAGGCGCTGACGCCGACCCCTTCCTCACTTGGGAGCGTCGAGCGCCTCGGATCGTCGACTCGCCCCGTGGCGGGTGGCGCCGGGTGGGCGCGGGATCGGCGCCGGAGGGGTGGGGGGTGGGGCCCGCGCCGGCGTGTTGAATTGCCCAAATCGCTCGCGCGCCTCGGGAATCCGGGCGATCTGACACGGATTCCGTGTCAGAAAGCCCAAACTCCGCTCGGCGCTGCCAGATTTGGGCCGCTGAACATGCCCGCGCCCGAACGGCAGGCTCGCTCCGCCGGCCCGAGACTGCCGCGTTATGCGCGATCGCGCCGGCGGATCCAGCTTCTCAGCGGACCGCCTGCAGCAGCAGCTCGACGAGCACCGCCGGATCGCGTCTGACGCGCTCGCGCGAGCCCGGCTGGTCGTGGCGCTTCTCGAGCGCCACCTGCGCGGGGACGGTCAGTCGCCGCAGCCGCCCGTCGAGGATCAGCCGCTCGTCAACCGCCCCCAGGCGGCCTTCGAACACCGTGAACACGGGAGTCCCCAGCGCCACCGCCTCGCGATTCATCGTGCCGCCGGCGGAGATCACGAGGTCCGCGAACGCGACCAGCGATTGCGCGTCGAGGGCCCGCCGGGGGACGATGAAGCCGCCGGCGCGCTCGAGCTGCGCGCGCTGCTCGGGGGTCCGGGGGAGCACCACCGTCTGCGCGCCCCGCAGCCGCTCGAGCACCTCCGCGAACAGCTCGTTCCCGAACCGGTGATACAGCGATACCTCCGGCGGCGTCCGTACGACCGCGACCGGCTCGCTGCGGTCGAGCCCCAGCTCGCTCAGCACCCCGGCATCGGGCTCGAAGTCGGCCAGGTAGTACTCCTCCTTGAGGCCGGGGTAGCCGTGGATCTTGCCGCGGGCCCCGTATCGATACAGGCGCTGCGGCGGAATCAAGTCGGGCACCACCACCGCCTGCGAGAGTCGGCAGTTGATGTTGTGCTGGACGGTCGCCCACTCGTAGTCGAACATCGTCGCGCGCGGAATCCGCAGCAGCGCCGCGGCGACCGTGATGTCGTTGGACCCGTGGCCGAGGGCGAGCCCGAACCCCCTTCGCCTGGCCCACCGGGTCAGCTCGTACGAGCGCTCCGCGAGTCCCCACGCCTTCGCCGCCACGTGGCCGCCGCGGTGGCGCCCCACGGCCGTGTGCTCGATCCCGAACCGCTCACACAGCTGCAGCGTCTGAGCGAAGTCCCGAGCCGTCACCTCGACCTCGTGGCCCTGCTCGCGTAGCCGCGCGATCACCGGCCGCATCACCAGCACGTGCGGCGAGTTGGTGAGATCGATCCAGATCCTCAAGGATCCGCCGGGAGTCGCCGGCTAGGCCCCGGCGGCGGCGAGCGCCGCGACCACCTGCTCGGCCTGCTCGGATCCGAGCACCGGGCTCATCGGGAGCGCGAGATTGGTACGTGCCAGCTCGTCGGTGGCCGTCAGCACTGCAGCGCCGGCGCCGTAGGCCGCCATCGACGGCTGGCGGTGAAGCGGAGTGCGGTAATAGCCGCGCGTCTGGATCCCGCGGGCACCCAGTTCCTTCACCAGGGCATCCGCGCGCGGATGCGTGACCACGTACAGGTGCCAGGCCGGCTCTGCGCCGTCCGGCACGTGGGGCAACGACACGTACTGTCCGGCGCCCGCCTGGGCGTATGCGGCGCCGGCCGCCCGGCGACCGGCGCACCAGCCGTCGAGCTCGGGCAACTGCACCCGGAGGATCGCGGCCTGAAGCTCGTCCAGGCGCGAGTTGTAGCCGACGTGCTCAAACGTCTGCTTGTCGCGCGAGCCATGGAAGCGAAGCGACCTCGCCAGCTCGGCCACGTCCTCGTGATCGGTGGCAATCGCCCCGCCATCGCCGAAGCAGCCGAGGTTCTTGGAGGGATAGAACGACAGCGTCGCGGCGTCACCGAGGCCTCCTGCTCTGCGCCCGTCGAGGTTCGCCCCCACCGCCTGCGCCGCATCCTCCAACACCGCAAGCCCCAGCGCACGGAGTTCCGGCACCGGCGCCGGGCATCCGAACAGGTCGACCGCCACGATCGCCTTGGTGCGGCGGCTGAGCGCGCTGCGGACGGTCTCCGGCGTGACGTTGCGGGTGTCGGGGTCCACGTCGCAGAACACCGGTCGCGCGCCGGCGCTGACCACTGCCTCGGCCGTCGCATAGAAGGTGAACGACGGCACCACGACCTCGTCCTCGGCACCGATCCCCAGCGCCCGCAGCGCGATCGTGATCGCGTCGGTGCCGTTCCCGACGCCGACCACATGTCGTACCCCGAGGTAGCCGGCGAGCTCACGCTCGAACGCATCCACCTCAGGGCCGAGGATGTAGGTGCCGCGTCCGATGACCTCGCCGATCCGTTCGATCAGCTGATCGGTCAGCGCGGCCCGGGGCGTGTTGGTGTCGAACAGGGGGATGGCCATCTCGGCGCCAAACCCTACCCGCGCTCTGCTTGTCGACCGGGCTGAGCGTGTGAAGTTCAGCGAGAAGTGGCGGGGGTTTGTCAGCGCTTTGTGGCGGGAGCGCGTCGACCTGGCTTTACGCTGCCGTCATGGCCGAGCCTGAGACGGAGGTGTGGCGGACGAAGGATGGTCGCGCGTGGCGGATCGGCGGCGATGCTGAGGTGGCGTGGATCGAGGAGGGCACTACCGACGGCTTGGCGATCACGTCCGCGATCCCGCTGCTGTTTGAGGCCTACGCCACGCTGGAGCTGCCGGGCACTCCCGACGGTGCCGGGGGATGGTCGTCCGACGATCGCGACCTCGAGGAGCAGCAGGATCAGGACGCGAACGTGGTTTCTGTGCTCACCGAGCACACGGCGGCACAGCCGTGGTGGCTGGGATACCTCGAGACTGGGATCGGCGCCGAGACCATCTTCTATGACGTGCCAAAGGTGACGCTGTATGCCGACTGGGGCTACGTGCTCATCGAGGCCGGCCCCGAGCAAGCGGGACACTGGCGCGCATATGACCTTTGGAAAGGCGTCCTGCCGGATCTGATGTTCCCCGCGGATCGCGCGTGGCTGGTCTCGACCCTGTGGGATGACCACTGGAGGTGCATCGGCGGATCGAGACAGCTCATCGATGCCTTCCTGGATCATCCCGATCTGCGACACCGCGTCCGTCAGGTTGACCCGTCGGTCGAGGACGCGACTCCGCCCGGGCACACCGCTATCTGATTCGGGCGCTGGATCACCTGCGCTCGGGCGACGCGCTGGTGGTGTGGCGGCTGGATCGACTCGGCCGGTCGCTGCGTCATCTCATGGACATCGTGCGCTCGCTGGGAGAGGGCGGGGTGGGGTTTCGGTCATTGACCGAGGCGTTGGACACGACAACGTCGGGCGGCAAGCTGGTGTTTCACATCTTCGCGTCGCTGGCGGAGTTTGGGCGCGAGCTGATCGCCGAGCGCATCCGCGCGGGGGCGGGTCGTTCACCGCGACGGGATCCGCTTTGAGGGCCAGCGCTACCTGGATCTCACGCTCGCTGCCGACGTCTCAGAGCCGGTCACGATCCGCTATGACCCGCGCGACCTCGCCGAGATCCGCGTCTATCACCGCGACCGGTTCCTGTGCCGGGCGGTCAGCCCCGAGCTCGCCGGACAGACCATCGCGCTCAAGGATCTATAGGCCACGCGCACCGCCAGGCGGCCGGCGCTGCGCGCCCAGCTGACCCAACGACGCGATCACGCCGACCAGCTGCTGCCGCGCGCGCCCTACCCCGAGCAAACGTCGTCGCGCTGCCACTGCCGCCCGTGCCCCCCAGCCCGCCGCCAGCGCCGGCTCCCCGGCGGCGACTGCGCCTGTACCGAGAGGATTGACCATGACCGCCACCGTCGAGACGAGCGTCGCGCCGGAGTTCCTGGTCACCAAGGAGCACCGCCGCTTCGCCGAGTTCGCCGAAGCCGTGCGCGAGCACCGCTACATCGGGGTCTGCTATGGCCCGCCCGGCGTCGGCAAGACCGTCTCCGCGCGCCGCTACACCCACTGGGATCGCCTCGGACCATGGCTTGAGGGCCGCTCAGCCGCACCCTGGCCTACGCGATCCAGAGTCGCCGACGCCACGACGAACCGTCCCCGACCACTCGGCCCGGTGCTGATCAGCATGCCCGGCCTGGAGAAGCGCCTCGCCCGCTGCCCCCAGCTCTACAGCCGCGTTGGCTTTGCGCGGCAGTACCGGCCTCTCTGCGCCGACGAGCTGCGCTTGGTGCCCGCCCACCACTGGCAACGCCTCGGTCTCAAGCTCTCGCTGGAGGACTTCACCGACGCCCAGGCCGTCGCTGCGATCTCGCGCACCACCAACGGCAACTTCCGCCTCATACACCGCCTATTCGCGCAGATCATCCGGATCCTGGAGATCAACCACCTCCAGAGGATCACCGCCGAGGTCGTCGACGCTGCACGCGAGACGCTCGTCATCGGCCAGCCGTGACCACCACAAAGCGCTGAAAGAACCCCGCCACTTATCGCTGAACTTCACACTGCTACGAGCAGAGGAAGGGAGGTTTGGTTCGAGCGGTGCGATGGAACGCGACGCTGCCGGCCGTAGATCGGAAGACGGCGGTGCTGGGGCTGGTGAAGGTCAGCGTCCCTTCCTGGAACGGGTTGCCCCAGCCCGAGGGCGGGTTCCGTTGCCCGTCGGTCAGCGGCTTGGAGGCCTGCCAGAACGTGCCGAGGATCTTGGCCCATTGGATTCCGCAATGGGTATAGAGCCGATAGGGCTCTGAGCGCGTTCCGGGCGAGCTCGTCAACGCCTCGAGCTGTCTGAGCAGCGTCGGCCCGGGCGCCCAGATCGCGGCGCGGGTCAGGTGATCGTTTGTCACCGTCGTGCAGCCGCTTAGATCGACGGTGACCGGATCATCAGATTCGCGGGCTGAGCCGTAACGGAAGAAAGCGACGATCGAGGTGCCGAAGTCGGCGGGGCAGGCGTATGCCCCGATCAGCGGCTTGAGCGAGTGCAACTCGGCGGCGAGATGGTCAACGGTGGCTCTCTTGCGCACGAGGCGCAGCGCGATCAGGCGAAGCGCCTTCGCGCGAGTTGGGCCTACGCCGCTGTAGCGGCAGAGCAGCACTTGCTGAGCCCCGGTCGGCACCAGCGCCGTGGTTGAGCCGGGCGTCGTGCTGCTGATCACATGCCGGTTGTAGCCAGGGCAGGACGGAAACACCCGAAGCGCCGGGTTGGTGTGTGGTGCTGCAGAGTCTCGGCTTGTAAGGGCGACCGCAGCAGCGCCACCTGCCAGGGCAAGAACCAGCGCAGCAGCGCCAACGGCAATCAAATGCTTGCGGAAGACCCTCATGGCTTCCTGTCGCTTGGCGTCGCTGGCGCTCCGCCAAGGGACACACAGTATGACCACGTTACATGTAACAATCAAGGTATGTCTCGCGATCGTCGATCGGCGGCGGCCCGGGTGAGGGCGCATCGGGCGCGGCTGCGCGCCCAGGGGCTTCGGCCGGTACAGCTGTGGGTGCCCGATGCGCGCGCGCCAGAGTTCGCCGCGGAGGCTCATCGCCAGTCGAAGGCGGTGGCCGAGAGCGAGCATGCGGCCGAGGATCAGGCGTTCATCGATCGGGTCTCCTGGAACGCCCAGGAGTGAGGCGAGGCGAGATCTGGTCGCTCGCCGCGCGCGGCGGCTACACCGGCAAGCCGCGGCCGGCGGTGATCGTGCAGGACGACCGCTTCAACGCCACCTCCTCGGTGACCGTGTGCGCGTTCACCACCGACCCGACCGAGGCGCCGCTGTTGCGCGTACCGGTCGAGCCGGACCAGCTCAACAAGCTCGATCAGCGATCCAGCCTGATGGTCGACAAGCTCACGACCGTGCCCCGGTCAAGCCTGGGTGCCCGGATCGGACGACTCTCAGACCAGGACATGGTCAGGCTCGCCCGCGCGATCGTCGTTTTCCTCGGCCTCGCCCAACCCGCCGCGACGGCCTGAGCGGGCCAGCTCGGCCCTTCGTTAGTAACGGCGCGGATTTATACGTTTAGCGTTAGACGCGGTTCGGCGTCCTTGGGGCCGGCGGCGAGACTGTCGGCGGGGGTCCGGAGGGGTCGGTGCCCGTCAGGGCGGCTGGTGAGGTCGAACGGGTAGTGGCCGTAGAGGTGGATGTGCTGGTGGGCGAGCGGGGAGATGTGCTCGATCTCGCTGGTGGTGATCAGCTCGCCGGCGCCGCGCAGCTCGTCGAGGACGCGGCCGATGTAGACGGTGTTCCAGACCATGATCGCGTTGACGACGATCGCCAGGCAGAGCGCCTGCTCGCTCTGCTGGTCAGGGGTGCGCTGTCGGACGTGACCCTCGTTGGGGTAGAAGATCGCCCTGCGGGTGAAAGTTCGGCTCGGTCGAGGCCGCGAGCGCGACCGGCGAGCGGTAGGCTCGGAGCACGCGGGCGGCGATCGAGTCCGGCTCGAGCTCGGCCATGGGCGAGTCGGCGTCCTGGCGCAGCACCCAGCCCGAGAGCTCGCGCATCCCCTGGCCGGAGCGGGCGGCGGCGTGAAGGCAGCAGGCGATCAGCGCTCTGGCGCGCTCGCGCCAATGCGCGGCGTCGTGCTCGACGTCGGTTGAGCCGGTCATCGCCTCGGCCACCAGCTGCGCCTGCTGCCAATCACCGGCGCGACTCACCGGCGACCAGCGCAGCGGAACGGTACCCGGCGGGGCCCCGTGGCCCTGCAGGTCGAAGAACCACGCCTGGCCGAGCGCCCGGCGCCCGGTCAGCGTTGAGTTGAGGACCTCAGGTTTGGTCGAGGTCGCGACCGCCGGCCCGGGGTGGGCGATCAGCGCGGGGATCACCACGCAGCTGGTCTTGCCCGCCCGCGGGCCGGCCAGCACCAGCACCGCTGACTGGGGCGGCGCGGCGATCCACTGGCCCTGCTCGCCGGTGGCCAGGTAGGCGCCGCCACCCGCGGAGAGTGCACGCTGGTGCAGCTCGGGCACGGTCGCGGGCGCGAGCGCCGGCGCTGGCTCCGGCGCGCTCTGCAGGCTGTGGGCGATCCGGGCGCGCAGGTCGGGGCGGGTATAGAGCCAGCACAACAGCGCCAGGAAGATCAAGGCGAGGCCGCCGAGATCGCCGGTGGCGATCCCGTATATGCCGAGCAGGGCGAGGATCACCGCCAGCGGCCGGGCCAGCTGCACGGAGGGATCGGAACGCCTCACGGGGGCGTAGGCCGGCTTTCGCGGCTCAGACACGTCGCCTGGCGTCCGGGTAGACGGCGGTGATCTGCTCGCGCCCGGCGGCCCGCCTGAGCGTCTGATCGAAGGTGATCACGGGCGCGTCGGTGTGCTTGGCGGTGGCCAGGCAGTACGCGTCGGGGAGGCTCAGCGGATGGCGGTGGCGCAGCCTGGCGGCCTCGACGCCGATCGCCTCGCTGGGGTGGTGGACCGAGATCCCCAGCGCGGCGATCGCCTCGCGGGCGGCCGACAGCGCGCCGGGTTCGCCGGCGGGCGCGATCAGCACCTCGGTGAGGTTGACAACGCTGATCAGCAGCGCCTCCTGGGCGTCGCGCCAGCGGGTGAATAGCTTGCGCGCCTGACGGTGATGCGGGTCGGAGCGGTCGAGCGCGCCGATCAGCACATCGGCGTCGAGCACGAGCTTCAACGTCGTTCGTCTTCGGCGTCGAGGCGATCGAGATAGCCGGGCGGATAGACGCCGGTGAGCGCGCCGAAGGCGTCCTCGAAGGACAGCACGGCGCGCCGCACGCGCAGCTCACCCTCGCCCACCGCCTCGACCGCGACCCGCTCGCCCGCGTCAAGGCCCGCCTCATCGAGCGCGGCGACGGGGATCGTCACCTGATGTTTGCTGGAAATGCGAGGCATTCCTTTACCCTATCAGTAAAGGTGAGTCAGCGTCCGAGGCACTAGCGCCCGGATCACGCCGAACCACGGCCAATCACCAGCCGCGTCACTACCCTCGTTGCGCTCGCCAGTGACGTGGCTGTCGTGGGATGCGCCTGAACCGTCTCGACGGTGGCTGGCTGCTTTAGCGCTGGCGGTCGGGCGGGCATCGCGTGGACGATCACCGGACCCTGGTCGGAGCTGACGATCCCGAGCTCGTACAGGTTGCCGGCATGATCCGATCAGCATCGTCAGCTCGTCGTCGAGTTCTTCAGCGCGGATCGGATTGGTAAACGCGTGCATGATTTGTGTGCTCCGTCACACCGTGCTTGAGCGCGCTCGGCGCGATCAACGGAACCTCCACCACAACAAGTTACCTTGCGATGATCTGGTCCGAAACTCGCCCGATGCGTGTTACCTACGGAGCCCTCATCTGGCTCATCGTCTCCCTAGCAGGATGCGGCGGACAGCAGACACAGACGAGCACCAGCGGCGCGGTCCCCATGCACATCGTCCGACCCGCCAGGCCCATCTGGTGCCCCAAGAGCGTGCCCGGAAACTCGCAACTTCAACGAGACCGCTTCGATGCCCGAGCCCTTCTGGGACTACCCAGCAACCAGGCAGAAGCCAAGGCCGCCCAACACCACTGCAGATCCCGGGTCGTGGAGATCAACGGCCACGGACTGATCGTCACCTCCGACTACGACACTCGCCGCGTCGACCTGACCCTCGAGCACAGCATCGTCACAGCCGTCGACGTCGGCTAAGCACTCGGAAACCAACCACGCGCCCAGGCGCTTCCAGCGGCTTGTGGTGGCCTGTCAGGGATCCTCTGGTGACGTTCGCCGACGATCCCCTCCCCTCTTCGCTGCCGATCCGATTAGGCGCGAAGGCGCCGGTGCTTCGAACCCAAGTAGCGCTTGAACGGTTCGCGGTAGCCGTTCGCGTACCTCAGCGGCCCGCGATGGTCCCGAGCCGTGAGGCGAGTGGGCCAGGAGCGGGCGCCCTCGTCGCGCGCTGGCGCGCGCAGATCCCTTAGGACTTATCTATCAGGATCATCCTGCGCGACTCGCGGTCCGGGGTTATTAGCCCGCACCGGACGTACCGTCGCAATCGAGCGGCGGGAACCACTGCGGACGCTACGCTTGCCCGCGTGATTCTGGAACTCGCTTCCGTCACCGACTCGCTCGTCACCTTTGCCACCCACGTGATCCGGGACCTCGGTCTGGGGGGCGTGCTGCTCCTCACCACGAGCACCGGCGTGATCGGCCTGCCGGGAACCGAGCCGACGATGCTGTTCGCCGGCTTCAACGTGTTCCAGGGCCATCTCACCTTGCTGGGCATCATCGTGGTCGGGCTGATCGGCGACATGCTCGGGGCGTCGATCGCCTACGCGATCGGCTACTTCGGCCGCGCTGAGCTGCTCGAGCGTCAGGGCAGCAAGCTCCACATCAGCCGCCGGCGCCTGGACCTCGCCCACCGCTGGTTCGAGCGCTACGGGTCCCCGGTGGTGTTCTTCTCACGGCTGATACCGGTGGTGCGCGCGGCGGTTCCGTACGCCGCCGGGGTCGGGAAGATGCCATTCGCGCGCTTCTTCACGCTCGCCACGCTGGGGTCGATCCCGTGGATCGTCGGCCTGGCGCTGATCGGGCGCGAGGTCGGCAGCAGCTGGCAGAGCTGGCGCCACAATCTCGAGTACGTCGACTACGTCGGCGCCGCGATCGTCGTCGGTGTGATCGCGTATCTGATCCTGCGGCGCACGCGAGGGGGAGGCGGAGGCGCGGCCCCGGATGTCGCGTCCTGACGGGACGCCTGACGCGCGGCCCCGGATGTCGCGTCCTGACAGGCCGCCGGACGCGCGGCCCCGGATGTCGCGTCCTCACCGGGCGCCGGAGGCACGGCTGCCGATTCGCGAAGCCCTCGCCCTCGGCGCGCTGCACGGGCCGGCGGAGCTGCTGCCGATCTCGTCCTCGGGTCACGTGGCCCTGGTTCCGTGGCTGCTCTCGTGGCGCTATGTCGAGCTCGATGACGAGCTCCGCAAGTCCTTCGAAGTGGCCCTGCACGCCGGCACCGCCGCCGGTCTCCTGATCACGCTGCGCGACGAGGTCGGCAGCGCCATGCGCGACCTCAACCGCCGCCGCCTGGCGCTGATCGCGCTGTCGTTCATCCCGCCGGCGGTCATCGGCTACGTGCTCGAGCGGCCGATCGAGCGCCGGCTGGGAACGCCGGGAACGATCGCCGCGGGGCTGCTCGCCGGCTCGGCCGTGATGGCCCGAGCCGATCATGCTCCGCAACAGCGCCGCCACGACCAGGCCGGCGCCCGCGACGCGCTGTGGCTCGGAGTGGCCCAGGCCTGCGCGCTGGTTCCCGGCGTCTCGCGCAACGGCGCGACGCTCGCGGCGGCGCGGCTGCGGCGGTTCACGCGCGAGGACGCCAACCGGCTCTCACGCCACGTCGCGCTGCCGGTGATCGCCGGCGCGACGCTGCTCAAGGGGATCCGCCTTCGCCGCCGTGGCCTGCCACCGGGTACCGGCCTGCCGTTTGCCGCCGGCGCCGCCAGCGCGTTCGTCTCGACGCTCGGCTCGACGTGGCTGATCCGCCAGGTCGAGCGCGACCGTTCGCTGCTGCCATACGCGATCTACCGAGGCGCGCTCGGCGTGCTCGTGCTGGCCAAGCTGCGGTCTGCCCGATCGACCACAATGCGCGTGTGAGCGACGCATACGCAGCCGCTGGAGTCGACACGGGGAAGGCCGACGCCGGAGTCGCTGGACTCGTCGAGGTGCTGCGCACGATCGACCCCGGGCGCTCGCCGCTCACCGTCCCCCTGCCCGGCCACTACGCCAGCGTCCTGCGCGTCGCCCCAGGGCTGGGGATCGCGCTCGCGACAGACAGCGTCGGCTCGAAGGTGATCGTGGCCGAGCAGACGGGACGGTTCGACACGATCGGGATCGACTGCATCGCGATGAACGTCAACGACCTGGTCTGCGTCGGCGCCGAGCCGCTCGCGCTGCTCGACTACATCGCGGTCGAGCGGGCCGACCCGGCGATGCTGCGGGAGATCGCCGTCGGGCTGCGCGCCGGGGCGCAGGACGCGGGAATCGAGATCCCTGGCGGCGAGGTGTGCCAGGTCCCGGAGGTGATCCGCGGACATCCCTCGCCGAACGGCTTCGACCTGGTCGGCTCGGCGTTCGGCACCGTGGCACTCGATGCCATTATCGACGGGCGCGCGTGCCGGCCTGGCGACGCGTTGATCGGTGTTCCCTCCTCGGGCGTGCACTCCAACGGGTTGACGCTGGCCCGGCGGTCACTGCTCGAGGACGGCGGCTTGGCGCTCGATGCGCGGCTGGGAGAGCTCGGAGGGGCCACCGTGGCCGATGCGCTGCTCGAGCCGACCACGATCTACGTCCGCGCCGTGCTCGAGCTGCTGGCCAGCGAGATCCCGGTGCACGGGCTCGCGCACGTCACCGGTGGCGGCATCCTCAACCTGCTGCGGATCGGTGATCAGGTCGGCTACGAGATCCCGGCGCCGTTGCCGGTGCCGGCGGTGTTCGCGCTGATCGCCGAGCTGGGCGAGGTGCCGGCGGCGGAGATGTGGGAGGTGTTCAACATGGGGTGCGGCTTCTGCGCGATCGTTCCCGACCGGGATGCGGCCGCCGCGGTCGCGCTGCTGGGGCGCAGACATCCGGGCACGGCGGTGATCGGACGGTGCAGCGAGGAGCCCCGGCAGCTCAGCCTCCCGACCCTGGGACTGGGCGGCGACTCGGGCAGGCTCAGGGCGCAGTAGTCGCACCGGAGGCGCGCGACGCCCGCCAGGCACCCGCTAGGACAGCGTCCACAGCTCGCCTGACCCGAGCCGTTCCGGCGTGAGGCGCCATTCGGTCGCCAGCCGCCACAGCTCCGCGGGAGCCCGCGGACCGGGCAATGCGCACACGGCGGCCACCTCCGCCGTCGACATCGCGCCGAAATAGCCAAGCGCCTGCTCGACTCCCGGCGACTCCGCCCGCGTCGGCTGAGCGCCGGCCGCCGTCGCGGCGGCTCGAAGCTCGTCGTAGGCGCTGGGCCCGTAGACGCCATGCACACCGCCGTCGCTCCCGGAGAACTCGAGCGAGGGCAGCTTGACGCGGTCGCTGCCCTGCGCCCGGTGTTCGGCGGGCACGGCCTGGGCCCGCTCGAGGTCGGCCCCGAAGGCCTCCAGAACCGCGTGCGAGGAGAGGTCGACGCGGAAGCGCTCGAGGTCGAGCCCGTCGGTCAGGGCCGCCTGCGCGATGAGCGCCTCCGCCCCGTCGAGCTTGGCGCGGCGGCACAGGATCCCCTCCCGCAACCTCCGCACATAAGGTCCGGGATCGCCCTGCTCGGAAGCGGCCTTGACCCCGATGCAGGCGGGATGGGAGCTGCGCAGCGGCCTCTCCAGCCACAGGCGCGCATCGACCGGCATGCCGCTGCTCGCCGCGGCGGCGAGGATCTGTTCGATCAGCGGCGCGGGATCGCCGAACTGCTGCGCCATGCCGCACATCACATGGGTCATGCAGAGGTTCTCCCCGAATTCCCACTCCAGCTTGCGGAGTGCCGGCTCAAGCGCCCATGACCACGGGCAACATGGATCCGTGTAGTAGGCGACGTCGACGGGCATGTACCGCAAAATAGAGACAAGCACATGAGCACCCTGCTCGGAACGACGCTCAGCGGCCGCTATCGGCTGGAAGCCAGGATCGGTGCCGGGGGAATGTCGACCGTGTACCGGGCACGCGACCAGACCCTCCAGCGGCCGGTGGCAATCAAGCTGATGAACCGCGAGGTGGCGAGCGACTCCGATCAGCTCGAGCGATTTCGCCGCGAGGCGCGGGCGGTCGCCCAGCTCTCGCACCCCCACATCGTCGGGGTGATCGACGCCGGCGAGGACGAGGGCCGTCCGTACATCGTGTTCGAGTACGTGGAGGGCGAGACGCTCAAGGAGCGGATCCGCCGCCAGGGACGGCTGCCGGTGGCCGAGGCGGTCGCCTACGCGATCGAAATCGCGCGGGCCCTGGGCGCCGCACACGCCCGCCACATCGTCCACCGCGACGTCAAGCCGCAGAACGTCCTGATCGACGAGGAGGGCTCGGCCAAGGTCACTGACTTCGGGATCGCCCGCACGCTCGAGGAGGAGGGCCTCACCGCGGATGGCCGGGTGCTGGGGACGACCGACTACGTCTCGCCCGAGCAGGCGCTCGGGCAGCCCGTCACCGGGCAATCGGACCTCTATGCCCTCGGGATCGTCCTCTACGAGATGCTGACCGGGGAGGTCCCGTTCAAGGGCGAGAACCAGGTGGCGGTGGCGATGAAGCACGTCCGCGAACAGCTTCCCGACGTTCAGTCCCGGCGTCCCGAGATCTCGGCCGCCCTCGCCGCGATCGTCGACACCGCCACCGCCAAGCGCCAGGAGGACCGCTACGCCGACGATGCCGAGCTGATCGCCGACCTCGAGGACGCGCTCGCGATCGAGACGACCCGGGCGGGCAGCGCCACCGGCGAGGTCACCACCGTGCTGCGCACGCTGCCCGCCCAGACGCAACGAAGGGTTCCGTTCAGGCTCCGGCACCCCGCGATCTCGATCGTGGCATTGCTGATCCTCGTCGCGGCTCTGGGGGGCGGCGCCGCGTGGCTGGCCACCCGCACACACCATGGCACGAGTCACCCGGCGCTTGGCCGCGCCGGTCCGCGCCCCCAGCGCGGTGACGCTGTGTGCGAGCTGCGCCTTCGGCTTCAACCCGCTCGGCAACCCGACCGACGAGCATCCCGGTGCGAGCCTCGCGATCGACGGCGACCCCAACACGTTCTGGAACACCCAGACCTACTACGACGACAAGCTCGAAAAGGCGGGCACGGGGCTCTACCTCGACGCCAATCCCGGGACCACGGCCCGCGTGCTGCGCGTGATCACCGCCACGCCCGGCTTCACTGCGACGGTCTATGCACGCAACAGCAAACCGCCGCTCAAATGGCCCGACCCCGGCTGGGTGCAGGTCTCCCAACCGACCCAGATCACCGCCAGGCGGGACATCCCGCTGACCAGCGGGACCACGCGATACCGCTACTTCCTGCTCTGGATCACGAGCCTCGGCGGCCACAGCAGCCTCGCGATCGCCGAGCTGACGCTGTACAGGTAGGGGGAGGGCGCGCTATGCGCGCCCCGGGGGGTGGCTTTCGAGGGCCGGCTCAATGCGATCGCTACTCGGCTTGCGGGCGCTTCGCGCCCGCGGCCCCGACGGGCGCCGGCCCAGCGAGGGCTCGAAGGGGGGAAATCGACGTCGGGACCTGCTCTAGCGCCCAAATCACTCGCCCCGTCAAGCGATTTGGGCGTGCTGGCATGGATCTCGTGTTCGATTGCCCGGATCGCCCGAGGGGACGGATGATTTGGGCAATCCAGCAGGTCTGTCTGCCCGCCGCTATGACCGATCGCCCTCCCGCCCTCTCCTTCCCCAGCCGGTGTTCGCCCACGACCGCCGCCGAGCCGCCAGCGCCCCGCCCCCCAGCGCCCAGCCCGCCAGCGCCGAACCCGCCCGGGCCACCCCCACCCGGCGCGCCCCCGCAGGGCGCGCCCCCTCAATACCGGTGGCGCCCCTCCACCTCATAGCGCTCCAGCCCAAGCCCGACAAGCCGGTCGAGCAGCTCCGGGTAAGAGATCCCGCTCGCCGCGAACAGCGCCGCGAACACGCTCGTCTGCGTGAATCCCGGCATCGTATTGAGCTCGTTGACGAGCACCTGTTCACCATCGACGAAGAAGTCGACCCGCGCCAGGCCGCAGCAGCCGCTGTTCACAAACGTGGCCACAGCGAGCTCGCGGACGCGCTCGCGGACGTGGTCGGCGATCCGGGCGGGGACGATCAGCTCCATGCCGCCGGGCGTGTATTTGGCCTCATAGTCGTACCACCCCGCCTCGCCCGCCCCCAGCAGGATCTCGCCCGGTTGCGAGGCGACCGGTTCGCCGTTGCCGATCACCGAGCACTCGACCTCGATGCCGCCGGCGGCCGCTTCGACGATCGCCAGCTCGTCGTGCTCAAACGCCGTCGCGAGGGCACCGGCCAGGTCGCTCGCGTCGCCGACGGGAACGATGCCGACCGAGGACCCCAGCCGCGCCGGTTTCACGAACACGGGCAGCCCCAGCGCTCGCAGCTGTGCGAGCTCGGCGTCGGGCTCGGCTCGGAAGCGCTCCTCGTTGACCGCGCGGTGAGCGACCTGCGGAAGCCCGGCCTGCGCCATCAGCTGCTTGAACAGCACCTTGTCCATGCACAGCGCCGAGGCCAGCACGCCGGCTCCGACGTACGGGATGTCGAGGCATTCGAGCAGTCCCTGGACCGTGCCGTCCTCGCCGAAGGGCCCGTGTAGCGCGGGGAAGACGAGATCGACGTCATCCAGACCCCGCCCCGGTGCGAGCGCCAGCTCCTCGCCGTCGCGGCGCCACACCCCGTCCCGGCCGACGTCGATCTCGATCGGGACGTATCCGGCCTCGGCGAGGCCGGCGCGAATCGAAGCCGCCGAGGCAAGCGAGACCTCGTGCTCGGAGGAACGTCCGCCTCCCAGCACCGCAACGCGCTGCGGCCCTCCGCTCGAGGCCGGGGTCATGGCGTGGTCGGCGTGGTCGTCGACGGCGTCGTGCTCGAGGGGGTGGTGCTGTTCGACTTCGGCTTCGGCTTCGGCTTCGGCTTCGGCGTGGGCGCGGCGTACTGGCCGACGACGATCGTCACCGTGCTGCCTTTGTTCGCGGTGCTGCCGCCACCGGGGGTCTGGGAGAGGACGACCCCGTTGTTCTGCTGGTTGGTCACGGTCTTCGTCTGCTGGGTGACTTTGAAGCCGGCGCCACTCAGCGCGCTGCTCGCGGCGCCGGCGGTGTCGCCCTCGACGCCCGGAACGCTCGCGGTCGGGGGTGCCTTGGCGACGACGAGCGCCACGTTCGTGCCCGTCACGGCCGTCGTGTTGGCCCCCGGGTCCTGGCTGATCACGGTGCCGGCGGGAACCGTGCTCGACGTCTGCGTGGTCGTGGTCACGGTGAAGCCTGCCCGCTGAAGCGTCGCGGTGGCCGTGCTCTGCGAGCGGCCCACGACCGGGGGCACCGGGGCCTGCGGCTTACCGGAGGAGGCCAGCAGGTTCACCGGGGTCCCGACCAGCGGGTTCTGGCCGGCCGCCGGGTTACTGCTGATCACGTCGTTGGCCGGAACCTGGTCGGAGTTCTGGAAGTCGACCCGTCCCACCTTCAGGTGGGCGTCGCGGATCTCTCGCTTGGCGTCGGGCAGCGGTAACAGCGCGACCGGCGGCACGGTCACGTTCCCCGGTCCCGAGGAGACGGTCAGCGTCACGGTCGAGCCCTTGTTCACCTTGGCGCCGGCGAGCGGGGTCTGGTCGATCACGATGCCGGACGGCTTGGGGTCGGTCTCGTTGATCACGTTGACCACGAGCCCCTCGTTCTGGAGCTGTGTCCGGGCCGTGGCGACCATCTGCCCGGTCACCAGCGGCACGACCTCCTTCGCCGGCCGGGTCAGTAGGTAGGCCGCCACCCCGCCCCCGGCGAGGAGCAGGATCAGCAGCGCCAGCAGCCAAGGCAACCATCTTCGACGGCGCTCCTGGGGCGGCTGCTCGCCGGCCCCATCCGCGTCCCAGGGCACGACGTCGGGCGGCGGGACGTCGGCGGCGGTGTTCGTGACCGCTGCCGCAGCCGCCCAGCCGCCCGCCGGCATGGCCGCGACCGCCGCGAAGCTGGAGGTGCGCTGGCCTCGGGCCTCCGAGGTGATCAGCTCCCGCACCCGGCCGAGCGCGATGATGAGCTGGTCCGCGTTCTCGGGGCGGTGAGCCGGATCCTTGTTCAGCGACCACAGCACGACCTGCTCGAGCTCCGGCGAGACCCTCGAGTTGATCTCGCGCGGCGGCGTGGGTGCCTCGGAAACGTGCTTGAGCGCGATCGTCACCGCAGATTCGGCGTCGAACGGGACGCGACCGGTCAGCAACTCATAGAGCACCACGCCGATCGAGTAAAGGTCGGAGGCGGCGCTCACCGCGTGGCCCTGCGCCTGCTCGGGCGAGAGGTACTGCGCCGTTCCCATGATCGAGCCGGTCTCGGTCATGTCGGAGGCGCCGGCGCGGGCGATCCCGAAGTCGGTGACCTTGGCGTGGTCCGAGTCGTCCACGATCACGTTGTGGGGCTTCAGATCGCGGTGGATCACGCCGTGACGGTGCGCAAACCGGGCCGCCTTGAGGATCTGGATCGTGATGTCGATCGCGCGCAGCGGATCGATCGGCGCCTCGAGCCGGATCAGTTGCTTGAGCGAGCGACCGGGGAGGTACTCCATCGCGATGTAGTACGTGTCGTCGTGGCTCCCGCGGTCGTACACGCTGACCACGTTGGGGTGCTGGAGCCCGGCGGCGGCCTGCGCTTCGCGGCGGAAGCGCTCGACGAAGCCGGGGTCCTCGGCGAACCGGCGGTGCAGCAGCTTCAGCGCCACCTTGCGTCCGAGTTGCTGGTCCTCGGCGAGGAACACCTCGGCCATCCCGCCGGTCCCGAGGCGCGAGAGGACCTTGTAGCGGCCATCGATCAAGGTGCCGGTGGCGAGCTCGGGCACGGTCACCCACCCTCGGAGAGGAGCGTCTGGATGACTGCCTTGGCGATCGGCGCCGCGACCGTGCCACCGAAGCCGCCCTGCGTCTGCTCGATCGTCACCGCAACCGCGATCTTCGGGTCATTGAAGGGCGCAAAACCGATGAACCAGGGTTGGGTCAAATTTGAGCCCGGCACGCCGATCGAGGCCGTGCCGGTCTTGCCCGCCACGCTGATGCCGCCGAGCTGAGCCGGCGTCCCGGTCCCCTCCTCGACCACCCGCTTCATCATCTGCGCGACCTCCCCCGCGGTCGACGGCTTCATCACGGTGTTGTAGACCGTCGGCCTGATCGTCTCGACCGTCTGCCCATCCTGGTTGACGGCGCGCGCGGTGAAGTGAGGCACCATAAGCACGCCGTGATTGGCGACCGCGGCCGCGACCATCGCCATCTGCAGCGGCGTGACCTCCAGGCCCCCCTGCCCGATGCCGATCCGCCCGATGTCCTCCCGCGGGCTGCCAGGCGGATACGCGCGCCCGGTCGGCGAGAACGGACGGCTGGCGTTGATCTCGTCCGGCGGGTAATCGAGAGGGGGCTTGGAGTAGAACCCGAATCGGCGCATGTACTTGGTCATCGTCGCGCGCCCGACGCTTTCGGCCACCTGGGCCCAGACCGTATTGACCGAGAACGTGAGCGCGGTGGTGAGGCTGATCATGCCGAATGAGTTGTTGCCATCATTGCTCAGCGGCACACCGGAGATCGTCTTCGGCGAGTCGCCGTTGACGACCGAGTTCGGCGTGTACTTGCCGCTGTCGATCGCCGCGGTGGCGGTCACGACCTTGAACGTCGAACCCGGTGGATACCCGGCCTGGGTGGAACGGTTAAAGACCGAGATGTTGGGGCCGACGGCGCTTGGGTGGTTGTTGTCGTAGCCCGGATTGGCGACCATCACCTTGATCGCTCCGGTGCGCGGGTCGAGCGCCACCACGGAGCCGGCGCGGCCCGCGAGCTGCTGGATCGCGACCTGTTGAGCCTTCGGATCGAGCGTCGTGTAGACGTCGTCTCCGACCCGGTTGGAGGTCAATGGCCCGAACACCGAGCTGAGCCCGGTTTGCAGGCCACGCAGCTCCTCCCCGCGCGAGAGCTCCAGTCCGGCCGCCCTTGACTCGCGCGGCAGCGAGTAACCGATGACCTGCGAGAACTCGTTGCGGGTGGGATAGAACCGACTCCAGGTTCCGCCTGACTCCGGGACCGAGCGCGCGAGGACGGTCCCGTCGTCGGCGAGGATCCGCCCGCGCTTGATCCGCAGCTCCTGAACCAGCGTGCGGTCGTTGAGCGGGTTGTTGCGAAGCGTCTTGGCGTCGATCACCGTCCACCGCGTGGTCCACAGGATCAACAACGCGAACAGGAGCACGAACAGTCCGAACACGCGCGCGATCTGTGCGTTCATGGCCGTGCCCCGTTCATACGGGCCTCCGGGCCCGGTCCGAGACGAGCAGCAACAGCGCCAGCAGGACGAAGTTGGCGATGATCGACGATCCGCCGTAGGAGATGAACGGCAGCGTCACGCCGGTGAGCGGAATCACCCGCGTGACCCCCCCGACGATCACGAACACCTGGAGCGCGAACACCGCCGTCAGACCGGTGGCCAGCAGCTTCGAGAACGAATCCCTCGCCAACACCGCCGCCTTGAACCCGCGGGCCACGAACAGCAGATAGGTGAGCAGCACCGCACAGGCCCCGAACAGCCCCAGCTCGTCGGTGATCACGGCGTAGATCATGTCCGTCTGCGGGGCCGGCAGGAGGTTGAAGTGCGTGCCCGGGATCATCAGCGTCGCCTGTCCGAACCCCTCGCCGAAGAAGCCGCCGGCCGCCTGCGCGAAGATGGCGTTGGCGAGCTGGAAGCTGCCGCCGGTCTGGCGGTAGAGGGCGGGGTTGAGCGGGTGAAGCCACGCCTCCACGCGGGCGTGGATGTGGGGGATGTGGGTCCCCAGATACCAGGCCCCGAGCGCAAACGCCACCATCCCCACTACGACGAACGAGAACCGCCCGGTGGCGACATACAGGATCGCCAGCAGCGCGCCGTAGAACATCAGCGAGGAGCCGATGTCGTGCAGCAGAATCAACACCAGCATCGCGAAGCCCCAGAAGATCAACACCGGCCCGAAGTGCTTGATCGGCGGCAGCGTGACGCCGAGGACTCGCCGCGCCCCCATCACCATCACCTGACGCGTGTCGCGCAGGTAGCTGGCGAGGAAGATGACCAGCCCGAGCTTCGCGAATTCGGCCGGCTGGAACACGAACAGCCCGGGAATCCGGACGCCCAGATAGGCGCCGTTGACCTGATAGCCGACGCCCGGCAGCCGCGGCAGCAGCAGCAGCACGAGCGACGCGACCACGATCACATAGCGGTAGCGCTCCAGCTTGCGGTAATCGCGAAACAGGACGATCGTCGCCGCGAACAGGATCAGCCCGAGCACGAACCACTGGGCCTGCTGGCGGGCCAGCGTGGCATCGATCCGATAGACCATCACGATCCCGAAGCTCGCCAGCAACGCGACCAGCGGAAACAGGTACGGATCGGCGTACGGCAGCGTTATCCGGATGAAGATGTGCGCGACCACGCACAGCCCGAGGAAGATTGCGCCGTACGTGAGCGATACGTTCGAGAGCGCGTTCGAACGCTGGATGAAGACGCCGGCGAACCCCGCAGTGACCAGCAGCGAGGAGGGGATCAGGCCGATCAGCTCGCGGTTGCGCGCGCTCACTTGCTGACCTGTCCCAGCTCGAGCGCGCGCACGAGGCCGATCGCGCTCGATTGCGAGCGCAGCTGGTTGTTGAACACCGAGGCCCGCCGATCGGCAGGGACCACCGACGCAGGGACGCCTGACACGTAGACGGTCTCGTACAGACGGATTCCCGCCGGTAGGTCATATGGAAGTCCGCGGTAAATCGTGACGACGCCCTGTTGGTTGGTTCCGATGAAGTACAGCTGACGGGTTGCCAGGTAACCGCCGCCTAACAGCAAGCCAACGACGATGACCGTCGCCAGCAGCGCGGCCAGCGGCTTGATGAACCTCCGCGGGGGTCGCCGCGAGGCGGGCGGACGGCGGGCGCCGGACGCGCGCGCCACCGGGACGCGCGCCACCGGAGCCGGGTGGGGCGATGTCGCGACTGCATGCGCTGGGGCGGGCTCGGCCCGGCTCGCGCCGGCGACGATCGTGGGAGCGTCGAGCGGCTCCTCACCGCCGGCCTCCTCGAGGCGCGAGAGGACGACCGTGATGTTGTCGCGGCCCCCCGCATCGTTGGCCTCCCTGACCAGGCGATCGGCCGCCTCCTCCAGTGTCCGGCTGCTTTCCAGCACCTCGACGATCTTCTCCTCGGTGATCATCGAGGTGAGCCCGTCGCTGCACAGCAGCAGGATGTCCCCGTGCTTGACCGGGTAGCTCCAGGTGTCGACCTCGACCGATGGCTCGGGGCCGAGCGCACGGGTGATGATCGAGCGCTGTGGATGCTCCTCGGCTTGCTCCTCGGTGAGCTTGCCGCGGCGTACCAGCTCACCGACCAGCGAATGGTCCTGGGTCAACCGCTTGAGCTCACCGTCGCGAAACAGATACGCGCGGCTGTCGCCGACGTGGGCGATCGCGACGTGCGAGTCGTCGTCCAGGTAGGCGGCGGTCAGGGTGGTGCCCATCCCTTCGTGTTCGGGCTCGGCCTGCGAGAGCTCGTGGATCCGCTGGTTGGCCTCCTGCACGCGACTGGCCAGCCGCTCCTCCGGGCTGCCCGACTCCGGAAGGCCCTGTTCGAACGCCTCCACCGCCATCCGTGAGGCCACCTCGCCGGCCTGGGCGCCTCCCATCCCGTCGGCGACCACGAACACCGGCGCGCGGGCGTACACCGAGTCCTCGTTGTCCCGGCGCTGGCGGCCGGTGTCGGTCATCGGAATCGTCTCAGCGGCGCGAATCATCGCTGACTATTGCTCGAAGGAGAACTCGCAGTCGCCGATCCGGATGTGATCTCCGGGATGCAGCGGCTGCGGTCCGCTGAGCGGCTCTTCGTTGAGGTAGGTGCCGTTGGTGGAACCAAGGTCCTCGATCACGACGACGTGACCTTCCCGGGAGATCCGAGCGTGGCGCGAGGAGGCGAACGGATCCTCGAGACGGATCTCGACATCGCCACGGCCGAGCGTAGCGCCGTTCGCGAGGTCATAGGCGGTGCCCGGCTCGTGGCCGGTGGCGCGCTCGACCAGTAGCCGCGGCTCGAAGTCGTCGAGCGACCCCAGCCCGTCCGCCGCCGTGTACATACCGGTGGCATCAGACGGGCGCGGCTGATCGGACTCGACCACTCCCCCGTAACCGCGTCGTACGTCCTTCAGCGCGCTGCGCGCGACCCACAGCAGAAACAGGTACAGGACCGCGAGGAATCCAAACTTCAGGCCAACCGAAACGGGCTCGAGCATCGCGCTTCCTATTCCAGCTCAAACGTGAGTGCCGAGGTTCCGAGCTCGATCTCGTCCCCGCGCTTCAGGACCTCCGGTCCCTCGATCCGTCTGCCGTTCAGGCACGATCCGTTGGTCGAGCCCAGATCGCTCAGCACCCAGGAGCCCCCCCGGGGGCGGATTTCCGCGTGCTGGCGCGAGACGTTGGGGTCGTTCAGCACGACGTCGCACTGCCGGCTGCGCCCGAGCGTCGCACCGGTTGGACCCACCAGCAGCCGCTTGCCGTCGAGCAGCAGCAACGCCGTCTGGACCCGAGCGCGCGCCCGCTCCTCGAGCGGCTCGGCGACGCGGCCGGCGGCGCTGTAGACCATCGTGCGCCCCGCTTGCTCTTCGCGGACCTCGGGCTCCGCGGGCGCGGCCTCCGGCGCCGGCTGGACGACGCTGGTCTGGATTCCGAATTCCCCCAGTCCGAGGCGATCGTCGGTTTCGAACTGGATCACCGGTCGGGACAGCATGGCCAGGCGCTCGCGCCGGGCGTGCTCGAGCAGGTAGCCCGCCAGCTCAGTCGCCAGCGCATCCTCGTAGTCGGCGAACCGCTCTCGGTCGCGCGGCGACAGGAAGACCCGGTATTCGTTCGGCACATAGGTTCTGGAGACCGATACCGCTTTGTGCTCCTCCATCTCACGGGTGAGCTTGCGCGCGATCTCGACCGGCCGCACCTCGGACCGGAAGGCACGGCTGAACGTGCCTTCCACCAGGCCGGCGATCTTGCTTTCAAGACTTCTGAGGACACTCATGAGCTGCCCGCTGGGCGCTGTTCATGCTACGGAAATCGGAGGCGAGCGCGGCCGGCGTGCCAGTACCCACGCAGGCTCGGAGCGAACGCGATCAGCGCCGCCGCAATCGCACCGATCAAGGCGCTCTGCGGCGCGAGCAGGCCATGGGCGGGGTGGGCGATCCCTACCGCAGCGGCGGTTGTGAGCACCAACGCGGCGCTCCAGAGCGCGATCCGCGCCCCATCGGCGGTGAGCGAACGGCCCCTCACCAGCCATGGAAGCGCGAGCGCCGCCACCGCCCACACGGGCGCGCCGGCCAGCGCGCCAGAGGTGAGGATGTCTCGCAGCACCACCGTTACCGTGTGCGCGAGCGAGGCGCTCGAGCTGTGGAGCGAGGGATTGCCGGGAAGCTTTCGGAGGTACAGGGCGCTCCCGGTCAGCGGCGAGGCGAGCACGATCCAGATCCAGCCCGTGGCACCCAGCGCGGCTCGCCGCCATGGAGCACCAGCGCGCGCGGCCACCGCCGGCCATCCGCCACCGAGCCCGAGCATCGCCAGTGCCGGGGCCCCCACCGAGAGGCTCCAAGCGGGTCCGGCGAGCGGCATCAACACGACCGGTACGAGCCCCCCCAGCGCGATCACGACGGCAGCGCCGGGACGCTGCGCGGCGGCGGCCGCGAGCGCCACACAGCCGATCGCCGTCAGCCAGCCGATTCGTGGCAGCGCGGCCGCCAGCACGGCGGCCGCCAGCGCGGCCGCCGCCGGCGCGACCGGGGAATGGGGGAGCACGGTGGCGGTGAGCCAGGCGGTTACCGCGGCGGTCCCCAGGGCCGCGAGACCGCGCTCGGATCGGGAGGCCGGAAGGCCGGGCTCGGATCGGGAGGCCAGAAGGCCGCGCTCCGGCCGTGACCCCCGCCCGTGGTCGGGTCGCGAGTCTGGGTCGGGGTCGGGTCGCTCGACGTCCGCCTGGTCCGCGGGGTCAGCGCGTGCTGAGAACGGCGGCGCGTCGAGCTCCCCATCGCCGGCTCCGTGCCGCGTCCGCCTCGGCCACGGGCTGACGACTACCCCGGGGGCGTCCCCCAGCAGCGGGAGCGACTGCGCGAGGGCAGCTTGGAACTCGGCGACGGTGCCGCGCTCGCGGGAGCGCGGGCGCAGCGCGAGATCGACGGCGCGGCCGAGACCCTGGGGCAGATCACGCCGCTGACGGCGCAGCGGCGGAAGGTACGCGCCAAGTCGCCGAGCGCGCTGTGCGGCCGTCCCGGTGCGAACCGGATTGACGCCGGTCAGCGCCTCATAGGTCATCAGCGCGAGCGAGTAGAGGTCGGCCGGCGCTCCCACCTCCAGCCCCTCCGCCTGCTCGGGCGCCATGTACGCCGCGGTGCCCACGACGTCGCCCGTGCGCGTCAGCGACCTGCCCCCGATCACCCGCGCTACGCCGAAGTCGGTCAGCTTCGCGAGCTGCGTCGGGCTGGCCGGGTGATCCGGGATCAGCACGTTCGACGGCTTGACGTCGCGGTGCACGACCCCCTGGGCGTGCGCGTGGAGGAGTGCGTCGCACAGGGGGATCGCGATCCGCACGATGTCGCGGTCGGACAGTCTGCCCGCGTCGAGCAGATCGTCGAGCGTCTCGCCGCGGACCAGCTCGGAGACCAGGTAAGCGCCCTCGTCATCGACCGCCGCCTCATACAGAGTCACGATCCCCGGATGCGAGAGCCGGGCCGCCGCGCGCGCCTCGCGCTCGAAGCGGCCGCCGAGCACGCGTTCGCGGGGCACGATCTTGACTGCGACGTCGCGTTCGAGTCGTTCGTCGCGCGCCATCCAAACGGTCCCGAAGCCGCCGGCGCCGAGGCGGCGGTGAAGTCGATATCGGCCCAGAACCACGGAGATCTCGTCCCGCCCGCCCCCGCCCCGTCGGGTCGCCGTGGCCGCGGTGGGCGTTTCGCCGGTCGAGGAGAGCCGCGCGGTGGGCAGCTGGCTCGCGCTCATCGCTCGCCTTTTCCACGTCGCGGTGCGGGTCCCTGCGAGATCACGTCGCGGTGAGCCGAGCTTCCAGCCGTGCAGGCGTTCATACTGACGCTTTCACAACCCCGCAAGGAGCGATCAGTTGTCGTTCTTCGACGAGGCAGACGAGCCTCGCACGGCGACGCGAACAGCCCCGCGTAGACGCCGTTCTTCGCGCAGCGGCCGCCGCCCCCCCAGCGATCAGCAGGCGATTCAGATTCGGCGGGCCGTGGCCGCCGCCGTGCTCCTGGTGGCCCTGATCCTGATCGTGCTCGGCGTCCACAGCTGCCAGGTCAGCGCACGCAACAGCTCGCTGAAGGACTACACCAACAGCGCCTCGTCGCTGATCCAGCAGTCCAATCAGACCGGTAAGGGCTTCTTCTCGCTGCTCTCAACCGCGGCCGCCGGCAATGTCAGCGGCCTTCAGAACTCGATCAATCAGGTCCGCGCCTGCGCCGCGGCCCAGCTCAAGGACGCCCATTCACTGAGCGTGCCCGACGAGATGAAGCGGGCGCAGACCAATCTGCTGCTGACCCTGCAGATGCGCAGCGACGCAATCTCCAACATCGCGACCGAGTTCCAGCCAGCCCTCGGAACTGCGACCAGCAAGGATGCGATCAATGCGATCGCCGCCCAGATGGCGCGCCTGTACGCCTCCGATGTCGTCTACAAGGACTACACCACGCCGCTGATCGCGAGCGCCCTCCATTCGGCGGGGATCGCGGTGGGCGGCGCCAACGGCGAGTTGATTGCCAGCGGCCAGTTCGTGCCCGACCTGGGCTGGCTGAGCCCGACGTTCGTCGCCACCAGGCTCGGCGCCAAGGCGCCGGCGTCAAGCGGCAAGATCGCGCCCGGGCTCCACGGCCATGAGCTCAATTCGGTCAGTGTCGCCGGCACCACGCTGCAGACCGGGTCCCCGAACACGATTCCGGCCAGCCCGGCGCCGACGTTCACGCTCAATTTCACCAATGACGGCCAGAACACCGAGACGAACGTCATCTGCAAGGTGTCGGTCAGCGGGACGAGCGACAGCGGCCAGAAGGTCATCGCCCAGACGACCGCCGGGGAGACGACTTCGTGTCAGGTGACGCTCGCGTCGCCGCCCAGCCCCGGGACCGACACCGTGAACGCGACGGTCGAGCCGGTCCCGGGCGAGAAGAACACCACGAACAACACGATGTCGTTCCCGGTGACCTTCCAGTAGGCACCGCGGGGCGCGCGGGGGTCGTGGCCGGCGGGGTCGGCGGCCGTGGCCGGCGGGGTCGGCGGGGGTCGTGGCCGGGGGGGCGGTCGGCGGCCGTGGCCGGGGGGCGGTCGGGGGTCGTGGCCGGCGCCGGCGTCGGTGCGCAGGGCCGTCCCGGTGGCCGTGGCTGGGCGCGGCCGCCAGGGGCAGGCCGGACCCGCGGCGCCACCGGGGATCCGCCTATTCTTTCGCGGGTGCACAACCTGACCAGCACGGCTGGGATCGTCGCGATCGCCGCTGGAGCGGTCGCCGTGATCTCGCTGCTGACGAGCATCGTCCTGGCGATCAGGCTGCGCCGGATCCGTGCTGACCAGCGGACCGTGCTCGGCGACCGCCGTCAGGACCTCGTCGCCCACGCGGCTGCATTGCAATCGCAGTTCGAGGCGCTGTCGGATTACGTCGAGGACGCCGCCGGGCGGCTCGACGACCGCGTGGGGGCGACCGAGCATCGGCTCGACGGGGCAATGGCCTACCGGGCGCTGGTTCGCTACGACGCCTACGGCGAGATGTCCGGTCGCCAATCGACATCGATCGCGATCCTCGACGCCACCCGCTCCGGCGTGGTCCTCTCCTCGATCCACCACCGCGATCAGGCCCGGGTGTATGCCAAGGAGGTCCGCAACGGCAAGCCCGAGCTCGAGCTCTCACCCGAGGAGGACGAGGCGATCCGGCTCGCGCTGGAAGGGGACGGCCGCCCGCCGCCGGCGAGATAGCGCCCCTGCGTTGTCCCCGATCCGCGCCGGCTACCTCGGTCCCGAGGGCACCTTCACCCAGGAGGCGCTGCTCGATGCCGCCGGTACGGCGGAGTTCGAGCTCGTCTCGTTTCCCACCATCTACGACACGGTGATGGCGGTTCACGACCGCTCCGTCGAGCGGGCTCTGGTCCCGATCGAGAACTCGCTCGAGGGGTCGGTCAACGCGACCCTCGACGCCCTGGCGATGGAGACCGAGGACGTGGCGATCCTCGGCGAGCTCGTGCACCCGATCCGCCAGTGCCTGATCGCGCGCAGCGAGCTGGAGCTCGGCGACATCGAGGTGGTGGTCTCCCATCCCCAGGCGAACGCGCAGTGCGGACGGTTCATCCGCACTCGCCTCGCCGCGGCGACCGTCCTCTCCGGCAGCTCGACCGCCGACGCGGTGAGGATGGTGGCCGAGCACGAAGGGCCGTGGGCGGCGATCGGGACGCGGCTGGCCGCTGAGCGCTATGGCTGCCGCGTACTGCGCGCCGGCATCGAGGACGTGGCCGATAACGAGACGCGGTTCGTGTGGCTCGGGCCGGTCGGCGCGGTGCCCGGCGGGCCGGGTGCTCGAACCCGACTAGCTGGCCACGCCGATCCACCGGGCCACATCCGTCCACTCGGTCCCTGGAAAACCGCGATCGTGTTCTGGGGTATCGGGTCCGAAGCGCCGGGATGGCTGGTCAGCTGTCTCTCGGAATTCGCGGCCCGGCAAGTCAACCTGACCCGCATCGAGTCGCGCCCGCGCAAGCAGGGGCTTGGGCGCTATATGTTCTTCGCCGATCTGGAGGGCCGAGACGCAGAACCCCACGTCGCCGAGGCCCTTGAAGGGCTGCGCCAGCACGTTGAAGTACTCCGCGTCCTGGGCTCGTTTCCGACCGGTTAACGGCGATTGGCACGGCTGGACCCATCGGTACACTGGCGCCATCATGGCCACTTCAGTACCAGCGCCAGTGTGGTCCGCGCCGCCTTCAGAGCACCAGCGGCGCGGGCGAGAGGTTGGCCGGGTGCTCGTCTTAAACGCGACCTACGAACCGATCAACGTGTGCACGGTTCGCAGAGCCGTCGTACTGCTGCTGAAGGACAAGGCCGAGATGGTCGAGCGCGCCGAGCTCGAGCTTCACTCCGCCACGTGCACGATCGCCCGCCCGGTCGTGATCCGGCTCGTCAGCTACGTGCGGATCCCCCGCGACACCCATCGCCGCAAGATCACCAGGCGCGCGGTCTTCGCCCGCGATGACTGGACGTGCCAGTACTGCGGGTCGCGCTCGAATCTCACCGTCGACCACGTCGTTCCGCGCTCCAAGGGGGGCACCTCCAACTGGGAGAACATCGTCGCCTCATGCGCGCCCTGCAATCGCCGTAAGGGCAACGCGCTGCCGCACCACGCCGGGATGCGACTGCGCAAGCAGCCCCGGACGCCCAGCCCGCACGTGTTCATCCGAGTCGCGAGCCCGACGATTCCGACGGTCTGGCGTCAGTACCTGGCGGCCTGAGGCACCGCCGGCAGCGGACGAAGGCCGGCCGGGGCGAGAACCCCACCGGGCGCGCCCCCGCAGGGCGCGCCCCGATGGGGTTCCTCAGGAGGTAACTAAGCCGCGAATCGCTGGGCTGACCTCGCCCGGGCCTTGGCCGCCTCGGCCTCGCGATCCTTCGGTGGCGCGGAGGTCTGCAGGTCGTGGAGCAATTGCGTCGAGGCCGCGGCGACGGCGTCGATCGCTCGTTCGAACGCCTCGGCGTTCGAACGGGAGGGCTTGCTGAAGCCGCTGATCTTTCGCACGTACTGCACGGCAGCGGCCCGCACCTCTTCGTCGCTCGCCGGGGGATCGAAGTTGTAGAGGGTTCGGATGTTTCGGCACATACGCCAAGAGTAGAGATGTGGCGACGCATGCTCCTCAAAACGCACGAAGGGCGCCGTCGACGCCGGCGCCCTTCGCAGACTTCCTTTGGCTACCTATACCGGGTGGACTTGCTCAAAGCCGGAGGGACCAATCCCGGCGCCCACCGCGGCGGTGTCGCGGGGGGACTCCGCTAAGCGGGGTCAGCCTCCGACCTAGCGGCCGGACACCTCCAGGGTCCCGCAATAACTGTCAGACAAGCTCGGACCACCTCCTTTCTCTGGTAGGCGGGAGGATAGCGAAGCGCGGAGACGCGCTCAGCTATCCGTCGGGCTCGTCATCGAGCACCGCTGCGGCCGTCGCGGCCTCGGACTCAACCACCAGCGCCACGGCGCTGACCTGATCGTCGTCGCGGATGTTCATCACGCGGACGCCCTGTGAGGCGCGGCCATAGCGGTTGATTCCGCGCACCGAGGTCCGCTGCACCATTCCGTTCTGCGAGATGAACACGAGCTCCTGATGCTCGCGCACGACGAGCGCGCCGGCGAGCTGGCCCTTGTTCTCGGTCAGCGTGATCGTCTTGACGCCCATCGTCCCACGACCCTTCACGGGGTAGTCCGGGATCGGGGTGCGCTTCCCGTACCCGTTCTCGGTCACCACCAGCAGCTCCTGGTCGTCGCGAGCGACGTCCATCGCCAGCACCGAGTTGCCCTTCTGCGACACGTTCATACCCCGCACACCGCTCGTATCGCGTCCCATCGCGCGGACCTGGCTCTCGCTGAACCGCGCGGCCTGTCCCGAACGCGAAACCATGATCACGTCGTCGTGGCCGCTGGTTCGGCGGACCGCGATCAGCTCGTCGTCGTCATGGATGTTGATCGCGATGATCCCGTCGGCCTTGATCGGAGTGTTGTAGGCGCCGAACTCGGTCTTCTTGATCATCCCCTGCCGGGTCGCGAACACCAGGTACTGGCCTTCGTTGAAGTCCCGCGTGGAGAGGACCGACTGGACCCGCTCGCCCTCACGCAGCGGCAACAGGTTGACGAGCGCACGGCCCCGCGCGGTTCGTGACGCCTCGGGCAGCTCGTAGACCTTGAGGCGGTAGACCTTGCCTCGGTTGGTGAAGAACAAGAGGTAGTCGTGTGTGGAGGAGACAAACAGGTGCTCGATGTAGTCGTCGTCCTTCATCTCCATCCCGGTCACGCCGATCCCGCCGCGACGCTGCTGGCGGTAAGTCGACAGCGGCAGTGACTTGATGTAGCCCGAGTGGGTGATCGAGATCACCATCTGCTGGTCGGCGATCAGGTCCTCGATGTCAATCTCGCCCTCGGCGTGCGTGATCTCGGTCCGCCGCTCGTCCCCGTAGGTGCTGGCGATCTCCGTGAGCTCGTCCTTGATCAGCCCGCTGACCCGGCTCTCGTCGCCAAGAATCTCGCGCAGCTCCGTGATCCGCTCCATCAGATCGGCGTGCTCCTGCTTGATCTTGTCGGCCTCGAGCGCGGTCAGCCGGCTGAGGGTCAACTGCAGGACCGCCTGCGCCTGGACCACCGTCAGCTCGAACCGCTCGACGAGACCCTTGCGCGCCGTCTCCGGGTCGCGCGAGCCGCGGATCAGCGCGATCACCTCGTCGAGGCTGTCGAGCGCGATCAGCAGTCCCTCGAGCACGTGCGCCCGCTCCTCCGCCCGGCGCAGCTCGTACTTGGTGCGGCGGATGATGACTTCGCGCTGGTGATCGACGTAGTGGCCGATCACCTCGCGCAGCGACAGGGTCCGCGGCACGTTGTCGACGAGCGCAATCATGTTGACGCCGAACGTGGTCTGCAGGGGGGTGTGCTTGTAGAGCTTGTTGAGCACGACCTTGGGAATCGCGTCGCGCTTGAGCTCGATCACGATCCGGATGCCGTGGCGGTCGGACTCGTTGCGGAGATCGCTGATCTCGGGCAGCTTCTTCTGCTCGTGCAGCTCCTTGATCTTCAGGATCAGGCCGCCTTCGCCGTCCCGGCGCACCTGGTAGGGCAGCTCGGTGACGATGATCGCCTCTTTGCCTTGCCCGATCGGCTCGATGTGCGCCCTGCCCTGCACACGCACCCGGCCGCGCCCGGTCTCATAGGCATCCCGAATGCCGTCCCGACCGAGGATGATCCCCGCCGTCGGGAAATCTGGGCCCTTGATGTGCTTCATCAGGCCATCGACGTCGATGTTCGGATTGTCGATATAGGCGACCGTCGCGCCGATCACTTCACGCAGGTTGTGCGGCGGAATGTTCGTGGCCATCCCCACCGCGATCCCCGACCCGCCGTTGACGAGCAGGTTCGGGAACCGCGACGGCAGCACGATCGGCTCCTGGCGAGTGCCGTCGTAGGTCGGCGTGAAGTCGACCGTGTCCTGGTCGAGGTCGCGCAGCATCTCGGTCGCGAGGCGGTCGAGGCGCGCCTCGGTGTAGCGCATGGCAGCTGCCGAGTACCCGTCGATGTTGCCGAAGTTGCCGTGACCGTCGACGAGCGGGTAGCGCATCGAGAAGTCCTGCGCGAGCCGCACCAGCGTGTCGTAGATCGCGCTGTCGCCATGGGGGTGGTACTTGCCCATCACCTCGCCGACGATCTGCGCGCACTTCACGTGCTTGCGGTTCGGCTGCAGGCCGAGCTCGTTCATGACGTACAGCACGCGGCGGTGGACCGGCTTCAGTCCGTCGCGGACGTCGGGCAGCGCACGCCCGACGATGACCGACATCGCGTAGTCGAGATACGCCGAGCGCATCTCCTCCTCGAGCCCACGGGGCTCGATGTTGCCGCCGCCGATTGTGTCGATCGCAGACATCCTCGCTGCCTTAGATGTCGAGGTTGGTCACGAGTCGCGCGTTCTCCTCGATGAACGCCCGGCGTGGCTCGACCTGATCGCCCATCAACATCGAGAACACCTTGTCCGCGGCCGAGGCGTCCTCCATCGTCACCTGCACCAGCGTCCTCGTGGCCGGGTCCATGGTCGTCTCGCGCAGCTCTTCCGCGTCCATTTCGCCAAGACCCTTGAACCGGTAGTACTCGATTCCTCGCTGGGAGATCTTGAGGATCGCCTCGCGCAGTTCTTCGAAGCTGGCGGCGTCGTACGTGGTCTCGCCGAGCCGAACCACGAACGGCGGTGTTCCGGCGAGCTCGGCGAGCTCGCGGTGCACGTCCGCGAGGCGGTGATACTCGTTGGCGTCGAGCGTCGCGCGGCGGACGTGATGGGTGCTGGCGAGCCCCGTCTTTGCCTCGATCGTCCGGATCACGATCTCCTCGTCGTTCTCGGAGACCAGCTTCATCGAGTACGCGCCGCCGTTCTGGCCGTCCTGGCTGACGTGCCGCAGGAGACCGGCGACGTCGGTGATCTGCTCCTCGAGCAGGCGAGCCTGCTCGAGGAAGGCGACGACGCCGTGGCCCTGCGACGCGCGCAGAGCAGCGGCCCAGCCCTCGTACTGCTTGAGCAACCGCGAGTAGCGCTTCCAGCGCGCCTCGGTCAGCTTGAACTGCTTGTTGTAGCGATCGTAGATCTCGAGCTTCTCGAACTTGTCTCCGAGCAGAATGTCCTCGAGCTCTGACTCGCGCTCGAGGTAGCGGTGCTTCTGACCGCGAGTCAGGCGATACAGCGGCGGCTTCGCGATGTACACGTAGCCGGCCTCGATCAGCGGTTGCATCTCGCGGAACAGGAGCGTCAGCGCCAGCGTGCGGATATGCGCTCCGTCGACGTCCGCGTCGGTCAGCAGCACGACCTTGTGGTAGCGGGCCTTGGTGATGTCGAACTCGTCGCGTACGCCGGTTCCGATCGCCGTGATCAGGGCCTGGACCTCGGTGTTGGCGAGGACCTTGTCGATCCGGCTCTTCTCGACGTTCAGGATCTTCCCGCGCAGCGGGAGGATCGCCTGTGTGTTGCGATCGCGGGCGCCGACCGCCGAGCCGCCGGCCGAATCACCCTCGACCACGAACAGCTCTGCCAGCGAGGGGTCCTTGACCGAGCAGTCCGCGAGCTTGCCGGGAAGCGTGGAGTTCTCGAGCGCCGACTTACGACGCGTCAGATCGCGCGCCTTGCGCGCCGCAGCGCGGGCCTGGGCGGCCTGCACGGCCTTGCGGATCACCGCGCGGGCGTCCTGCGGATTCTCCTCGAGGAACTCGGCCAGCCGGGCGTTGACGATCGAGTGCACGAACCCCTGCATGCCGGGGTTGCCGAGCTTGGTCTTGGTCTGGCCCTCGAACTGGGGATCGCTCAGCTTCGCGGAGATCACCGCGGTCAGCCCCTCGCGGACATCCTCGCCGGTGAGATTCTCGTCTCGCTCCCTGAGCTCGCCCTTGTCGCGCGCGTACTTGTTCAGCGCGCTGGTCAGAGCCGAGCGGAAGCCGCTCAGGTGCGTCCCGCCCTCGTGCGTGTTGATGTTGTTGGCGAACGAGAACACCGACTCCTGGTAGGAGGCGTTCCACTGCATCGCGACCTCCAGGGCGCCCTCGTCGCTCTCGCCGCCGAACGAGATGACCTTCTTGTGGATCGGCTCCTTGTTCTCGTTGAGGTACTGGACAAAGTCGACGATCCCACCCTCGTAGTGAAACTCCGCTCGATGACCCTCGCCGCGCTCGTCGACGATCGTGATTCGAAGCCCGCGCGTCAAGAAAGCGGTCTCGCGCATCCGCTCCTCGATCGTCGTGAAGTCGAAATCGAGCGTCTCGAAGATGTCGGCGTCGGGCAGGAAGGTGACGGTGGTGCCGGTGTCCTGGGTGGGCTCGCCCTTCTTCAGGTCGTGCATCGGCTTGCCGCGCTCGAAGGACTGACTCCAAGTGAATCCGTCGCGGCGCACCTCGACGTCGAGTCGCTCCGAGAGCGCGTTGACCACGGAGACCCCGACCCCGTGCAGTCCGCCGGAGACCTTGTAGCCACCGCCGTCGCCGAACTTGCCGCCCGCGTGCAGGACGGTCAGCACGACCTCCACGGCCGGCCGCTTCTCCTTGGCCATGATCCCCACGGGAATGCCGGCGCCGTCGTCGATCACCGTGACCGAGTTGTCGGGATGGATCGCTACCGAGACGGCGTCACAGCGACCGGCCAGCGCCTCGTCAACCGAGTTGTCAACAACCTCGTAAACAAGGTGGTGCAGGCCCCGCAGGCCGGTCGAGCCGATGTACATGCCCGGCCGCTTGCGGACCGCCTCGAGGCCTTCCAGGACGGTGATGTCCTGGGCGTCATAAGTTGTCTTTTTCTGGCGCCCTATAGCGCCGCTGTCATTCGCCAACGATCCTCCGATGACGTTGAGACGCCCCGGTACCGCGCAACGGACGGCGCGCCGGGGCGTCGGAAGCTGGTACGTACAAGAATAGCACAGCGGACCCCTGTACAGACCCTCTGATCCGTGACGATTTACCTGCAAAAGTGCAAAAAAACCGCGGTCGCAGGCGGACCAAGACGCAGCCCTCCCCGGGGTGCGATAGCCACCCCCCGGGCGCCCGACAGGGCGCCTCTCCATTTACACCGCCACGCACCGCAGCCGCTCGATTCGCCCGTCGCTCAGCCGCGCGTTCAGGCGACCCAGGATCGCCGGCGCCATCAGGTCGAGCTCCTGCGCCCACACCGCCGCCGAGCACGACACCGTGAGCACGCCGCCGCGCTCGGCGGTTGGGGTCGCCTCGCCGGCGATCGCCGCGCCGACCACGTCCGGCCAGACCCGCTGGACATCGGCGAGCAGCGTCTCGGGGGCAAGGTCGTCCCGCAACGCCTCCAGCGCTAACGTCATCGAACGGGGGGCGCCGCGGTAGCGGGTCAAGCGACCAGCGCCTCCTTCAGCAGCCGGCCACTCGAGACTTCGATTCGGCTGACATCCGGCGCGTCGGCGCCCGGCACATGCTCCAGATCGGTGCTGGTGATGATCGATTGCCCGCCGCAGCTGCGCAGCAGCTCGACCAGCGCCTCGCGGCGATCGCGGTCGAGCTCGCTCATCACATCGTCGAGCAGCATCAGCGGGGGCGAGCCGCGGGCGGTCGCAATCGCCTCGCGCTCGGCGAGCAACAGCGCCAGCAGCGCGAGCCGCTGCTGTCCCTGGGAGCCATAGGTCCGCAGATCGCGGCCCTCCCGGAGTGTCGCGAGTTCGTCGCGGTGCGGACCGTGGCCGCTGAATCCCCGTTCGAGATCGCTGTCGTGTCGGTCAGCCAGCTCGGCGGCGAGCTCCTCGACCCCGGTGGCGCGCGAGCGAGGTCGGTATTGCACCGCGGGCGCGCCGTCGAGCCCCAGGGTCGAGGCCAAGCGCGAGAACGAGCCGCTCACGCGCTCGAGCGCCGCCGCACGATCGTTCATCAACGCGATTGCATGCTGTGCGAGCTGCTGATCCCAGGCGGCGAGCGACTCTCGCGCGGAGCCATGCGAGCGGATGCGGGCGATCAGCGCGTTTCGTTGCGCCAGTGTCTGGGCGTAGGCTCGGCGGGTTACGCTCCGCGACGGCCACAGCGCGGCGACGAACTGGTCGAGGTGGGCGCGGCGCAAGCTCGGGGCGCCCTTGACCAGCTCGAGCCGGTCGGGCAGGAAGACACTCAGGAGCGGGCGCTCGCCGAGGTCCACCAGACTCTCGACCGTGGCGCCGTCGACGCGCATCCGCTTCGGCTGACCGGGGGTAAAGCCGACCGACAGCTCATGGAATCCGTCCTCGCCCTCAGCATCGATCACGACGCGCGTCGTCGCGGCGCCGAACCGGACCAGTTCGCGCTCGTTGTTGGTGCGGCACGAGCGACCGGTACAACCGAAGTACACCGCCTCCAGCAGGTTGGTCTTGCCGGCGCCGTTGGGTCCCCACACCACGGTCACGCCGTCTCCGAGCGGGGCCCGCGCGTCTTCGTAGCCGCGGAACTCGCGGAGGCTGACGGCGGTGACGCGCACGACTTACACGTTCAGCCTGATCGGCATGATCAGGTACTTGAAGCCACTGTCGTCGGCTGACTCGATCAGACCGGGACGCAACGGGCTGATCAGCTTCAGCAGCACGTCGCCTTCGTCGATCGCCTCCAGCCCGTCGCGGAGAAAGTCGGGGTTGAAGCCGATCTCGAGCGGTTCCCCTTGGAAGGCGACGGGCAGCGACTCCTCCGCTTCGCCGACGTCTGGAGTCTGCGCGGAGACACTCAGCTCGCCGGGCGTAAACGACAACCGCAGCGGGGCATTCTTCTGCGCCAGCAGGCTGATCCGGCGGACCACGTCGGTGAGCTCGGGCCCCCCGACCCGCAGCTCGTGCTCGAAGCTTTCCGGGAGCAGTTGCCGGTAGTTGGGGAACTGCCCATCAATCAGCCGGGAGGACAGGATGACCCGGCCGAGCACGAACAAGACCTGGTTCTGGCGGACCGTCACCGTCACCTGGTCGTCGTCGGCGTGGGAGGCCACGCGCGCGAGCTCTTGCAGCGCGCGGGCGGGCACGTTGACCTCGAATCCGGAGGGGAGCGGCGCCTCGAGCGTCGTCTCCTTGACGCTCAACCGGTATGAGTCCGTAGCCACCATCCGTAGCTCGCGGTCCGAGACCGAGACGAGGATCCCGGTGAGCACGGGCCGGGTCTCATCGCGCGACGCCGACCCGGCGACCTTGAGCGCCGTCGACACGAACGCCTCCGATGGAAGCGATACCGCCGAGTCACCATCGGGCTCCGGGAACGGGGGGAAGTCCTCGGTGCGCAGCGTCCGGATATGGAACGTGGCCGAGCCCGAGACGAGCTCGACATCCTGCTCGGCGGGACGGACCTCCAGTGTGACCTGAGGGGAGGGCAGCGACCGGATCACGTCGAGAATCAGGCGCGCTGGCAGCACGACCACTCCCTCTCGGGTGACCTCGGCCTCGAGTGGGACCCGCAGGCCGACGTCCATATCGGTCGCGCGGAGCTCGCAAGCACCGGCAGATGCCGTGAGCTGAACCCCGGACAGCGCTTGGATGGCGCTCCGCGTCGATGCGACTCGGCTGACCGTCTGGAGCTGCCCAAGCAGGGCGTCTCGCTCGAGGGAGATCTTCACGATGAATACCTCAGCAGGAAGGTAGAAGTCATAGGGCGAATCGAAGCTGTGGAGAAGTACGTATTCATCCGCAACGAGCGAGCAAGTTGTTGCTCTGGCAGGACAGACAAGTGTGTCAACAGAGCCGGTCGCCTCCGCCTGCGCTCAGCGATGCACGAAGGCGGTCGACCTGTTGCTCCGCTTCTTGATCGGTGGCCAGGCGCTCCGATACGCGCTTGCACGCATGTAGGACCGTCGCATGGTTGCGCCCGCCAAACGCGGCGCCGATCGCCGTCGTCGACGACCTCGGTGAGCTCGCGCACGAGGTGGATCGCCACGTGCCGGGGCCACGCTATGCGCACGGCCCTGCTCGATGACGTGAGCTCCTCGACGGAGATCCCATAGGCGGCCGCGACCGCAGCCTGAATGCCGTGGACCGACAGCGCGCCCGGGCGCGTGCTGGGGTGGATCTCATCGAGGACCTCGGTCGTGAGGTAGGAGTCGATCGGATGGCCGGTCAGCGAGTGGTAGGCGACGACCCGAATCAGCGCTCCCTCGAGCGCACGGACGTTATGGGTGATGCGCTCCGCGATCACGTCGAGCACGGACGTGTCGGTGAGGGCGACGTGGTCGACCGCTGCACGCTTGCGCAGGATCGCCACGCGCGTCGCGAAGTCGGGGGGGCGAATGTCGGCCACGAGTCCGGACTCGAACCGCTCGCGCAACCTTGCCTCGACGGCTGAGAGCTGTCGCGGCAGGCGATCGCAGGTCAGCACGAGCTGGCGTCCATCCTCGTAAAGCGCGTTGAAGGTGTGGAAGAACTCCTCTTCGGTCTTGGCCTTGCTGGCGAGGAACTGGACGTCGTCGATGAGCAGGACGTCGGCGTCGCGATAGGCCCGCTTGAAGTGGTCGATCGACCGCGAACCGAGCGCGGTGATGAAGTGGTTGGTGAACGCCTCGACGGTGGTGTAGCGGACCGTCGTGCCAGCTCCAAACGCCAGCACGTAGTTGCCGATCGCGTGCAGCAGGTGGGTCTTGCCGAGCCCCGGTGGCGCGTGCATGAACAGCGGGTTGTATGCCTGTCCGGGGAGCTCGGCGACCGCCAGCGCCGCGGCGTGCGCCAACCGGTTGCCGTCGCCGATGATGAACTGGTTGAAGCTGTAGCGCGGGTTGAGAGTTTCGACGACGCTGCGGTTGCGCGCCGGCGCCGGCGGATGTCCCGGTCGGCCGGGCGACGGAGCAGCTGGCAACCAACGGCTCGAGCTCGACTCGCGCCGGCGTGCCGAGCACGGCCCGCGCGGAGGTCTCGAGGATCCGTCCGAAGCGCTTTGCCACCCAGGTCTGTGTAGCGGGCGGTGCCTCGAGCACGAGGACCTGGCCATCCCACGCCTTGATCGTCAGCGAGGAGAGCCAGATCTCATAGGTGGAGTCGCCGACAGCCCGTCGCAGTTCGGCGCGAATCGCGCGCCAGCCAGGTTCGAGCTCGGGGTGCGCGGGTTGCGCGGGCAGCACCAAGCGACTCCTCCGGGGAGCATCAACAGACCGTTTTCGCGAGGCCCGAGCACACCGGCCCGGAGGAGGCGAATATACCGCGGCGTCTCACGGCGCAGGGCGCCGTCATCGGCGCGTTGGTGCAAAGCGCGGGAAAAAAGCGAACTGGTCCGGAACACCAACGGTTGAGTGCTCAATGGTGTGCCGATCTGGCCCGAGTGCACCCATGGCGAGGGTCCGCCGGAGGGCCGTCTGGCGCTGCGTATACTGACCACTGACCCGCCGAGGGCTTGTGAGCTATGAAACGCACCTATCAGCCGAAAAAGCGCAAGCGCGCGCGGACCCATGGTTTCCGCGCCCGGATGCGGACCCGCGCTGGGCGGCTTACGCTGAAGCGCCGTCGCGCCAAGGGTCGCAAGCGGCTCACGGTGTGATGGCCGGTCCGGCCGGGGCGCGGCCGCGAGCGGGTCGAGGACGGCTTTCGCGCAGCGCTGACTTCGACCGCGTGTTTCGCGCGGGCCGCGCACACGCGGGCCCTGAACTGGTCCTGTACGTCTTCCCGCGCGGGGACAGCGACGCCTCCAGACTGGGCCTCTCGGTGTCCCGGAAGGTGGGGGGTGCGGTGGAGCGAAACCGCGTCAAGCGCCTGCTGCGGGAGGCGTTTGCCCAGGAGAGCACGCGATTGCCGGAGGGCACCGACGCTGTCGTCGTGGCTCGTCCGGGCGCCGGGGCGCTCGCCGAGCGAGACGGTTTAGCCGGTATCCGCCGCGCTCTGGCCGAGTTGGTGGGGCGGGTCCAGGGGGTTGGCGAGGCGTCGGCGAACGAGGTTCTGGATCCCGAGCCCGCGCAATGACCCCGCTGCGATCAGCGGCGATCGCTCCGATCAGGCTCTACCAGCGGCTGCTCGCCCCGGCGTTCGGAGCGCGCTGCAAGTACTACCCCTCCTGCTCGGAGTACGCCGCGCAGGCGATCGGTAGATTCGGCATACTGCGCGGGCTGATTCTGGCCGGTTGGCGATTGCTTCGATGTAACCCCTGGAGCCACGGAGGGTTCGATCCAGTCGAGGACCAGCGGCTGTTCAAGTCCCGAGCACCGGCCACGAGCGCCTGACCCATGTTTATCCCTGCGAACATCTTCCAGCCGCTAATCGACGTGTTCGAGGCGGTCCTGAAGGCGATCCACGGCGTCATCGGGGGGTCCTGGGGCTGGTCGATCGTGCTGCTGACGATCCTCGTGCGGGCGCTGCTGATCCCACTGACGCTCAAACAGTTTGGCTCGATGCAGAAGCTCCAACGACTGCAGCCCGAGCTGAAGGCGCTCCAGAACAAGTACAAGGACGACAAGCAGCGCCAGCAGCAGGAGCTGATGAAGTTCTACAAGGAGAACCAGGTCAATCCGCTGGGCTCCTGCCTTCCGCTCGTCGCGCAGCTGCCGGTCTTCATCTCGCTGTTCTACATGCTGCGCTCGAGCCTTCGCATCGATATCTGCCCGCAGACCCAGCGCGCGCACCAACACATCGGCCCGACGGTCCCGATCAGCCACGCGCACACGGTCCCCTGCGGCCCGCACAACGGCGCCAACTTCCTGTTCATCCCAGACCTGACGAACAAGGCCACGGGCGCGGTGCTGGTCGTGCTGATCGTGCTCTACGTCGGCACGCAACTGGCGTCCAGCTTGATGATGTCGACCCCCACGATGGACAAGACGCAGCGCCAGATCATGCTGGTAATGCCGCTGTTCTTCGTCATCTTCATCATCAACTTCCCGGCCGGCGTGATCGTCTACTGGGTCACCACGAACACGTGGACGATCCTCCAGCAGTACGTCGTTCGAAGACGCATCGGCCCGATCGGGGCGCCCGTCGTCGCGGCTGAGGTCGCGGCCGATGGCGCTGGCCGCGCCAAACCTGATCGCGCCCGCGGCCAGGAACCCGCGGCGAACGGGTCCGATGGGGTCCTGGCCGGCGGATTGGGAGCGCTTCTGCGGGGCCGCGTTAACCAAGGAGCCCAAGCAGCCGAAGGAGACCAACGGGCCGGAGACCAAAGGGCCGAAGGAGACCACAGGGCCGAAGCAGACCAAGGAAAAGGCTGCGGTCGCCGCCCAGAACCGCCCGCGCGCCGCGCCTCCACCGCCGCCGAGGAAGAAGAAGAAGCGATCCGGCAGGAGGAGGTAGGAGTGGAGACGCTGAGCGAGCCTGCGGAGCGTGTCCGCGAGCTGATGGAGCGGATCGCCACCGAGGCCGGTGTGCGCGCCGAGATCGAGGTGCACGAAGACGACGACGGGGTATCGGCGCGGTTCGTCGGCGACGATCTGGGATTGCTGATCGGCCACCACGGCCAGACGATTGACGCCATCCAGCATCTCGCCTACCGGTTCGCGTTCCGTGGTGTCGAGGATCGCAAGCGGGTCGTCGTTGACGCCGCCGGCTACCGAGAGCGCCGCGCCGTGGCGCTCCGGGCCGCAGGAGACCAGGCAGCCGAGACGGCCGTGCGGGATCGTCGGCCGGTCCCGCTCGAGGCGATGAGCGCCTTAGAACGCAAGGTCGTCCACGAGCACCTCAAGACCCGCCACGACGTGGAGACCTACAGCGAGGGCCAGGAGCCCGCTCGCAGGTTGGTCGTCGCGCCCCTGGTGCATTGAGCCCGACCGTTTCACGTTTTTCCCTACGGTGAAACAGGCAAGGCTCGGCCGGTATGGGGGCCGCGCTACAGGCAAGGCTCGGCCGGTATGGGGGCCGCGCTACAACACCCCCTGTGTCTCTATCCGAATTCGAGCGGGGGATCGTAGTCGGGCTGCTGATCGGGGAGGGCTCTTTCGGCGGGGACGGCAAGCAGCCGCAGATCACGCTCAGGATGCACGTCCGCCACGAGGCCCTGTTCAAATGGCTGGTCGAGCGTTTCCCCGGCACGCGGCTGTACGGGCCCTATCACCACGGCGGCCGGTCCTACTTCCAGTGGATGGCCCGCGGCCGGGTCCTGGTGCACGACGTCCTACCTCTGCTCGAGGAAGAAGTTCACGCTGGACTCGACGGTTACGCCGCCGAGCGCCTGGCTTCGATGTGTGATCGCTACGCGGGGTTCATCACGCGCGAGCGCGCACGCTCGACGGAGTGACGAGTGTCGCGCCCGGTCATCGACGCGGTCGCCGGTGAGGTCGCGGCATTGGCGCACCGATACGCGCTATCGGAGGTTGCGGGAAGGCAGCTGCTGGCGCTCCTCGGGCTCGTCGCGACCCACCCGCTGGCGCCGACGACCGTCCGCGAGCCGCCGGCGATCGTGGCCGACCACCTTGCGGATTCACTGGTCGCGCTCGAACTTCCCGTGGCCCGCGCCGCCGGCACGATCGCGGACATCGGCTCGGGCGCCGGCTTTCCCGGCCTCCCCCTCGCCATCGCGCTTGAGGGGACCTCGGTACACCTGATCGACAGCAGTTCGAGGAAGTGCGCGTTCATCGAGCGGGCGATCGAAACCTGCTCGGTGTCGAATGCCCGCGCTGTCCATGCCCGTGCCGAAGCCTGGGACGAGGGCCTCGGCGTATTCGACCTGGTGACGGCCCGCGCGCTCGCACCGCTCGCGGTGGTCGCCGAGTATGCCGCGCCGCTGTTGCGGGTCGGTGGCTCGCTGGTGGCCTGGAGGGGCCGGCGCGATCCCAGCGAAGAGGCCAGCGGAGCGCGAGCCGCCGAGGAGCTGGGGCTCCAGCCGGCTGATCCGTTGCCGGTCCGGCCGTATCAGTTGGCAGAGCACCGGCATCTACAGCTCATGTTGAAGGTGAGAGAAACCCCTTCTGGGTTCCCCCGCCGGCCTGGAGCCGCGCGCAAACGGCCGCTCGGCACGGGTTGAGGATTCGGCAACCTGGCGGCGCCTGCATCTGACCGGGATCGACGGTAGCTTGGTGGCGACGATGGGCACCGTGTACGCGATCGCCAACCAGAAGGGCGGCGTCGGCAAGACGACCACGGCCGTGAATCTCGCTGCGTGCGTCGCCGAGGCCGGCTACGAGTCCCTGCTCGTCGACATCGATCCGCAGTGCAACGCGACGGTCGGTCTCGGCATCGGCAAGGACCTGCCAACCACGGTCTATGACGTGCTCATCGGGTCGGCGGCCCTGGAGCAAATCGCCGTGCCGAGCGGGATCGACCACCTCTCTGTCGCCCCCGCCGGGCCCGATCTCGCAGGAGCGATGGTCGAGTTGCCGCGCGCCCCGGGGTCGGAAGCGCGCCTGCGGACCGCGCTCGAGCCCGTCCGCGGCCGATATTCGTTCATCCTGCTCGACTGCCCGCCGTCACTCGGCCCGCTGACGATCAACGCACTCGTCGCCGCCGACCGGGTGATCGTGCCCGTCCAGGCGGAGTACTTCGCGCTCGAGGGCCTGGCGGGCCTGCTCGACACGTTGTCGCTGGTCCAGCGCGAGCTGAACCCGCGGCTTACGGTTGCCGGCATGCTGTTGACGATGCACGATGGCCGCACCCGGCTGGCCCAGGACGTCGAGCGCGAGGTCCGGAAGCACTTTCCCGAACTGGTGTTCGATACGGTGATCCCGCGGAACGTGCGGATCGGCGAGGCGCCGAGCTTCGGCAGGCCGGTGACCCACCACGACCCGCACTGCGCCGGCGCCGACGCGTACTTCGAGCTCGCAAAGGAGGTAGCCGCTCGTGGCTGACCGACAGAAGGGAATGGGCCGAGGGCTTGCAGCGATCCTCTCCGTGGCCCCCAAGGACGAGTCCGAGGAGCTCCGCCAGCTGCCGCTCGAGCTGATCTCCACGAACCCGAGCCAACCACGGCGCTCCCTGGACGAGCAGACCCTGCTCTCGCTGGCCGATTCGATTCGAGTCCGAGGCGTGCTGCAGCCGGTGCTGGTGAGGCCGCTCGTGGGCGGCCGCTACGAGCTGATCGCGGGCGAGCGCCGCTGGCGGGCGGCCGCTATCGCCGAGCTGGAAACGATCCCCGCCGTCGTACGCCGCCACGACGACGCCGCCTCACTCGAGGTGGCGTTGATCGAGAACATGGCACGCGAGGACCTGAACCCCGTCGATGAGGCGCGGGCGTGCGCGGCGCTGGTCGAGGAGCTGGGGATGACGCGCGAGGACGTCGGGCTCCGTGTCGGCCGCAGCCGGGTGGCGGTCTCGAACCTGATTCGCCTACTCGACCTGCCCGACGAGGCGCTCGTCTTGATCGAGCGCGGCGAGCTAACCGAAGGCCACGGCCGCGCGCTGCTGCTGGCCGAGGACCACGCCGACCGCCGGAAGCTGGCCAAGGACGCGCTCGCGGGTCAGTGGTCGGTGCGCGAGCTCGAGGCGCGCGCCCGGGCTGTCGGCATCGCTGCGCGGGGGCGAAGCGGCCCCCGCCGCGAGCTTCATCCGGATCAGGCGGCGGCGGTCGAGCAGATCGCCGATGCGCTCGGGGAGGTGCTCGGGGCCGAGCTCGAGGTCAGCCCGGCCGGCCGCGGCTACCGCGCCCGAGCTGACGTTCCAGCTCGCTCGACGAGGCGCTCGAGATGGCCCGCCGGCTGCGGGTCCGCGCGGCGGCCTGACCTCGCCGGCCTGGGACGCGGCGGCTCGGCGGGGCGCGGCCGGGACCCCGTCCCAGAGGGCTAGAATCCGTCGCGGATCGAGCGGGACGGTCGCAAAAGACGCCGCCAATACAGCATGGGCGATTAGCTCAGTCGGTTAGAGCGCTTCTCTGATAAGGAAGAGGTCCCAGGTTCGAGTCCTGGATCGCCCACTGGGGATACCGTGGAAATGGGCAGGTTTCTGCGCCGCGGGCCAGCGACCTGCGGCTCGGTCGCCGCTATGGAATCGCTTTGGAAGCCTCGTGCCGGCGGACAGCTCCTGCTATGACGCGAGCCTGAAGGTCTAAATCCTGATTGTGCGAGTTCCCCTCCCACTTCAGTGGACGTAACCCCCCGGGAGGGGCGCTTGAAGCACGAGAGCGTCCCCCGAACCACCGCAGCCGTCGCCCCTGCAAGCTGTCGGACGAGGCCCTCGGATCGCACTCGGGGACCAGGCCGTCCGAGTCCGTCACGGCCTCGCGCCAACGGTGGCGAGCGGATCGTCGCGGAGGCGATAGTGGGGTCTGCGACCTCGCGCCGTGTAAAGCGGTCGTGCGTGGCGACGGTCGGCGGCTGCTGACGCGCGAAGGTGCGACTCTCGGGTCGAGACCCGATCCGGCGGTCGCGCCGGCCCTTGTCGATCGAGCTCACGGAGCCTGGCATCTATCGGCTCAAGCGCGAGCTTCTCCTCTGGGTGCATCGGATCCGTTTGCGACCGGTCCACCGCTTCAGTCGTGAGCAGCGCTCCGCGATCCTCCCCGGCCTCACGAAGCGTGGTTCGAGAGGCTTGACCTGGAGCGCGCGCAAAGTCGTAGGCTGGGGAGATGCCAACGACAACGCCTCAGCACAAGATCGGATCGGGTTTCGGAGCACGCAGCACCGTGCGAGAGGTGCTGCAAGGAATCGACCTAACGGGGAAGGTCGCGATCGTCACCGGCGGTTACTCGGGGCTCGGGCTCGAGACCACGCACGCGTTGGCTGGCGCCGGCGCGCACGTCGTCGTCCCGGCCCGGCGGCGGGCGACGGCCGAGCAGGCACTTGCAGGATTAGATCGCGTTGAGGTCGACGAGCTCGACCTGGCCGACCTCGCGAGCGTGCGCGCGTTCGCCGAGCGCTTCCTCGCCTCCGGGCGGAGCGTCGAGGTCGTGATTAACAACGCCGGAATCATGGCCTGCCCGGAGACACGCGTCGGCCCGGCGTGGGAGGCGCAGTTCGCGACCAACCACCTCGGTCACTATGCGCTCGTGAACCTGCTGTGGCCGGCGATCGCGCACGACGCGTCGCGTGTCGTGTCGGTGTCCTCGGCCGGTCACCGTCGCTCCCCGATGCGCTGGGACGATGTGATGTTCGAGCGCGGGTACGACAAGTGGGAGGCCTACGGCCAGGCGAAGACGGCGAACGTGCTTTTCGCCGTCCAACTCGACGCGCTTGGCCAGGATGCCGGCGTGCGGGCGTTCTCGCTGCACCCCGGCGGGATCCGGACGCCGTTGCAGCGTCACCTGACGACCGAGGAGATGGTAGCCGCCGGCTGGATTGATGAGCACGGCAACTTGATCGCTTCAGGGTTCAAGACGCCCGAGCAGGGCGCGGCGACACAGGTTTGGGCGGCCACCTCCCCGCAGCTGGAGGGAATGGGCGGCGTCTACTGCGAGGACTGCGACATCGCCGAACTTGTGCCGGCGGACGACCCCACGTCCGGCGGCGTGCGCGAGTACGCGATCAACCCCGCCCAGGCCGCGCGCCTGTGGGCGCTGTCTGCCGAGCTCACCGGCATCGACGCATTCGCTTGAAACAACCAGGATCCGCTCGTCGCGGTAGGTCTCGGCGGCTCGCCGGCCGGCCCGCCGATCTGGCTCCAGCCGCGGCCTGGCGGGCCGTAGGGATTCGCGAGAGCCGCGTCGTCCCGGCGGGTGCAGAGCTCGAAGAACGCGACGGGGTTCCTCGCGGGCGATCTCGCCCAGCGCTCGATGGCTCGATGCGATCGCCTGCTCGAAGGTCTCCGCCGCACTCGTAGAGCACCTCAGGCGCCGTTGGCGTCGACCAACAGATCGCAGAAAGGATTTCCCAGCCAATCTAACCAGGATCGCAGCCGATCCATCGTTCATCCGAGCCGCAACGGACATCTCGCCGTGGCCGTGGTCCGCCCTCAGATGCGCGGCAACCAGGGCTACTCCCCGGTGCGTGCCCGTACCTCTTCTCCTAGGCGCCACCCAGGCAGGTCGGGGCTAAGGTTCGAGTCCTGGATCGCCCACTCGGCGTTTGCCCTGTAAATCGCCAGGTTTCTGTGCTGACGGCGGCTGCAGCGGACCGTGCTAACCGGTCACAGGTTCCGTCCGGACGCTACCGCTGACCCGCCGCTGCTGTCCACGCAGGTGATTTTCAACAGACGCGAGATGACCAGCAGCTCGCGTTTCTCGTCACGGCGCCGTACGCAGGCTAGGCTGGCGTCTAGTGGGTCCCACCGAAACGTTCCACCGGTTATGGCGGCCCCGGATGACCGCCAGGCTTCCTCCTCGAATCCTCGCGCAGCGCTGCTGCGCGTCGGATGCTGCGTCCGCGCATTACGGCCCCCGGGTCTCGCCCTTCCCGGCGGCACGTTCCGGCGAGACCCACTAGCGAGTGTCTGGAACAGTCGGTGTCATTGTCCTGGTCGTTGGGATCGGCGTGGTCGTGCTCGCGGCCGACATGTTCGTCGACGGCCTGCTCGGGGTCGCCCGAAAGGTGGGGATCGCGCCATTCGTACTCTCGGTCGCCCTCTCTGGATTTGAGACCGAGAACCTAGCCGCCGGGATCGCGGCCAACGCGAAGGGCTTGCCTGGAGCGGCGGCCGGCACATTCCTGGGCGGCGTCACGTTCGTGGCGCTAGGCGTGGCCGGTCTCGGCGGGCTGATCGCACCGATCCGCGTGGAGCTACCTGCGCGCTTCGCCGTTTGGACCGCGATCGCCCCGCTGCCGCTGCTCGGGTTCGCGATCGACGGGCGCCTCTCGCGCCCAGAAGGCGCACTCCTCGTGGTCTGGTCGGTTGTGGCGCTGGTTGGGCTGGCACGTTCGGGACGGGCGCTGCTCGCCGTCGAGGACGAGGAGCGCGTCCGGCGGCCCGCCCTGCGACTCCTTGCTGGACTGGGGCTTCTGACGGGCGGGGGATGGCTGATCGGCGAGGGTCTTCGCACTACCGTGCGCCAGCTGGGCGTCCCGCAGACGCTGCTTGGCAACACCGCGCTGGCGGCCACGGTCGAGGCCGAGGAGCTCGCACGCTTTGCGGTGCCGGCCCGTCGCGGACGCCCCGAGATCGGCCTCGGCAACATTGCCGGAACCGTTGTCCACTTCGCGGCGCTCAACGCCGGCATCATCGCGCTCGTCAAACCCCTCACGCTCGGGCACGACACCACCCGCTTCTACCTGCCGGTCGCGGCCGCCAGCCCCGCGGTCCTCGCCGCGCTGCTCCTTGCGCGCAAACAGCTGGGGCGGACCGAAGGCGCGGCGCTGACCGGCCTCTACGCCGCCTATGTCGCAGCCGCGATCATCATCTCGACCTGAACTCGCTAGGCCGCGGTCCGGGCCTCGATCAGGCTGGCGATGGATAGACGCCGCCGGCACATCTCCACAGCCTCCTGCCGGGTTGCCGCGGGCACGGCGTCGCCCCATGCCGCCGCCGCCTCGTCCGCACGGTCCAGCACGTTGCTAACGGAGTCCGCGGATCCATCCTCGATCAGGCAGCGCAGGCCGAAGCCGACGTGCCAGCGCTCGTCGAGCTCGATGTGCCCCACGCCCTCGCGAATTCCGGGCAGGGCACCGTCGGCCAGATCGTCGAGCAACGCACGTTGGCCGGCGGCGAAGACGGCCCCCTCGAGCACCATGTGGTAGAGGGCGACGCCGTCGACCAGTCGGGTACGGCCCGCCGCGAGCTCGGCGGCCATTGCAGGCAGCCGCATCTCGAAGAGCTCGAGCAGGGCGGCCGGGACGTGCGCCCGGGCCGCGGCGCGCCGCTCGGCCGGGGCATCTCCGGGCAGCCCGAGCACGTCGGCAGCGATGCGGTCGAAGAGCAGCGCGTGGCGGTCCTCGTCGCGACGCTGGAGAAAGAAGACCCACATCAGCATGCTGTCTACGGTCTCGGTCACATCGGCGAACGGCAAGAGGTGCTCAGCGACGGCGTCCTCGGCCACGCGGAAGCCGGCGAGAAGCGTGGTGAGGCGGCGACGGCGCTCGACCGGGAGCCCGGGCCACGCCCGAGCGTCGGGGGCGAGGTCGATAGCCGCCGCATCCCAATGCAGACGAGCCACGATCTGGGAGTACGTCGCGAGCCTCGGGAACATCAACAGCTCAGAGCGGTCAGCGGTGGGAACGCTGAGACCACCTGGTCCCATGTTGGGATGTGCTTTCACGACCTACGAGGTTGGGATCGGTTGCGCCATCAAAGATAGCTTGCCGCATAGGCTTGGGAACCGGCGACGACGGACGCAACCGACCGCGCACATCGCTCAGACACGCGCCGGTCGCTTCATCGTGCGATAGACGAACTCCTCCGTCTGCGCCGACTCGCGTGCCGTGATGACGCGGCCGTGATGTGGCGAGAACCGGCACACCGGGTCCGTGGCCGCCGCGTCGCCCGTCAGCCGCAGGGCCTGGCAGCGGCAGCCGCCCCAATCCACCTCTTGCTGTCCGAGCGGGCACGAGCCGCACGGCTCCTGCATCCAGCCCGTACCCCGGAAGCGCGCGAACGCGTGGGACTCGTTCCAGATCCATTCCAGGGGGTGCTCGCGGACGTTGGCGAACTCGAGCCCCGGAATCGTCGACGCCGCCTGGCAGGGCAACGCGTCGCCGTTCGGGGCGAGCACCATCGCCGTCCGGCCCCAGCCGCCCATGCATGGCTTCGGCAGCTCCTCGTAGAGGTCGGGGAGCACCCAGAGCACGTCGACTTGTGGTCCGACGCGCTCGCGGAAGCGCTTGACCGCTTCCTCCCCGCGTCGAAGCTGCTCCCACGACGGCAGGAGCGCCTCCTGGTTGACAACCGCCCAGCCGTAATACTGGGCGTTGGCAAGCTCGAGCCGCTGGGCCCCGAGATCGAGGGCGAGCTCGAGCAGCTCCTCGATGCGATCGAGGTTCTGCCTGTGCAGGACGCAGTTGATCGTCAGCGGGAAGTCGAGCTCCTTGACGAGGCGCGCAGCCGCGATCTTCTTCTCGAACGATCGGTTCCCCGCGATGCGGTCGTTGTCCTCTGCGTCCGGGCTTTGAATCGAGATCTGCACGTGGTCGAGCCCGGCGGCCTTGAGCGCCTCTGCGCGCTCGCGCGTGAACAGGGTGCCCGCGGTGATCAGCGACGAGTAGAGACCGGCGTCGCGCGCGGCCGCGCACAGCTGAACCAGGTCGCGGCGCAGCATCGGCTCGCCGCCAGTCAGCGCGAGCTGAAGGACGCCGAGCCCGCTCGCTTCCCGGAACACCCGGATCCAGTCCTCGGTCTCGAGTTCCCGGCGGTACCTCTCGCCGCCGATGTCCACCGGATTTGAGCAGTAGGGGCAGTGGAGTGGGCACCGGTAGGAAAGCTCGGCGATCAGCGTGAACGGCCTAAGCTGCTGCATCGATCAGGAGTCCTCTCTGGGCCATGGCGTCGAGGAGCCCTCGGACGTCGTCGCGCAGGTCGGCGCCGGCGTACCGCGCAGCGAGGACGCCGACGATGTCGTCGAGCGATCGCTGTCCGTCGCACAGCTCGAGCACCTCCGCCGCGGTGGGATTGAGCCGCACGGCCCCCTCAGGGACCAGCAGCAGGTGCTCCTCGCGCACCTCGTCATACCGCAGTCGCGCGCCGGTGACGAGGCGAGGCCGAGTCATGCGGCACGGCCTGGCGGCTGCGTGTCGCCGCGCTCGATGGCGTCGAGTTGCGTCCAAAGCATCTCGGTCTTGAAGCGGAGCGCCGCGACCGCCGCGTTTTGTTGCTCGCGCGTTCGGCAGCGTTCGACCGTGAGCTCGAGCGCATACTGCGCGTCACGTGGCGCCTTCACGAGCCGGGTCTGGAAGTACTCCAGGCCAGCGGGGTCGATCCACGCGTAGTGGCGCTTGAGTGCCTCGAGCCGCACCTGGATCGCGGCCGGTCCGAACAGCTCGGTGAGCGATGAGGCGACCGCGTCGAGCCACGGCTTCTGGCGCGCGAAGTTCACGTAAGCATCAACCGCGTAGCGCACCGCCGGGAGCACATGCCGCTCGGACCCCAGTTCTGCTCGCGAGACGCCGAGCGCCTCGCCGAGCCGGAGCCACGACTCGATGCCGCCCGTTCCCTCCGTTGTCCCGTCGTGGTCGATGATCCGCTGGATCCACTCGCGTCGGACCTCGACCTCGGGGCAGTTCGACAGGATCGCCGCGTCCTTCAGCGGGATGCACTTCTGGTAGTAGAAGCGGTTTGAGACCCAGCGCTGCAGCTCCTCGCGGGTGAGCTCTCCCGCGTCCATTCTCCTGTGGAAGGGATGCAGATTGTGGTAGCGCGTTCCCTGGGCGCGCAGCTCGGCGATGAACTCCTCGGGCAGCGCCGGCGCGCTCTCGCCCGTCGGTCTCGTGGCAGTCTCAGTCACAGCTCGACCTCGAGGCCATCGTAGGCGACTTCGATCCCTGCGCGGGTGACCGCCCCCCGCTCGGGAGAGTCATCGAGCAGGATCGGGTTGGTGTTGTTGATGTGGACGAGCGCCTTGCGCGGTCGCTCCAGCCGCGCGAGCGCCTCGAGCGTCCCGCCGGGACCTGAGAGCGGCACGTGGCCCATCTCCCGCGCGCTCCGAGGCGAGATGCCGAGTCGGGCGAGCTCATCGTCGCGCCAAAAAGTGCCGTCGACGAGCACGAGATCGCTGGTGGCGAACCGGGAGAGCACGTCGTTGTCCAATCGGGCGAGACCGGGGGCGTAGGTCACGACCCCTCCACCCGCGCGGTCCCGAAAGACAAACCCGCTCGCGCCGAGCTCCAGATCCGACCCGTCCTGATAGCGCGGAGGGTCACCGCCCACGTCGAACGCCTCGACGCTGAGGCTCGACCCCTCGAGCGGACTGGGCAGCTCTGGTTCCAGCCTCCGCCACTCGGCGCCGCAATAACGGTCGAGAATCGGCAGCACGGGATATCCCTGCCTCAGCGCGCGCTCGACACCCTCGTCGCCGTATACGCGCACCGGCGTCGCCGACTCCCGCAGGAGCAGAAGCCCTGCCGTGTGATCGATCTCCGCGTCAGTCAGGAGCACGCCGGCGATCGGTGACGCGCGGACACCGTCGACCCGCGGAGGCACGATCGCTGCAAGCTGCTGGCGCGCGTCCGGCGAGGCGTTTACGAGAAACCAGGGTCCCTCGCCGCCACGGATCGCCAGCGACGACTGCGTACGGGGTCGCGCACGCGCACCCGCGCGCGCAGCCTCACATGTCGGGCAATGGCAATTCCACTGCGGAAACCCTCCGCCAGCGGCCGAGCCGAGAATCAGAACGCGCACGCGGCAGAAGAACCGGTTCGTAGCCCCAGGCAAGCACCGGAGGCCACGCCGGCTTCAGCGTCCTACCGGTGGTACAGGTAGGAGGTGACCTCCGAGCACATCTCGATGAACTCAAACTCCGGCTTGGTCCACACCATAGGATGCCTCTCCCTCTTAGAGTTCAACGTCGCGGGCATCTTAGCGAACGACTGCAAGCAGAAGAAAGGGCCGCCACATGATGCGCGTCGAGGTAACCGCGGGCGACCCGGACACGAGCGGCGCCGACCTCGTCGCAGTCGCGGCGGGAGCGCGGGCCTCGGAGCTCGGCGCCCCCGAGCGCGCGATCGCGGACGCCGATCCGGTCGCGATCGTCTATCAGCACTCGGCCCACCCCGGCGCCCCGCTCGCTGTCGTCGCGCTCGAGCCGGACGCCGAGGGACTGCGGACGGCTGCGGCGCGGGCAGTGCGCGCGTGCAGGGGTGGCGGGACTGTCGTGTGGGCGCTCGATGCATCCCTGCCGGTCACCGTCGAGGAGCAGGTGCGGGCGCTGAGCGAAGGCGCCGTCATCGGCGGCTACGACGGCCGGCGCTGGCGAAGCGGCGAGCGGCCGCGCAGCGTGGAGCGCTTCGTGATCAGCGGCTGCGGCGGGGAGCTCGCACCCGTGGCCGATCGCGCCGCGCTCGTCGCGCGCTGGACGAACACCGCTCGCGAGCTCGTCGACGCCCCACCCAACGTGATGTCACCGACCGCGCTCGCGGACCGGGCGGCGGAGTTTGCGGGGCTCGCGGAGCGAGAGCATCGACCCCGCCGAGGCGGGGCTTGGCGCGCTCGCCGCGGTCGGCGCGAGCAGCCCGGCCGCGCCGCTGCTCCTGGTCCTCCGGCACGAGTCACCCGACGCGCAGGATGCACCGCGGCTGGCGCTCGTCGGCAAGGCTGTCACGTTCGATACGGGGGGCTACTTCCTCAAGTCGCAGACGGACATCGTCCGCCAGAAGGCCGATATGGCGGGCGGCGCGGCGGTCGTGGCAGCGCTCGGCGCGATCGCCGAGCTGGGGCTCCCGCTGGCGGTCACCGGTGTCGTACCGGCCTGCGAGAACATGCTCAGCGGCAGCGCAATGCGTCCGACCGACGTCATCCCGACAGCTTCCGGCCTCACCGTCGAAGTGACGAATCCTGACGCTGAGGGGCGTCTGATCCTGGCGGATGCCCTGTGGTACGCGCGCCGCGACGGCGCGACCCACCTCGTGGACTTAGCGACCCTGACAGGCGCGTTGCGCGCCGGCATGGGCGATCTCTACGCCGGCGTCTTCGCGACAGACGAATCGTGGCGCGACGCCGTCGTCGATGCGGGCAACGCAAGCGGCGATCTTGCCTGGCCGTGGCCGCTTCACCCGCGCTATCGACCACTGATCGACTCGACGGTGGCCGACCTGCGCAACACAGCCGGAAAGAGCTTCGGCTTCCCGATTGTCGCCGCGACGTTCTTGGCGCAGTTCGCTGGCCAGGGGCCGTGGGCACACGTCGACATGCTGGGCCCCGCGCTGCTCGACGAGGACCGCGGCGACGCGTTCGGGCGCGGCGCGACTGGCTATGGCGTCCGCCTGCTGGTCGAGCTCGCGACGCGCCTGAGCGCCGCGGCGACAACGTGAGTGAATGCCCAGGCGTTACGCTGGCGCCATGGATGTCGGAGGTCGCGATCCGCAAGCTGCGACCGCTATCACGCTCGGACGGGTCGTCGACGCCTCCAAGTTCGACTTCGCCGCCGCGGAGCGCGCCGCGCTGGAGTTGCTGCGCGCGATTGGCGCCGACGTCGCCTCTCCGGCTCTGCTCGAGACTCCGCGCCGGGTCGCCGCCTCCTTCGTCGAGCTGGTCACGCCCGCCGAGCTCGGCGCGACCTTATTTCCGAATGAAGGCTGCTACGACGAGCTCGTGGTGGTGCGCGATATCCCGTTCCACACGCTGTGCATGCATCACCTGCTGCCGTTCCACGGTTGTGCCCACGTCGGGTATCTGCCGGGAGAGTGCATCATCGGGATATCGAAGCTCGCGCGCGTGGTCGAGGCGTTCGCCCGGGACCTGCAGCTGCAAGAGCGCCTGACGGTGCAGATCGCCGATTGGCTGGAGCAGGAGCTCGCGCCGCGGGGCGTGGGGGTGGTGCTCAGCGCGGAGCATATGTGCATGACGATCCGCGGCGTCCGCAAGCCGGGGGCTCGAACCGTCACCTCGGCGCTGCGCGGCTCACTGCGCGACGATGCGCGCACGCGCCAGGAGTTCCTCAGCCTTGTCGGCTGAAACCGGTGAGCAGAGACCGCTGATCGAGACCGTGGTGACCACGACCGGGAGCGACGGTGTCGTCAACTGCGGCGCGATGGGGGTGCGCTGGAGCGAGGAGGAGCTTGTCTTCTGGCCCTTCGAGGCCACGCGCACATTGCGGAACCTGCGCCTTCGAGGCGAGGCGGTCGTGCATCTCACCGACGATGTGCTCCTGTTTGTGCGGGCCGCGCTGGGTCATCCACGCCCCGCTATGCGCGCCGCGAGCGCGATCGGCGGCTCGGTGATCGAGGAGGCGAACTCCTGGCGGGAGGTAGTCGTGACCGAAATCACGCCCTGCGAGGGTGGGCTGGCTCGCTCCCGGGTGCGTGCGCGGGTCGTTGCGACCGGCACAGGCACGCGGCAGCCACTCGGCCTGTGCCGCGCCCGGCACGCCGCCGTCGAAGCGTCGATCTTCGCCAGCCGGATTAAATGGCTCGGCGCCGAGCGCGTCCAGACGGAACTCCACCGCCTTCAGGAGCTGGTGGACAAGACCGGCGGACCCCGCGAGCATGCGGCGATGGAGTACGTGCGACGCTACGTCGTCGAGCGAACGTGACCGAGATCGTGGTCACCGCGCCGGCGCGGCTGCATTTCGGAATGCTCGATCCGGCGGGCCTTGGAGCGCGCCGCTTCGGGGGCTTTGGCGTGGGGGTCGAGTCTCCGCGAGTGGTCGTGGCGGTCAGGCGCCGGTCCGGGGACGCGGTCAGCGTGTCCGGATCAGAGCCCGAGCGTGCCACGACGTTCGCTCGCCAGGCGCGAAGGGCATTCGGGCTCAGCGGGGGCGTGGAGGTGAACGTGCGCGAGGCGATCCCGCCACACGTCGGGCTCGGGTCGGGCACCAAGCTGGGCCTGGCGATCGCGCGCGGGCTAGCCGAGCTCGCGGGCATCTCCGCGGGCCCGGAGCAGCTGACCGAGGCGAGCGGGCGTGGGGCGCGATCCAGCGTCGGCTGTTGGACGTTTGCCGCCCCGGGACTCGTGGTCGAGGCCGGCGTCCGCGACGGGGACTACATCAGCCCCGTGGTGGCCCGGTACCCCATGCCTGAGCGGTGGCGGTGCGTGCTCGCGCTGCCCCTCGGGGTGGAGGGAGTCTCCGGGGACGCGGAGGAGCGCTTCTTCGGTCAGCTGCGCGAGTCGCCGGCCGCCGAGCCGCGCGTGCCCCGGCTGCTGCTGACCGCGCTGCTGCCCGGCCTGCTGAGAAGCGACATCGATCAGTTCGGCGTCGCGCTCGCCCAGATCCAGCGCGAGATGGGATCGATCTTCGCCGCCCAGCAGGGTGGCGTGTTTCACCCGCGCGCGGCTCCGCTGGTCGACGCGCTGCTGGCCTTGGGCGTCGGAGCGGTGGGACAGAGCTCGTGGGGCCCTTCGGTCTACGGGATCGTCGATGGCCCCCAGGCCGCCGCCGACGTGGCCGACCGACTGCGTGTCGCGGCGGGCGCCGGCACTGAGGTCAGCGTGGTCGACTTCGATCGCCGGGGCGCGTGGATTGCCCGCCGCGGCTCGGGGCAGGCGGCGGCATGAGGTTGCTGGTCAGCGTCGTCTCCGCGGAGGAGGCCCGGCGCGCACTCGCCGGTGGAGCGGACATCATCGATGTCAAGGATCCGGGCGAAGGGGCGCTCGGTGCCCCGTCGCCGGGCGTCCTGTCCGAGGTGGTGCGGGTGGTCGGCACGGCTGTCCCCGTGAGCGTCGCGCTGGGTGACCTGCCCAACCTCCCGCACACCGCGGCGCTGGCCGGGCGCGGCGCCGCGTTCAGCGGCGCCAGCTATGTCAAGGTCGGGCTACGCGGGGTGCGCGAGCTAGACGCCGCCGTGGCGCTGGTGGGCGCCGTGGCGGACGCGGTGGGACCACGGACCGCGGTGATTGCCGCAGCGTACGCGGACGCCGACGCGCTCGATCCTCCCGCTCTCGCTCCCGGGTGGCTGCCCGTGCTGGTGGACGGGGCGGGCATCTCCGGCGCACTCGTCGACACGTTCGTGAAGGACGGCCGTGGCCTGTACGGCTGGATGTCCGAGTGCGAACTGGCCGACCTCATCGCTCGCACGCGCAAGGCGGGCGCGAGCTTCGGCGTCGCCGGACAGCTGACCCGGGGCCAGCTGCGCCGAGTGGCGGCCGATGTCGTCGGTGTCCGCTCGGCGGTCTGTCGCGGTGGCGACCGAGCGGCCGAGCTCGACGCCGAGCTGGTGGCAGCCGCGGTCGCGGAGGTGCGCGCCCGCAATGGGTGGGCGGGTCCTAATCCCGAGTGATCCGCGTGCCGACCGGGTGGGCGGCGCCCGGTCTACGCACCACCACGGCCACCCCGGTGCGGCGCACGGCCTCGGGCAGGTAGGCGTCCACGGCTCGCCCGCCGCCACGCGCCTGAAGCGCCTGCAGCTCGCCGGCGGTCAACCTGGGTAGCGGTGGGCTGTCTGCACCGTACGGCGCGAGCACTCCGGCGATCGGCTTGAGCAGGATCGCCTCCTCGGCCCCGATCGCAGCGGCCGCCAGCACCGCCAGCGAGTCGCTGGTCACGGCCCAGGTCTCCGGGACCTCGGGCCGGTCACGGAATGCCGGCGCCGCCAGGAGCACGGCCAGTGCGCGGGGTGTGACCAGGCGGGTGAGCAGCTCGGCGGTCGGCAGCAGCGCTGCCAGCAGCACTCCAAGCTGATCCATCGCCCGCAGCGCCAGCGCGTGCGCCACGTCATCGGCGAGGCCCACCTGCGCGTCAACCGCGCGCACCGCATCGGCGAACGGACCGCCCCCGGGCACGACCAGCACCGGCCGATGGCTGGCCATCTCTGCCGCGTCCGCGCACGCCCGGCGCAGGCCTTCAAGGCCCTCGGCCCGCAGCAGCCCGCCGCCGATCTTGACCACCAGCGGGCAGAGCTCACCCACGACCCAGCACCGACAGCGCGACGGCGGCGGCGACCTCTCCGCCCTGACCGCTGAGCGGCGACGGCGGGCCGGTGTCCGAATGGAGCGGCAGCCCGCAGCGCTGCGCCGCCGCGCGGGCCAGGAACGCGCCGACACCGACTGCGATCACCGGGGCGCCGGCGGGAAGCCGTGCAGCGACGCGGCCAAGGGCGGCGGCGATCGACGCAATCTGCGCCTCCTCGACGGCGGCGGCGACCGCCTCCAGGTCGCCGTCGGCGAGCTGCTCGGGGTCGGCGCAGACGACGCGCGCCAGCCGGGAGCGCACTTCGGGGAGCGAGGGTCCGCGATTATCAGGGAAAGTGCAGGTGCACTGCTCGGGAGTGAGGCTGCCACACAGCAGGTGCGCATCGGCGCTGATCGCGAACAGCTCGGAGGACACCGGGCAGGGTTCCCCGCCGATCGGCACCTGCGCGAGTATCGCTGCGACGTTGGTCCGCAGCGCGCCGGTGTAGACCAGCTCGCCTGCGAGCAGCCGCTCGATGTCGGTGCGCCCCCGAGCGGCGACCTCGCCGGCCACGATCGGGATCACGTCGGTGGTCGTCCCGCCGCAGTCCAGCAGGATCGCGTCGGGCAGCGAGCGCGCGATCAGAAGCGCGGTGGCCACCCAGTTGGCGGCCGCGCACCGCAACGGTGCGGCCCGGGCCTCCGGCAAGGCGATCAGCTCGCCGGCGGTAGTCATGACCCGCAACCGGCGCCCGGGCAGCGCCTGCCGCGCGGCCTCGAGCACGTGCAGCACTCCTTCTCGCTTGCTGGCAAACACGTCGACGAGCTCGGCGGTCGTGGTCAGGGCGACTGGGGCGCGACCCAGCCCCAGCCGACCGACGACGGACGCGATCGCATCGACCAGCGCCTCGGGCGCGCGCCACACCTCAAATGGCTCGGACACGATCTCGACCCGATCGTCGCCGTCCACCACCGCCGCTTTGGTGTTGGCGCCGCCGACATCGAGCCCGATCACCGGGTCCGGCGGCTGTCGCGACGCGGGCATCGACCAATTCCAGCAGTTCCGTACTGTCTCGAGGCCGACGATGCAGATTGTGCCGGTTCTCGATCTCAAGGCCGGGATCGTCGTGCATGCCCGCCGCGGGCGGCGCGCCGACTACGCGCCGCTGCGTAGCCCGCTGGTCGCAGGGTGCGAGCCCGTCGCGGTGGCGCGGGCGCTGTGCGCCGTCTGCCGGACCAACAGCCTGTACGTCGCCGATCTTGACGCGCTGGCCGGGGAGCCGGTGGACGAGGCGACGCTGGCAGCCTTGGCAGCGGTGGCAGAGCCGTGGGTCGACGCTGGCGCCACCACCCCCGAGCGGGCTGCGGCGCTGACACGCGCCGGTGTGGCGCGCAGCGTTGTCGGTACGGAGTCGTTAGGGCCCGATACGTTGACCGGGGACCTTCTTGCCGCTCCGGCGCCCCCGCGGGTGCTCAGCGTCGACCTGCGCGAGGGGAGGCTGATCTCTCCTCACCCCGAGCTCGCCGGCCGCGAACCCGCGGCCGCCGCGCCGCTCGCGACCGCGCTGGGCGCGAGCGAGCTGCTGGTGATCGACCTGGCGCGCGTGGGCAGCGGCTCCGGCCCGCCGCTGCGCGCCGTGGCCCAGCTCGCGGCGACCCTTCCGGGAATCGCGGTCTACGCGGGCGGTGGTGTGCGCGACGACAACGACCTGCTGGCGCTCCAGGCCGCCGGGGCCGCCGGGGCGCTGGTCGCCACCGCCTTGCACGAAGGTCGCCTCACGCCGTGACCAGCACCTCGCAAGTCGCGACGACCCGCTCTGTGAGATCCTCTTCGCAGGTCGACTGCAGTGCCTGCCAGCCGGGGATCCCGTTGACCTCCAGCACGACGATTTCCCCGTCGGGCGCGACGAGCAGGTCCACGCCGGCGACGTCGGCCTCCATGGCGGTGGCCGCCGCGAGCGCAACGCTGCGCTCGGCGTCGCTCAGCGTGACAGCGCGTGTACGGGCGCCACGCGCGACGTTGGCCCGCCACGAATCGGCCACGCGTTCCATCGCGCCGGCCACCTCGCCCCCGACGACCAGCACCCGCAGGTTCCGGCGGCCGGAGGGCGCGATCGTGCGCTGCACGTAGTAGACCGTCCGCTCCAGCTCCAGGGCGCGGAACACTCGGTGGGCCAAGTCGCGATCCTCGACGCGGACGATCCCGTTGCCCATCGCGCCGAACAGCGGCTTGACGACGACGTCGCCGCCCAGGCGCTCAAACGCCTGCATGGCGCCGTCGTAGCGCTCGCAGACGATCGTCGGCGGAGTGGGCAGCCCGGCCCCGGCAAGCACGGCGCCGGCCCACGACTTGTCGACGGTGCGTTCGATTGCGCGGGGGCTGTTGACGCAGCGGACGCCGTGCTCGGCGAGGACGTGCAGCGCGTCCATGCGGAAGATCACCTGCTCCAGCGAGCCACGGGGGAGTCCACGGACGACCAGCAGGTCGAGCGCGTCGAGCACCACGCTCTCGGGCCCGAGCACGTGCACGTCTCCGTGCTCGTCGATCTCGGACCGCAATCGCGTCGCGGGGATGGCGAGTACCTCGTGGCCGCGAGCGGTCAGCGCGGTGAGCAGCCCGTGCGTGTGCCAGGAGCGGGAGGCGCCGAGCACTCCGACGCGCAGCCGTCGGATCACCGGGAGAACGAGCGCTCGAGCACCTCGGGAGCCAGCCCGCCTCCATGATGGGCCCGTCCGGACTCGGTGCTGGTGAGCGTGACCGCCGCGGGGCTGAACAGCATCGGATCGATGTCGTAGAAGTTCCAGTCGGCGGCGGCCAGCAGCTCCCCGAACGGGACGCCGAACGCCTCCGAGGCGGCGGAGGGGAGCCGCTGGGCCAGGTCGGCGACCTCCTCGTCCGCGGCCTCGATCCACAGGTGCACGGTCCCGCCGTACAGGATCGCGTCGTTGGTGCGTCCGATCGCCGCCGGGTCGTCGGCGGCCACCGGAGCGATGGGGCAACACCCCCAGCCGCCCAGTACCCGGGCCGGGTCAACGCCGAGCTCGTGCAGCTTGTGCAGCGCGGTCTCGACCACGCGGGCCGAGATCTGCACCGAGCCGCACAGGGACGCGGTTGGGGCGATCAGAAACGTAACCTCGGACGCCGGCACTCCGCAGCGCTGCGAGACCTTGTCGACGATCTCCGCCGGCGGGGCCTGCCGGGTCTCCAGGCAGAGGACCGCCCGCTCCGCCTCGCTCGCGCCAGGTCAGCTCCTCGAACAGGTCCTCCGCGCGTGCCAGGGCGCGCCCCGGGCCGCTGGCCATCGCGAAGAACTTCTCGTGCTCGAGCTTCCAGCCGGCGTACTGCGCGGCCAGGCACGCGGCCGCCGGCTCGTCCACGGCGACGCCGACGCCGGGCCAGGTTCGCTGGCCGACCGGTACCGCCAGGGGGTCGATCCGGCCCAGCCCACCCATGCAGGCGGCGGCGAAGCCCAGACCGGCCTGCACTCCGCCGCGCGCCTGAGCGCCGCAATCCACCAGGCGCGCGCCGGAGTCCAAGGTGCGGACCTCGATTCCCAGCGCGGCGGCGTCGGCGACCAGCGCATCCACCTGCGCCGCGGCACGTTCGTTCATCGACAGGCTCATGGGCGCTCCTCCTCGTCAAAGATCAGGATCTCGCCCCGGCCGAGCTCGGTCCGGTCGCCGGACCATCTCGCCCAGGCTCCGCCCAGGAGTCGCCTCGCTGACCATCAGACCGAGCACGCGCGCCCGGCGCAGCTGCAGCCGGAGAGCGGGGGGGCGAAAGCGGGTGGCGAAGGCATAACTCGGCAGCGGCTCGAGCGTTGCCCCCGAGACGAGGCTTCCGCGCTTGTTGCCGAGCCCCGCCTCCGCCCCGATTCCGCCCAGCGCGATCACCGTGCCCGCCAGCATCCGCAGCCCGGCGCCGCTCCCCGTCCGGCCGCTGACCACCACCAGCCCGCGGCGCATGCCAGCGCCGGCCTCTTCTCCTGCGTCGCCCAACGCGACGATCTCGCCTCCGGTCATGCCGATGCGAGCTCCGGGGTAGGCAGCGCCGAGACGGGCGCCCGCATCACCCCAGATCCGCAGAAGACCGCCGGCCAGCTCGGCCCCCGCCCAAGCGCCGGCGTCGCCGCGCACGGCGATCTCACCGCCGCTCATACGGGCGCCGAGGTGGTCACCGCACGATCCCTCCACAAGCACCCGGCCATGCGACATGCCGGCGCCGATCCCGTCCACTTGGCGCAGGTCGCCTGCGAGCCACAGCTGCTCGTCGCCCGTGCCGGACACGTCGAACAGGTCGCCCAGGCTCAGCCTCTGGCGGCCGCAGCGCACGGTCATGGCGGCGACCTTGGCCGCATCGAGGCCTCGCAGTCGCTCCGGTGTCAGCGAGCCGGCCGGGATCCGCGCCGGCGGCTGGGTGCGGAGGGTGAGCCTCAGCGTCACGGCGGATCCCGCAGCTCGCTGAGCGGAAAATGGAATTCGCCGAGCTTGCCGCCGAAGTTGGCGGCGCTGACATGTGTCGCACCGCCGCCGGCGGCGGCGTGCAGTCCGCGGCGCATCGCTTCGCGCACTGCCTCCTCGGACACGCCGTCGATGACGATCTCGAACAGCGCGCCGACGCCCTCGGGAACGAGCGTGTCGTCGACCTGCACGCGCAGCGTGGGAGCGAGCTGGTGGTTGGTCGAGGCAGGCATCGAGGAGGAGGTGCGGGCGCCGACCTTGCTGCCGCTGCGAACGATGCCGCCTGGGAATGGGAGCGCGATGCCCTCGCCGCGCATCGCGTCGGCCGCCGCCTGCGCGGCCGCCAGTGCAGCGTCCTCTTCGGCCGCCCCGATCACCAAGTTCCCTCCCCCGACGCCCCTGCCGACACCGACCGAATCGCAGACCAGGAACTCGCCCTCCATTACCGGGATCCGCCAAAAGCGCTGCCCCGCGATCACCTTGCTGGCCTGAAAGCCGTCGCCGAAGTAGCGCAGGCTCGATCCCAGCTTCGCAGTCCTCTCGGCGCCCGCCAACCCATCGAAGCAGGCCGTCGTGGGACAGGTCATCACGCACTGGCCCACCCGGTCCAGGACTCGCTCGCCGACGCCCTCGCGGTCCATCGCGAACAGCAGCACGGCGACTCCCGGCCGGCCGTCAGGGGTCTGCTCCGCGCCGAGCAGGCGTTCGATCGCGGCCTCGCACTTGCAGCCGATCACCGACGTGGCAAAGCCGGTCGCGGAGCGGGCCGCCTCGTGCGCCCAGTCCGCGGTCGCGGCCGTTATCACGAGCCGGGCGTAGCGCATCGGAAACGCCTCCGCGAACGTGTCGGCAACCTCGCTGGCACCGAGCCGATAGCCGCTCACGCTCGGGCCTCCACTATCCGTGCGGGCTCGCGCAGCGCCGGGTCGCGTACCGGGTAGTGCTCGAACCCCACCGTGTAGCGCTCGCCGAACAGCGGTTCCAGCACACTGCTCACCTCGGGATCGAAGGCGGCGCGGCTCGAGAGCAGCAGCCCGTCGTCGACCCGGCGCAGGTCGCCGTCCTCGACGGCCAACTCCCCGCCCTTGATCACGTACCGGGGGGTGGCGAACATCTCCTCGCGGTCGGCGCGATCGTGGTAGATCGTCACATCGGCGTCGGCACCGATCCCGAGGTGGCCCTTGTCGCGCAGGCCGAGGCGGCGCGCGGGAGCGGCGCGGGTGATGATCGCGACCTCGTTCAGGGTGTACTCGCGGTCCAGCCCGTCGGGCAGGGTGGTGCGCCGGATCGCTCGCTGGTTGGCGCGGCCCAGCTGATCCTCCCGGAAGGCACGGTCCATCAGCAGACGGATCAACTTCGGGTAGGAGAGGAACGAGCCGCCGTTGGGATGGTCGGTGGACAGCATCACCTGCCAGGGGTTCTGGCCCAGCAGGAACAGCTCTAGTCCGATCCCCCACTGCAGGGCGTGGACGTAGTTGCCCGCCCGGTACGTGTAGGGGACGATCCCGCAGCCGGTCTCCACCTCGGTGTCGTGGTTGATCCATTTATCAGCGCCGAGGTCGCGCAGCACGGCCGAAAGTGGAGCGTCGGCCGTCATCGTCACGGCCGGCCCGAACATCACCTGGCCGACGTCGGCGGTGATCTCGGGATGCTTGTCCAGGTATTCGACCAGCTCGGGCGCACGGGAGCGAGGCTGACCTCCAGGGCGGCCGCCGTAGCTGTGAAACTGGAGGTGGGCGAAGTGCGCCTGGCGGCCTGAGAGCGTGCGCATCGTCTCCAGCGTCGTGTCGGCGTTGCCGGATACGCCGAGGTTGTTGGGGTGAACATGCACGGGATGCGGGAGCCCGAGCTCGTGCACGGCCCCGCCGATCGCCTCCAGCACCTGGCGCGGGGTGACCTCGAAGCCCGCCACCTCGTCGTCCAGCGAATGCACGTTGCCGTTCCCCTGCTTCCAGAGCTCCACCCCGCCGGGGTTGACGAGCTTGACGCCGTAGCCACCGGTGGCCTGAAGCCACCACGCGACGGCATCGCGCAGCTGGGGCGAGGCGGCGCCGCCGGACTGGCGGATCAGCTCGAACAGCACCTGGTTGTTGCCCATCAGGATCAGGAACGCCTTGTCGATCATCGGCGTGTCGCGCAGCTCCGAGAGCACGTGGCGCGCGGCCAACGGCGGGGCGGCCGCCTCCACGACGGTGGTGTAGCCCAGCAGCGAGTAGCGGTAGCCGGTGGTGAATGTGGAGGGGACCAAGCCGCCGGTGCCCGAGCGCAAGAGCTCGGTTCGATCCACGGGATGGTCGCGGCGCTCGTCGGGCGAGAGCTTGCGGGCGGCGTTTACCTTGGGACCGGCGATGTGGGCGTGTATGTCGACGCCGCCGGGCATCACCACCATCCCGCGCGCGTCGATCCGGCGGGCCTCGGGACCGACCTCGGCGACCACCTTGCCGTCCTTCAGGCACACATCGCGGACCTCGCCGTCGATCTCGTTGGCGGGGTCGTGGACTCGGCCGCCGCTGATCCGGATCGCCGTCACCGCCCGATCTCCGCGAGCAGCCGCGTCAGCAGCGCGGCCGCTGTCGGCGCGTCGCCCGCCAGCGGTGCCTGGAGCGCCAGCGGGACCCCGTCCAGCCGGTGCGCGGTGCCTCTCGCCTCCACGCCGGCGGCTGCGGTGCGGATCGACACCTCCGGATGAGCCCCCGGCCACCCCGCCGGCAGGCTGCATAGCGCGATCTCCGCCACGGCCGCGGGCAGCCGCCCCGGGCCGCCCTCGATGCGCAGCGAAACGTCGATGCCCTCGCCGGTCTCGAGCGGCACGGTTGCAGTGACGAGCTCCGGATGACCGCTGGCGAGATCGACGTTCCCGCCATATCCGGTCTGCCAGGCCAGCACGTCCTGCGCGCCCCTGGTCCCGGCGGCGCTCGGCAGCGCCAGCGTGACCACGTGGCGTTCGTGGCACAGCGCGCGCACCAACTCGTGCAGCGCGAGCGCGCGGCGGTGACCGCCCGCGCCGGTGGCGAGGCCGGGTCCGTGCACAAACGCAACATGAGGCACGGCGCCCACGCGCTCCAGCAGCCGGCCCAGCTGCGCTTCGAAGTCGCTGGGCCCCGTCGCCAGCCTCCGCTGCATCGCGTGCAGCGTGATCAGCGCATCGAGGTCGCGCTCCCGCGCCCAGCGGAGCTGCAGGTCCGCGCGCGCAGCAGTGGCGGTAGCACGGTCGTCGACGACCACCAGGGTGCGCTCGGTACGGGTCCGGGAGGGCGCCGCGCCGCCGAAGCCGAGGCGATCGAGCAACCGCGGATGGGTGGTCTCGGGATCCTCGCGCCAGACGACGACCAGCTGCGAGCGATCGCGGATCTCGCCCAGGGTGGCGGTCGACCCGCCGCGCAGGGGTACCGCCGGGGCGCCGGGCCACGGGCCGGCCACGTTCTCGGTCGCGACCAGCGCGCCCAGGCGGTCGGCGAGGGCGACGGCCGCGCGCGCGTCCTCCACGGTGGCCCCGTCGAAGCCGTGCAGCAGCGGCCGGCGCGCCCCGCGCAGCAGCTCGACGGCACGGGTCAGTGCCGTCTCGACATCGGCCGGCTGACCGTTGACAGTGGCGGGTGCGCTCGCCGGCCGGCGCGTGCGCTCGGAGAACCACTCAGCGCCCAGGCGACAGGGGGGCTGCAGGCCCACGGCGTCGCCCGAGCGCTCCACGGTCACGTCGTCGCACAGGACGCCACAGCCCGCACAGGTAATCGGCCCGAACTCAGCCACCGGCGAGCACCGCCTCGGGGAGGGCGGACAGGAGACGGGCCCCGCGCTCGGCGAGCTCCGGCGCGCTCGCGCTGGCCGAGACCAGAGTGCACACCGGCGCGCCTCGTTTGATCGTCTCACCGGCATGGGGGACATCGCGCACCAGGCCTGCCGGCCACCAGCCGGGATCGGGGACGCGAAGGTCGCGGTCGGCGAACAGCACCAGCTTCACCCTTGCACACCTCGTCGGCGGAGGTGTGCTGGCATTGGGGAGCCCGAGCCCGCGCGCTCCCCGTACGTGCGCCTCGAAGCTGCGGGGCCCGAACAGTTCCAGCCCGGCCGGCGGTCGTGGGTTGACCTCCAGCACCCAGGCGTTGCGCCCGTCCCAGACCGCGTCCACCCCGAACGCCCCGCACACGCCGAAGCGGGCCGCCACCTCGCCGCAGACCGCGCGCAGCTGGCCCTCGAGCTCGGCCCGCTGCGCGTCGGGCAGACGTGGGGGCGCCAGGTTGCCGGTCCACTGAAAGCCCGGGGGAAGATGGAGTTGCTCGGTGAGGCCGAGCACGGCGGCCCGCCGGCCGTCGCCGATCGCCACCGCCGAGCACGACAGCCCGTGGACGCGGCGCTGCAGGATCTCGGTGGGCCGCAGCGCGCCGCCCGCCCACCGGCGCACCCCGCGCCCCCCGCCACCAAGGCGGGGCTTACGCAGCCACACCTCGCGATCCCGCTCTCGCCGGCCGGCGCCGGCGGGCTCTGGGAGCTCGTCGACCGACCGCGTGTCCGGAGCGCGCGCGCCCGCGGCGCGTGCGGCGGCGCCCACCGCCCACGGGTCGCGCACGGCCGCCAGCAGCTCGGGAGGCGTTCCCAGCAGCTCCCGTCCGCCGGCCAGCCGCCTGACCAGGTCGGGCCGATTCTCAAACCCGCCGCCGTACACGACCGCGTCGGCGTCGATGCCCGCGGCGAGCGCCGCCAGAGCATCGTTGCTGTTCGCCGTCGCTCCGGGGGCGACCGCGCGCAGGTCGACGTCGCCGAAGCGGTCCAGCGCCGTCACCTCATAGCCGTCGGCGACCGCCAGCTGAGCGAGCATGCGCGCGCTGATCGCGACCACCAACACCCTCACCGCAGCCTCACTCCCGACAGCAGCGCGGCCAGCAGCGTCCCCGCGACCAGGTCGGCGGTCGTCCCGGGATTCAGCCGGTTGTCGGCCCCCCGCAGCGAGGCGTCGAACTTCGCCAGCGAGCGGGATCCGTCGCGCACCTCGCGAGCCGCCGCGCTGACCGCCCGCGCCGCCGCGGCGCCCGCCTTGCGCGCGATCAGGGTGTCAGGATGGGAGGCCAGCAAGCCGACGTGGAGCGACACGATCGCGTCGAGCGTGGAGAGGCCGTTGCGCAGCGCATCATCCAGCAACGGCAAACCGGTGTCGAATACGATCGCGTAGCCGGTGGCGTATTCGGAGGCGATGCTGTCGCGGTGCGCGGCGGTCGCCATCGCCTCGCGCAGGGAGACGCGCGCCGGAGCTCCGACGTCGTGCTCAGGGGCCTCGCCGAGGCCGCCGGGATTGGCCCCGGCGATCGCCGCGAAGGCCGCGGCGGCATCATCGACGCCAAGCTGCGCGAGGGTCGTCTCGGTAGCCAATCGCAGCGCTTCGCCGGCTCGCCGGGTCGCCGCGGCGCGGACCAGCGGCGCGAACAGGAGCACGATTCCCAAGTTGGTGTTGGCGCTCGGCGACCCGCGCCGTCGCCCCGACCCCGTCCGCGATCAGCTCGCCAACGGTCCGCTGTCGGGCCCGGCGGCGGGTGAACACCGGGCCGAGCGCGAGCGCCGAGCGCATCATGTCGGCGTAGGTCGTGTCGGAGAAGTCGTGGGCTGGCGTGATGTTGCCGGGCTTGGCGGCCGACACCTCCAGCACGCACGCGAGCTGGACGTGATGCTCAAGTAGGTCCCCGCTCAGTCTCGAGTGAGCTAGGGTTGCGTTCACCGGCGTCACAATACGAGAGGGAGGTACACAAGCATGGCCATCACGCTGGCAACCGGAGAGGCGCTGACCGGTGACGGTAACGAGCTGGCCCACATCGACCTTCTGATCGGGTCCAAGAGCGGACCGGTCGGTGAGGCGTTCGCCAGCGCCTTCACCAACGAGAAGGAGGGTCACACCAACCTCATGGCGGTGGTCACCCCCAACCTGCCGGCCAAACCGGACACGGTGATCTCCAACAAGGTGACGATCAAGGGCGCGAAGCAGGCCGTGCAGCTGTTCGGTCCTGCCCAGGCCGCGGTCGCCCGCGCGGTGGTGGACTCGGTCGCCGAGGGAGTGATCCCCAAGGATCAGGTCGACGACCTGTGTCTGATCGTGGGCGTGTTCATCCACTGGGAGGCCGAGGACGACAAGAAGATCTTCGACTACAACTACGAGGCCGTGAAGCTGTCGATCGCCCGCGCCCTCAAGGGTGAGCCGAGCATCGACAAGGTGCTGGCCGAGACGCCCGCGGCGCGTCACCCGTTCGCCAGCGGCGCCGAGGGATAGCGGCGGCTGGCGAGGAGCCGTTGACCGCGCAGACCGGAGAGTCGCCGCTCGCCGGTCTGCGCACAGTCGTCACCGGAGCCAGCTCCGGGATCGGGAGGGCGATCGCCGTCGCTTTCGCGGGCGCTGGCGCTCGCGTCGGCATCGGCTTCTGGCGCTCGTCGGGGGCCGCGCAAGCCCTGGCGAGCGAGCTCGGTCCCGTCCATCCCCTGCTGCGAGCGGACCTCAGCACGCTCGACGGCTGCACGTCGATTGTGAGGCAGGCATTCGCCGCGCTGCGGCAACGTCGACGTCTGGGTCAACAATGCCGGCGCCGACGTGCTCACAGGCGATGCCGGCCGATGGCCGGCCGAGCGCAAGCTGCAGGCGTTGCTCGAGCTCGACCTCAAGGCGACGATCCGCTGCTCGCGGCTGGTCGCCGCCCAGATGCGGCCCGGAGGCTGCATCCTCAACCTCGGCTGGGACCACGCCACCATCGACGGGATGGCGGGCGACGACCCCGAGCTGTTCGCCGGCGTCAAGGCTGGGGTGCTCGGCTTCTCCAAGTCGTTCGCGCGCTCGGTCGCACCCGACGTGCGCGTCAACGTGCTGTGCCCGGGCTGGATCGAGACCGCATACGGGGAGGACGTGGACCGCGACTTCTACGCCGAGATCGCGGCGAAGACGCCGCTTCGCCGCTGGGGCCAGCCGCAGGACGTGGCGGGCGCCGCGGTCTGGCTGGCCTCGCCGGCCGCCGCCTTCGTCACCGGCCAGGCGGTCAATGTCAACGGCGGCGCAGTTGGCTGACACCCTGTTCCTCACCGGCCGCCTGGCGGAGCCGGCGCTCCGCAACGTCCTCTCCAAGCTGGGCATCGACCACCAGGTCTCCGTGATGAACATCAGCGTTGCAGCGCTCATGACCACGCGCTGGATTGCCAGGCGGCTGGAGGTGCCGCCGGGGGTGGACAACATCGTGATCCCGGGGCTGTGCGAGGGCGACGTCGACACGCTGCAGCAGGCGACTGGCCTGCCGGTGCGCAAGGGACCGGCCGACGTCCGCGCGCTGCCGGAGTGGTACGGGCGCGAGGCGGTCCGCGCAGAGCTCGGTCCGCGTGACGTGCGCGTGTTCGCCGAGATCAACCAGGTGCAGTCGCTCTCAGTCGAGCAGGTGATCGATCGGGCGCAGGCCTACCGGGCGGAGGGAGCGGACGTGATCGACCTCGGCCTGTCGCTGGATCGCTCGTGGCTGGCCGAGGGGCCGCCGACGATCGCGGCGCTGCGCGAGCGCGGGCTGTCGCTCAGCATCGACACGCTTGATCCCGAGCACATTTGCATGGCCGACGCCGCCGGAGTGGATTATGTGCTCAGCCTCACGCCGGCGACGATCGATCTCGCGAAGGACTTGCGCGCGACCCCGGTGCTGATCACTGAGGATCCCGACGACCTCGGCGGCCTCGACCGGTTGGCCGCCCGGATGGAGCAGCTGGACCGCCCGTACCTGCTCGACTCGATCCTGGCTCCGATCAACTTCGGCTTCGCCGCGTCGCTGGCGCGCTACGTCGAGGTCCGCCGGCGCCATCCGGAGGCCGAGCTACTGATGGGGATCGCCAATCTGACGGAGCTCACCGAGGCCGACTCGCCGGGGGTGACGGCGCTGCTGATCGGCTTCTGCCAGGAGGTTGGCATCGGCGCGGTGTTGACGACCGAGGTGATCGGGTGGGCGCGCGGGGTGGTGCGTGAGACGGTGCTGGCGGCACAGATCATGCACCTGGCCCAGCGCCAGGCACGGCCGCCCAAGCACATCGACTCCGGACTGGTCACGAGCAAGGACGAGTCGATGCGGGCACCCTCAGAGCAGGAGCTGCGCGCGATGCAGACCCAGATCTCGGACGCCAACTACCGCCTGTTCGCCGACGCCGACTGGCTGTACGCGTTCAACGACGAGCGGTTTGTCCGCGAAGCGAACATGTATGCGGTGTTCGATCAGCTCGACGTGGACGACGCCTCGCACGCCTTCTATCTCGGCAAGGAGCTGATGAAGGCCACGATCGCGCGCGGCTTGCACAAGAGCTATCGCCAGGAGGGTCCCCTCGACTGGGGCCTGCTGAGCTTTCCCGAACCTCGACGGGAGGACATCTGATGAACAAGATCCTGATCCAGCTGGACACCGACCAGCACCCCAGTTCGTTCGACGCGATCGCCGCCTACGACGCGGATGTCGACGTGGTGCTGGGGTTCGGCCAGATCACCGCCGAGAACTTGGGGGAGGTCGTCCAGGGGGCGATCTTCCCGCGCGGACCCGACGGCCTGGCGAACACCGCCTTCTGGGTGGGAGGGTCCAAGGTGCGCGACGGCGAGGCGGTGTTCGCCGCTGCGCGCAAGCTGTTCTTCGAGCCCTTCCAGCCGTCGATCATGCTCGACTCGGACGGCTCCAACACCACCGCGGCGGCCTGCGTGGCCCGCGTCCGCGGCGCGGTGGCGCTGGAGGGCAGCCGGGCGGCGGTGATCGGCGTCGGCCCGGTGGGCCTGCGAACGGCGGAGCTGCTGCGACGCGAGGGCGCCGAGGTGACGCTGTTCACGTTCCCGCCCGATGCGATGGAAGGCGGCTATCGCCGCGCGTCGGGCATCGCGGTCGCGCAGGAGGCGGGGTTCGACGTCGTCGAGCCCGAGTCCAGCGACGAGCTCGACGCCGCGCTAGGCGGCCACGCGGCGGTGTTCGCCGCCGGTCCGGCGGGCACACAGATCCTGCGGCGCAGCGGCTGGGCGCAGGAGGGCGTGCGGGTGGTCGTCGACTACTCGGCGGCCGAGCCCGTGGGGGTGGAGGGCGTCGACCGGGGCGACGACCTGAAGGAGGAGGATGGCGTCCTCAAGCTCGGGGCGCTGGCCGTGGGGGGCCCGAAGATGAAGGTCCAGAAGCGCTGCGTGCAGCGGATGTTCGAGACCAAGGGCACCGTGCTGGATCTCGAGGGCGTATACGACGTCGCGCTGGACACGCTGTGAGAAAGGGGGGGCCTCGCTCCGCTCGGCGTCCAGCCGGATGACTCGCGGCCGGCCCGTTCAAGCGAGGCCGGATGCCGAGCGGGCCGCAGCCGCGAGGCCACGTGCCCCGTCCGGACGGGCCCGCAGGCCCCATGGATGCCGCGAAGCGGCCCCTCTTTATCAGCCGCCGGCGGGCGCGGACGATTTCGAGAACACGAACTTGCCCATCGGCCCGTCGAGTGGGCTGTCCGGCTCGGGCCGCCACAGGATCGTGTCCTCGATCTTGCGCGCCAGCGTGAAGTCCTTGTCGGTGATGCCGCCCGCCGAGTGCGTGGCCAGCTTGACCCACAGCTTTCCCCAGGTGACGTTCAGGTCGGCGTGATGGCCTGCGGCCTCGCACAGGTACCCGACGGCGTTGACCGCCATCAGGGTCGAGGGCCAGCCGTCAGTGTTGTACTTGCGCCGGATCCACTTGTCCTCGTAGTACCACTCGTCGAGGCCGTACTCCGAGAACTTCGCGGGGATCTCGTCCTCGCTGTAAGTGCGCGGCTTCTCCTTGATTGTGCTCATGCTCGAATGATATGCCCCGCGTAGCCGGTGTCGATCCGGGAACGGTCTCGTTTGATCTGTGCGTGTTGCAGGACAGCGAGCCGGTCGTCGAGCAGGTGTTCGAGACCGGGTCGCTGAGCGAGGACAGCAGGCCGCTGTTCGACGCGCTCGCCCGCCACGGACCCTACGACCTGGTCTACGGTCCGAGCGGCTACGGCCTGCCGCTGGTGGCGGCCGCCGATGTGGGTGAGCGCGAGCTGGCCGAGATGGTGCTCGTGCGCCCGGACGAGGCGCACGCCGACGCCGGGATCAGCGGGATGCGATCGCTGCTCCGCTCGCTGGCGCAAAGCGGCCTTCCGGTCACGTTTGGTCCCGGCGTCATCCACCTGCCGACGGTTCCGCGGCAGCGCAAGTACAACCGGATCGATCTCGGGACCGCGGACAAGGTCTGCGCGGCGGCTTGCGCGATCGTCGACCAGTCCGCCCGTCGGGCGATCCCGCTGCACCAGACGGCGTTCGTCCTGCTGGAGCTGGGGGGCGCCTTCACCGCGGCGCTGGCCGTCGACCACGGACAGATCGTCGACGGCATGGGCGGGTCGTCGGGACCCGTGGGTATGCGGGCCGCCGGGGCCCTGGACGGCGAGCTGGCTTACCTGCTGGCGCCGGCACTACGCAAGCAGACCCTGTACAGCGGTGGAGCCATCGATCCGGCCGGCGCCCTCGACATGACCGACCTCCAGGCGCTGTGGGTCTCAGCCGCCCACGCTGAAGGCTGGACGGCACTGCTCGAGGCCGCCGCCAAAGCGGTGCGCGCCCTGGTGGTGAGCGTCCCGATCCCGCACGAGATCGTCGTTTCCGGCCGTCTGGCCCGCCTGCCCGAGCTGATCGCGACCCTCGGCTCGTCGCTGGGAGCCGTCGCCCCGGTGGTCGCCCTCGTTCCGGGCCGGGCGAGCGCCGCCGCGTGCGGTGGCGCCCTGCTGGCCGATGCGTTGGCCGGCGGCCGGAACGCGCCCCTCGCGGAGGTGCTGAGGCTGCGCGAGTCGAGCGGCACCGTGCTCGACTATCTGCGCGTGGCCGGCGCCCAGACGATCTCGCTGGGCTGAGAGCGGCAACGGCTCACCTCTTTGCCCGGCGATCAGTGAATTGTGACTGATTGGTCAGGATCACCACCTGACCGGTCAGTCAGTGTGCCACCCTGACCGGTCGGTCAGTAGGTGTTCTCGCTGACGGCCAGGTTGTGCCGCGGTCGCGCCCCTGTTAGGTTTTTTTGGCCCATTTTCCGTGTTGGAAGGAGAGAGTCACTGTGGCCGCCACTGCCGATAAGGCTGTTATCGAGGGATTGGCAAAGCAGAACGGGGTGACGTTGGGGCGGGTGCTCGGCCGCGGAAACGTCGGGATGGCCGAGGAGGGATCCGACGGCAAGATGCACGCCACCGTCCGGATCCCGCTGGACGAGCTGGTGTTCGATCCCGGGGTCCTGGTCCTCCCTCACGGCGGCCACCTCGAGCTCGAGATCATCAACGACGACAACAACTCCCATTGCGCGGTCTTGCCGTGCAACGGCGATTCCAAGTTCATCTGGCTCGTGAACTTCTCGAAAGGCAGGGCAAGCCTTGAGCTCGACGGCCCGGGCTACTACTGGTACGGCTCCCGGACCGGAAACGACGAGGGCGGCGGCCTGACCGGCACGATCGTCGTCGGCGGAGAGGTCCCGGACGAAGCCAAGCTCCACCGCCCACCCCAGCCGCGACCGTAGAAAGGAGCAGTTGATGGCAACTGAGACTGAGTACGTCGACGCCGGCGAGGCGGTCGACTTCCGGAATCTGAGCCCGGGCTATATCGGCAGTGCCCCGTCGGTGGCGAGAGGCGTCAACTACGACCGGATCCTCAAGGCTCGCGATGCGGAGCCCCATAACTGGCTGACGTACTACGGCGCCTACGACGGGCAGCGCTTCAGCCCGCTCGACCAGATCACCTCGAGGAATGTCCAGCACCTGAAGCCCGAGTGGGTGTTCCAGTGCGGCTCGGTGGGCATGCACTCGGGCGCGTCGACGTACTCGTTCGAGGCGTCGCCGCTGGTGGTCGACGGCATCATGTACGTCACCGGCTGGGATGGCTGGGTCTGGGCGCTTGACGCCAAGAACGGAGCGGAGCTGTGGCGCTACCACCGCGCGTCCCCGTACGACGTTCGCCTGTGCTGCGGCAACGTCAACCGCGGGTGCGCCGTGGCGGCCGGGAAGGTCTTCATGGCCACCCTGAACGCCCACGTGATCGCCCTCGACGCCACGAACGGCCAGCTGATCTGGGAACAGCCATACGGCGACGTGCGGGCCGGCGAGAGCGCAACGGTCGCCCCGCTGATCGTCAAGGACATGGTCATCGTCGGGAGCTCCGGCGGCGAGTTCGGGGTGCGCGGCCACGCCGACGCGTTCAAGCTCGAGACCGGAGAGCGCGTCTGGCGCACCTACATGGTTCCCGAGCCGGGGGAGCCGGGTTCCGAGACGTGGCCCGCCGAGGGCGAGGCATGGGCGCGCGGCGGCGGTAACTGCTGGACCACACCCACGTTCGACCAGGAGCTCAACCTCCTGTACTTCAACACGGGCAACCCGTGCCCCGACTTCGACGGGGCGGTCCGCGAGGGCGACAACCTGTTCACGAACTGCGTCGTGGCGGTCGATCCCGACAGCGGCCAGATCAAGGGGCACTACCAGTACACCCCGCACGACGTATGGGACTACGACTCGACGATGGAGAACATCCTGTTCGAGATGGACGGGCGGAAGTGTTCCGGACACTTCGACAAGAACGGGTACTTCTTCGTCCTGGACCGCACGGACTGCAGCCTGATCCGGGTCGTGCCGTTCGTCGATCGCATCACCTGGGGCGAGATCGACGCGAGCGGCAAGGTGACGCCGCGAGTGTTCCCCGACAAGGAGGGGGATCCCGTCCACTTCTGGCCCGGCCCGGCCGGGGCCAAGGAATGGACGCACGCCGCCTACAGCCCGAGGACGGGGCTGTTCTATGCGCCGGTGCAGGACGTCGGGGCCACGGCCACGCGACGGCGCCGGGAGTTCAAGGAGAGCATCCCGTACTGGGGCGCGGGCGTCGCCGTGGACACCGAGGACGTGTCCGGTTACCTCTCCGCCTTCGACCCAGCCACGGGTCAGGAGAAGTGGCGCTTCAGCAATGAACACCCGATGACTGCGTCGGTGCTGGCCACGGCCGGCAACCTCGTGTTCACCGGCGACCCCGCGGGGATATTCAGGGCGTTCAACGCCAACAGTGGAGAGCTGCTGTGGCAGTTCACGTGCGGCAGCGGCCACCACTCGAGTCCCTGCAGCTACAGCGTCGACGGGCGGCAGTACATCGCCGTGCCGGTCGGATATGGCGCTTGGACCGAGGGGTTTTATCCTGGGGCCCTCGCGCAGGCCGGTGGATCCGCCCTGTTCGCGTTCGCGCTGCCGGAGTAGCGCGCAGCGACCGAAGCCATTTGCGATCTGTCACGGCTTGTGATGCCGTGACAGATCGCAGCCACTCGACGCCGATCTTTCGAAAGAACCAGTGTTCGCGCTTATCTCTCTCGGGTTTACCCTGAGCCTGGACAACTTCCGCAGCTCGCTCGTGCTGGGGGGGCTTAAGCCGACCTTCCTTCAATCGGTCAAGACATCCGCCATCTTTGGCCTGTGGGATGGCGTCGCACCGGCGGTCGGGATCCTCATCGGCCACTTCCTGAGCGACAAGATCGACAACACCGCCGACACGTTCGCAATGATCGGCCTTGGTACATACGGCCTGTTCCTCATCGTCCGGGCGGTGATCGCACCCGAGCGCGCGGATCCAAACCTGACGTGGGCGAGGCGCGGGCTGCCGCTCCCCCTGAGCGTTGACAACGTCGCCGCCGGCACGGCGCTTGGCCTCGCTGGGTTCTCCCCCTGGCTCGCGCCCATCGTGTTTGGGGTCATCACCTTCGCGGTGTCGGTCGCCGGGCACCAGATCGGCCGCACAGTGGCGCACTTCGTCGACTTCATCCCCCGCATCAACACCGACCTGTTGACCGGGATCGCGTTCGCCGCAATAGCAGCCTTGATGGCACTCGGTGTTACGCTCCCGCTCTCGGGCGGCTGACGCCGGGGCGCCGGGCAGCGGGCCTACTAACCGCGGCCGATCAGATCCATCAGGATCCGCCCCAGCTCGGAGGCGTCGCGGGCGACGGCGTCGGCATCCGTCAGTGCGTCGCGCTCAAACGGGCCGCTCGCCACCGCCACGCAGCGGACTCCATCCGCGCGCGCGCGATTTCGCCGTCGCTCCGCCCAGCCGTCGGGATGGGCGTCCGGATGAGGCTGGTGTCGACTCCGTGCACCTCTCGCAGGGCCGCGGCCAGTGCCTCACCCACCAGCGGCGCCGTGCCTTCTATCAGCGTTCCGTCGATGTCGAACAGTAGAAGCACCGATGCCCTCGCAGCTCGGGGATGCTGGCGATCACAGCTCAGGGATGCTGGCGACCGTGGACATGTCAGCGCCCTGCCGTGACTGGCAGCCGCCAGATCGGTAGGATCGCATGGCAACCGGCTGAGGAGGCAAGGATTGGAGCAGTTGACCCCTACACCTCCCGCGATGGCAGAGGGCCTGCCCCCGGCGTCCACCGCGGTCGCCCCCGCGTCCTCCGCAGCCGCCTCCGAGTCGTCTGAAGCCGCCGCTGCGCCCTCGGAAGCTGCGCCGGCGCTGCAGCCGCTGCGCGGGCGGGTTAGCAAGTTCGTGATCCCGGAGGTGATCTTCGGCGTAGGCACCCTGGCGGAGGTGGGCGGCGCGGTCCGCCGAGTCGGCGGCCGGCGCCCGATGCTCGTGAGTGATCCGGGCGTGCTGGCCGCCGGCTGGGTCGAGCGCGCGATGCCGCACCTCGCCAACGTGCGCGTTCAGTGGCGACTGTGGCACGACCTGACGCCCAACCCCAAGGACATCGAGGTCGAGGCGGCGTTCGAGAGCTACCTCGAAAGCGGCTGCGACGCGCTCCTCGCAATCGGTGGTGGGAGCTGCATCGACCTCGCCAAAGCGGTGGCGATCCTCAGCGGCAACGGCGGCCAGATCCTCGACTACGAGGGCATCGACCGCGCCACCAGCCCGATCCCGCCGATGGTGATGGTCCCGACGACCGGTGGCTCGGGATCGGACGTGTCCCAATTCTGCGTGGTGACCGACACCAGGCGACGGTTCAAGGCGACGATCGGAGGCCGCGCGCTCGTCCCCGAGATCTCCTTGACAGACCCGGAGCTGCTGACCACGATGTCCCCCGAGCTGACCGCGCACACCGGGATCGATGCGCTCAGCCATGCGATCGAATCTTCGGTGTCCGAAGCCTGCGACTTCCTGAGCAAGGGGCTCGCGATCGCCGCGGTTCGGGCGATCGTTGAGCACCTGCCGGCGGCGGTCGAGAATCCGCTCGATCTCACGGCGCGCGAGGGTATGGCACGGGCGAGTCTGCAGGCCGGGATGGCGTTCACCAACGCGCTGCTCGGTGCGACGCACGCGATCGCCCACCAGATCGGTGGTGCGCTCGACCTTCCGCACGGGCTGCTCAACGCGATCCTGATACCGCACGTGATGCGCTTCAACGCCGAGACCCACGCCGACCGCTACGTCGACGTGGCGAGAGCGCTGGGAATCGAGACCGATGGGCTCGATGCCAGCACCGCCGCCGAGCGGGCAATCGACCGCGTCGAGGAGCTCAGCCGAGCCCTGGGGATTCCCAGCGGGCTGAAGGAGATCGGCGTCCATCCGGCCGACTTCGACACGTTCGCGGTCAACGCGCTCCGCGACGCCTACATCGCGACCAACCCGAGGCCAGTCGGGGAGGACGATGTCCGCCGCATCTGCATCGCCGCCTACTGACCAGCCCCCGGCCGTCGACCGGTTGGCGCTCGAGCGCCTGATCGGCGTCCGCTCCTCCAAGCCGAGCTTCTACGCCGCCTGGCGCGACAAGTCCGCCCGGCTCGACCACACGATCGAGACGCTCGAGTGGATCTCGGCCGCTCTGTGCGCCACTCCCGACGGACCGGGGGCCCTGTGCGACGCGGTGGTCGAGGCCGCCGCTCACCACTTCAACTCGCCCTGGGCCGTGATGATGTTCTCGGGCGCCGATGCCGGCGAGGCTCTTCCCAGGGTCATCGTCCACACCCGCGGCGAGGTCGTCCAGCGCTGGGACGCACCGGCGTCCGCGCTGGCGGAGCTCGCCCAGCGAACGCTCGTCGCTGAGCGGCCCGTGGTTGTGGCCGAGAACGAGCGGTACGCGCTAGGCGCGGCGGTGGGTGGCGAGCCATGCGCTGCGGTGGCGGCGCCGATGCCAGTCCGCGGGGAGCTCGCTGGGATGCTCGCCGTGGGGCTGCCGGCTGACGCCCAGGTCGAGCCGAGCGATCTCTCGATCCTGCTGACGCTCGCCAACCACGCCGGCGTCGCCCTCCACAACGCGTGGCTGTTCCAGGAGAACGAGCGGCGCGCGGCCGAGCTCGAGCGGCGGAGCACGGAGCTCGAGGGCATCCGGCGACGGCTCGAGCACGCCGGCCGGCGCCAGCTGCTGAGCGCGGAGCGCAACCGCATCGCCCGTGAGCTGCATGACAGCGTCGCCCAGCACTTGTTGACGATCGGCATGAACCTCGAGTGGTGCCGCCGCCACGAGTCGACCTCGTCTCCGGTGCTGGAACGCGTGTCGGCGGCGCAGTCCCTCGCGCGCGCGGCCGTGGCCGAGATCCGCGAGGTGATCTTTGAACTCGCAAGCGACGGCCAGATCGAGCTACGCGGCGCGCTCCGCGACGTGATCAAGGACGTCGAGGCGGGCACACGTCTCGAGGTCGGGCTCCGGGCGTACGGCGAGACGCATCCGGTCGCGGCGATCACGCAGCACGCGCTCGTGCAGATCGCCCGCGAGGCGCTATTCAACGTCGTCCGTCACGCGGATGCGGCCCACGCCTGGGTGACGCTCCGATGGCGGCCTCACGTCGTGTCGCTCGCGGTCGCCGACGATGGGCGCGGGCATCCGGTGGAGCTCCACCGCCATCTTCTCTCTCCGCATCCCTCGGGCGAGCATCTCGGGCTCGCTGGGATCGCGGACCGGGTGCGCGGCCTGGGCGGGACGGCGTGGTTCGAGCGCCGCCGTGGCGGCGGCGTCAGGCTGAAGGTCGAGGTCCCCCTGGGAGGCACAGTTGGTATCGCCTGAGGCTGTCGACGCGCCCGCCCGCGTGCTGCTTGTCGACGATCACGCGATCGTCCGCCGCGGTCTGCGCTCGATCCTCGAGCTCGAGCCCGATGTCTCGGTGGTGGCCGAGGCGGGCGGCCGCAGCGAGGCGCTCCGCGCGCTCGACCAGGCCAAGCCGGACATCGTGCTGCTCGACCTCAAGCTGAGCTCCGACCACGACGCCGAGGGCCTCGACCTGTGCAGCGAGATCCTCGAGCGCCGGCCGCAGTCGAACGTCGTCGTCCTGTCGACGTTCCTGGACGAGGGTCTGCTCAATCAGGCGCTTCGGCGCGGCGCCAAGGCATACGTGCTCAAAGAGGTCGACGTCGTCGAGCTCGTGCGGATCATCCGCGCCGTGTCGCGCGGCGGGTCCGCGTTCGACGGCCGCAGCGCGGCCATGGTCAGGGCACTCGTCGCCGGCGAGCACGCGCGGGCGGAGCCGGTATTGACCGAGCGCGAGCGCGAGGTCACCAGGCTGATCGCCGGCGGGCTGACCAACCGTGAGATCGGCCACCGCATCTTCGTGAGCGAAAGCACCGCCAAGTTCCACGTCCGCAACGTGATGCGAAAGCTCGGCGTCCAGAGCCGCGCGGAGGTCGCGTACACCGCCGGCAAGCGCGGCCTGCTGGACGAGTCGTTGCACTAGCGCGCCCGGTCACCCGGGCCGGGGTGCGAATACGACATGACCCCTGGCGATCGGCTGGTGCCGCCGAGCTCACGGATCGATTTGGCGATGAAGCCCGCCACGCGATCCTCAGGCTCTCGGGTTCCCCGCCGCTCGGTCCAGGTGGCGCGGGATAACCTCCTACCCGATGTCCACGACCTTCGCTGCCGCGAAGCTCGAGCGAGTGCCGCTCGACTGCAGGCTCGCGCCGCAGGATGCGTTGCGCGCGATCAACGACCAGCCTTGGCCGTTTGCGCTGACCGGCGACTGGGCCGGGGGTGGGTCGATCGTCGGTTCGAGCCCGCTCGTCGTCGCCGACCCCGACGCCGACCCGTTTGCCTTACTGGACGCGCTGCCCTCCGTCGGGGGGCACGCGGACGCCGGATCGGTCGGCGGCGGGTGGTTCGGGTGGCTCGGGTACGGACTCGGTCGTCGCATCGAGGACCTGCCGGCGGGTCCGCCGCGACCCGTTGCGCTGCCCGATTTCCACCTGGCCTATTACGACCACCTGCTGCGCCTCGACCGATTCGGGCAGTGGTGGTTCGAAGCGCTGGTCAGCACCGGCGCGGAGGACCGTATCGGGCGCCGCCTGGAGGATCTGCGGGCGCGCCTTGCTACTCCTCGGCGCTCCGAGCAGGTCTACGTTGCTCCCGAGCGGTTTCGTCTCAGCCACACCGACAAGAGCCGTCACATGGCAGCGGTCGAGGAATGCATTGAGCGCATCGTCGCCGGCGAGATCTACCAGGCCAACATCTGCCTGCGACTCGAAACGCGGTGGCGCGGCTCCGTCACGGAGCTGTACGCACGGGCGCTGGACCGGATCTCGCCCACCCGCGGCGGCGCCTTTGGGACGCCATGGGGCGGGATCGCGAGCCTGTCTCCGGAGCTGTTTCTGCGCCGCGTGCGCGATGCGGTCGTGACCGCGCCGATCAAGGGCACGATCAAGCGCCCCGAGGACGAGGGAATCGCGCAGGCAGCGCTCGCGGCGCTCCGCCGTTCCGCGAAGGATGCCGCCGAGCACGTGATGATCGTCGACCTGATGCGCAACGACCTGGGTCGGGTATGCGCGTACGGGACGATCCAGGCGCCACGGGCGCCCGAGGCCGAGTCGCATCCAGGCGTCTGGCACCTGGTGTCCAAGGTGCGCGGCCGTCTGCGCCCCGGGGTCGGCAACGGAGACCTCCTGCGCGCCACGTTCCCGCCCGGCTCGGTGACGGGAGCGCCGAAGGTCCAGGCGATGCGCGTCATCTCCGAGCTCGAGCAGACCGGCCGAGAGGTGTACACGGGCGGGATCGGATTCGCGAGCCCGGTGGCGGGGCTCGAGCTCAACGTCGCGATCCGCACCTTCGAGCAACGCGACAGCCGACTGTGGCTGGGTGCCGGCGGCGGGATCGTGGCCGATTCCGATCCGGAGCACGAGTTCGAGGAGGCTCTGGTCAAGGCGGATCCGCTCGTCACCGCAATCGGCTCTCGCATCGCCCCGGACGCGTGGGACGGCTCACGGATCCCAGCCGGCAGCGCTGAGAGCCGTACGTAGGACCGCCACGACAGGGCTATGACGGTGCGGTGACGGACCGTCGTGGAGCGCGGCGGCCACCGCGTATCGCAGCGACGACGTCAGAAAGATGGCATCCGCCTCGCGAGCGCGGTCGATCGAGATCGGCTCCGTCGATGCTTTCAGCCCCAGTGCCGGGGCGCATTCGAGCAGGAGCGAGCGAGTGATGCCAGGTAGCAACCGTCCGTCGGCAGCGGGTGTGACGATGCATCCATCCTCGACGATCCAGACGTTCGCCCAGGCTGCCTCGAGCACGTCGCCCTCGACGTCGACGATCAGGAGTGCGGATCCCGTGGAGCTCAGATTGTCGAGGAGGCGTCGGTCGCACCACTTGTATCGGCCCAGCCCACCCGGCATGAGGACCGGTGCCAGCATGATCGCCGACTGTGGCCCTGGCGCCGAGAAGGGCTCCGTCTCGATCCGCACCACGAGGCGGCCAGGCGCGGGGCGCGCGCACACCCGCAGCCGGTGTTCACCCATCAGCTGTCGGGCGATCCGGCGCGCGCGATCCTCCAGATCGTGCGGCAGTGGCTGGCCGTACAGATCGCATACCGCAGCGGCGAGACGCTCGATGTGCCGGTCGAGCGCCTGCAGACGGCCGTCGCGCACCGCGAGCGTCTCGAACACGCCGCGGTCGGGGTCGGGTCGCGGCCCGACCGCTGGGACCTTCGTGAATGTCACGTGGCCGTTGTCTCGGTAGGGGCTGGTTGAGGGGTACGAACTACGCCGGAGGCGCCGATTCCGAGATCCGGCAGGATCAGAAGCAGCTCGGCGGCGTCGCGCGCCACGGCGTCGGCACCCGCCAAGGCATCGTGCGTAAAGGGTCCGCTTGCCACGGCCACGCACCGCAGTCCGTCTGCGCGGGCACACGAGATGTCCGCCGGCGTGTCTCCGATCACGATCGTCTCACGACGCGGGTACGGTGCTCCGGGCCCGCCGGCGCGTCGCCGGGCGATCGCCGGCAAGGCTCCGCGATCCTCGGCGTCCGAGCCGAAAGCGCCCTGTCCCGGTGCAAATGCCCAAGCAATGCCGGCCCGCATCAGCTTCAGCCGCGCGATCGCCTCGTAGTTGCCGGTCAACAATCCAAGCCTCACGTCCATTTGATCAGTCAGCCAGTTGAGCAGCTCCGGAACCCCGGGAAGCACGGCATGGGACAGATCGGCGGGGAGCAGCCGAGCGCTGGCCCGGCAACAACGTTCCCGCACGTCGTCAGCGAGAGCGTCGATCCGTTTCGCGGAGACACCGACGTCGAGCAGGATGGCTCGCGCGATTTCGCCGTGGGTTCGGCCGGCCGTGGCGATCTCTGTCCGGATGACGCTCGTGTCGACCCCATGCACTTCCTCGAGGGCCGCGCGCAAAGCTTCGCCGACCGGCTGCGCCGAGTCTTCCAGCAGCGTCCCGTCGATGTCAAACAGCAGGAGCACGAGGGGATCTGGTCAGCATCGCAATCGGCACGCAGTTCGGTCCGACCGAAAGGCCGGCCACGAGGTAGGTGATGATGCCAGGCGACATCCGTCCTAAAGCGGCGGACGGGACGGCAGACCTCCGACGGCAGACCTGCCCCCGCCCCATACTCTTTGCCGGTGACACCCTCACCACCGCGGCCTCGGCGTCGCCAGGAGACGAGGCGACGTTGGATGCGCGGCCGCGAGGTGTGCCCGCGACGCGTCCGCTGGCATCCGCGCCAGCGACACTGTGGAGGCTGAAGAGGAGGCTGAAACCATGGCATTCGACCGGGAACAGATTCGAGCCTCGATCGAACGCGCCGGTGACGCGCACTGGCAGGCCCTCGTCCGGCACCACACAGACGTTTATCCCGAGAGCAATCCCACGCCCGGTGACGTTGCCCGGGCCGAGGCTGAGCGGCTGAACGCCCTCGGCTTGGGCGAGAACCCCAACCTCAAGCTGGTGGAGAGCCGGGTGGAGCGGGTCCCCCCCGCAGTCCGCATCACCCACGTTTTCGAGGATCGCGACAAAGGCACGCGGTCCGAGACCGAGCCGTTCACTGGCTACGAATGAGGACGGTTCGGCACTAGCGTCGTCGTGCGGCGCGTTGCTACCTCACCGCTCCTTCTGCCTGCCTGACAGTTGCAGCCGGATCGTGGACCGGCGCATGCGATCCTGACGCGATGTTGATCGACCGTGCGATTCTGTTCCGGCTGGCTACGAGCCGGCGGTTCGAGAAAACGGTACGAATCCTGCCGCGCGGTGAGCGGCTGGCCTGGCGCGCGGCCTCTAGGTACGTGTCCGGAAGGACCGCTGCAGACGCCGTTGCGATGGCACTAGAACTGCACCAGCGGGGAGTTGGCGCCAGCATCGACCAGTTCGGTGAATCGGTCCGCGATGGCGCTGTCGCCGAGAGCGTGGCCGCTGATTACCTGCGGCTGGCGGACGAGCTTGCTGACCTCCACCACGACGCGTGGCTATCGGCCGACCTGTCACATCTCGGGCTTGACATCGATCCGGCCAGATGCGCTGAGCACCTCGCCGCTATCGCAGGACGACTGCCGGCGGGTCGGCGCATCCAGGTCGGCGCGGAAGACTACGATCGCTCCAACGCCGTGTTGGATTGCGTCCTGGCCGTCGCCGATGAGGGCCTGGCGAACCGCCTCGGCGCCACGGTGCAGGCGAACTTTCGCCGTGCCCCAGCCGATCTGGACCGTCTGCTAGAGGCCGGCGTGCACGTCCGGCTGGTCAAGGGCGCCTATGTCGAGTCGACTGCACGAGCGCTGTCCTATGGCGAGGCCACGGATGTCACCTACCTGCGCTTGGCGCATCGTCTCGCCGAGGCCGACGCACAATTCTCGTTGGCCACCCATGACAGCGTGCTGCGGGAGGCACTGCTTGCCTCGATCGGCGCGCGTCCGGTCGAGCAGTTGCTCGGCGTGCGCCCTTCGGTGCTTGGCGATCTCGTTGCTCGAGGTGTTCCGACCCGCGTGTACGTGCCCTTCGGCAACGAATGGTTCCGCTATTGGATGCGTCGCCTCGCCGAATCCCGGGGCCGCTGAACGACCCGCATGAGGCAGCCCCAGCGCGATCGTCCCGAGCGACGTGTCGCTCTGGAGGGCCTCGCCGTCGACGCGCGACACGCCGCCCGAGGCCTGCCCTGTGGCGCGCGGAGCCTCGGCCCGGGGCGTCCGATCCGCCATCGCGCGATGGCGGCAGCGGGCGTGGCGGCCTCGAGCGTCAGTCGCCAGCGTGTGCCTCATGAGTACCCGTGACAGCGGATAACAGCAGTATCACGCAGATCCTCGCTTTCGATCCCGGGAGCGCGTCGCGCTCCACTCGGCGGCAACGTCCGGCGACTCCTCCGAAGGGATCTACTTGCTTGGAGCCGCGGTGTTGGCGACCGCGTTCTCGCGCGTCAGCATGATGACGCTGCTGACGAGGACGAAGACCAGGAAGAGCACAAAGCCGATGAGGTCGAGAACGAGCCCGAATGAGGCGATCACGCCGCCGAGGCCGAAGCCTTGAAGGAAGAACAGAATCCCGACAGCGATCGAGACCCACCCCAGCCAGCGCGGCAGGACGCCGCTCTTTAACACGATCAAGCCCGCCGCTAAAAAACAGAGACTGCCGAAAACGTCCCCGACGCTGTCCACAGCAAACGTCGTCAGGAACAGCGAGTAGGAGACGCCCGGATCGTGTTGAGCCCCAAACGACGCGAGCTTCGCGCCGACCAAGCCGGTGATGCCGATGTCGCTGAGGGCATGTAAGACAATAAAGAGCGCTCCGCCGACCAGCACCAAGGAGCCGAGGACCCGCGGCCGGCCAGGCTCGCCGCGCAGCAGGTTGTACAGACTCCAGAGGTAGATCACGAACGCGCCGACGTAGATGACGGACAGGTATGCGATCACCAACAGCCGGTCGCGGTGCTCGTGGAGCGCGCTCGCGATCTTCCCCGCCGAGTCGTTCTGAGTCACTCCGAGCGTGGTCGCGATCACAGACTCCGCCACCAGCGCGATGACGTAAACGATGCCCGCCACCCAGACATACCGCTCCCACTCTCTCGAGCTCCGCGCCGCCGCCACGATGCGATCTTCGCCTCTGGCGCCGCGCTTAGCAAGGCTCGAGGTTGAGGAGGGGCCACAGGCAAACCCGGATTCCGGCTGAACCCGCCTTTGTTGAAGGTGGCCCAAGGGAGGTCGACACGGAGATTGCCGCCGAGCTTGTGATCAGCGAGCGCACAGCGCGCACCCGCGTGAGCACGTCCTGTCCAAGCTTGATCTGAGGTCGCCTACGCACGCGCCGCCGTGGCGGTGCGCGGTTGGCGCCCGCGCGGATTGGGACCAGATCAGGAGAGCTCGACATGGCACGGCGGAACAACACAAAGGCGCAGTCCGGCGATCGAGCTGATCACGGAGCATGTCCTCCAACCCCGGTTGGACTACATAAACGAGTTCGAGTTCGGAGTCGAGCCGATCCTCGACGGCCCCGCACGATCGTTGAATACGACTTCGCACCGGCTCCGTCAGCCAGTATCCGACCGGAATACGGGCACGAGCACGCGGAGCGCGAGGATGCCGGCGAACACGAGCAGGCAGTAGCCGAAGAACGCGTACAGGGTGACGCGGTGGGTCACGCTCGGCCCTCCGTGAAGACCAAGCATGAGTACGGACATGACGCCGAGGGTGGCGGCGAGGAACGCGAGCACCAGCTGGTGCACGAGGCCGGTTAGGTAGCAGCGGTCGCTGTCGTCGGCGAGGAGGCGGACGTTGATGCTGAGTCGCCCGTGCTCGAGTGAACCGCCGATCCGGTCCAGCCGGCGCGGCAGCCGGCGCAGCATCGGCACCAACGAGATCAGTTCATCGGTGGCGGTCTTGCGTAGCGCTCCGGGGCTGAGCTGTGCGGCGAGATAGTCGGTGGTGAAGCGGCGGCCCTCCGTGAGGATGTCGAAGCCGGGCGCGAGCTGGGTCAGCGTGCCCTCGATCGTCGCCAGCGCGCGGAACGCGCCCGCGATCTCGGGCGGCACCGATAGTCCATGCTCAGCGATGATCCGGAAAAGATCGGAACATTCGCACGCGGGAGTGATTCCGGCCCCCACGTGGCAGCCCATGAACACGCCGAGCGCCCGCACGAGCGCGGGCTCGTCGAGCTCATCGGGCCGCTGCACGATCTCCAGCAGCGCGTCGTTAGCGCCGCCGGATCGCCACGATCGACGGCGACCAGCAGCCGCTGCAGCGCGGCTCGAAGCCCCGCGTCGATCCGTCCAACGGAGCCGAAGTCGAGCAGCGCGAGCTGTCCGTCGGAGAGCAGCAGCACGTTGCCCGGATGCGGATCGGCGCGGAAGACGCCATCGATCATCAGCTCGCCCAGCAGCGCGTCGAACAGGGTGCGGGCGCGTGCCCGGCGGTCCCGATACGCCCATCCGCCGTGATCGCGCCTAATGGCCGTCGAGCCGCTCCATCACGAGCACGTTCGCGGTACACATGGGCTCGTGCGGTTTCGGTATCCGGACCGATGCGGCGGCGCCCCGCGCGCTCGCCGCCGCGGCCACGGCAGTCATGTTCTGGGCCTCGATTCGCAGATCGAGTTCCTCCCTGAGCGCCGCCGCGAACCCATTCGAGAGGTCGACGGCGCCGACTCCCCGCCCCCAGCGCGTGCTGCGCTGCAGGCGCCTCGCCAGTCGATCTACGATGTCCAAATCCCACGCCACGACTGTGTCGATCCCCGGCCGGCGAATCTTCAGGACGACGCGCTCACCTGAGTCGAGCACCGCAGCGTGCACCTGCGCGATCGAGGCGGCCGCGAACGAGGTGCGATCGAAGCTCGCGAACACGGCGTCGACTTCGGCTTCGAGCTCGCGCTGAGCAGGACGCGTGATGTCGCCGGCGAGATGCGTGTGCGATCACGAAAGCAGGTCTGGGGTTGGTCGTACTGTGCCGGCCGAGCGTGGCTGCTCCACGCTCAAGCCGTCACGCCCGCGGCGTGGCTCCTCTGGATGGAAATTCGGTAGCGCCGTCTCGGCCGCGTGTCGTTTCGCCTGATGGACGGTGTCGTAGCCCGCTCACTGGGTGGGCTACGACCACCGCTGGTTGACGATGGTGGCGCTCGGTAGGAGACTTCGCGTGGGTTGTCCACCGCTGAGCTGAGGAGGTAATATGAGAAGGGCTCTTCTTGCGTTGCTGACTTTGTGCGTCGCCTTTTGGTTGCTTGTGGCGCCGGCGGGGGCTCGGACCGAGACGCTGGCCTGTGGGGCCGTTGTCACGCATAGCGTGCGGCTTGCCGCAGACGTGCAGTGCCCATTTGGGGCGCCGGCTGGCCTAATCGTCGGCGCGGACGGAATCACGATCGATCTGAATGGCCACCAGGTTCAGGCGGCGTTCGGATCTGGTGGTGGGATCGGGAACGGTATCGAGAACGACGGCCATGCGCACGTCACGATCCGGAGCGGTTCGATCGGTGGCTTTGCGGTCGGAGTCTTGCTCAACGCCGCGACCGACAGTCGTCTCTTAGCGCTGGCGCCTCTTGGGCTCACGAACGCGATCGTGATTGACGGCGGAGGTCGTAACCTCGTCAGGAACAGCTCGGTCTTCGGACGCGCGGTCGGCATCGTGGTGGATGGGTCTGATCACAGTCGCCTGATTGGTAATGCGGCGGGTGGCTTGAGCGGCGCGATCTCGCTGCAAGCGAGCTACGGTGTCATCGCCAAGAACGTGATGAATGACCAGCCCGGTGATGGCGTGACGGTGTCAGGGTCGTTCAATCGGATCGCCTACAACGCCATCCGCAGTGGGTTCGTCGGCATCGAGGTTATGTCGGGACAGGCGAACGTGGTTGACCGCAACTGGGTCGTCAACGTTGGGGGTGACGGAGTGCTGACAGAGCCTCAGGCCACGAGCACCGTCATTAGCCGAAACCTCGCCATGGGCAATGGTGCTGACGGCATCGACGCGGAGGGGGCCAGCACGGCGATCCTATTCAACGGGGCGAATGACAACGGCGGCTACGGCATCGAGGCTGTGCCGGGGGTGTTTGCGGTCGGCAACAAAGCCAGCGGCAATGGCAATCCGATGCAATGCCTAAACGTGACGTGCGGCTGACACTCGACGGTCACCAACGTACCGCGAGCGCCAACGCGCAACTGCACGGTCACGAGGTGATCAGTCACCCAGGCGAAGCAGCAGCGCCTGCTCGCCGGCTGCCAGCCGGAGCGGTTAGCGGCCCGAGTCCCAGCAAGCGATGCTGGCTGTCGCTCCCTCACCGGAGCGGCCACGGGTGACGTAGTCGACGACGTGCTCGCAGTGGACGAGCTGGGACAGGCGGTCGCAACCGGTCGGGCGCCTGCTCCGCAGGGTGAAGCAGCGACCTCGCCGATCGATCCGACGATACCGCTGTTGCATTTCGACCAGCCACGACCTCGGGGCTGCCGGCAGTCGCGCTGGCGCTGTTTCCGGACACCGACAGTCACGCGCCGCGGATGCCCGTCTGAATGTGAAGGCAGGGCTCGCCGCGCGCGAGGCAAGAGACCCGAGCTTCGCCACTTGCACGACGGGCTGCGTCGCTTGCCGCCAAGCGCCGTGAGCGATCGGTCCGAGGCCCTGCTTTAAGCGCTCTGGATCAGCACCTGCGGCCCCATTACGGAGGTCGCCGTGGTGCTGGCCGCTGATCGCATCGATGAGTGTACGGGCGGCGTTTGAGCGAACGTGACAGACGTGGGCCATCGAGTCGCTGATATGGCGCGACTCGATGGCCCACGTCTGGCGTCCGGGCGCGGCGGGATTGACGCGGACGATCGCGGCGGGCGGGTCGCCGAGCGCGCGCGGATTTATCTCGGCGCAGTAGCCGGTGCTCACGCGGGCTTGTTCGAGGCGTTTGAGCGGTCGGCGATGGCCGGCGGGGAGAGGCTGACGCGCCTGCCGAGCTTGACGAGCGAGATCCTCCCGTCCGTCATGAGCTCGCCGATGATCTCGTGGTCGATCGCGTCCAGATCTGGATATTCAGTAGCCGAAAGAGGCCCAGTGCCGTTCTTCATGAGTTGCTTCTTCGATCGGTCCGGGGCACGTTCGGCGGCGCCGAGGGGAGACGGTGGACTTATCCGGGTAGCGCCGCACATGATTATTGTCAGATGCGTGCTTTTGCTGGTACTCGCGTTGATCGCGCCTCGGCTCTCTACCAGGCCGCAACACGGGGTGGACCAAGCCTTAGGCTCTGGTGGGCGCGTTGCGGGCCACGCTCCCGGTTGGCGGCAGGCTCCGCAAGCCGTTCAGCAGTTCCCAGCGCGCTGCCGACAAGAGTGCGTCGCTGGGCCGCCGCGGCCGCCGGAAGATGCCGTCGTAATGCAGCGGTTCGAGAGCCGTCTTCTGGCGCCACTCACCCGCGCCCGGACTGCTGAGATCCAGTGAGCGCCACGGCAGATCGGTCTGCTGGTTCCCTGCGGTTGATCACCTGGAACGTCGCGCGGCGGGGATCCGGGATGGTCGAACAGGCCACTGCCCTGGCCACCCGCGAACCGGACATCGTCGCGTTGCAGGAGGTGACGCGGCGGACGATGCCGCTGTGGCGGGCCGCCTTCGAGCTGATCGGCCTTGTCCATATCCGGGCGTCGCTGGACGATGCGGACCCGGCCCGGTCCCCCGCGGCGCGGCGGACCACCGGGGTGATGCTGGCCTCGCGCGGGGCGCTTGGCGACGTTCGCACAGCGCCCGCGGTGCCGTGGCCGGAGACCTCTCTGTGCGCGGCGGCCCGAACCCACCGCGGATCGGTAGAGGTGTTCTGCGTCCACGTTCCCAATGCGGCCAACGGCTGGGTCAAGGTCCAGACGCTTCAAGCCATCCGTGACGGTCTGGCGGCGGCGGAGCCCGCGCCACGCGTGCTGTGCGGTGACCTCAACACGCCGCGGCGTGAATCGCCGGATGGCGAGGTGATCTCCTTCGCGCGCGACTCGCGCGGGCGCCTGCGCCCCGAGCGCGGCCCCGAATGGGACGCCGCCGAACTCGGTGTCATGCCCGGACTGCGGGACCTTGGCTACCGCGACGCCTACCGTGCCCTCCACGGGTACGGTGCCGCGTCACCTAGCTGGACCTGGAAACGAATCGCCGGACACGCGGGGGGCTGGCGCATCGACCACGTCTTCGCCTCACCCCAGCTACATCCGACCGCCTGCCGATATCACCATTCCTGGCGCGACCAAGGACTGAGCGATCACTCGGCGCTCGAGGCCGACTTCGCGTAGCCGAGCGACGGCGGGTGAGGGAGGGAGCGCTTGCGCGCGCCCCGGGGCGTGGCCGCCGGCGCGCTCCGCGCGCAAAATCTCGCTCACCGGCGCCGGTCAGAGCCACCGTGGAGCTGAGGGTCCGCTCCGCGAACCGAATCCCCGGCACCCCTCGAAATCGCGATCGGTGAGCGAGATTTTGTGCGTTTGGTTTCGGTCCGCCGCCGGTATCTGTTCGTCGGGAAGATCGCGGTGCTCGACTTCGACGCGCGTCCCGTTGCGTTGCGCGATCAGCCGCACTTCGACCGTCAGGGCCAGCCGGTCTGATCCACGCGGTTCCGATAATCGGCTAGCTGGAGAGGGCTACGATCGCGTCGCCGATCAGCTTCGCGCCGATGATCAGGCAGAGGATCGCGATGATCGTGGCGTTCTCGCGGGCCATCCAGTCGTGGAGGTCGCCCAGGATCTTGGTCGCGCGCTCACCCATGAAGTAGTAGATCGCGACCGGCGCCCCGACGCCGAGCGTTCCCAGGATCACGAACACGGCGAGCGCCACGGCTTGGCTGGCGGTGCTCGCCCCGGTCTGGGCGATCGCGGCGCCAGCGGCGACGGCGAGCAGCAGGTTCTTCGGGCTGACCCCCGAGAGCAGCGCGCCCATGCCGGCCGACTTAGGCGCAGTGAACGTGTCGACGGTCTTCATCCACGCGGGAAGCTCAGCCTGGGCGCCGGCGCGCGGGCGCCCACGCCACTGCCGCACGGCGAGCAGCAACAGGAGCGCGCCCAGGACGACCTTCAGGATGCTCACCCAAGTCGCGGGTGTGCCGTGCTTGCTGGCACTCCCGCCGCTGGCCGCGAGCAACACGATCGTGCCGACGAGGGCCAGTCCCACGATCCACCCGGCGAGGAAGGCCGGCCCGTTCACGCGTCCTTTGGGGGTGACGAGCATCAGCACCACCGCGATGATCGGCACCGGACTGAGCGCCACGCCGACGCCGAACGAGAGGACCTGTCCGATCGCCTGACCCATCGACGTGGCGAAACTAGCACCTGCCGTTCAACGCCGGGGTCGCCCAGTTTGGGTGACGTGAATGGGCTGCCATCTCGCCGCTGCCGATGGCTTCAAGCGGGTGTTTGGATGTCCGCTTCGCGCGATTGCACGTGTACGCTTCCTTGTCGTCAGCCTTGGCGTGGGCGATGCTTAGCCGATTCTCGCCTCGAGGTTCTCACTCCCGGATGTGGCCCAGCACGTAGCAACCGCCGCCTACCCGCCGTGGGCGCGCTGGTACGCCCGGCCCGACCAGCAGTACACGGTCGGCGTCGAGGAAGAGGTGATGCTGCTCGAGCCCGCCAGCGGGTCGCTGGCTCAGTCGAGCGACCGTGTTCTCGCGCGCTTGTCAGACGAGCTCTCGGAGCACGTCTCGCCGGAGACTCACGCTGCGGTCGTCGAGCTGAAGACGGGCGTCCACGCGGACGTCGAGGGGAGCGTGGCCGAGCTCGCGGCGCTCAGACGCCAGCTCGCCCGCGAATTGGGCGCGATGGGGCTATCCGCTGCCGCCGCCGGCACACATCCGACTACCGTCCGCGAGGAGACAGAGGTCTCCGGCGCCGAGCGCTACCGACTCGTCGGCGACTCGCTGCGCTCGATCGCCCGCCGAGAGCCGACGATGGCGTTGCACGTCCATGTTGGCGTGGCCGAGCCCGATGACGCGATCCGGCTTCTCGACGGCCTTCGACAGAGCGTACCCGTGCTTCTCGCCCTGTCGGCCAACTCCCCGTTTTGGCAGGGCCGCGACGCCGGCTTTGACTCAGTGCGCACGATGATCTTCCAAGCCTTTCCCCGCACGGGAATCCCGCGGCAGTTCGCCGACTACGCGGACTGGGTGGGGGCGCTCGACGCGGTGATCGGAGCCGGGGCGGTACCCGATCCGAGCTTCTTTTGGTGGGACGTGCGACCGCAGCCGCGGTTTGGGACCGTCGAGGTCCGGGCGATGGACGCCCAGTCGACGGTTGCGGACGTGACCCCTCTGGTGGCGCTGATCCAGTCGCTCGCGCGGCTCGAGCTCGAGAGCGATCCACCGCAACCCGCTCCGGGCGCTGAAGTCCTCGCCGAGAACCGGTTTCTGGCCGCCCGGGACGGCATGGATGCGCGGCTCATAGATGCCACGACTCGGCGGATGGTTCCCGTACGGGAGATGCTCGACGCGCTGCTCGCCAGGTGTCGCCCCCATGCCTTGGCACTGGGCTGCGCGAGCGAGCTCGAGCGGGTCCGGCAGCTCGCGGCTTCAAACGGCGCCGATCGCCAGCGCGCCTTCACGGCCGCGAACGGCGGCATCGAGCGGCTCGTGCCGAGCCTCGCGGAGAAGTTCCTCGACCCCGAACGTGACGCCTCCGCTGGAGCGGGAGAGAACGAGACCATGAACGACAGCACGACAGAAAGGAGCGGCTGATGTGCCGCTGGCTCGCATACTCGGGATCTCCGATCCTGCTCAGTGAAGCGCTGTACGGAGGGACTCACTCGTTGATCGACCAAAGCCTGCACTCGCGGTTCGGCGCCGAGACGACGAACGGTGACGGCTTCGGCGTTGGCTGGTATGGCGCGCAGCCCACCCCGGGTGTCTTCCACAGCATCGAGCCGGCCTGGAACGATCAGAACCTCCGCGAGCTTGCCCACCACGTCAGCTCGTCGCTGTTCTTCAGCCACATCCGAGCCGCGATCGGCAGCGCCGTGCAGCAGACGAACTGCCACCCGTTCCGCCACGACCGCTGGCTGTTCATGCACAACGGGTACATCAACGAATTCGGCGCCATCAAGCGCGACCTCGTGCTCGCGATTGACCCCTCCCTATATCCGGAGATCAAAGGCCAGACCGACTCCGAGACGCTGTTCTTCCTCGCCTTGACCTTCGGTCTCGAGGACGACCCGCCGTCCGCGATCGAACATGCAATCGGGCTCGTCGAGGCCGTCGGGAGCCGGCTTGGGGTCCCGAATCCGTTCCAGGGCACGATCGCGACCACGGACGGCGAACGGATCTGGGCGTTTCGGTACTCGAGTGAGCGCAAGTCACGAACGCTCTACTACACGACCGATGTGCCGACGCTGCGCAGGCTGTATCCCGAGCGACAGCTGCTTCAGCAGGTGTCGGAGAATGCCCGGCTGATCGTGTCAGAGCCGCTCGGCGACGTGGAGGGCGTCTGGAACGAAGTGCCCGAGTCGAGCTACGGGGTCGTCGGCCGGGATCACGACGGGCTGCGGGAATTCCGGCCCAAGGCGCCGCCGGCGTCGGTGGCGGTGGGTGGGTGAGCGACGCCGGCGGGTACGCCGACTCACGACGAGGACCGAGCGTAGCGCCGCTGGCTGGAGTCGTATAGATCGTCGTTGACGACGTGCGCAGTGCGTCGTGTAGATCGAGCCGTCCGGAGCCGTCACCTCGTACATCCTGGTACCGGCGTTCCACCCTGCCAGGCGGCCGGTTCGGCGCGGGATCTGTAGCGTCGCGCCGATGGACGGCCCTCACAGCGACGAACGCCCGGAGCGAATGCACTCCGACCGCGACCCCGTGGTCACCGGAATCGGGGCAGTGACGCCGCTGGCGCTCGATGCGCCCGGAACCTGGCGAGGCCTGCTGGAGGGACGGTCAGGCGTACGGTCAATCAGTTCCTTCGACGCCTCCGACCTGCCGGTGCGGATCGCCGGCGAGGTCCAGGGCTTCGATGCCGATCAGGTGATGGGCACCAAGCGCGCCCGCCGCTCCGCTCGGTTCACGCAGCTGGCCGTGCTCGCGGCGCGCGAGGCTCTCGCCGACGCGGATCTCCGCGCCGAGCACGCTCGCGAAAGGATCGGCGTCGTCGTCAATACCGCCGTAGCGGGAGTGCCGGAGACGCAGGCCAACGTCGAGGCGCTGGTCGCCAAAGGACCGCGCGCCGTCAGTGCCTACTACGTCCCGTCGACGATTCCGAACATGGCGGCCTGCGAGGTGGCGATTGACCTCGGATTGAACGGCCCGGTCAGCGCAAGTGCGCTGGCGTGCGCAAGCGGAAACGCCGCCCTGCTCGAGGCGCGGCGGCTGATCTTGGCCGGAGAGGCGGATGTCGTGATCGCCGGTGGAACCGACGCCGGCGTCTCCGCGGCCATGTTCGCGGGGCTCGCGATGATGGGACCTTTGTCGGAGCGCAACGACGAACCAGAACGGGCCAGCAGACCGTTCGATGCCGATCGTGATGGATTCGTGTTCGGCGAGGGCGCCGTCCTGCTGGTCGTCGAATCGGCCGCCCATGCACGTGGCCGGGGGGCACGCTCGTATGGGTCCGTCGCCGGCGGGGCGCTCACCTCGGACGCGTTTCATATCAGCGCTCCTGAGCCCTCGGGCGCGGAGGCGACACGGGCGATTCGCCTCGCGCTCGAGCGAACCGAGACCTCCCCGGAGGAGGTCGACTACATCTGTGCCCACGGAACCGGCACGCGAGCCAACGATGCCGTCGAGACGCGCGCGATCCGGTCCGCGCTCGGAGCCGCTGCCGACACGGTCGCCGTCAGTTCGCCCAAGTCGATGGTCGGGCATCTGATCGCGGCCGCTGGCTCGTTGTCGGCGATGGTCTGTCTGCTGGCCATGCGGGACGGAATCCTGCCGCCGACGATCAACCTCGAGCGAGCGGATCCCGAGTGCGACTTGGACTACATCCCGCTGCAGGCGCGACGAGCGACGGTCCGAACCGCCCTCGTCAACGCGTTCGGCTTTGGCGGACAGAACTGCGTCGTGCTGCTGCGGGCGCCGCCGGTTTGAGGCGCCGCGTCATCTCGCAGCACGGGAGATCCGGCACGCGACGCGGACCGCGTCGGCGCAGCTCCTCAGGCCCACGGGTTAGCTGGCGCGAGCCGGGCCGGGTTCGCCACAACCCCCCCTCTCCATTCTCAAAGCTGGGGCGCCGCCTCCAACCCCACGAGCGAGCTCCCGACAGGACGTGACCCACGCGCCGCGAATATCGGATCAGATGTACCTCGTCCGGGTCATGCGCGAGGCGGGCGGCGAAGTGCGCGACGTCCTGCGAGCAACAACCGAGACGCACGGGCGCCTGCGGGACCGGCTCGTCACCGTCGCGGTTGCCACCGTCGGTCTCGACCTCATCTGCGCCGTGCTCGCGCTGGTGTTCGAACTCCACGCGAAGAACACGCAGGTAGACAGCTTCGGCAGCGCGCTGTTCTGGACCTCCACCCAGCTGCTGACCGTCTCATCGCAGATTCAGAACCCGATCTCCACTCCCGGGCGGATCCTCGACGTTGTCATGGAGGCCTACGCGATCACGGTCATCGCCACCCTGGCAGGCTCGATTGGCTCGTTCATGCTCAAGCGTGCAGAGGAGCGCGAGCAGGCGGACTCGCGCCGCCAGCACGCGTAGGGCACGCGGACCTCCGGGGCGTGCGCAAGCGCGCCCTCTCCTCCCCTGCTCGATAGGTGGGATTAGCTAGCGCGCCGCTTTCTGGAGCACGTAGTACGCCGGCCAGATCCTGCCGGTCGGGGAGATCAAGCCGGAATTCCACCCGGCGATCGTCGCCGATTGCCACTGGTAGTGATAGATGCGGCTAATTCGCTTGAAGCGACGGGCCAGCGAGAACATGAACTGCTCGTCGCGTGCCGCGGCTGCGGGCGATTGGTTCTTGTACTGCCAGTGGCCGCGGTCCTCCACGCCGCTGATCTCGTCGAGCCAGATCGGCCCGCTGGTCAGGTTCATCAGCGCCTGCAGCTGGGCGGTGGTGTGACTGCGGACGTCGTAGTAGTTGTGCAACGCCCACCCCGCGGGGCGGAACGCCAGGCCCTTGCGGTAGGCGCGCACCCATGGCCCGAGCTGCGGTGCCGGGAGATACAGGTCGCCCGCCAGCACGGTGCAGTGGCGGCACTGCCGGACCAGGGCGTTGAAGAACGAGGCGGCCAGCAGCGGGTGGCGGCTGAGGCTGCGGTACACCCAGTCGGGTTCGTTCCAGGGCGTGTAGCGCGTGACCTTCGGAAACTTGTGGATGAATGCGCTCACCGCCTGCGTGTACTGGCGGACGGTGGGGATGTAGTTGCCGATGCCGCTGAACGAAACGAGGGGGATGATGTTGTCGGCCGCGGCGGCTTTCAGCCATGCCGTGTCCGCGCGCAGCTCCGCCCGCCGCGATGGGGCGGTTGCCACATCCCAGGAGACAGTGAGCCGAGCCTCATGGATGTGAAGCGCGAGGAAACGAGGATCGGAGAACATCCCGGCGTTCTGATCTCCGATGCCGACGACGAGTGCGCTGGCCGCCGAAGGCAGCATCGCCGCACACACAATCGCGCAGGACAGGGCCATAAGTGCTTTTCGGGCTCGATGACTCAAGGGCAAAGCTCCTCTCTGGGGATACGGGTTGATGGCGCTCGTCTCTCCCCCGATGCGCGTGCGGACGGCACGTCTACGCAAACACGCCGCCCCCCGCCAGAGTAGCGGCAGGCCCACCCACGGGTCGCAAACGTGCGTGCGCGATGGACTACGTGATCAAGAATCACAGGCAGGTCGAGGACGTCCTCAGCAGCGGGCCACCGGGATCCGGTAGCCCGCTGCCAAGCGAATTAAGCGGCTTCCCGGAGGTCGTCGAGGTCGGATCGGGCCGCAAGCCGCCTGAGACCGCGTTCCTCGAGCTCGCGAGCCCGCTCGGCACTGATCCCGAGTTCGCTTCCGGTCTGCTTGAGCGTCCGCGGCTCGTCGCCGGCGAGACCAAAGCGCAGGCGGATCACGTTGCGCTCCGCCTCCGGAAGCTGCTCGACGACCTCGTGCACCTGCCGATCGCGATCGGTTTCGGCTACTTCCTCACTCGGCTCCGGCCGTTCAGCGGCCAGGAGATCGCCAAGGGCGGTCTCGCCGTCGTCGCCGACCGGCTGGTCGAGACTGGCGAGGCCCCGGCTCAGCTCGCGCAGCTCGTTGACCTCTTCGACGGTGAGCTCGGCCACGGCCGCGATCTCCTCATCGGTCGGCTCACGGCCGAGCTTGGTGTTCAGCTCGCTTTCGAGCTTGCGGATCTTGACCTGGCGCTGCGCCACGTGCACGGGAACCCGGATCGTCCGTCCGTGGTTCTGCAAGCCGCGCTGGATCGCCTGGCGGATCCACAGCGTGCCGTAGGTCGAGAACTTGAAGCCGCGCCGCCAGTCGAACTTCTCGACCGCGCGGATCAGGCCGAGCATGCCCTCCTGCACCAGGTCCTCCATCGGCAGGCCGTGGCCTTGATAGCGCCGCGCCTGCGAGACGACCAGCCGGAGGTTCGAATTGATCATCCGTTCCTTCGCCGCCAGATCGCCCTTCTCGATCCGCTTTGCCAGCTCGACCTCCTCTTCGGCGGTCAGCAGCGTGTGGTTGCGGGCCTGGCGGAGGAACAGCTCGAGCGAGTCCGGCGAGTGGCCGAGCTCGCCGTGCGTGCCCTCGCCGGCGTTCGCCGTCCTGGCAGCATGGCTCGCACGACGGCGACCCTGGCGCTTGTTGCCGGACGTCGCAACTCGCCTGGTCCGCACGTCGTGGTTGTGTTCTGCATTGCTTTCTGGGTGTTCGCCCCGGATGCGGACTATTGCCTCGCGTCCTTGGCTGTCAAAACTGTTCAGGTCCATCTCCGATTCCGTATGTTCGATACTTATCGAATTATAGCGCCTTGTTCGACATATATCGAACCAAACTTGACTAAGAACTGGGGAAGAATCGCACCTCGTGCAGCCCGGAGAATCGGGCGCCCTGCGGCCCGCGTTCTGGAGGAACTCGAGCGATGACTCGTAGCGGTCTGGCGCCCATGAGGCCCCAGGTCTACATCGATCCGCGGCCGGCTAGCCATTTCGCCCGGTTCCACCAGCACGCTCGGACGCACGAGCCCGACTGGGTCTACGCGTTCATCCGATCCGTCTCTTACCCCTACTGCCGCCTGGTCTACCGGTTACACGCCGAAGGGGTCGGGAACGTCCCGGCGGGCGGCCCGGTGATCCTCGCGCCGACCCACTTCTCGGCGATGGACCACTGGTTCGTCGGGTTGCTGCTGCGCCGGCAGGTCCGGTTCATGGCCAAATCACAGCTGTTCCGCGGCCCCTTCCTGGAGTTCATCTTGACCCACGTCGGCGCGTTTCCGGTCCGCCGCGGGCAGCGCGACGAGGAGGCGATCGTGACTGCCGAGACGATTCTCCGCGCCGGCGGCATGGTCGTGATGTATCCGGAGGGCGGGCGCTCGCGCAGCGGTCGGCTCGGAGACTCCGCGCGGCCGGGAATCGGTCGCCTGGCGCTCGAGACCGGCTCCCTCGTGGTCCCGGTCGCGATCCACGGCTCCGAGCAGGCCCGGAACTGGCGCCGACTCCAGTTCCCGGCCGTGACCGTCCGCTATGGCACGCCGTGGCGCTTCGGGTCGGAGCCCCACCCCTCACGCGAGCGACAGCAGCAAGTCGCGGACGAGATCTTCGCCACGCTGCGCGCGCTTTATGGCCGGCTGGCGGCGGCCAAAGCCGAGTCTGAAGCCCCCTGAGTGAACGGCACCGGCGCAGGCTCCGGGGAAGGCCCGAACAGCTCTCGTGAGAGCGCCAGAAACTCGATGGCCGCGGGCGAGTGGCGACGATCCTCGCGCCAGGCCAGCGTAATGTCGCGGCGCAGCGGTGGATCGACGAGCGCAACGAACGCCGTTTCAGCGCCGGGCGCTTCGGCGTCCGAGCGGGGCAGAATCGCCACTCCCATCCGCCGCGCGACGAGCCGGCGGATCCGCTGACTCTCGTTTGACTCGAGCGTCACGCGGGGCTCGAAACCCGCGTGCTCGCCGGCCGCCAGCAGCAACTCGCGCAGCCGTGCGCCTACTCGGTAGCTGATGAATTGCTCTTCGGCGAGCTCGACCATGCGAACGCGACGGCGCGTGGCCAGCGGGTGATCCGGCGGGAGGACCACCACCAGCTCCTCGGAGACCAGTTGCAGCAGGGACAGACCATGGCTCTGGATCCGTTCGGTCACCGACAGGAACGCCAGATCGAGCTCGTCGACCCGGAGCATCTCCGCGAGCTCCTCGCTGGAGTTTTCCCGGACGGTCAGCTCCACCCCCGGATGACGCTGGCGGAACAGCGCCAGCGCGAGCGAGACGTCGACCGGCCCCATCGTGTGAATCACCCCCACCGTGACGCGTCCGGTCTCCATGCCCGCCAGCCGCCGCAGCTCGGCGTCGGCCGCCTCCACCTCCGCCAGGATCCGCCGCGCGCGGGCGACCAGCAGGTCTCCCGCCTCGGTCATCGCCACGTGTCGAGTCGTCCGCTCGACCAAGGGGAGGCCAACGCTCTGCTCGAGCCGCCGGATCTGCTGCGAGAGCGCCGGTTGGGCAATGTGCTCGCGCTGCGCGGCGCGCGTGAAGTGCCGCTCGTCGGCGAGGGCCACGAGATAGCGCAGCTGACGAAGCTCCATAAGCAAAGCTTATCAATCTCTCGGAATACTCGTATTGGACATCTAAAGCATGGTGCGCGATCATTCTCCTTGCAGCAACCCTCTCCTCCCTCGAGCGCGCCCCACAGGATCCGGCCTCATACCTCCGCCGGGCTCCGGGGCGCGTCTCATTTAACGGCGTTCCGCCAGCCGTTCACGGACGTTCCGCCACCGGGAGCGCGGCTCCGGTGAGAAACCCTGGCGCGATACGGTGCCCCCCGTGGATCCGTCCTTCTCGCCTGACGATCTGTTTTCGGGCTTATTCGCCCGCGGTGCCGCCGCGGCGCAGGCGAGCGACCGAGCGCTCCTTCAGGCGATGGTGGACGTGGAGCTTGCGCTGCTGCGGGCGCTCGTCAGCGCTGAGATCGCGCCGGGCGACGTCGAAGGCGAGCTCGCCGGCGTGGCCGACGCCGGAGTGTTCGACATCAGCGAGCTCGGGCGCTCGAGCGCCGAGACCGGGACCCCGGTTCCGGCGCTTCTCAGCGCGCTCAAGGAGCGCCTTGGCGACAGCGAAGGCGCGCGCTTTCTTCATCGCGGCGCGACCAGCCAGGACATCGTCGACACCGCGATCATGCTGGTCGCCCGCCGGGCGCTGGTGCCGCTGCTCGCCGACCTCGACGCCGCGAGCGAACGGTGCGCGGGCCTGGCCGCGGAGCATCGACGCTCGCTGCAAGCGGGCCGCACGCTGCTTCAGCAGGCGGTCCCCACGACCTTCGGCCTGAGAGTCGCCGGCTGGCTGATCGCCCTCGACGCAGTCCGTTCCGAGCTCGCGCGGATTCGCGAGGCCGAGCTCGCGGTCCAACTCGGCGGGGCGGTCGGGACCCTGGCCGCCCTCGGGGAGCACGGACTGGAGGTCGCCGCCGACCTGGCCCGTGAGCTCGACCTGGCCCAGCCCGAGCTGCCCTGGCACACGAACCGGATTCGCCCCGCCCGGCTGGCGTGCGGACTCGGCATCGCCCTCGGCGCGATGGCAAAAATCGCGTGCGACGTGGTCCTGCTCGCCCAGACCGAGGTCGATGAGCTGGCCGAGGGCGGTGCAACCGGGCGGGGCGGCTCCTCGACGATGCCCCACAAGCGGAACCCCGTCGGCGCCGTCGCCGTGCGCGCCTGCGCGCAGCGCGCCCCCGGCCTCGTCGCGACGATCCTCTCGGCGATGGGGCAGGAGTACGAGCGGGCCGCGGGCGCCTGGCAGGCCGAGTGGGAGCCGCTGCTGGAACTGCTCCGGCTCGCCGGATCGGCGGCGGTGTCGCTACGCGAGCTGCTCGACGGCCTCGAAATCCACGGCGAGCGGATGCGCGCGAACCTCGAGCTGACCCACGGTCTCCTGATGAGCGAGAGCGTCGCCGCGGCACTCGCCCCCTCGGTCGGGCGTCCGCGCGCCCAGGCGCTCGTCGAAGCCGCGGCCCAGCAAGCGGAGCGGGAGGAGCGAGCGCTCGGCGAGGTCCTGTTCGAGCTGCCCGAGGTGACCGACGCGATCGACCGCCGGGCACTCGAGCAGGCGCTGACTCCGGAGCATTACCTCGGGGCCACCGACGGGCTGATCGACCGCGCGCTGGCGGCGCACCGGGACCGCGGGCGACCGTAGCGCCATGGTGTGCGAGGTTCACCACGAGAGCGCGGGCCCTCCGGACCGTCCAGCCGTGATCCTCGCGCCGTCGCTCGGTACCCGGCTGTCGATGTGGGAGCCGCAAGCGCGCGAGCTCGAGCAGCGTTTTCGCGTCGTCCGCTACGACCTCCGCGGACACGGCTCCTCGCCCGTCCCAGACGGTCCATATTCGATTGCCGAGCTCGGAACCGACCTGCTGGCGCTGCTGGACCGGCTCGAGCTCAGCCGGGCCTCGCTGTGCGGGATCTCGATCGGTGGGATGTCGTGTATGTGGGTCGCCGCGCACGCGCCCGATCGCGTCGAGCGCTTGGCGATCTGCTGCAGCTCGGCGCTGATCGATCCGGACGGCAAATACCGTGAGCGGGCGCGAACGGTGCGCGAGCGCGGGATGGAGCCGGTGGCCGAGCCCGTGCTGGCGAGATGGTTCACGCCCGGTTTTGCCGGCTCGCGTCCGGACGTCGTGGAGCAGATGCGCCGGACGCTGCTCGAGATTCCCCCTGAGGGCTACGCGGGCTGCTGCGAAGCGCTCGCGGAGATGGACCTGCGCCCCGAGCTGCCCGCGATCGAGGCCCCCACGCTGGTGCTCTCCGGGCGTGAGGACGAGGCGACTCCACCCGACCACGGCCGTCGGATCGCGGAAGGCATCGCCAACGCCCGGTTCGAGCTCGTGGACGCGGCGGCGCATCTGGCGAACGTCGAGCAGCCCAGCGCGGTGTCAGAGCTGATCGGCCGCCACCTGAACCCAAGCGAGGAGGAGCGCAGATGAGCGATCTCGACACCGGCATGAAGACACGGCGTGAGGTGCTCGGGGACGAGCACGTGGACCGGGCGCTCGCCTCCGCCGGTCCGTTCGGCCAGCCGTTTCAGGAGTTGATCACGCGGTACGCGTGGGGCGAGGTTTGGTCGCGGCCAGGTATCGACCGCCGCATGCGCAGCGCGATCACGCTCGCCGCGCTGGTCTGCGTACGCGCCGAGAACGAGCTCGGGATGCACGTAAGGGCGGCGCTGGGCAACGGGCTGAGTGCCGAGGAGATCGGCGAGGTGCTCCTCCACAGCGCCGTCTATGCCGGGGTGCCCGCGGCCAACGCCGCCTTTGGGATCGCCACGGCGGTGCTGCGCGAGGAGGGTGTGATCGACTAGCGGTGATCGAGCGACGGCTCAGCCGCCGAGGTCGATCACCTCGTCGGCGTGGCGGATCACCTCGCCGTCGTGCGTGGCACAGATCACGGTCTGGCGATCATCGAGCGCTTGCGCGGCCAGCAGCTCGGCGACGGTCGCGCCGCTCGCCTGATCGAGCCGGGAGGTGGGCTCATCGACGATCAGCAGTCCCCGGGCGCTGGCCACGGCCCGCGCCAGCGCGACCCGCTGCGCCTCGCCGGCCGACAGCCGCGCAACTCGCTGCGCGGCACGATCGGAGAGCCCCACCCGCGCCAGCACCACGGCGGCTCGCTCGACCGCGGCCGCGGTCCTCCATCCCCGCAGCCACAGCGTCAACACGACGTTCTCGGCCGCGCTCAGGAATCCGATCGGCGAGGGCTCCTGCGGGAGATAACCGATCCGCGCCCGCCGGATCGCCGCGCGCTGCTCCGCGTCGCGATCGCCGACCGACTCACCGTCGAGCAGCAACTCGCCGCCGTCGGGCGAATCGAGCCCCGCGAGGAGCGCCAGCAGTGTCGTCTTCCCCACGCCGGACCGTCCTGTGACCGCGGTCATCCGGCCCGGCGCGAACACGTGATCGAGTCCGGTGATCACCTGACGGCGGCTCGCGCCGCGGCCGCGGCTGCGATGGAGCGATCGCGCCTCGATCCGGGCCGGGACCCAGCCTGCACCATCGGGCGCACGCACCGGGTGGGGGCGGGCGACGACGTTCCCGGCGCCGCGCGGGTCGTGCCCGGCGCCACGCGGGTCGTGCGCGGCGGGCGCCACCAGCACGCCCGCCGCGTGAGCCGAAGGTGGGCGCGCCCGCCGATCCTCGCCTCGCGAAGCAACTCGGGCGGGAGCTGCAACCATCCGCCCCCTGCGACCACCACCCCGTCGCCTGTGCCGTGGTCCTCAGCGACCACCCGACCGTCGCGCAGCCGCACCGTGCGGTCGGCGAATGTGGACGCGGTGGGATCGTGCGTGACCACGATCGCGGTCCCTCCCTGTTCGCGGACCAGCTCCGCGATCAGGCCGCGCATCGATTCCGCGCCGGCGGCGTCGAGCTCGCCCGTGGGCTCGTCGGCGAGCAGCAGCTCCGGACGGTGCGCGAGTGCCGCGCACAGCGCAACTCGCTGGCGCTCGCCACCCGAGAGCTCGGCCGCAAGCGCATCGTCGCGGCCCTCCAAGCCCACCGCCGCAAGCAGCGCCAGCGCGCGAGCCCGCCGCGTAGCAGCGGCCACCCCCCGCAGCGCCAGCGGCAGCGCCACCGCATCGCGGACGCGGAGCTCGGGCGCGAGGGCGCGGTCCGCGCGCTGGTCGAGAAACCCGATGTGCTCGCGCCGCAGCCGCGCGCGAAGCCGCGCTCCGAGGCGTCCGATGTCCCAGCCCAACAGGCTGACCACGCCCGCCGAGGGCACCTGGAGTCCCGCGATCACTCGCAGCAGAGTGCTCTTGCCAGCGCCGCTCGGCCCGAGCACGCAGACCAACTCACCGCGTCTGACCCGCAGCGTCGTCCCCTGCAGTGCGGCGGCGTCGCCTTCGTCGGTGCGGTGGACGCAGAACACGTCGCGCAGCTCGACCATCAACTCGCTCGACTCGCCCGGCAGCAGCGCTCGCGGGGCCGGCGCCGTGGCGGTCATGGCACCGACCGCCCGGTGACCGCTCGCGCGGCGATCCAACTCGCGCTGGTCAGCATCGCCAAGACCAGCGCACTCCACAGCAACAGCTGACCCCACGGCGCCACGGTCACGAGCGGCGGGTCCGGGACCGCCACCGGACCCGCGCTCTGGACCGTGGCCACCGCAAGCGTCGTCAACAGCAGCCCGAGCACGAGGCCCGCGCCCACGCCAATACCCGCCGCCAGCACCATTCTCAGCCTCAACTCCGTTCGCATGGCGCGCGGCCCGACTCCCTGCGCCAACAGGTCGCGCTCGATCCGCTCGTCCCGGGCGCCACCGAGCAGCGTAACCAGCAGCCCGACCAGCGCCAGTCCCCCCGCCAGGGCCGCCGCCGCCACCAGCGTCCCCAGCACGCCGCGGCTGATCGGCGAGCTGCGAAGCTGCTGTTCGATCTGCCCCCGGAATGAGGCGGAGAACTGCGTAAATGGCGGCTCTGCCAAGGCGTCCTGCAGCATTCGCGGGTGCGAGGCCGAGATCCATAACTCATCGGCGCGCCCCTGACCGGGGAGCTGGGCGTCGAGCGCCGCGGCGAGCGTTCGCTGATCGGCGATCACGAACCCGGCGGCGCCCGCTGGAACCGTGGGAAACCGCCGAAGGACCCCGACCACCTGCGCGTTGATGGGCAGGCCGTCGACCTCGAGCGCGATCCGCTCTCCCGGTCCCGCCGCTGCCGCCGTCTGTCCGTCGGTCAGCATCGGCACCGGGCGCGTCTCGCCGGCCGCCGCCGGCCGCAGTAGTCCCGGCTGCCCGCTGGTATCGAAGCGGATCACCGTTGCCGAGCCGCCGCCGGGCGGATCGTGGGCAGCGCCGAGCGCTTGCCAGGGTCCAAGCGCGATGCTCTGCACCGTGTGACTCGCGCGGCCTGATTCGATGAGCGGCCCCAGCCTGACGACTCCGGTGAATTGCGTCGGTGCGCCCGAATTCTCCGCGTTCTGATGGCCGTTCGTTATCTCGAGGCCCGAGGGCTCGTCGAGTTCTAGGCCTGCGAGCCGCCAGCCACCGCCAAGGCCCGGACCGCGGAGCACCCGCGGCAAGCTGGCGCTGAGCGTCTGCGGTCGCTGATCTGCCTGACCGAGCTGGACCTGGTCGAGATTGTCGTCCGGGTCGAGAAAATCGGCCGTGATCGAAACCGAGACCCCGTCTGCTTGGGCGCGAACTCGCATCGTCCGCGTGCCCGCCGCCAGAGCGGGAAGCGACGGAGGCGCCGGCGCTGTGGAGAGCAGCCGTCTCGACAGCGTCGTGAGCGGGACGGAGCTGTCACTCGAGCGCCAGCCGTGCAGCCGGGGGATCGCCGCCGCGGGCACGCCCAGCGCGGGTACCGTCTCCGAGCTGCCGCCGCTGACAAAGCTCGCCTCTGTCCGCCGGACCGCGATCACTGAGCCGCCCGAGAGTTTCGCCCAGCGTGTCGGTGATGCAACCTGGAGCGGCGTCGCGAAGTCGGGGCCGGCCGAGACCGTGGCATCGAACGGCACCTGGTTGGCGGCTTGGTCGGCGGTCCCGCGCAGCAGCGTGGCTCGATACGCGAGTGCGAAACCGCCGAGGCCGATGCTGACCGCGATGAATGCGATCGCCAGCGAGGGCGCCGCCGGCGCTCTGGCCAGCCCCACGAACGCGAGACGCGTCATCACCGGGCCGCGCCGCGCGAGCCGCTCGCCCCCCCGCAGCGCCACCACGGCCACGCGGGCGAGGACGACGCCGGCCGCCAGGCAGCACAGCGGCGCCAGCAAGACCGGCAGCGGGTCGCTGCCGTTGGCGCCACGGCTGAGCGCGAGCGCCAGCCCGGCCGCAGCGGCGACGGCCGGCAACTCGGCGAGCCGGCTGCCACGGACGAGCAGCAGCACGGTCACGAGCAACGTCGCACACAGCCAGCCGGCGAGCAGCGCCAGCGCCGCGGTCGGCGTGATCAGGCTGTGCGTGAGCAGCCCGCCGGCGGGAACGCCGCCGGCGCGCGCCAGCACCGCGGCGGCCGCGAGCGCCAGGCCGGCGCCCACGAGCAGGGCGACGCCGCACAGAAGCGCTGACTCGGTGAGGACGAACACGACACACTGGCGCGCCCTGGCGCCGGCGGCGGCGAGCCGGCCAAGCTCGGCAGCTGAATCGCGTCGCAATCCTCCGGCGGCCAACACCACGAACAGCGCCAGCGCGGCAAGCGCGCCGCCGCCCGCGAGCAGGAGCCGCTCCGGTGCCGCGCCTGCTTGCGCCCGCGCCGCGTCAAGGCTCGCGAACGGCGCGGTAAGGCTGAAGCCGTTGCCGGTCGGCGCAAACGCAGCCCCGGCCCGCTGAAGTCGGCGCTCGACCCCGGCGAGCTGCCAGGAGTGCAACCCGGCGGAGGGCAGCAGCGCCACCCAGTTGTAGGTGCGATACACGCCACTGAGCCCAGCCAGCGAGCCCAACCCGGTGGCGTCGCCAGTTAGGAGAAGGGGGGGTTGTCCCGGCGGCTGCCCCGGTACGAACCCAAGCGGCGAGGCCGAGCGCAGGACTGTCGGACCGATGATCGGGAGGCTGACGCCGTACGCGCTCAGCGCGGTGTCCGGCGACCTCGGGCCCGCGAGCAGCACCGGGCACGAGGAGGGCCGGCAGGGCCCGGGCACCCGTGTCGTGCCGGTTCCCGCCGCCTTCGACGTCGCTCCCTTCGACGCGGCCCCCGCCGACGTGGCCCCCTTCGACGTGGCGCCCGGCTCGATCCACTCCTCCAGCGGATCGATCGCCGCCGGCCGTACCACCACGCCGCCCAGCCGGACGGGGTTGAGCAGCACCACCTCGCTCTGCTTTCCGAGGCCGAGCTCCCGGAGCAAGCTCCGTGCCGTCCGCGCCACGCCGGGCGTGATCGGTCCCTGCCACGTCACCCGGACCGTGCGGGCGAGCGGCGGGAGACCGTCCAGCACCGAGCGGGCGGCCTGATCGCCGGCGATCGTGCTCTCGGCGGCCACGGCCCCTGCGAAGGCGGTCGCGAGCGCCAGCCCGAGGGCGGTCAGCAGCCATCGGCCGGGCCGGCGCCTGACCCGGGCGAGCACGAGCATCGTGGTCGCGCCGAGACCGCGCACCTCAGCGGGCCTCCCCTCTCGTGCGGCGATAGTGCGCTCGCGCCTTGGCCCGCCCGCCACACACCGACATCGAGCACCACCGGCCGGTCTGATTACGGGAATGGTCGTAGAAGGCCCAGCCGCAGTCATCGCCGGGGCACACCTTCAGCCGTGACCAGCTGCCGTCGAGCATCGCTCGCGCCGTGAACGCCAACAGCACGCCGATCGCGCCATCCACCCGGCCAGGTGTCGCCGCCACGAAGCGCGGACCGTCGGCGCCGAAGCGCAGCTCGACCGCCGCGCCTCGACCCGCGGCGTTGATGTCGGCGATGGCGCCGGCGGAGACCGCGTTCATGTCACCGATCGCGCCGGCGGACGGCGCCGCCTGGCCGTTGGCGCCGGCCAACTCCCGCAGCGCCTCGCGCACCGTCCGCAGGCGGCGCAGTTCCTTCGCGTTGATCCGGCCCGTCCGCGCGAGGAGACCCTGCCTGCACAGCCAGCGCCGCGCGCCCGCCGGCGTCGCGAGCAATTCGGCACCATGGTCGACCTCCAGGTCATAGTGCGTGTTGATGAAGGCCTGAACCAGGAACAGCTCACCCGGCGCCGGCTCGCGGCCGCCGGGCTGCACCGATTGGGCGCGGCGCCGGCCGGCGCCTTCCCCTTCGCCTTCGCTTTTGCTGCGTGCGAGCGCCAGGATCTGGCCCTCGTCCCGGGCCGGCGCCAGGGTTTCCCCCTCGCCCCGGGCCCGCGGCTCACTCTCACCAGTCATAGCGATTTAGCTGGTCAGAATAACGCTCCGCACCCCCAGACCGCCAGCGGTCTGCGGCGACTCCTCCGCCGCGCGAGGCTGCGAGGATCCGCTGCACGAGGCGGCGGACAGACGCAGTGGGAGCCAACCGTCGGCGTCCTATACTTGCCAGACCCCTGAGTTAGGAGTAGCTCGTGCAGGAGATGGTCATTTACGGCGTGAGCTTCGACATGGTCGGCAAGCAGCCCATCGTGCTGCTGAAAACGGTCGAAAACAACAAGTTCCTGCCGATCTGGATCGGCCATCCCGAGGCTGCGGCGATCCTGATGAAGCTCCAGGGAGCATCGACGCCGCGGCCGATGACCCACGACCTCCTCTCCGACGTCCTCGGCGAGCTCGACGTCGAGTGCACCCGCGTGGCGGTGACCGAGTTGCGGGAGAACACGTTCTACGCCTCGATCAGCCTCCGCGTCAATGGCCGCGAGCTCGAAATTGACTCCCGGCCCAGCGACGCCCTCGCGCTCGCGGTCCGCGCCGGCGCGCCGATCTTCGCTGCTGACGACGTGATCGCCGAGTCGGCGATCGAGTTCGAGCACGACGTCGAGGACACCGAGGAAGTCGTCGAGAAGTTCAAGGACTTCCTCGATCGCGTGACGCCGGAGGATTTCGCCGGCGACAGTTGACGGCGCCGGGCGCGGAGCGCGCCCTAGCCGCGCCGTGCAGGTCGACGAGGGCAGGCGAACGCACGTGTTCGATTGCCCAATCTACCTGCCACCGGGGGCGATTTGGGCTCGGGAACACGACAGCCGTGTCCGGTTGCCAAGATCGCGGCGGGCTCACGACGATTTGGGCAACTGAACAGCACATCAGGCCACGCTCCGGACCGTTTGGCTCCAAGCGAGATTCTGCGGGCGGACGGTCTGCCAGGGGTGCCTGGTCGCGTCCGAGCGCCTCCTCGCGCTCCAAGCCGTCCGGCCCGCAGCAGCCTCCCCGACGCGCACCGGAGGCGCGGGACGCGGCGAGGCACCCCCGAAGCGCTAGATCGACGCCCCGAGAATCCGAGCGATCAGTTGGTCGAAGCCGATCCCGGCCGCCTCGGCGGCCTGTGGCAACAGCGACGTCTCGGTCAGGCCCGGAACCGTGTTCGCCTCCAGAACGTACAGCTCGTCGGTGTCCGCTTCGAGCATCAGGTCGACCCGCGCGAAGCCTGCGCAGCCGAGCAGACGGTAGACGTCGGTCGCCATCCCGCCTGCCCGCGCGGCCAGCGCGCCGTCGAGCTCGGCCGGGCAGACGAACCGGGTCCGGCCGATCTCATAGCGAGACTCGAAGTCATAGAAGTCCTCCTGCTGCGGGAGGGCCTCGACGATCGGCAGCGCCCGCGAGTCTCCATCGTCGTCGATGATCGAGATCGCCAGTTCGCGGCCGCGCACGTAACGCTCTAGCAGCACCTTGCGGTCGTAGGAGAAAGCCGCCACCAGCGCGGTCGGCACGTCGGCGGGTGTGCGCGCGAACTTGATCCCGAGCGCCGAGCCCTGCCCCGCCGGCTTGACCACGATCGGGAACTGGAGGCGCTCCTCGATCGCCGGCAGCGCCAGCGCGGCGCCGAGACCCCCGAACGCGGTCTCGTTGAACGCGTAAAAGTCCGGAGTGGGGATCTCGTGATCTCGCATCGCGTGCTTGGCGAGGACCTTGTCGGCAGTCCGGATGCAGGCCGACACGCCGGAACCGGTATACGGGATCGCGAGCACCTCGAGCAGCTCCTGGACCGTTCCGTCCTCGCCGTCGCGCCCGTGTAGCGCGACGAACGCGACCTGTGGCGCCGACTCGGTCAGCTGGTTCACCAGATCAGCGCCGACGTCGATCGGGATCACCTCGTGTCCCAGCCTCCGGAGCGCGTCCTCGACACGGGCGCCGGACTTCAGCGAGACCTGGCGCTCGAGCGAGCGCCCGCCCTTCAGCACGGCAACGCGGCTCATCCAGCCTGGGTGCGTTTGCTCCGGAGCTGAAGGACCTTCGCGAGCTCGGACCCCGGAGCCGAAGCCACCGCCTCCCGGCCGCCGTCACCGGCCGCCGCCTCACCGCGACCCGAAGCCGCCGGCTCCCCGAGTCCAGCCGCCACCTCCCGCTGGCCGCGATCGCTTCTCCGTGAGCCCCCGCCCGTCACACGGGCCCCGGTGAGCGTGCCGTACAGCGCGACCTGCTCGCACACGACCTCGCCGATCCGACGAACTCCCTCCCGGATCTCATCCTCGTTGACGCCCGAGAAGTTCAGTCGCATCGAGGAGCCCCCGCGGCCGTCGACGAACGCGGCGCGGCCCGGCACGAACGCGACGCGCTCCTCCAGCGCCCGCGCCAGCAGGTCGGTGGTGTCGATGTAGTCGGGCAGCGTCACCCAGATGAACAGGCCACCCTCGGGATGGGTCCATTCCGACTCGCGCGGAAAGTGCTCTGCGAGCGAGTCGAGCATCACGTCGCGGCGGCGGCGGTAGATCTCGATCAGCGACCGGACATAGTCCTCCCAGGGACCGGAATCGAAGTACGCCCCGACGAAATGCTGGGAGATCGAGGACGAGCACAGGTCGGAACCCTGCTTGCCGATGTTCATCTTCTGCAGGATCGGCGCCGGCGCGGCGGTCCAGCCGAGCCGCACTCCCGGGGAGAGGATCTTCGAGAACGTGCTCGCGTAGATCACGAACTCGTCGTCCAGCGAGCGCAGCGTCGGCAGCGGCGTGCCCTCGTAGCGGAGCAGGCCGTATGGGTTGTCCTCGAGGATCAGCAGTTCGCGCTCGGCGGCGATCCGCACCAGCTCGCGGCGGCGCTCGAGCGACAGCGTGACACCGGCCGGGTTGTGGAAGTTCGGGACCGTGTAGATGAACTTGGGACGTCTTCCCGTCGCCTCCAGACCGTCGAGGACCGCCTCCAGCTCGTCGACGCGGATCCCGTCGCGGTCCATCGTCACCTGCACGACGTCGGCTTGGTACGAGGAGAATGTAGGGACGGCGCCCGGGTAGGTAGGCGCCTCGGCGACCACCACGTCGCCGGGATCGAGCAGCGTCTTGCAGACGAGATCGATCACCTGCTGGCCGCCGGTCGTCACCAGCAGCTCGTCCGCGTCGATCTCGAGTCCCTCGGCGCCCATCACGTCGATGATGCAGCGCTTGATCAGCTCCAGCCCCTCGGTTGGGCTGTACTGGAGCGCCCGCGCGCAGGAGTCGACCGCGACCGTCCTCATCAGCGCGGCATACGAGTCGGGTGGGAAGGTTGAGGTGTCCGGCAGGCCGCCGGCCAGCGAGATCACATCCTCGCGCTCGGTCAGCGCCATCAGATCGCGCATCGCGGAGGACTTCATGACCTTGGTCCGCTCGGCGAACAGCGCTGCGTAGCGCTCGATGTCACGTGCCGTGGACCGCGGGCGCCCGGTAAAGCCGCCGCCAGAGTTCATCTCGACCGTGCGCCCGGGGCTCGTCCTGCCCTTTTGTCTATCGTCACGTTCACTCACGGTACAGCACGGTGCATCTCGTCTTCGACATCTTCCAGGGAATGGGCGTGGCAGCGGCGGTCGGAATCCGGCCGTTTCTGCCCACGCTGGTGGTCGGCGCGCTCGCTGCCGGCGATGTGGAGATCCATTTCAACGGCACGGACTACGGATTTCTGCAAGCAGCCGTGTTCCTCCTCCTGCTGGCGGTCGCGGTGATCCTGTTGGCACTGGCTGAACGGCGGCTGTCCCAGGAAAGTTTCGGGCGGCGTCCGCTGGCGCTCGCCCTCGCCGCCGCATCGCTGATCCTCGGTGCGCTGCTGTTCGCGGGATCCCTGGCGCGAGGTCATTACCTCGCATGGCCCGGACTGATCGGCGGCGTGGCCTGCGCGGCCATCGGCATCGCCGCCACCCGACCGCTGCTGGCGCGCGTGCGCGGGCGACTCGACGAGTCGGCGGCGGGCGCGTTACCGCTGTACGCGGAGGCCGCCGCGGTGGCCTTGGCGGCGCTGTCGGTCGTGGCTCCCCCGGTTGGGCTGGTCGGGGTGGCATTGCTCTTGTGGCTGCTGCTGGCCGGCCGCAAGCGGGAGGGGCAGAAGTACGCGGGCCTGCGGATCCTTCGGTGAGCCCCGCCGCCAAGAAGCGCCGCCGGCCCCGCAAGAAGCTGGTGCTCGTCGTGATCGACGCGCTCAAGCCCGCGATGCTCGAGCGCGCGATCGCGACCGGTCGCGCTCCCGCGCTGGCGCGGATCCGTGAGCAGGGCGTCTACGTCGACGACTGCGTGGCCGCGTTTCCGTCGGTCACGCCGGTCTGCGCCGCGACGATCACGACCGGCGTGGGACCTGACCAGCACCTGATCCCATCGATGAATTGGTATCACCGGGAGGAGGGGCGCTACGTCGAGTACGGCTCGAGCTTCTCGGCCTCGCGACAGTTCGGCGTCCTGCGATCGCTGACCGACACCGTCTACCGGATGAACGCCGAGCACCTTTCCCACGACCTCGACACGGTATTCGAGAGCCTCGACGACGCCGAGGTGCGCACCGCCGGCACCACCTACCTGATTTACCGAGGACGGCACCACCACGAGGTCTCAAACGAGACCGCGCTCGCGCGGATCGTCACCTCGACCCTGTTTCGCCGCACGATCGACGGCCCGCAGGAGCTGTTCTACGCGGATCTCTACGCCAGTCGCAAGACCGGCTGTCGCGGCCAGCTCGGGATGCCCGGCATCCGCGACCAGCACACCGGCTGCGTCGGCGCGTATCTGGTCGAGCACGACCTGTTCGACTTCCTCCTGTTCTCGCTCCCGGACAACGATGCCTGGTCGCACAAGAACGGGCCGCACGCTCAGGTCACCTCGATCGCGGCCGCGGATCGCCAGCTCGAGCGCCTGATGCACGCCGCCGGGGGTCCGGACGCATTTCTCGAGACCCACGCGGTGATCGTCACCTCCGACCATTCGCAGGCCCCGGTCGAAGAGCGGATCCGCCTGGACGAGGCCTTTGCGGAGTTTGAGGTCGCCACGCCCAGCGCCTCGCGCTCGGTCGGCGCCGAGGTGGCGCTCAGCCCCGCGCAGCGCTCGGCGATGATCTACGCGCTCGACTCAGACAAGCGCGAGGATGTGATCAAGCGCTCGATCGAGTCAGTCGAGAGCCTCGGCGGGATCGACCTGATCATGTGGAAGAACGACGGCGAGGCGGTCGTCCACAGCCACCGCGGTGAGCTTCGCTTCGCTCCCGGCGGTGAGCTCGAGGACAAGCGCGGCGAGCACTGGAGCGTCGACGGTGATCTGCCCGCCCTCCGTGCCGAGGTTCAGGACGGGCGTTTCCTGTGCACCGAGTACCCGGATGCGCTGGCCCGGATCTGGTCGGCGCTGAGCTGTCCGACCGCGGGTGATCTCCTGCTCTCGGCGTCTCCCGGCTACGAGTTCGTCGACTGGGGCGGAGCCGACCACGTGGGTGGCGGTTCGCACGGCTCGCTGCATCGCTCCGATTCGCTCGGCGCGCTGATGTGGTGCGGCACCGGGCCGGATTCACGCGACGTGCGTGAGCAGTGGTCGCTGCGCGACGTAACCCCGTTAGTGTGTGAGCACTTCGGGCTGCGATCCGTGCGAAACTCGGATTAGAACCCGGTTAGGCCCGGTAACCCTTACCGAGGCCTGACGTAGCGCCGATAGATTCTCCCGATGCCTGAGGAACTGATCACCAGCGTCGAGCTTCCGCTTCGGGCGCGCGTGCGCCACGGAATGCGCCGCACCCACAATTGGCTTCAGCTGGTCCGCTTCGCGGCCGTCGGCGCCACCGGGTACGTGGTCAACCTCGTGGTGTTCGCCGCCTGCGTGCACCTGCTGGGCATCGACTACCGAGTCTCGGCCGTGATCGCCTTCCTCGTCTCCGTGGCCAACAACTTCTGGTGGAACCGCCACTGGACGTTCGACGCCCGGCACCACCACCCGCTCGAGCAGGGGGCCCGCTTCTTCGCCATCTCGTTGCTCACGTTCGGCTTCACCTACGTGGTGCTGGTTGCGCTGGTCAGCAGCACCGGCATGGAGAAGGTCGTCGCGCAGGCGATTGCGATAGCCGCGGGGACGCCGTTGTCGTTCCTCGGACAGAAGCTTTGGAGCTTCCGGGCGTAAGTCGACCGCTCGCTCGCCGCGCGGCGTCGATCGCGGCCATTGCTTTCCTCGCGCTGCTATTCGTCCTCGCCCCGGCGCGGGCCCGAGCGGCCTCGACGACCACGAACACCACGACGATCCAGCCGGGGGCCCCCGTCCTCGTCACCCAGCTGGACAAGCCGCCGGCCGGATTCCGGCTGACTGCGGCGGAGGTCGAGCGGATCGCGGCCGGGGTGCCGAAGATCGTCGCCGAGCGCCGCCGGCATCCAACCGCCCGTCCCTACGAGTACACGAAGGGACCCGGTCAGTGGCAGGTCAGCTGGTTCTCGCCCGGCCCGAATGGCCGGGAGCTGGCCCAGGTGTACGTCGAGGACAGCACCGGCCAGGTCACTCAGGCCTGGACCGGCTTCCAGGTGGCATGGACGATGGCCCGCGGCTACCCGGGCGCATTCGGGCGGCGGGCGAATGCCATGTACGTGTGGATCCCGCTGTGCGTGCTGTTCATCGCGCCGTTCTTGCCATCGCTGCGCCGGCGGGGGCGCCGCCTGTCGCTGCTGCACCTGGATCTGCTGATGCTGCTCGGCTTCTCGGTCTCGCTGGCGTTCTTCAACCACGGCGAGATCGGGCTCTCGGTGCCGCTCGCCTACCCGTTCCTGCTCTACCTGCTAGCGCGGATGTTGGCGCTCGCGTTCGGGCGCGGGCGCCCGCGCGAGCCGCTGCGGCTGCTCGTCCCGACGACCTGGCTGGCGATCGGAGTCGTGTTCCTGGTCGGCTTCCGGATCGGCCTGAACGTGACCAACTCGAACGTGATCGACGTCGGCTACGCGGGCGTGATCGGCTCGCACAAGCTGTTGCACGATCAGCCGCTATATGGGAACTACCCGCAGGACAACGTCCACGGCGACACCTACGGACCGGTCAACTACTACGCCTACGTCCCGTTCACGGCGATCTTCGGCTGGAGCGGCACCTGGGATCAGCTGCCGGCCGCGCACGCCGCGGCGATCGCCTTCGATCTGCTGACGCTGGTCGGCCTGTTCTTCCTCGGTCGCCGGATCCGCGGGCCGAGCACGGGAATCGTGCTGGCCTACATGTGGGCCTCCTACCCGTTCACGCTCTACGCGCTCAGCTCCAACAGCAACGACTCGCTCGTGGCGATGCTGGTCGTGCTGGCGCTGCTGGTCGTCAGCTCGGCGCCGGCGCGGGGGGTCGCGGTCGGCGCTGATGGGCTTCGCGAAGTTCGCGCCCCTCGTGCTGTGGCCGTTGTTCGCGCGCGGTGCCGGCGCCTCGTGGCCGCGCAAGCGCCAGATCGTCGCCTACATGCTCGCGTTCTCGCTCACCGCCGTGATCGTGATGCTGCCGGTACTGCTCGACGGCAACCTGCGGGTCTTCTGGCACGACTCGCTGGAGTCGCAGATCGACCGAACTTCGCCGTTCTCGGTCTGGGGGCTGTGGGGAGGCCTCAGCATCGAGCAGCACCTGGTTCAGGCGTTCGCGGTGCTGCTGGCGATCGGCGTCGCGTTCGTCCCCCGGCAGCGGACGGTCGTCGAGATGTCCGCGCTCGGTGCGGCGGTCCTAATCGCGTTCCAGCTCGGACTGACACACTGGTTCTACCTCTACATCCCATGGTTCTTCCCGCTCGCGATCGTGGCGCTGATCGGGGCCTTCCCGACGGAGGTCGGATGGGCGCTGCGCGATACCGAGGGGCGCGAGCTCCCTCGTCCGCAGGTCGCCACCGCGCTCAGCTGACGCCGGGGGCCGGCTCGAGCAGCTGTTCGATCGAGCTCGCCCGCATCAGGCCATCGGTTCGGATCACGACCGCGTTCAGCCAGGGATCCTCGCTCGAGGTCTCGAACTTGATCGGCATCTTGGTGACCATCGACTCGATTGCCAGTTCGCGCTTGACGCCGATCACCCCGCCACGGGGGCCGGTCATCCCGACATCGGTGATGTAGGCGGTGCCGCCCGGCAGTACGCGGGCGTCGGCGGTCGGCACATGGGTGTGGGTGCCGAGGACCGCGGTCACGCGGCCATCGAGGTGCCATCCCATCCCCACCTTCTCGCTCGTCGCCTCGGCGTGCATGTCGACGAGCACGTGATCGACCGCATCCCTCAGCGCGTAGAGCGCCGCGTCCACCTCGGCGAACACCGGCCGCCCCGCATTCATGAACAGGTTCCCCGACAGCGAGATCACGCCCAGCCGGACCCCCTCGCGAGTGACCACGCACCAACCGTGGCCAGGCTGGCTGCGCAGGAAGTTCGCCGGCCGCAGAATCCGCTCCTGATCGTCGAGGTACCTGTAGATCTCGCGATGCCGGTAGGTGTGATTGCCGAGCGTGATCACGTCGACGCCGGCGGCGAACAGCTCGTCGGCGATCTTCGGCGTGATCCCGATCCCGCCGGCTGCGTTCTCCGCGTTGACGACCACGAACGTCGGCGCGAGCCGCTCACGCAGCGACGGCAGCAGCGCCAGCAGCGTCCGCTTGCCGATTCCGCCGACGACGTCGCCCACGAACAGGATGCGCAGTTCGCTGTCGTTCACGTCCATTTGACGCGCATACTTCCAGTTGCATGCGGCTGAGGGTTCCCAGACCGAGACGCGCTGCGCCGGCGCCGGAGGAGGCGGAACGGGAGGAGCGGGCCGAGGAGGCGGTCGAGTCCGACCAGTCGGATCTGCCACCCGTCAGCGGTCCCGTGCCGCGGGTCGTCGTCCCCCGGTGGATCCAGCTGGTGGTGCTGCCAATCGCGCTGCTGGGGCTGTGGGCGCTCGCGCGCGCGGCGGGGCCGGTGCTGCTGATCCTGATCGCCGCGAGCGTGATCGCGATGATCCTCAATCCGCTGGTCAAGATGCTCGAGCGCCGGGGGCTGCCCCGCGGGCTGGCGATTCTGCTGATCTACCTCGCCGGCTTCGCCGCGATCGGAGGGATCGGCGTGCTGCTCTCGAACCCGGTCAGCACCCAGATCAATCGCTTCGCCCACGACGTCCCGCATTTTGTCGACACCGCAAATCGCGATCTCGCCAACGTCCAGAAGTGGCTCAACCGTCACGGGATCAAGGTCCAGATCCAGCAGCAGGGTCAAACCGCCCTGCAGACGCTTCAGAAGCATGTCCTGAAGAGCTCGGGGAGCGTGGTCTCGTTCTCCCGGGACCTGCTCTCGCAGGTGGTGACGATCTCGTTCGACCTCGTGCTCGTGCTGGTGCTCTCGGTCTACCTGCTGGTGTACGGCAAGCAGATCGGCGTGCTGGCCCGGCGGATCATGCCGCCCGGAGACGGCAGCCCCGAGGACGACTTCCCGCTGCTGGTCCAGCGGGCGGTGTTCGGCTACGTCCGCGGGCAGGTGCTGTTCAGCCTGATCATGGGCGCCAGCGCGGCGGCCGCGCTGTGGATCTTCGGCGTCGTCGGCATCTTCCCCGCCGGCCAGCACTACGCGCTGTTCTTCGGCGCCTTCTACGGATTGATGGAGTTCATCCCCTACATCGGCCCGATCATCGGGCCGCTGCCGGCCGTGATCGTCGCGCTGTTCAACGACCCGATCAGCGCGCTGTGGGTGGTCCTCCTGTTCATCGGCCTGCAGCAGCTCGAAGGCCACTTCGTCGCGCCCCAGGTGTTCCGGATCTCGCTGCGGATCAATCCGATCCTGATCATCCTCTCGCTGCTGATCGGCTACCAGCTCTACGGCATCGCCGGGGCGCTGGTGGCGCTCCCGGTGGCGGCGGTAATCCGCCAGACGGTCCTGTATCTGCGACGGCACTTGGTGCTCGAACCGTGGGCAACCGTCTCCCCACAGGCGGACGTGCTCGGCCTCGGTCCCGAGCGATGCCCCGAGTGCGGAACGCCGGCGGCCGGCGGGGATACGTTCTGCCGCGCGTGCGGGGCCTCGCTGGAGCCCCGCGTCACGGCGACCGGCGGCGCTCCCTGACGCCTGCGCCAGATAGCCTGCCAGCCGTGTCGACAGGCACCGCTACAGGCGGCGCGGCTGAGCGCGCTTCGTCTCCCCGGCTGTGGCAGAACCTGTGGGTTCGGCTGGCCGTCGCGCTGGCATTCGCCGACGCGTCGATCGTCGTGCTGGCGCTTCCCGAGATCGTCGACCGGCTCCACACCTCGATCTCGCATGTCGTGTGGGTGATCGTGGCCTACAACCTCGCCCTGATCGCCGGCGCGGCCGCGGTACTGCTGTTCGCCCGCCCCCTCAGCTCGGCGCGCGCTCTGGTCTCCGGGCTCGCCCTGTTCGGCGTCGCCTCCCTGGGGTGCGGGGCGGCGAACAGTCTCACCGTGCTGGTGCCGCTGCGGTGCGTGCAGGGCTTCGGCGGCGCGCTCATCCTGTGCTCGTCGCTGGCGCTGTTCGCGGGCTCGGCCCGTCCGGGCGACTCGCCGCTGTACGGGTGGTCGGCCGCTGCCGCGATTGGCGCCGCCGTGGGACCGGCGGCGGGCGGCATCCTCACCCAGCTCTTCAGCTGGCGCGCGATCTTCTTCGCCCAGGCGCCGGTGGCGGCGTTCGCGGCGATCGCGGTCCTCGCCGCCCACGCGCGCCCCGCCGCCGAGCTCGCCGACGAACCGCCGCGGGAGCGCACCTCGCTTGACCCGCTGACTGCCAATGGTGCCCTGGCGCTCCTCTCGGCTGGGCTGATCGGCGCGCTGTTCCTGGTCGTGATCGAGCTGATCAACGCGTGGCTCCTGTCGCCGATCGCAGCCGCCGCGGTGGTGAGCACGATCCCGGTCATGACGGCCATCGCCGAACGGCTCGTGCGCGGTCGCTCGCCGATCCTGCTGGGCGCGGCGGGCGCCGCGCTGGTCGGGCTGGGGCTGGTCTGCCTGGGACTTCTCACCCATCGGGCGCTGGGGTTGGTGGTGCTCGCGCTGGCGTTCTGCGGCGCGGGCCTTGGCCTCGGATTCCCGGGCCTGACCACGGCGGCACTGCGGAGCCGGGGGGTGGCGGCCGCGCGGGCCGCGAAGACGGTGGCGGCGCGCGACGCCGGCCTCGTGCTCGGCTTGCTGGTGCTGACGCCCGTGTTCGTCAACCAGCTGCACGCGGTGTCGAAGAAGCCCACGGCGCAGGCCGCCCGGGCTGTGCTGGCTGCGCCGCTCCCGCTGATCATGAAGGGTGAGCTCGCGATCCGCCTCGAAGCGGCAGTCGCCGCCGCGCCCGTCAGCCGCCCGCCCGACATCGCGCCCGCGTTCGCCAAGGTCAGCGCGACGGCCACGGCGTCGCAGAAGGTCGAGCTCGCGGTCCTCGAGAAGCAGCTGAACACGATCATTCAACGTGCCGCGACGCACGCTTTCAGGCGACCCTACCTTTACGCCGCGCTGCTGGCACTGCTCGCACTGCCGCTGCTCGGCTTCCGGGTCTGGTACGCGCGGCGGACCCGGCGCCAGCGGATCGTGGCGTAGCCGGCGCCAGCGGATCGCGGCGCAGCCGGCGCTACTTCGTCGAGGTCATCTGACGGAACATCACCACGCAGATCGCCGCCACGATCAGCGCGATCACCGGCAACGTCCAGCTGATCACGCTGGCGATCGCCAGCACCGCGCCGACGATGCCGACCGCGCCGGCCACCCCGCCGGTGACCACGAGCCGGTAGACGCGCTGTTCACGCGCGCGGCGCGGCGTGTAGCCGCCACGTTTCTGAAGATCAGCCACAGACAACAGCGTATCGCGCCCCGAGGCGTAGGGTTCGCAACCGATAGCCGCTGCCCAGACCTACCACATCCTCTTCTATGACTACGTCGAGGACATCGTCGAGACGCCCGGTCACGCTTGCCGCCGGCCACGGTGCTGATCAGCCGCGTCGTCGGGCGGCCGGTTCGTTAGGTGCTCAGGGTAGGAGTTTCGGATCGGGCCGAGACTGTGAATAAGCTGCGTCCGCTCAGTGACCGATCCCGAACCGGGCTCGCCGTCGTGCTCGCCGCGGGTGGCTTCCTGGTTTCGTGGGGCGTGATTCATCACGGCCCGTATGCAGGCGGGCAGCTGACAGACATACCAACCTACGGACGCTACGGCGACGAAATGCGGGCGGGCCTAGTTCCCTACCGCGACTTTGCGCTCGAATATCCGCCGGCGGCGCTTCCCGCGTTTCTGATGCCTTCGCTGATCGCAGGCGGCCGGAGCGACTTCGGCGCATACCGGCGAGCCTTCGAGCTGCTCATGGCGGTTTGCGGAGCGTCTGCGATGGGCTTGGGCGCTCTTGTCCTCGCACGCCAGCGCGTCGACACGCGTCGGCTGATCGTCGGCGTCGCGTTCGCCGCGCTCACGCCGCTGTTGATCGGATCCGTGATCCTGTCCCGGTATGACCTGTGGCCGGCGGCGCTGACGATCGCGTCGTTAGCCGCGCTCGTCGGCGCCAGGGAGCGGATCGCCTTCAGTCTTCTCGCCCTCGCGGTAGCTGCGAAGGCCTATCCGATCGTGATCCTTCCGCTCGCCGTTGTATACGTCTGGCGGAGCTCGGGCCGCCGCAAGGCGATCGGCTGCGCCGCGATATTCGCCACGGTGCTGGTCGCCTGCTTTTTGCCGTTCGCGATTCTCGCCCCGCACGGGGTCTGGTCGACCATCCGCGGACAGATCTCACGGCCACTGGAAATCGAGAGCCTCGGAGCTTCGATTCTCCTCGCGGCACACCAGTTGAGCGGCACCCACCTGTCGCTGCTCCTCACTCATGGCTCGCAGAATCTGTGTGGACCCACTGCCGCACGGCTGGCGTCGATGCTGAGCCTGCTCCAGATCGCCGCGGTGCTTTCTGTGTGGCTCCGGTTCATCCGGGGTCCGGCTACCCAGCGGCGCCTGTTGGTTGCGAGCACGGCGGCGGTGTGCGCGTTCGTCGTCTTTGACCGCGTGCTCTCCCCGCAATACCTGATCTGGCTGGCGCCACTCGTAGTTGCGCTGCCCGGCCCGCGCGCTCTCGTCGCCACCCCGTTGCTCGCATTGGCGATGGGCCTCACGCAGATCTGGATCCCCGCGCTCTTCTGGCAACTGACGCGTTTCGAGACAGTTCCGTCGTGGGCGGTGCTCGGACGCGATCTCGTGCTTCTCGCACTGCTCGCGACGCTGCTGTGGCCGGACCTCGCCAATGCGCGGTTGGCTGCCAATCGGACCGCGGTCGCCGGAGACGGCGTCGACGGCCCGCGGCTGATGACTCGCAGGTCCGCCCGCTCTCCCGGCCGCGTGTCGACTGGCGAATTGCGCTCAGCGTTCTGGGGGGCCCTGGGACCCGGCGTCGTACTCCTCCAGCGGGGCGAGGTTGCGCGACCAGCCCTCCAGAACCGGCGTGAGGACTCGCCACGCCTCCTCGGCTTCGTCGGCGCGGATCGACAGGGCGGCGTCGCTGCGGAGCACGTCGAGCAGTATCCGGCCGTAGGCGGGTAGCTCGGGGGGCTCCATCTCGGCGGTGAGTGTCAGCGGCACGAGGCTGAGCGCTGCGCCGGGGCCGGTGCCGGTCAGCTCGAGGGTGAGGCCTTCGGCGGTCCCTCGTCCTGATCGATCGAGAAGACGCCGTGCGGGCCATCGACATACACCGTCGTGCCGGGCTCAAGCTCGCTCACGCGGGAGGTGAAGTCGCCCAGCGCCTTGACCGCGAGCTCGATCTCGCCGCGCTCGGCGCTGGAGGAGAACGAGAAGGGATGCTGGGTCAGCGAAAACGGCGACCGGCCGAACGCAAACCACCCGAACTGTCCCGGTTCAAACCCGAACTCGATGCCCGGCGGCGGCTTCAGCACCAGCGTCGTCGTCTCGCCGCGCTCGGCCACCGCCCGCTCCAACCGCCATGGGCGCGCTCGCGCACGGCGCGGCTTGACCACCCGCACCCACACAAGCAGGGCCACAAGCGCGGCCGACATCAGCGCCCACAGGACCTGCTTCCACAAACTGCTCACGTCCTCATCGACAAAGAACACATGCCCGAGCGCTCCCACGACAATCACCACCGCCAGCACCGTGTGAATGACATGCCATGCCTCGTAGGACAGCCGCAGCCGCCGCCGCCACACCGACGTCACGACAAGGACGACCAGCGCGAACAGCGCCGCCATCCCGAACCACACCAGCAGCGGCGCGTGCAGCGCCTTGTCGAGCGTGAGCTCGTTCCACTTCGCCGAGATGCCGAAGTGGATCAGGATGAACCCCAGCCCGACATAGCCGATCTGGCGGTGAAACTGCAACAGCGCGTCCTGGCCAAACGGCGCCGCCACCGGCCGAAAGCGAGCCACCAGCGCGAACTCGAGGCCCATCATCGCGAGCCCGACAAACCCCAGCGCGACCGAGAAGTTGGTCCAGAACCCATGGTCCGGGTGGCTCGCCCCGATCACCGAAAACACCAGCGGCGATAACACCGCGCCGAGGTACGCGATCACCCACAACACCGCCCGCACGACGAGCGTCATCCGCGAGGATCCTCAGTCGGACCAGGGGCCATGCGTGAGGAACCGAGGATCGCTCGGAGTCCGCGAGTCATCACCCCTTTGACGCATGGCTTCGCTACCAGCCGTCGGACGCATGGCTTCGCTGCTCATCGTGGGACCTCCTGACGCGGGGCAGGGGGCTCGCACCCGAGGGTCTGAGGAAGACGGTCACAGTTTCCACGAAAGACGGTCACCGGCCGTCCGTCAGCTCTGAGACCGTCACGACCGGTCGGCGGGCGCTCGTCGTAAGGCGTACGGCGACGGATCCGAACACCGCCGAACGAACGGCTCCTGCGCCGCGGGCGCCCACCACCACCAGCCAGCCCACCTCTCGATCGGCGATCGCCTCGAGCACGTCCCACGGCGCGCCCACCTCGAGGACGCCCGTGGCACTGTTGCCGGTTCGCTCCACCGCATCGCGGACGATCTGAGCCGCTTGGCGCTCGCGTGCATCCGGCTGCCCACTGAGTGGCGGGTTGGTGGAGCGCGCTGAGAGATACCCCGCCGTCGCCCTGAAATCCATCAGAGCGTCGACCAGCACCAGGCGGCATCGGAGCGCTCGCGCCAATCGCTCGGCGACCCGCGCCGCGGCCAACGCGTGCTCGGAGCCATCCACTCCGCAGACGATGCTGCGCTCGGCCGGATCGCCGGCGGCCGGTTTGGCGGGTCGAGCGCGGGAACGTTGTGTAGCGCGGGCCGGCCCCGAGCCGCCGGTATCCTCAGCTAGCAGTGCCGTTCCCGCAAACTCGCCTCCGCCGGCTGCGCGCGACCCGCGCGCTGCGCGGTCTGGTCCGCGAGACCGATCTGTCTCCCGGCGATTTCGTCTACCCGATGTTCGTCGCCCACGGGCTCGACCGCCGCGAGCCGATCCCGGCGATGCCGGGCATCGACCACCTGTCGATCGCGCACGCGGTCACCGAAGCCGGATCGGCGTTCGAGCTCGGCATCCCCGCGGTGCTGCTGTTCGGCCTCCCGGCCGCCAAGGACGAGGAGGGCTCGGGCGCCTTCGACGACGAGGGAATCGTGCAGCTGGCCACCCGAGCGATCAAGGAGGCACATCCCGATCTGCTCGTGATCACCGACCTGTGCCTGTGTGAATACACCAGCCACGGCCACTGCGGGGTGGTCCGTCCTGACGGGGGCGTTGACAACGACGCCACGCTCGAGCTCCTCGCGCGCACGGCTGTCTCGCAGGCGAGGGCCGGCGCCGACATCGTCGCGCCGAGCGACATGATGGACGGCCGGGTGGGCACGATCCGCGCGGCGCTGGACGAGGAGAACTTCACCGACACCCCGATTCTCGCCTACTCGGCCAAGTTCGCCTCCGCCTTCTATGGCCCGTTCCGGGAAGCGGCGGACTCCGCGCCCGCGTTCGGCGACCGCCGCGCCTACCAGATGGATCCGGCCAACGGCAACGAGGCGATCCGCGAGACCCGCCTCGACGTCGAGGAGGGTGCCGACATCGTGATGGTCAAGCCCGCGCTGCCCTACCTCGATCTGATCCGCCGGATCAAGGACGACACGCAGATGCCGCTCGCGGCCTACAACGTCAGCGGCGAGTACGCGATGGTGAAGGCCGCTGCTGCGGCCGGCTACATGGATGAGCGCGCTACGGTGCTTGAGATCTTGACCTCGATTCGCCGTGCCGGCGCGGACGTGATCATCACCTACCACGCAAAGGATGCCGCCCGATGGCTGCCGTAACGCCAGGATCCCAGCACGGGCCCAAGCTTCGGACTCGCAAGCACGGGGCGGCGATCCCCCTCGACGAGCTCGACAAGCGATTGCTCAACCTGATGCAGGGGAGCTTCCCGATCGCCCCCCGGCCGTACGAGCACGTCGCAGCCCAAGCCGGCATCGAAGAGCAGGAGGTCATGAACCGGGTGGGGCGCCTGCTCGAGGAGCGGATCATCCGCCAGGTCACGCCGATCTTCGACACCCGCGCCCTCGGTTACTCCTCGATGCTCGTCGCGGCCAAGGTCGATCCGGAGAATCCCTGGCGCGCCGCCAACATCATCAACGAGCACCCCGGCGTCTCCCACAACTACCTGCGCAACCACGAGTTCAACATCTGGTTCACGATCGCCACTGAGCCGGACTCGCCGGTGGGGCTGGACAGGACGCTGGAGGTCCTCGCGGAGCTCGCCGGCGCGGAGTCGATCCGGCAGCTGCCCACGCTCAAGCTGTTCAAGATCCGGATGGACCTGGAGATGGAAGGAGCCACCGCAGACCTCGCCAAGGCTGTCGAGGTGGCCCCGCCCGCGGAGACCGAGCCCCAGCCCTACGATGAGTTCGACAAGGCGGTGATCCGCGCGCTCCAGGGCGACATGCCGGTGATCTCCGAGCCCTACGCTCCCGCGGCGCAGCAGCTGAAGATCCCGCAGCACCAGCTTTTGACCCACCTTCGGCAGATGCAGGAGCGACGGCTGCTGCGGCGCGTCGCCGCGATCCTCTACCACCGCCGCGCCGGGTTCAGCGCCAACGGCATGGGCGTCTGGAAGGTGCCGGACGAGCGGATCATGGAGCTCGGCCCGCGGATGGCCGCCTTCCGCGGCATCTCGCACTGCTATCAGCGGCCCACTTACGCCGACTGGCCCTATTCGATCTTCACGATGGCCCACGGGCGCTCCAAGGAGGAGTGCGACGCGATTCTCGACTCGATCGCCGCCGAGACGGCGATCGACGGTCGCGCGACGCTGTACTCATCGACCGAGTTCAAGAAGATCCGGTTGCTGTACTTCACCGACGAGTACCGGGCCTGGGAACGCCGGCACGCCGGGGTGTGACGCTCGCTCCCCTGAACGAGAGTCGCTCGGCGGAGCTCTACGAACGCGCGCTCGAGTTGCTTCCCGGGGGAGTCAACTCCCCGGTCCGGGCGATGCGCGCGATCGGCCGTGTCCCGATCTTCATCGCCCGGGGTGAGGGATCGACGATCATCGACGTGGACGGGAACGAGTACGTCGACTGGGTCTCCTCGTGGGGACCGCTGATCCTCGGACACGCCCACATGGGGGTGATCGACGCGATCGTGGAGACCGCCATGGACGGGACCACGTTCGGCGCTCCCACCGCACGCGAGGTCGAGCTCGCCGCAGAGGTCGCAAGCCGCGTTCCGTCGGTCGCGATGCTCCGCATGACCTCATCCGGCACCGAGGCCATGATGAGCGCGATCCGCCTTGCCCGCGCCGCGACCGGCCGTGAGCGGGTGCTGAAGTTCGCGGGTGCCTACCACGGCCACGTCGATGGGTTGCTGGCGCAGGCCGGCTCAGGCCTGGCCACCCAGGGGATCCCGGCCAGTCCCGGCGTCCCCGAGACGGCAGCGCAAGCGACGACGATCGTTCCATGGAACGATCCAAAAGCACTGACCGAGGCGACGGCGCAGTGTGAGCTGGCGGCGATCCTGGCCGAGCCGGTGCCCGCGAACATGGGCGTCGTGCCGCCGGCCGACGGATTCCTCGAGCTGCTCCGCGAGCGCGCCGATCACTCCGGCGCGCTGCTCATCTTCGACGAGGTGATCACGGGCTTTCGCGTCGCCCGCGGCGGCGCGCAGGAGCGATACGGGATCACGCCGGACCTGACAATCCTCGGCAAGATCATCGGCGGCGGTCTACCGGCGGCCGCCTACGGCGGCCCGGCGGTGCTGATGGAACGGATCGCCCCGGCGGGTGAGGTCTACCAGGCCGGCACGCTGTCCGGCAATCCGCTGGCGATGGCCGCCGCGCTGGCGACGTTCGAGCTGCTCGACGCCCACGCCTACCGGCGCCTGAGCGAGGTGACCGAGTTGCTCGCCCGCGGACTGCGCCGCGCGGCCAAGCACGCGGGCGTTGCGCTTGAGGTTCAGAGCGCTCCCGGTCTCCTCACGCCGTTCTTCAGCGAGCGCCCGGTGCGCGACTATGCGGACGCCGCCGCCTGTGACCTGGACGGCTACGGCGCCTGGTGCCGGGCGTTGCTCACGCGCGGCGTGTACCCGCCGCCGTCGCAGTTCGAGGCCTGGTTTCCCTCGCTGGCGCACACCGACGGCGACGTGGAGCGCACTGTCGAAGCGGCCGCCGCCGCGTTTGCCGAGGTGCGCTCGCGATGAGCGGCGAAGCGGCGCTGCGGGTCGCGCTTCGCGAGCAAGGAGGGGCACTCGCGGAGGCTTCCGAGGCTTCCGGCCCGGAGATGGCGGGCGAGCCCGGTCCGGCGCAGAGCGCCGCTGCCGGGCCGCGCGCGTCCGGGCGCGAGGCCGAATACGAGTTGTTGCTCGAGATGATCCGCGAGGGCTCCCACCTGCACTATGGCCCCCAACGCCTCGTGCGCACCGCGGATCCGGATCTCGCGCTGCTCCTCGGCGATCAGCTATACGCGCTCGGGCTTTGCAGGCTCGCGGCGCTCGGCGACCTCGAGGCGGTGGGGGAACTGGCCGACGTGATCTCGCTGGTCGCCCAGGCCCATGCGGCCTGCGACCGCGAGCTCGCCGACGCCGTCTGGGATGCGGGCGCCGTCGCCATCGGATGGGGGGACAGCGACGAGCACGCGGCGGCCAAGGAGCTCGCGCGGTCAGGCGACACCGGGGCGGCGGCAGCCCTCCGAGCCGCCGCGACGAAGGGGCGCGGGGGCTCGTGACGACCGTCTCGATGTTGACGATAAGCTGCCGGCGGCGTTCAATGCAGGGTCAGAGATCAGTCAGAGGCGCACTTGCCAGATAGACACAAGGAAGCGAAGCCCAAGTACACGCTGGAGCGGAAGATGCCCGGCGCATTCGAGGGTGAGACGGTCACGCGCCGGCGGCTGATCGGCCTCGTCACGAATGGCGCCGGTGCGATCACCGTGGCCGCGTTCACGTTGCCGGCGCTCGGTTTCGCCCTGGCCCCGGTGTTCACGCGCCAGACCTTCCCGTGGCAGGCGATCGGTACGCCCTCGGACTTTCCCTCCGACACGTATGTGACCAAGGTGATCACCTACGATCCGACGATCGGCGCGGCCGGCAAGACGATCGCCTACGTCCGCTCTCGCAACCCGGCGATCGACACCGAGCCCGAAGACCAGTACAACCACTTCATCGCCCTCTCCTCGCGGTGCATGCACCTTGGGTGCCCGGTGCGCTACGTCCCGGCCGCGCAGCGCTTCATCTGTCCTTGCCACGGCGGCGTCTACAACTTCCGCGGCCTCGTCGCCGGCGGCCCGCCCGTGCGGCCGCTCGACCGTTTCTACACCCGTCTGGTCGACGGGGTGGTCGAGATCGGTCCCCGCTACTCGGTCAACTCGGAGCTGCAGCGGTTCTCACCGCGCGATCCCGGCGAGCCGCTGGACGGCGTCGGGCAGTACCTGTATCCGGCCCGCTTCTCGACCCCGAAGCTCTAGCGATGGCGCCCCCGCTCCCCAAGGTTCTGCTGCCGAAGCCGAAGCGGCCCGGCGACAACGGCAACGGCGGCGCGCTCAGCCCCGCCGAGGCCGGGATCACCACGGTCGACTGGATCGACGAGCGGATGTCGATCTCGCCGGGCGTCCGCTGGCTGATGTTCCGCCGCGTGCCGAAGGGGATCAACTGGGCCTACACGCTCGGCTCCGCGACGATGTTCGCGTTCCTCTCGCAGGCCGTTACCGGCGTGTTCCTGGCGATGTACTACCGGCCCGATGCCGCCGGCGGCGCGTATGCGTCGATCAAGAACATCAACGACAACGTGTTCCTCGGTCAGTTCGTGCACGCCATGCACAAGTGGGGCGCGTCGGTGATGATCATCCTGATCTTCCTGCACATGGGGCGCGTGTTCTTCTTCGGGGCCTACAAGTACCCGCGCGAGCTGACCTGGGTGATCGGCGTCGTGCTGCTGATCCTGACGATGGCGGAGGGCTTCACCGGCTACCTGCTCCCGTTCGACCAGCGCGCCTATTGGGCGACGATCGTCGGCGTCAACATCAACGGCACGGGGCCCTTCATCGGTCCGTTCCTGTCGGACTTCCTGCGCGCCGGGCCCGAGTTCGGGGCCACCACGCTGTCGCGCTTCTACGCGATCCACATGCTGATCATCCCGGGGGGAATCGCGGCTCTGATCGGCGCGCACTTGTTTCTTGTCACGAAGCTCGGCATCTCGGCGCCCCCATGGCTGAAGGCTGAGCCGGAGCCGGAACTGCTCGAGCGGGCTGAGCTTTGATCGGCAGCGGCGCGCGATGAACCAGGCCGAGAAGGAGGCGTACCTCCGCGAATATTCGATCCTGAAGAACCAGGGCAAGCCGTTCTACCCGTACGCCGTCGCCAAGGACTCGGTGATGGCGCTGATCGTCGTCCTGGTGATCATCTTCCTGGCGCTGATGTTCGGCGCGGAGCTCGGTCCCCAGGCGGACCCCACGACCACCACCTACGTGCCGAGACCCGACTGGTACTACTTCTTCCTGTTCGAGGTCCTGCGGGTGATGAAGAACGTGCCGTGGTTCACCCCGATGGCGACGATCGGGGTGCCCACGATCTGCATGATCCTGCTGTTCCTGCTGCCGTTCTATGACCGCAGTCCCGAGCGGCTGATCTGGCGGCGCCCGGTCGCCCTGGCGGCCGGGCTGGCGACGATCGCCGCGATGGCCTTCCTCACTTACTCCGGCGCCAACACGGGCTCGCCGAACTCCGTGGATCTGAAGCCACCCGCCGGTCTGAGCAGCGAACAGGCGGCGACGTTCCGGGCCGGGGAGCTGGTGGTCGGGCAATCCGGCTGTCTGGCCTGCCACGTGATCGGCTCGAACGGCAACAACGGCCCCGGCCCGCCGCTGACCCACGTCGGCTCGATTCTGCCCCCGGCCGCGATCGCCTCGACGCTGCGCAACCCGACCGCGCCGATGCCGTCCTTCAAGGGGCTCGCCGAGACCTCTCCCCAGAAGTTCCAGAACCTCGTCAACTTCCTGTCGATGCTTCAGTAAGCTCGTCGTCGCTGCTGTGACGGGGACGACACGTTTGGCACCGGGGAACGGCCAAGGCACCCTGGAGGAGGCTCAGGTCCGGGCGATGTTTGACCGGATCGCCGGGCTGTACGACCGCATGAACACCGTGATGACGGCCGGGCTGCACCACCAATGGCGTGGCCGGGCAGCCGATCTCGCGGCTCTGATGCCGGGGCAGAAAGCCCTCGACGTGGCTACGGGGACCGGCGATTTGGCGTTTGAGCTCGCCCGCCGCGTCGGCCCGCACGGAACCGTGGTCGGATGTGACTTCTCGGAGCGGATGTTGGAGCTGGCGCGTGCCAAGGCGCCGATTCGCCCCGGGGCCGCCACCGGGGCCGAACTCCGCTTCGAAGCCGCGAACGCGCTCAGCCTGCCGTACCGCGACGGCGAGTTCGATGCAGCGACGGTCGGCTTCGGGGCTCGCAACTTCGCCGATCTCGAACGCGGCATCGCTCAGATGGCCCGCGTCGTCCGTCCGGGCGGCCACGTCGTGATCCTCGAGATCACGACTCCGCGCAGGCCGCCGCTCTCGACCTTCTTCCGGCTGTGGTTCGACCGTGCCGTGCCCGCGGTCGGTCGGCTCGCCGGCGACGCCCAGGCCTACAGCTACCTCCCGACATCGGTACGGCGCTTCCCGGGACCCGAGGAGCTCGCGGCGGTCATGTCGCGAGCCGGCTTGACTGGCGTCCGCTACGTACTGACGGCCGGCGGGATCATCGCCTTGCATGTTGGGATGGTGCAGTGATGAGCGCTGTCGAGGAGGTGCTCGAAGCTGGAGGCGACGCTGTCCCACGGCTGATGGACCGGGTGGAGCGGCGGATGGAGGCGCTGAGCGAAGGTCACGGGCCGGTGCTGGCTCGCTACGCCGGGGATACGATCGCTGCCGGCGGCAAACGCCTGCGGCCGCTGCTCGTGTGCCTGGCCGCGGGCGTCCCCCCGCCCGAGACCGAGGCGCTCGTTCGCGCGGCGGCCGCGGTCGAGCTCGTCCACGCAGCGACGCTCGTCCATGACGACGTCCTCGACGGCTCTTCACTGCGACGGGGGCGGCCCACGGTGGTCGCGTCGGCCGGCCGACGACTCGCGACGACGACCGGCGATCTGCTGTTCTCACGTGCCTTTGCTGAACTCGCGGCAACGGGGTCCGTGGACGCCGTGCGAATCCTCTCCCGCGCGAGCTCGGAGCTCGCAGCCGGTGAATTGATGCAGCGCGCGGACGCGTGGAACGCAGATGTGACCGCCGATCGCTATCTGTCCCGCTGCCGGCTGAAGACCGCGGTGCTGTTCCGCTCCGCGTGCGAGCTGGGCGCCCTCGCCGGCGGAGGCGAGGTCTCCTCGCTGATGACCTTCGGCGAGCAGATCGGGCTCGCGTTTCAGATCCTCGACGACGTGCTTGATATCTCGGGGCCGCCCGAGCGCACCGGTAAGCCGCGTGGCGCCGATCTGCTCGACGGGACCGTCAACTTGCCGCTGATCCTCGCGCGCGGGAGCGACCCGGAGCTCCGTCGAGTTGAGCTGCGCTCGGTGCGGAGTGCGGCGCGCGCCGCGGCGCTCTGCGATCAGATCGCCTCCAGCGGCGCGCTGGTCGTGGCCAGGGAGCGTGCGCTCGGGCTGGTGCGCGGCGCCAAGGAAGCGCTGCCGGCGCTGCCGGCGCGCCAGCGGGCAGCGCTCGAGATGGTCGCCGACCGTGTCGTCGACCGATATTCCTAAGTCGTTGCGCCTATTTGCGGACGGGGGCACTAAGCCGACCGAGCGAGGGCGAGCCTCGCGGCGGCCTAGAAGTCTTCCGGCAGGATCAGATCCCGGTCGAGCGCCGCGATGAAACGCTCGATGTGATCGGACATGTTGGCGTGGGCGAGGCGCTTGAGGTCAGCCAGAAGCTGGCCCACCCCGTCGTCGAGTCGCTCCTCGAGCTCGTGGACCTGGTGCTGGCTGAAGGTCCCCTCGGTCCTCCACCAGCAGTTAGGGCACTCCAGCGTCAGTTCCCAGCCGTCGTCTGCGGCCTCGCTCCAGCAGACCGGCTGGACGAGCTCCGACTCGCACCTGGGACAGACATGGAGGCCCGGGCGGGTCGTCTCTTCTGACTCGTGGAACCTGACGACCTCGATCGACTTGCCGCTGGGCAGGACGATCCTGCGAACTGAGTGTTGGGGCTGGTGGTCGTTCATCGGTCCTTTGGGGTCAATCCTTCATCGGCCGATTTGCCTCCGACCTTGAGCGTCTTCTGTCACCAAATTGCGAATCGGTACCCTTGGAAGTCTCCGTCCTCGAGGTCAAGGCATGTTTCGCAACCCCACCACCGATCTGATCGTCGTCCTCGTGATCGTTCTGCTGATCTTCGGTCCCAAGCGCTTGCCCGGTCTGGGCCGCCAGCTCGGCCAGGGGATTCGCGAGTTCAGGGACTCGATCACCGGCAACTCGCACGACGAGGATGACGAGCGGCCCGCCATCGCGCCCGCGAGCCCGCCGGCGGCGCCGCCGACCACGACCACGACCACGACGACCTCGGATCGTGAGTCCACAGAGGTCGGATCCGAGCGCCGCCCGTAGCGGCCGCCGGTCCGAAGGTTTGTAGTCATGGCGCAGGTCCTACGGCCGATCGGGCACGAGGATCGGCTCACCATCGTCGACCACCTGGACGAGCTCCGCACGCGGTTGATCGTCTGCGGGATCGTGCTCACGGTCGCTTTCGGCCTCTGCTTCTGGCAGAACCACTACCTGCTCAGGGTGCTCAACCGGGCACTCCCGCACGCCTCGACCGCGGCATCTCATCACGGGCTGGCGGCGCTTCCCACTGAGGCGGTCAAGGAACGCCAGGGGTTGCTTGGCGTGGCCCGGGGGGCGAGTGCGCTGGCTGCCTCGCCGAACGTCTCGGCTGCCAATCGCCAGCACTACGCACAGATCGCCCAGGGAGCGGCCCAGGCCGCGAACGCCCTCCCGAACTCGGCCCCGCAACAGGAGAAGCCGATCACGATCGGAGTCGGCGAGCCGTTCATGACGACGCTGACCGTATGTGCCTACTTCGCGCTGCTGTTCTCGTTGCCGGTGTTGATCTACCAGGGCTACGCGTTCGTGATCCCGGCTCTGAACTCAAACGAACGGCGGGCCGCGCTCCCGCTGATGGCGATCGCCCCGGCCCTGTTCCTGGTCGGCGTGGCGTTCGCGTACTTCGTCGTGCTCACCCCCGCGGTGCACTTCCTCTTGGGCTACAACGCCAACGAGTTCAACATCCTCGTCCAGGCGAAGACCTTCTACTCGTTCCAGATCCTGACGATGCTGGGCATCGGCCTCGCGTTCCAACTCCCGCTGGGATTGCTCGCGCTCCACCGGATCGGCGTAATCAATGGCTCCACCCTGACCCGGAACTGGCGCTACGCTACGGTCATCATTGCCGTCATCGCGGCGGCGATGCCCGGCGCTGATCCGGTCACGACCGCACTGGAGGCCGCGCCCCTCTTCATTCTCTTCCTGGCAAGTATCGTGATGCTCAAGATCGCCGACAGACGCGCCGCTGCGCGCACCGCCGCCGAGCTGGCGCAGACGGACGACGGGCTGGATGAACGGGCCCTAACCTAGGGCGAAATGCTTTTCGACCTCCGCAGTCGTGGCCGTCGCCGTACCGTGCAGGCCGTCTACCTCGGGCTCGCCGTGCTGATGGGCGGCGGCCTGGTGCTGTTCGGCGTCGGCGCCGGCAACGGCTTCGGCGGCATCCTCAACGCATTCAACGGCGGCGGCGGCAGTTCCGCCCAGAAGCAGGTTGTCAGCCAGCAGGAAAAGGACGCCCTTGCGCAAACCCGCCTGCAACCCAACAATCCCGCCGGCTGGAGCAATCTCGTCCAGGCGCGCTGGGACAACGCCGGACAGGGCAATAACTTCAACTCCTCGACCGGAACCTACACGGCGGGCGGCAAGCAAGAGCTCACGCTGCTCACCCAGGCCTGGCAGCGATATCTGCAACTGACCAAGAATCCCGATCCTGACGTCTCGATCCTCGCGGCGCGCGCCTACGGCCAGCTCGGCGACTACGCCAACCAGGCGCACGCCTGGGACCTCGAGACGCTCGCCAGCCCCGGTCAGGTGAAGGGCTACGAATGCCTCGCCGCCGCGTCCTATGCCGCCAAGCAGACCCGAACCGGCGATCTGGCCACGGCCAAGGCGCTCAGCCTCGTCCCCCAGGCCTCCCGCTCGACGGTCAAGCAAGAGCTCGAACAGGCAAAGACGAACCCCCAGGTCGCCCAGTCCTGCTAGACCGGGGCAGTCGCGCGGCTTACCGTGCCGGCGCCGGCCAGCTAACATCGCGCGCCGGAAAGGGCCGTTAGCTCAACTGGTAGAGCAGGGGACTCTTAATCCCAAGGTTGGAGGTTCGAGTCCTCCACGGCCCATAGGAAATCCCCGCTAAGACGGGGTTTTTGTTTGGGGCTGACTGTTCGACAAGTGTCGAACGTGTCCCCAATATGTCCCGAGCAAAGCGTAGAATCTGCGCCAGATCACCGCGTCGGCGAGAGTGAGCTTTCGGGAGGTTAAGTTATAAAGTGTCGCGGGCTGCTCACACGGCGCCTTAATAGGAGTAGTGTCAATGCGTGAGCTGGCCCTGCGGCCAGCATCCTCAGCGTCAGCCCGAATGCCACCGACGGCGCGAACGCGCCGCGAGGCGGGGAGCGGGAGCCACTGGTTGCGACTGCGGGGCCGGTGCATAACTTCCATGGCGTCGTCCACCGCCTCGCGGTAGCTCCGTCCACGGTGCCTGATCGCCCGGTTGGCCTAGCCCTTTTCCTTTGTGCGAATCCAACCGAGGGACGGGAGGCCGAGGGCGTGACGAGCATGAAACGTGACGTCGCGGCGCGCAGGCGGGGCGAGTTCAATCGCGGTAGCGGCGGCCGCCGGCTGTGGCCGGCGATCGACGCCCCGACGGCGCGTAACTGGCCGACGACCGGGTGCTGGCGAGATCAGCGCAAGCCACGTCGGTCCGTGCAATTCTCGCTACGAATACCTCACCCGGTCGCACGACTAGCAGGACCTCGAGGCGCATTGGAGCGCGGGGTGTGGAGGCGGCTAGGTGTCTACGCGCTCTGGCTGAGTGCCTGAGCGACTGCGGCTCTCGCGGTGGGTACGTGGAGCTTCGCCTCGATCCGCTCGAGCCGTTCGCGGACGGCGTGTAGGCTCAGGAACAGCTCCGCGGCGATCTCCAGCTCATCCTCGATCGCTGCCGCCGCGCACAACACTTCGGTGTCGCGCGAGCTGAGCCCGAGTCGACGCAGCGCCTCGCGTCGGAAGCTTGCGACATTCTCCTCCAGCAGCAGCGCGTGCGGGTCACCGGGCAGCAGGTGGACGATGAGTCGCCGGCCCTCGCGCACGCTGACCAAAGGTGGACGCGGCGGCAGCGCGATCCACTCGGCGACCGGGCCGGGCAGCCAGCCGGGGTGCTCGGCGACGCCGAAGTGCTCCGCGAGCCAGCGCTCTGCGTCAAGACTCGAGTGCTCGATCTCGCCGTAGCCGTTCAGCAGTACGACAGCGGTGTCCGACGGCGGATTGGCGGCCAGCGCGCGGACGAGGTGCTCGCGGGTCTCCGCGGCCTGTAGCGCGTCCTCGAGGCCGGGGCGCACGAGATCTAGCACGTCGCGATCGCGTTCTGAGAACTGTTGCTCGCTTCGGCCGAGCCCGGCGACGATGACCTCGCCGCGCCCGGTGCGGATGCCGATCGCGATCCCGTACACAAAGCCCGACGGGCGGAGCAGGTCGCCGTACACCTCGCTGCGCGATAGGCGGCCCGGCTCGACCGTTTCCGAGAGCCGCAGCGCGGCGCGTCGGCCGGCGGCGGGCGCGCTCAGGAGCGGGTGACCCGCCGCGTCGTGCCCGATGGCGGCGAACGCGCCGGGCGGCTCAGCCTCGGCGGGGATCGCCTCGTGCCGGACAGCGCCCGTGGCGAGCTCGACCCGATCCCATGTCAGCACATCTGCGGGGACGAGCTCGGCGAGCCCCGCCGGCGCCCGACGACGCAAATCGGTCGCGACAGAGACCTCGCCAATCGACCGCACGAACCGGCGCGCGGCCCCACGTCGGAGTCGGCGAGCCAGGGCATAGCCGTCATCCCTCAAGATACACCTCGCGATCCTCTGTCCGGGTCGCCCGGTCGGGCAGGGGCGCGAGCGCGAGCGCGCGAGCACACCCCGACCAGAAGCCGCTGCCGGCGGTTGTGCGGTCAGCGATGCCGGCGCGATTCGCATTCCCGCGCCGGCTGCGCGTCGGCGAAGGCGTTCTCGATTGCGCACGCCAAGGCGCGGTCAGCGTCGCTGAGGATCACCAGCGGTTCCATCCAGGACGCCGAAGAACGCCTCCCAGGTGACCTGGTCGTGCCGCACCGCGCGGCTCCGAACAGCATCGGTTCAGCAGGGGCCGAGCGCCGTTCGGCTGCGGCTCGGTGACACCTGCTCTTGCTGGGCGTGACGCAGGCGCGCCTCGGCCGCCTGGCAGGCCCGCTCGAGCTCCCTGAAACGACCTGGGCTCGTGGCGCGCGGTCCGTAGGCCTTTGCTCGGTACAGGTCATAGCGCTCGCGGTGATAGCGAGCTTCGACCTGCAGCTCATCGATCAGCCGTGTAGAAGTCATCAGGCTCCGTGCCTTCGTCCATCGTGGCTGAGGTCACGAGCCATCTAATGGGGCTCGGTTCGCTCGTTCAACTCGCCGATGCGCGCGTCGTGCAGGATCGCCTTGCGACGGACGGCATCCTGAAGTCCTTGAGTGCCGGCTCCAGACGCTGTACGCGCGCCGCGAGGATCTCGAGCAGGCGCTCTGAACCAACCTCACGCTGCGGCAATGCCGAGCGTGCGCTCGGCCCTTCGCACGGTGTGCGCCGCAGTGTCATTGCTCACGACCTCCTCGCTCTCTATGGGATTCGCGCGAAGGAAGAGGGACCCAACGGGCGGATCGGCTGGCCCGACGAGTCTCGCTCGTTGGCCTCAAGCTCCGTACCTCCGCGCGAGCGCGCTTCGGTGACTGTCAAGCTCCAGGCTGAAGTCCTGCACGCAGGGCCAGCCCAGAGATCGTACTCCTGTTCAGACGCCGCGCCGAACGGCGGGCGCCGAGGGCTCTCTATCTCCACGCCGCGGGGGTCGGCGCGTCGCTTCGGCGGCGTCCTTTCGAAGCCCACTGTCACAACCGGCGCCTCAGCAGTGCACATGCGCTCGCTGAAAACGGACGCCGCCGGTTCTCCGGGTAGATGCCCAGGGCGCTCGGGCGCCTGGTCGTGCCGCTCGCTGACAATCGGCAACAGCGGTTGCTTGAGCGGCTGCGCCAGGGCGGCAACGAGCCCGTCGCTTTTGCCGAGCTGCACGCCGCCGGGATTGACTTCCCGGCCGCCGTGGTGTCCGAGCTCGAGCTGAACGGATACGCGATCGAGCGCGTCTATGACCACAGACGGCTGGTCGGCGTGCGCCTACTCGAGCCAGAACCCCCCGAAGCACCCGCCGCACACCCGCGGCGCCGGCGCCCCTGGCCGCATCGATAGCCAGCCGCCGTACACCACGCGCTCCCCGCAGACGGCCCGGGCTGTGAGTCCGCTGCGTGCAGGGCTGTTAGCGTGGCCGGGAGCGCCCGGTACCGCGCGGCGCAATAAGGCGACAGGGCACCGATCCTGGCGCTGTTGTCCGGGGGGCTCACCGCCGCATGGCGCTCAGAGGGCACGGCCGCGTGCCCGCAGGCCTCCAGCCGCACCGCTCTCGGCACGCTACCCGAACCCGACCGGCCCGTCCCACACCCCGCAGCTGCGCCAAGCACGGGGCACTCGGTTGCGGGGTCGGCCGCAGGTGGCGCCGGGTCGGTCCCTGGCGCGTGGATCGTCACGTCGAGGGGTTGAGTTGCGCTTTCGTGGTGCCGCCATCGCCTGCCGCTTGCGGCGTTGTTCGGCTCGAAGGGCGCCGCTCGCGGGCGTGTGGATGGTCTCGTGGCCGTCGTCCCAGCGGATGTGATATCGAGCCGACGGGTGGCCGCGCAGGACTTCCTGAACGACATCCGGGCGCAGTCGTCCGTCCGTTGACTCGGACGCGGCCACGACCCGCTTGCCGACTTCAAAGGCCATACTCATCCCTCGTTCTTCGTGCTAGCGAGCATAGCCGGCGTCAGTCATCTGCCACAACCGGGCGCGGCCGATCGACCGCCCGGAAGTTGCTTGAGCGTGCTGGCGCCGGCTCGGAGCCTGGCTGTTCGGACACCCCGTCAGTAGGGCCTCGGAAGGGCCCTGTCGTGGCTATGAGAGGGATGTTCGTGTCGAACGACGGAGGGCTTCTTGCTGCCGCAGACTCGCGGCTGTAGAGTCGCGTGTGGACGGTCGCTGACCGAGTCGTACGAGCTGATCGTTTCTCTTGCCGACCTGATTGGCCTCCGCCTTAGACGTGTCCCCTTGCGGGGAATGTCCCGGACGTGTGCTTGAACCCTCAGGAGGTGTAGCGATGCTGATGCAATTCGATCCGTTCCGCGAGTTTGACCGATTGGCTGAGCAGCTCGCGGCAGGCGCACGGACGCCGCGGCCGTTTCCGATGGATGCCTATCGCCGCGGCGACGAAACCGTGGTTTCGTTTGACCTGCCGGGCATGGCGCCGGGCACGATCGACCTCACCGTCGAGCAGAACGCGCTCACGATCAAGGCACAGCGGCGCTTTGAGCACCTCGAGGGCGATGAGGTGATCGCCGCTGAGCGTCCGCACGGCGCGTTCACCCGCCAGCTGTTCCTGGGCGACACGCTCGACGCCGAGCGCCTCGAGGCCAGCTATGAAAACGGAGTGCTGACGCTGCGCATCCCGGTGGCCGAGTCGGCGAAGCCCCGCAAGGTGCCGATCAGCGAAGGCGCCGACAGCCGGACGATCGAGGCCCAGACGACCCCGGCCAACACGTAGCCCAAATCATGGGGATGGCTATTCCGGCTCGTCCCGGCCGGACCCGCCACGACCCGAGCATCGACCGGAGTGTCGCCGTCCAGCCGGTTTGGGGCGCCTTTGCAAACTGGCTCGTAATCTGCATTCCAGGGCCGCTTGCGGGAGTTTGGGCACGGCGAGGAGCGCGCGTTGACGGCGGAGCAGCGGATGGTGGGGTCTGCGCAGCGGGACTCGATACGTCGTGTGCTTCTCAGCCCAGCGAGCCGGCCGGCAGCACGTAGCGCAGCGGCGCCGAGGTTTGCGTTCCATCGCTGCCGCTGAGCCGCGAGCTGTGCAGACCCCTCGCTGAGACCACAGCGACCGCCGCCTCGGGTTTACCGCCGCGGGCGAGGATCCACGCCACGACCGCCGCCAGGTCACTGCCTTCCGCGAGGATCGCCGCGCGCTCAATCGTGTCGCCGCCGGAGACGTCCGGACGCGACAGGCGAATCACCAAGGCGCGAATCGCATCGTCGTCCACCCAACCGAGCTTAGTCCTCTTGCGAAGGAAGCAACCGAGGCGCGCCTCGAAGCGACCAGCGCCCCCCTCCGCCGCCCCCTGGCTCGACCCGCGCCATTCCCCCTTGGCCAACGCCTTCAGACCTTCAGGCACGTGCGTACGGTACGAGATGGTCGGCAAGGAGACGACCCCTGTTCCAACAGTCCCATTCCCTCGAGCGCCGCTTCAAGACGCTGCTGCTCTCCACGGACTTGGCCACGACGCGCTTGCCGACTTCAAAGGCGATAGTCATCCCTCATCGTAAGTGTCGCCGCCTACTTGGTGCGGTAGCCGCGTGATGCGCGTTTGATCTCGCCGGCCTTCGCGAGCTCGGTCAGGCGGGCTGAGACATTTCCGGGATTGAGGTTCAGACCCTTAGCGAGATCACCCGCGGTGCTCCCCGCATGCTGAGCGAGATCACCCGCGGTGCTCCCCGCATGCTGAGCGAGAAAGTCGATAATGCTCGTCTTGCTGTCGCCCTGACGGCTGCGGGCGGTTGCGCGCCTCCTACTCGCGCGCCGCGCAGTCGCACGGCGTAGCGAGCGGGCCGGAGCGGCCTCGGCGTGACGTTCACGAACGTCGGTTAGGACGTCAACTCGGGGCATTATGCGCTCCTCTGTCCGCCGGGATGCGGCATCGGTAAGGTCTCTCTAGTCGTGCGATCGCGTCAGGTGCGCGTAGCGGAGCTCGCTCGGACCGTGCGGTTCTGCATTAGTCCGGGTTCCACCCTCTCGCCGAGCGTTCAGGCGTCGCCGAGCGTCGATTGCGAACGAGAGCCGCGGCGAGCCGCGATCACGACTGAGTTCGCCTCGCCTGCGCGGTGGGAGGTCAAGTGTGCTGCGCGTCATGGCCTTCAAGCCTTCCCGTCCCTCTGTTGGGTCCGCGCCGAAGGATGAGGGCTTATAACCCGCGCGCGGTCAATCAGTTTTGAGACGCATCTACCCGGGCGGTGGGTTAGCGCCGATAGGAGTACCGCAGCGGCCCCGCAGTCAAAAACCGGTAACCCGCGCCTCACGCCTCGTGGCGCACGTAACGCCGTTGGTGGCGTCCGGGCTTGGGCTGAGAATTCTGGCCGCAGGGCCAGCCGCTTACCGACAGTACTCCTATCGCGAGGGTTTGTGTGCGGCAATCCCATACTTCGTCGCGATTGTCATGAACTCAGGGAGCTCGACCGAGGCGATGGCTCAGCCAAATTGGTCGGTTGTAAGCCTGGAAAGGGAGTATGGTCGTGGTAGGGCCGTTCTCGGCCGCTGCTGCTCGATTCTCTCGCGCAGGCCCCCGGCGGGCAACACCTGCCTCTCGCTGACCTCACGGGCCGTTTCGTCCAAAGCGACAGAAACGCCGTTCACAAGCAGGACCCGCCCTCATTTGCGGGGGTCTTGGTAGGAGGTCACTGATGACGATCCTGCAAAAGCCGTCACAGAGCGGCGGCGGACACGCCGGACAGGGCCGCTGCAAGTTCGGCGATGCCGATGAAGCTGTGCGCCACACCGATGCGTGGGAGCACGAAACCTTTGCGGAAGAACAAGCGCGATGGGAACGAAGCGATCCAGAGTACGCCCGGATCTGCGAAGAGGTCCGACAAGCAAGGAACAACGGTGAGACGGCTTCACGGCGCGCTGATCAAGCCAAGGCCGAATGGGACGCTCGCGTTGCCACGCAGCGACAGGCGAACGATGATGCCGAGAGAGCGCACCATGCGTTGAAAGCCGACCAGGCGGCCAGACGCCGGTTGGCGACCTCACGGACTTCGTCCCAGCGATGGAAGAGCCGTTCCCTAAAGAGCACTCGGACGCTGCGCTTGGTGATCCGCGCTCGTGAAGGTCACCACCACATGCACACGACCTTCGCAATCGAGTCAAATGAGTCGCCGGCCCCCGAGATGATGCCCGAGCCGGTCCGCGTCCACGATGAACCCGGCGCGACGACCGCGGCGAGCGGCAGGCCGCACGACTCCATTTTCGTGGCCCGCCACCCCGAAGAGCGGTGAGCAACGAGCCAACCAAGCTGGAGGTGGAGTAGTGGCTACTCCCGAAACAACCATCCTGACCGAGAACGAGCAGCTTGCGGGCATCAATGCCGACTACGAGCAGCGCTACGGGTTCCACGACGCCGAGAACTACCTGTACAAGGCGCCCAAGGGGCTGAACCGGGAGATCGTCGAAAAGATCTCGGAGTTCAAGTCCGAGCCGAAGTGGATGCGCGACTTCCGACTGAAAGCGCTCGACCACTTCTTCGCCCGCAAACAGCCGACGTGGGGCTCCCCGATGCTCGCTGAGCTCGACTACGACGACATCCGATACTTCGTGCGCGCCTCCGAGACGCCCAGCCGGTCGTGGGACGACGTGCCCGAGGACGTCAAGCGAACTTTTGATCGCTTGGGCATTCCCGAGGCGGAGCGGAAGTTCCTGTCCGGCGTCGGCGCGCAGTACGAGTCAGAGGTCGTGTACCACCAGATTCACGAGGACCTCGAGAAGCAGGGCGTGGTCTTCACGGACATGGATACAGCGTTGCGCGAGCACGAGGACATCGTGCGTCAGTACTTCGCGACGGTCATCCCGCCGAACGACAACAAGCTCGCGGCGCTGAACTCTGCGGTGTGGTCCGGTGGATCGTTCGTGTACGTGCCCGAAGGCGTCCACGTCGAGATGCCGCTGCAGGCGTACTTCCGGATCAACACCGAGAACATGGGTCAGTTCGAGCGGACGCTTATCATCGCTGAGCCGGGCTCGTATGTTCACTACGTCGAGGGTTGCACCGCTCCCACGTACAGCTCTGACTCACTTCACTCCGCGGTGGTCGAGCTGGTCGCCCTCCCGGGCGCACGCATCCGTTACACGACTGTCCAGAACTGGTCGACCAACGTCTATAACCTGGTCACCAAGCGCGCCGTCGCGTACGCCGATGCCACGGTCGAGTGGGTCGATTGCAACCTCGGGTCCAAGCTGACGATGAAATACCCGAGCATCTACCTGCTCGGAGAGCGAGCCCATGGCGAGGTCCTGTCGATCGCGTTCGCGGGCGCCGGCCAGCACCAGGACGCGGGCGCCAAGATCATCCATGGCGCGCCGAACACGACCTCGAACATCTTTGCTAAGTCGATCTGCAAGGACGGCGGCCGGGGGTCCTACCGGGGCCTGCTCGAGATCGCCAAGGGCGCCCACGGCTCCAGGTCCAAGGTGGTCTGCGACGCGTTGCTGCTGGACGAGCACTCGCGCTCAGACACCTACCCGACGATCCGGATCGGCGACGACGATGTCAACGTCGGCCACGAGGCGACCGTCTCGAAGGTCGGCGACGACCAACTCTTCTACCTGATGTCGCACGGCATTCCGGAGGACGAGGCCTCGAAACTGATCGTCAACGGATTCGTCGAGCCGATCATCAAGGAGCTCCCGATGGAGTACGCGGTCGAGATGAACCGGCTGATCGAGCTGCAGATGGAGGGCTCGATCGGCTAGCGCAGCAACTGCCGAGCGCCGCCTCCCGGCGGCGCGCCGTGAGCGCGCCGCCCGTGTTAGCAACCCCCTCGCGCTGCCACAGTTCAAACGCAAGCCGCGCTGGGCGACCGAGCGAAGCGTTCTGCACCTATCGCGGGTATCTGCCCAGGGTTGGCTGGGGGAAACGCTTCCAGCGCGTACTGGGCGCACAGCGGTGCCGATCTGAAGATCATCATGCCGCGCAATGCCGGTGCGCAGATCGACGCTGCGATCTGGTACGCGCGCCGACACCGATCCGTGAACGGCGCTCGCCGACGCCACGATAGGACCAAGACGCGATGAGGCGACCGATCGCGGGTGAGCGCACTCGAGCCTCGACGACGAGCGCTGCCTCGCCGAGCACTTCGGGGCTGCCGAGCACGCTGGCTGGCTGTCCGCGGCCGTCGCCGCGTGCCTCGCGCTACCGCGCGTCCCCCGCGGGAGCGCGTTAGACATCGGGTATGCCGGCGGAGCTGCCGAGGCCGTCCGGCGGTCGCAGCCTCCGAGATGCGCTGGCGAACTCGACCACTGCCGTAAACGAGCGGCTCGAGCACATCGGACACGACGTACGTAGCGCGAACGCCGCGGTCGCCCAGGCACTCAGCGAGAGCCCGTAGCGACTCTGGCTGGCTTCACGACCGCTCGGATGCTCCTCAAGCTCCTTCTAGTCGTTGGAATGCGTCAGGTACTCGTAGCGGGGATCGCGCCGACCGACCTGGCTTGCGCTGGTCCCGCCAGCACCGGGTCGCGGAGCGTTCAAGCGTCGTCGAGCATCGATCGCCGGCGACAGCCTCCGGCCGACTCCATCGTGACTCAGTTCGCCGCGCTCGCGCGCTATGTCGTCGCATTTCGTGCCTATCATGTTCCTCAGCCTTCCGTCCCTCGGTTGAATTCGCACGCAGGAAGAGGGCTATGCCCAACGGGCCGTCACACACATGATGGGCGACGCTGACGCGAGCCGACGGGCGCCGCCCGTAGAAACAGTGGACCGGGCCCGCAGTCGCCACCAGTGGCCCCCGCTCCCCGCCTCGCAGCGCGTTCGTGCCGTCAGTGGCTTTCGGGCTTGGGCTGAGGATGCTGGCCGCAGGGCCAGCTCACCTCCTGACAGTGCCTATTTCAACGGCGCATGTGAGCGACTGCAAACTTTAAGATTGCGCGTTGACCAGTGGCACCGAGGCGTTGCTGGGCGGCGTTCGCGAGCTCGGTGCTCGCTTGCTTTCGAGGTAAACCCGCTCGACGCCAATGCCGACAGCCCCAGGTAAACCGCCAGACGAGTACGCGCACTCGGTCGCCGGCGAGGCCGAAACGACGGGCGAAACGAGGGGCGGCCGCTCCTTCATCGTCTCCGCAGAGCCAGCGAAAGGCTCGACCGCCCGCGTCTCTGGCCGGTCGACCGGCGCCGCGGACGCTCGCAGCTCGGCTCGCCGATTCGCCGACCCGCGTCTTCGATCGCAGTCTTGTGCTGTGGGGTAGCTGAGTCGCTGGGGCGGCAGTCTCAGTTCGACACGCCGACTGTCGAAGGTGGCGGCTCGCGCCCCGACAACAATGGTGGGGTCCGCCACCGGCCGTCGACACAGGAAGGCGATATCGCTCCTACGCCGCTTCCAGGGGTCGTCCCCCAACCGCGAATCTACTCCTCGCCCCGCGGGCGGCCGCGCTGCCGAGGCGGTTACGTCGGCAAAACAGTCGCTACGAGCCGTGTGCAGCCACCGCGTGGTTGAAAGCCGGTCGAGTCAGGCGCGGGCTTCGCGAGATCTGCTCCGGGCTGGTCGTGCCGTCCGGGTGCTCGCCGGTACTGGGCTGGTGTGACGGCAGGGTCTAGGGCGACATTCTGGTCATTGAACGCCCGGGTCGGCGAGTGGTTCGAGCACGAATACTTCGACGGCCAGGTCAGGGTCGATGTGGTTGTCGCTCATGAAGCCGATCACCGTGCGGCCAGTCAGCTCCTCGATCTCGAGGCTGACGTCCGCCTCCATTACGCGTTGCCAGCGTCTGCGCAGATCGAGCACGGCCGCTCCTTCGCCGGCGTCCGCGAGCGTCTGCTCGCCGCGCGTGAGGCTGTCCTGGAGCACGACGAAGACGCCGTTGTCCCCGATTGTGGTCTTCGCCTTCGTGGGGCCACGGCCGGTCGTGCGCGCGAGCGCCTGGACTACGGTGTTTGAGATCGCAGCAGCGAGTTCGCCGTCCGGTCGCCAGCCGTCGGGCCTGATCATGTCCGGCCGCCGTTGATGCGTGCGCAGGGGGTCATCGGATCCCCCTTTCTTGATCGTCCCCCAGCCGTGCCGACCGAGACACTCCCATAGCGAGTACGTTCGAGTCTCCTAGCTTTTGGCTCGATGTCAAGCGCGCGGCGGCGACGCGGCGGGAGAGAGCTGGGGCGCCAGGCTCAGCGCCTGCTTCGCTGCGGGCGTGGTGGTCGTCGCGGTCGAGCACCGCCGCGAGCATCACCCCCCCTAGGGCTCCCGTCGACCCGGTGAAGACGCGGACGGAGCTACACCTGCGCGGCACCGCACGCAACAGCACGGCCGAACCAGCGGCGCTCTCAGCGCAGTTCTGCTTGCACGGCCTCACCCGGTGGCGAGCCGCTCGCTACTGACCAAGCGCACCGTCAAGCGCGCATCCTGGCGCTGGAGCAAAGGGTCACGCAGCGACCAAGCGAGGAGCCACAACGCCGCTTTGTGATCCCAAGGCAGCCGAGCGCCATCGATCAGATCCTCAACGCACGCGAACGGCAACCCCTGCTCCATCATGTCCTCGACCTGCTCGCTGCCCCGGTCGAACGAGAGCGGCGCGGTCTGCTTCATCTCCGCGCATCCTTTCTGAGTCCCGCCAAACTGCACGTAGCCGCACAGATTGCAGTCCCGCTGGTGGACTATCGGCTTAGCACAGATCCGCCCGGAGCGCGACCATGGCCCCGCTCTTTGCGAACGAAACGAGGGCACTGGCCAGACACTTCGTCTCGCGTTGACCATCTGGCCGCGGGGAGTAGCCCCGAGTGGGACCCGGTCCAAATGGAAGCGAGCTGACGGCTCGTACGTCAGCGTTGCGGTCCGGTGGTCCCTCGTGCCAGTGACTCGCGCCCGTGGAGTTGGAGGTCGCGTAGATACTCCAAGTGCACCTGCCAGTGCGGGTCGACCGCTAAGTCAGCAGCAAATCGCGCCGTGTTGTCATGAGCCTCGAGCAACTCATAGATAAGGTGGGTCCAGGTGGGCTCAGGACATCCGTGCGGGTTTCCCGTGCGGCATCCTCGACGCGAGCCAGCTGGCCCACCAGCGGCGCGATTTCAACGGCCTGCTCTCATGGAGACATGTGATCAGGCTGTCGGCTCGCGGCCCTGGCCGCGTGTGAGCAACGCGGCTGAGGCGATCCGCTGGCGCGCGGTCATCGACCCGATGGTCTTGCCTTCGCCCAGTCCCAGGCGGGCGAGGAATCCACGGGATCGGACTTCGCCCCAATGGCGCTGGCTGAGGAGCAGCTCCCCGATCGTCATGCCGTCAAACTCCCAGCGTGAGCTCAGGATGACTTCGGCCGCCGTCAGGTCATCCGCCGCTATCCGCCGCTTGAGCTGTGCGCGGGCGCTTCGCACCCGGTTGGCGCGCTCCAAGGCTCGCAGCTTCTGAGCACCGTCGATGGTCTTCGCTGTGGAATGCATCACGCCTCCATGATGCCGCCAATGGTTGGACGGCTGTAGCGGGTTGGTCCGTCTAACCCGAGAGGCTGCCAGCGGGGACGAGCTACAACAGGGCTCAATAACTGCAGCGCCTGCGGTGAGCGTAGCTCACACTCATTCCCACCGGCGGCGACCGCGCATCCGGCAAACCAGAGGCTACGCCCGCAATTCGCTAAATCAAGACCGCTCACGCCGATCGAGCCGGGCACCCCGCGTCGTCCGGTCTTTTTCGCCGTGCGTCGACCTAATGCCCCTGAGAGCTCGGTGCGGCGTGGAAGACTGAACCTTCAGCCTTAGGACTGAAGGAGTCAGAGAGTTGTCCACTTGCAGGGCACAAGCCGGTAGGTTGGGCCGTTGCATCTAGTCCTTGATGCGACTGTCGCGGGTCCGGCGCTGGAGCGGCCAAGACGTACCGGCGTCCAGTTCCGAGCCACTCCCCAGCGGCGGCGTCAATGCCGGATCTGAGTAACTGCGCCAACTGGGAGAAGCGCGACCGGAGACCAATTGGCATCGCTGCGAACCTCCCTGCTCTGCGCTTACGCGTCTCTCGGTGCGGCAACCAGCTACCCTCCAATTCGCGACAAGCGCACATAGGTGCTTGCAGATTCCTGGCTAACGCCCCGGGCAAAGCAATAGCCGGCGTCCGGAGCCGATCTCGCTTCTAACGCGGCGCCGATTAGCGACGACGCGGCCAAACCCTCGCTGCTCCTATCGCCCAAAGCAGCCGTCCGGTCGCCCACGCCGAGACGGCTCCCCTCGCGTGATCGCGCATGTCCCTGTGTGCGACCTCGGCGATACGTGGCCAGCTGCTGCTTTCGCGCTGGCGCGTGCAATCGACCGACTCTCAGCTGGCGATGCGGCCGCCCACGCAATGAGCAGTCGCGGCACGAAACGCACGCGTGCAGCTCGGGCGTGATCATGGGGACGAGGCGACCCGGGTCTCGAAGCGCTCGTGTGTCGCTGACAACGGTCCGGGGATGTCGATGGCTACCGCTGTCACAGCCACAAATGGGTTCACGCACGGCGGCAACGAAGGCTGCATCGGCGGCTGTGAGCCCAGCCGGTCCTCGCGCGCGGACAAGCGGCCGGGCGTCCGTGCCCGGCTGGGTAGACCGCGCGCGGCTACCGCTGAGCGGACTGGCCTGCTACGCCGCTTGAAGCGGCCGGATTACACGCGCGCGGAGAGTCACGCATCCGCCCTCGCGTCCTTGCTCGGGAACGCTTCCTCGCGCGCGGACAACGATGTCGTCTCCCCAGGAGCGGTGCGCTGCAGTCCGGCATGCCCGCGGAATGGTTGCCGGCTTCGGAGCGAGCCCCGACGGCCGTCGTCTTCGCCGGCCTGGGCCGGAAGATCTAGCAAGCGTCGACGCCGGTCACCGACTGGCGCCTGATATCGGCCATTACGTAGACCAGCCTGGCGACGAACCCGCTCGGAGGGCATCGATCGCGCCCAGTTCCGCCATCAGGCGATGAGCAGGACGCACCCATCTCGTGCCGCGGCGTGCTCTGCTCTAGCTCAGGTGCGACCCGGCCCGGCCAGACTTCTGGTCTCGGCCGGGAGCAGCCGACTCGGCGAGAGTGCCGGAATGGCGACAAACGAGAAGTCTCGTCGAGGCTCCGCGCCCCCCGCTCCCGTTCCAATGGAGGCGTCTCGCGAGGCCTGGACGGGCGTGTTCGAACTTCCGCTCCGTGGCGAAGGAGGAGTGCTGCGATCGCCATATCGGGCCGCTGCTCCTCGTCCAGACCAACAGCGTCCTCGAGTGTCTCCGGCGTGGCTGGTCACGCAGGCGGAGCGGAAGCAGCCGAGCGGCCGGCCGCGCGGTCGGCCGTCGACTGCTGGTTCCACCAATTCAGGCCATGTCTTCGTCGCGGATCCGGTCGCCGCCTTTGTCCGGAAGCGGTCGCGCGGCGATGCCAGTGACGTGGCTGCTTCGCCGCAGAGGGAGCAGTGCCCGAGGCGGCCACTGGACCGTCGCGCTCGTCCACGGGCGGCGGTCGGTGCTTGCTGGAATCGAGCAAGCGCCACGTGCTCCTTCGGCGCGAAACCAGGGCCGCAGACCGGCGCGGCGGCCAGCCCCACGATCTGCGCCGCCGAGATGCTCGAGATTGGCGAGCTTGCGAGACCGGCGCCGTCCCCCCGTCCAGACCTGCATACGCCCAGGCGCGGGGATCGCAACAAGGAGTGGCGCGGCTGCCTATGTTCGACAGTGACAGCGCCCGCCGGTCAGCAGCCGGCGGCGTCATGGCCGCTCCCGTCTGCGATCGGCACCCTGGACAACGCCAAGACGCCGTCGCGACGCCGTTTGGAGGCCCGTAGCCCGTCCGAACGTAGTTAGCCTGGCCCGCCGGACACTGAGTACGCCCCGACGAAGCCGTGAACGCCGATGTGGTGCGGGTTGTACTTCTCGGCGTTCTTGAGCTGCGCGGCACAGTAGGTGTCGCGCTGCTGCCTTGTGACGCCCTTGAGACCCCTAAGAGCGAGCTTGTGGCAAGAGACGAGGTAGGACTTCTGGTCTGCTGAGGTCCAGCCTGAAGACTTGGGCGATGTGGACGACCCGCAAGCAGTGAGGAGGCTGACCGAAGCCAGCGCGGCAGCGACGTTTGACCGTTTGGGTCGTCTAGGCCTCACGTCGCGATCCTAACCGTGTCGCCGACCTTCAAGCAGGCGACGGGCCGTCTGACTCGGCCTGAGCCTCTTTGCGCGCTATGACGGCGGCGAGGATCGCGCGGTACAGTGGCGTTTCGAGAATGCTCGCGTGACCATCGGCTGCCACGGTGTGCTTGATGGCTTGGCGTAGATACCAGTCGCCGAGGTCGATGTGTGACACCACGTCCTCGCCGTGGAACCAATCATCGGCCGCTACCGGGCTGCCGTGCATCAGCGCGTTCCGCAGGAACGAGAAGCGCACGCACCACCAGGCGACGTCGCTCAGCTCCTTCTTGACTGTGTTGCCCTTGCGGTTGTGCCAGCTGCGCTCAACCGGTTGAGAGTCGTCCTTGACGAGTTGAGCTAGGCGGTCCGCCAGTTCGAGGAAGTCATCTTCATCTAACAGGACCTCGAGCCCGGCCCGCAGCGCCGGGACGCGCACGTCGTTAGTCATGGACGTGGTGTTCAGCGTCGCCAGCGCGAGCCAGTCGATCGCTCGACCCAACCGCCGAGCCGCGTCGTTCCCGCGTCTGATCGATTCCCACACAGCGGTGGCGAACTCGGCATCGAAGTGCTTCGTCGCCCACGTCGGAATCCGCAGGTCGGCTGGGGGCAGAATCTCACCGCGCTGGCCGTTCAGCTTGTCCGGTTGATCTAGCACGGACACGCCGATGTGGAGAGACGGGAATCGGCTGCCGATGTTGGTTCCGGTGTAGCCGTCGCGGTTGATGCCGTGGCCGACGACGGTCGCGTTCTCGGTGCTGAGCATCCAATGCCCGGCGTTCCAGTCCTTCTGTTCGTCCGGGAGCGTGGGGTCGGGGTTGGGGTCCAGCACCGCCGTCACGCAGGCGCGCCGTAGGTCTGCGAATCGCTGCATGTCGCGGGCCTCGTCCCCGATGCGCCCGTCGGTTGGCCGCGCGAACGCACCCGCCGAGGTCTTGGCCTCCCTCGGCAAGACATACATCTGACCGAGCCCGCGAGCGAGCTCCTCGGCCCGGTCGTCCAAGCAGTCGGCAGTTTGCAACTCCGACCTCGGGATCAGCTCCCAGTCGCCGACGACGGTCCGCTCTCTGAGCGGGAGATACGGGAGGTAGACGACATCGACGTGACCGGGAGCATCCGCCATAGGATCAGTGTGTCGCCGTCGGCGGATGGCTGTTGCGCAGACCTCGGAGTAGCGCCGCCCGGTATTACGATGGGCGGCTTGGCGGCCCAGGCCTCCCATCCGCTGACGGACGCCTGGCTTCGCGTTGATTGGGCCGACATGCACGGCCACCTCTTCGCGGACCGTAGCGTCGAGTTCTTCCGGACGGAGCCCTACCGGTTGTGGGCCGAGTGGAACGTCGCTCGGTGGGAAGTCCGGTTCCACAGCCGCACCGACCCCAAGGCCGAACTGCTCGCGCTGACCGAGCTTGCCCGTCTCCTGGGGGCGGTTTCTCGATCACGCTCGCGCTGCCCTGAACTACACGGCCTATCAGGTGGCGCTACTGGCCGTGCGCGACGACCCGTCGCTGCTGAAGCCGCCGAAGGACGGTGGAAAGCCGTTCCGGCCGGAGTCGGTCGAGTTCCCGATCTACAAGTGGGAGAACTGTATCGGAAGGACAATCGGCTCAAGAAGCTCCCGCCGAGGTACACCCACCCCATCGAAGCCGTCCAGCCGTTTCATGGAGGCAGCGAGGCGCTTTGGATCCTGCACGAGCTGGCCGCGCAATATCGACACCACCTCGTGCATCCGGCGATCGTCTGGCCCGTCGCTGACCGGCACCGTGTTGTCGTCGGCGGGAAGGAAATCGAAGCCAACAAGATCGAGACATTTCCCAAAGCCAAGCTCGAGCCGGGCGAGGTTCTTCTCCGGTTCAACCTCGAAGGCGTCAGGCCGGGCGTTTCAGTGGACCCTCGCGTGATGCTCGCGGCTGGGATCGACCATGAGCTGTGTGTGGGACACGAGGCCGTGGGCTTGCTGAACTCGATCGTCAAGGAGGTCGGAGACGAAATCGAGACGATCCAGCGAGCCTTGTTCTCCGAGGTTCCCAGACCCTTCGCGGTGCGTGCTGGCGGGACAACCGAGCCCGGGCGATCGGGCGCTGCTTGTTGCGTGAGAACAAGATCGGCGGCGTCCCGGCAGTGGCGCATTCGAGGAGCGGGCGTCTGGCGGGGACCTCGAACGCGCGCTCGACGACCGCGTGCGGTATCGGTCCCTGGGCCATGGCGGCGTCGTGGCCGGAATAGGCGTAATCCGCCAGCGCGTTCGGGCCTGCTCGAGACCTGCTCTGCTCCGGCTGCGAGCATGGTGCGTCCGGCGCCGGCTTCCCTGCTCAGCGCGGAACTCGCGCACGCGCCCGCGTCGCGGCTGCCAAGCTGCGGTGAGGCGCCCTCCGAGACGCGCGTGCCGCGCATTCCGAGACGCGTGAAGCCCCGCTCGAGGATGCCTGTGCGGTCGCGGATGCGGGGCTGGCCGCCCGACGGGTTATCTGGCGCTTGACGCCGGGTTGGCAGCCCGCGAGAGTTCTGTGGCGCTCACCGTCGATCCAGTCTGCTAACAGGCGAGAACTCGACGCCGGGAGGTGCCGGATGAAGGCGATTGTGGTGACGGACGAAGCTGCGGGAACGGCCGGGATGACGCTGGTGGAGCGGCCCGAGCCGCCAGCGGCGATAAACGACGTCATCGTTCAGATTCATGCGTCGGGATTCGTCCCGACTGAGATGGAGTGGCCCTCGACCTGGACCGATCGCGCCAACCGTGACCGAACACCGTCGATCCCTGGGCACGAGCTGGCCGGAGTGGTCACCGCCCTGGGCTACGGCACGACGGGGGTGTCGGTGGGACAGCGGGTGTTCGGCCTCGCGGACTGGCATCGCGACGGCACCCTGGCGGAGTATGTGGCGATTGAGGCGCGCAACCTCGCGCCGCTGCCGGGTGACATCGACTTCACCGTGGGCGCGAGCCTGCCGATCTCGGGTCTGACCGCGTGGCAGGGACTGTTCGACCACGGCCACCTTCAGGCGGGGCAGAGCGTCCTCGCGCATGGCGCGGCCGGCGCCGTCGGGACGATGGTGACACAACTCGCACGTGAGGCTGGCGCCTACGTGATCGGCACCGGGCGCGCCGCCGACCGCCAGAAGGCGCTCGACTTCGGCGCGCAGGAGTTCGTCGCCCTCGAGCACGACGCGCTGGAAGATGTCGGCGCCGTTGACCTGGTGTTCGACGTCATCGGCGGAGACATCCAGAAGCGGTCCGCAAGCCTGATCCGCGCCGGAGGAACCCTGGTGACGATCGTAGGGCCGCCCGAGGCGCGGCCCGCCGACGGCCTGGCAGTCGACTTCGTCGTGGAGTCCGATCGTGCGCAACTGAGTGAGATCGTCCAGCGGGTGCGGGACGGACGACTGCGGACCAACATCGGCAACGTCGCGCCCCTTGACGATGCCGTCGCCGCCCTCAACCCGACCGGGCGACGCAACGGGAAGACGATCATCCGCATTCGTCCATAAGGCTCAGAGGCAGCGGCCCCCGTTCCGCGCTTAGGAGGACCGTCCGTTAGAGCAGCCAGATACTCGTTCCGCGAGGAACGCGGGCCCGACCGAGGCGGCGTTGGGGTTAGCGGGCCTACTGCTGGTTTGCGGCGAACGACGTGTCGAAGTCGACCTTCCCGATTCGGGCGCCCTCGCCCGCCGTCAGCTCGCCGCCGTGCAGCTCAGTGCCGTAGTACCGAGCATGCGGGTCGGCGATGACGGCCCGGTTATCGCCGGTGGCCGCGAACAGCCGCCGCGCCCAGGCGTCGATGCCCAGCGCCTCGGGCCCGCCCAGCTCGATGCGGCCGCCGACCGGCGCTCCGATCGCGAGCTCGGCCACCGTCCCCGCGACGTCGTCGCCGGCGACGAACTGAATCAGCCCGGTCGACAGCCGGACGCTGTCGCCTTCGGCACCTGCCTCGACGATCTGGCGCAGGAACTCGAAGAACTGCGTGGAACGCAGGATGGTGTAGGGGATCGACCCAGCCTCGATCTCGGCCTCCTGGGCGACCTTAGCGCGGAGGTAGCCGCTGTCGGGCAAGCGGTCGGCGCCGACGATCGACACCGCGACGTGGTGGCCGACGCCAGCATCTCGCTCCACCGCCAGCAGGTTGCGCGACGAGGTTGTGAAGAACTTCATGACCGCGTCGTCGTCCCAGACCGGCGCGTTGGAAACGTCGACGACTACGTCAGCGCCCACCACCACCTCTGCTAGGCCCTCACCCGTGATGGTGTCGACGCCCGTGGCGGGCGAGGCCGGCACCGCATCGTGCCCCTGTGCGACAAGCCGGCTGACGACGTTGCGGCCGATGAGACCGCTCCCACCAATGACCACGATCTTCATGACAGTCCTTCCTGTTGTCGGAGATGTCCAGGATCTCTGACGAGCCCTGAGTGCGAAGCAGGCAGGCGAGGCGCCGCAAGCAAACTCCACGCGCGATTCTGCACTACGCTCCGCGCACGAGTCCGCCCGCGACACTCCTCATGTGGTTTCAGCTGCGCTCGCCGGAGCTGGCCGACGACTTTGAGCGTCTCATGGCGGGGGATCGGGACATCGTCCGCGGATCGCTGGACACAGTGTCGGAGTGGCGTCTTACGCGACCGACGGACGTGCCCGGACAGGCGATCGGTCAAGCCGATTACGTGCTGATCGCGGAGATCGTCGAGGTGGATCGCTTTGAGCAACAGGCGAGCGAACGGGTCCAGCAGTTGGCGGACGAGTTGGAGCAGCTCGTCTCGAGTCGGGGGATGCTGATCGTCCGCCCCGTCCTCTGAGACTGGCCCACCGACACGCGGCAGATCGGCGATCGAGGCGTTGGTCGGCGTCGGTTGTGCCAGCGCAGTGGCCCTGACATGCTTGACCAATGCAGACGACGAGCTTGCGAGGGGGGGTTGCGGGCGCGATCGCGACGGTGGTGATGACGCTCGAGGAGCCACTCGACAAACGCCTCTTCAACTCCGAGTACGACGATGTCGAGATCTTGGGAAAGCTCGTGACGCGCGGCGACGACTGGCGACCCATCGGCTTCGCGCTCCACGTGCAGAACGGGCGCGGTCTTGGGCGCCGCATACGCGCGGCTCAAGCCGTCCCTGCCGGGGCCGGCGGTCCTCCGCGGCCTGCTCGCGGGCCTCATCGAGCACCTCGCGACCTGGCCGATGACCGCGCTGGTCGACCGCTACCACCCTGCCCGCAAGGAGCTGCCAAAGCTCGCCGCCAGCCGCCGAGCCTTTGGCCAGGCGACGATCCGCCACGCAGTGTTCGGGATCGTCCTCGGGCTCCTCGAGGACGCGTTCAACGACGGATGGGCGCCGGCACAATCGAGGTCGCAAGCGGACACTGCGCGATGGTCTCCCACCCGGAGGAGACGCACAAGCTGATAGTGACCGCGGCAAACGCCACCGCGGTGTCCGGGTAGAGACAGCACCCCGCCGTCTACCGGAGCACGCCGGGGTGCTATGTCACTGGAGGCGGCGGCCGGCCATCCGAAACTCTCGCGGGTCCAACGATAGGCGGCGAGTCGCGCGGTCGCGGCTCGCGGGATGACCAGCGACGCTTGGGTGCTGCGGCAGCTCACAATCGCTGCCGCTCCCGGACATAGCCACCCGCTCCGGCGCCGTCACCGGCCGAGTACCCGCGCGACCATGAAGGCAGGTGTCGGCCCCGGCCTTGACCAGCGACCTGCTCGTCGCCAGATCCGCAACCGGCCGCTCCGCCGGGCAGCCCGGCGTCGGGAGCCGGGGGGTCCATAGCCCTGCTCTCCGGCCGAAGCAGGAGCCGGTGCTAGCCGGCTCCTGCTAACCCGGTCGCCCTCGTGACGAGGTTGCGATGCCGGTCCGGCTCCTTCACGGCCTACTGGATCCGTGACGGAGCAGCCACGCTGGCAGCCGCATGCGCGTGACCGGTGTAGGCGTGATGCAGCGACGCGATCCGCGCTGCCGACCTCACTGCTCCTGGTGCAAACGAGCAGCCGACGGCCGGCCGCGCGGCCGGCGCTCGGCGGCTTCCGCTCCGCTTGCGTGAGCAGCCACGCCGGCGATGCTGGACGACGCTGCTGGTCC
>CAVYFE010000011.1:0-114827 GCA_963767695.1 uncultured Solirubrobacterales bacterium
CCATCGCCATTCCAGAGCCCATCGCCATTCCAGCGGTCGAACACTGACCCCGGAATCCGTTCGCGCAGAGCATGTGGCGGTGCTGGTTGCCGCCACATGCTCTGCTGACGTACGTGCGCGCAGCCAGCTGAGCATCGGCGCCCGCTTCCCGCACCTGCTCACCATCAGCATCGCCACACTCGGCAGCGGGCTCCGCATCCTGCTGCTCAGCAGCGGAGCCCTGTACGTCGTCGCTCGTCGCAGACGCTAGACCCCGCCACCCGATCGGCCCGCTCACGGAACGCCTGAGCGGGCCGATTGGAAACTCGCTCAAGTACACGCACCGGCCCGACTGGGCACGCGCGATCCTGCGGTCACACGCTTCTATCTCGCGCGGACGCGACCACGTTGCTTGCCTCACGGGGATGGCCGGCCGGCATTCGGCAACGCACTCGACTTCGCCCCCGGAGAGCCCCGCTTTCGGTTTGGCACGCGCCTCGACGGTGATCCGTCGAAAGACCCGGATTGCGCGGATAGGTGGGCGCGCGGGTGATCGCAACCGTGGCAGAGCGATCACGAGCCACGGCGTTGGAACGCCAGACGACGCGTTCAGGATGCCCGCGGGCCGGCCGCCAACCGCAGGGTCGTCCATCCACCACACCCCGCGTCGGTTCATCGATCATCCCCACGTCGCGAAGCCTCCCACGGCTCGCGGCAATCATCGCCCTGAGAGCCTCGAGCGCCGGGCGTGGGCCATCGAGTCGGCCTATAGCAACGACTCGATGGCCCACGTCTATCGCGCTCGCACAACGCGAGCTGCCAGCGCGTCACGGTGGGAACTTCGCGCCGCTGGCGCGTCCGCTCGAGCGGCTGGGGCCGATCGAGCGGGTCGAGATCCGGGCGCTGAGGCCCGCGTCGAGCACGGCGAGCGCTACTGGAGACGCGTGGTCGAGATCGTCCTTGAACAGCTTCAGTCTGCCCCGAGCTCGAGATGAGCGGCGCCCAGCGTGGAGCGGGGGTGGCTCGCAGCTGGAATCGCGGCTAGGCTCGTCTGGACTCGGCGATCGACAGGAGGAGAGCGGTGGCGACGGTACAGACGGTTACGGGGGAGATCGATGTCGAGCAGCTCGGCTTGACGCTGATCCACGAGCACTTCTTCTCCTCCGATGAGGCGGTCTCGGTCCAGTGGCCGCACGTTCGCGACCACGAGCGGGAGTACAGCCTCGCGCTCGAGAGCGCCGAGGCGGTCAAGGCTCATGGGGTAAAGACGGTGGGGGAGCCAACCGCGATGCTGCTCGGTCGCGACATCGGGGCGGTGGCGCGGCTGGCGGCCGACACTGGCTTGCAGATCGTGGCGTGCACCGGGATCTACACCTACGATCACCTCCCGCAGTTCCTGCTCAACCGCGACGCTGACTTCATCGCGGGTCTGTTTGTTCACGACATCGAGCGGGGGATCCAGGGCACCGACATGAAGGCGGCGTTCATCAAGTGCGCGGCTGACGAGCCCGGCGTCAACGAGCGCATCGAGAAGATTCACCGCGCCGCCGCGCGCGCGAGCCTGCAGACAGGTGCGCCGATCATGGCCCATTCCCGTCCCGCGTCCGGCACTGGCCCTCGGCAGGTCGAGATCTTGCTCGAGGAGGGGGTGGCGCCGGAGAAGATTCAGATCGCGCACACTGGCGATACCGACGATTTGGAGTACATCGAGCGGCTGCTGGAGACCGGCGTGTACATCGGCATGGATCGCTACGGGCTGGACATTTTCCTGCCTACCGATCGCCGCAACGCGACGGTGATCGAGCTGCTGAGCCGCGGCTACGCCGAGCGAATGTTCCTCTCGCAGGATTTCGACATTCCGATCGCCAATGGCCTGGACTGGTATCCGCCGGAGGGGATCGAGCAGCTGCAGGCGTCCGGCGCCGCGACCGATTGGAGCATGACGTTCCTGTTCGAGGCCGTGATCCCCGCGTTGAGGGAGGCCGGCATGAGCGACCAGCAGCTCGAGACGATGATGGTCCATAACCCCAAGCGCTGGATTGGTCGCTGAGGCCGGCGGGGTATCTTCGGGGCGAGACTCGGCTAGAGACAGCGCGACGTACGGCAAAGGAGCAGCAATGCAGACGATGAGCCCACTCGACGCCTCGTTCCTGCACATCGAGGACGCGGTCACGCACATGCACATCGGTTCGGTTGGGATCTTCGAGGGACCGGCCCCTGGACCCGATGAGATCCCGGCGGCGATCGCGGGGCACCTGCCGCTGGTCCCCCGCTACCGGCAGAAGGTTCGCTTCGTGCCGCTGGACCTGGGGCGCCCGACGTGGGTCGATGACCCGCACTTCAACCTCGACTACCACGTGCGCCGCACCGGGCTGCCCTCCCCGGGTGGCGATCAGGAGCTGCGCAACCTGGTGGGCCGGGTGATGTCCCAGCAGCTTGACCGCACCAAGCCGCTATGGGAGATCTGGATCGCCGAAGGGCTCGACGAGGGACGGTGGGCGTTCATCTCCAAGGTCCATCACTGCATGGTCGACGGCGTGTCCGCGACTGACCTGCTGAGCGTCCTGCTCGATTCACAGCGGGAGCCCGAACCTCCCATCGCGGATCCGTGGCGACCGGAGCGCGAGCCCAATCCGGCCGAGCTGGTGGCCTACGCGGTTGCCGGGCGCGCGGCGAGCCCGTATGAGGGGATCCGCACCGCGCTCGCGGCGATCCGCGGACCGCGGCGGATCGCGCGGCAGGCGCTCGATGTAACCCGCGGGATGGTGAACCTGCGGCGGCTTGGTCAGGCCCCGCCTCCTAGCTCGCTGAACGGCGCGATCGGCCCGCACCGCCGCTGGGATTGGGCGCGCGCGCGATTGTCGGAGGTCAAGCAGATCCGCGAGGCGCACGGCGGGACCGTCAACGACGTCGTGCTGGCGGCGATCACGGGCGGGTTCCGCGAGCTGCTGCTGGCTCGCGGCGAATCGGTGGAGGACCGGTTCGTGCGCACGATGGTGCCGGTGTCGGTGCGCGCCGAGCACGAGCGGGGCACCTACAACAACAAGGTCTCGGCGATGTTCGCCGATCTGCCGATCTGCATCGAGGACCCGGTCGCGAGACTGGACGCGATCCGCGAGCAGATGCAGAAGCTCAAGCGCTCGGGCGAGGCGGTGGCAGCGGAGCGGCTCACCGCGTTGGGCGGGTTCGCGCCGGCCATGCTGCTGGCGCTTGGCGGCCGCGTCGGCAGCCGCGTCCCCCAGCGCGCTGTGCAGACAGTCACCACGAACGTGCCAGGCCCCCAGCACCCGCTGTACCTGTGCGGCCGGCGTATGCTCGAGGCGTTCCCGTTCGTGCCGCTAGGCGGGTCGGTGCGTGTGGGCGTGGCGATCTTCTCCTATGACGGGAACATCAACTTCGGTGTGACCGGCGACCGCGACAGCGCCCCCGACATCGACGTGCTGTGTCGCGGGATCGAGCACGGCATGGCCGAGTTGCGGAGCGCGCCCTCGCGATCCTCCAGTCGGCGGCGCAGGCAGGGAAGGCGTCTTCCCCCGGCTGCGGAAACGCCGACGACCGCTGCGGGGCGTTCCAACAGCGAGGTGACGCGGTGAGCGCGGGCGAGCGCCTCGCCCGCGCCGGCGAGATCGACCTCTGCTACGAGACCTTCGGCGACGAGGTCAGCCCGCCGCTGTTGCTGGTGATGGGACTCGGCTCGCAGATGGTCTTGTGGGACGACGAGTTCTGCCGGAACCTCGCGAGCCGGGGTTTCTGGGTGATCCGCTTCGACAACCGGGATATCGGCCGCTCGACGATCCTGCGTGAGAAGCCGGTGCCGACGCGCGTGCAACTGCTGCGCCGCGACCCTCGCGCGGCGTCCTACTCACTCGATGACATGGCCGACGATGCAGCCGGGCTGCTGGACGAGCTGGGTATCGGCGCGGCGCACGTAGTCGGGGTCTCGATGGGCGGGATGATCGCCCAGTTGCTGGCGATCCGTCACCCCGGGCGGGTGCTCTCGCTGGTATCGATCATGTCCAGCACCGGCAGCCGCCGGGTCGGCCGCACCCACCCGCGGCTGTACCCGCGGTTGCTGCGGCGCCCGAGGTTCGACCGCGCCAACTACGTCCGGGACTTTCTTGCCACCTTCCGGGCGATCGGCTCCAGGCGCTACCCGCCCGATCCCGACCGCTTGCGCGCGACGGCGGAGCGGTGCTTTGACCGCGGCCTGCACCCCGACGGCTCGGCGCGCCAGCTCGCCGCGATCGGAGTGGCCCCCGACCGCACACCGCTGCTGCGGCAGCTGCGCGTGCCCACGACGGTGATCCACGGGGACGCCGACCGGCTCGTGACGCCGTCCGGGGGGCGAGCGACCGCCGCCGCGATCCCGGGTGCGCGGCTCGTGATCATCCCTGGGATGGCGCACGACATGCCGTCCGCGCTGTGGCCGCGGATCATCGATGAGATCGTGCGCAACGCGGGCAGAGCACAGGGAGCAGTCGCAGCCCCTTAACGCGTGGGGCACGACTACAGCCGTTCGGCGCGACTCATCGAGGTTGATTTCCCGTTCGCCGGGGTAGGCTTGCGCCGCTCGGATGGGGCGGATTCCGCGCCGCTCCGAGCGCGATGCGGAGGACTCCCGAGGAGGGGAAATGACGAACTTTGCCGAGCAGCTGTCGTCAGCAGCTGCGGATGCTCGCGATCGTCCGGCGGTCAAGCTCGACGATCGGGTGCTGAGCTATGGCGAGCTCGACGGCGCCGTTGCCCGCGCGGCCGGGCTGCTGCGCGAGCAGGGCGTGCGGGCGGGTGATCGGGTCGGCATGCAGCTGCCGAACGTTCCGTACTTCCCGATCGTGTACTTCGGGGTGCTGCGGCTGGGCGCCGTGGTGGTGCCGATGAACCCGCTGCTGAAGGACCGGGAGGTCGCCTACCACCTGTCGGATTCCGGCGCCGGGGTGATGGTCGGCTGGCATGGGTTCGAGCAGCCGGCGCGCGCCGGGAGCGAGCAGGCCGGCGCGGAGTGCATCTTGGTCGTTCCGGGCGAGTTCGAGCAGCTCTTGGAGGGCGCCGACCCCGTCGAGGCTGTCGCCGAGCGCGCGGACGACGATCCGGCAGTGATCATCTACACGTCCGGCACGACGGGCACGCCGAAGGGTGCCACGCTCACGCACTCGAACCTGACCAGTGGCGCGGATGTCGGTTGCGATCTTGTCCACGCCGGTCCGCACTCGGTGACCTTGGGGACGCTGCCGTTGTTTCACGTGTTCGGCATGAACTCGATCATGAACGTGACGGTTCATGCGCGCGGACTGCTGACGCTGGTTCCGCGCTTTGAGCCGGGAAAGGTGCTCGAGGTAATCGAGCGCGACCGGGCGACCACCTTCGGCGGCGTGCCGACGATGTACTCGGCGATGCTCCATTACCCCGATCGCGAACGGCACGACGTCTCGAGCCTGGACCTGTGCGTCTCGGGCGGCGCGGCGCTGCCGGTGGAGGTGTTGCGAGGATTTGATGAGGCGTTCGACTGCAAGGTCCTGGAGGGCTACGGGCTTTCGGAGACGACCGGGATGGCGTCGTTCAATCTCCCCGAGCGCGAACGGAAGCCGGGGTCGATCGGCGTGCCGGTCGGCGGCACCGAGATGAAGGTCGTCGACGATCAGGACAACGAGGTTCCACAGGGTGAGCCGGGGGAGATCGTGATGCGCGGGCCGTTCGTAATGAACGGGTACTGGAACCGCGAAGAGGCCACCGACAGCGTGATGCGCGGCGGCTGGTTCCACACCGGTGACATCGCCACTGCAGATGAGGATGGTTACTTCTTCATCGTCGATCGCAAGAAGGACCTGATCATCCGCGGCGGCTACAACGTCTACCCGCGCGAGATCGAGGAGGTCCTTTACGGCCACCCGGCGGTCCGTGAGGCGGCGGTGATCGGAGTGCCGCACGACTCGCTCGGCGAGGAAGTCGGAGCCGCCGTGGTGCTCAAGGACGGTGAGCACACCACGCCGGAGGAGTTGCGCGACTACATGAAGCAGAAGGTCGCGGCGTACAAGTACCCGCGGGTGATCTGGCTGATGGACGAGCTGCCGAAGGGAGGGACCGGCAAAGTCCTAAAACGCGAGATCAGGGTGCCCGACGCGGTGGCCGCGAACCCGGGGTGAATCGCAGCTGCGGTCTCGGCAGAGGAGATTGACCGAACGAGCAACGAGGAGAGAAGCCCATGAGCACGATAACCGGCGATGGTGCTGTTCCCGCCCGCAGCGCGCCAAAGGGCATGCGCCGGCTCTGGGACCGGCAGCTGCAGCACTACCCGGATACCGCACAGCGGATGCTGTACCTCGGGATCACGGTCCTAGCCACGATCACGCTGTACTACGAGCTCTACATCCAGGGCGCGGTCGCGACCAAGATCATCGCGCACTTCGGCTTCACGTTCACCCAGTTCGTGTTCGTGCTCGTGATCGGGAACGCGGTCGGCGCATTCGCGTCACTCGGAGCCGGGCTGGCGGACCGGTGGGGGCGCGCAAACCTGGTCGTTGGAGGGCTGCTGGTGACCGGGCTGCTGGTCGCGTTCGCGCTGCCCAATGCCTCCAGCAAGGCCGAGTACACGGTGTTCTTTGCCTTGATCAGCATGGTGGAAGGGATGGCGCTGGTCGCGACACCGGCCCTGATTCGCGATTTCTCGCCGCAGGTGGGGCGGGGCGCGGCGATGGCGTTCTGGACGATGGGGCCGGTGCTCGGCAGCCTGGTATCGACCGAGGTCTCGAGTCACACCCTGTCGAGCCACCCGGACTGGCAGTTCCAGTTTCGCGTCGCCGGCGCGGTCGGACTGGTCGTGTGGCTGATCACCTTGATCGGACTCCGGGAGCTCTCGCCACGGCTGCGCGACCAGCTGATGGTGAGCATCCGCGACCGCGCCCTGATCGAGGCCCGGGCAGCCGGAATCGATTCGGAGACGCTGCTCAAGGGGCACTGGCGCCAGATGCTGAGGCTCGACATCGTCGGCCCCGCGCTGGCAATCAGCGTGTTCCTGATGCTCTACTACATCTTCGTCGCGTTCCTCGTCGTCTACTTCGCGACCGTGTTCGGTTACTCGGCGGCGAAGGCGAACGACCTCGCGAACTGGTACTGGATCGCCAACGCGATCGCGCTGGTGATCGCCGGCGTGTTCTCCGACCGGCTCCTGGTCCGCAAGCCGTTCATGATCCTCGGGGCCGCGATCAGCCTTGTCGGGATCGGGCTGTTCGCCGCCGCCGCAACCGCGCCGCACACCGGCTACCACACGTTCGCCTTCTACTTCATCCTGATCGCCGGCGGAAGCGGCCTGGCCTACGTCGCGTGGATGGCCGGGTTCACCGAGACGGTCGAAAAGCACAACCCAGCCGCGACTGCAACGGGGCTGGCGGTATGGGGCTGGATCATCCGCATCGTTGTATCTGTGTCCTTCGCGGTCCTGCCGGCGGTCGTGCCCGCGACCACGACGCTCGTCGACCACGCCCCGCGCGTGCAGGCGATTGTGGCGAGGTATCCGCAGCAGGTGAAGGTTCTGCAGACGGTCAACCCCACGACGCTCGCGACGCTCAAGACCAATCCTGGCAATTCGGCGGCGCAGGCGAGCGCGCTCTCGCAGCTTTCCGGCCTAGCCCCCGCCGAGGTCGGGAGGGTCGTGGCACTGAGCGCGCAGTACAAGGCCCCCCTGGCGACCGCCGCAGCCATCGATCCGGCAACCCTCGCGACGCTCACCACCAACCCGACCGACAAGCCGGCGGCCACGAAGGCGGTCGGCGAGATCGCGGCGAAGTTCGGCATCCCGCCGACGGCGGCGATCAGCAGGCTGCAGGCGCTCGGGAAGGTCCCGCCCGCGGATCTCGCGCTCCTGAAGACCAACGGGCCCAAGGTGCAGCAGGCCGGCGCCCGCTTGCAGTCGATCTCGACTGTCCCGCCGGCGGACCTGGCCTACCTGTCGGCCAACGGGACGAAGGTCGCAAAGGCCCAGAAGGACAATCCCGGTCAATGGCAGACCTGGTGGTGGATCTGCTTCATCGGCCAGCTCGTGTTCATCCCGTTCGTGTTCCTGATGACCGGGCACTGGAGCCCGCGCAAGGCGCGCGAGGACGAGCAGGCGCACGAACGTATGGTCAGAGAGGAGCTCGCCCGCCTTCAGAGGGTCCCCACCCCGGTCGCGTGAGCGGGGTGGGCCCGCGGATCAGCGGGACGCGCTTCCGGCGGTCGCCTTGGCGCAGTGAAGACCTTGGGCGAAGCCTGCGGCGTGCACGCGCTCGCGCGGGCGCGGGTCCATCAGATCGGCCGCCATCGCCGCCGCGGCGCGCGGATCGGGCTCGATGATCGTGACCTGCGCGCCGCGGCTGCGCGCGGCGCCGGCCTCGAGCGCGGTGGCGATTTTCCACCCGCGTACGAGGACGCGGAACAGAGACTGCGGTGCAGCCTCGAGCGCTGCGGTGGGGACGAGGCACAGCACCCGAACGCCGGGCCGTAACGGCGCTACATCCAGGTTGGTGGGGCTCCACACGCCGCCGTCGACGTAGTCGCGCTCCCCGATGCGGATGGGACGGAACAGGCCAGGCACAGCGCAGGACGCCATCACCGCTTCGGCGACCTCCGCCGGTGGCGCGCCGGGAGCACCGAACACCACGCGGCGTCCGGTGCGCATGTCCACGGCCACCACTCGCAGACGCCCGTCGAACCGCGAGCGAATCGAGGCGATCCGTCCCCGCAGGCTCTCCAACGGCATGCGACCCTGCGGGACTGCGGCCAGTAGCGCGGCGCGCACGAGCGCGCCGGCCGGGGCGGCGGCGCTCAGCGCGACGCTCGCCACCGGCATCACGGTCTTGGGCGAAACGCGTCCGAGGCGCTCCCGCGCGGTGCGCACCGAGCTCGTCGGGGGCGCCGGCGCCGCGGCTGATGAGGCGCCGGCGCGCCCCGGTGGCGCACCGGCGGCAAGCCTGGCAGCGACGATCGAGCCCGCGGAGGTGCCGACGAAGCACTCGGCACGCCTGAAGTCGGTCCCCGCTCGCTCTGAGGCCCCGGCCAGGAAGCCCGACATCCAGGCCTCACCGAGAACCCCGCCGACGCCGAGGACGAGCACGTCGGGTGGCTTCAGCGACGCCAATCCCGAAAATCCAGATGTCCGCCATCGCCCATCACGGCGATATTGAACCCGATCCGCTCATGCGCAATCAGGCCGAGCGGTCCACCGCCACATCGAGCGTCGTGCAGATCTGACGGAAGGTGCGTCGCGAGCGGCCCGACCGGACCCGCGCCGGCCGCGTCAACCCCGAAAGCGTCTACTCTCATCGCTTCATCGCTGCGATCCGAGACCAGTGCCCCGCGCTCCAGACCTATCCGGCCTTGCCCTCGATGGACGATACGAGCTCCACGCGATAATCGGCGAGGGGACCTTCGGTCGTGTCTACCGCGGGCGCGACCGGCGCCTGGCGAGGTGGGTTGCCGTGAAGGTGATCAAGCCCTGGTGGGCCGAGGACCCGGAGTGGGCCGTGAGCTTCGAGCGCGAGGCGCAGCTGCTCGCGTCGATCAGCGATCCAGGCATCATCCAGATCTTCGACGTCGGCGCGGCCCCGGAGGGGCTCTACTATGTCGCCGAGCTCGTGGATGGCGAGAGTCTGGCGAGCCGTTTGCGCAGCGGCCGGATCGCCCCCGAGCAAGCCCGCGAGATCGCTCTCCAGCTCGCCGCGGCGCTCGCCCGCGCGCATTCGCAGCGCGTGGTGCACCGGGACGTCAAGCCGGCCAACGTGCTGATCACCCGCGACGGCCGCGTCAAGGTCGGGGATTTCGGCGTCGCCCGGCTCGCGGAGGGCAGCAGCGACGGTGTTGCCGCGACGATCGCCGGCACACCCGGATACATGGCGCCCGAGCAGGCCTCGGGCGGGGTCATGAGTGCGGCCACGGACGTCTACGGCGTGGGCATCGTGCTGTACGAGATGCTCGCGGGGCGTCCACCGTTCGAGGGCAAGTCGACGGTCGAACTCGCGCTTCGTCACGTCCACGATCCACCGCCACCACTTCCGGCCGACACCCCGCCGATGCTGGTCCGGGTTGTGGAACGGGCGCTGGCCAAGGAACCGGCTGCCCGCTATCTCGACGGCCACCAGCTCGCGGTTGCGCTCGGACGGGTTCGAATTCCGGCAGTGGCAGCCGCAACCGATGATGAGGACGGTGACCTCGCCGGCCTGTCCTCGGGCACCGGCCGCGCCACGGGTACCGGCCGAGCCACGGCCACCGCTGTGCTCGCTCCACGGACCGGCCCCTCGGCGGCCACGGAGCTGATGGGCCGAAGGGTGACGACGGCGAGCGGCGCCCACCCCCCGCCGGACAGCGCGGACGCTGCCGCTGAAGGGCCGCCGGCGATCCCGCCGACCCGCGTCGGAGACCCCCGCACGCCGCGGCACAACTTCAACCCGTCCGAGCGTCGGCAGCGGATCGCGCTGCTGACCTTCGCCGTGCTCGTCGCGGTTGGAATGGGAGCCGTCGCGCTCGCGATCGCGCCAGGGCATCTCACGGTGCCCAAGGTGATCGGGATGAGCCGGGGCGGGATCATCAGTACGTCCCACCGCGAGGATTTCCGCGCCGCGTTCAGCCGGCGCTACAGCGGTAAGCCGCACGGTCGCGCGATCGCCCAAAGCCCACCACCCGGCACTCGGGTCGACGACGGCGCCACGGTAGGCGTCGTGCTCAGCGCCGGCCCGCGGCCGGTCAAGGTACCGGCCCTCGTGCGCCGCTCGACTGCCAACGCCGAAATCCTGCTGCGCGGGCTGAAGCTGCGAGCGAGCGTGACCCAGGTGCCGGCGCCGGGCGCCAGCACCGGCACGATCACGGGGCAGTCGCCATCGGCGGGAGCGAGCTTGGCTCCTGGATCGACGGTGGCGCTGTCGGCCGCCGAGGCGCCACGGCTGCGTCCGCTGACGAGCTTCTCCGGAGGGGGCAACGGACGTTCAGTGCCGTTTCGGATTCGCGGTAGCCGGTGGGAAATCGTCTACAGCATGAGTTATGAGGGAACGTGCACGTTCATCCTCTTCTGCTCCGGGCCGGGCGCGAAGGTGAGCAATCTGGGCAGCGGCTCAACCGTCGATGAGTTCGGCCTCGGCGCGGGGAGCAGCGAGGACCGGATCTTCAAATCCGGTCCTGGCGTCTACCAGATCTCGGTGTCGGCGGGTTCCGACAGCGCGCGCTGGAAGATCCAGGTGGACGACTACTACTGAGTCGCTCGGTGTGTCCGGGCCGCGAACCACACGGACTGGTCGTGCCGGGAATCCCAGACTGCTGTTTCAGCGGCCTCAAAGCGGGACAGAATGGCCCTTGGCGCTCTGCGACCTGCAGGGAGTGGCAGCCAGCGGCACGAAATCAGGTTGTCCGGACCCGGTCTTCATCCATGAGCGGCCGTCGGACGAGCAACACGTTTGAGATCACGAGATGGAGGTCGCTCCTTGGCTCTCAACGCGTCGTCGCAGTGCCGCCCGATTCGTCTCACCACCGCCTCTCGGCTCACCGACAGCGAGCTGCTCGCGACCTATCACGCGCGACGCGAGCGCTCCGCCCGGGACGAGCTGGTCGAGCGATTTCTGCCGTTCGCCCGCAAGATGGCGCTCCGCTACAACTACACGCACGAGCCGCTCGATGATCTTGTGCAGGTTGCCTGCCTGGGGCTGCTGAAAGCGCTCGATCGCTTCGATCCGAGACTGGGTCACCGCTTCACGAGCTTTGCGGCGCCGACGATCCTGGGCGAGCTCAAGCGTCATTTCCGCGACAAGGGCTGGCGGGTACATGTGCCGCGCGACCTGCAGGAGCAGGCTATGGCGATGGGCCACGCGAAGGAACGGCTGTGCCAACGGCTGGGACGCTCGCCAACCATCCAGGAGCTCGCCGATACGCTGGGATGGCGGCTCGAGCAGGTCCTCGAGGCAAGCGAGGTCGTCCGCAACTACGAGACCGCCTCCCTCGACGCTCCAATCTCGCGCGAGGGGGAGGAGACGGCGGCCCTCGTCGAGCTGATCGGCAGCGAGGAGGACGGCTTCGAGATCGCCGAGAATCGGGAGGCGATCGCCCGCACCTGGAGCGAGCTGTCAGAGCTCGAGCGCCGGATCGTGGCGCTTCGCTGCCTGCACGACCTGACTCAGCGGGAGATCGGCGAGGAGATCGGCTATTCGCAGATGCATGTCTCGCGGTTGTTGCGCCGGTCGGTCACGCGGCTCGTGGAGCCCCTGCCGGCTTGAGCAGCTCCCTCAGGCGGCGGTCCGCGACGGCGCGCTCGTGAGGTAGGTGGCGCACATGTCCTCGTCGCCGTGCCGCTCGGCGCCTTGCGCCATCCGCTCGCGCACGACCCTGAACAGCGGCAGATCGAGATCGTGACGCGCCGCCGATTCCTCGATCAGAGCAGCATCCTTGGCGGCCAGCTTGAGCCGGAATGACGGCTCGAAGTTGCGCTCGACGATCGCCTTGCTCTTCATTCGCAGGTAGGGAAGATCGAGCGCGCCGCCTTCGATCGCGTCGAAGATCAGGGCCGGATCGAGACCCAGCCCCTCTGCCAGCGCGATCGTTTCCGCGCCTCCCTCGACGACGGTCAGCACCCAGCTGTTGATCGCGATCTTCAGCCGGGTGCCTGCGCCGGCGTCGCCGATCCACATCGTCTTGTTGCCGACCGCGTCGAAGATCGCCGCCAACCGCTCGCGCGCCTGCTCCGGACCGGACGCCAGGATCACTAGCTTGCCTTGCTCCGCCGGCTGCTTGGTGCCCAGCACCGGCGCATCGACGAACGTGACGCCGCGCGCGCCCGCCAGCTCCGCACAGCGCTCGGTGCCGGCCTCCCCGATCGTGCTCATCTGCAGCCAGATGGACGATTCGCCGGCATCCGCCAGCGCCCCTTGATCTCCGTCCACCAATTCCGTCACGGCCTCGGTGTCGGCGAGCATCGTGAGCACCACAGCGGCCCCGTCGGCCGCCTGTCGCGGGGTGTCGCAGACGCGGGCGCCGTCCTGCGAAAGCGGCTCTGCCTTCTCACGGGACCGGTTCCAGGCCCGTACCTCGATCCCGGCCCGAGCCAGGTTGCGGGCGATCGGAAAGCCCATCGTGCCGCCCGCTCCGAACACTGCCACCGGTTCATGGCCAGCCATCGGTCGTCCCCTCCCAAACGTTGTTCACAAGCTCTGCTCGGCCTTCCGATAGGCGATCTGCAACATCTCCGAGCCGAAGAACGAAACCAGCACCGACGCCACCCAACGTGTGAATCGGGGGACCACGAGCAGGCCGGCGGCGAACCCGGCACTGGTCCACATACCCAGGCAGTAGGGGCAGACCAGCAGCTCCCCGATCGCGCGCCGAAGCCCTTCCCCCCGCGCCTTCTCGCTGACCTCGCCGGGTCCGCCCTCTCCCTCGAAGCGGGCGAACGGCGCCCGGATCGGGGTCGTCACGCGATCCTTGGAGATCATCCGCGCCGCCTTGTGGCTGGCGACGGTGACGAGGATCAGATCCCGGCCCTCCATGCGGTCCGGCAGCTCCCGCCCGGAGGTGCGAAACCACAGGGCAAACGTACCCGCCAAGGCGGAGAAGACCGACAGGAGGACGGCATAACTGCGGATCGGCTTCTCCTCCTCCGGGGAATAGCCGGCAAACGCTTCGTCGTCATAGGTTCCAACGCTCATAGCCGTTGCTTACCCGAACCAGGGATCCCGAACCGTCATGAGCGCCCCGACACCAGTGGTGCCGCTGAGCGTCAGGTGCCTCCGCGGGCCGATGCGGCTGCCTCTTGAGGCTCGATCCAGAGCGCCTCGACGAGGATGATCGCCAGCGACAGCAGCGGGATCGCGATCACCACGCCGATCAGGCCGAACAGCGCGGCCATCACGAGGACACCGATTGCGACCAGGGCGGGGTGCATGTCGACCGTGCGCGCCATGATCAGGGGGAGGATCAGGTTTCCCTCGATCTGGTTGACGATCACGTACACGGCGAGAACCATCAAGGCTTTGCTCGGAGAGTGCGCGAGGCCAACGAGAATCGGCGGCACGGCGCTGATGATCGAGCCGTAGTTTGGGATGACGGTCATGATCGCGGAGAAGACCGCGAAGCCGACCGCGAATGGCAGCCCGATCGCCTCCATCCCGACGAACAGCAAGGTCCCCAGCACGATCATGTCGATCCCGACGGCGAGCATCCACCCGAGCCAGGCTCGCCTCACCCGCACCAGCACGTCCCTGGCCTCCTCGCGTCGCTCCGCGGGCAGCAGCCGCAGCCCCGCGTCGAGGAGCGGCTGCGGGTTGACCGCGATCAGGAACGCGACGAGCACGATCAGCACAAGCGAGGCGACGATCGCCAGGGCGCTCAGGCCGATCTGCTCGAGCGGACCGATCAGCCGCTGCGGGTGGTGCGTGTAACCCTGAACGAACCGCACTAGCTCCGCAGAGAGCTTCGGCGTGTGCCGGCCGCCGATCCCGTGCAGGTAGCGGTCGGCGCTGGACAGGATCACCGGTAGTCGCTGCGCGAAGTCCTTCGCCTCGGCGACGAATTGCGGAATCACCGCGAGCGCCACCAGCGCGATCGTCCCGAACCCGCCCACGAGCCCCGCGAGGGCGCCCACTGCTCGCGGCGCTCCTCGCCGCTCGGCGGCTGAGGCAGCAGCCGACAGCGGCAGCGAGACGATGATCGTGACCACGACCGCCAGCAGCAGCGTCATCAACTGCGCCACCAGCAGCGCCAAGACGATCACCGCTGCGCCGAGCGCGATCGCGCGATAGGCGACTCGCTCGCTCATCTCGCCGATGCCGATCGCGGCCGATCGAGCATGCAAGAACGGTTCTGCGGGCAGCCTTGGGAGTGATGACGCAGTCGCGTATCACGCCGGGCGTTCTTTACCGCACCGTGCTGCTCGCGTTCGGGCTGGTGGTCGCGGGCCTGATCTTCCAGCAACTCATAACGCTCGTGCTCGCGATCTTGATCGTGGTGATCATCGCGCTCCCCCTCTCGGCAGTGGCTTCGCTGCTCGCCCGATACGGAATCCCGCGCGCGCTGGGCGCGACGATCGCACTGCTGCTGGGGCTCGGGGCGCTGGCCGGGGTGATCGCCCTCGTGGTTCCCGTGTTCACCAGCGAGGTCAACCACTTCACGGCATCGCTGCCGAGCATCGTCGACTCGCTGCGCCACCGCGTCGCCGGTCTCACCGGGACCTCGCCGAGCCGAGTCGGGCAGCAGATCCAGCATTTCGTTAATGGCTATACCCAGCATCCGACCCGCGTGCTCGGGCCGCTGGCGTCGGTCGGCGCCAGCATCGCGACGGCAATCGCGGCGATCGTGGTGATTCTGCTGACCGCGCTGTACACGGCGATCCATCCAGACCCGCTGATCGGCGGTTTGATACGGGTCTTTCCGCCCACCCGTCGTCGCCACGCAAAGCACATCCTGTGCCGGTTGTCCGGCGCTTACATCGGATGGCTGCGTGGGTTGGTGATCGGGATGGTGCTCCTCGGCGTCCTCACCTACGTCGGCTTGCGGATCATCAACCTGGACTTCGCCGCGTTCTTCGCCGTCTTCACCGCGGTGGCGATCATCGTCCCCTACTTCGGGGCGCTGGTGAGCTCGGTGCCGCCGATCGTGTACGCGCTCACGATCTCCCCTGGAAAGGCGCTGCTCGTCGCGGCGATCTACGTGGGCGCCCATCAGCTCGAAGGGAACGTGATCCAGCCGCTGGTCGTCGCCCGCCAGGTGGAGATCCACCCCGCGGTGGTCGCGGTCGGGGTGGTCGCGGTCGAACGGCTATTCGGGTTCGTCGGGCTCTTCGTGGCGATTCCGATCATCGTGACGATCAAGATCCTGATCGAGGAGCTGTGGGTGAAGCCGATGGAGCGAGGCAGCCAGGCGGGGCTACTGGAGCCTCCGGACAGCAACGGAAGCGGGCGCGGGCCGTCGTTGGCCTATCTTGAGCCCGGTGTCCGAACCCCAAGCCGGGAGTGAGCAGGACCAACGGGCGAAGCGCTCGATCGTCACGCCGGTCGCGGCCGTCAAGCCGGTCGCGGCCGTCAAGCCGATCGCGGCCGTCGCGCTGCTGGCGCTCGTAACGCTGCTGGCGGCCGGCCCGGCGCTGGCGGCAAGCACCCGCCCGACGGCCGACGCGCGGTTGGCCCGCGCGGCGCCAGATCCCTTCTGCACGGGGCGCTACGGCGGCGCTCCGGCCCGGACCGGAGCGGCGGTGCGATTCGGCGTCGACCCGGGAATCGCCGGGAGCATCGGCAATCAGCAGTTCCCGTCGGTCGCCGATGACCCGGCGCGCGACCTGAGCGCCCTGCGGAGACTGCGTCCGCCGCGACGGGCACTCGTGCTGCGGCTCAACCGCCTGTTCTGGTCAGACGGCCAGGCGGGCATCGACCGCTTCAAGCGGATGACGGCGAGATATACCCGGGCCGGCTTCGAGGTGGAGCTCCAGGTCCGCTACCACCCGGCCCCGAACCAGGCGGGCGATCTCCGGGCGTGGGTGCGCTACGTGCGCCACGTCGTCGATTCGTTTGGTCCAAACCCGCGGGTGGTGGCGATGACGATCACCAACGAGGTGAACGTCAAGATCTCGCCGAACACCTCGGATGGCTCCTATCCGCGGGCGGAGGATGCGCTGATCGAAGGGATCGAGGCGGCTCACCAGGAGGCGCTCCGTCGCGGCTATCCCCGGCTGCGGTTCGGCTTCACCTATGCGTACCGGTTCGTGCCCCGCCAGGACGCCGAGTTTTTTTCCTACCTCGGCGCGCACGGCGGCAAGGCGTTCCGGGACTCGCTCGGCTTCATCGGGCTGGACTTCTATCCCGGCTCGATCTACCCCCCGGTGATCGGACCCGGCGACAGCTTCCGGGCCGAGTTCGCGCAGGCGAGTGGTGTGCTGCGCGATTGCCTGGCGCCGAAGGCCCGGATTGGACGGCGGGTGCCGATCTGGATCACCGAGAACGGCTTTCCGAGCGGGAGCGATGGGGAAGCTCGCCAGGCGGCCGCGCTACGCCAGCTGGTCGATGCTGTTCACGGGTATTCCGGCACGTTCAACATCACCGACTACCGGTGGTTCAACCTACGCGACTCGAGCCCAAGTCGACCGGCGGCCTCGCCCGGCCCGCCCTTCTCCTCCGATGGCCTCCTGCGCGCCGACTACACGCCAAAGCCGGCATTCGCGCTCTACCGATCGTTGATTGCGAAGTTCGGGGCCCGCGGTTCACGCTCGCCGAAGCGGTGCAGGCATCGATGACGGATCACCCCGCGGCCGCCTCGCCCCCGGCGTAACGGGTCCCTCGCGAAACCGCTCCGCGGTCGCGCGGGCGGTGTCGCTCGCCCACTGGCTCGTGGTCAGCGCACCCAGGACAACAACCGCGAGTCCGAGGGCCGCGATGATCCACCAGCTCGGGTGGGTGGCGGCGGCGAATCCCGTGCCGATGCCGCTCGCGAGGGTCCCGCCCGCGACGGCGCCGACGACCGCGACGCCGAGCGTCGTCCCGACCTGCCGGCTGGTCGAGGCCACCGCGGCGGCGACGCCGGCTTGGGCGGGGGGCATCCCTGACACGGCCGTGTTCGTGATCGGCGGGTTCACGAGACCCGATCCCGCGCCGAAGATCACGTAAGCGGCAAACAGAAATGCAGTGCTGGTCGAGGGGGTCAAGCGGGTCAGCATCAGGGCGCTGATCAACACACCGCTGCCTCCCAGCAGCAGCGGCAGCCGCGCTCCCTGACGCCCGACCAGGTGGCCCGAGAGCGGCGAGCAGATCAACATCATCCCGGCCATCGGCAGCATGTACAGCCCGGCGTGGAACGGGGAGAGACCGCGCACGTCCTGGAGGTAGAGCGTGTTCAGGAACAGGAAGCCGCCGATCGCGGCAAACACGCAGACGGCGATCGCGCTGGCCCCTGAGAACGGGGCGCTGCGGAAGAAACGGACCTCCAGGAGGGGCTCCCGGCGGCGCAGCTCGTAGAGGATCAACGCGGCGAAGCACGCCGCCGAGAGGGCGAACAGGCCGAGGATCTCGCCCGACAGCCACCCGCTGCGCGGGCCCTCGATGATCCCATAGGTCAGCGACGCCAGCGCGACGATCACCAGCAGCTGACCGATGGGATCGATCCGGCGCGGATGCTGAGCCCGTGACTCCGGGACGAACAACGCGGTCAAGATGATCGCGGCCATGCCCACCGGCAGGTTGACCAGGAACACCGCGCGCCAGCTGAAGGCATCGACGAGCACGCCGCCGAGGACCGGTCCGAGCGCCATGCTCAGCCCGAACACCGCCCCCCACACGCCGATCGCCTGCGCGCGCTCGCGCGGATCCTCGAACACGTTGCGGATGATCGACATCGCGACCGGATTGAGCATCGCGCCACCGATCGCCTGAACCACGCGCGCCCCGATCAGGAACGGGAGGCTGGGCGCGAGCGCGCACAGCAGCGATCCCACCGAGAACACCACCAGCCCGGTCTGAAACGTCTTGCGCCGTCCGACGCGGTCGGCGGTCGAGCCGGCGAGCATCAGCAGGCTGGCCAGCACCAGCGTGTACGCGTCGACGGTCCACTGCAACCCCGAGATCGAGGCGTGCAGCGAGCGGCGAATCGAGGGCAGGGCGACGTTGACGATCGTCGTGTCGAGTCCGACGATCAGCAGGCTGATGCTGCAGATTGCGAGCACCAGCAGGCGGCGACGGCGACCAAGGGGATGCATATCAGTAGGCTAATCGGCGAACCCGGTCCGGTTTTCCCCTTGCCCGCAGCAAACACTGCCCAACCAGAGGGGCTGTCGTCGTTCCCGCAAGCGGCGACGCTCGAGCTCCGCAGCGTCTCCAAGCGCTATCCCGGACAGCGCGAGCCGGCGATCCAGGAGCTCAGCCTGAGCGTCGGCGCCGGCGAGGTGTGCGTGCTCGTCGGACCCTCGGGCTCGGGCAAGACGACCGCGATGCGGCTGATCAACCGGATGATCCCGCTCTCCTCTGGCGACATCCTGCTCGGTGGGCGCAGCGTGCTCGATCGCGAGCCGTACGAGCTGCGGCGGGAGATCGGCTACGTGATCCAGCAGATCGGCCTGTTCCCGCACCAGACAGTCGCCGAGAACATCGCCACCGTGCCGCGCCTGCTGGGGTGGGACAAACGACGGATCTTGGCACGGGTCAACGAGCTGCTCGAGCTGACCGGGCTCGATCCCGAAGAGGTCGGGCCGAGGTACCCCGCCCAGCTCTCCGGAGGCCAGCGCCAGCGGATCGGAGTCGCCAGAGCACTGGCGGCGGACCCCCCGCTGATGCTGATGGACGAGCCGTTCGGAGCGATCGATCCAATCAACCGCACGCGGCTCCAGGACGAGTTCCTGGGTCTCCAGGAACGAGTGCGCAAAACCGTCGTGTTCGTCACGCACGACATCGACGAGGCGATCAAGATGGGCGACAGGATCGCGATTCTGCGCCAGGGCGGCCATCTCGCTCAGTACGACACGCCGGCGGAGATCCTCACCAATCCCGCCGACGAGTTCGTGGCCGAGTTCGTCGGCGCGGACCGGGCGCTCAAGCGGCTGGGGCTGGCGACCCTGCGAGAGGTGAGGCTGCTCGAGCCAAACGGCGCGCAGCCTGGACCGCAGGCCGTCCCGCTCACCACGACGGTTCGCGACGCTCTGTCACAGATCCTGGCGACCGGCGGCGGCGCGCTCACCGTGGTCGACGAGCACGATCAGACCGCCGGCGTGGTCACGCTCGAGCTGCTGGGGGGCCTGCTTGGAGGCGATGGGCTGCCGGCGCAGAAGGTGCCCGCCCCGTGATCCTGCTCGCCAGCGGCGGACCGGTGATTCCGAACTTCGGCGGGAGCCCATCGTCGTTCTCGTGCGAGCGGGCCAACCGGCTGTTCTGTCCGGATTGGGTCTCGCAGAACTGGAGCACGGTGCTGTGGCCGGCGCTCCGCCAGCACATCGTCCTGACCCTGATCGCGGTCGCGATCGGGTTTCTGATCTCGACGACGCTGGCCCTCGTCGCCTATCGCCGGAACTGGTTCGAGCGGCCCGTGCTGATCGTGACCTCGATCCTCTACACGATCCCGTCGCTGGCGCTGTTCGAGCTGCTGGAGCCGGTTCCCGGCCTGGGACTGAGCCGGACGACCGCCGAGGTTGCGCTGGTCTCCTACACGCTGCTGATCATGTTCCGCAACACCCTGACGGGCCTGCGCGAGGTGCCCGCCGAGGTCCGCGATGCCGCCGCCGGGATGGGGATGGGGCCGACCCAGACGCTGCTCCGCGTCGAGCTGCCGCTGGCCCTGCCGGCGATCATCGCGGGGTTACGGATCGCCACCGTGACCGTGATCTCGCTGGCCACGGTGGCGTCGCTGATCGACAACGAGGGGTTGGGAGTACCGATCCTGACCGCGATCTCCAACGAGGTGTTCAAGACGGAGCTGATCGTGGCCGGCGCGATGGCGGTGGGGCTGGCGCTCGCAGCGGACGGGCTGCTGGTGATCCTGCAGCGATTCCTGACTCCCTGGACACGGGCGCGGGCGGGCTGATGAACAACTTCCTGGAGGCACTCAAGTTCATCGGCCGTAACGGCCAGGTGCCGGGGGCGCCGCAGCTGCCGAGCCTCGTCCACCTGACGCTCGAGACGCTCGCGATCGCGGGCATCGGCATCGGGCTTTCGCTCCTGATCGCGCTGCCGCTCGGCGTGTGGCTCGGCCACCTCCATCGCGGCTCGTTCGTCGCGATCAACCTCGGCAACATCTGGCGTGCGCTCCCGAGCCTGGCGGTGCTGGCGATCGGGGTGGCGTTCCTCGGGATCGGGCTTCGCAACGTCGAGCTGGCGCTGGTGGTGCTCGCCGTGCCCCCGATCATCACCAACGCATACGTGGCGATCGACGGCGTGGACCGCGATGTGGTCGACGCGGCGCGGGGGATGGGGATGACCGGATTCGAGATCCTGCGCAAGGTCGAGATGCCGCTGGGAGTGCCGCTGATCTTCGCCGGAATCCGCACCGCGGCGCTGTTCGTCGTCTCGACGACGACGATCGCCGCCCTTACCGGGTTCAGCGGCAGCCTCGGCGACATCATCAACAACGAGACCAGTTACCACCTGTCCGGCGTCCTCGGGGCGGCGATCTGCATCGCCGTGCTGGCGCTCGCCGTGGAGCTCGTCCTGTCCCTGATCCAGCGGGCGCTGACACCGCGCGGCGTGAGGATGCAGGAGGCGGAGGACGTCACCCTGACCGTTGCGCCGCTCGTCACCGAGACCGCATGAACGAGCACATGACTGCATTGATCCCGAATAAAGGAGTCAACATGAGATGGTTCAAAGCGACTGCGGTCGCGATCCTGCTCGCCGCGGCGCTTGCGGCGTGCGGGAGCTCGTCGAAGAGCTCCTCCAGCTCGACGACGACCAAGAGCGCAGCCTCGAGCACGCCGGCCGGTCCGACCGTGGGTTCCCCCCCCTCGGCCACGAGCGGCCCCGGGGTCGGCAAGCCGCCGGTGACGATCGGCGATAAGAACTTCACCGAGGAGTACATCCTCGGCGCGCTGTACGGGCAAGCGCTCGCCGCGAAGGGCTACAAGGTCACGGTGAAGGGCAACATCGGCTCCTCGGAGATCACCTGGAAGGCGCTGACCTCGGGGCAGATCGATCTGTACCCGGAGTACACCGGCACGCTGCTGTCGGCGATCGCCGGCGACGAGAAGCCGCCGACGAGCGCCGCACAGACCTACGCGCTGGCGCAGGCCTACGCGCTCAAGCACGGCTACGTGCTGCTGAAGCCGACCCCGTTCTACGACTCCGACGCGCTCGCGGTGACGAAGGCGTTCGCGGCCAAGAACCACCTGAGCACGATCGCCGATCTGAAAAAGCTCGGCCATTCGCTGAAGCTCGGTGGCGCACCTGAGTTCGCGACCCGCTTCGCCGGCCTGGTGGGGCTGAAGCAGGAGTACGCAATCGATCCGACGTTCGTCCCGCTGGCGATCGGGATCACCTACAAGGCGATCGACGACGGGCAGGTCGACACGTTCGACGCGTTCACGACCGATGCCGAGCTGACGAGCGGGAAGTACGTGCTGCTCAGCGATCCCAAGCGGGTGTTCGGCTTCCAGAACGTCACGCCGGTGGTCAAGAAGAGCCTGCTCGCGTCCGAGGGCCCCGCGTTCGCACGGACGCTCAACACGGTCAGCACGCTGCTCACGCTGCCGGCGATCAGGAAGATGAACGCCGCGGTCGCACTCGACCAGCAATCGCCGCAAGTGGTGGCGAAGGAATTCCTGAAGGCCAACGGCCTGGCGTAGTTGCGGCGGAGCGGCGCGGCGAGGTCAGTCCCGTGGAACCAGGCATCCGGGATCCCCTGAACCGGGGCACACGGGAGCGGCGACCTCGCCGCGTCGGCCGCCACGCCGAGCCGGGGCACGACCTCAGCGTCACCACCGGGCTCTCGGCGCTGAGCCTCGACGCGCTCTCGAGCGTGGCCTACGGGCCGGAGGCGATGATCGTCGTCCTCGTCGCCGCCGGGGCGAGTGGGCTTCGCTTCACGGTGCCGCTGACGCTCGTGATCGTCGGGATGCTGGCGGTGCTCGTCGTCTCCTACTCGCAGGTGATCGCGGCCCATCCCGATGGCGGCGGGGCGTACGCGGTCGCCAAGCGCAACCTGGGCCGGTGGCCGGCGCTGCTGGCGGCAGCTTCGCTGGTCGTCGACTACGTGCTGACGGTCGCGGTCAGCCTGGCCGCCGGCGCCGCCAGCCTCGGCAGCGTGTTCCCGGCGCTCGCGCACCACCTCCTGCTCGTGTCGGCGATCGCGCTGGCGCTGCTGACGGCGATCAACATGTTCGGGATCTCGGAATCGGCGAAGGCCCTGATGCTGCCTGCCGCGGTGTTCTTGGTGAGCGTCTTCGCGGTGATCATCGTGGGGCCGTTTCACTCCCATCCGGTCGCGAAGATCGGGACGCCGATCCCCGTCAGGGCGACGGAGGCGCTCGGGATCGTGCTGCTCCTCAAGGCGTTTGCGGCGGGGTGCTCCGCGCTGACGGGGGTCGAGGCGATCGCCAACGGCGTCCCGGCGTTCCGCGCGCCCCGCGTGCGGACGGCGCAGCGGACCGAGATCTCCCTCGGCGTGCTGCTGGGAATCATGTTGATCGGTCTGGCGACGCTGGCTCATGCCCACCACGTGGTTCCCCGGGGCGGGGTCACGGTCCTCGCGCAGCTGTCAGCCGGTGCGTTCGGGACCGGCTGGCCGTTCTACGTGTCGAACATCGCGGTGGCGCTGGTGCTTGGCCTGGCCGCCAACACGAGCTTCGGTGGCCTCCCGGTGCTGATGAGCCTGCTCGCCCGCGACCACCGCCTTCCGCACATGTTCTACCTGAGGGCCGAGAAGCCGGTCTACCGCCACGGGATCATCGCGCTCGCGCTCGCCGCGCTGCTGCTGCTGATCGCGGTGAACGCCGAGACTACCCGGCTGATCCCGCTGTACGCGATCGGCGTGTTTCTCGGCTTTACGATCAGCCAGGTCGGGCTGGTACGCCACTGGCGCCAGGAGCGTCAACCGAAGTGGCGGGCCAGAGTCGCCTTGAACGGCACCGGCGCGGTGATGACCGCGATCGCGGTGGTCGTGTTCCTGACCAGCAAGTTCCTCGAGGGCGCCTGGGTGGTCGTGATCGCGATACCGGTGATGATGTTCGTGTTTTCGCGGACCGAGAACTACTACGCCCATGCCGCGCACGAGCTGCGCCTCGGCAAGACCCCTCCGCATCCGCGGCGGCGCGACAGCGTCGTGATCGTCCCGACCTCAACCGTCAACGTGTTGACGTGCCGAGCGGTGAGTTGCGCGCTGTCACTCGGTGAGACGGTGGTCGCCGTGGCCGTCGCCGGTGACGAGGAGGAGTGCGACCGGATCAAGCACGAATGGGACGAGTGGGCGCCGGGGATTCCGATCGAGGTGTTGCTCGATCGCCACCGTTCCCTGATCCGGACGGTGCTCCGCTACATCAAGTCGATCGAGAACGAGGACGCGACGATCACCGTCCTGATCCCGGAGATCATCCCGAAGAAGCGACGGCACGAGATCCTCCACAATCAGCGTGGTCGGCTCCTGGAGGGCGTGCTCAAGGCGCGCACCGACGTGGTGATCGCGACAGTGCCGTTTCACATCGAGGATTAACCTGGAATCCGCGCCCACGTCGATTACGCGCGGCCAGCGGCTCGTTCAGCCCCGCGCGGCTCGTTCAGCCCCGCGCGCTCGGCCAGCCTCGAGCGCCGGCGTGGACGCCCCCCGCGCGGCAGCCGGTGCCGGCGGATCGGGAGCGGTCTGATCCGCTCGTCTTTGTCGGGCCGTAGCACGACGATCTCGCCCGGCGCCGCATCGAGCAGCCACGCCACGTCGTCGGCGTCGAACCCGGGACTGCCGTTCGCCGCCGCGGCGACGACGAGCCGATCGAAGTGCTCGTGCTCGATCGTCTGCCTGAGGGCGTGGCGATAGGTTCTGCCCTGCTCGATCCGGGCGTCGACCGGGACGTTGAATGCCGCCGCTCGCTGCTCGATCGCTTCCTGGAGCGGGATCGCCACGCTGCACTGATGGGGTAGCGGCGCGCCGACCGGGAGCTGGAGAGGGACCCGGGCGAGAAACACCGGTACCAGCGTCGCGTCTTCGGCACTGGCCAGTCGCAGCGCGGCATCAAGCGCCCGCGGCGAAAGGCCGTTGGCGACGTAGGGGAACAGGATCCGTCGCCGGCCGCGGCTCGCGGCACGGGGGGGACGCTGCGTGCGGCCGTCGAGCCGCGTCCAGGCGAGCGCCGCCAAGGCAACCACCAGGGCCACCACCACAACGATCAGCAAAATGGTCACTCCTCCTCCTTTCGACGCTGGGTCCGGTCAGCGACGATCCGCAGATCGACGCCGGGCAGCGTCGCCAGTAGCCTGAACGGCAGCGCCGGCTGAATCAGGCGGCGAAGCGCGGTGCGGGGTTTTGGCGTCCCCATCAGCACATAGGTCGTCCCGTGCTCGCTCGCCACCCGCTGGGTGACCGACGCAACGTCGTCACCTCGCTCCACCAGTAGATGCGCGCCCAGCACGGTCGCCAGTCTCCGCAGAGCATCGAGCTGCTCGCGCTCGGCGTCGGTCGGCTCGTGGTCGGCCACCCACAGGAGGTCGAGTTCGGCACCCAACCGCTGTGCGGAGCGCCACGCGCGCCTGACCACGCGCTGGGACTTGGGTTGCGGCTTGATCAGGGCCAGCAACCGCTCGCCGACGGCCTGGGGCGCCGCCGTGTCGATCAGCCGCTCGTCGCCGGGACGCCCACCGGTGTCGGCCGGAATCCGCTTGGCTTCGACCTCTTCGGCCACCTGGCGCAGCGCGACCTCCCGCAGTGCGGAGAGGTTCTCGACCTTGAAGAAGTTCTCGAGCGCCGCCTGCACGCGCTCGCCGGGATATACCTTCCCCGCCCGCAGCCGCTCGATCAGCGATTGCGGCGTGATGTCGATCAGCACGACCTCGTCTGCCAATCCCAACACCGCGTCGGGAACGGTTTCGCGCACGCGGATGCTCGTCAACTCCGCGACCTGATCGTTGAGGCTCTCCAGATGTTGGACGTTGACCGTCGAGAAGACGTCGATCCCCGCGGCGAGTACGTCCTCGATGTCCTCGTAGCGCTTCTCGTGCTCCACGCCGGGGGCGTTGGTGTGGGCGAGCTCATCGATCAGGCACAGCTCCGGGGCGCGCCGCACGACGGCCGGCAGATCCATCTCCTCGAGCACCGTGTCGCGATAGCTCACCCGCCGGCGAGGAACCACTTCCAAGCCGTCGGCCAGGACGACCGTCTCAGCCCGTCCGTGCGGCTCGAGATAGCCGATGACCACGTCGCGGCCGGCTTCGGCCTCCGCCTGCCCCTCCTGGAGCATCCGGTAGGTCTTTCCGACTCCGGCCGCCATCCCCATGAAGATCTTGTAGTGGCCGCGGGCCAGATCGCCGTGCATCATCGGTTGCGGATTAGCAAGGGTGGCGGGCAACACTACGCCCCGATCAGGTTGTGGATGATCAAGTCGATCAGCTTGATGCCGATGAACGGGGCGATCAGCCCGCCGAGGCCATAGATCCAGAGATTGCGCCGCAACAGGGCGCTCGCGCCGATCGGCCGGTAGCGCACGCCCTTCAGTGACACCGGGATCAGCAGCGGAATCACCAGCGCGTTGAAGATGATGGCCGAGATCACCGCCGATCTCGGCGTGCCCAGGTTCATGATGTTGAGCACGTGCAGCGGGCCCTTGCCGCCGCGTGTGGCTGCCCAGGTGGTGACGAAGATCGCCGGCAGGATCGCGAAGTACTTGGCGACGTCGTTGGCGATCGAGAACGTGGTCAGCGCGCCACGCGTGATCAGCAGCTGCTTACCGACCTCGACGATCTCGATCAGCTTCGTCGGGTTGGAATCCAGATCGACCATGTTCCCGGCCTCGCGGGCGGCCTGGGTGCCCGTGTTCATCGCCACGCCGACGTCCGCTTGAGCCAGCGCCGGCGCGTCGTTGGTGCCGTCACCGGTCATCGCGACCATTCGGCCGCTGCTCTGCTGATCCTTGATCAGCGCGAGCTTGGCCTCCGGCGTGGCCTCCGCGAGGAAGTCATCGACGCCCGACTCCTCGGCGATCTTGGCCGCCGTCAGGCGATTGTCGCCCGTGATCATGACCGTCCGGATGCCCATCGCGCGCAGGTGATCGAATCGCTCCCGCATCCCCTCCTTGATCGTGTCCTTCAGGTAGATGACGCCCATCACCTGAGAGTCGCGAGCCACCGCCAACGGCGTTCCGCCCTCACGTCCGATCCGGTCCAGAACCGGCTGGAGCTCGGTGGGCGGCCTACCTCCCTCGTCCTGCACGAACTTGATGATCGCGTCGCCGGCGCCCTTGCGGAGCTGTCGGCCATCGAGGTTCACCCCGCTCATCCTGGTTTGGGCGGTGAAGGGAACGAAGTCCGCGTGCAGGTCCGCCATGTTGTGCTCGCGGATGCCGTACTGCTTGGCGAGCACGACGATCGAGCGGCCCTCGGGCGTCTCGTCCGCGAGCGAGGACATCTGCGCGGTCTCGGCGAGCTCGCCCTCCGGCACGCCCGGCATCGGGATGAACTCGGAGGCGAGCCGGTTGCCGATCGTAATCGTCCCCGTCTTGTCGAGCAGCAACACGTCGACGTCTCCGGAAGCTTCGACAGCGCGGCCGGACAACGCGAGCACGTTGCGGCGAACGAGCCGATCCATCCCGGCGATGCCGATCGCCGACAGCAGCGCCCCAATCGTGGTCGGGATCAGCGCGACCAGCAGCGAGATCAAAGTCGTTTCGGAGATCGGGGTGTGCGCGAACAGACCGAACGGGCGAAGCGTCGCGACGACGATCATGAAGATCAGCGTCAGTCCTGCCAGGAGGATGTTCAGCGCGATCTCGTTCGGGGTCTTGCGCCGCTCGGCGCCCTCGACGAGATTGATCATCCGGTCGAGAAAGGATTGCCCGGGCTCCTGGGTGATCTCGACCCGAATCTGGTCTGAGAGCACGCGAGTGCCGCCCGTGACGGCGCTGCGGTCACCGCCGGACTCGCGGATCACGGGCGCCGACTCGCCGGTGATCGCCGACTCGTCGACGGATGCGATGCCCTCGATCACGGTTCCGTCGCCGGGGATCAGCTCGCCCGCCTCGACGACGACGACGTCGCCCTTGGCCAGCTCGGAGGCCTTCCTCGTGGTCCCGTCGTCCAGCGTCGCGAGCGTCTCCTGGCGCAGCGAACGAAGCGTGTCCGCCTGCGCACGCCCGCGCCCCTCGGCGAATGCCTCGGCCATGTTCGCAAACACGACCGTCAGCCACAGCCAGAACGAGATCACAAACGTGTACCAGGCCGGGTCGCTGCCTCCGAGCGCTTTGCCACCGAACACCTGGATCAGCCAGGTACCGGTCGTGATCGTCGCCCCGATCTCGACCACGAACATCACCGGGTTACGGATCTGCACTCTCGGGTCGAGCTTGATCAAGCTATCGATCAGCGCCCGCTTGACGATCTCGGGCTGGAACAGCGAGATCGCGCGGCGCTCAGATGCGCGAGGCTGCAAACGCTCCTCTGGCGGTGCCTTGACAGCCATCACCGACCTCCCGCCAGGCGATCGAGCGACAGATTGAGCTCGAGCACGTTCACGCCCGGCTCTCCGGAGAAGCCGAGGCCGCGCCCGGCTGTGTATTTCGAGATCAGCTGCATCACTTGAGGCATCGGCAGGTGCCGGACTGCCGCAACACGGTGGGCCTGGATGTCGGCATTGGCCAGCGAGATGTCCGGGTCGATTCCCGACGCTGAGCTGTTGGCGGCGTCGACCGGTACCTTGGCGGCGGTCAGCCCGGGGTTGTAGGGCTTTTCGAGCGCCAGGTAGGCCTGGATGTTCGAGGCGATCGCCTGCTCGGTGGCGATGTTGTTGGGGCCGAGGTTCGAGAACGTGGTGGCCGCGGCGTTGTAGGCCGGGGTGGTGGCCGACGGTCGCGGCTGGAAGTAGCGCGGGTCCGGTGTCGTGACCGGGTTGCCGTTCTTGTCGACCTGCGGCTTGCCGTTCTTCACGACCTGGGTCGCGAACTGCTGGCCGATGATCTTCGAGCCGACGAGCTTGCCGCTCAGGTAGATCCTCTGGCCGTTGGCGTTGCCCGGAAAAGCGACCTGGCTGACGCCGGTGATGAGGAGCGGGTAGACGATCCCGCACAGCACCGTCAGCACGAGGATCCCGATCGCGGAGGTGATGATGTCTTTTTTCATGCTCAGTAGAGGTGCGAGGTCAAGCCCTGGACGATCGGTCCGAGCAGCAGGGCGGGGAAGAAGGTGAGCGCGCCCACGAGCACGATCACGCCGATCAAAAGCACGACAAAGGTGGGGTTGTCGGTGCGCATCGTCCCCAGGCCGGCGGGGCTGATCCGCTTGCCGGCGAGCGAGCCGGCGACCGCGAGCGCGAACAGGATGGGCGCGTAGCGCGCGAACATCATCGTGAAGCCACCGAGGAGCGTGGCGAACTTGATGCCGTGGGCGCCGAGGTTGCCGGCGTTCGGCTGGATGTAGCCCGTGTAGCCCGCGAACGCGGAGCCGTTGTTGTTGGCTTGGGACAGGTAGGCATAGAAGGTCTCCGAGAACCCCTGCGGGCCCGTGGCCGCCGCCGAAATCGACGCTCGCCCGGCGCTGCTGGCGGTCGCCAGCGCGGTCGAGAACAACGCCGCCAGCGGCGTGATCAACAACCCGATCGCCACCAGCTTGATCTCGCGCGCTTCGAGCTTCTTGCCCAGATACTCGGGCGTTCGCCCCACCATCAGCCCGCCGATGAACACCGCCAAGAGGACGTACAGGAGGATCGAGTAGAGGCCGGTGCCGACGCCCCCGAAGATCACCTCGCTGGCGGACAGGTTCGCGAACGGGACCGCGCCGCCGATCCCCGTGAACGACTCGATCGCGCTGTTGACCGCCCCGCACGAGGTGACGGTGGTGATCGTGTCAAACAGGGCGGAGCCGGCGATGCCGAAACGCTGCTCCTTGCCCTCCAGGTTGCCGCCGGTCGATCCCGCGATCACGTGCGTGTGCAGCCCGGCCGCGTGCTGGGCCGGCGACCCGTGCGCCTCGGCGATGTAGGCGACGCTCACCGCGCCGAGGAACATGATCATCATCGTCGCGTAGATCGCATAGCCCTGGCGACGCTTGCCGGCCATCCGGCCGTACATGAACACGAGCCCGGCGGGGATGACCAGCACCGTCAGCATCTCGATGAAGTTCGTGAAGCCGGTCGGGTTCTCGAACGGGTGCGCCGAGTTGGTGTTGAAGAAGCCGCCGCCGTTGGTCCCGAGCAGCTTGATCGCCTCCTGGGAGGCCACGGGGCCCATCGCGATCGTGTTGGCGAGGCCGGTGGGGCCGTTGAAGTTCAAGTAGTGGGAGAAGTTCTGGATCGAGCCCTGGAACACGAGCACCAGGGCGACGAGGAACGAGATCGGCGTCAGCACCCACAGGACGGTCCGCACCAGGTCCTGCCAGAAATTGCCGAGGCTCGTGCCGCTGCGGCCGATGATCCCGCGGATCAGCGCCACTGCGACGACGATCCCGACCCCGGCCGAGAGGAAGTTCTGAACGGTGAGCCCAGCCATCTGACTGAAATAGCTCATCGTCGTCTCGCCGCTGTAGTACTGCCAGTTGGTGTTCGTCATGAACGACGAAGCGGTGTTGAACGTTACGTCCCACGTGCCCGAGTGGAAGTGCTGTGGATTCAGTCCCGTGAAATTCCACAGCGTCTGCGTGCGCAGGATGAGATACAGCAGTAACCATCCAGCGAGCGAGAAGATGATCAGGCTCTTGGCATAGGACTTCCAGTCCTGGCCGCGGTCCGGGTCGACCCGCATGATCCGGTACAGCAACCGCTCGGGAGTGCGAAACAGGGGGTCGAGCAACGTTCGCTGGCCCGTGTAGACAGCCGCCATGTAGCGCCCGAGCGGCAGCGCGAGCGCCGTCAGGATCGTCGCGAACAGGAAGATCGTGAGCCAGCCGAGGAAGGTCATCGCACCTCGGTCCTAGAACTTCTCGCCCCGCAGGAGCGCGTAGAGCAGATACGCGCAGACGAGCACCGAGACGATCAGACCGAAAAAGTCCGCGCCGCTCATGTGAGCGATGAACGCCCCAAAGGGAATGTTCATATCCGCTCGATCCCGTACACGAGCGCGAGCAGGGCACTGAACATCAGTACTGCGAGCAATATGGCTACAACATCCATGGCCCTCATCGTGGCCGCTCTGCGGTCAAGAGCTCATGCAGAAACCGGGCGCCGCCATATAGATGTTGTGAAGACAGATCGCGCCCGCTGAGCCCCCCAATCCGCCACTAAGCTACGGACATATGCCGCAGCGGCGCCAGGTCCACCGCACCTCCACGCGGGTGATGTCGATCTTGATGATCGTAATCGGGATCGTGCTGCTTGGACGCACGCTCGTGGAGGGTGGTGGAGCCGCGGCTACGGGCGTGATCCTCGGCGTGCTGTTCATCGCCGCCGGCGCGGCGCGCCTGTACTTGCAGTCCAGGGGTCCGTGAGGCCGGCGCAAGCGCGCACGTGAACGAGCGGCCCTTCTCCTACCGCGCGCTGTTCGCGGTCGTCTACACGACCTCGGTCAGCTCGGTCTACTTCGCGCTCGGCGTCGTCGCCCACCGGGCCAACGGGCTGACCCCGCTGGTGTTCCTGGCCGGCGGGATCTTCTTCCAGCTGACCGCGATGACGTACGCCGAGGGCGCGTTCCTGCACCCCGAGCGTGGTGGCGCGGCGGTATTTGCGCGCTACGCGTTCAACGAGCTGGTCAGCTTCATCGCGGGCTGGGCGATCGTGCTCGACTACACGATTCTGCTGGCGGTCGCCGCGCTGACGGTGCCGGCCTATCTGGCGGCATTCTGGGCGCCGCTCGGTCATGGTGGGGTTCAGATCGCGGTTGCGTTCGCGGTGATCGCGTTCGTCGCGTCCGTGAACCTGATCGGCCTCAACGCCCGCCAGCTGAGGCGGCGGATCGCGATCACCGGCGCCGACCTGGTGCTCCAGGCGGCGGTGATCATCCTGGGGTTGATTCTGGCGCTGCATCCGCACCGGTTGGCAGAGACGATTCATCTCGGAACGGCGCCCACCTGGCCCGACCTCGCATTCGCGTTTCCGATCGCCGTGATTGCCTTCACGGGGCTCGAGGCGGCGGCCAGCCTGGCGGGGGAGGTCACCGCCAGCGCCGGCCAGATCAAGCGCTTGGTGCTCCCTGGTTCGGCGATCATCGTGCTGATCTACGTCGGGATCTCGTTTGTCGGGATCAGCGCGCTCCCCGTCCACCACGGAGTCAGCGAGTTGGGAACCCGTCACCTGCAGGCACCGGTGCTGGGCGTGGTCGAGGCGTTCCGTCCGGTGTGGGTCTCCGACGTACTCAAGTACGCGGTCGCGATCGGCGGTGCTCTCGGGCTGGGGGCCGCCGCCGCCTCCGCGATGCTGGGCGTCTCACGGGTCGGCTACTCGCTCGCGACCAATCGCCAGATCCCGAGCGCGGTCGGCCGGCTCAGCGGGCGTTGGGGGACGCCGTACGTGGTGATCGGCGCCGCGTCGATTGCGGCCGCCGCGCTCGTGCTGCCGACCGATCTGGAGCTGCTGGTCGGGATCTATGCGTTTGGTGCACTGCTCGCGTTCACGATCGCGCACGTGTCCGTGATCGCGCTGCGCTTCCGCGAGCCCACCCGCGAGCGTGGGTTCATGGTGCCGCTGTCGGTTCCCGTGCGCGGCCGCGCCGTCCCGATCCCGGCCGTCCTGGGCGCGGTGCTGGGCGCAGCGGGACTGGTGTCGGTACTGATCTTCCACAGCGGCGCGCGCTACGTCGGGTTGGGTTGGCTGATCGGCGGCCTGGTGCTCTACGTCACCTACCGCAAGACCCAGCAGAAGCCGCTGCTGCGACGGGTCACGATCCCGGAACGGGCGCTCCGACACGAGACGCTCGAGCCCGAATTCGGATCGATCCTGGTTCCGATCTTCGGCAACGCGCTCGATGACGACATCGTCCAGACGGCCGGACGGCTGGCCGGGGAGACCCATGATGACCTCGTCGAGGAAGGCGCGGTGATCGAGGCGATCTGGGTGTTCGAGATGCCGCTTTCGCTGCCGCTCGACGCTCCGCTGCCGGATGCGCAGATCAAGCGGGCTCGGGAGGCTCTGGCGCGGGCCAAGGCGGTGGGGGAGGAGTACGAGGGCGTGGAGGTCGCCACCGCGATGGTCCGCGCGCGTCGCGCCGGGCAGGCGATCGTCGGCGAGGCGCGCCGCCGTGGCGTGGAGGCGATCGTGCTCGCCGCCGACGAGCCCTCGCGCGTTCGCGGCGGAGCGCTGCTCGGCGGGATCGGACCGATGGAGAACTACGTCGGAGAAGCGACCAAGTACGTGATCAACAAGGCTCCCTGCCGGGTGATCCTCACCGCACCGCCGGCCGACTGGCAAGCCCGGTTCCAGCCCGACGGATTGGCGCGGTCTTAGCGGCTTCTGAACGCCGCCGAGGCGATTCATAGCCCGGTCTTGACCGGGCCTCTACTGTCGGGAACCCATGGCCCGGATCGAGACCCACGGACTACGTCGCAGCGTCGGTGTCGGCGGTCTGTTCGCGACCGCCTACGGAAACGTCGGCTCCTCGATCTACTACGCGCTGGGGATCGTCGCGGCGTACGCGCTGGGGCTGACGCCGGTGGTGTTCATGCTCGCGGGCGGCCTGTTTGCGCTGACCGCCAAGACGTATGCCGAGGGCGCTTCGATGTTCCCAGAGGCGGGTGGTTCGTCGAGCTTCGCGCGCCACGCGTTCAACGACCTGGTCTCATTCTTCGCCGGCTGGGCGCTGAGCCTCGACTACATCCTCACGATCGCGATCTCGGCGTTCTTCGTGCCCCACTATCTGGGCGCCTTCTGGCCCGCGCTGACGCATCCGCCGGGGGACGTGATCGGCGGCATCATCGTGATCGTCCTGCTCGCGTGGCTGAACGTCCGCGGGATCGGCGAGTCGGCGAACCTCAATTTCATCCTCGCGGTTCTGGATCTGGCGACGCAGTGCCTGATCATCTTGCTGGGGGCGGTCCTGGTGCTGAACCCGTCGCTGCTCGTTCACCAGGTCCACCTCGGCACCGTGCCGAGCTATTCGCACCTGATCTTCGCCCTGTCGCTGGCGATGCTCGCCTACACGGGCATCGAGACGGTCTCGAACATGGCCGAGGAGGCGCGCGACCCCGGCCGTGACGTGCCGCGCGCGGTCAACTACATCCTGATCGCGGTGCTGGGCGTGTACGCCGGCATGACGGTGGTGGCGCTGTCGGCGCTGCCGGTGACGGGCCACGGCGCCCACGCCACGACGTTGCTCGGCCAGGCCCCGCCCCACGGCTATCAGAACGACCCGGTGCTGGGGATCATCCAGCACCTGGGGCTCCCGACCGCCGCGCGCCATGCGCTGCGCTACTACGTCGGCATCCTGGCGGCGACGATCCTGTTCATCGCCACCAACGCCGGGCTGATCGGAATCTCGCGGCTGTCGTGGTCGCTGGCCGAGCACCGCCAGCTGCCGAGCGTCTTCTCGCAACTGCACCGGCGCTATCGCACCCCGTGGTTCACGATCATCACCTTCTCGGTGTTCGCCGGGATCCTGCTGATTCCCGGCAACACCAGCTTCCTCGGCAACCTCTACTCGTTCGGGGCAATGCTGTCGTTCACTACGGCCCACGCCTCGGTGATCGCCCTGCGATTTACGCAACCAGACATCGAGCGGCCCTACCGGATGCCGTGGAACATCCGCGTCCGTGGTCGCCAACTGCCACTGACGGCGGTGATCGGCGGGATCGGCACGTTCGCTGCGTGGGTGTCGGTGATCGTCCTGCACGTCGATGCGCGTTACGTCGGCATCGGCTGGATGATCGTGGGGCTGGTCGGGTACGTCGTCTATCGCCGGCGCCAGGGGCTGGATCTGCGCAGCGACTACCGGATCGAGCGGCGCGAGCGTCCCGCTTTCTTCGTCGAGCTCGACTACCGCTCGGCGCTCGTGCCGATCTTCGGTACCGACGTCGATGCCTCGGCGCTCCGCGCTGCGGCCAAGCTGGTCGGGGAGGACGCGCTCGTCGAGGCGGTGTACGTGCTGCGCGTCCCCAACCAGCTGTCGCTCGACGCCGGCCTCGAGCGCGAGGAGGCGCTCGGCCTGAGCGTGCTCGAGAGCGCCAAGGTCACCGGCCGCAAGGTCGGCCTGAAGGTGCGGACCCATCTGATCCGCACCCGCAGCCCCGGCGCGGCGATCGTCGAGGAGGCGCAGCGCAGCGAGGCCGAGATCATCTACCTGGGAACCGCCCACGCGCCTCCGTCCGAGCGCGCCCTCGGCCCCACCGCCACCTACCTGCTGGCCCACCGCCCGTGTCGGGTGGTGATCGAGACCCCGCCCGTCGACGGCCACGCCGAAGCCGGCGGACGGCCGGCTGGGCCGGGCCGCGTCTCTGCGCCCGCGAATCGCTAGCCCACCCGGGCTCCGCCGGCGCCGCCGCTGTGATCACCCCGCGAAGCGGTACCCGACTCCGGCCTCGGTGCGGATGAATCGGGGATCGCCGGAGGGCTCGATCTTGCGCCGGAGGTTGGCGATGTGCGCTCGCAGCACCTGCGTGTCCTCCGCATAGCCCGGGCCCCAGACCGCGATCAGGAGATCTCGGTGGGTCATCAGCCGGCCTCGGTTGCGGACCATCTGGCGCAGCAGGTCGAACTCGGTGGGCGTCAGATGGACCGCTTGGCCCCGCACTCGAACCTCGCGGCGGGCCAGGTCAACCTCGAGCCCGTCAGCCGTGATCATGGCCTCTTCCGGTTCGGGCGCCACGCGCCGGAGGTTCGCGCGCAGCCGGGCGATCAGCTCGCGGGGCCCGAACGGCTTGGTCACGTAGTCGTCGGCTCCCGCGGCCAGCGCGCGGACCTTGGCCTCCTCCTCGCCGACCGCCGAGAGCACGATCAGCGGGATATCGCTCCATTCCCGCAGACGCCGGCACAGCTCGATGCCGTCCCCGTCGGGAAGCAGCAGATCGATGATCGCTGCCTCCGGCCGGCTGACCGCGGCGACGTCGAGCGCCTCCTCGATCGTCGCGGCAGGAAGCGCCTCGAATCCGTCGTCGCGCAAAATCACGCGAAGCGCGCGCAGGATCTGCTGCTCGTCGTCGCACACCAGCACCCGGGGCCTCGCCGCGGTGTTCACGCCTCCACCTTCGCCGGCGGCGCCTCCAGGGGCAGCGAGACGACGAACGTCGTTCCCTGGCCCGGCAGCGATTCGACCGAGATCGTGCCGCCGTTCGCCTCCACGAAGCCTTTCGCGATCGCGAGCCCCAATCCCGATCCGGTCCAGGGATCCGGCCCGGACCTGGCCCCGTGGTAGAACGGCTCGAAGATCCGTTCGCGCTCGGAGGGATCAATCCCCGGACCCTGATCGACGATCCGCACGAGCAGCCGAGTGTCGGTGCTCCGCGCCTGGACCGACACCGGCCGCGCGCCTGAATAGCGCGCGGCGTTCTCGAGCAGGTTGGCGAACGCTCGCTCGAGTTGCGCGGCATCCGCGCGCGTCTCGGGCAGCTGGGGTTCGATGCTCACGCGGATCTCACCGCCCGTCGTCGTGATCCCCTCGCGCGCGGCGAGGAGCACGTCCTCGAGCGAGACCCAGTCGCGGCGGGGCTCGGCGCGCCCGGCCTGCAGCTGCGAGAGGTCGAGCAGCTTCTCGACCAGCGCGGCGAGCCGCTCCCCCTCGGCGACGACCGCTTGGCTGAGCTCCGTCTGCTCCTCCGCGGTCAGCGATCGGGTCCCCAGCGCGTGCCCGGCGGCGACGATCGCGGTGAGCGGCGTGCGTAGATCATGGGAGACCGCGCGCAGCAGCGCCGTCTTGACGTCGTCGCTGCGCCTCAGAGCCTCGGTTTCCACCGCCGCGGCCTGTACCGCGTCGCGACGCAGGGCGATCGCCACGATCGCCTCGAGGGCCGGGACGACCTGGGTTCTCAGACGATCTGCGAGATCGGCCGGCAGGTTGACCGGGACGAGCAAGGTGGCGATCTGGTGGTCCTCGCCGTCGCGGAGGGCGAGCGGCCGGCGGCGCGCGTCGCCGCCGTTCGCGCCGAGCACGATCGAAGCGGAGGGAATCGCCAGCGCCTCCGACAGGTGCCGAGCCGCCGCCGCCAGCCCGTCGCGGGTTTGCGACTCCGCCAGCAGGTCGCGAGCGAGCGCCGCGGCCAGATCGGCCTCGGCGCGTCTTCGATCCGCCTCCAGCGCGCGGCTGCGCGCCAGCTCCGCCATGGTGCTGACGACGACCGCCACGATCATGAACGCCCCGAGCGCGACCCAATTGCGGCTGTCGGCGATCGTGAAGCGCCCCGTCGGTGGGAGGTGGAAGAAATTGAAGGCAGCCGCGCTGAGCAGCGATGTGAGCAGGCCGAGCACCAGCCCCCAGTACGCCGACACGAGCAGGACCGCCGGCAGGTAGACGACGCTCAGCGAGACGGTCGGCGCGAGGTGCTTGAGCGGATAGATCGCGGCGGTCGCCGCCGCGACCGCGACGAGCGAGACGGCGGCGCCGGTCCACCCGTTCGGCCGCGCGCCCACCAGGCGGGTCGGTGTCCGCTCCCCGGACATTTGACAATCAGCGTACGCCCCAGCGGATCGCGACCGCGAACTTTGGCGTTCTGGTTCCGCCCCCCGGAACCAATCAGCCAAAGTTCGCGCGCCGCCGGTGAAGGAGTCCGCGGCGTGGGGGCGAAACCGAGCACCATGCTGCTCAGACACCGTCCCCCGTCACTCGGTTCACAGCCGGTCACCACCGCGAAGGGCTTCGAGTATCTCGACCCAAAGGCCATCGGCGTGCTGCGCTGGCTCCAGGCAAACAACGTCGAGTTCGTGCTCGTCGGTCCCGTGGCGCAGGCGGTGCGCGGCGAGGCGGGTGCCTCCGGAGCGGTCGCGATCGTGCCGGCGCCCTACGGTCGCAACTTCGAGCGCCTGTCCCGCGCCCTGTGGCGGGCCCACGCCCGTGTCCGGGTCGAGGCCGACGGCGACACCCAAACTGTGCCGTTCAAGGTCAACCAGGAGAAGCTGATGCGGGGTCAGCGCTGGACGTTTCGCTGCGGCGAGCACGACCTCGACATCGAGGGCCGTCCCGAGGGCGCCCCGCTCTACCAGGAGCTGCTCTACGAGGCGGCTCGCGTCGAGCTCGCCCCCGACCTGAGGATCGAGGTGGCGTCGCCCGAGGACGTGGAGCACTACGCCCACTTGCAGCGCACCGGTAGCGCACCCGAGATTCGGATCACGCGCAGCGACAGCAGAGAGCAGAAGCCAGCCTAAACCGGCCCGCGCGTTAGCCTGAGGCGCATGCCGGAACGCGCGAGGACGGCGATCATCGGGGCGGGCATCCTGTTCGTGCTGCTGATCGCGACGTGGTACGCCGCCTTTCACATCGGCGTGTTCGAACACGCCGATCAATCGATCCTCCGCGGCTTCGCAGACCTGCAGTCGCGTCCGCATGTGAACGGGCTGGCGAACTTCATCGCCCGGCTCTGCAATCCCCAGCCATACGTCTACTTCTGCGCCGTGCCGGTACTGGTCGCCGTGGCGCGGCGCCGCCTGTGGGTGGCGCTGGCGATCGTCGCCATCCTGCTCGGCGCGAACGTCACCGCGCAGCTCCTGAAGCCGCTGCTCGCGCAGCAGCGTCCCGCGAACCTGCTGGTCGGTCTGAATTCCCCCGACGCGGCCTCGTGGCCGAGCGGCCACGCCACCGCGGCGATGTCGCTGGCCCTGGCCTGCGTGCTGGCCGCGCCGCCGCGTCTACGACCGTTCGTCGCGGCGCTCGGCGCTGCGTTCGCGGTCGCGGTCAGCTACTCGTTCCTCACCTTGGGTTGGCACTACCCCAGCGACGTCCTCGGCGGCTTCCTGGTCGCCGCCATCTGGACCCTGCTCGCGGTCGCGGCGGTGTTCAGGGCGAACGCTCGCCGGCCCCAGGTCGCGGCCAGCGAACTGGTGCAGCGAGCATCGATCCGCGAGGCGCTCGGGCCGCCGTCGGCAGCGCTGCTGGGCGCGCTCGCGCTGGGAGTGGTGGTCGTGATCGCACGACCGCGGGGGGTCGCAACCTACGTGCGGGCCCACGAGGCGTTCGTGGTCGGCGCGACGGCGATCGCGGCGCTGGGGCTGGCGCTGGCCACCGGCCTGATGCTCGCGCTGCGGAGGTAGCGGCGCTACTCCCTGAAGCGGCCCGGCTCCCAAAGCCGCTCCGCGCCGCGGTTGGCGCCGCGACTGAGGATGAACAGCAGGTCCGAGAGCCGGTTCAGGTAGCGGACCACCTCGCCGCCAACCTCATCTCCGCAGGCAATGGCCAGCCGCTCCGCCCGCCGGCAAACGGTTCGGCACACGTGCAGCTGTGACGCCGCCGCCGTCCCGCCCGGCAGCACAAACGACTTGAGCGGCTCGAGCGTCGCGTTGACTTCGTCGCAGCGCTGCTCGAGCCACGCGGTCTGCTCGGGGATCACTCGCAGTCGCTCCCGTTCAGGATCCTCGGGAGCCGAGATGTCGGCGCCCACATCGAACAGGTCGTTCTGGATGTGCCACAGCCAGTCGGAATAGCCCTCGGGCAGCCCTTCCACGGTGAGCGCCACGCCGATCTGCGCGTTGAGCTCATCGACGGTGCCGTACGCCTCGATCCGCGGATGGGTCTTGGGGACGCGGCTCATGTCCCCGAGGTGGGTCTCACCGTCATCCCCGAGACGGGTGTAGATGCGGGTCAGGTTCACTGTCATCCTGCCGGCCAGTTTAGGCCCTAGCCCGCTAGGACCTTAGGGCGGCCATCGCTCTCACGGACCCGGCCGCGGTACGATCCAGCGGTTCAAGGTCGGTGCAATGGGAAGCCGGTGCGATTCCGGCGCGGACCCGCCACTGTGATCGGGGACGCCAACCGCGATGTGCCACTGGCGACGTGCAGTCGCCGGGAAGGCGCGGTGGGTAGGCCCGTCAGCCAGGAGACCAGCCTCCGACCGCCAAGCCGATACGCCCTCGTGGAAAGGGGTGGCCCTCATGGATGTAAAGAAGCTCATCGCGCTGTGCGCAGCGACCGCCGCCGTCGTCGTCGTCTCATCATCAGCCGTGGCACTCGCCGCTGCCGGCACCTCGGTGACGGTCCGGATCGAAGGAGCCAAGAAGACGTTGCTGGCGGCGAGCGCCGTCCGGACGCACGCCGGCTGGATCACGACGGGCGGGACGCCGAAGGGATCGTGTCCTGAGACCAGCGCCGCCGGCGCGCTCGACGTGGCGACGCATCACAAGTGGGGAGGAACGTACAGCGCCTCGGTCGGCGGCCTGGAGATCCTCTCGATCCTCGGCGAGCGCCACACGTTCAGCTCGCCCTACTACTGGGAGATCTTCGTCAACAACCGCGCCGCGAGTGTCGGCGCGTGTGAGCAGGCGCTCCACCGAGGCGACAAGCTGCTGTACGCCGCCGTCTCGCAAAAGACGATCGAGTACCCGACTGCGATCCGGGCGCCGCGCCACGCGACCGTCAATCACCCATTCACGGTCAAGGTGGTGTGGTTCACCGCGAGCGGGATCGCCAAGCCGCTGAAGGGTGCGCAGGTGACCGTCCGCGGGCAGACCGTGACGACCACGTCGCGCGGGACGGTCCAGGTCAAGTCGGCCACTCCGGGAGCGCTGATCATCCGCGCCGATTCCCGCAACTACATCCGTGCGGCGCCCGTGCGCGTGCAGGTGTCCGGCTGAGGCGATGGGGCGGCTGGGCCGCACGTCGGCGATCGTGGCCTCCTGTGCGGTCGTCCTCGCCGGGTGCGGCCTGGGCCCGGGCACCGGAACCTCTGATGTGACCGTCACGGTCACGCGCGCCTTCGGCTCGACACCGATCGCGTCGATCACGAAATCGAAGGTCCCCGGGTCCGAGACGGTGATGCGCGTGCTCGAGCGCTCCTTCCAGGTCCAGACCCGCTACGGCGGCGGTTTCGTGGAGTCGATCGACGGGCGCTCGGGCAACTCATCGCGCCGCGACTGGTTCTACTACGTCAACGGGATCGAAGCCCCACAGGGCGCGGCAAGCACCGCGGTGCACCACGGGGACCAGATCTGGTGGGATCTCCACGACTGGAGCGCCACGGACTCGATCCCCGCCGTCGTCGGCTCGTTCCCGCAGCCGTTCGTTCGCGGTGTCGGCGGCAGGCGGTTCCCGACCACCGTCGAGTGCGCCATGAACGTCGGCGCGGCTTGCAAGCGGGTCACGGCCGAACTCGATGCAGTCGGCGTGCCCGCCGCCAGCCAGCTCCTCGGGACGGGCTCCGGCCAGGACACGCTCGATGTGGTCGTGGCGCCCTGGAGCCAGCTGCGGGCGGCGCTCGCCGGGAGCCTGCTCGAGCAAGGGCCGCAGGCCAGCGGCGTCTACGCAAAGTTCGGCGGGGCAGGCGGGAGCACGCTCGAACTGCTCAACCCTCACGGAACCGTGGTGCGGACGCTGGGCGCCGGCGCCGGGCTGATCGCCGCGACCGCGAACCCCGGCTCGACGCCGACCTGGCTGGTCACCGGCACCGACCTCGCCGGTGTCTCGGCGGCGGCCGCGGCGATGACCTCGGCCCGGCTGCACGACCACTTCGCGCTGGCGGTGCAGGGGTCCAGCGATGTGCCGATCCCGGTGGATGCCGGTTCGTGAGCTACCGGCGACGCCCCAGCCCGCTGCACGCCGCTCGGGCGGGGGCGGGGGCGGCGTATTGCCTATCGCTCGCGGTGGCTGCGCTGGTCGTGTCGAACCCGCTCGTGCTGGGGGCCGTGACGGTCGCGATCGCCGCCGCGGGGATCGCCGCCGGGGTCGGAGCGGAGATGCGCCGCGCCGCGCGGCTGGCGATCGGGCTCGCGATCGCGATCACGGTGATCAACGCGCTGGTCTCGCGCGACGGCCTCACGGTGATCGTGCGGCTCGGCCAGCTGCCCGTGCTCGGCCACACCGACATCACGCTCGAAGCGACGGCCTACGGGGCGCTGCTCGGGCTGCGGGCGGCGGCGCTGATTCTGTGCGGAGCGCTGTACACCGCGGCCGTCGACCCTGATGAGGTGCTGCGGCTGTTTCGCCGCGTGTCGTTTCACTCGGCTCTGACGGCGACGCTCGCCACGCGGCTGGTGCCGCTGCTGGTCCGCGACTCGCGCCGGTTCGCCGACGCGCAGCGGTGCCGGCCGGGGAGCCCACCGAGCCGCTACAACCTGATGCGGGCCGCCACCTCGGGGGCACTGGACCGCGCGCTCGACGTGGCGGCGGCGCTGGAGGTCCGTGGCTACGGCGCGGCCCGTCGGCCGCCGCGCTCCCACCGGCCGTGGTCGCGCCATGACGTTGCGTTCTCCCTCGCGGCGATCGCGATCGTCGCCGTTGCGGTCGCGGCCCGGACTCTCGGATGGGCGCCGCTGCACGCCTATCCGTCTCTCTATGCCCCGGTGGCGGTCCGGGAGATCGCTGTCTCGGCCGCGCTGATCGCCAGCGCCCTGGCGCCCTTCGCCGATCGCAGGGGAATCGAGCTGTGAGCGCCCCGGTGCTTGAGCTGCGCGAGGTCTCCTACACCTATCCCGGCGCCTCGTGGCCAGCGCTGGACGGCGTCTCGCTCGAGATCGAGCCGGGCGAGCTCGTCGTCGTGGCCGGCCGCACGGGCTCCGGCAAATCGACCCTGCTGCGCGTGGCGAGCGGGCTCGTTCCGCACTTTCACGGCGGGTTGTTCGCGGGCGAGGCAGTGGTGGCGGGGATGGAGACGCGCGCTGCCCGGCCCGGGGAGCTGGCGGCGTCGGTCGGGACGCTGTTTCAGGATCCCGAGACGCAGGTCGTGATGGGAACCGTCAGGGCGGAGCTGGCCTTCGGGCTCGAGAATCGAGGCGAGGGGGCCGCGGCGGTCGCCCGCGGGGTGGAAGAGGCGGCGCTGTCGCTGGGGGTCGCGCACCTGCTCGACCGCGCCACGGCCGAGCTCTCCGGCGGAGAGCTTCAGCGCGTCGCGCTGGGCGCCGCGCTCGCGGGGCGCCCGGCGCTGGTGGTTCTCGATGAGCCCACCTCCCAGCTCGATCCCGTCGCCGGGGACGAGCTGATCGGCTCGCTGCGGCGCCTCAACGAGGACGCGGACGTGGCGATCCTGCTCGCCGAGCACCGGCTGGAGCGGTGTCTCGGGCTGGCGGACCGGGTGATCGCCGTCGAGCGCGGGCGCGTGGTGTGCGATGCCTCCCCGGGTGAGTTCCTGGAATGGGCGGTTCAGAGCGCGCCGGAGCTGGCGACGCCGGGAGCCCGGCTGCTCTCCGGCCTGCGCCTGCGACCGCGCCCGGGCGTCAAGGCGGCTCGCTCGGCGCTCCGAGGCGCCGGCCTCGACGCGGGCGATCCAGTTCTGCCTGGGGCAGAAAACCGCCGTCCACGTCGATCGCCGGCACCGGCGCTGGCGTTCACCCGGGTTTGGCATGAGCTTCGAGACGGGCCGGCGATCCTTCGCGCCGCGACGCTGTCGGTCGCCCCCGGCGAGCGGGTCGCGGTGATGGGCCGAAACGGCGCCGGGAAGTCGACGCTGCTGCGGCACGCGGCGGGCCTGATGCAACCCACTCGCGGTCGCGTCCACCGCGCCGGCCGCGTCGCGTTGCTGCTCCAGAACCCCACCGATTACCTGATCCACGAGACGGTCGCCGAGGAGGCCTCGCCCGAAGCGCTGCGTGCGGTCGGGCTTGACCCCGACCGGCTGGCGGAACGCCACCCCCGGGAGCTCTCGGGAGGCGAGAAGCAGCGGCTCGCGCTGGCGATCGTGCTCGACGCGCCCCGCGCGGATCAGCCCGCCGTGGTCTGCCTCGACGAGCCCACGCGAGGCATGGACCGGGGCCACAAGGACGAGCTGGCCGCACTCTTGGACCGGCTGCCCGCCGCGGTGATCGTCGCCACCCACGACCCCGAGTTCGCGGCGGCATTCGCACATCGGGTGGTGCTGCTCGCCGACGGCCGGCCAATTGCGGACGGCTCGGCGGTCGAGGTGCTGGCGGGCGGGACGTACTTCGCCACGGAAACGGCTCGCATCCTCGGCGGCGCCGACGGCGCGCTCACCGCCGAGCAAGGTCGCGCGGCGATGCAGGCGAGAATCCGGGCCCGGGAAGCGATCGCGTGAGCTGGCAACTCGCCGCGTTCTCGATCCTCGCCTTCGCGCTCGTACTCGGCTTTGGCTGGTATGAGCGGGCGCGCCCCGACGCGCGGGTCGTGGCGCTGGTCGCGACGCTCGCCGCGCTGGCCGCGATCGGGCGGATCGCGTTCGCGGCCCTCCCGAACGTCAAGCCGACGACCGACATCGTCCTGATCTCCGGTTATGCGCTCGGAGGCGCGCCGGGGTTCGCGGTCGGCGCGATCGCGGGGCTGACATCCAACTTCTTCTTCGGCCAGGGGCCGTGGACGCCTTGGCAGATGGCGGCCTGGGGCGCGACCGGGATGATCGGGGCCGGGCTGGCGATCGTGACCCGCAGGCACATCGGACGGTGGCCGCTGGCGGTTTTCTGCGGACTGGTCGGGTTTGCCTTCGCCGCCTTCCAGGATTTCGGTGACTGGGTCATGTTCAGCGACCACAGCGCCGCTCAGCTCGGGGTGTACGTCGGAAAGGGAATCGGCTTTGACTCGATCCATGCGGTCAGCTGCGTGCTGTTCGCGATCGCCTTCGGTCCGCCACTGACGCGCTCGATCCAGCGGTTCGCGCGCCGGCTCGAGGTCAAGTGGCAGCCGGCCGGGGCGGTCGCGCTCGCGGCGGTCCTGCTCGGGGGATGGCTCGCCGCCCCGCCGGCCCGGGGAGGGGGAGAGGGGGGGGATGTGGCTCTCGCCGCCGGGAGCGCCGGCAACCCGGCCGGCTACCTCCTGTCGGCTCAGAACGCCGACGGCGGCTTCGGCGCCTCGCCCGGCGCGCCGTCGTCCGCGCTCTACAGCGGCTGGGCGGCGCTCGGACTGGCCGCCGAGGGGCACAACCCCCAGGATGTCCGCCGCGGCGGCGCGAGCCTGCTCGGCTACATCCGGGCCGGAGTCGGCGCGGCTACCGACCCGGGTTCGCTCGAGCGGACGATCCTCGTCGCCGGGGCCTCCGGCGTGTCGGCGAGCGCGTTCGGCGGCTATGACCTGGTGGGCCGGCTGGAGCGGGATATCCGGGGCGACGGATCGGTCGCTGAGCTGGTCAACCTGACGTCGTTTGCGGTGCTGGCGCTCCGCGCCGACGGCGTCAGCCCGCCGGCACGGACCCTGTCCTGGCTGGTCCGCCAGCAGGACCGCGACGGCGGCTTCAACTTCGCCACCGCGGGTGCCACGAGCGATGTCGACGACACCGGAGCGGCGTTGCAGGCGCTGGCAGGCGCGGGAGGGTCGGCCGCGCGAGCGCGGCGACGCGCCGTGAGCTTCATCGCCGGCCAGCAGGATCGCGACGGCGGCTTCCCCTCGGAGCCGGGCGGCCCGTCAAACGCGCAGTCCACCGCGTGGGCTGTACAAGGGCTGCTCGCCGTCGGCGTCGACCCAAGCTCGCTTCATCGCGCCGGCGCTCCCTCGCCGGCGCAGTTTCTGAGCTCGCTGATCGCTTCCGACGGACACGTGCGCTACTCGCACTCGAGCGACCAGACGCCGGTGTGGGTGACGGGACAGGCGCTGATGGCGCTCGCGGGCAAGCCGATGCCGCTCGCCGCGGTGCCGCGGGCGCACCGGACGACGATTGCACGTGCGAGCCGGCCGTCCCGTCCTGCCGCGGCGCCGGCGCCCAAGCCCAAGCCCAAGCTTCCCGCCCGGGCGGCGCGCGTGAACCATCGAGCGGGGCCGGGGCGACGGGCGAGACGAGTCTCGCCGTCGTTCTCCACGCTCGCCGCCGACGCGGCGTGCGTCGCCGCGCTCGCGCTTGGACCGGTCGGGTTGGGTTAGGTTCTCTGCGCCCCACCGACGGAGCGCGCGCCGATTCGGAAATCAGCCGCCTAGAACCGATAGCCTCCCGCGGCGCATGAAGATTGGGGTTCCGAAGGAGACCGTCGAGGGTGAGCGCCGGGTGGCGCTGGTGCCCGAGGTGGCGCGCAAGTTGACCGGTCAGGATCACGAGGTGCTGGTCGAGCGTGGGGCGGGGGCGGCGGCGCTGATTCCCGATGCTCAGTTCGAGGAGGCGGGCGCTGAGCTGGTCGCGCAGGCGGGCGCGGTGTACGAGTCTGAGGTGGTGGTGAAGGTCGCGCCGCCGAGCGGCGAGGAGATCGGCCGGCTGCGCGCAGACGGCGTGCTGATCGGGTTTCTTGCGCCATTGACCAACGGTGATGGGATTCGCGCGATCGCCCAGACGGGGGTGACCAGCTTCGCGCTGGAGGCGGTTCCGCGGATCAGCCGCGCGCAGTCGATGGATGCTTTGTCGAGTCAGGCGAACATCTCCGGCTATCGGGGCGCGCTGATCGGGGCGCAGGAGATCGGCCGGTTCTACCCGATGCTGATGACGGCGGCGGGGACGATCCGGCCGGCGACGGTGCTGGTGCTGGGGGCGGGGGTCGCGGGGTTGCAGGCGATCGCGACCGCGCGTCGCCTGGGCGCGGTGGTGCAGGGCTTCGACGTGCGCGCGGCGGTCAAGGAGCAGGTCGAGTCGCTGGGAGCGCATTTTCTGGAGTTCGATCTCGGGGGCGACCTCGAGGGCGCCGGCGGCTACGCCAAGGAGCTCACGGCAGAGCAGCAGGCGCGCCAGCAGGAGCTGATGGCGGAGGCGATCGGCAAGGTCGATGTGGTGATCACGACCGCGGCAGTGCCGGGTCGCCGCGCTCCGATCCTGGTCACCGAGGAGGCGGTCCGCAAGATGAAGCCGGGGTCGGTGATTGTCGATCTGGCGGCCGAGACCGGCGGCAACTGCGAGCTCTCAGAGCCGGGCGAGACGGTGCTGCGCCACGACGTCAAGATCATCGCCCCGCTGAACGTGCCCTCGACGATGGCCGAGCACGCCTCGCAGCTGTACGCGCGCAACATCGAGGCGCTGCTCGGGCTGATGATCGACGAGGGACAGCTGAAGCTGGACTTCGAGGATGAGGTGATCGCCGGGGCGTGCATCACCCGGGATGGCGAAATCGTCCATGAAGGCGCCAAGCAGGCCGCGGGCGCGGCCACCTCCAGCTAGCACCACGAGGAAGGAACAATCAGATGAGCACCGTTACGGAGATTGCGATTTTGGTGCTTGCGGCGTTTGTGGGGTTCGAGGTGATCTCGAAGGTTCCGAATACGTTGCATACGCCGTTGATGTCGGGGACTAATGCGATTCATGGGATTGTGTTGTTGGGGGGGTTGTTGTTGATGCATGAGGCGCGGGGGGTGTTTGAGCATGTGGTGTTGGTGGTGGCGATTATGTTCGGGACGATCAATGTGATCGGTGGGTTCTTCGTGACCGATCGGATGTTGGGGATGTTCAAGCGTAAGGATCCGCCGAAGGGCGAGGGCGATCAGCGGTGATGGTGGCGAGCGTGTTCGTGCAGCGCGCGAGTTTTGTTGATGCGCTGTATATCGTCGCGTTTTCGTTGTTCATTTATGGGATGAGCGGGTTGACGGGGCCGCGGACGGCGGTGCGGGGCAACAAGCTCGCGGCCACGGGGATGGCGATCGCGGTGATCGCGACGCTGTTGACCCCGCATGTGCTTTCGGGGTCCTCGCCGTGGCTGATCGCGCTCGGGCTGGTGCTGGGGACCGCGGTGGGGCTGCCGGCGGCGCTGCGGGTGCGGATGACCGCGATGCCGCAGATGGTGGCGTTGTTTAACGGGGTGGGGGGTGGGGCGGTGGCGATCATCGCGTGGATCGAGTACCGCCATCATTTCCGCAGCGGGCTGAGCGATTGGCGGCTGAAGGCGGAGATCCCGACGCTGTTCGCGGCGATTGTCGGGTCGATCTCGTTCTGGGGGTCGAACATCGCGTTTGGGAAGTTGCAGGAGCTGCTCCCGGGCCGGCCGATCAAGCTGCCCGGGCAGGTGCTCATCAATGCGCTGCTGTTCGCGGTGTGCGTGGGCTCGGCGATCGCGCTGGCGGCCGGCACGCACTCCCAGGCGCTGTTCATCGGCGGGATCCTGCTCTGCGCGGCGATCCTCGGCAACATGGTCGTGTTGCCGATCGGGGGGGCGGATATGCCGGTCGTGATCTCGCTGCTCAACGCGTTCACCGGCCTCTCAGCGGCGGCGACCGGGATCGCGTTGAACAACACCGCGATGATCGTCGCGGGGATGATCGTCGGCGCGTCGGGCACGATCCTCACCAACCTGATGGCCAAGGCCATGAACCGCTCGGTCCCCGCGATCGTGGCGGGCGGGTTCGGCGGCGCGGTCGCCGCGCCCGCCGCCGCCGCCGCGCTCGACGGCCAGACCGTGCGCTCCACCAGCCCCCAGGACGTCGCGATCCAGCTCTCCTACGCCCGCCAGGTGGTGATCGCCCCCGGCTATGGGATGGCCGTCGCGCAAGCCCAACACGCCGTCCGCGAACTCGAACGCGCGCTCGAGAACAAGGGCGTGGAGGTCAAATACGCGATCCACCCCGTCGCCGGACGGATGCCCGGCCACATGAACGTGCTGCTCGCCGAGGCCGACGTCCCCTACGACCTGCTCCGCGAAATGGACGAAATCAACCCCGAATTCTCCCGCACCGACGTCACCCTCGTGATCGGCGCCAACGACGTCACCAACCCCGCCGCCAAAAACGAACCCGGCTCCCCGATCTACGGGATGCCAATCCTCGAAGTCGACCGCTCCGGCGCGATCGTCGTCCTCAAACGCTCCATGGCCTCCGGGTTCGCCGGCATCGACAACCCCCTCTTCTACGACGAAAAAACCTCGCTGCTATTCGGCGACGCCAAACAATCAGTCAGCGACATCACCAGCGAAGTCCAGGCGCTGTAGACCGCCGGCGCCCGCTCCCGTTAGAGTCAGCGTCGGTTGCTCAAACCGAGATCGGGAGCGTCTGATGGATCCGAGCCGGCTGAAGAAAATCCCCCTGTTCTCGCAGCTCTCGCCCGAGGAGGCCCACCGGCTGGCCGCGTTCGCGACGGAGACCAGCATCGCCGACGGACAGATCCTGATGAAGCAGGGGGACTACTCGACCGAGCTGATCGCGATCGAAGAGGGGACCGCGGAGGTGCTGCGCGACGGCCACAAGATCGCCTCGCTGAACGCGGGCGATCTGATCGGCGAGATGGGTCTGCTCTCGCGTGAGCCGCGCAACGCCGACGTGATCGCGACCTCGCCGATGAGGGTGATAAAGCTCACCCACTGGGAGATCAGGCGGATGTCCGAGGACACGCTCGACCGAATCAAGCAGATCATCGAGGAGCGGCGCCAGAATGGCGTCGCCGATCCGGCGTACCAGCCCGAGTCCTGACCGCTACCGCGACCCGCGGCTAGCGCCAGCCGGGGGCAGGCTGGCGGGCTAACCTGCCCGCCATGCTCACTCGGGAGCGGGCCATCGAGACGCTGGTCGGCGAGCGCTTTGACGTCCTGGTGATCGGCGGCGGGATCACCGGCGCCGGCGTCGCGCTCGATGCGGCGTCGCGGGGCTACAGCGTGGCGCTGGTCGAGAAGGCCGACTTTGGCTCGGGCACCAGCAGCCGCTCCTCGAAGCTGGTCCACGGCGGCCTGCGCTACCTGCAGAGGTTCGATCTCGGGCTCGTCCGCGAGGCGCTGCTCGAGCGCCAGCTGATGGTCAGGCTCGCGCCGCACCTGGTAAGACCACTGCAAATGGTGGTGCCGGCGTTCGACGGTGCGCGACCCGATCGGTTGGTCGGGATTGGGTTGAACATGTACGACGTGATGGCGACGCCGCGGCTGCGCGGAAGGCGCTCCCGGCGGGCCGACCGGGCTCTCGACGGTGGCGCCGAGGCCGACTGGAGTGCGGCCCGTCATCGCGTGATCTCGGGAGAGGAGGTGCTGGAGCTGCTGCCGGCGCTCGAGGCTCGCCGGCCCACCGGTGGCTATCTGTTCTACGACTGCCAGACCGACGACGCCCGGCTGGTGCTCACCGTGCTCGCCGAGGCCGAGCGGTTCGGCGCGATCTGCGTCAACCGAATCGAGCTGACCGAGCTCGAACGCGAGGACGACCGCGGTACCGCCGCCAAGATCCGCGACGCCGAGAACCACACCAAGTTCACGATCCGCGCCGACAACGTCGTCAACGCGACCGGGGTGTGGGCCGACCGGATCCGACCCGAGGAACTCCATGCCGAGGCCGAGGTGCCACGGATCACACCGAGCCGCGGCACGCACGTGATGCTCGCCCATCCCGATCTCCCGCTGCGCGCCGGCGCGATCGTTCCGGCCGGCGAGGGACGTTCCATCTTCGCGCTGCCGTGGCTGGGCCGCAGCCTGATCGGCACCACCGACAACAACTACGACGGCGACATCGACCATGTCCGCCCGTCCGCAGCGGACATCGAGTACCTGCTCGATGCGGTCAACTCGTTCTTCGGGACCACGCTCAGTCCTAGCGAGCTGACCGGCGCCTATGCGGGTGTACGGCCGCTGATCTCCACCGGTGACACGCGAAAGTCGGTTGACATCTCGCGCAAGGCGGAGTTGTACGAGACTTCGAGTGGCCTGATCACGATCACCGGCGGCAAGCTGACCACCTGGCGGCGGATGGCGAAGCTGGCCGTCGACCGGCTGGTCGAGCGCGACGGGCGCGAGGCGCCGTGTCGCACGCAGGAGATCCCGCTTGGCCAGCCGATCGACCCGGCAGCGCTGCCACGGGTCGAGGGAGTTCCCGACGATGCCTACGCGGCGCTCGCCGCCCGTTACGGCCACGCGGCCGAGCAGGTCCTGGCGCTCGTCTCCGGGCGAGGCGAGCTCGCGCAGCCGATTCTCCCCGAGCTGCCCGATCTGCTTGCCGAGGCAGCCTTTGCCGCGCGCAACGATCAGGCTCGGAGCGTCGCCGACGTGCTGCTGCGCCGCACGCGGCTGGGCATGCTGGCCGGGCGCGAGCTGTGTTCTGCCGGCAGCGAGGCGCCGCTGCGCGTGGCGCGCGCGATCGGCACCGAGCTGGGCTGGGATGAACGCCGGGTCGAGCTCGAGACCGAGCGATGGGTGCAGGAGGCCAGGGCGGAGGGAATCGGGGTTACGCCAGATCAGGGAGCAGCGCGGTGAAGGCTCCGCCGCGCTCGCTTCGGACGTCCGCCGGCACGCTCGAGCTGGGCGGCCGGCCGTGGCTGATGGGAATCGTCAACGCCACTCCGGATTCCTTCTCCGACGACGCGGCGCACACGCTCGAGCAACGGATCGAGCTCGCCCGAGCGCAGCTTGCCGCCGGCGCCGACCTGATCGACGTGGGCGGCGAGTCCGGGGTGACGAACCGCCCGCCGGTCGAGCCTGCGGTGGAAATCGAGCGCGTGATCCCGTTGATCGAGCGGCTGACGGGTGAGCTGGGGGCGCGCGTGTCGGTCGACACCTACAAGCCGGCCGTGGCGAGAGCGGCAATCGCCGCGGGCGCCTCGATCGTCAACGACGTCAGCGGGCTGCGCGACCCTGAGCTCGCCGAGGTGTGCGCCCACACCGGCGCCGGCCTGGTCGTGATGCACACCCGCGCGGCGCCGAAGCAGAAGCTCTTCGATCGGGGGCTCGACGGCCGGGTGATTGCGGATGTGGTGGAGTTCCTACGCCGGCGCATCGATGTTGCGCTGGCGCGCGGCGTCGGGTTCGAGCAGCTGATGCTCGATCCGGGACCAGATTTCGCGAAGACGCCGGCGCAGACCGTGGAGCTGCTGCGCCAGCTCGACGAGCTCCACGCGCTGGGCCGGCCGCTGCTGCTTGCGGTGTCCCGCAAGGACTTCATCGGAGCGATTACCGACCGGCCGCCCAGGGCTCGGCTCGCGGGCACGCTCGCGGCGGTGGCCCACGGGGTGCACGCCGGGGCACACGTGTTGCGGGTCCACGATGTGGCGGCGATCGCCGACTTCCTGGCGGTGAGGGAGGCGCTCGCGGGTCAGCGGGAGCTGGACACGGGGCTGCTGCTCTCCGAAGAGCTGCGGCGCGAGCGGCAGGGGTGAGCGAGGGGGCGCGAGCGCTGACGGGCGCCACGGACCGGTAGATTCAAAGGCAAGATCGCCGGCCGCTGCCTCAACGCGGCCGGAGCCCACCGATAGGAGGCATCACATGTCCGTGCTCGACCGCGCAGCATTAGAAGACAGTCCGCTCGCCGATCTCCACGCGATCGCTTCAGAGCTCTCAATCGACGGCTACCGACGGCTGCGGCGCCCCGAGCTGATCGAGACGATTCTCCGCCGGCAGTCCGGGGAGGAGCCCGACTCGAGCGCCGCGGAGCGTGACCAGGCCGAAGGCGCCGGCGAGCGCGAGCAGGCCGGGCGCGCCGGCGAGCGTGAGCAGGCCGGGCGCGCCGGCGAGCGTGAGCAGGCCGCCGGCGCAGAGTCGGCTGACGCCGGCCCTGCGGCGGCGGCCGAGGAGGACGAGCGAGCGCCGGCCGCGCCCTCGCCGAGGCCGTCGCGGTGGCCGCGGCCGGGCCGGCGAACGCGGGGAGGCCGCGGCCGCGGACGAGGAGCAGAGCGAGGCGAAGGAGCAGGAGGTCGAGGAGGTGCCGGCCGCTGCCGAGCCGGCGCCCGCCGCCACCGAGGATGAGATCGTCACCGGGGTCGTTGAGCTGCTGCCCAACGGCTCGGGCTTCGTGCGGGTGGAGCCGCCCGAGCCATCGGATCGGGACGTCTACATCTCCGTGGCCCAGGTGAAGCGCTGTGAGCTCGTGTCCGGCGACCGGATCTCCGGGCCGCGCCGGGCTCCACGGCGCTCCGAGCGGTTCGCCTCGCTGATCCGAGTCGACACCATCAACGACCGGCCCGCCGGTGAGCTCGCCGACAGCACCCGCTTCGACGACCTGCCCGCCGCGTTCCCGCAGGACGCGTTTCGCTTTGGCTCCGAGGATCCGACGCTCGAGGCGATCGAGCGGCTGACGCCGATCGGCCGTGGCTCGCGCGTGACGATCGCCGGGCCGTCCGGCGCCGGCAAGACGGAGGCGTTGCGACGTCTCGCCGCCGCCTTGGCCGACCGCGACGAGCTTCAGATCTCGGTGGCGCTGGCGGGCGTCCGACCCGAGGAGATCACCGAGTGGTCGAGCGGCTCGCCGGCTCCCACCGCTGCGGTCAGCCTGGCCGCTTCCCCCGACGCTCAGGCAGCCGCGGTCGAGCTCGTCGTCGACCAGGCCCGCCGGATCGCCGCGCGCGGCGCCGACGCAGTGGTGCTGATCGACTCGCTTGACGGGGTGCACCAGCACGCCGCGCGCAAGGCCCTCGCCGCCGCTCGCAACATCGTCGACGGCGGCTCGCTGACCGTGATCGCGACCTCATCCCGGCCGGTAGGCGGGGAGACGACGGTGATCGCGCTCGACCAGGCCCTGGCGAGCGTGGGCCGCTTCCCGGCGCTCGATCTGGCGGCGAGCGGGACGCTCCGTCCGGAGCTGCTGGTCGGCGACGCGGGCGCCGAGGAGATCCGCCGGGCGCGCTCGGAGCCCTTCGAATCGCGTCAGTAGGCCGTGCACCGGCTGCGGTGGCGCGGGGCCGCCTTGTAGCGCGGCCCCTGGCCCCGGCACCAGAGCAGCTGGTCGATATCCGCCGCGCAGCTGTCCGCGCGCTGCGCGACGAGCAGCTCGACCGCGTGGACCGCGCACGCCCTGATCTCGACCTCTTCGGCCGAGCCGTGCTCGATCAGCGCCTGTCGCTCGATTCGCCCGATCAGCTCGGGGTCGAAGCGCAGGATCCCGTCGAGGCGGAGCACGTGGGGGACCAGGTTGTCGGCGAACGCAGTCAGTCCGTCGAGGTCGCCGAAGGCGGCCACACCTGCCCGCGCGAGGTCGGCCGCGGCGATCTGCGCCCGTTTGAGGAACGGGACCAAGAGCTCGTCGTAGTTGGAGGTGTCGGCGAACGAGTCCCATTGCCCCAGGTAGCCGGCCAGCGCCACCGCCGATCCCCCGGCGTGGTCGGCGACCGCCGCGAACCGCCCATGGTGCTGCTCGGTGACGTGGGCGCCGAGGTCGCGCAGTGACCGCGCGAACAGCTCCATCAGCTCATGATCGGGGTCCTGCCCGAGCGTCGCGGCGATCTCGGACGCGCTGATCTTCGTGAGCGCCTCGGGCGGCCACGGCCCGGCCGCCGCGAATCGCTCACGGATCCCGCTCGCGACCGTGAAGTAGCCCGAGCGTCCCGGGCGCTTGCGGAGCGTCGGGAACCAGCCCGAGCCGAAGTTGATCGCATCGAGCGTCAGCCAGAACGCGGCCTGCCGCTCCCGGTCGCCGTCGAGCAGATGGGCCTCGGGATCGGGCGCCGGTGCGGGCGCGTCGAGCGGGAGGGCCGCCGCGTACGCTGCGATCTCGGCGGGCTCGATCGCGACGTGCTGCGCGCGTCCGGCGACGGCGGCGCATGCGAGGCGAAGTCGTTTCATCGGCCGCCCTGAACGCTACCGTTGAAGGTTCTCTGATGACCGAGCTGACGATGGAACTCGATGCCCTGCTCTCGGGCCTCAACGACCCCCAGCGGGAGGCCGTCACCCACGGTGAGGGACCGCTCCTGATCCTGGCGGGCGCTGGCTCTGGGAAGACCCGCGTGCTCACCCACCGGATCGCCTACCTGGTGGCGACGGACGCAGCCAAGCCCAACGAGATCCTCGCGATCACGTTCACCAACAGGGCCGCAGCCGAGATGCGCGACCGGGCCCAGCTGCTGGTCGGTCGTCGCGTCCGCGCGATGTGGGTGATGACGTTTCACTCCGCGTGCGCTCGGATGCTGCGGGCCCACGCCGACCGGCTCGGCTACACACGCCAGTTCACGATCTATGACCAGGCCGACTCCCGGCGCCTGGTCAAGCGTTGCCTGGACGAGCTGGGGATCGATCCCAAGCGCTTCACCCCCGCCGCGATCCAGTCGCAGATCTCCGACGCCAAGAACAAGCTGCGCGACGCCGACGCCTACGCCCACATGGTGGGGTCGTTCTTCGAGCAGACGGTCGCCGACGTCTACCGCAGCTACGAGCGCGAGTTGCACCGGATGAACGCGATGGACTTCGACGACCTGCTGGTCCGCGCGGTCAACGTGCTGGAGCTGTTTCCCGAGGTGCGCGAGATATACGCCAACGGCTTTCGCCACGTGCTCGTCGACGAGTACCAGGACACCAACCACGCGCAGTACAGATGGCTGCAGCTGCTCGCCGGCGAGCACCGGAACCTGATGGTGGTCGGCGACGACTCCCAGGCGATCTACGGGTTCAGAGGCGCGGATATCCGGAACATCCTGGAGTTCGAGGACACGTTCCCGGACGCCCGGGTGGTCAAGCTCGAGCAGAACTACCGCTCGACGCAGACGATCCTCGACGCGGCCAACGCGGTGATCCGCAACAACCGCGCCCAGAAGCCGAAGTCGCTGTGGACCGAGCTCGGTCAGGGCGACCCGATCAAGGTCCGCGAGCTCGAGGACGAGCACGCCGAGGCGCGCTTTATCACCGGGGAGATCCAGCGACTCGTCGACGAGGGGATCGCCCGCTCGGAGATCGCCGTCTTCTATCGGACCAACGCGCAGTCCCGGGTGCTCGAGGACACGCTCGTCCGGGCCGAGATCGCCTATCAGGTGATCGGCGGCACCAAGTTCTACGAGCGAGCGGAGATCAAGGACGCGATCGCGTACCTGACCGTGCTCGTCAACCCCCAGGACGTGGGCGCGTTCACGAGGATCGTCAACTCTCCGCGGCGCGGGATCGGCGCCACGTCGCTGTCGCGGGTGCTGGCGTTCGCGAACACGATGGGCGTCTCGGTCTGGGATGCCGCGTCCGAGCCCGAGCAGGTACCCGGTCTGGGGGCGGCCGCGATCAAGGCGCTCAGGCGGTTCATGGGCACCATGCACGTGCTCCGCCAGCGCGCCGAGTCGGAGGCGCCGATCGCCACCCTGCTGAACGACATCTTCCGTGAGACCGGGTACATCGAGGCGCTCGAGGCCGAGCGGACGATCGAGGCGCAGGGACGGATCGAAAACCTCGAGGAGCTCGTCAACGTCGGCGCCGAATACGACAGCGCAGAGGAAGGGGAGCGTTCGCTGGCCGAGTTCCTCCAACAGGTGGCGCTGATCGCCGACGCCGACGAGCGAGCCGACGACGAGGGACTGGTCACGCTGATGACGCTCCACAACGCCAAGGGGCTCGAGTATCCGATCGTGCTGATCATCGGCTGCGAGGAAGGGGTCTTCCCGCACTCGCGCGCCTTGGACGAGGGTGGCCTGGAAGAGGAGCGGCGGCTCTGCTACGTCGGGATCACCCGCGCCGAACGCGATCTGTACATGACCTACGCACGGACGCGAAACGTGTTCGGCGCCCGGACCTACGGGGCCCCGAGCCGCTTCATCACCGAGATCCCCGCCGAGCTGACCGACCGCGAGCAGCAGCAGCCGCGAGCCTTCGGGGGCTTCCGCGCCCGCATGACGAGCTGGGACTCGGGCGCCGGCGGCGAAGGCTGGGAGCGGGACGCGGACGGTGGCGCGGGGTCCGCTCCGATCGCGTACCGCGTCGGCGACGACGTCGTGCACGCGGCGTTCGGCGAAGGCGTCGTGACCGGCGTCGAGCCAGGCGGGATCGTCGTGATTCGCTTCAGCAAGGACCATTCCGAGCGCAAGCTCGTCGCCGAGCTGGCGCCGATCAAGCCCATGGCCTGAGCGCGCCTCTGGCCTGAGCGCGCCGCGCGCCCCCGGCGCGCGTCGGACTGGCTATCGCGGGGTGATCGGCCCGGAACGCGAGGGGTCGCGCCGGCGCGCCCAGGCCCTCCGAGCTCCGTCCGTGACGCCTCGTGGCGGCGGCGCGTAAAACAGGCGACTTCGTAGACGTGGGCCGTCGAGTCGCTGCTATAGGACGACTCGATGGCCCACGTCCGATGCGTAGGCCTTTCGAGCACGGGTGGCAGCCGCGATCGCGCCGGCGGTTGTCGCGCATCCGACGCGGGGCTGGCTGAGGGGTCTGGCCGCGCCACCGCGCCCCCTCGCGTTCCGGGCCGTCCGCCCGCGGATCGGCCCCGACGCGCGCCGGGGGCCCGGGGGGCGGCCGGCCCCTTGGCGCGGGGGGCGGCCAGACCCCGACATCGTTTAGCGTCTCGTGCCGTGGCCGCAACGATCATCGATGGCAGGGCAGTGGCGGCGCGCGTGCGCGCGGAGGTGGCGCGGGACGTGAACGTAATCGTCGAGCGAGGCGAGGACCCGCCGGGGCTCGCCACGATCCTGGTCGGAGACGATCCTGGCTCCGCGATCTACGTGACGAACAAGCGAAAAGCGAGTGCGGAGGTCGGGATCGCCGACTACCACCGCCACCTGGCCGCCGACGTGACGCAGGAGGAGGTGGCGGCGATCATCGATCAGTGCAATCGTGACCCGTCGATCGCCGGGATCCTGCTGCAGCTGCCGTTGCCTGCGGGACTGCGCGCGGCGGAGCTGACGGCCATGATCTCGCCGGACAAGGATGTCGATGGCCTCACGCCGATCAGCGCCGGCCGGCTGGTGCAGGGCACGCCTGGATTGCGGCCCTGTACACCGCTCGGCATCATCGAGTTGCTCGACACCCACGAGGTCCACCTGGAGGGCGCCGAGGCGGTGGTCGTGGGCCGGTCGAATCTGGTCGGCAAGCCGCTGGCCTCACTACTGCTGCAGCGCAACGCGACGGTGACGATCTGCCACTCTCGCACTCGTGAGCTCCCGCGGGTCTGCTCCCGCGCCGACATCCTCGTTGCTGCGGTGGGCGTGCCGCGGCTGGTGGATGCGGATTACGTGAAGCCGGGTGCCGCGGTGATCGACGTCGGCGTGAACCGGACCGATGCCGGCCTGGCCGGAGATGTCGATTTCGAATCTGCGGCAGGGCGCGCCGCCCTCATCACCCCGGTGCCGGGCGGCGTCGGGCCGATGACGATCGCGATTCTGCTGCGCAACACGCTGGCGGCTGCGGAGCTTCAGCGGGTGGCCGATGAGCGAGCCGCCTGAGGGCTCACCCCCGCCCGAGGCGTCGGTCAAGCGCCCGAGGCGTCGCGAGCGCCCGAGGCGTCGCTAGCCCCCGAGGCGTCGCTAGCCCCCGAGGCGTCGGCAGCGCCCGACAGCTCAGAATCACCTGAGGCCAGGCGCGCACAGCGACGCCCGCGGCGCGGCGAGCTGGTCAGCGCGGTGGGGGCACTGGCGCTGCTGGGGCTGATGTTCCTGGCTGAGTGGTACGGCGTAGACGGCATTCCGGGGCGATCCGAGGTCTCCTCGGCGGAGAACGCCTGGCGTGGGCTGACCGTCGTTCGGTGGTTGATGCTGTTGACGATTCTGGTCACGCTGGGATCGCTGGTCATCCATGCCACGCAACGCTCGCATGGCGCCCAGACCGAGACCAGCGGGGTGATCGCCGTGCTGGGCACGCTGACGGCGATCGTGCTGACGTGGCGAGTGCTGATCGTTCTTCCGTCCCCAACGACGGTCGTCGACCAGAAGCTGGGGGCGTATCTCGGCGTGTTGAGCGCGTACGCGATCGCCTTCGGCGGCTTTGACTCGATGCTCACGGGCGGCATGGGTGCCTCGGTCGGACGCCGGCCGCGGCAGGCAGTCGCAGCTGTGGCGCACCGCTCGAGAGCGCGGTAGGGTTGGACAGCGGTGTGAGCGTTGACAGAGCCGGGCGTGGGGATTGGATCGTGGGTGGCCTCGCGCTGCTGCTCGTGATCGACCTCAGCGAGCTCCCCTGGTACACGTCGGGAGGCGGCACGATCAGCGGCATCTCGCTCCCGTCGATCAGCAACACCGCGACTGGTCCACCAACACGATTTCTCGGAGTGATCGCGATGCTCGCCTCGCTCGCCGTGCTGCTCGACCTGGTACTCGAGCATCTGGTCCCGGCTAGAAATGTCCCGTCGATCGCGGGCAACCGCACGCTCACGCGCCACGCGCTGGCGATCGCCGCCGCCGCTCTGATCGCGCTCAAGTTCGTCCTTCACCCGGCGCTGATCGGGGACCTCAGCGCAGGATTCTGGTTGGGCGCTGTCCTGGCAGCCGCGCTGGTTTACGCCACGATGCACGCCAAGTCCCCGTCAGCCAAACCCGCCGGGACCGCCGGCCCCGAGCCCTGATCGGAGGACGTAGCGCATGGACATCGGCATCTCGAGACTTCGCGCGGGCGAGATAATCGCCGCCGCCAGCGCGGTCCTGCTGCTCGTGTTCATGTTCGCACTGCCGTGGTACAGGGTGAAATCGGCAACCTCCTCGACGGTCGGCGCATCGACCAAGGTCGATGGCTGGCAAGCGCTCACCCACTTACGCTGGCTGATGGTCGTGACGATCATCGCCGCGCTGGCCCTCGCGTACTTCCAGGCGACCCGGCCGGCGCCCGCGATCCCGGTCGCCCTGAGCGTGATCGTCACCGTCCTCGCGCTGCTCACCTCACTCGTGCTCGTGTACCGAGTGCTGATCAACGTTCCGGGTTCCGACGATCTCGTGGACGCCAGGGCAGGCGCGTACCTCGGGCTGCTCGCCGCCCTCGGGATCCTGTACGGAGGCTTCGCATCGATGCGCCAGGAGGGGATTTCCCCGAGCGATGCGCCGTCAGAGATCGAGACGGTGTGGCCGGGTGGCTCGGGCGGATCCTAGAATCCTCCCCAGATGCTCGACCGCGCACAGGTGCTTCACGTCGCCCGGCTCGCCCGGCTCGAACTCAGCGACCAGGAGGTCGAGCGGATGGCGTCGGAGCTGTCCAAGGTGCTCGACCACATCGAGAAGATCCGCGAGCTGGACCTCGAGGGGGTGCCGCCAACTTCACACGTGGTCGACATCGTCAATGCTCTGCGCCCCGATGAGCCGGTACCGTGCCTGCCCGTCGATGTCGTGTTGGCCGCGGCGCCCGAACCGGTCGAGGGCGGGTTCGGGGTTCCGAGTCCCGGCGCGTCTCCAGCATGATCCCGGAGTTGGTCGAGCTGACGGCTGCCCAGGCAGCTGAACGGGTCCGCGCCGGGGAGATCGACCCTGCCGAGCTGTTTGAGGCCTACCGGGAGCGTGCCGCCGACGACGAGCTGAATGCGTTCATCTGGGTGGCGGACCGTGCGCCCGAGGGTGCCTACGCTCAGTCGCCGCTCGGCGGCGTGCCCGTCGCGGTGAAGGACCTGTTCTGCACCGCCGGCGTCCCGAGCCAAGCCGGCTCACGGATCCTCGAGGGCTACCGTCCGCCGTACACCGCGACGGTCGTCACGAGGCTCGCCGAGGCCGGCGCGCCGTTGCTCGCCAAGACCAACCAGGACGAGTTCGCGATGGGCTCATCGAACGAGAACTCGGGGTTTGGGCCGGTGCTCAATCCGTGGGATCGGCGTCGTGTCCCGGGCGGATCCTCGGGTGGAAGCGCCGCCGCGGTCGCCGCCGGTCTGGCGCCGTGGGCGATCGGCACCGACACCGGCGGCTCCATCCGCCAGCCGGCCGCGCTGTGCGGAATCGTGGGCTGTAAGCCCACCTACGGCGCCTGCTCTCGCTACGGGATGATCGCGTTCGCCTCCTCGCTCGATCAAGCGGGCCCGCTCACCCGCGACGTGACCGACGCGGCACTGCTGCTCCGACACATGGTCGGCCACGACGAATGCGACTCCACCTCGGTGCCGTTCCCCGAGGAGATTGTCCTGCCAGAGGCCGAGGATCTGCGGGGCGTTCGGCTCGGCGTGCCCGAGGAGCTGACCGGCAGCGAAGGCGGCGTCGAGCCCGGCGTCAAGGCAAGCTTCGAAGCGACGCTCGAGCTGGCCGCGCGGCTCGGGGCCGAGATCGAATCGTGCCGGCTTCCCCACGCACCGCACGCGCTGTCGGCGTACTACCTGATCGCGCCCGCCGAAGCCTCGGCGAACCTGGCGCGGTTCGACGGCGTCCGCTACGGCCTGCGGGTCGATGGTGACCTGGACCTGACCACGATGTACAGCCGTACGCGGGCCCAGGGATTCGGTCCGGAGGTCAAGCGAAGGATCATGCTGGGAACCTATGCGCTCTCGAGCGGCTACTACGAGGCCTACTACGGAACGGCCCAGAAGGTTCGCACGAAGATCACCGAGGACTTCCGCCGGGCGTTCGAGCGGTTCGACTTCATCGTCACTCCGACCAGCCCGTGGACGGCATTTGAGCTGGGCGCGAAGACCGACGATCCACTGGCCATGTACCTGAACGACTTCTGCACGGTGCCGATGCCGCTCGCGGGAATTCCGGCGCTGTCGATCCCGTCCGGGCTCAGCGACGGACTTCCGGTCGGCTTTCAGCTCGCCGGCCCGGCGTTCAGCGAGAACCGGCTGCTGAACGCGGGCTACGCGCTCGAGCAGGCGATCGGATTCGACGGTGGGAAGGCCCGCCGATGACGGTCGGCAGCGACTTCGAACCGGTCATCGGCCTCGAGATCCACGTCCAGCTCAAGACGCGCACGAAAATGTTCTGCGGCTGCGAGCTGTCATTCGGCGATCCGCGCAACGTGCACACGTGCCCCGTCTGCCTCGGACTTCCCGGGGCGCTGCCGGTGGTCAACGAGCGCGCGATCCACTTCGGCCTGATGATCGGCCTCGCGCTCGGTTGCGAGATCGCCGAGCGGTCGCTGTTCCATCGCAAGAACTACTTCTATCCGGACCTGCCAAAGGGCTATCAGATCTCCCAGTACGACGTACCACTGTGCCGCGGAGGCACCCTCGGTGAGGTGCGGATCCACCGCGTCCACCTGGAGGAGGACGCGGCGAAGCTCGAGCACCTGGGGCAGAGCGGGCGCATTCACGGCTCCGATCGCAGCATCGTGGACTTCAACCGCGGAGGGACGCCGCTGGTTGAGATCGTCACCGAACCGGACTTTCACTCGCCGGAGCAGACCCGCCAGTGGCTGATCCTGCTGCGTGAGACGCTCAGAGCGCTCGGCGTCTCGGACGTGGACATGTCCCAGGGCTCGCTCCGCTGCGACGCCAACGTTTCGGTCCGGCCGGCGGGATCGACGGAGCTCGGCACCAAGACCGAGCTCAAGAACATGAACTCGTTCGCGTTCCTCGAGCGGGGCATCCGCGCCGAGGTGCAGCGCCAGATCGGCCTGCTCGAGGCGGGCGAGCCGGTCGTACAGGAGACGCTCCACTTCGACCCGGTGTCGGCACGGCTCACCCCGCTTCGGTCAAAGGAGGAGGCACACGACTACCGGTACTTCCCCGAGCCGGACCTGGTTCCGATCCTCGCCACCGAGGAAATGCTCGCCGCCGCGCGCGAAGCGCTACCGGAGCTGCCGGCGGCGCGGGCCGGTCGGTTCGAGCGCGAGTTCGGGCTGAGCGGCGATCGGGCCCGTCAGCTCGCGTTCCGCGCCGAGCTCGGCGACTATTTCGAGCGCGCGGTCGCGGCCGGAAAAGACGACGGCGACGGCGCCGGGCCGGTCGATATCGCAAATTGGATCCCACAGCTGGTGGAGAGGATCGGCTCGGCGACCGATCCTGCCGCCAGTAACGTAGCGCCGGAGAGCCTGGCCCAGATCGCGCGGATGGTCGCCACCAAGGAGGTCAGCCGCGACGCGGCGCGCGACGTGCTGACGCGGCTCGTGGCCGAGGGCGGAGATCCGCGGACGATCGTCGAGCGTGAGGGGCTCGGCGCGATCAGCGGCGAGCAGGGCCTGCTCGCGGTCGTCGATCGAGCGATCGCCTCCGACCGAGCGGCGGCTGAACAGGTCAGAGCGGGCAACATGAAGGCGATCGGACCGCTCGTCGCCTTCGTGATGCGCGAGACGAAAGGCCGCGCCGACGGCGGCGAGGTCGCCAGGCTGATCCGAGAGCGACTACGGGCTTCGACCTAGCAGCGAGCCTCCCGCCGGGAGCCCAAGTCGGTGGGCTGATTCAGGAACCGGTCCGCGACTTGCGCCTGATCAGCAGGCCGGTCCCGAACAGCAACACGCCGGTGATCCACACCGCGGCGAGGTCGAGACCCGTCATCGGCAGCGTCGCGGCGCCGCTCTGCGCCGGCTGAGCCGAGCCCGAACCCGGGGAGCCGCCCGCGGCGGTGCTCGAGCTGGGGGTGGCCGTCGGGGTGGTCGTGGCCGGAGTGGTCGAGCCCGGTGTGGTTGTGGCCGGGGTGGTCGTCGTCGCCGTACTGGCCTCGACCACGACCGTTCCGTGCATGAACGGGTGGATCGTGCAGATGTAGGCGTAGGTTCCGGGCCGCGTGAACGTGTGCGATGCGCTGGCGCCCTTCTTCAGGATCCCGGTGTCGAAGCTTCCGTTGCTCGCCGTCGCGGTGTGTTCAGTGGGACCCGCGTTGGTCCAGGTGATCGTGTCGCCGACGTGAATCGTGATCGTGGCCGGCGTGAACTTGAAGTCGGAGATCGTGTCGCTCGGATCTGCAGCCGCATGTGCCCGGCGATGCGAGCCCGGCCCCGACACGTGCAGGGTCAGCCCGAGGGCGAGATCGTTCGCCCGGTCGGCGGCTCGGCGGGGGTTCGCACCGTGGTGACGGGGCCGCAAGCGCGTCCGGGCTCGATGTGGCGCCGCGCCGGCGGCGGCCGGATGGCGTGAAGCGCCGTTGTGCGCCGTGCGGCGGCCGGTGGCGCCTGTCTTGCCGGAGTGAAGCCGCGCGCTTGTCCCCGAAGCGGCCGTGGGCTGGCCTCGCCCGGCGCGGGCGTGGCGCTTCTCAGCCCGGTGTCGGTGACCGGCGACGGCGTGCAGCGGGATCGGAAGCGCGACCGCGGCGAGAACCGCGATCGTGGGCTTGGAGCGGGAGTGGAGCAGCAACGTGAGCAGGAGGACGTGGGTGAGTTCGCAAACCTTCCCAGATCGCGGCGTAGGATGAGAACCCCGAACGTCCCCAGGAGGTCAACGATGTCCCGACTGATCAGGATGGACCAGACCGGTCACACCACGGTGGCCGAGTGGACGGCCGGAGATCGGACGAGCGTCGAGGCGGCGCTCGCGGCGTTTCGGGCCGAGCTCGAGCAGGGATATTTCGCCGTCGTCTCGGACGGCGAGGGCCACGCCGAGCACGTAAAGGAGCTCCCGCTCAAAGCTCCGCTGGTGATCCTGCGCCAGCCGATCGCGGGGGGATGAGAGCCGCGGGCTCAGAAATCGAAGCTCCGCTCACGGCGCCGCTGCCTGAGCTGGCGAGCGTCCGCTGGCGCCCACGGGCAAACGAAGACCGGCTCGCCCGCACCGGCCGGATGTGGACGCTCAGCGCCGTGTTCCACACCGTTCCGCTCGTCGCGGCCGCGGTGCTGTTGGCAGCGCTCAACCCGATCACGATTCCGCTCGGGCTGGTGCTGCTGGCCCATGCATGGGCGATCCCGGAGCTGTACGCCGCGCGCGGTGCGAACGTGGTCCGCCCGCGCCACAAGGCCGGTGTCGAACCGGAGCGCGCCGCGGTGGGGCTGCTTGGCGACCTCGTCGAGCATCGAGCTCGGGAGTTGCACCGGCGAACCGGGTTGGTACTGGAGCGGGGGCGGCTCGGGAGCTGGTTGATCGGAGAGGCCGGCGCGCTGCTGATCCGGCCCGGCGGGCGGCGCGTCAACTGCTACTGCGTCAATGTGCCCGACCCGACGCTGCCCTCCGGGGATCGCATCGCGCACCTGCTGCTCGCGCTGCGGGCAGACGAGTCTGGATTTGCCACGGTCGCCAACCTTGCCTTCTCGGGTGCCCCATGGCGTCTGCGACGGCGATTGCACACGGCACCGCGGGAGGCGCTGACGGTGGCATTGCAGGCGTCGCGTGGCGACTGACGAGGAGACCGCCAACGCCGTGGGGCGCACCGCCGGGCAAGAACTTTGTACCCAGGGCCAATGCCGACCTCGGGCTTCGGCGGGATCATCTTCGCCATGAACCGCCCCTTCAGATCACCAAGGCTCTTGCTGGTGGCCGATCCGCGGCCTGCCTCACCGGAGTCCACGACCGTGCCGGTGCGTCGCTACCGGCTGGCGCGACTCCGGCTCGACGGCCGATCGCCGGAGTCCGACCTTCGGTTCGAGCATCTCAAGCGCGCATTCGACTGACGCCCGCCGCGAACACTCGCCAGGCCGGTGAGCGAGTTTGCGAGCGCGCTACGCTTTCAGTATGCGAAGCGAACTTGAAACGCAGCCAACTCGTACCCCGGTCGTAAGGAAGGCGTTCGCCGGCCTGGTTCTGATCGTCGTCGCCGCTCTGGCGGTGAAGGTCGTGATCGGCCTGGTCATGAGCGTGTTCTGGATCGTGGTCGGCGTGGCTGCCGTGATTGCAGTTCTCTGGGCGCTGAAGACGATCGCCTGGTGAGCTTCCGCCGATGGCGGACGACGGCCTGATCGTGATCATGTTCTTCTTCGGCCTGGCCGGAGGGATCGTGGGGCGCATCAAGGGGAGCTCGTTCATCGTGTGGTTTCTGATCTCGGGCCTGGTTCCGTTCCTGGGCCTGCTGACGGCAATCTTCTACCGCTGGGAGAACCGGGAACTGCGCCGCCAATGCCCGGGCTGCGGCCGAGTCGTGAAGGTCCACGACGCGGTCTGCCTCAACTGCGGCACGGAGCTGGAGTTCCCCGAAGTCGCGATCGCACCGGAGACGGCGATCCGCGGCCGCCCCGCATAGGCGCCGGGCAGGGCTGGGATCCCCGGCCCGCATGAGAGCGCCGGCCAGAGCTGGGAGCCTGGCCCGCGTCAGCGCGCCCCCTCGCGTTCTACGCCGTCCGGCCCGCAGAACGCCCCAACACGCACAGGGGGCGCGGGACGCGGACCAGGCGGTAAACTCGCCGGTCCTACCCCGCGCGAGTCAGCTGCGCGTGCACAGGTTCCGAGTCGCGAAAGGAGGCGAATCGCATGCGTGCAGTCGATGCCCTGATGGAATGCTTGAAGGCGGAAGGTGTCGACGTCGTATTCGGCCTGCCCGGCGGCGCGAACCTCCCCACCTACGACGCCTTCTACGACGCCGGAATCCGCCACATCCTGGTCCGCCACGAGGCGGGCGGCGGCCACGCCGCGGAGGGCTATGCGAAGGCGACCGGCAAGGTCGGGGTCTCGCTGGGAACCAGCGGTCCCGGCGCTACCAACCTGGTCACGCCGATCTGCGACGCGATGATGGATTCAGTCCCGGTCGTGTTTCTGACCGGCCAGATCCGCACCGAGCTGCTCGGCACCGACGGCTTCCAGGAGGCGGACACGATCGGGATCACGATGCCGATCGTCAAGCACAGCTTCATGATCCAGCACCCGCTGGAGCTTCCCCGCTCGATCCACGAGGCGTTCCACATCGCGCGGACCGGACGCCCGGGGCCGGTCGTGGTCGACATCCCGCAGGACCTGAGCCGTGCCGACATTCCGTATGAGCCGGTCAGCGACGTTCACCTGCCCGGCTATCAGCCCACCACCGAGGGCAACCAGAAGCAGATCCGCCTCGCGGCGAAGGCGCTGGCCAACGCGCGTCGGCCGGTGATCTATGCCGGAGGTGGCGTGGTCAGCTCAAACTCCTCGGCTGAACTCATCGAGCTCGTCACCGCCGACCGGTTCCCGATCACCTGCACCGTGATGGGGCTGGGGGCATTCCCGGCCCCGCACGCGCAGTGGCTCGGGATGTTGGGGATGCACGGCACGAGGAGCGCCAACTACGCGATGGACGAGGCCGACTTGATCTGCGCGATCGGCGCTCGGTTCGACGATCGGATCACCGGCAAACTGTCGGAGTTCGCGCCGCGGGCGAAGTTCATCCACATCGATATCGACCCGGCCGAGATCTCCAAGAACGTGCCCGCGCACATCCCGATCGTGGGTGACGCGAAGAACATCCTGCCGCGGCTGACGGCGGAGTATCGGGCGCTGTCCCCCGATCCGGCTCGGCTCGAAGAATGGTGGTCGCGGATTCGTTCCTGGCAGGGGCGCTATCCACTCCGGTACGAGGATTCCAAGGACGCCGAGATCAAGCCGCAGTACATGATCCAGGCGCTGTACGAGGCGACCGGTGGCGAGGCAATCGTCACCAGCGACGTCGGACAGCATCAGATGTGGGCCGCCCAGTACTTCCACTTCGGCGCTCCACGCCGGTGGATCAACTCCGGCGGCCTCGGGACGATGGGCTTCGGGCTGCCCGCCGCGATGGGTGCCAAGGTCGGCTGCCCCGAGGAGACCGTCGTTTGCATCGCCGGGGACGGCTCGGTGCAGATGAACATGCAGGAGCTCGCGACCTGCGCCCAGGAGGGGATCGCGATCAAGGTGTTCATCATGAACAACGGCTACCTCGGCATGGTTCGCCAGTGGCAGGAGCTGTTCTGGGATAAGCGCTACAGCCACGTCGAGATGGGGCAGTGGCCCGATTTCGTCAAACTGGCCGAGGCATACGGCGCCACCGGCATGCGCTTCGAGGACAAGGCGACCCTCCTCGCCGACATCCAGCAGGCGCTCGCCACCGACGGGCCGGTGCTGGCGGACGTCCGCGTCACGCGCGAGGAGAACACCTATCCGATGATCCCGGCCGGCCAGCCGGCCCGGGACATGGTCGGGTGAGGGCGATGGGAGAGCCGGCCACCAAGGAAGTCCTGTCGCTCGATGAGCTCGAGGCCGCCGGCGGCCTGCGGACCGGCCGCAAGCACGTGCTCGCGATCCTGGTCGAGAACAAGCCCGGCGTCCTGACCAGGATCGCGGGACTGTTCGCCCGGCGCGGCTTCAACATCGACACGCTCGCCGTCGGCCCCACCGACGATGACTCGGTCTCGCGGATCACGCTGACCCTCGACGGAGCGCTGCACCCGATCGATCAGGTCACCAAGCAGCTCCACAAGCTGGTCAACGTCCTGAAGATCCGCGATCTGGAACCCGAGGAGACGCTCGCGCGCGAGCTCGCCATGTTCAAGGTCTCCGCCGATGGCTCCACCCGCGCCGAAGTGATGCAGCTGTGCGAGATCTTCCGGGCGAAGATCGTCGACGTGAGCAAGCGCTCGATCGTCGTCGAGGTGACCGGCACCTGCGACAAGGTCGAGGCGTTCGAGGCCCTGGTCCGTCCCTTCGGGCTGATCGAGATGGCGCGCACCGGCGAGATCGCCATTTCACGGGGGCGAGGGGAGACTTAGCTAGGCTGCCAGCGTGGTAGAGCTAGCCGCCGCAACGTCCGCGGCTGATTGGTTGGATCGCGAGGACCGCTCCCGCCTGGGCGCCAGACTCGAGCTCGCGCTGCGGAAGGCTCGCTCCAGCGGCTCGCCGGTGCTGGCCAGCGTGACCGGGCAGGTCCCGCGTCCGGTCGATCCCAGCGCCGTCGTGGCCGCCTCCCGCGGTCCCGGGGAACCGTGGTACTGCCTGGAGCAACCGGATCGAGACGGGTGGGCCCTGGCCACCCTGGGATCGGTCAAGGGGATCGAGGCGAGCGGCCCCGACCGGTTCCGATCGGTGGCTCGCCGCTGGCGTGAGCTCGCCGGGGGAGCCCTAGCGGATCCCCCCGAGGGGCCACCGGGATCGGGACTGATCGCCGTCGGCGGCTTCGCGTTCGCGCACGACGGTGGCGGCTCACCGGAATGGGCGGGATTCGCCCCGGCTTCGCTGCTCGTGCCCGAGGTGTCGCTGGCGCGCAGCGGTGGCCGCTGCCGGCTGATGCTGGCCGTGGATGTCGCGCCGGATGACACGCTGGCAGACCTCGACGCGCGGATCGAACGACGTCTCGACGGTCTGCGGGAGCGGCCACTGCCGATGCTCGATCCCGCCCCCGCAGGAAGGTATCGGGTCCGCAGCCCGATGGCCCCCGTCCACTACGAAGAAGCCGTGGCACGGGCGGTGCAGCGGATCCGCGCCGGCGAGCTCGACAAGCTGGTCCTGGCTCGGGAGGTCGAGGTCCACGCGCCGGTCGACCACGAGGCCGGCGCCGTGATCGGCATGCTGCGCGAAGCGTTTCCGTCGTGCTACGTATTCGCGGTCGGTCGTGGCGACGCGACCTTCCTGGCCGCGAGTCCCGAACTGCTGATCCGCCGGGAGGGCCAGCGTGCCAGCACCGTCGCGCTGGCCGGCTCCACGCGCCGCAGCGCCGATCCCGCGGTCGATGACCATCTCGGCGAGCAGCTGCTGCACAGCGACAAGGACCGCGAGGAGAATCTGATCGTCGCGCGCCGGATCGCGCGGACGCTGAGGCCCTACGCGCTGTGGGTCACCGCCGTGCCGGAGCCCTCGCTCGTGCGGGTGGCCAACATCCAGCATCTGGGGTCGCCGATCCGAGCGCAGCTGGCATCGCCGATCGACGCCGTCGAACTCGCCGGCGCCCTGCACCCGACTCCCGCCGTCGGCGGCGAGCCCGCCGAGCGGGCGATGGCCCTGATCCCCGCGCTTGAGGGCTTTGACCGCGGCTGGTACGCCGGCCCGGTGGGGTGGACCGACTCCACCGGGGACGGCGAGTTCTGCGTGGCGCTGCGCTGTGCGTTGCTGCGCGGGCAGCTCGCCCGGTGCTACGCCGGCTGCGGGATCGTCCGCGACTCCGACCCGGCGGCTGAGCTCGCGGAGACCGAGATCAAGTTGGGGGCGATGCTGCCGGTTCTGGCCGGTTGACCGCCTCGGCGATCCGGCGGTGCAGCGCGAGGTTCTGCTCGCGCTCCGTTCGGATCTCGATCAGGGTCGCCTTCTCGCCCGCAATCGAGATCTCGACCGCGGCGCGCAGATCGGCGGGGCTGATGGGCCGGTCATACGTGAGTCCGTAGAGCGCCGCGACGTGCTCGAAGTCGACGCCGTGGGGCGTGGCGACGTGCTCCTCGAACGCGTCGCGCTCGCCCGCGACCGGCAGGAAGTGGAAGATCCCGCCGCCGTCGTTGTTCAGCAGCACGATCGTCAGCTGGAGCTTCAGGCGGCCGGCGCCGAGCAGGCCGCCGATGTCGTGAAGGAGCGCGACGTCGCCGATCAGCAGCACAACCGGCCCGTTGCTGGCGGCCGCGACGCCGAACGCGGAGGAGACGGTGCCGTCGATCCCGTTGGCGCCGCGGTTCGAGAGCGTCCGCGGAGCGCTCTCGCTGATCGGCGCGAACAGCTCGATATCCCGGATCGGCATCGAGGAGGCGACGAATACGGTTGCGTCCGCGGGCAGCCACTCCCCGAGCCGCCCGGCCACCAGCGGCTCCGACAGCACGTCACCCACGGTGCTCGCGATCGCCTCGCCGGCGGCGTCGTCGGCGGCGCGCCAGCCGGCGAGCCAGTCGCGGTCGAGCGGAGTGGCTGGAATCCACGCCGTGAGGGTCGCTGCCGGGTCTCCGCGATGGACTTCGGCGATCACACCGGCCGGATCCTGCCAGGCCTGTTCTGGATCGAGGGCGATTTGGCGCACGTCCGCGAGCGAGGCGAGCCATGTGCGCAGCGGCTTGGATGTCGGCAGGTCGCCGACGCGGACTACGAGCTCGGGGCGCATCCGCCGCGCGAACGCGTCGTCTCGGAGCAGGAGGTCGTACCTGGCGATCGCCGCCGGGCCGTGCCGAGCTCCCGACAGCGGATCGGCGAGCAGCGGATAGCCCGCGCGCTGCGCGAATCGGGCCGCCGCTGCGCCGAGATCCGGGCCGCGCTCGGAGCGACCGGCGATCACCACGCCGCGGGCCTGCAGCGCCGGGCCGGCTGCGGCCGCTGCGGGAGCGGCAAGGACCCGCTTGACCCACGGTTCGCCGCCCGCACGGCCGCCGTCAGACTCGGTGAGCGGCTCGGACAGAACGAGCGGCTCGTGGAGGGGAAAATTGAGGTGGACCGGCCCCGGGCGGCCGTCGAGCGCGGTCCAGCAGGCCCGGCAGGCGAGCGCCCGGATCCAGCGAACGCGCTCGGGCGTGGCGTCATAGACGCCGACCTCCACGAACCACTTGACGGCGTCGCCATAGAGCTTCAGCTGGTCGATCGTCTGGCCGGCGCCCACCTCGCGCAGCTCCGGCGGCCGGTCGGCGGTCAGCACGATCATCGGCACCCGCGCCTCGTGGGCCTCGATCACCGCCGGCGCCAGGTTCGCCGCCGCGGTGCCGGAGGTGCAGGTGACCGCGGCAGGCGCCCCGGATGCCTTCGCGGTGCCGAGCGCGAAGAAGCCGGCGCTGCGCTCGTCGATGTGCGACCAGCAGCGGATCCTCGGCTCGCGCACCAGCGAGAGCACGATCGGGGTGCACCGTGATCCGGGCGAGGTGCAGGCGTGCTCGACGCCGCAGCGCGCCAGCTCGTCGCAGAACGCTCGCAGCAGCAGGTAGATGTCGGTGGCGCTCATCGGCGTGCAGCGCCACGCTATAAGACGGAGCGAAATGGCTACCGACGTGGTGCTCCTCCACGGCTTCACGCACACCGGCGCGAGCTGGGAGCCGGTGCTCGCCCGGCTCGGTGGGCCTGTCGCCGTCGCCCCCGATATCCGCGGTCACGGGTCGGCGTCGGCGCGCGAGCCGGTGACGCTCTCGGCGGTGCTCGGCGACGTGGCCGAGGTCGCACCAGCGCGGTTCACGTTGGTTGGGTATTCGATGGGGGGGCGGATCGCGCTGCACATGGCGCTGGCGCCGGGGGAGCGTGTGCGGCGGCTGGTGCTGATCGGCGCGAGCCCGGGGATCGCGGATGCTGGGGAGAGGGAGGCGCGCCGCTGCGCTGACGCTCGGCTGGCGGACCAGATTGAGCGCCAGAGCATCGATGAGTTCGCCGCGCGGTGGGCCGCTCAACCCGTGCTGGCTGGCCAGCCAGCCAGCGTGCGAGCGGCGTTGGACGAAGATCGCCGGCGCAACACGCCGGCGGGGCTGGCGCGGGCTCTGCGCGGCCTGGGGACTGGAGCGCTGCCGTCGCTGTGGGAGCGGCTCGGCGAGCTGGCGATGCCGCTGAGCCTGATCGTGGGCGAACGCGATCAGAAGTTCAGAGCGATCGCGCGCGAAACGGCGGCTCTGAAGGGGGACGCGAAGGTGGTCGTCGTGCCCGGGGCGGGGCATGCAGTCCATGTCGAGGCGCCAGCCGCGGTCGCGACGGTCATCGACGAGTAGCGCTGAGGGAGATTTGGGTTGTCATGGAACCCAAATCTCCCTCGACGACTGGTACCACCGCAATAGCCCGTTGCCGAGACCCGGGCCGGCCGGGGTGGCAATCCGCCCCATGTGCGGTGCCAGCGGGTCGGGCCGGTCGGCGAACAGCCCGAGTGTGGCGAGACCGCAGGGGCGGTCGGGCCGGATCGCAGCCGCCGCGTGGAGCGCCGCGGCGATTCCCAAAGGCCCGTCGTGGGTCGAGGCCAAATACACCTCGTAGCCGGCGCCGCGGGCGCGGCGGGCGGCCTCGAGCAGGCCGGAGATCCCGCCGCAGCGGGTGATCTTCAGGCACACCGACTCGCAGGCGCGGGCCTCGAGGGCGCCGGGGGCACCGGCGGTCTCATCGATCGCGATCGGCACGAGCGTGGCGGCGGAGACCTCGGCGATCGCGCCGAGTCCCGACACCGGCTCCTCGCACAGCTCGATCCCGACCGGCGCGAGCGCCCGCAGTGTCGCCAGCGCCTCGTCCACCGACCAGGCGCCGTTCGCGTCGAGCCGGATCGCCATCTCCGGGCCGGCCACGGCGCGCACCGCGGCCAGGCGGCCGGCGTCGTCGCCGAGCCCGGCCTTGGCCTTCAGGCAGCGGAAGCCGGCGGCACGGGCCGCGCCGGCCTCAGCGGCCGCGCCGGCGCGATCCGCGGAGCCGATTGTCGCGTTGACCTCGATCGGGGAGGGCGCTGCGGCGCCGAGCAGCCGCCACACCGGCTCGCCCGCGCGGCGCCCGGCGAGGTCCCACAGGGCGAGGTCGATGGCGGCCACGGCCTGCGGCAGGACGCCGACCCGGCGGCACTCCTCGAGCAGCTCCTCGCGATCGAAGCCGTCGGAGGCATCCAACGCCTCCCGGCAGTCCTCGAGCGCGGCGCGGGCATCGTCGAGCCGCACGCCATCGTAGGACTCGAGCGGGGCCGCCTCGCCGAACCCGACACTGCCATCGGATCCGTCCAGCCGCGCGAGCAGCAAGTCGCGAGTGCCGACGGATCCCCGGGCGGAAACCACAGGCGCGCGCAAGCGCGCCCTTATTAACCCAATCTCCAGCTTCACCGGCTCAGAAGCAAGCCCGCGGCGAGCAGCACGCAGAACGCGAGCTGGAGCATCCCGCTCTGCGCCAGCGCCTGGTTCAGCGATGTCCCGTCGGTGCGGTTGCGCACCGCGCGGACGACCCGCGCGGCGAGCGGCAGCGTCAGCCACGACAGCAGCAGCCATGGCCGCAGCGGGCCGAACAGCCAGGTCACCGGGGCGAGCACGTACGCGCCATAGACGATCGTCGCGTACAGATTGCGGGTGCGAGCGCGGCCGAGTCGTACGGCCAGCGTGCGCTTGCCGGCGCGGCGGTCGGTGTCGATGTCGCGGACGTTGTTGACGACCAGGATCGCTGCCGCCAGCAGGCCGACCGGCACGGCCAGCGCGAACGCCTCCCACTCGAGGTGGGTCACCTGTACGAAGTAGGACCCGGCCACCGCGACGATCCCGAAGAACAGGAACACGAACAGCTCGCCGAGTCCCTCGTAGCCGTATGGGCGCGGGCCGCCGGTGTAGAGCACGCCGGCGAGGATCGAGGCCGCGCCGACGATCAGCAGCTCCCAGCCGGCGACGACGATCAGGTAGACGCCGGCGAGCACCGCGATCCCGAACGAGACGTAGGTGGCGAGCAGCACCTGGCTGGGGGGGACGAGGCCGCCGGCGGTGACCCGGAGAGGCCCGAGCCGATCCTCGGCGTCCGCCCCCCGACGCGCGTCGGAGTAGTCGTTGGACAGGTTGGTGCCGACCTGAATGAAGATCGAGCCGATCAGGGCCGCCAGGAACCGGAGCGGGTGGAAGACGTGGGCGTAGCCGGCCAGCGCGGTGCCGACGAGGACCGGCGCGATCGCCGCCGGCAGCGTCCGCACCCGGGCCGCCATCAGCCAGATGCGCGCGCCGCTCGGGGCACTGACCGCAGACTGAGAGGCCATCAGCTCACGGGCGCCGCGGGAACCGCGAGAAGTCAGGCCGGCGCTTCTCCATGTAGGCGCGGCGTCCCTCCTGGGCCTCCTCGCTCATGTAGAACAGCAGGTTGGCGTCGTGGGCCAGCTGCTGGATCCCGCTGAGTCCGTCCTCATCGGCGTTGAAGCTCGCCTTCAGCAGCCGCAGCGCGAACGGGGAGAGGGTGAGCATCTCACGGCACCAGCCGACGGTTTCGTTCTCGAGCTCGGCGAGGGGCACGACCGCGTTGATGAGCCCCATCTCGAGCGCCTGCTGGGCGTCGTACTGGCGGCACAGGAACCAGATCTCCTTGGCCTTCTTCGGTCCGACCAGCCGCGAGAGCACGGTGGCGCCGAAGCCGCCGTCGAAGGACCCGACCTTCGGGCCGGTCTGGCCGAAGCGCGCGTTGTCGGCGGCGATCGTCAGATCGCAGATGACGTGCAGCACGTGGCCGCCGCCCACCGCGTAACCGGCCACCATCGCCACCACCGGCTTGGGCATCCGCCGGATTTGCACGTGCAGGTCGGTGACGTGGAAGCGGCCCACGGCGCCGGCCGCAGCGCCCGCCGCCGGATCGGCGCCGGTCACATAGCCGCCGCGCTCACCGCGGACCCGCTGATCGCCGCCGGAGCAGAACGCGTCTGGTCCCTCGCCGGTGAGGATCACGACGCCGACCTCGAGATCCTCGCGGGCTTTCGTGAAGGCATCGATCAGCTCGACCACCGTCTCGGGGCGGAACGCATTGCGAACCTCGGGACGGTTGATCGTGATCTTGGCGATACCGGCATCGGCTCCGGCCGCGAGCTCGTAGCGGATGTCTGAATACTCGGCGGCTTTCTCCCAGGTGACTGACACGGCCGGCCGAGACTACCGTGTTAGGCGTGGGATTCTGGGTCCACCTAGCCGCCAGCAAGCACCCGGATCGGGTCGCGATCGAGGGCCCGGAGCGCAGCCTGACGTACGCCGAGCTGTCGGCGGAGGCGATCAAGGCGGCGTACGCGCTCGACCGGCTCGGCCTCGAACCTCGAGCGCGCGTGGCGCTCGCGCTCCCGCCAGGCGAGGAGTTCCTGATCGGGCTCCACGGGTGCCTGCTGGCCGGGTACCCCGCGGTGCCGGTTGACCTGCGCCTGAGCGAGGACGAGCGCTCCCAGCGCTTCGCGGGCGCGAGCGTGATCGTGTCCGAGCCGCTAAGACACTCGTCGGGGCATCCGAGATCCTTCGGCGGCGACCCAGTGGTCGCGGTGATGCACACCTCGGGCACGACCGCGGCGCCGAAGCCGGTCGCGCTGAGGTACGGCAACTTCATGGCGAGCGCGCTCGGGTCGGCGGTGGCGCTGGGGTTGGATCCGGCCGAGCGGTGGCTGTGCCCGATGCCGCTGACCCACGTCGGCGGTCTCTCGATCCCGATCCGCAGCGCGGTCTACGCCACCACAACCGTGCTCCACGGCCGCTTCGAGACCGAGGCGGTGCTCGAGGAGTTGATGAACCCGGCGCGGCGGATCACGCTCGTCTCGCTGGTGCCGACGATGCTGGCCCGGCTGCTCGACGCCGGCCTCGAACGGCCCCCGACCCTGCGGTGGGCGCTGCTCGGGGGTGGCCCGATCGCGCCGGCGCTGGTGGCGCAAGCGACGCAGGCGGGCGTGCCCGTCGCCCCGACGTATGGGATGACCGAGGCCTGCTCACAGATCGCGACGTTCGGCTGGCCGCTGCACGGGGTCGAGCTGCGGCTGAGCGGGTCGGAGCGGGAGATCATCGTCCGCGGGCCGATCGTCGCGCCGGATGCCCTGGGCGATGACGGCTGGCTGCACACCGGGGATCTCGGCGCGTTCGACGAGCGCGGCCGGCTCGAGATCACCGGGCGCAAGAGCGACATGATCGTCACGGGCGGCGAGAACGTCGCGCCGACGGAGGTGGAGGCGGCGCTGTTGTTGCATCCCGCGGTCGCCGACGCGGCGGTATTCGGTCGTCCCGACGTGGCGTGGGGAGAGGCGATCGTCGCCCGGATCGTCCTGCGCGACGGCCTCGGGGCAGAGCCCGAGGAGCTCCGCGCGCACTGCGCCGCGCGGGTGGCTCGCTTCAAGGTGCCCAAGGAGATCGAGTACGCCGAGCAACTGCCGCGGACCGCCTCCGGCAAGCTGCTGCGGCGCGAGTTGCGCTGACCGTATGATCGCCGGGGTGTCGACGGCCAGATCTGTGGATGACGGGACCACGCCCGTCGTTTTGACGGAGCCCACCACGTGAGCGCGGAAGACGCCGACGCCGAGCGCGCGCAGATGCTCGGGCGCTGGGAAAGCGCCGCGGCGGGGTGGGAGAGGCGCGCCGACCGGGTGCGGGAGACGGGGATGGCGGTGTCGATACGGATGATCGACCGGCTCCAGCTGCAACCTGGGCACGACGTGCTCGAGCTCGCGGCCGGACCGGGCGACACGGGCTTTCTCGCCGCGGAGCTGATCAACCCTGGCGGCACGCTGATCTGCAGCGATGGAACCGAGGCGATGCTCGAGATCGCGCGCGAGCGCGCGCGCCGGCTGGGAATCGACAACGTGGAGTTCAAGCGGATCGAGCTCGAGTGGATCGACCTCCCGACCGCGAGCGTCGACGCGATCCTGTGCCGGTGGGGTTTGATGCTGATCCTCGATCCCGCCGCGGCGCTGCAGGAGGGTCGTCGAGTGCTGCGGCCCGGCGGGAGGATCGCGCTGGCGGTCTGGGACCAGAGCGCGCACAATCCGTGGGCCACGATTCCAGGGCGGGCGCTGGTCGAGCTCGGTCACACCTCGCCACCCGACCCGAACGCGCCCGGGATGTTCGCGCTGAGCGCGCCGGGACGGCTGGCGGAGATGATCGAGGCGGCGGGATTCGTCGAGGTCCACACCGAGACCGTCGAGCTCGAGCGGGAGTACGAGGACGTGGATCGTTACCTGGCCGAGACGCTCGACCTATCGCGGATCTTCTCGGAGATCTATGTTCCGCTCGACGCGCGTGATCAGGACGAGGTCAAGCGCAGGATCGGTTCCCTGGCGGCGGAGTTCACCGCCGGCGACGGGTCGATTCGCCTGCCCGGCCGGTCGATCGTGGCAGCCGCAAGCGGGTGAATGAGATCTTGCTTCCTGGGAGAGGAATTGCAGGGCTTTTAGCGACGGGCGTTTGGCCACACACTGCGGCCCATGCGCATGCGAACCATCCTTCCGTTCCTCGCCGCGGCGATCCTCGGCTCGCCCGCGGCCGCGTCTGCTGCCTTCCCACACGTCGTCACCGCCGGTGAGTCCCTGACGTCGGTCGCCGCGACCGACGGCCTCACCGTCGACCAGCTCGCGGCTGCCAATGGCATCTCCCCGACTGCCGGGTTGGTGAGCGGCTCGACGTTGATGATCCCTCCCCAGCAGGCCGGCCTCGGACCGGTCGCGTCCTCGACCGGGCCGGTCGCGTCGTCGACCGGCTCCACCTCGCCCGGCGACGGGGACGATGACGCCGATGACGTTGCCTTGACGAGCACGGGTTCGAGTCCTGGCCCGTCGAGCGGCGGTGGCTATGTGGTGCAGCCGGGTGACACGCTGTCGGCGATCGCGGCGCGGGCGGGCGTCAGCGTCGCGCAGCTGGCGGCCGCCAACGGGGTCGATCCGAACGGGATCCTGCTCTCCGGCTCGACGCTGAGGCTGTCGGGCTCGGGCTCCTCATCGGGGACGGCCGTACCGGTGAGCACGAGCACCGGCGCGAGCGCCGGCGCGCAGAGCGGCAGCGGGTACGTGGTGCACCCCGGCGACACGCTATCGGCGATCGCCGCGCGGGCGGGCGTCAGCGTCGCGCAGCTGGCGGCCGCCAACGGGGTCCATCCGAACGGAATCCTGCTCTCCGGCTCGACGCTGACGCTTCCAGGTGCGGGGACGGTTCCGAGCGCATCCGCGTCCACGCAGCCAATCGGCTCGACTGCCGAGGGCAGCCCCACCTCGCCACCGTATCCGACTCCGGAGCGGGTCAGCGCATCGGAGATCGGATCGATTGCCAATGCCAACGGCGTGCCGCCGTCGCTGGCCGAGGCGATCGGATGGCAGGAGAGCGGCTTCAACAACGACCTCGTCTCGACCGCCGACGCCCGCGGCGTGATGCAGATCCTGCCGGGGACCTGGGACTGGATCCAACGAACGCTGACGCCGAGTGCTCCATTGGCACCCGCTTCGGCGGCGTCCAATGTGCGCGGGGGCGTGCTGCTGCTGCACTCGCTGCTGAATTCGACCGGAGGCGATCCCGCGCAGGCCGCCGCCGGCTACTACCAGGGGTTGTCGTCGGTGCAGCAGCACGGCTTGTTCTCGGATACGCAGCAGTACGTCAACAGCGTGATGGCGCTCGAGCACCAGTTCGGCGGCGGGTGAGACGGGCTCTCAGGACGCAGGCGACGGCGGGCATGTAGCCTGCCTCGCCTATGTTCTACGACGACGACGCCGACCTCTCGCTGCTCGACGGCAAGACGGTCGCGATCATCGGCTACGGCTCCCAGGGCCACGCGCACGCGCTGAACCTTCGCGATTCGGGCATGTCAGTGGTGGTCGGGCTGAGGCCGTCGTCGGCGGGCGTGACCAAGGCCCGCGAGCATGGGCTCGCCGTGAGCCAACCGGCGGAGGCCGCGAGCCAAGGCGACGTGGTGATGATGCTGGTCCCGGACGAGCTGCACGAGCGCGTGTGGGAGTCCGGCGTCAAGGACGGAATCGCCGCCGGCAACATGCTGATGTTCGGCCATGGCTTTTCGATCCACTACGAGCAGATCGTCCCGCCACCGGGTGTCGACGTCACCCTGGTAGCGCCGAAGGGGCCCGGCCACCTGGTGCGCCGGCAGTACCTCGAGGGCTCCGGCGTGCCCTGCCTCGCCGCGGTTCACCAGGACGCGAGCGGAAACGCGCTGGCCCTCACCCTGGCGTATGCGAAGGGCATCGGCGGGACCCGGGGCGGCGTGATCGAGACGACCTTCAAGGACGAGACCGAGACCGACCTGTTCGGCGAGCAGGCGGTGCTGTGCGGCGGTGTCACCGAGCTGGTGCGGGCCGGCTACGAGACCCTCGTCGACGCCGGCTATGACCCGCGGCTGGCGTATTTCGAGTGCCTGCACGAGCTCAAGCTGATCGTCGATCTCATGTACGAGAAGGGGATCGCCGGGATGCGCTACTCGATCTCCAACACCGCCGAGTACGGCGACATGACGCGAGGCTCGCGCGTGATCGGGTCCGAGTCGCGCGAGGCGATGCAGAAGATCCTGACCGACATCCGGTCGGGCGACTTCGCCCGCGAGTGGATCGCCGAGAACCGCGCCGGCCAGGAGAACTTCCAGCGGATGCGCGAGGAGCAGTCCGGCCACCAAGTCGAGGTGGTGGGACGCGAGCTGCGCTCGCAGATGGACTGGATCGACACGGAGTTCAACGAGTAAACTTCGCCGGCCGCCGTGACTGGCGCTGGAAGGTGGACTTGACCACTGGGAAGCGGCGGCGTCGACTTTGCCGCGCGCCTGGGCGTGTAGATCCCCGCTAACTTCGAGGAGCACGCATGCCCCAGACCGTCGTCCAAATCCCCGAGCAGCTGAAGCCGGCCGACGGACGGTTCGGCTCTGGTCCCTCGCGGGTGCGCCCCGCGCAACTCGAGCACCTGGCGCAGGCCGGGGCCCGCGTGATGGGAACCTCGCATCGCCAGCAGCCGGTGAAGGAGCTCGTGGCTCGGATCCGCGCGGGCCTGGGAGACCTGTTCAACCTCCCCGAGGGCTATGACGTGGCGCTCGGCAACGGGGGGACGACCGCGTTCTGGGACGCCGCGACCTGCTGCCTGGTGCGCGAGCGGGCGCTCCATCTCAGTTACGGCGAGTTCTCCTCGAAGTTCGCCGCCTGCACTCGCGGGGCTCCGTTCCTGCGCGATCCGATCGTGATCGAGGCGCCACCCGGTGACGCGCCCGCACCGACCAGCGATCCGGAGGCGGACGTCGTGGCCTGGGCCCAGAACGAGACCTCGACGGGGGTGATGGTCCCGGTGGTGCGGCCCGCCGGCAGCGACGCGCTGGTCCTGATCGACGCGACCTCCGGCGCCGGCGGCCTCCCGCTCGACCCGGGCCAAGCCGACGCCTACTACTTCGCCCCCCAGAAGGGCTTCGCCTCCGACGGCGGCCTGTGGCTGGCGCTGCTCAGCCCGGCAGCGCAGGAGCGGATCGGGGAGGTTGCCGGCGCCAAGCCCAGCGCGACCGGAGCGCCCCGCTGGATCCCGGAGTTCCTCTCGCTGCAGACCGCGCTCGAGAACTCGCTGAAGGACCAGACCTACAACACCCCCGCGATCGCGACGGTGTTCCTGCTCGGGGATCAGCTCGACTGGATGCTCGAGCGGGGCGGCCTCGGCGCGATGGTCGCCCGGACCACCGCATCCTCAGCTCACCTGTACCGCTGGGCCGAGGAGCACCCGCACGCCGCCCCGTTCGTCCAAGATCCGGCCAAGCGCTCGCTGGTCGTGGGCACGATCGACTTCGATGGGGAAGTCGACGCGCCCGCCCTGGCGGCGACGCTGCGCGCGAACGGGATCGTCGACGTCGAGCCGTATCGCAAGCTTGGTCGAAACCAGCTGCGGATCGCGATGTTCCCGGCCACCGATCCGGCCGACGTCCAGGCCCTGACCGGATGCATCGACTACGTGCTGGAGAACCGATGACGCGCGTGCTCGTGGCGGAAAAGATCGGCGACCGGGGAATCGACCTGCTCCGCGAGCACTTCGAGGTCGATCTCGGGACCGACTGGAGCCGCGATCAGCTCGCGGAGCGAATCGGCGACTACGAAGGGATCCTGATCCGGTCGGCCACCAAGCTGGACGCTGAGCTGCTGGCCGGAGCCACTCGTCTGCGGGCGGTTGGCCGGGCGGGCGTCGGGGTCGACAACGTCGATGTCTCCGCCGCAACCAAGCGGGGGATCGTGGTGGCCAACGCGCCGCAGTCGAACGTGATCACGGCGGCCGAGCACACGATGGCGCTGCTGCTGGCGCTGGCGCGCAACATCCCCCAGGCGCACGGGTCGCTCACCGATGGCAGGTGGGAGCGCGCGAAGTTCTCCGGGGTGGAGCTGTATGAGAAGACGCTCGGAATCCTCGGGTTCGGCCGGATCGGGCAGCTGGTCGCGCAGCGCGCGCGTGGATTCGGGATGCGCGTGATCGCGTTCGATCCGTATGTAGCGGCCGAGCGCTATCGCGAGCTCGGGGTGGAAAAGGCCGACTCCTCTGACGCGGTCTACGCCGTCGCCGACTTCCTGACGCTGCATCTGCCGAAGACGCCCGAGACCGAGGGATGGCTGAACGCGGACGCGCTCTCCAAGTGCAAGGACGGGGTCCGCGTGTTGAACGTCGCCCGTGGGCCGCTGGTCGTCGACGAGGATCTGAAGGCCGCGCTCGATTCGGGCAAGGTCGCGGGAGCGGCGCTCGACGTGTTCCGTTCCGAGCCGGTGACCGCGCACCCGCTGTTCGGCTATCCGAACGTGATCGTCACTCCGCATCTCGGCGCCTCGACGGCGGAGGCCACCGACCGGGCGGGATACCAGGCCGCCGAGCAGGTGGTCGCGGCGCTGACCGGCGGCGTCGTCACGAGCGCCGTGAACGTCCCGGCGATCTCGCCGGAGGACATGGAGGTGCTGGGACCGTTCGTGCCGCTGTGCCGGAGTCTGGGCCGGATCGCGATCGAGCTCGCGAGGGGTTCCTCGATCGATCGAGTCCACAGCGAGTTTCTCGGCCGGATCGCCGAGCACGACACGCGGATTCTGTCGATCCAGGTGCTGCTAGGCGTGCTGCGGGGGCACACCGAGGAGGAGGTCAACGAGGTCAACGCTCCGGCGATGGCCGAGGAGCGCGGGATCGAGCTCGAGGAGACCAGGCGCACCCAGGCGCGTGACTACACCGACCTGATCAGGGTGAACGTGATCTGTGGCGAAGAGAGCGTGCGGGTGGTCGGGACCCTGATCGGGCGGCGCAACCGGGCGCACCTGCTCGAGGCCTGGGGCCAGCGGTTCGACGTCCAGCTCGAGGACCACATCACGTTGCTGCGCTACCGGGACGTGCCGGGCATGGTCGGCCGGGTCGGCACCGTGTTCGGCGCCCACGGGGTCAACATCGTCTCGGCCGCGGTCGGCCGGCAATCCGACGAGCACGACCGCGCCCAGGGCCGCCTCGCGGCGATGGCGATCACCACCGACGCTGCCGTCCCGCACGAGGTGGTGCAGGAGATCGTGGCGGGCGAGGGGTTCGTGGCCGGACGCACCGTGACGCTGTAGGTTGTCAGCGTGCGCGCGGTGGTCATCACCCGGCATGGCCCGCCGGAGGTGCTCGAGGTTCAGGAGCGGCCAGAGCCCCGGGCCGGCCGCGGCGAGGTCGTGATCGAGGTGCGGGCGGCCGGGATCAACTTCGCCGACGTGATGGCGCGGATCGGGCTCTACCCGGATGCGCCGAAGCCACCGTGCGTGGTCGGCTACGAGGTAGCCGGCGAGATCGCGGCACTCGGCGATGGCGTCGATGGTGGCCTCGAGGTCGGCCAGCGGGTGGTTGCCCCGACCCGCTTCGGCGGCTACGCCGAACGGGCGGCGACCCGATCAGACGGTGTCGTGCCGCTGCCCGACGAGCTCACCTTCGAGCAGGGCGCGGCGATCCCGATCAACTACGCCACCGCCTGGGAGGCCCTGCTCAGAGCCGGCAACCTCCAGCGAGGGGAACGCGTGCTGATCCATGCCGCGGCGGGCGGCGTCGGGATCGCCGCGACCCAGATCGCCAAGCGGACGGGCGCCGAGGTCTGGGGCACCGCCTCCCCGGGCAAGCACGACGCGATCCGCGGCCTCGGCGTGGACCATCCGATCGACTACACCCGGGACGGGTGGGAGCGCCAGGTGCCGAAGCTCGACCTGGTGATGGACGCGATCGGTGGCGCCAGCTTTCGCCGAAGCTACCGGCTGCTGCGGGCGGGGGGGAGGCTCGTGTGCTTCGGGGCATCGGGCGTCGTCTCGGGCGAGAGCCGAAATCTCCTCGCCGCCGCGAAGACCGCACTGCGAATGCCGCGCTTCAACTTGATCAAGCAGATGTCGGATTCGAAGGCGGTGATCGGACTGAACGTGCTGACGCTGTGGGATGAGTTTCAGTCGGCCGACCGCTGGCGCATACCGCTGAGCGAGATGCTCGCCGACGGGACGATCCGCCCGATCGTGTCGGAGTCGTTCTCGTTCGACCGGGCTCCCGATGCCCACCGCTACATCGGCGAGCGGCGGAACGTCGGCAAAGTTGTGCTGGTGCCGTGACGGGCGGGGCGCCCCCGATTTGGGCCGCTGAACATGCCGCTGCACCCAGCTGAGGGCCCAGCGGCCCGGAACTTCAGTCTGGCAGCAGGGCGTGCTCGACGTCTCCCGGGCGGTCTCCGTTGCCGGCGATCGTGCCCGCCAGGGGCGACGCGTCCGCCAGCTGTACGAGCGCCGGCCTGCCTCGACGGCGGACCAGCCGCGCCCGGCCGGGCGGTAGCGGCTCCGCGCGGGCGCCCCGCAGCAGCGGGCCCTCGTGGGAATCGCCGCTCAGCAGCAGGCCGGGCGCTCCCGATTCCACCAACCTCGCGACCACCGGATCGAGCATCGCGCGCGCCGCGCCGCCCGATGCCCGCGCGAGCACCACGTGCATGCCCGCGTCGCGGCCCTGGAAGATCAGTTCGGCCAGCCCCGCGAGCGGATTGATCGACGAGCCGGCGATCAGGTCGTAGTCGTCGACCAGGACGTACACGTGGGGACCATCCCAGCCCGACGCCTGGGCCCGGTCCAGCGCCCGCAGCCGCTCGATCGTGAGCTCGCGGAGCTCGGCCAGCGCCTCGTCGACCTGCGGGGGGCGGGAGGCGAATCGGCACGGCAGCGGCCCGCCTTCGAGGTCCGTCAGGCCGCGGCGGAAGTCGACCACCACGAGGCGCGCCTGCCGGGCTGTGTAGCGCCTCGCGAGGGCATGCGCCAGCGCGCGCAACAGGGTGGTGCGACCGGAGCCGGGATCGCCCAGCGCCAGCAGATGCTGGTCAGCGTCGGCAAGATCGAGCTCGACCGGAGCAAACGTCAGTTCCTCGACGCCGATCACGAGGCCGGTGCCGACCGGCTCGGGCAGCGCCTCGAGCCCGATCCGCTCGGGCAGCACCCGGACCGGAGTCGCCGGGGGCCCCTGCCAGCGATCCGCGAGCGTGCGGGCGAGCTCGGTGAGCGCCTCGCTGAGGCCGGCTGTCTGGGCATTGTCGTCGAGCCTCGGTAGCGCGATCTGGAACTGCAGGCCCTCCGGCGTGACTCCGCGCCCCGGCACGGCGGCCGGAACCGTGTCGGCGATCCGGCGCCCGAAGTCGGATTCCATCGGGTCGTTGAGGCGCAGCTCCAAGCGGCTGCCGAACGCTTCCCGGATCGACGGGCGGACCTCGGCCCAGCGCCCGGCGCTCAGAACCAGGTGCACGCCGTGCTGGAGTCCCCCCGCGGCAATCTCCGTCAGCTCTTCGAGCAGCTCCTCGTAGTCGCGAAGCAGCGCCGCCCAGTTGTCGATCACCAGCAGCACGTCGCTGGCCTGATCGGCGGTCAGCTCGCCGCGCCGGCCGCGCTCGCGGGCCTCCGCCATCGAGTCGATGCTGAGCTCCCGAAACCACGCCTCCCGCTCGCGGATCAGGGCCTGCACCTGCCTGACCGTCGCGTGCACGTGCTCGGGCTCACTCTTGCCGGCCACCCCGCCCAGATGGGGCGCGCCGGCCAGGGCACGGAGCAGGCCGCCGCCGAAGTCCAGGGCGTACGCCCGCAGCTGCGCCGGCGTGTAGGTGACGAACAGCGACGCCAGCAGCGTGCGCAGCAGCGTGCTCTTGCCCGTCTGCGATGCGCCGACCACGGCCAGGTGGCCGCCGACGCCGCCGAGGTCGAGCGAGAATGGCTCCTGGCGCTGCTCGGACGGGCGATCGAGCAGGCCGATGCAGGCGCGAAGCCCGCCCGGAAGCCGGTCCGCATCGCGGGACCACCAGGTCGGTGAGTCGATCACCGCCGAGAGCGGTTGGCGGGACGGCAGGGGATCGAGCCACACCTGATGGACGCGTTCCCCGCTTCCGTGCTGGGCGCGGGCGCCGGCCACCAGCCGGTCGAGCTCCGTCGGGCGCGCATCATCGTGGTCGCTGCGCTCGGCTTCAAGGTCGCCTGGTGAGGCGATCCCGAAGCCCGTCACCAGAGCTCGCTGGCCCGCGCCGGCACGGTCGTCGTACGGCGTCGTCACCAGCGCGGTCTTGAAGCGCTGGTAGACGTCGGTGTCGACGCTCAGGTATCCGACGCCGGGGTAGGGCGGCAGCAGGAACGCATCGGTGGTTCCCAGCACGCTCTTGCTCTCCTGCGCGGAGTACGTCCGCAGGCAGATCCGGTAGCGGAGGTGGCCCTCGAGCCCGCGCAGGCGTCCCTCCTCGAGCCGCTGGCTGGAGAGCAGTAGATGCATCCCCAAACTCCGTCCGACGCGGCCGATCGCCAGGAACAGGTCGATGAACTCCGGCCGGTTCGCGAGCAGCTCCCCGAACTCGTCGACGATCAGCAGCAGATGCGGGAGCGGTTCCAGCGTCGGATCGGTTCGCTGGAGCGCCCGGTATGCGGCAACGTCGTCGAGGTTGCCGGCGGCGCGCAGGATCGACTGCCTGCGCTGCTGCTCGCCGAACAGCGCCGCGTGCATCCGATCGATCAGGCTCAGGTCGTGCTGGAGGTTGGTGATCATGCCGGCCGCGTGCGGGAGCTCCGCGAGCTCGGCGAACGCCGCACCCCCCTTGAAGTCCACAAATACGAAGCACAACTCCTCGGGCCGGTGCGAGGCGGCCAGGCTGGCGACGATCGTCCGCAGCAGCTCGCTCTTGCCGGAGCCCGTCGCGCCGACGATCAACCCATGCGGTCCCATCCCTCCCTCGGCCGCCTGCTTGAGGTCGAGCACCAGCGGGTCGCCTTCCTCGGTGAGCCCGACGGGAGCGCACAATGGCTCACGCGGCACCGCCAGCAGGTCGCTCAGCCGGACCTCCGCGGCGAGGTCGATCGCCGCAGCCGTCTCCTCGAGCCGCAGCGGCGCCAGCGCACGGGCGAGCGCCTCGCCGGAAGCCGGCCCGAGCTCGTCGAGCGCGAGCGGCGCGATCCTGTAGCCGTGGGCGCCGGTGCGCTCGAGGATCGCGGGCCGATCGGCAGGTGCGAGGATCCGCACCGCGGCCTCGGGCGGCTCGGCATCGCCGTCGCCGACGAGACACAGGGTTCGAACCTTCAGGCGCTCACCGCGCACGGCCAGCTCGCGGATCAACGGGAGCCTGGCGGTCGTGCTGCCCGCGTGGAAGTCGTCGAGTACCAGCAGCAGCTCGGGCGCGTCGACCGTTGCCGACGTCCGGTCCGCGCTGGCGGAGGCTTCGATCCGGCGCAGCTGCTCGAGCCGCGGCTGGACGTGCTCCTCGAGCTGGCGCGCGAGCTCCTCGATCGTCGTGGCCATCAGCAGCGAGGGCGGGCTGGCGGCGTGATCGGCCTCCTGGCGGCGACCGGACCGTGCATGGGGCAGCCACTTCAACCATCCCCAGTCGTGCTCCCGGCGGTCATCGAAACAGGTCATGATCCGCAGGTCGCCCGGAGCCCGGAACGCCGCAGCCTGCGCGAGGATCGCGCGCGCGAGTCCGGTGATCCGCTCGCGCTCTCCGGCCAGGGTGACGAAGCTTGCGTCAGCGAGCGAGGCGACGACGCCGAGATCGTTGACGGTGCGAAACCGGGAGACCAGGGTATTCGCCTGCTCATAGAGCTCGGGCTGGTACTCGATCATCGGGTCCTCGGACAGCGAGAGCTCGAGCGGGCACGCCAGCGGCACGGCGGCACGGCCGAGACGGAAGGCGAGGAAGTCGCCGTCACTCGGTCGACGCTCCCACAGGTACCGGCGGTTCGCCACCAGCCCGGCGAGACGCAGCGGATCGGGATACAGCCGCTCGTCGATCTCGCGCTGGCGGATGACGACCTGCTCGAGCCGGCGCTCGCGCTCGGCGAGGTGGGCCCGGTACAGCCTCCGCTCGGCGCGCGCGGAGCGCTTGCCGCTGCGACGCTGTGCCCAGTAGGACCCGATCACCGACACCAGGGCGATCGCCACGAATGCCCCCGCGACGATCAGGAACAGCTTGTTGGGCATGATCACCGCGAACGCGACGATCCCGAGCGTCCCGAGCACCGGTAGGAGCATCTGCACGATCCCGCCGGCGCCGCGGCGCGACAGCGAGGGCGGCTGCGCGATCACGATCGGTTGATCCGGCACCGCCGCCGGGAACGAGCGCGGCGGGCGATGGAAGGCGCCTGGACCGTCGCGCGAGTCCGCGCGGCTCGAGTGTCGATCCTCGATCATCTGACGGTGATCAGTCCGAGCGACCAGGCGACGCCGACGGGCGTCACGAGCACGATCACCCAGGCGCCGAGGTAGGCGGTCCACATCCGGAGCGAGCCGCTGCGCCGGCGAACGCCGCTGAACACGATGCTGCGCGACGGGCGCCGCACCAGCTCGCGCAGGAGACAGACACCCGCCGCGGCGATCGCCGGCAACGCGAGCACGCGGAAGGCCGTGACGTCCGTGAGCCGCGCCATCCCCACGCCGAACTGCGCCATCCCCGCGGCCAACACGACGAGCGCGCCGCGGCGCCCCTTGATCGCGCCACCGATCCGCTCGGGACGGTTCGCGAGCGACGGCGCCGCCGCGGCGATCGCCAGGAGCCCGGCGGGCGCCCAGAGCACGAACGCGCCGGGTACGAGCGGCCGGCCGTGCTCGGAGATCCCGAGGAACGCGCCGCCGGCGAAGCAGGCCAGGAACCCCCAGAACCCCAGGAACACCAGCGCCGGGTGGCGGATCGGGACCGGGCGACGTTTCACCATGTCTCGCAGAGCCTTCCCCACAACGAGAGCAGCCGATCGCCGACCTCTTCCCCGGCGCACAGCTCCAGGGCGCTCGCGCTCAGACGCTCGGCGTCGGCCGGCGCCCCGCCGGCGAGCGCCGCGTCCGCTGCGTCGAGCAGCGCCCCGATCGCGAGATCTTCCTCACCGAGCATCGTCAGCGTCTCGGCGGCACGCTTCCACGTGGTCAGCGCGAGGTCGACCGATCCAGCACGGTCGCGGGCGCGAGCCAGCTCGAGCGCGGCGGCGGCGCCGTGCAGGCGATCGCCCAACCGGCCGCAGAACTCGACCGAGCGCTCCAGCTGCGCGCACGCTCCTTCGAGGTCCCCCGCGGATGCGGCGCGCCGGCCGAGGTCGTGGGCCTCGCTTGCCAGGGCACGAACCGGGCGCCGCGCGTCGACGCCGACCAGGTCGTTCGCGCCGGCGGGCCGGACACGGCCGTTCCCCGCGGGCTGCGGGGCGTGCCCGTCCACCAGGAAGGCCCCGGGCCCGGCGGCGTTGAGCGCGACCACCGCATCGCGAGCCGGATCGGGGCCGCAGAGCGCCGGCCAGTCGAGCACAACGGCATGCTCGGCCGGGCGCCGATCCCAGGCCGCCAGCGCGTCGAGGTCGGTGAACGCCCACAGCAGCGTTGCTCCGGTGCCGGTCCGTCCGCTGCGCACCACGGCCTGGCCGTCGCCCAAACGCGACGCCGGGATAAGCAACGTCGCGGCGGCCAGCTCGGCCGCAACGGCGACCGGATCCTCGGCCAGCAGCGCCGCGACGAGCTCGGGATTGCAGACCGTGCTGGCGTCGCTGACAAAGGTCATCTGGCGCCACCGGGTCGCTGCGACCGCCACTGCGCAAACCTGGCCGCGTCGGCGTCGCGATAGCCGATCGACATCCTGGCCAGGAAGTCCGCCAGCTCGCGCAGCGATGGCTCGATCCACTTCGGCTCGTCGGCCTCGTCGATTCCCTGCTCCCGCATTTCGAGCAGGATCTCGCCGCCCTCGAGCAGCCCGTCGATCGACCGCCACGGATCACCGAACTGCCCCCACGAGAACGCTCCGAACATCAGCTGGGTGATTCCGAGCTTGTGTTCTCCTTGGCGAAGACGCCATCGACCGGTGAGGATCTGATTCTGAGCGGCGATCGTGAGACTGCCCAGCCGGTTCACCCCCGTGAGCTCTGGCCGAAGTCGCTCGACAGCGGCCTCGTCGCCGGCGACGATCGCCGCCGTGACCGCGGACATCACCTCGGCCACCCGTCCGCGCTCCGTCGCCCGCTCCGATACGTCGAGCCAGGCCTCCTCGGTCTCCTGCACCCGGCGGCGCCGCAGCCGCGGACGCAGGTCGCGGCACTCGTAGTGGTGGGCGACGAAGCCCAGCGGTCCCGCCGGGTTGACGACCACGGCGACGGCTTCCAGCTGCTCGAACCAGGCCAGCCATAGCCTGCGCCCATCGCGCTCCGATCCGGGGTGGGTGTCGGAGGTCGCTCCGAACGTGGGCACGGCCGCTTCGGTCCGCTGATCGGCAGCCCACGCCTGCGCGGCCTCCTCGTCGGTGAATGCGACCAGGATCCTTCCCTCGGGGCCGGGGCGCGCGAGCGGAGTCCCGTCGGCGAGCGCTACCAGCAGCCTCTGTCGCTCCATGCACAGCACCAGGTCGCGCTTGGCCTCCCGCCATGCGCCGTGGTCTTCCTTGCGCGAGAACCTTGTCGTGGCAGCGGCCGTGTGGAGGAGCTCGGCGTTATCCGACGGCTGCAGCGTCTCGAGCGTCTCGCTCATCACCAGTTCCAGGGCTCGAGGTCGTGGACGACGTGCTTGGCCGTCTTTACCACAGGGGCCGACTCATGGGAGACCCACGAGCCCGCGTCCTCGACGCCGTGCCAGGCGTCATCCAGGCCATGGACGACCCCGGCGCGGTGGTCCCAGACCCAGCTCACCCCCTTGTCGACCGCCCAGGTCCCGACCACGGCCACAACCCCGACGGCGACGACCTCGCCGACGCCGGGCACGATCGCCGTGCCGGCGAGCGCGGCGATAACGCCATCCCCGGCCGCCAGCGACGCTGTCGCGGTCGTCACGCCGCTGGCGATCAGCGGCGCCGTCGTCTCGGTGATCGCGGTCCCGACCGCCAGATTGCCGACCGGGGTGATGACCGCTTCGCCGATGCCCTTGTTGCGGTTCTCGATCATGTCCGCGATCGTCAGGGCGTAGGCGAGGCCCGGGACCCTCCCGAGGACGCTGCCCTCAGAGAAGGGGCTCCACGTCAGAGCTTTCGTGAGGGGAGCATCTGCCAGGCCATACGCGCCCGCGGCGCGTTCGAACGAAGTGTCCGGCGCTCCATCGAGGTTCGGCGGGGGTGAGCCGCCGGCCATGACACCGGCGACGATGGCGCCGTCGCTGCGGTAGGCATCGATCTCCGGCTCGAGCCGCTTCATCGCCAGCCCGATCGCCGAGTCATAGCCCTTGATCAGTCCCGTCGCCCCCGCGCCGGCGAAGTCGTTGGCGTGGCCCATCCAGGTGATGATCGGATCCGCCCATCCTTCGCCAACGTCCTGCGCGGGGCGCAGCTCGGCCGCGGCGGCGTGCAGGCGCCCGACCACCGCCGCCGCCTCATGCTCGTATGTGGCGAGCGCAGTCTGGCCGCGCGTCTGGGCGCTGGCCAGATCGCCGCGGGCCCGGTCGGCCGCGCCCTGGGAAGTGCGCTGCTGCTGCTCCGCCGCCGTGGCCTCTCGCTGCAGCGCGGCCACGACGGTGGGATGGACCGCGGAGGCAGCAGCCTGTTGCGCCGCCTGGGCCCCCTGGCCGGCCTGGTCGGCCGCGCCCTGCTGCGTGCTTGCCTCGGTCTGGGCGCGCTCGCATTCGGCCAGCGCCTGGCGAGCGGTCTGCTGGGCCTGCTCGAGCGCGCGAGCGAGTTCGGTCAGAGCCGCGGCCGCGACTCCACACGCCTGCGAGTTCTCGCCGAACGCGGTGATCAACCGCTCTGCGCTGCCGGCGAACGCGCCCGCCGCGGGTCCCTGCCACCCACCCGCTCCGAGCGCCACCTGCGCCGCCGCCCCGATTGCCTCGCCTTCCTGACCCAGGGCGAGACCGAGCCCGCGCCAGCTGCCCGCGGCAGCGTCCAGCGCCCCCGGGTCACCCTGCGGTATCTGGAAGCCAAAGCCGGACACGCCGCTCATCTAACCGCGGCCCGGCAGGTAGCAGGCGGTCGCGGATTGCTCGGCGGCGGCGTACGCCGCCGCCGCCTGGCCGAGCGCATGGGAGAGATCGTCAACGGCGGTCTGGAGGCTCGTTACGGTGTTCCCGGCGTCGCCCGTGAGCGCCTCGTACGCGCCGGCCGCGGGCGTCCCCGCGGCGGCGCCGCCGGCGCCGCGCACGGCGGACATGGCCCCGGCAAGATCGGTGATGCTGCGCGCCACGGCGGCGCCCGCGGCGGTCAGCTCCTGGGTCTCGACGCGGAAGTAGGTCATCTCGGCTTCCTCCTCGCCGGCTCATCCGGGGTCCCGGACGCCGGCGTCCGCCTTGGGGGACTCGCCGGAACCCCGACGCTGGCTAACGGAACATCGAGGTGTTGGCCGCCTCCGTGTCCTGGTAGTTGTTCCCGGCCATCAGCGTCGCCCGGCCGATCTGCGTGGCCGCCAGCTGAATGTTGTTGGCGGCGGCCTGCCACTCGCCCATCGCGGTCTCAAACGCGCTGTTGGCAACCCCTCGCCACTCGCCCTGAACCCCCAGCGCGGTCGACTGCAACTGGCCGATCAACTGCTCGATCTCCTGCGAGAGCACCTGGATCCGCTGACCCGCCGCCTGGACAGCCTCGGTCACGACCATGATCTGGGGCATGGGTTACCTCCTCTGAGTTGGGATTTTCACTGAATTGCTCCGCAATGCAGTTGGCGTTCGCGCTTGGGGTGGCTCGCCTTGGCGCGCCAGCAGCGCGCGGCGGCGCGGCTGGCGCGCAGCTGGGTGCGGGCGGCGGTCACGGCGGCGGACGCGCGCGTCAACGCGAGCTGCAAGCGAGCCCGCGCCTGATCATCGCCACGGAGCCGAGCGCTCTGGGTGGACTCCGCGCCGCGAAGCGCGCGCGACGTCTGCGCCGATCCATTCGAGCTCCCGCCCGAGCTGGCCGACGCGACCACCACCCCGACCAGGACGAGCACGATTGCGAACAATGCGACGGCGACGACCAGCCGTGGCCACTCTCGCAGGCGGCGCGCCGTCATCGGCACCACGTGGTCGCGAGCTGGTGGGCGAGGTCCTTGATCGCGATCCGGGTGGGCTGCTCGAGCTCGCCGACGTTCAACAGACCCGCATCGAGCTGGCGCACGAGCGCGTCGTCACGCGGGATCGCGGCGTACCGACGACGCTTTGCCACCGGGCCATCGGCGCCCGGGGCCCGCTCGGCGACCTCGATCACCCGCCTGATCGCCTGATCGGGACGCTTGGGCACCATGTTCAACGCCAGCGTGATCGGCGCATCCGGACGATGCTCGGCGAGATGGCCGAGCATCCGGCCCGCCCGCCTCAGACTTCCCCGGGTCGGAGTCGCGACCGCAACGATCTCATCCGCAACCCCAAACGCCCACCGCGGAATCGTGCCGCGCAAGCCGATCCCCGGAGACAGGTCCAGCAAGATCACGGGGAAGAACCGGCGCAGGAGCTCGAGCAGCTCCTGCATGTCGGGGGCGTCCAGCCGTTCGATCTCCGCGGGGTCGGTCGGCCCGGCCAGCAGCTGCGCGCCACCGGGCAGCGCCAGCAGATACGGCGCCAGGTCCCCCGGCGAGGCGATCCGCTCGCGGGCGGCCAGCACGTCGCTCAGCGTCCCACCCCGGCGGCCGTCCTGGGGCGTGCTGTCGGCGGCCGTACCCCACTCGAGGTCGGCGTCGACCACCAGCACCCCGCACCGCAGCGAGTCCGCGAGCATGTCGGCGAGCGTCAGCGTCAACGTCGTCTTGCCCACGCCGCCCTTGATCGAGCCCAACGCCACCGTTACCCCGTGCGCGAGGCCGCGCACCCGCAGCTGGCGCAGCTCGTGATCGAGGCGCTCCTCGTGCTTGGCCGGGGGGCTCGTCAGCGCCGAACGCGCCCGCCCCACCAGCCGCGACCACGGCGTATCGCGAACCTCCCGCCCATCGACGATCCGGTACACATCCTCGGGCAACAACTCCATCCCGAGCGGATCCTGGCCCCCGGCCCCGAGCGGCTTGCTCCCCGCACCCAGTGACTCGCGCAAGTCGACCCGCACCTCGCCGGCAGCGACGCGCTCACTCCGGGCCTCTGCCCGATCTCCGTTCACGATCTTGTCAGTACCCATCCTGTTTGGATGAACCCATTCGGGGCTCAGAAGTTGTCCGGATTCGGGCACGCGTTAAAGGGCCAGCGGCGGTCATCGGCACCTCGACGCTCCGTTTGCCCCGCTCAGCGCCTCGCGAAGGTCGACTCGCAGCTCGCCCGCAGAAACGCCCTCGCCGCCTGCTTCTGACGGAGCTTCCCGTGTCATGTCGCCCCGTTCCCAGGAAGATGGTGGACGCTCGATACCCCCGCGCCCGGGGCGCTAAACGACGGCCGCCAGGCCAAGCTCCGGCCACGCCAGCGCCAGCGCTGCGGCAAGTTCGAGCAGCGCGTCTCGAAGGTGTCGCGGGGCCTGCTCGAGCACCAGCTCACCCCGCAGCGCCAGTCCCGCCTCGGGCTCCTCGGGAATGCCGACCAGCCCCCTGGCGCGCGGAAACAGGGCATCGAGACGGAGCAGATCGTCCGCGCCCTGCTTGCCGCGGCGCAGGCGATTGCCGACGATCGTGATCGGGCGGCCCGCGCGCTCGAGCAGCCGTATGGCCTCGACCGCGAGGCTCGCGGTCGCACCGCTGGCGTCGGTGACGAGCACGAGCTGATCGCTGGCCAGCACCGCGGCTTGGACCCCCGGCTGGCCGAGCCCGGTCCCGCAATCGATCACCAGCACGCCGGCGAGCCGCTGGAGCGTGCCGATCACCCGCGAGTAGGTGGTCCGGTCGGCCCGCGCCATCGCGGCCGGATCTCGAGGCGAGGGCACGATCCGCAGCCCGCCCGGGAGCGCCCACAGCGTGCGGTCGAGCTCGGCGAACGTGACCCCGCCTTCCGCCAGCGCGGGAAAGATGCTGTCGCGCGCCTGCACTGCTCCGGCGCCGGGCGGCGCCGGAGCCACCCGACCGAGTGATCCGTAATCGGAATCCGCGTCGAGCGCGAGCACCTGATCGGCCCGAAGCGCACACAGCAGCTCGCCGAGCAGGATCGAGATCGTGGTCTTGCCGACGCCTCCCTTCGGCGAGAGCACTGCGATCGTCGCGCAGCGATCGAGCGAGGCGAGCTGCACCGCGCGTTCGAGTGCCTGCGGGCGGCCGTCCGATGGCAGCAGCGCGCGGGTGCGCTCGAGCGGAGAGCCCGGGGGTTCCACGCCGGGAAATGAACCGAGCACCGGCTCCGCCGGCGCCGCAGCTTGGCGGCGCAGCACCAGGACCGCGCCGTCGAGCACGCCCGACTGCTCGAGCGTGCGGTCGGGCTGGACGGGCTGCTTGCCGGTCAGGGCCACGGACCACGCATCCGCTGCCGCACCCGACACCCCGCCGGCCGCGAGCAGGCTCGGAAGCAGCTCCGCGACCGGGGTGTCGGCGTCGACGACCAGGTCGCTGGTCCGCTCGGGACCAATCAGCGTGATCAGCACTGTGCGCATCGGCCGCAGATGATCGCGCTTCGCGGCCCGGATGGCCCGACCGCGGGCCTCCGTTGACGGGCGGCGCCCGCGCCCGCTACGCTTGGCGGCGGATGGCCCTCCGCCTCGACCTCCGACTTCTTCTCCTCCCCCTTCGGGGGGAATAGCGCGCCGGCGGCCGCACGTAGCCGCGAACCAGCACCGAGAAGAAGCACGTTCGAGAAGTAGAGAGGAGCGGCATGAATCCGACTGAAGTCCCAGACCGAGTACTGATCTTCGACACGACGCTGCGCGATGGCGAGCAGTCGCCGGGGATCTCGCTGAACACCCAGGAGAAGCTGGAGATCGCGCAGCAGCTCGCGCGGCTGGGGGTCGACGTGATCGAGGCGGGCTTCCCGATCACCAGTCCGGGTGACTTCGAGGCCGTGCAGGCAATCGCCCGGACCGTCGAAGGCCCGGTGATCGCGGGTCTGGCGAGGACGCACGTGGCGGACATCGACGCCGCCTGGAACGCCGTCAAGGACGCCGAGCGGCCGCGGATCCACACGTTCATCTCGACCTCCGACATCCACATCCGCCATCAGCTCCAGACCACCCGCGAGGACGTCAAGGGCCAGGCGCGGGCGGCGGTCACGCACGCCAAGCAGTACGTCGAGGATGTCGAGTTCTCGCCGATGGACGCCACCCGCGCCGATCTCGAGTTCACCGCGGAGGTGTGTCGGATCGCGATCGACGAGGGCGCCACCACGATCAACATCCCGGACACCGTCGGCTACACGATGCCGCACGAGTTCACGGCCTACCTCGAGCAGCTGTACGGGCTGATTCCGGAGCTGCGGAACGTCGTGCTGTCGGTCCACTGCCACGACGACCTGGGGTTGGCGGTGGCGAACTCGTTCGCGGGGCTGCTGGCCGGCGCCCGCCAGGTCGAGTGCGCGATCAACGGGATCGGCGAGCGCGCGGGCAACGCGTCGCTCGAAGAGATCGTGATGCTGCTGCACACCCGCGCCCACGATGTCGGCCTGCGCACCGGCGCGGTGACGCGCGAGATCGCCCGGACCTCGCGGCTGGTCTCGCGCCTCACCGGCTATCCGGTCCAGCCGAACAAGGCGGTGGTCGGCCGCAACGCCTTCGCGCACGAGTCCGGGATCCACCAGGACGGCGTGCTGAAGGAACGCACGACCTACGAGATCATGGACGCGACGACCGTCGGGCTCGAGGCAAACTCGATCGTGCTCGGCAAGCACTCCGGGCGGCACGCGCTTGCAGCAGGCGCTGTCAGAGCTCGGCTTCGAGCTCTCCGGCCAGGGCCTCAACACCGCGTTCAAGCGGTTCAAGGAGATCGCGGACAAGAAGAAGCACGTCACCGCGATGGACCTCGAGGCGCTGGTCACCGACGAGCTGCGCGAGGAGATCGCCGGCTACCAGCTCGAGTGGTTCGACGTCGAGGCCTCCTCGCGCCGTCCACCGCACGCGACGGTCGGGGTTCGCACGCCCGACGGCGAGGAGGCGGTCGGCTCGTTCACCGGCGATGGTCCCGTCGACGCGATCTTCCGCGCGATCAACGCCGCGACCGGCACCGACGGCCGCCTGCGCGAGTTCCGCGTCGACGCCGTCACCGGCGGCCAGGACGCGCTCGGCGAGACCTCCGTGGTGCTCGAGGTGCGGCGGCGTCAGCGGGTCCGGGCAGGGCGTCTCCACCGACATCCTCGAGGCGGCGGGGCGCGCCTACGTGCGCGCGCTGTCAAACGCGCTTCGGCGCCGCAGCCTCGCCGAGGCCGAGGTGGCGGGCGCGGCGCCGGCGGAGGCCCTCACCGCGCCGTAGCCAGCGCCAGCCCCTGGTGGTACCCCGCGGCCAGCACCCGGCTACGGGGCTCGCGATCCATGAAGTTGGTCCCCATCGCGCCGGCGGATTCCACGTTCGGGGCGACTGCCTGCACCGAAGCACCGCGGCGGCGCAGCACGAGTGACTCGATCGAAACCGCCGAGCGAGCGGCGCGGCGGATGACCTCGAGCACGGACTGGGTGCCGCTGAGGCTGGCGGTCGGGTTCAGGCACAGCACGTAGGTGTCGCGCCCCGCCGGCGCGATGTCCAGGTTGGTCGGGCTCCACACCCCGCCGTCGACGTACTCCCGCCCACCGATCTGGACCGGCGCGAACAGCCACGGCACCGTGCACGAGGCCTCGACGGCCTGGCCGACCGACGCGGCGGGAGCACCCGGGCTTCCGAACACGACGCGTCTGCCCGAGCGGCGGTCGACCGCGACCACCCGCAGCCGCCCGTCGAAGCGGGCTCCCGAGCGCTCGACCCGCAGCCGCAGTTCGTCGAGGGTCTCAGCGGGCCGCGGAAGCCGGCGCAGCAGCGCGGCCCGCATCACCGCGCCCCCGGGCGCCGCGACTCCCAGCGCCAGGGGCGCGAACGTCGAAGCCGCCGCCATCGCCCACGCCCCGGCTCGGCGGGCTGCCTGGACCGCCGCGGACGCGAGGCCGCCGACGGCGGCCGGACTGGCCAGCTCGATCTCGCTGCCCACCGACGGCGGTCGGCGCGGGGCGTTGCCGGCGACCAGGTGCGCGGCGACGATCGAGCCGGCGGAGGTGCCGACGAAGTACTCGCAGCCGCGCAGGTCAAACCCCGTGGCGTCCTCGACCCCCGCCAGCACCCCCATCATCCAGGCCTCCCCGAGCACGCCGCCGCCGCCGAGGACGAGGATGTCGGGACGGCTCACCATACGCGCCGATGCTAATAGGGGGTCGGCGCAAGCGCCGACCTTTGGGGGGTGGCAGACGCGGCCAGAACCGCGTACGTGATAACGTACGTTTGTATGGCGACGGCTCCGATCAACGGCTCGGTCGGCCCGCGGGTGCGCGCGTTGCGCGAGGCGATGGACCTGTCGCTGCGCGACCTCGCCGACCGCTCCGGGGTCAGCGCGCCGATGCTCTCCCAGGTCGAGCGCGGCGAGACCAGCCCCACGCTCCAGGTGGCCGCCCGGATCGCCGCCGGGCTCGAGCTGCGGCTCTCACAGCTGCTCCGGCTCGACGAGGACGGTGCGGTCATGGTCGTGCGCCGCGGCGAGCGCCGAAGCGGGCCCGAGCGCGGGGGGCACAGCTATGAGATCCTCACCCCGCCGCTGCCCGGGCAGCGGGCCGAGCTGTCCCGTCATACGCTGGCCCCCGGCGCGGTCACCGGCAAGCCGGGGGACCCCCCGATCCACGAGCCGGGCAGCCGCGAGAGCGCCCTGGTCGAGTCCGGAACGCTCGCGCTGCTGATCGACGGCGCGCGGCATGAACTTCATCAGGGCGACTGCGTGACCTTCGACGCAGATCTCCCGCACCATTTCGAGAATCCCGGAGCCAAGCAGGCGGTGCTGCTGGCGGTGGTGAGCGCCGGCCTGCGAAGGAGCTGAACCGATGCCAGAAACCCGGAGCTGAGATCCATGCCAGAGACCCTGTTCGACAAGATCTGGGCCAGCCACGAGGTGGCCCACAGCTTGCTCTACATCGACCTGCACCTCGTCCACGAGGTCACCAGTCCACAGGCGTTCGAGGGGCTGCGGCTCGCGGGGCGGAAAGTGCGCCGTCCCGACCGGACGCTGGCCACCGTCGATCACAACGTGCCCACCGACGGGACGCCGATCGCCGAGCGGATCGCCGACGAGCTCTCGCAGAGTCCAGGTGCAGACGCTCGAGCGCAACTGCGAGGAGTTCGGCATCCCGGTGTACTCGCTGGGATCGGAGCGTCAGGGAATCGTGCACGTGATCGGCCCCGAGCTCGGGATCACGCAGCCGGGAATGACGATCGTGTGCGGCGACTCGCACACGGCCACGCACGGCGCGTTCGGGGCCCTCGCGTTCGGGATCGGCACAAGCGAGGTCGAGCACGTGCTGGCGACCCAGTGCCTGGTGCAGTCCAAGCCGCGCTCGATGCGGATCTGCTACGAGGGCGAGCTCGGCTTCGGCGTGACCGCGAAAGACCTGATCCTCGCGACGATCGGGCAGATCGGCGTGGCCGGCGCGGTCGGCCACGTCGTCGAATACGCAGGACCGGTGATCCAGGAGCTGTCGATGGAAGGCCGGATGACGATCTGCAACATGACGATCGAGGGTGGCGGACGAGCCGGGATGATCGCTCCCGACGAGACCACGTTCGAGTGGGTGATCGGCCGGCCCGGAGCGCCGGCCGAGGTGCCCGATCGGTGGCGAGAGCTGCGCACCGAACCCGGGGCGAGGTTCGACCGCGAGATAGCCGTCGACGCGGCCGCGATCAGCCCGATGGTCACGTGGGGAACGACTCCCGGGATGGTGGTCCCGGTGACGGACGCGGTGCCCGCGCCGCGCTCCGAACAGGATCAGCGCGCGCTTCACTACATGGGCCTGCAGGCCGGAACGCCGATCCAGGAGATCAAGCTCGACCGGGTGTTCATCGGCTCGTGTACGAACTCGCGGATCGGCGACCTGCGCGCCGCCGCCGCGGTCGTGGACGGCCACCGGGTATCGAGCGACGTGTACGCGATGGTCGTGCCCGGCTCAGCGCAAGTGAAGCTGCAGGCGGAGCGAGAAGGGCTCGACGAGGTGTTCAGGCGGGCCGGATTCGACTGGCGCGGCGCCGGCTGCTCGATGTGCCTGGGCATGAACCCCGACATCGCCGCCGCCGGTGAACGCGTCGCCTCGACGTCGAACCGGAACTTCGAGGGCCGCCAGGGCCGCGGGGCACGATCGCATCTGGTCTCGCCGGAGATGGCCGCCGCGGCCGCGATCGAGGGCCGCTTCGTCGACATCCGGGACTGGGAGGCCGCGCGGTCATGAAGGCGATCGAGACCATCACCGGCCGGGTATCGGTGCTGAACCGCGACGACGTCGACACCGATCAGATCATCCCCAAGCAGTTCCTCAAACGCGTCGCGCGGACCGGTTTCGGAGACTTTCTGTTCTTCGACTGGGCGAAGGAGCCAGGGTGGGAGCTGCCGCGCAACCCGATCCTCGTCGGCGGCCGCAACTTCGGCTGTGGCTCGAGCCGCGAGCATGCGGCCTGGGCGCTCGAGGACTACGGCTTCCGAGCCATCATCGCGCCGAGCTTCGCCGACATCTTCCGCTCCAACTGCACGAAGATCGGACTGCTGCCGGTGCAGCTGACCGCCGAGGAGTGTGCCGCGATCACCGAGGCCGGCGAGGCGCAGGTCGATCTCCACGCCCAGCAGGTCCGCTGGCCGGGAGGCAGCGCCCAGTTCGAGATCGACTGGCAGATCAAGCACCGGCTCGTCAACGGCCTCGACGACATCGCCGCGACACTGGCCGAGGACAGCGAGGCGATCGAGGCCTACGAGCGCGACCGGGAGCTCGCCGGGCCGGTGACCACCGCGCTGTGAGCCCGCGCGACTGGGACGCGGCCGCGTATGACCGCGTCAGCGATCCTCAGCTCGGCTGGGCCCGCGAGCAACTCGAGCGGTTGCGGCTGAGCGGCGACGAGGTGGTGCTCGACGCCGGCTGCGGGTCCGGCCGCGTCACCGCGCTGCTGGCCGAGCTCGTGCCCGAGGGCCGTGTCTACGCCGTCGACGCGGCGCCCTCGATGGTCGAGCACGCGCGCGCGGCGCTCGGCGAGCGGGCCACCGTGCTCTGTCAGGACCTCGTCGAGTTGGAGCTCCCAGAACCGGTCGACGCGATCTTCTCAAACGCCACCTTCCACTGGATCCCCGACCACGACGCGCTGTTCGCGTCGCTGGCGCGGACGCTGAAGCCCGGCGGGCAGTTGGTCGCGCAGTGCGGCGGACGGGGCAACATCGACTCGTTCCGCAAGACCGCGGAGCTCGTCGCGGCACGGCAGCCGTTCGCGCCCTTCTTCGTCGACTGGAGGCGGCCGTGGAACTACGCCACGAACGCCGAGACGGCGGAGCGCCTGAAGCGGGCGGGCTTCGACGACGTCGCCTGCTGGCTCGAGCCCAAGGCCGTCACGCCGGCCGATCCGCGGGCATTCGTCCAGACCGTGTGCCTGGTCCGCCATCTCGATCCGCTTCCGCCGGAGCTGCGCGCCGAGTTCGTCGATCGGGTGCTCGCGCGCTGCGGCGAGCCGCTGGTGCTTCAGTACGTGCGGCTCAACATGACGGGGCGAACACGTAGGATCTAGCCGGTGCAATGCCTGGGGGGTGGAGGTGGGACGATCCGGCGATCTCGCGCTCGGCGGTTGCTCCACGCACTCGCTCAGCGGCGCGCGCTGATCGCGATTGGATGCCTGACCGCGGTCGCCTTCGGCGTCCTCTCGCTGGGGAGAAGCCATGTCGTGCGCGCAGCCGCCGCACCCGCGCCCCTGCCCGCCTCGTTCCGCCTCACCGGCGGCGGGATCACCGTCCCCAGGTCGTTCTTCGGGATCTCGGTGGAGTACGACCAGCTGCTGATCTACGAGAGCGAAGGGCCGCTGTTCGATCGGGCGCTGTCCCTCATCCAACCGGAGGACGGGACCCGGCTGCTGCTCAGGATCGGGGGCCGCTCGACGGACCACACCTACTGGGAGACCCCCCGGCCCCCCAATCCGCACCACCTGATCGAGATCGGCCCGGACTGGATGACCCAGCTCGCCGCCCTGGTTCGGCGCGACGGGCTGCGCGTGATGCTCGACCTGAACCTCGCGGTGCACTCGCCGACGCTCGAGGCGAGCTTTGTGCAGGCGGCGATCCAGGCGCTTCCGCGTTCGAGCGTGGTGGGCCTCGAGATCGGCAACGAGCCGGACCTGTACTGGCGCCAGCCGTGGCTGTCAGAGGGACGGATCGCCAGCACGATTCCGGCTACACCGAAGCAGTGGGCCTCGCACTACTCGGCCGCGGAGTACCGCCGCGACTACATCGACTACGCGCAGGCGTTGGTGGCGGCGGCGCCCGGGATTCCGCTCGGCGGTCCCGAGATCATCTCCGACAACCCTCCCTGGCTGTCGGCGGTGGAAGGTCTCGGACGGCTGGATCCCGGCTTCATCACGATCCACAGGTACGCCTCCTCCAACTGCTGGCCGACGAACTCGCCCTGGTACCCGACGATCCCGCTGATCCTCAACGAGGGCTCTTCAGCCGGGCTGGCCCAGTCGGTGGAGAGCCCGGTCGCGTTTGCTCACAGCCGCCACCAGGCGCTGCGGCTGACCGAGATCAACTCGATCAGCTGCGGCGGGAACACCGGCGTCGCGAACACCTTCGCCACCGCGCTGTGGGCGTCGGACACGCTCTTCGAGATGATTCGCGCCGGCGTCGACTCGATCAGCTGGCACATCCGCCCGAACCAGCCCAACGCCCCCTGGGAGCCGACCCGACGCGGGATCGAGCCGATGCCCGAGCTCTACGCGCTCGCGGTGTTCGCCCAGATGATCCGGCCGGGCGCCGAGGTCCTGAACTCGAAGCTCTCATCGGCTCTGCACGTCAAGGGGTGGGCGGTTTGGACCCCGCAGGGCCTGAGGGTGCTGTTGATCAACAAGGGCGCCCGCGCGGCCGACATGACCCTGCGCCTGGGCACCGGCTCGCGGCCTGCGTTCGTCAGGCGGCTGCTTGCGCCCGGGGTCGGTTCGCAGAACGGCGTGACGTTCGGAGGCCAGTGGATCGGCTCCGACGCCCGCTGGCACGGACGCCTGAGGGTGGCCACGCTCCACGGCAGCGCCGGTGCGTATCGGCTCGGGCTGCCCGGATACAGCGCCGCGCTGGTGAGCGTCTGGCGCTGAGGCGAGCGATGACCCGCACAATCACGCTCCTGCCTGGCGACGGCATCGGACCCGAGATCATCGAGCCCGCCGTCGCGGTCCTGGAGGCGGTCGCCCCCGGCGAGCTCGAGTTCGCCTCGCATCGATTCGGAGGCGCTGCGATCGACGCCTTCGGGACCGCGCTCACCGACGAGACGCTCGAGGCGTGTCGCGCGGCCGATGCGGTCCTGCTCGCCGCGGTCGGGGGCCCCAAATGGGACACCACCGATCCGGGCAAGCCGCGGCCCGAGCAGGGCCTGCTCGGGCTCCGCCAGGAACTTGGCCTGTTCGCCAACCTGCGGCCGGTCAGGCCGGTGCCGGCGCTGTACGACGCAAGCCCGCTGCGGCGAGAGATCATCGAGTCGACCGACCTGCTCGTGGTGCGCGAGCTGACCGGCGGGATCTACTTCGGCGAGAAGACGCGTACGGCCGACCGCGCGTCGGATGCGTGCGTGTACACGCGCGCGGAGATCGAGCGAATCGCGCGCGTCGGGTTCGGCGCCGCTCGCTCGCGAGTGACGAGTGTCGACAAGGCAAACGTGCTCGAGACCAGCCGTCTGTGGCGCGAGGTGGTCCGCCACGTGCACGCGGGCGAGTTCCCGAACATCGAGCTCGAGCACCTGCTGGTCGACAACGCCGCGATGCGGTTGGTCGCTGCGCCGCGGCACTTCGATGTGATCCTGACCGAGAACATGTTCGGCGACATCCTCAGCGACGAGGCGGCGATGCTGACCGGCTCGATCGGGATGCTCCCGAGCGCCTCGCTGGGGGAGGACGGCCCCGGACTGTTCGAGCCCGTTCACGGCTCCGCACCCGACATCGCGGGTACCGGGGTCGCCAATCCGCTGGCGATGTTTCTGTCGGCGGCGCTGATGCTGCGCCACGGACTCGCCATGGACGCCGAGGCGGCGGCGGTAGAATCGGCCGTCGATCGGGCGCTGGCCGAGGGCCTGCGCACGCGCGATCTGGGCGGCAGCGCAACGACGGAGCAGGCCACCCGGGAAGTCCTCAACCAGCTGTGAAGGAGTACTCGTGGAACAAGCGGACCTGATCTGGCACAACGGAGAGCTGGTCGCCTGGGAGGACGCCAAGGTCCACGTACTGACGCATGGCCTGCACTACGGAACCGGGGTATTCGAGGGCGAGCGGGCCTATCCGACCCCGCAAGGGCCGGCGATCTTCCGCCACCACGATCACCTCCAGCGGCTGCTGCAGTCCGCCGAGCTCTACTACATGCCGATCCCCTACACGCTCGAGGAGCTGCGCAGCGCCACCCACGAGCTGATCGCAGCCAACGAGCTGCGCGAGTGCTACATCCGCCCGATCGCCTTCCGCGGCTACGGACAGATGGGTCTCTACCCGCTCGACGCGCCGGTCGAGGTGTCGATCGCGGTGTGGCCGTGGGGCGCATACCTGGGGGAGGAGAGCAAGCAGCACGGCGTTCGCGCCAAGGTCTCGAGCTGGCGAAGGATCCCGCACGATGCGTTGATTCCCCACGCCAAGGCCAGCGGCCAATACCTCAACAGCGTGCTCGCGAAGATCGAGGCGACCAAGTCCGGCTACCAGGAGGCGATTCTCCTGGACGCGCACGGGTTCGTGTGCGAGGGCTCGGGCGAGAACATCTACGCGGTCCGCAACGGCCGGATCCTCACGCCGCCCCAGACCGCGGGGATCCTCGACGGGGTCAGCCGCAAGTCGATCGTGCAGATCGCCGGCGACCTCGGGATCGAGGTGATCGAGCGCGATCTCGCCCGGGCGGAGCTGTACCTCGCCGACGAGGTGTTCCTGTCCGGAACCGCGGCGGAGCTGGTGCCGGTGCGGGAGATCGACGACCATGCGATCGGGGGCGGCCAACCGGGCGAGGTCACGCGCGAGCTCCAGCGCGTGTTCGATGACGCGCTGCACGGTCGTGATCCGCGCTACGCCGGATGGCTCGACGTCGTCAAGGTGCCGAGCAAAACGGTATAGGCCACGGAGGCGCGGCCTCCTCGATGACCAAGATCCAGCTCTACGACACGACGCTTCGCGATGGGATGCAGGGAGAGGGCATGTCCCTCTCCGCGCAGGAGAAGCTGCGCGTCGCCCACCGGCTCGATGGGCTGGGGATCGCCCTGATCGAAGCGGGCTTCCCGAGTTCGAATCCCAAGGAGCTCGAACTGTTCGAACTGCTGGGCCGCGAACGGTTTGAGCAGGCGGACATCGCGGCCTTCGGAATGACCCGGCGGCGGGCCACAGCCGCCGATCAGGATCCGGGGCTGCGAGTGCTGGCCGACTGCTTTGCCCCCGTGTGCACGCTCGTCGGCAAGACGTGGCGCCTGCACCTCGAGAAGGTGCTGAAGGTCGACGGCGAGGAGAACCTGCGGATGATCGAGGACTCGGTCGCGTTCCTGGTCGCCCGGGGCAAGCGGGTGGTGTACGACGCCGAGCACTTCTTCGACGGCTACGCCGATGATCCGTCCTACGCTCTGCGCTGCCTGGCTGCCGCGGCGCAGGCCGGCGCGGAGACCGTCGTGTGCTGCGACACCAACGGCGGGACGCTCCCGGAGGGGATAGCGTCGGCGATGGGTTCCCTGGTCGGTTCGCTCGCCGGCGCCGGCGTGCGGGTTGGCATCCACTGCCACGATGACGCCGGGTGCGGCGTGGCGAACTCGTTGGCGGCGGTGCAGCAGGGCGCGACCCACGTACAGGGGACGATGAACGGCTACGGCGAGCGGTGCGGCAACGCAAACCTCGTCTCGATCATCCCCAACCTGCAGCTGAAGTTGGGCCACGAATGCCTGAGCGACGAGCAGCTGGCGGCCCTCTCCCCGGCGGCACACTTCCTCGACGAGCTGCTGAACTTCACTCCGGATCCAGACCAGCCGTACGTGGGACGCAACGCGTTCGCGCACAAGGGCGGGATGCACGTGGCCGGGGTCGCCGCCGATCCGGCCACGTTCGAGCACGTCGACCCGGCCGCGGTCGGCAATCGCCGCGAGGTTCTGATCTCCGAGCTCTCCGGCAAGGGCACGGTTCACGCACGCGCGCGCGAAGTCGGGATCGCGCTCGACGATGAGACCGCGGGCCGGGTCGTAGAGCGCATCAAGGAGCTCGAGCACCGGGGCTACCACTATGAGGCAGCCGACGGATCGTTCGAGCTGCTGCTGCGCAAGGAGACGGGAGAGTACGAGCCGCTGTTTCGCCTGGAGGCGTGGCGCGCGATCGTCGAGAAGCGGGCCGACGGGCGGGTCGAGACGGAGGCGACGATCAAGATCTGGGTCGACGGTGAGCGGTATGTCCGCACCGCCGAGGGCAACGGGCCGGTCAACGCGCTGGACCGCGCGCTGCGTGACGCGCTGGTCGAGATCCACCCCCACCTCGCGGACATCGACCTGGTCAACTTCAAGGTCCGGATCCTCGACGAGGCGAAGGGCACAGGTGCGATCACCCGGGTCCTGCTCGACGCCTCCGACGGCGAGCAGGTATGGGGATCGATCGGTGTCTCGGAGAACGTCATCGAGGCGTCCTGGGAAGCGCTGGTCGACTCGCTGGAGTACGGGATGCAGGCGGCCGGGCTGGCCTCGGAGAGGCTGGAGACCCCGCGGGCCCCGGGCACATGAGCTCGATCTCGGGGCAGGCGATTCCCCTGGCCCGGCCAGTCCTCGGCCCGCGCGAGGAGGAGTTGGTGCTCGAGGTGCTGCGCTCGGGCCGGCTGTCACTCGGTCCGCTGCTGGCGGAGTTCGAGCAGGCGTTCGCCGAATGGGTCGGGGCGCCGCTGGGAAGCGCGGTGTCGAGCGGCACGGCCGGGTTGCACCTCGCGCTGCGCGCGGTCGGAGTCAGCGACGGCGACGAGGTGATCACCAGCCCGTTCTCGTTCGTGGCGAGCGCGAACGTGGCCGTCTACGAGCGGGCCCGTCCGGTGTTCGCCGACATCGACCCGGTGACGCTGAATCTGTCTGTTGATGCGGCAGCCGCAGTGGTTTCGGATCGGACCGCTGCGATCCTGCCGGTCCACATCTTCGGTTACCCGGCCGATATCCCGGCTTTCGAGGCGCTCGACGTGCCGATCGTCGAGGACGCCTGCGAGGCGCTCGGCGCCGTCCACGCCGACGGCGTCGCGGTCGGCGGTCGCGGTCATCCGGCCGTGTTCGGGTTCTACGCCAACAAGCAGCTGACGACCGGGGAGGGGGGGATGGTCACGATGGCCTCCGCGGCCATCAAGGAGCGGATCGACTCCGAACGCAACCAGGGCCGGGCTCCGGACATGGGTTGGCTCGACCACGACCGGCTCGGCTTCAACTACCGCCTGTCCGATATCGCCTGCGCCCTCGGGCTCGCGCAGCTGGAGCGACTAGATTCGCTGTTGGACCATCGGGCGCGGGTGGCATCTCTGTACCGACTTGCGTTGGGGGGGATCGAGGGGCTGTCGCTCCCATGCTCGGACTTGGATGGCAACCGCCGGGGGTGGTTCGTGTTCGTCGTCCAGCTGCCGCACGGTGTCGACCGCGACGGCGTCGTGCAGGCGCTCGCGCAACGCGGGATCCCGAGCAAGCCGTACTTCCCGGCGGTTCACCTGATGAGTTACTACCGTGAGCAGTTCGGCCACCGCGAGGGGGAGTTCCCGGTGTGCGAGGACGTGGCGGCCCGCTCGATCGCCCTTCCGTTCTTCCCCGAGATGAGCGAGGCGCAGGTCGAGACCGTGGCCGACGCGGTGTCGGCGGTCCTCGAGCCTCGGCACCGGTAGGCGGATCCAAGCCGGGGCGTGTCCGCGGGAGAGAGGGATGGATCTGGGTCGCCGCGAGCCGGTCTCCTACCATGGCGCCCGATGTCCCGATTCACCGAGCCCCCGGATGCTGTCTTCCGTCGCCTCAATGACTCGATCGGATTCGACTGGCGGCTCGGTCCCTACGACGTGCAGCAGTCGCGGGCGCATGCGTCGATGCTGGCGGCCCAGGGGATCATCTCGGACCCCGAACGTGATCAGCTGTGTCGGGCGCTGGACCAGGTGGGTCGCGAGCTCGGCGACGGATCATTCGCGTTCGCCGACCGGGATGAGGACATCCACATGGCGATCGAGCGCCGCGTGACCGAGCTCGCGGGCGCCGTCGGGGGCAAGCTTCACACGGCGCGCTCACGCAACGATCAGGTGGCGACGGACATGGCGATGTTCGTCCGCGCCCACGCCCAGCAAGCCATGCAGTCGATCGAGCAGGTGGCCGGAACGCTGATCGATGTCGCCGAGCGCCACCTGGACTGGCCGATGCCCGGCTACACCCATCTGCAGCGCGCCCAGCCGGTCTACCTGAGCCACCACCTGCTGGCCTACGTATGGATGCTGGTCCGCGACCGGGATCGCTTTCTGGGCGTGGTCGGCGCCACCGCGCCGCTGCCGCTTGGCGCCGGCGCGCTCGCGGGCGTGAACTTCGACACCGACCGCAGGCGCGTGGCCGCCGAGCTCGGATTCGGCGCTCCGGCCGAGAACTCGATCGACGCGGTCTCGAACCGGGACTTCGTGCTGGATTACCTCGCCTCGGCGGCGACCTGCGCGACCCATCTTTCGCGGCTCGGCGCGGAGATCGTCCTGTGGTCCAGCGACGAGTTCGGTTTCTGCGAGGTCTCCGACGCCTGGGCCTCGGGCTCCTCGATCATGCCGCAGAAGAAGAACCCCGACGCAGCCGAGCTGCTGCGGGCCAAGGCACCGCGCGTCGCCGCGCATCTCGTTGCCCTCCACGGCGTGATGCACGGACTGCCGCTCACCTACAACAAGGACATGCAGGAGGACAAGGAGCACCTGTTCGACGCGGTCGACACGCTCGAGCTGTGCCTGGCCGCCGCCCAGGGGATGATCGCGTCGATCTCGTTCCGGCGCGAGCGGCTCGCCTCCGCCGCCGGCGACGAGCTGCTCGCCGCCACCGACGTCGCCGATCTGCTCGTGCGGCGGGGCGTGCCGTTCCGCGAATCGCACGGGATCGTCGCCGGGCTCGTCCGGCTCGCGATCGAGCAGGGCGTGTCCCTGTCGGAGCTGAGCGCCGAGCAGCTCGCCGAGCAATCGCCGCTGCTCGACGACGAGTTCTACGCGGTCCTGCGAGACGGCGCGTGGCTGGAATCGAAAGTGTCCGAAGGCGGAACCAGCCTGGGCCGGGTTCGCGAGCAACTGGAGCGCGCGCGGGCGGCGCTCGACGCTGGCGCGTGAAGCCATCGTTCTACCAGCGGCCCGTGCTCGAGGTCGCCCATGACCTGATCGGCTGTGTGGTTCTCCACGGCGCCACGGCGGGCGTGATCGTCGAGACCGAGGCCTATCACCACTCCGAGCCTGCCTGTCACGCGTTCGTGGGGCTCACTCCTCGGACGCGGACGCTGTTCGGTCCGCCGGGTCGCGCCTACGTGTATCGCTCATACGGCATTCACGCGTGTCTGAACGCGGTCAGCGAGCCATCCGGGACCGGCGCGGCGGTGCTGATTCGCGCGCTCGAGCCAGTCGCGGGGATCGACGAGATGCGCTCGCGCCGGCGCCTCGAGCGACTCGAGGGTCTGTGCTCGGGTCCCGGCAAGCTGACGCAGGCGCTCGCGATCGAGCTCGACCACGACGGCACCGACCTCATCACCGGTCCGGTGGTCATCTCGGATCCCCCGCCCGGCTGGCGCAGACCACCGGTCTCGACCGATCGTCGGATCGGAATCACCAAGGCGGCCGAGCTGCCGTGGCGATTCTGCGCTACCGGAAGCCGCTTCTTGTCGCGCGCGGTGGGCTCGCAAGCGTGATCGCCGCGGCGGATGCCCGAGCGCCTGCGCGGGGAGATGCCCGGGCGCCTGCGTGCGGCGATGGCCGAGCGCCCGCAGCGTGGATCCGGGAGGCTGCTCGGCCTCGTGCCGTGCCGGTCCGGGGCCGTCGGCCTCATGCCGCTCCGTTCCCGGGCCGTATGCCCGAAGGATCAGCGGCCACCGCCGCCGCCAAGGCCGGCGCCCCCTGTACCGCCACCGCCCGTGCCGCCGCCGCCGCCGGTCCCGCCACCCGTGCCACCGCCACCGCCGCCCGTGCCACCGCCGCCGCCGCCCGTGCCACCGCCGCCGCCCGTGCCACCGCCACCGCCGGTGCCACCGCCGCCGCCCGCGCCACCGCCGCCGGCGCCCGTGCCACCGCCGCCGCCGGTGCCACCGCCGCCGGCCGCTCCACCACCGCCCGCGCCACCACCGCCGGCGCCGGTCCCACCGCCGCCGCCCCCGTTTGCGCCGGTACCGCCGCCGCCCCCGTTTCCGGCGCCGGCTGAACCCCCGGTCCCCGTGGTTCCGGTGCTCGGGGTGCCGGCGCCGGCGGTCGGGTTGATCTGTGTGGAACCTCCGGCGGCCCCGGTGAGCGAGCTCGTCGTGGTTCCCGTCGTGCTATTCGCCTGGCGACTCGGCGGGGTCTCGCTCTTGAGGATCTGGAGCGCCTGGGTCATGAAGTTCTGCCAGATGATCGCCGGATAGGTCCCGCCCTCGACCGGCCCGCCGTTGTAGTCGGTGGCCATCGAGACCAGCTTCGTCGGGAATCCGACCCACACCGCCGTGGTCAGCTGCGGTGTCCAGCCCACGAACCATGCGTCCCCATAGTCGGTGGTGGTGCCCGTTTTGCCGGCCACGGCCACGCCGGGGATCGCCGCAAGCGTCCCGGTGCCGTGCTCGACGACCCCCATCAGGAGCTCCTGGACCGTGCTCGCGATGCTGGCCGGGATGATCCGCTTGTAGGTCGGCTTGTCGAAGATCGTCTTCGAGGAGCTGCCACAGACGTGGGCGGGGCAGTCGATCTGGGCGATCCCGGTCGGACCCTCGTGCGGTGCCCCGAGCCGCGGATTGAACACCCGCAGTCCGCCGGTGGCGAATGTCTCATATGCGTGGGCCATGTCCAGCGGCGATACACCTTCCGTCAAGCCTCCGAGGATCATCGCGTAGTTGTTCGAGACCGGCGAGCGGATCCCCATTCGTTTGGCCAGCCGCGCGATCTTTGCGGTGCCCACGTTGATCCCAACTTGGGAGAAGACGGAGTTGTCGGAGATCGCGGTGGCTTGGGCGAGGGTGATCGGGCCCGAGTACGTGTTGCCGAAGTTGTGGACGATGAAGTGCTCCTTGCCGGAGCTGTTGGGGACGATGAAGTTCTGCGGCGCGGAGTCGATCACGGAATCTGGGCCGTAGAGGCCGGATTCCAGGGCAGCTGCCAGCGTGAAGGGTTTGAACGCCGAACCCGGCTGGCGATGACCCTCAGTCGCGAGGTTGAACGGAAAGTCCTTGAAGTCCTGCTCGCCGTTGATGATCGGGCCACCGACCATTGCCCGGACCTCGCCGGTGTTGTTGTCGATCGCGACCAGCGACGCCGTCGGCAGACCCGAGCCATACGGCAGCTCCGCGCTGACCGCCTGCTCCGCCGCTCGCTCCATCCCGAGGTCGAGCGAGGTCTTGATCTTCAGGCCGCCGTAGTAGGCCCGATATTCGGCGACGTTGGCCGGAACATGGCCATGCTCCAGTACGGCGAGGATCTGCGGACGCAGCCAGCTTGTGAAGTAGGGCGCGGCAGTCGGCTCCTCGGGCTGCTGGATGTCGTTGGCGTTCGGGAGCGGCTCCTTGTTGGCCTGGATGTATTCCGCGCGCGTGATCCCGAGGGGGCCATAGTGCTGGCGCAGCATGTCCTCGAGCACCAGCTTGCGACGTGCTTTGGCCGCGACTGGGTTTACGACCGGGTCGAACGCCGTCGGCGATGCCACCAGCCCCGCCAGCAACGCCGACTCCCCGGGAGTGAGCAGCGAGGCGCAGCTCGGTAGGGCACCATCGCCACATCGCGCTGCGCCCGTCGGCGGGCCTGATTGATCGGGCAGGCTCGTGTTTGCCGCCGCCGTGGGGCTGTAGCCGAGCACCTTTCCGAAGTACACCCGCGCCGCTGATTCGATCCCGTAGGCGCCGTTGCCGAAGTAGATCGAGTTCAGGTATTCCTTGAGGATCTTCTCCTTGGACCACTCACGTGTGAGGTGGTAGGCGAGGGCCGCCTCCCGTAGCTTCTCGAAGATCGTGCGGTTGTTCTCCTCCGAGAGCGCGGTCTTGACGAATTGCTGCGCGATCGTCGAAGCCCCCTGACGTGACCCGCCGTCGACGTCGGCGACGAATGCGCGCCCGATCCCGCGGATGTCGACCCCAGGATCGCTCCAGAATCGCTTGTCCTCGACCGAGACGATCGCCCTGCGCATCCACGGGGAGATCTGCTGGAAGCTGTCGATCACGGCGCCATTCGGAGGAGCGAAGACCCCGATCGGCCGCCACTGATCGTCGTAGAGGAAGGAATCGACCGTCTTGCCGTACTGGACGCGGTTCTCGATCTCCGGCAGGTCCGACGCGACAGCCATCATCATCCCGAACACCGTCGATACCAAGGCGAGCGCTCCGAAGCCGGTCAGGATCAGCAGCAGCCGGATCTTGCGCACCCGCGGCTTGGGCGGGCGCTCAGGGCCGCGGGGACCTCGTCGCCACCGCCGGCGGCGTCCCTCGGGCGCCGCGAACGGGATCGGCGGGCCGAGTTCTTTGCCCGGCTGAAGGATGTCAACGTCGTCGCTCATGCGGTCGGAGATGCCGAAGCGGCGGTGCGCCTACGCGGTCCCCCGGGCGGAGACTGCGGCGCCCGGACGGCATCGGGCAGCGGTCTCGACGGGAGCGAGAGTCTAGCATTGCCCCGGATGCACTCTTCGCCACGGGAGGAGCCCTTCGAGCCGGCGCTCCCGCCCCCGTCGAGCTCCGCCGAACAGGCTGCCTGGCTGGCGCGAAACGCGGTCGACTGCCTGCCCGAGGGGGCGTTGGAGCAGAGGCTTGCGAGTGGGCGCCCGCTGCGAGTCAAGCTGGGGATCGACCCCACCGCGCCGGACATCCACCTCGGGTTTACCGTCGTCTTGCAGAAGCTTCGCGAGTTTCAAGATCTCGGCCACGTGGTGGTCTTGATCATCGGCGACTACACAGCTCGCGTCGGCGATGCGAGCGGCCGATCGACCACACGGCCGGTGCTCGAGCCGGCGCAGATCGACGCCAACGCGCGCACATTCCAAGCGCAGGCGCTCAAGGTGCTCGACTCCGAGCGGCTGGAGGTCCGCTTCAACAGCGAGTGGCTCGATATGCCGATGGAGGACTTCTTCCGGCTCGCGCGGGCGACAACCGTGGCGCGAATCATCGAGCGCGAGGACTTCGCCAACCGCCTGGAGGCGAATTCGCCGATCTCGATGCTGGAGCTGCTGTATCCGCTGCTCCAGGGCTACGACTCGGTCGCGGTCAAGGCCGATGTCGAGCTCGGCGGGACCGATCAGAAGTTCAACTTGCTCCTGGGCCGCGACATCCAGCGCGCCTACGGCCAGCCCGAACAGGTGATCCTGACGATGCCGCTGCTGACCGGCACCGATGGTCATCGCAAGATGTCGAAGTCGTTGGACAACTACATCGGCGTCACCGATCCACCCGACGAGACTTATGGCAAGACGCTGAGCATCCCGGACGAGGCGCTCGGCGAGTGGTACCGGCTTCTGATCGGTTCGGAGCCGCCGCCGGGGGTCGGCCCACGCGATGCCAAGCGCGCCCTGGCCCGAGCGCTGGTGGAGCGCTTCCACGGCGCCGACGCGGCCCGCGAGGCGGAAGCGAGGTTCGATCGCCTGCACGTCCGCCGCGAGCTGCCGACCGACGTCCCCGTGGTCGAGTGGGATGCCGGCGAGGATCGGATCCATCTGCCGGCGCTGATTGCCCATGCATTCGGGGTCTCAACCTCTGAGGCGCGGCGAAGCTTGGCCAGCGGGGGGGTCAGGCTCGACGGCGTCGCGATCGCCAACCGCTCACTGGACGTCGATCGAGCTGAGGTCGACGGCAAGGTCCTGCAGCTCGGCAAGCGGCGGTTCGCGCGGGTCCGCGTGAGCGACCCGCCGCAATCGGGATGAGCTGGTGGCCCAGCCCGTAGGTCCTCACCCCCGATCTATTTCCAGGACGAGCCGTTGATGGCTGTCCACGGCGGGCTGCTGCGGCTGGACACGCCGGGCCACGGCCACGTCGTGGACATCACCGATGGTGTCGCACGCGTCGTCGCCACATCCGGGGTGGGGCGAGGGATCGTGACGGCGTTCGCGACTGGCTCCACGGTGGCGGTGACGACGATGGAGTACGAGCCGGGAGGCGTGCAGGATCTCCAGGCTCTGCTCGACCGGCTGATCCCGGACCATGGCGACTACCAGCACAACCGCCTCAACCACGACACCAACGCCCATGCGCACCTGAGAGCAGCCGTCATCGGGCCATCGGAGACGATCCCCCTGGTCGACGGCCGGCTGGCGCTCGGGACCTGGCAGCAGCTGGTCCTGATCGACTTCGACGACCGGCCGAGGACGCGGACTGTTACGGTCCAGGTGCTGTCCTAGGCCGAGGCGGAGCCGTCCAGCTGCTGTCGCAGGCCAGTCGCAGAGGGGCGTCCAGGTCCCGTGGCCAGGCGAGCGGCGGACGGTTCCAGGTCCCGTCCCCAGGCGAGCGGCAGGGCCTTCCCCGCGCCTCCAGTCGCGCGCTATACTCGGCGGTCCGCTCCGGGATCCGGTTTGGGTCTTGGGCGCGCCGATTGGAGGGAGACCCCTTCTGAAGAGGTGCGACGGTCTTTGAAAACTCAACAGCATGCGCACTCGCGACCGACCCCTCGGTCGCGGAGTGTGTCCAGGTTCGAAACCGTCGCCCGCCCGGCTCCTCGTGGAGTCGCTGAGGCGGCGGTGCCAGAAATTGAACCCCGTCTTGCGCTCCGGAGCCCAACGTGTACAGCGGGCTTCCTCGTGTGAGCGCAAGGGTCTGATCCCACCAGGGACAGACCCAGGGTTTTGCCCGTAGCCGATGCGGCGACTCGTCGCATCCGTCCGCGGGTTGTAATCCCTGACGACTCTTTGTGAAAGGCGGGTGGTCTGACGATCGCTCGCCGGTAGTTCTTCACGGAGAGTTTGATCCTGGCTCAGGACGAACGCTGGCGGCGTGCCTAACACATGCAAGTGGAGCGACGAACCAGGCTTCGGCCTGGGGCAAAGCCGCGAACGGGTGAGTAACACGTGGGTAACCTGCCCCGATGATTGGGACAACCCGAGGAAACTCGGGCTAATACCGAATGTGCCCTCCGGCCATAAGGCCGCTGGGGAAAGGAAGCTTCGGCCTCCGCATCGGGATGGGCCCGCGGCCCATTAGCTTGTTGGTGAGGTAACGGCTCACCAAGGCGACGATGGGTAGCTGGTCTGAGAGGACGATCAGCCACACTGGGACTGAGACACGGCCCAGACTCCTACGGGAGGCAGCAGTGGGGAATCTTGCGCAATGCGCGAAAGCGTGACGCAGCAACGCCGCGTGGGGGAAGAAGGCCTTCGGGTTGTAAACCCCTTTCAGTTGGGACGAAGCTTTGCCGGTGAATAGCCGGTTGGAGTGACGGTACCTTCAGAAGAAGCCCCGGCTAACTACGTGCCAGCAGCCGCGGTAATACGTAGGGGGCAAGCGTTGTCCGGAATCATTGGGCGTAAAGAGCGTGTAGGCGGCTCGGTAAGTCCGCTGTGAAAGTCCAGGGCTCAACCCTGGAATGCCGGTGGAAACTGTCGAGCTAGAGTCCGGAAGAGGCGAGTGGAATTCCTGGTGTAGCGGTGAAATGCGCAGATATCAGGAGGAACACCAATGGCGAAGGCAGCTCGCTGGGACGGTACTGACGCTGAGACGCGAAAGCGTGGGGAGCAAACAGGATTAGATACCCTGGTAGTCCACGCCGTAAACGATGGGCACTAGGTGTGGGGGGTGTCGACTCCCTCCGTGCCGACGCTAACGCATTAAGTGCCCCGCCTGGGGAGTACGGCCGCAAGGCTAAAACTCAAAGGAATTGACGGGGGCCCGCACAAGCAGCGGAGCATGTGGTTTAATTCGACGCAACGCGAAGAACCTTACCTGGGCTTGACATGTTCCTGACAGCCGTGGAAACACGGTCTCCCTTCGGGGCAGGATCACAGGTGGTGCATGGCTGTCGTCAGCTCGTGTCGTGAGATGTTGGGTTAAGTCCCGCAACGAGCGCAACCCCCGTCGCATGTTGCCAGCATTTAGTTGGGGACTCATGCGAGACTGCCGGTGACAAACCGGAGGAAGGTGGGGATGACGTCAAGTCATCATGCCCCTTATGTCCAGGGCTACACACGTGCTACATTGGCGCGTACAGAGGGCTGCAAGACCGCGAGGTGGAGCGAATCCCTCAAAGCGCGTCTCGGTTCG
>CAVYFE010000012.1:0-442156 GCA_963767695.1 uncultured Solirubrobacterales bacterium
CACCGACGCGAGAGGAGCCCCTTGACGAAAGCGATCAGATCACTCGTCGTCATCGTTGGCGCGGCCCTGGCCGTCACCGCAGCGGGCTGCGGCGCCTCGAGCGGGACCGTGTCCAGCGCGACGACCCCCGCCAGCACCAGCGCCGCGGCACCCTCGCCGACGCTCACAGGAGGCAGCCACGGCGATCGGCGGGCCGTGCTGGCCACGGTCAACGGCTACTACGCGGCGCTGGCGAGCCACCAGGGGGGACGGGCGTGCGGCTATCTCACGGCGGCCGAGCAGCGCCACATCGCGGCCCAGATCAGCGCTCGCACCAGCCACTTCGGCCATACCTGCGTGCAGATCCTGAGTGGCATCGGCCTGTTGCTCAGCGGCCAGGTCCACGTGGTGAGCGGCTCGGTCGGCCAGAGCAGCGCGAGGCTCGTGATTCAGGGTAAGTCCCGCGGGACCATGACGCTAATTACCAGCTCCGGTCACTGGCTGATCAGCGCCACCAGCTAACGGGGCCACCGGGGCCGCAAGCTGCGCTCTGGACCTCAGCACCGCTAGGTTGGCGGCGGCCGTCCGCTCCCACGTGAACGTCAGAGCGCGCTCTCGTGCCGCCGCGCCGAGCCGCTCCAGCTGATCGCGGTCACCGATCAGCTCGTGCGCCCGTCGGATCAGCTCCGGCTTGCTCTGCGCCAGGATCCCGGTTTCGCCGTCGACGATCGACTCCCTCAGCCCACCGACGGCCAGCGCGGCGCTGGGGGTCCCGCACAGGGCGGCCTCCATCACGTTGAGACCCCAGCCCTCCGAGGAGGAGGCGGTCAGCAGCAGCCATGCGCGCCCGTACATCGCGGCCCGGGTCTCGTCATCGACGTGTCCATGCATGTGCACGCGCGAGCCGAGGCCTCGACGGTTGATCTCCGCCTCCAGGCTCTCGCGGTGGTCGCCCTCGCCGACGATGTCGAGCGTCGCTGCGGGAACCGCCTCGAGCACGTCGAGCACGTGCTCGATCCGCTTATAGGCCTTGAGGCGCCCGAGATACAGCAGGCTGGGCTCGCTGGTGCGCTGCGAGGGGCCGAACATCCCCGGCTCGACGCCGCAGTAGGCGACGGAGATGTGGTGGCGCGGAATCCCGTCAATCTCGACCAGGTCATCGGCCGCGGATTCGGAGATGGTCAGAAACGGCGCCCGCCGGTAGAGCAGGCGCAGCGGCAGCTCCTCCAGCAACGCCGCGAGCAGCCGTCCCCGAAACCGCCCGAACTCCCCGACGTAGAGCTCACGGTGAGGATGGCAGACCAGGGCCACCCGCGGCTTGCGCAGCCACAGCGGCGTGAGGAACGTGATGCCGTTGATGATCTCGAGCACGACATCGGCGTGGCGGGCCAACCTGCGCATCGCCGCCCACGCCCCGCGCGGAAACACCGTCGCCCGGCCGCCCATGCGGTGCACGGTCAGGTTGGGAACCACGTTCTCCAACCGCTCGGCGCCGGGGTAATCGGCCGCGATCACCGTGACACGATGGCCGTCCTGGGCCCAGCGCACGACCTGCGCGTAGAGGTTCGCCCCAGTACCGCCGCCCTGCGGATGCGACCAGCACCGATCGGCGAGAACGAGCACGTTCAGACGGTCGCCGGGCCCGAGGTGCGCGGACGGAGGTTCGCGGTCGACCTCGTCGCGGCCAAACTGCGGCTCCGGCGCCGGGCGCTCGACTATATCGGCGGCTGTCGTCTCCACGGGCTCTGGCGCGCGCATCCGAGGCGGTAAAGCTATCGAACGTCGGCCCGCGCAGGCGTAGTCCCGGCGCCCGCAGGCGCCACGCCCGCCGTTGTCGGCGATCGCCACCAGCAACCCCGCGAGCACCAGCGCGATCAGCGTGACGGCCGGCAGCTGCCAGTCCCAATCGAGCGGCGAGTGCGCGACGTAGACGATGAAGGCCGCGATCGGCCCGGCGGCGAGCGCCGGCGCGCCGCGGTAGCCATCCCTCGCCGCCAGCGCCACTCCGCCGAGGAACGCGAGCAGCAACGCGCCCCCGACCAGGCCGAGCTCGGCGAGCGTCTGGAGCTCGAGCGAGTGGGCGTCCTGGGCGAAATCGTCGATCGTCCGATAGCGCAGCCAGTACACGGCCCAGCCTTCGGCCCCCACGCCACGCAACGGTTCATCTCCGAACGCGCGCAGCGCCACCTTCCAGTAGGCGTAGCGGCTGCTGTTGAGCGTCGCGTACCGGGTGGTCCCGGGCCGCAGCTGCGGGTTGGCCGCCGACTCCTTGGCGCCGACGACGATCGCCACCGCCAGATCCGGCGCAGATCAGACCGAGGGCAAGCCAGCCTGCGCGCCGCGGCAGCGGCAACGGGGCCTCGGCCGTGCGGCTCGCGCCGCCGCCGGTCAGTCGCCACTGGACCAGCGCGGCCACGGCCGCGATCACCACCAGCAGCCCCAGCGCGAGCGCGCCCTGTCCCTCGCGCGCGGCCGGAGACCCCGACAGCGTGTCGAACCGATGGAGCGGCGCGACGGCGACCGCGGCCAGCGCGGCGGTCAGGAGCAGGCTGACCATCGCCCGCAGTTGCAGCCGCGTCGGGGCAAGCACGATCAGCGCGACCAGGCCCGCAAAGCAGGCGAACAGCGCCCCCCGGGAGAACGTCACGTACAGGCCCATCCCGAGCGGCGCAGCGGCGGCGGCGGCGGCGATCCGCAGCCATCGCGGGCGGCTCGCGTCGCCGGCGATCCGCACGCTCAGGACAAGCCCGATGGCCGCCACCTCGCCCATCGCGTTCCAGTAGGTGAGCGGCTGCTCGAGCCGTCCCTGCGCGCTGGCCGAGCGCGAGAAGTGAAGCAGCCCGGGCAGCAGCCGTCCCGAGAGACCGTAGCCGATCACGATCAGCGTCCCCGCCGCCAGCACCGGCTCCGTCGCGCGCGCCGCACCGCGAGCTCGCAGCAGCGCGGCGGCGGCGAACAGCACCCCGGCATACATCACGACGCGCTCGCCCGCGTGGTAGGCGGGGCCGGCGACGGGGGCCCACGTGAACGACACCAGCGTCCAGGCCGCCAACAGCGCCAGACCCCCGAGCGCCAGCCAACCACCACGGGTGCGCGGCAGCGGCCGGGGGGCGGCGAGCGCGCAGACCACGACCAGGCTCCAGGCGATCACGCCGGCGACCAGCTGGGGACCGTCGAAGTAGCCGCCGGTGAAGAACGCCAGCACGGTCGGCCCGATCAGGAGCACGGCGCACGCGCCGCTGAGCACTGCCCGGCGTACGGTCACGGGCTACGGGGTCCGCTGGCCGTCCCGGGCGGCGCGCCTGACGAGCCGTGTCGACGGAAGCGGCTGGCGACCGCGGACGGCGGGCCGCCCATCCCCGGCGAACGCGGCCTCGATCTCCTCGAGCACCCCGCGGCGGAACGTGGCGGCATCGAAGCGGGCGGCGTTGCGCGTGCAGGCCTGCGGGTCGACGGCCGCGTCCTCGAAGCGCAGGACCGTGCCAGCGAGCTCCGCCGGGCCGCCTGACCAGAAGCATCCGGTGACGCCGTCGATCACGGTCTCGAGCGCGCCGCCGCCCCAGCGCGCGATCACCGGCCGGCCCGCGGCCTGACTTTCGACCGCCGCGATGCCGAACTCCTCGATCGAGGTGAGGATCAGAGCCCGGGCGCGCCGCAGGACCTCGGCCACGGTCGAGTCGGGCAGCCGGCCGGTGAATTTGATCGTCGGTCCGGCCAACCGGCGCAGCGCCCGGCCGGCAGGTCCGTCCCCGATCACGATCAGGGGCAGGCGCAGGTGGTTGAAGGCCGCCACCGCAACGTCGATCTGCTTGTGGGGCATCAGCTCGGAGACGATCACGTAGTGGTCGTCGACCGCCCCGGGCGAGAAGCGCGAGGTCTCCACCGGGGGATAGACGACCCTCGACTCGCGTCCGAAGTAGGCCCGGATCCGGGCCTGGGTGGTGCGGGAGTTGGCGATGTAGCGATCGGTCCGCTGGGCGGCGATCCAGTCCCACTGACGCCAGCGCCTGAACGCTCCGCGCAGAAAGGCGCGGGTCATCGGGTTGCGCCGCGCGGCGAGCGTCCGGTCGCGGTCATTCCAGGCATACCGGAACGGGTTGTGGCAGTAGCTGACGTGGACGGAGCGCTCATCGCAGAGCGCAGCATGGGCCCAGGCCGAGGAGCTCGAGACGATCAGGTCGTAATCAGACAGATCGAAGGACTCGATCGCCGCGGGATAGAAGGGCAGGAACGCCCGGAAGGTGCGGACCGATGGATGGAGGCGCTGCAGGAACGAGGTGTGCACGGTCCGGTCGGCAAAGCGGCCGTCGGTTCCCTGCTCGTCATAGACGGGCGTATAGATGTCGGCATTCGGCCACATCCGGGACAGCTCGACGAACACCCGCTCGGCCCCACGCAGATCGAGGAGGAAGTCGTGGACCAGCGCAACGCGCCGGATTGGCGGCGGAGGATGGGTCCGAGAGCCCACACCGGCAGTCTATGGGCTCGATACTCTCCGACGCGGCATGTCGCTGGTGTTGCTGATCAGCTATTCAGGACTGCTCGGCGGCGCCGAGCGCATGCTGCTCGGACTGGCGGGCGGTCTCGAGGGCGAGGTCTGCCTGGCGTGCCCCGAGGGGGGCCCTGGCGCAGGAGGCACGCGCTCAGCGGATAAGGGTGTTCCCGCTGACGCGCCGTCGCTTGAACGTCCGGGCCACGCCCCGAGACCGGCTGTCGGCCGTTCCCAGGCTGACCGCTCACGCGCTAGCGGCTCGCGCGTTGATTCGCGACCTCGATCCGGACCTGGTCATCGGCTCCGGAATGCGCTCGGCGATCGCGTTGCTGCTCGCGCGGCGCGTTGGGCCGCCGGTCGTCTTCCTGCACAACGACATGCTCTCCGGCCGGGTGGTGGCGCGGCTGGTCCGCCTGGCGGCCGGCCGCGCCGAGCTGGTGATCGTGCCCTCGCGGGCGGTCGCGGCCGACCTCGACGCCGGCGCGCACCCGGTGGTCGTGTATCCAGGGGTCGATGTGGGCCGGTTCGAGTCCAGCGCCGACCCCGTCGAGCCGCCCGAGGTGCTGGTGCTCGGCGCGCTCGTAGGCGGGAAACGTCCCGACCTGGCGCTCGAGGCGTGCGCTCTGGCGCGCCGACATCACTCCGACCTGCGGATGCGGTTCGTGGGCGCGCCATTGGACGGTGATTCCCGGCGAGCTGATCGAGCGGCTGCGCGAGCGCGCGGGCGCGTCCGGACCTGGCCGGGGCAGTCGAGTTTGCCGGCGCGGTCTCCGATCCGCGATCGGACCTGGCCCGAGCCAGCTGTCTGCTCCACTGCGCTCCGCGGGAGCCGTTCGGGATCGCCGTCGTCGAGGCGCTCGCGAGCGGTCGTCCCGTGGTCGTGCCCGCGGCTGCCGGCCCCGCGGAGATCGCCGATCCCTCCTGCGCGGTCCTCTACCGGCCCGGCGATCCGGCGGATGCGGCGCAGGCGATCGTCGAGCTGCTCGATGAGCCGCAGCGAGCGCAACGGATGGGGGAACGTGGTCGCGTCCGCGCCCGGACCCGGTTCGATCGCGCGGGAAGCCGGGCTCAGTTCCTGGAAGCGGTGAGGCCGCTGCTGCCCGATCGACCGGTCTGCCGGGATGGCTTGGATGGCCGGGATCGCCTGGATCGCCTGGATGGGCACGATGAGCGGGATGGGCGGGATGGGCGGTCGATGCTCGCGCTGCTGACAGTGACCCACAACTCGGCCGCGGAGCTCGGCGCGCTGCTGCGCTCGGTGGAGCGGCACCTGCCGGGCACGCCAGTGGTGGTCGTCGACTGCGCCTCGAGCGACGAGACGCTGGCGGTGGCCGCCCGACACGCCTCGGCGATCGCCGTCGCGCTGAATGAGAACGTCGGGTTCGGCCGCGCCTGCAACCGCGGCTTGGCCGAGCTCGGCGAGCCGGTCACGGCGCTGGTCAACCCTGATCTGGAGCTGCTCGACGATTCGCTGCTGGCGCTCGCCACCGAGGCGTCGCGGCGCGAGCGGCCCGAACGGCTGCTCGCCCCGCTCGTGCTCTCGCCGGGTGGCTCGCGCCAGGACACGGTGCATCCTCGGCCCGGCTCGGCCGCCGATTTGGCCCGGGCGATTTTCACCCCTGCGCTCGCGCCTGGACGGCTGGGGGCGAGCCTGGCCCCGTGGCGATCGCGCCGCTGTCGGCCGGTTGGCTGGGCGGTTGGCTGTGCGCTGCTCGCGCGGACAGACACCCTGCGGCGGCTCGGGCCCTTCGACGAGCGGATCTTCCTGTTCGGCGAGGATCTCGACCTCGGGCTCCGGGCACGGCAGAACGGGGTCGAGACGTGGTTCTGGCCGGAAGCCCGGGTGCTTCACCATCGCGCACATTCGACCCGCAGGGAGTTCGGCGGCGAGCCGTTCGAGCTGCTTGCCCGCGCCCGCCACGAAGTCCTCGCCCGGCGGCTGGGGGCGGGCCGGGCGCGGCTCGACGACGCCGCCCAGGCGCTGACCTTTGCCTCGCGGATCGCGGTCAAGCGCGCGCTTCGGCGGCCCGCCGGACGCGAGCACGGCCAGCTCGCGGCGCTCGTCCGGGTGTGGCGAAACCCGGCCTAGCTCCGGCGGCGCCGGGTGGCTCCCCCAGGTTCAACAGGCCGCGTGCGACCATGGATCCTGGTCGCCGGGGCGCTCGTCCTGATCGCGGCCGGCGTCGCTGTCGCCATGCTGGCGGGCGGCGGTGCGACGCGGCATGCTGTGCGGCGCGGAGGTACGGTTGGCAGCGGCACCGTTGGCAGCGCCACGCACGGTCCGAGCCCGGGCGGCGGACCCCCGAGCCCTGGCACTCAGGTCCCCGCCGTGTCGGTGAACGGTCCGCCGCCGCTCGGCCCGCCCGGGCAACCGGCGCCTTCGACCGAGCAGTTCGGCGCCAGCGTCAACCGCCTGTTCAACGATCGGGCTTACACGCCGGCGCAGATCGGCGCGCAGCTAGCGGCGCTCCGCCAGTCCGGGGCGACGGTGGCCCGCAGCGACGCGCTGTGGGAGCTCACCGAGGCCAGCGGTCCAGAGAACGGCGTCCACCACTATGACTGGAGCTTCGATGACCTGGTCGCCGGCTCGCTGGCGTCACATGGACTGCAGTGGCTCCCGATCCTCGACTACTCCGCAGCCTGGGCAGAATCAGTCGCCGGACAGGACCATTCGCCGCCCCGCTCCGCGAGCGCGTTCGCCTCATTCGCGGCGGCATTCGCCGCGCGCTACGGCAGCGGCGGCACGTTCTGGCGCGAGCGGCCGAGCCTGAGGGCAGAACCGGTCGATACCTACGAGATCTGGAATGAGCCCGACAACCAGGAGTTCTGGGTGCCGGTCCCGAACGCCGCCCAGTACGTCGATCTCTATCTCTCAGCCCGAGTCGCGATCACCGCCGTCGATCCGGCCGCACGGGTGATCGTCGGCGGGCTGACCAACATCTCCAGGTTCCTGCCCGCAATGCTGCAGGGCCGCCCGGATCTCGCCGGACACATCGACGGCGTCGCGATCCATCCGTATGCGCCGAACCCGCTCCTGGTGCTGGCGAGAGTGCGCGGCGCGCGCAGCGTGCTGGTGTCGCTCGGGATGTCGAGCGTGCCCTTGTACGTCACCGAGTTCGGCTGGACGACGCGCCCCGCGGGTGCCCAGGGGTGGGCACCCGCGCGTTTGCGCCCAAGCTACATAGCGGCCACGATCGACGCGCTCGGCCACGTCGACTGCGGCATAGCGGCCACGATCCTCTACACGTGGCTCACGCCAGAGCGCAATCCGGCCGATCCCCAGGACTGGTTTGGAATCCATCCGCCAAGTGGCGCCAGCACGGCTGACACGAGCGCCTTCGCGGCGAGCCTTGCGCGCGGCAAGACAGCCGGCGCGAACCGTCGAGCTGTGCCGGTCGTGAGCCCAGATGGTGTAGGGGGTGCGGTGCCGGCCGGGCAGTACGAGGTTGTGGTTGTGGGTGATGCAGGCGGCGAACGCGTGCAGATTCGCCCGCGGGAGTGGTGCGGACTTCTGAGCAGGGGTTGTTCGTGTCCGTGGCGCGGGTGGACGGCCTGTTGGGAGTCGGGGCGAGCAAACGTGGACAACGTCCCGGGCCAGGGGTCCGATGCGAGGTGTGGGACGTTGACCCGCGGGGGGCAGGCAAACGCCCCGGGGAAGCCTGCCGGGGCCGAGCCGGGGGACGTTAACCATGAAAGTCGCTGCTCGGAGCCCGGGATCGGCGCGCTCGCCCACCGGCGGACGGCTGACGGCCGGCGGGCGGCGACCGGCGGGCGGGGACCGGCGGCCGCGCGCGGATCGCACGGGACGGGCGCTACTTGACGCAGACCGTCGCGATGTGCCCTTTGCTGCGACACCCCTCGAGCCGGAGGGCAGCCCGCCGGTATGCGGCAAGCGCGGGCTTGACGACGATCGAGGCGCCGTCGTGGAAGCCGAGCAGCCCCGCGAAGCTGAAGTTGTCCGCGCGCTCGGACTCGTCTCCCATCCACGTGTAGTAGTAGAAGCCGGCCAGCCCGAGCGCCTGGCGCTCCGCGGCCAGCATCGGGAGCACGGTGGCGATGTTGCGCGCCTGCCCGGACTCGGTCGTATCCCAATCGAACTGACGAGCGGCCTCCCCCCGGGCGGATGGCCAACTCACCTCGGTCGCGATCAGTGGCTCGTCCTGGCCGCCCAGACGATTCAAGGCACGGCGGACCAGATACAGGAACAGGAGCTCACGGGTGGGCGTGGCGGTGAACGCGTTGACCGAGACGACGTCGAACAGGCGCCGCGCACCCGGCTGCCGATCGATCTGGCCGAGAGCGATCCACGCCCGGTTGGTGAGGGCTCCGAGCACGACCCTGGCGCCGCGATCGGCGCGCTTGATCGCGGCATGCGCCGCGCTCAACAGCGCCACGTATCCCTTCGCGAACGGCTGTGGCCAGTAGGCCGAGATATTGGGCTCGTTCCAGATCTGCCACATCCGCACGGGCCGGTACGGATGATGGGTGTGCCAGTAGCTGCCGCGCGATCCGTAGCGGTCTGCGAGTGCCGTCAGGTAGTTCGCGTACGGCGCGGTGCGCGCCGGCGGCGGCAAGCCACTGCGGTTCTCTCCCTGGTCCCAGCCTGGGGCATATAGAACCGTCGGCAGCACGCTCAGGCGGTACTGGACGGCGAGACCGACAATCTGATCGGTTACCTCAAAATTCGTCGGCACGCCACCGACGTTGACAAACTGCGATGCCTGCGCCGGCGGTACATCGGCCCAGCTCTGGTAAGGCTGTGCCGCCGCCCAGCTGAAGGCGACGCGCACTGTCTGAACCCCGTTCTTGACCATCTGGTCGAACTGGTTGGCAAGGTTCACCCCATCCGCCGGCGAGATCATTGGGCCGTCGACGTCGATGCCGACGAAGCCCTGCGGGACGGGGATCCCGTCAGCGTTCCGCGTGCGCGCGCTGGTTCCCGGCGCCGCAGCCAGCAGCACGACGGCTCCTGCGAGCGCCAGCACGACGACGAGCAGACGGAGGCGCGCGCACACGGCGTCAGGCAGTGTAGACAGCGCCGCAGCGGATCAGACGCGCTAACCGGGGCGACGCCAGCTCCAAACTGCGGGGACGCCGGCTCCCAGCTGCGGGAGCGCCAGCTCCTCAATGCGGGGGTGCTAGATCATTCGAACTCGGGCGCGGTCCACCCAGGAAACAGTTCCGGGAGCTCACCGCTGACCCGGTCTGGGAACTGGGCGGGCCGCTTTTCGAGGAACGCGGCGATCCCCTCGCGCGCGTCCTCCGACTGCCCGCGCGCGAACATTCCACGGGAATCCGCGCGGTGAGCGAACATCGGATGCTCGGCGCCGAGCATCGTCCACATCATGCGGCGCGCCAGCGCAACCGACACCGGTGCCGCGTTGTCGGCGATCTCGCGAGCCAGTCCGTAGGCGGCCTCGAGCAACTCGCTGCCGGGATGGAGGCTGCGCACCAGACCGGCTTGCAGCGCCTCTTGGGCGGAGAACACGCGACCGGTCGCGACCCACTCCATGGCCCGGCTGATGCCCACCACCCGAGGCAAGAACCAGCTCGAGCACGCCTCCGGCACGATCCCTCGGCGCACGAAGACGAAACCGATGCGAGCGCCCTCGGCGGCAAGCCGCACGTCCATCGGCAGCGTCATCGTCGCGCCGACACCGACCGCCGGCCCATTGATCGCCGCGATCACCGGCTTGCGGCACTCGAATATGCGCAACGTCAACTGACCGCCGTTGTCGCGCGGCACGACGCCGGAGGGCATTCGCTCCCGCCAGTCGAACGTCTCTCCGCCACCCGCGAGGTCCGCGCCGGCGCAGTACGCGCGACCGGCCCCCGTCACCACCACCGCCCGCACCTCGTCATCGTCATCGGCTCGGTCGAACGCCGCGATCAGCTCCCGGCCCATCGTCGCCGTCCACGCGTTGAGCCGATCGGGACGGTTGAGCGTGATCGTGAGCACGCGGTCATCCACCTCGGCGCGGATCTGCTCAAACTCCATCTGGCTCGCATCCTTCCGGTCGGGGATCTCCGACATTCTCGCCCAGCAGCGGGCAAGAGCAGAGTTGCACGAAGCGCCGGCGCGTCCTTTCCCGGAGCCTAGAACCACCGGTGCGCCTGTTCCCGGAGCCTAAAACCTCACGCAGCTCGTGGCGGTCGGCCCCTTCGTGCGGCAGCGCTCGATCGCGAGCGCGGCCCGTTTGAACGCGTCGAGTCCCGGTTTGTCGACGATCTGGCCGTCGGGCTCGTAGCGGCTGAGGCCGGCGAAATCGAAGTCGCTGGGCGCACCGGGGGATTCCGCGTCCATCCACGTGTAGTAGTAGAAGGCGCGCAACCCCAGCGAGCTCCGCTGGGCGGCCAGCTTCGGCAGCAGCGCCGCGATCCTGAGGGCCTGCCCGGCTTCCGTCGTGTCCCAGTCAAATTGCTCGAGCGACTGCCCCAGGGCGGTGGGCCAGCTGATCTCGCTGTCGAGCAGCGGCTTGCGCCGGTCGCCGAAGCGGTTCATGGCGCGGCGGACCAGGTGCAGGAACTCGATCACGTTGCTCGGGGTCGACGTGAAGCCATTGACCGCGGCCACGTCGAACAGGCTACGCGCGCCGTGGATTGCGTAGATCTCGCCGAGGGCCTTCCAGGCGAAGTTGGTGAGCGCGCCGAGCACCACCGCCGCGCCACGATCTGCGCGCTTGATCGCGGCGTGCGCTGCGCGCAGGAGGGTGACGTAGCTCGAGGCGAACGGCTGCGGCCAGTAGACGGCCAGGTTCGGCTCGTTCCAGATCTGCCACATCCGGATCGACAGCCGCGGCTGGTGCGGCTGCCAGAAGTTGCCGCGCGGGCCATAGCGATCGATCAGCGCAGTGAGGTAGTTGGCGTACGGCGCGGTCCGCGCGGGCGGCGCGGCCCCGCCGCCCGGGTTCGTGCCCTGATCCCAGCTGGGGGCGTAGAGGACGGTCGGCAACACGGTCAGGCCCCGCTGCGCCGCAAGTCCGACGATCTCGTCGGTGGCCGCGAAGTCGGTGGGAATGCCGCCCACGTCGACAAACTCGTTCTCGTGGTCAGCCGGCACATCGCTCGGACTCGCGTATGGCTGCGCCGCCGCCCAGTTGAACACGACCCGCACCGTATCGACCCCGCTCTCGACCATCTGGTCGAGCTGCTGCCCCAAGTTCACATTCGCGCCCAGGAGCGGGCCGCTGGCATTGACCCCGACGAACCGCGGAGGAACGGGCGTGCCGGGGAGCGCATGGTGCTTGGACGAGCGCGCCGAGGCGGGCGCGCAGGTGCCGAGGGTCGTCAGTGCCACCCCGACGATCGCAATCCGGATGAGGCGCGGTGCAGTCACAACACTTCCGTAACACATGGCGGGTTCGCGTGGAGCGGCGCCATACCACGGTCACGCCGCCTCCGAGCGGGGCCCGCGCGTTTCGTGGCCGCGGACGCCGCTCTCGTTCTGGCCAGCGGCGCCAATGAGCGAGCGGCCTGTAGCGGGATCCAGCCAACGGCCCCGGGGCGCCCTCAGCGCTCGGCCAGCAGCGCCCCGATCGCCTGGTCGGTCAAAGTGGCCGTGCGCGACCACGGGTAGCTCTGCGCCCGCGCCCGGCCCGCCGCGATCAGCGCCGGCCTGATGCTCTCGTCGCCGGCCGCTGCCAGCAACGCATCGGCGAACGCGTCGCGGTCGTCGGGGTCCACCAGCAGACCGGATTCGGCGACTGTCTCGGGCAGCGCCCCAGCCGCCGCGGCGACCACCGGAACGCCGCTCGCCATTGCCTCCAGGCATGGAAGCCCGAAGCCCTCGTATGAAGACGGCAGCGCCAGCGCCAGCGCCCCTGCATACAGGGCCGGAAGGTCCCGCTCGGCGACATAGCCGAGCCGCCGCATCGGGACATCGCCGCCGACGAGATAGCCACGATCTGATCCGGCGATGACCAATTCGATCCCCCGGTCACTCAGCGCCCGGCTCGCGAGCTCGAGGGAGCCGAAGTTCTTCCGAGCCGACGCGGTCCCAACCACCAGTACGTACGGCCTCAAGAGGCCATAGGCGTTGCGTGCCGGAGTCGGATCAACCTCCGGTTTGAAACGCGTATCGACGCCCTCTGGAATCACGGCGATCCGGTCCGGGTCCAATCCCAACACCTCCACCAGCTCACCTCGAGAGAACTCGGAGACCGTGATCACGAGCCGGGCGCGGCGCGCAATTGCCGGCAGCAGCCGCCGCTGGTAGGCGACGTACGACCGCGAATAGGCCTGCGGATGCCTCAGCGCGGCGACATCGTGGATGACCACCACATTGCCCGAGAAGATCAGCGGCGCGAGGTTCGCGGGCGAGTACAGCAGCGCCGAGCGGACCGCCAGCAGCGGCAACACAGCTTGCTCCCACGCGTGACCGGCGCGGTGGGCAAGGGCCGGCGCCGGCCGGATCACGACGTAGCGATCGGGGCGCAGAGCTGGAAGTCGCACCGCCATCTCCCGAGCCAGTCGCTCAACGCCGCCGATCTGCGCACGGACGGCGGCGCGAGCGTTGATCGCGATCTGTGGCGGACCTTCACCGCGCACGGCGATGGCCGCGCTGGGCAGGTTCACCGCTGACGGGATGGGTTCACCGCGGGCGAGGCGGATTCAACCGCTGGCACGGCGAATTCCCCCGCTGGCACGGCGGATTCCCCCGGTGGCACGCCGGATTCAACGGCTGGCAAGGCGGATTCAACCGCTGGCACGGCCGATTCAACCGCTGGCAAGGCCGATTCACCCGCTGTCGGATTCACGTGTGGCGGGGCGGGATTTCACCGCTGGCGGATCCACGTGTGGCGGGGCGGATTTCACCGCTGGCGGTCAGACCCCGGCGAGACTGCGAGCGAGTCCCTCCGGCGCACGGCCCAGCGCACGCACGCGCCCGACGCCAACAAGCACAGGCCCAAACCGGCTCCCATCCAGGCGTCGAAACCGGTGAACGGCAGCGTCCCCTTGCCAGTTGGATCTTTGGGAGTGGATGTCGTGCTCGCCGCTGACGTGGCGGACGTCGCGCTCGGCGTCGTCGCGCTCGGCGTCGTCGTGCTCGGTGTCGTCGCGCTCGTGACGGTCGACTGCGAGCTCGAAACGGTCGGTGCCGGGGTCGAAGTCGCTGGAGCAGTGGCGGGGGGCGTGGTGGTGCTACTGGTGTGGTGGTTCGTGTTCGATCCACTCAGCGGATCTATGTATTGCTGGTCGCCCGCCGACGGTCCATTGGCCAGCGCCGCTGCCGGACTCAGCAGCACCAGAACACAGAGGACGGCCAGGGACAACACGATTTTCTGCCAACTGGTCACGCTGCGAGTATTGCAAGCCTTGAGGTTGTTTGCCTTCAGTGACCTCCACCGGAACCGGAGCCAGGCGGAGCGTCTGGTCGAGCAGGCCCTCGACGCCGACGTCGTGATCGGGGCCGGCGACTTCGCCTCGTTTCACCTCGGATTGGGGAGCATGATCGACACACTCAGCGAGATCACCGCACCGACGGTGCTGGTCCCGGGGAACCACGAGAGCGACGACGCGCTGTGGCGCGCATGCGCCGGCTGGACGACCGCTTCGGTACTCCATGGCGAGGGCACCGAGATCGACGGAGTCCAATTCTTCGGCCTCGGCGGCGGCGTGCCGATAACGCCGTTCCCCTGGAGTTTCGATCTCACCGAGGAAGAGGCCGCGAACAAGCTCGAGAGCTCCCCGGAGGGTGCGGTGCTGGTCGTCCACTCGCCGCCCAAGGGCTACGTCGACGAATCCCACGGGCGCCATCTCGGCAGCGAGGCGATCCATCGCACGATCGAGCGCACCCAGCCGGTGCTGGCCGTGTGCGGCCACATCCACGAGTCGTGGGGACAGGAGGCGCAGATCAGGCTCACGCCGGTCGTGAACCTGGGCCCTCAAGGAAGATTCTTCGAGGTGTGAGGATCACCGTCGGCCCTATGTCCGACGTGGGCCATCGAGTCGCTGATATACCGCGACTCGATGGCCCACGTCGCGGAATCGACTGCGAGCGCCGGCCTCCGCTTCGCGTGAGACTCTTGGCGCGACTCGCCGCCTCAGTTCTCGCAGTCGCCCGTCATCCTGTCCGCGGTCGCTCGCCGCCTGGCGCCCCAGGGCGGCCGGAGCCTCCTGGCGGCCTGGCATTGTCCGCGGGGGCCGTCCTCGCCGGCCTGCGCCTCCCCGCGGTTCGACACGCCCGCGCTGGCGGAGAGCGGGACTGCGCTGGTCACGGTCGAGGGCTTCGACCGCCGACTTCGTGCGCGCCACCCGCCGCGTCGTGAGACAGGGCTTGGCGGGGTTGAGGGCTTGGCGGGGTTGAGGGCTTGGCGGGGGTTGAGGACTGGGCGGGGTTGAGGACTGGGCGGGGGTTGAGGACTGGGCGGGGGTTGAGGGTCGGCTGTGGGGGTCGGCGGGCTGGGACTTGGCGGGGTAGGGCGCTTGGGCGGGCGGCCCCACCGCCAAACCGCTTACCCTCGCGCCGCCACCTCGCTCGGCGCGATCCGGCGCGGTGGGACCACTCCGTGCGCCGGCAGCTCGACCGCAGGGCGAGAATCGATGCTCCGCGGTTTGGCCTGCGATCGCCGACCGGGGTTCCACAGCCAGCGGGTCGCGAGCAATGCGATCGCGGGAAGCGCGACGATCGCCAGCATCGCCAGGAACCACAGCTGACCGGCGTCAGTGCCCTCGCCAAGCGCGTGGACGATGCCGGCGAGCCAGGCCAGGGCCGTGAATCGGTGCAGCTTGCGCCAGCGCGCGGCCCCGATCCGGCGGCGGGCGTAGTAGCCCAGACCGAGCAGGATCAGCGTCCAGCCGCTGACGATTCCAAGCGTGGTCCAGGTCGACTTGTAGCTGCTGATGAACGGGATCGAGATGTCGGCGATCGACGGATGGAGGTACTGATCGCCGAGCAGCGCCGCGCCATGGACGACGATCGCGGCGATCGTCGCCAGCGACAGGATCTCGTGCGTCAGGAACAGGTCGGGGCCGCGGCGTTTGAGCAGCTTCGTGCTCATCAGCAGCCCCAGCGAAACCGCGAGGCTCGCCAGGATCAGCGCGGTGAAGCCTGCCGCTCGGCTCGTAATCCAGAAAAGGTGTGGTGTCGGATCGGTGGTCATGAGAGAAGCTTTGAGTGCACGCAGTAGAGCCGCGTAGGCGGCGCATAAGAGCTCCATAGGAGCGAGGGCCCGTCGAGCATCCGGCCTCCGAGCGTGGTGGGCGCCACGGCGGGACAGACTTCTGGACATAGACACGGCCGGGCTTCATTCGGGGCGCCGGCCGAGCGAGGGCCAGCATGCTCAACGGCCCAAATCGCCCCGCGCGCCTCGCCATCCGGGCGATCCGACACGCACACCGTGTCAGAAAGCCCAAACCTCGCTCGGCGCTGCCAGGTTTGGGCCGCTGAACATGCTCGCCCTGCCCACGGCCGCCGGATCGGGATGCCGCCCGACAACGTTGGATCGCGCCGTAGCCCGATGACCCCGCCACCACGCGGATGCTCGTCCCCGATCGTCAAGCCGTCTCGCTCACGCCGCCAAACCTCCAATCCGCGACTTCTAACCCAAGCGAACCGAACCCGCACCGGGTCCGCCGCCGATGAGGCTGCCGAGGCGCCGGCGACCGCCGTGAAAGGCCCGAGCCCGCAACCGGAGGGGGGTCAGTGGACGAGGTGGCTCTCGCTCAGCGCCGCCTGACGTGCGCGCAGGACCGCCGCCCCCTGGATCGCGACCTGCGAGTAGCTCACCGTGAACTGGGACCCGTCCGCCGCCAGCGCCGAAGGCGTTGACTCGGCGGCGGGCGTGCCGCCTTCCCGGACCACCACGAAGTGCCTGCCCTGCGGCAACAGGCGGAGCTCCGTCCAGCGCCACGCCCGGTCGGAGATCGACCCGGCACGGCCGGTCGCCGACCGCACGCGCGCGAGGTTGAAGCTTGCCGAGCCGAAGTCGGCGAGCGGCAGCGTCTGGCAGTCACCCTGGCCGATGCATTCCGATGGCGCCTCGGTGATCCACTCGGCCGACGAGACGTCGACCGCGTTTGCGTGCAGCACCCTGTGGAACGAACGCTTGCTGGTCAGGTCATCGAGCGCGACGTAGACCTTGTGGCCGGTGACGGTGACCTTCGCGGTGATCGCGTCTCCAGGCCGCACTCGGAGACGAATCGTCCTTGATGGTGCGGGGACCAGCTCGTACCACGCGCTCGAGCGGACGGCACCCGACGCGCTGCAGTCGAGCTCGGTGCCGATCTGCTCGAGCGAGTTCGAGGTCAGGCTGTAACCCCCCAGCCCGACCCAGAACGCCGAGTAAGTCGGTTGCCCCGGGGTGCAGGAAGCGGTCGGCTGGATCCACGAGCCGGAAACGCTCGTGAACTTGACGCCCGGGCGGTGGACCGCGTAGCCCGACCAGTTCGAGCTGTCGACCGTATTCGCCAGCGCCGCCGGCGCCCCCCCGAACGCCACCGCCGCGAGCCACAACACGGCAGCGGTCAGCGAGCGGCGGACGCGCCTGGTTTTCGAGAACTGCGGTTGGCGCCTGAGCGGCATGCCCCTATTTCACTCCGTTGTTCGAGGCGGCCAAAATCGCCCCCGAGCGACCTGAGCAGTCATACATGGTAACTCGCGTGCCGCTACTGGTCGTGAGGCTCACGGCGCGGCAGACCTTGGCGACGATGCTCATCGCGGTGGCGCTGCCGGTTCGGGTGTCGCCGGGGAGGCTCGCCCGCTGACCCTGCTCCACGAGCACCCATCGGAGGTGCCCCGCACGAACCTCCGCCGCCAGCCAAGCAGCGGTGACCGAGCTCTCGCGACCCGAGAAGCCGCCGAGGCCAGCCACGTTGGCGTTGGAGGAGAGGATCGCTGCCGCCGCGCTGCTCTGGCTGGATACACCGATCGTGCCTCCGCCGTGAGCTCTGGCGTAGCGAATCGCCGCTTGGAGGGTCGCGGTGTCGCCGCCGAAGGCTCCCCCGCCCCCGAAGGTTCCTCCGCCCCCGAAGGCTCCCCCGCCGCGCGCCGAGCCGCCGCCCGCCGAACCGCCGCCCGCCGAAGCGCCGCCGCCGACCCGCCGCCCGCCGAACCGCCGCCAGCCGAACCCCCGCCTGGGACCCCGCCACCGGACGGAGGACCTCCGAAGCCGAACGCCCCGCCACGCCCGCCAACGCCCCCCGCAGCCCCGCCACGCCCGCCAAAGCCCCCCGCAGGCCCGCCACGCCCGCCAAAGCCCGCGGGCCCGCCGCCCCCGGCGAGCATCGCGCTCGCCGGGCCGCCGGTGGGGAACGTCCCGCTGGTGGCGTGGCCGAGCGTCTCGGCGGCCCACGTGGCGGGCGCGGCCAGCAGCGCCGCGAGCGCGGCGCCAACGAGCGCCAGGCGCAGCTTCGGCCCGAGCTCGGCGAAAAGCAACAGCGCGCACGCGCCGGCGACCACGATCACCAGCGGTTTTGCCCACGCCAGCTGGTTGCCGAGCTCGCCGAGGACCGCCAGCTCGGTGACCAACCCCGCGCCGATGGCCAGCGGTCCAACGACCCGCGCCGACCGTCCGCCCGACAACATCTCCCCAACTCCAGCCCCGATCAGCGCCGCCGCGAACGGCGCCAGCAGCGACACGTAGTACGGATGGAAGATGCCGCTCGCGAGGCTGAACACCACCGCGGTGGTCAGGAACGCGCCGCCCACGACCATCAGCCACCCGGTCCGCGGATCATGGCGGCGCAGACGAGACAGGACCAGCAGCGCCAGCGCCGCGACCGCCGCGAAGCCGAGCAGCCAACCCGCCTGGTCGCCGAGACCTGACTGAAGTAGGCGGAAGGGTCCGGTCGCGCCACCGAAGAGCGAACCTCCCCCACCGCCCGGCCCGCCGCCCCCGGGGCCCCCGCTCTGTCCGGCCACACGACCGAGGCCGTTGTAGCCGAAGATCAGCGACCAGATGCTGTTGTCGGATGTGCCGGAGATCCATGGGCGATCGGCGGCCGGCGTCAACCACACGAGCACCGGCCAGGCGAGCCCGACCACCAGCATCGCCGAACCGCCGGCCAGCAGCTGGCGCAGGGCGACCAAACGCCCGTGGGGTGCAACCCACATCCAGGCCGCGGCGATCCCGGGGACCACCATCAGCGCCACGCCCATCTTCGTCTCGAACCCGAGCCCGACGGCGAGACCGCTCAGCACGAGCCACCGCGTCCGCCCGGTCTCGAGCGCCCGGGTCGCGAACCACAACGCCGCGACCGAGCACAGCACCAGCAGCTCGTCGGGATTGTTGTGGCGCGAGACGGCCACGATCACGGGAGTGGTCGCGAACGCGAACCCGCCGACGAATCCGGCGATCCGTCCGAACCGCCGGCGCACCAGGTCGTACACGAGGCCGACGGCGATCACGCCCATCAGCGCCTGCGGCACCAGCAGGCTGAGCGGATGAAAGCCGAACACCCGCGCCGAGAGCGCCTGGATCCACAGGCTGAGGGGCGGCTTGTCGACCGTCATCAAGCCGCTGCGGTCAAGCGAGGCGAACAGGAAATCATGCCAGCTGGTGCTCATCGAGCGGACCGCGGCGCTGTAGTACTGATTGGCCCAGCCGTTGATGCTGAGCCCCCACAGGTTCAGGACGCCGGCGAGCCCCAGCAGGCCGAGCAGCTCGGGACGGCCCAGCACGCGCTCCAGTCCAACACGGCCCCAGGCACGACGACCCGACCGCCGCCCCGACCACGGCGCGGCGTATGAGAGCGAGTCCGAGCTCATGGCGCCAGCATCGGACGTCGAGGTGAGACCAACGTAGGACACCTCGACCGGCGCCGTAGGAACAGTCGAGCCACGCCGCGCAGGTCCGCCAGCGCGGTGGCGACGAGGTCGACCCGCGAGTCGGCGTCCTCGACCCAGTCGACCGGCACCTCGTGGATGCGCAGCCCGCGCCGCTGCGCCACGACGAGCAGCTCGGTGTCAAAGAACCAGGCCTCGTCCTCCACCGACTCCAGCAGATCGCGGGCGATGTCGGCACGGATCGCCTTGAACCCACACTGGGCGTCGCTGAAGCGGGCCTGGAGCGCGAGCCGCAGCAGCCGGTTGTAGGAGCGCGAGATCAGCTCTCGCCTGAGGCTGCGCTGCACGCGTGCGTCGCGGTGCAGGCGGGTGCCGATCGCGATGTCGCTGTGGCCGGAGAGCAGCGGCGCCACCAGCGGCAGCAGCGCGGTCAGGTCGGTCGAGAGGTCGACGTCCATGTAGCAGAGCACGCTGGCAGAGCTGTCTGACCACGCTCTGCGCAGGGCGCGGCCGCGTCCCTTCTCCGGCAGATGCAGGACCTCGACGCCGGCCAGCTCGTAGCTCAGCCGGTGGGCGATCGCGAGCGTCCCGTCGGTGCTCGCGTTGTCGGCGATCACGATCTGCCACGAGAACGGCAGGCTCGTGGCGAGGAAGCCGTGGAGCCGGCGGATCGAGCCCTCGAGCGCGGGCCGCTCGTTGTACACGGGCACGACGACCTCGACGTCGAGCTGCGCGGGCGGCCGCTGGACGCGCGGCGTAACCGGGATCAGTGCAGTATCCATGGCTATGGCTGGTCGGGCGCGCGGTGCGCCTCTGCATACGCGGCCGCGGCCGCGACGGCGCCGGCAAAGCCGACCGCAACGGACGTGATCGTCCAGGTCAGGAATGTCATCTGAGGCTCCTTCGGTGCGGGTGAGTGACTTGCGCGAGTCAGGATCGGCCCTGCGCCGAAGGTCGCCAGAAGAGGTCGCTAAGACGGGCGTAGGAGCTCGAGTGGGAGTGGACCCAGTGCAAGCCGCACGCGCCGCCTAGAGTAAGAGCTATCCGATTTGACCAGGAGACCGAAATTGACAGCGAACAGCTTTGACGCCAAGGACACGCTCCGCGTCGCCGACCGTTCCTACGAGATCTTCCGCCTCGACGCGTTGCAATCGCGCTACGACATCGCCCGCCTGCCGTACTCGCTGAAGATCCTGCTCGAGAACCTGCTTCGCAACGAGGACGGCGAGTCGATCCACGCCCAGGACATCGAGGCGCTCGCGGCCTGGGACGCAAAGGCGGAGCCCAGCAAGGAGATCGCGTTCACTCCTGCGCGGGTGTTGATGCAGGACTTCACCGGCGTGCCGGCGGTCGTCGATCTCGCGGCGATGCGCGACGCGATCCGCGAGCTGGGCGGCGATCCCGCGAAGATCAACCCGCTCGTTCCCGCCGAGCTGGTCATCGACCACTCGGTGCAGGTCGACGTGTTCGGCTCGCGCTCGGCGTTCGAGCGCAACGCCGAGCTCGAGTTCGAGCGAAACCAGGAGCGCTACGCGTTCCTGCGCTGGGGGCAGGGAGCGTTCCAGAACTTCCAGGTGGTCCCGCCCGACACCGGGATCGTCCACCAGGTCAACCTCGAGTACCTGGCGCGCGTGGTGTTCGTAAACGACGCAGGCCAGGCGTATCCGGACACGCTGGTCGGCACCGACTCGCACACCACGATGATCAATGGGCTGGGGGTGCTCGGGTGGGGCGTGGGCGGGATCGAGGCGGAGGCCGCGATGCTGGGCCAGCCGATGTCGATGCTGATCCCACAGGTGCTGGGGTTCAAGCTGACCGGCGAACTGCAGGAGGGCGCGACCGCCACCGACCTCGTGCTGACCGTCACCGAGATGCTCCGCAAGCACGGAGTGGTCGGGAAGTTTGTGGAGTTCTTCGGCGCGGGACTGGCCAACCTGCCGCTCGCCGACCGCGCGACGATCGGCAACATGTCGCCCGAGTTCGGCTCCACCTGCGCGATCTTCCCGATCGACGCCGAGACCCTGCGCTACCTCGAATTCTCGGGTCGCTCCCGCGAGCTGATCGAGCTGGTCGAGGCCTACGCAAAGGAGCAGGGGCTCTGGCACGGCGAGCACCCCGTCGAGGAGCCGACGTTCACCGACGCGCTCGAGCTCGACCTGGCCACGGTCGTGCCGAGCATCGCGGGCCCGAAGCGGCCCCAGGATCGCGTGTCGCTGACCGAGTCAAAGCCCGCCTTCCGGCTGGCCCTGGAGGGCTACCTGCCCGACGAGGACGATGAGGATGAAGCGATCGAGGAGAGCTTCCCGGCCAGTGACCCGGTCTCCACCCACATGCCCAACGGCGACGACCACGAGCCTGCCGGGGGGACCGGCGGCGCGCAGGTCGCCGAGCGGACCCGGACCACCTCGCCGGTCACCCTGGCCGACGGCACCGAGACCGAGCTCGACCACGGCCACGTCGTGATCGCCGCGATCACCAGCTGCACGAACACCTCGAACCCGTCGGTGATGCTCGGGGCGGGGATCCTGGCGCGCAATGCCGTGCAGCGGGGGCTGCGGGTCAGGCCGTGGGTCAAGACCTCGCTGGCCCCGGGCTCGAAGGTGGTGACCGAGTACCTCGACCGGGCCGGCCTCACCGAGTACCTGGAGGATCTCGGATTTCACCTCGTCGGCTATGGCTGCACGACCTGCATCGGTAACAGCGGGCCGCTGCCGGACGAGATCTCCGATGTGGTTAATGGACACGACCTGACGGTCGTGTCTGTTTTATCCGGCAACCGCAACTTCGAAGGCCGCATCAACCCGGACGTGAAGATGAACTACCTCGCGTCGCCGCCGCTGTGCGTTGCCTACGCGCTCGCCGGGACGATGGACATCGACCTCTACGACCAGCCGCTCGGTGAGGACGAGCACGGGCAGCCGGTGTTCCTGAAGGACATCTGGCCGAGCGAGGCGGAGGTCGCGCGGACGGTCGAGGAGGCGGTTCGGTCCGACATGTTCCGAAGGAGCTACGGCGAGGTGTTCGAGGGCGACGAGCGATGGAATTCGCTGCGGGTGCCGACCGGCGAGCGGTTCGCCTGGGATTCCGACTCGACCTACGTCCGGCGACCGCCGTTCTTCGAGCAGCTGGCGACCGAGCCCGAGCCGGTCAGCGACATCGTCGAGGCTCGCGTGCTGGCCGTGCTCGGCGACAGCGTCACCACCGACCACATCTCGCCGGCCGGCTCGATCAAGCGCGAGAGCCCGGCCGGCACGTACCTGATCGAGCACGGCGTTCAGCCCAAGGACTTCAACTCCTACGGGTCACGACGCGGCAACCACGAAGTGATGATGCGAGGCACGTTCGCCAACATCCGGCTGCGCAACCAGCTGGCGATGGTTGGGCGGGATTCCCTTCCCGAGGGCGGCGTCACGTGGCACCTTCCCGAGGGCGAGCAGATGTCGATTTACGACGCCGCGATGCGCTACATCGAGGACGGCGTGCCCCTGGTGGTGCTCGCCGGCAAGGAATACGGCTCGGGCTCGAGTCGTGACTGGGCGGCCAAGGGAACCCGCCTGCTCGGGGTGCGGGCGGTGATCGCCGAGAGCTTCGAGCGGATCCATCGCTCGAACCTGGTCGGAATGGGCGTGCTGCCGCTTCAGTTCAAGGAGGGCGAGTCGGTGCAGTCGCTCGGCCTGACCGGACAGGAGACGTTCACGATCATGGGGCTCAGCAAGGCCGGGGACATTCCGCGCGAGGTCACCGTCAAGGCGGATGACCAGGCGTTCAAGGTCACGGTACGGATCGACACGCCCAAGGAGCAGCGCTACTTCCGCCACGGCGGAATTCTCCAGTACGTGCTGCGCGAGCTGTTGTAGTACCGGGGGTCCAACCGGATAGCCTTTCGCGTTCGTGCCGATCCCCGAGCTGCTCGAGAACCTGCTGACGGCGGTAGGGCCGTCAGGCCGCGAGGCCGATCCCGCGCGCGTGTGGCGGGCATACTGCGGCGCGTTCGCGACCGACGTGGGCGGCGACCAGATGGGGTCCTCGTTCGCGCGCGTCGCGGGAACCTCCGATGGCCCGACCCTGACCGTCGTAGGTCACATCGACGAGATCGGCCTGGACGTCTCGCACATCGACGACGAGGGCTATCTCCGCTTCGGACAGGTGGGTGGGTGGGACCCCTTGGTGCTCGTCGGTCAGCGGGTGCGGCTGATCACCCGGGACGGGCCGATCCCCGGAGTGATCGGGCGCAAGCCGATCCATCTGCTCAAGGACGATGACCGCAAGCGAGCCCCCGAGCTGAAGGACCTGCATATCGACATCGGCGCCGAGTCCGGCGAGGAAGCGCGCAAGCTCGTGCGGGTCGGCGACATCGCCGTGATCGATGCGAATCCGGTTCAGGTGCTGGGCGGCCGCGTGGTCTCGCGGGCACTCGACAACCGCGTCGGCTGCTATGTCTCCGCCGAGGTCGCGCGGCTGGTGGCCGAGGCGGGCGGCGCTCCGGGAGATGTCGTGGGGCTGGCGGTGGCGCAGGAGGAGACGACGCTCGCGGGGGCCAGGACGACCGCGTTCGCGCTCGACCCGGATCTTTCGATCGCCGTCGACGTGACCTTCGCGACCGACCAGCCCGGAGTCGAGCTGGGCCCGATCACCGACCACGAGCTGGGCTCCGGGCCGGTCATCGGGCGCGGGACCCCGATCCATCCGCGGATCTTCGAGCTGCTCTACGAGACCGCCGAGCGCGAGCAGATTCCGTTCACGGTCGAGTCAATCGGCCGCACCACGGGCACCGACGCCGACGCGATCTTCGCCACTCGCTCCGGGATCCCGACGGCGCTCGTGTCGGTGCCGTTGCGCTACATGCACTCGCCGGTCGAACTCGTTCAGATCGCGGACATCGACGCGGCCGCGCAACTGATCGCCGCCTTCGCGCAGCGCCTGGAGCCGGGCATGTCGTTCGCGCGTTGACGCGTGCTGGTGCTGTTCGACATCGACGGCACGCTCCTGCACGGCGCCACCGACGCCCACCGCGAGGCTCTCGAGGCGGCGCTGCGCGAGGTACACGGGATCGATGCCAGGGACGCGCGCGTGATCTCGCCCGCAGGTCGCACCGACGGCGAGATCGCCCGGGCGATCCTGCTCGACGCCGGAATCTCCGCGGAGCGGATCGACGAGCGGGCCGCCGCGGTCCGCGAGCAGTGCTGTTTGGCGTACGCACGCCTGTGTCCCAGCGATCTCAGCGGGACGGTGCTGCCGGGGATCCCCGCGCTGCTCGAGCGGCTGCGCCCCCGCGACGGTGTCCGTCTCGGCCTGCTCACCGGTAACTACGAGCCGGTGGCGAGGATCAAGCTGGCGCGCGCGGGCATCGGCCACTACTTCCCCGGGGGCCAGGGGGCGTTCGGATCCGACAGCGAAGATCGCGCCGCGCTGCCCGCGATCGCGCGCCGGCGTGCCGGCGATCGCGGCCACCCACACGCGCGCGAGGACACCGTGGTGATCGGTGACACCCCGCGTGACATCGCCTGTGCTCGAGCGGACGGCGTGAGGTGCGTGGCGGTGGCGTCCGGGCCGTACGGCGTCGACCAGCTCGATGGCGCGGACTTCACTGTTGCGGACGTGCGCGGACTGAGCGACGCGCTTGACGCCGTGCTTGGCTGAGCGTCGGGCCGGACGCCGACCTCGTCCGGCCCGAAGCGGCTTACTTAACTGGGACTGTTACGTCGCCGCGCGCTTGAAGCAGCTGGTCCCACGTGTCATAGGACATGCAGAAGCGGCCGCCGACGCCCCAGCCGGTGCCCCAGCTGTTCCATAACCAGACAAGCTTGTTCTCAGCATCGATCTCATCGGCGACGATTTCGTGGCCGCCCCTGACCGTTGCCCCCGGAGCGATCTCGACCAGGCCCTGTGGGCTGGGCTGATCAAAGCTCGTGTACCAGTTGATCCCGGTGATCACCGGACGCAACACGAGTGCCTCGAGCGCTTGCTGAACCCCGAACGCGTGACGGTAGCCGCTGATCAGCCCCATCTGCTTGGCCGCCTTACAGACCATCAGCCCGCTGCCACCTGGATCGTTGGGCGGATAGGGATCGCCCTCGAGCCTTGTCTCGAGCTCGTAGACGTTGACCGCCTCCTGCTCGTTGAGGGGTGTCCCGCCGGCAAAGTTGGGCGCCGAATCGAGCGCCCCACACAGCGCGTTGGCGGTGCAGGAGCCGATGTTCCCCTGGTTCAGCGGCAGCCCGCTGGCGTTGTGGGTAACGCTCTGTATCCGTTCCGCTCGCTCGGCAACAAACTCGCGGCTGCGCGGGTCGTGCTCGACATGGCGTCCGAGCCGCATCCCCGCCACGACATGCTCATCGAGACGCTCGCGATAAACGCCGTTCTCTGCCATCGACCATCACCCCCGGTATTGCAGTTATCCGAAGAGCGAAGTCTACGGCCGGCACACAGCAGCTACGTGAGATTTGTCACTGCTGTGATGCTTGGCGCGGTTATCCGCTACGCCTTGGGGGTCGGAAACTGCGTTCGCATCATCAGATCCCACACCCGATCCGGGGTCAACCGGCGCTGGTTGATCATCAGATGTGCACTCGGCGTCACCGGATAGCGCGCCTTGGGGCGGTCGGACTTCAGCGCGTCCGCGATCGTGTTCGCCACCGCCTCGGGGCCGGCGCCGAGCTTCGACATCGGCCCCTGGTAGGCCCCCTCGGTGAGCTCGGCGACCTTGCGGTTGAACTGTCCATAGGGGCCGCCCGCGGCGGGCTCCCCGACCGACGCCGCGGCCACCTCTCCGAAGTTGGTGACGATCAGACCCGGCTCGATCAGGATCACGTCGACGCCAAAGCCCCGGACCTCGAACCGCAGCGCGTCGCTGATCGCCTCGACTGCGTACTTCGTGGCGTGATACACGCCGCCACCGGGGAAGGTCAGTCTCCCGCCCATCGAGCCGACGTTGACGATCTTGCCCCAGCGTTGCTCGCGCATCCGCGGCAACACCAGCTGACACATCCGGATCAGCCCGAACAGGTTGGTCTCGAACTGGCGGCGGATCTGCTCGATGGGGACGGTTTCGACCGCGCCCGACTGGCTGTAGCCGGCGTTGTTGACGAGCACCCCGATGGCGCCCTCGGCCGCGATCACCGCATCCGCCGCGGCGCTCATCGAGGCCTCATCGGTGACGTCGAGCGCCAGCGTCTCGCAGCCGTTCTCCTTCAGCTCACTCAGCGTCTCGGGCCGGCGCGCGGTGGCGTAGACCTTCCATCCGCCGCTCACGAGCCGCTGCGCCGTGGCGCGGCCGATGCCGGACGAGCAGCCGGTGATCAGTACCGCCTGAGAAGGCACGGCGCCAGTCTAACCAGCGACCGCTCGGCGGACGTGCTAGCCGGCCGATTCGACGTCTGCGGCGCGGGGTCCCGCCGCGGCGTCCCGGAGGTCGGGCTCGGCGCCGGCGGGCGGCTCGGGTCCACCGTCCCTCGTGGCGTCCGCGCGGTCGCCGCCGCTCGGATCGATGCCGCTTTCGGTCGCCGGCTCGTCCGATGCGGCGGTCGTGCCCAGCACGGAGCTACCGAGCTCGGGGTCCTCGGGCAGCATCTCGCGCGGCGCGTCCGAGCCGCCGAGATCGGCCGGGACGACGCCCTCGCCGGCGCGGGCCGCCCAGGGCCCCTTCTCGCGCCCCTCCTGCTCGTCGGGCGTGGTGCCGCCTCGCTGCTCGCTCGGCTTGATGTCGTTCTGCTCTTCGCTCATGGCATCCGTTTTACCCGGATCGGCCGGGGGGCACGCGCGGCGATACACAGCGCCACCGGCGTGGCCCCTGGAGGCAGAGCCCCCTGCTCAGCCCCGGACGAGCTTCTTGTACGTGATCCGCTTGGGTCGATCGGCCTCGGCCCCGAGCTGCTCGTGCCGGAAGCTCTCGTAGGCCTCGAAGTTGCCCTCGAACCAGCGGACCTGGGAGTCTCCCTCGAACGCGAGCACGTGGGTGGCGATCCGGTCCAGGAACCAGCGATCGTGGGAGACGACGACGGCGCAGCCGGCAAATGACAGCAACGCCTCCTCAAGCGCGCGCAACGTGTCGACGTCGAGGTCGTTGGTGGGCTCGTCGAGCAGCAGCAGGTTGCCGCCCGTGCGCAGCAGCTTGGCCAGGTGCAGGCGGTTGCGCTCGCCGCCGGACAGTTTCGCGACCTGCTTCTGCTGCTCGGTGCCCTTGAAGTTGAAGCCGGCGACGTAGGCGCGGCTGTTGACAGTGCGGTCGCCGAGGGGGATCTGATCGGCGCCCCCCGAGATCTCCTCCCACACCGACTTTGCCCCGTCCAGCGCATCGCGCGACTGATCGACGTAGGCGAGCTCCACCGTCTCGCCGATCCGCAGGGCGCCGGCGTCGGGCTGCTCGGCGCCGGTGATCATCCGCAGCAGCGTCGTCTTGCCGGCGCCGTTGGGGCCGATCATCCCCACGATCCCGCCGCGCGGGAGGTTGAATGAGAGCTCGTCGATCAGCACCCGGTCGCCGTAGGCCTTGCGCACGCCATCCGCCTGCACCACCACCTCCCCCAGCCGCGGACCGGACGGGATGTGGATCTGAACCTGGTCGAGCTTGACGTTTCGCTCTTGCGCCAGCAGCGCCTCGTAGGCGTTGAGCCGGGCCTTTGGCTTGTTGCGCCGGGCGCTGGCGTTCAGGCGGACCCACTCGAGCTCGCGCTCGATCGTCCGCTGGCGGGCGCTCTCCTGCCGCGCCTCGTGCGCAAGCCGCTCGCGTTTCTGCTCGAGCCAGCCGGAGTAGTTGCCCTGGTAGGGGATCCCCCGGCCGCGATCGAGCTCGAGGATCCAGCCGGCGACGTTGTCGAGGAAATAACGATCGTGGGTGACCGCGACAACGGTCCCGGCGTAGTCCTGCAGGAACCGCTCGAGCCACGCGACCGATTCCGCGTCGAGGTGGTTGGTCGGCTCGTCGAGCAGCAGCAGATCCGGCTGGCGCAACAGCAGCCGGCACAGGGCGACGCGGCGGCGCTCGCCGCCCGACAGCGTCGAGACGTCGGCGTCCGGTGGCGGGCAGCGGAGCGCGTCCATCGCGATCTCGAGCGTCGTGTCGAGGTTCCAGCCGTCGACCGCGTCGATCCGTTCCTGCACGCGCCCGAACTCGTCGGCGGTCTCGTCTGAGTAGTTCATCGACAGCTCGTTGAAGCGATCGAGCAGCTCGCGCACCTCCGCCACTCCTTCCTCCACGTTGCCGCGCACGTCCCTGGAGGCGTTGAGCTGGGGCTCCTGCTCGAGCAGTCCCACGGTGGCGCCCGGTGCCAGCTGCGCGTGGCCGTCGAACTCGGCGTCCAGGCCGGCCATGATCCGCAGCAGTGTCGACTTGCCGGCGCCGTTGTAGCCGAGGACGCCGATCTTCGCGCCCGGCAGGAACGACAGGGAGATGTCGCTGAGCACTTCCCGGTCGGGCGGGTAGCGTCGCGAGAGCTTATAGGTGGTGAAGATGTACTGGGATGACATATGCACGCCCAGGATAGGGGGCGAGCAGGTTAGGATCGCGCGAGCGTCGTTCACAACCAAGGGGGCAGTCGATGCTCAAGCAGGCGTTCGATCGGGAGGAGCTCGGTCGCTATGCGAAGGCGATCCGGGAGAACGCCGCGGCTCCCGAGCTTCAGAACATGCCCGACGTCGACGATCGGCTCGCCTCATCGGGTGGCAGAAACGCGCCCACGGTCCCGTACCTCGCGCGCGACCCCGTCCAGAGCTTGATGCAGAGCACGATCGAGACAAAGCTCCGCGAGCAGGGGGGCGTGCAGGACGACACGCCCGTCCGCCGCGAGGGGCTCAGCAAGATCATCCACACGTGCGAGTCCTACCTGCACCCCGAGCGCTACGGGCCGACGAACGTCGAGTGGATAATCGAGATCGGCCTGGCGATGGCGGGGCGCCTGGCGGACGGCAACCATCCATTCAACCCGCAGCCGGCGCACGCCAAGATCAGCGACGACGCGCGGGTCGTAGTTGTCGGCGACTGGGGAACCGGGCTTCCGCGGGCGCGGGCGGTGGCGGGATATATGGCCGACGAGGTCGCGGACGCGCTCGCCCACGGGCGCGAGGCGCACGTCATTCACCTCGGCGACGTCTATTACTCGGGAACGCCGGAGGAAGTACGGCGCAACGTGCTTGCGGCGGGTCTGTGGCCGGTCAGCGCCGAACAGGCTGCGGCGGGAGTCACGTCATGGTCGCTGAACGGCAACCACGACATGTACGGCGGCGGCTTCGGCTACTTTCAGACGCTGCTCGCTGATCCGCGCTTCGCCGGACAGCACTCGCCCGACGGCAAGTCCACGAGCTTCTTCCGGATCACCTCACCGTCGTGGGACATCGTCGCGCTCGACACCTCCTGGGATCAGGACCCGCTCTCGCACGGGCACGTCGGCTTGCTCGAGGATCCGCAGGGGCAGTTCGTCGCCCAGGTCGCCGGCGAATCAGAGCGCAAGCTGATGCTGATGAGCCATCACCAGCTGATCTCCGTCTATGACCCCGAAGATCTCGGCCCCACGCTCCACCAGAAGCTCGACCCGGTGCTGAACACAGGTCGGGTGACGGCGTGGATCTGGGGCCACGAGCATCGGTGCATGGGGTTCGCCGCCGATCAGCACATCGAGTTCCCGCGCTGCATCGGCAACGGAGGCGTGCCGGTGCTGATGAGCCACGGCCCCGATGACCCGATCCCGGCGCCGGGCGCGTGGGAGGAGCGCGGCTTCCTCGAGGAACGCGGCGATCACTGGGCGCGCTTCGGGTTCGCGGTCCTCGACTTGGGCGCCGAGCAGATCGAGGTGCGCTACCGCAACGACGAGGGGGCGCAGACGCGCCGTGAAACCATCTCCTGAGAGTGTCACTGTGCCGGCAGGCGGAACGCCGGAGTACTTCGACCCGGTGATCGTCGGGTCGGGGTTCGGCGGCACGGGGTTCGGCGGGTCGCGGTTCGGCGGGTCGGGGTTCGGCGGGTCGGGGTTCGGCGGCTCGGTGAGCGCCGCGCGACTGGCGGCGCAGGACACCTTCCCCGACATCGTCCAAGTGCTCGAAAGGAGGCCGTGATGGCAGACGGTCAGCTCGGCACGACATCCGTTCCGGCCGAAGTCGGCAGTGACGACCTGCTGGGGGGATGGCTCAGTGCGAACGCCGGCAAGCTGGTGGCGGGCGTGCTGGCGCCGGTATTCGCGGTGCTCTCGCCGGCGCTGGCCGGATTCGCGAACGAGGTGTTCAAGCTGCATCTGAGTCCGCAGCAGGTCTCGAACGTCGGGATCGCGATCGTGGTCGGACTGGGGCTGATGGGCTTCAAGTGGCTCTCGAACCGTGGGGAGTGGGAGCGGGCGATGCTCGACATCCAGAAAACGTTCCTGCTTGGGAGAGCCGCGGTGCCAGCTGAGGCGCCGGCGGCGGTCGCGGCTGTGGCGCCGGCGGCGGTGGGGGCGCCGGGGAGGGCTGTGGCTCCGGCGGACGCGCCGCCCGCGGCGCCCGAGGCGCCCGAGGCGCCCGCGGCGCCCGAGGCGCCCGCGGCGGGGAGCGATCAGGGGTCCCCCAAAACGTGAGCCTCGAAGACGCGCCGGCGAGACTCGCCGTCGTGCGACCATCCAGCTGTGCGCGCACTGGCAGCCGTGTTCGCCCTGATCGCCGTGGCCTGCATGTCCCTGGCGATCGTCGGGATGGTCACCGGACGCCCGGGCGATCGCGCCGGCCTGCTGTTGCGGCTCGCGGCGTTGGTGTGCTTCGTGATCACCGTGGTGCTGAACGTTGCGGCGCATTGAGTGTTTGGGGGAGCGTGGAGGAATCTGACTTCCTGCCTAGGCCGGCAAGGCGGGGAGCGCGGCCGTCCGAAGCGGCTGCGATGTCGGTTTGTAACGTCCTCAACGTGACGCGGAATCAACGCCGAACGATGCGCGCCACTTTAGGGCCCGCAGGAGGCCCCAATGTGACGCGAAATCAAGGCCGGACGATGCGCGAAACGTTGCGGCCGCCGGTGCCGCACCGCGCCCATTCACGCGCCCCGACCAACGCCACCGCGGCCAGAACGCTTCGAGCTCGCTGACGAGCTGCGCCCCCGGCTCTTGACACATTCGAGCGGTCCTCAGCTTTCCGGTTGCCAGCCGCTCAGCACCCACTGGCCCGGACCGATCTCGGTCACGGTCGCGAGCGTGAGGTGCCACGCCGGGCGCAGCCCCTGATAGGCGGTGGTGTTGGTGGCGGTGGTGAGCTCGCGCGTGACGACCACGTACCGGTCGTGGCTTCCGATCAGCGGCGCGATCGCCTCGACCGTCCCGCTGTTGGCGACCCCGCCGCGCTGGAGCTCATAGTCCTGGGCGGTGCCGGCCGCCGCCAGCTCCATCGCCGCGCGCGCCTGACCGATGCTGGCCGCAGCGAGCGCGCGCATGTCGGCGGTGACCGTACCGGCGCTCCAGTTGGTGTACGCCGTGGCGAACACCTGGATCGCGCGGATCGCGCTCGCCGCGCTGGTGTCGGCGCGCTGGCGCGGAGGTGGCGACGAGGTGTACTCGTGGGTCGCCTGGGCGCGCGCGAGCTTGGAGGGCTGGGTCGCGGTCGTTGCGGACGGCGGCGCCAGGCCGCTGCAGCCGGCCAGCGCGGCCGTGGCGACCGCTGGCACGACAGCGACTCGCACCGCAACAGCAACTCGCACCGCCCGAGCGATCCGCACCGCTAGAGCCCCACCGGGTGGCGGGCGACAAAGCCGGCGGAGCTGCGGATCAGCGGGTGCCAGCCGATCCCGGTGCTGCCATCGCCGGCCCCGGCCGCGTTGTGCGTATCCCACCGCAGCCCTGCGACGTACATGAATACGTGGTCGGCGCTGGCGTAGAGCGTGACCCAGCGCCCGGGACCCGGTTGGCCGAAGGACTCGAGCTGACCTGATGGGCCGCCGTAGGTGACCGGCAGCAACCGGGCTCCGTAGAGCAGATGCTCGACGCTGCTCGAGCAGTCATACGCCGGCGCGATCGCAGACAGCGGCAGGCCGTGCCCGCCGCCGTACAGGTACGGCTTGCCGGCGATCTGATTGCCGGCGGCGATGATCTCCTTGACCGCGAGCGGCGCGTCGCGGGGCGCCGCCGCGAGGCCGTTTGACAACAATGCCGCGCGGTCGGCATCGGTGAGCGGGACGCCGGTGACGCCGTCAGGGGCGCACGCAGCCGGGTCGGTCGTCGCAGCGGACGCCTGGACGAGCCCGATCGACTGACCCGCGGTCTGGCCGAGCAGGTTCCCGGCACCGGCTGGCGGCGGTCGCTCGATCCGCACCGGCCCCGACCACAGTCCATCCTCGTAAGGAATGCCCAGCCGCTCGGCCAGCTCCCACCACAGATCGATCACGCGCGGGAGGCCGGCCACCGGCCCGCCGCCGAGCCCGAAGTCCCGTTTGTAGGCGATCGCCGAGCCGCCGGCGACGGTGATCCTCAGGGGCGTCATATACGGAAGGCCGCCCATCGCGGTGGCGGTCTGCCAGGTCAGCCCGCCCAGCTCCGCATAGCTGTCCGGGTGCGTCAGCAGATCATCGCCGCGCGCTCCGATCGTCCCCGAGCTCGGATCGCCAGGACCACCGTATTCACTCGCGCCGACAAGCCTGCCCGTCCCGGGAGCACCCAGCACGATCGAGTCGGCGCTGCTCGCACTGGACGCGGAACAGCCACTGCCGCGGGTGAATATGGTGACCAACAGGGCGAGCATCGCCGCGCACAACCCGGCAACAGTTACAACACCGATCAGGGCAGAAGTGACAACGACACCGCTTCGGTTGCGACTGCGTCCGCGCGCGAGCATCGCCCCACGGTATTTGCTCCCGGTCGGACCGGATCGAATTGAAGCTAATTTGTTACTTTCACCTGGACGACTGTGACGCCCGACGGTTGCTGCGGCCACCGGTCGGTCGGTGTCACGTCGTGGCGGGACCTGCCGGCCGAACAGGGTGGCACCGGTTCTTCGTATCGGTTCAGATGAGGGGCGGGACCAGCGCGTCGATGAGGTGGGGGCCGGGCTCGTCGATCGCTAGTTGCAGCTGCTGGGCGAATTCCTCGCACGTGTGGGCGCGTGACGCAGGCACGCCCATGCCTTCCGCGATGCTGCCGAAGTCCATGTCGGGTGCCGATAGGTCGAGGAGTGCCTTCGCGGCGGCGCCCCCGAGTTGAGCGCCGACGCGTTGCATTTCGAGCCGGAGGATCGCGTAAGCGTGGTTGTTGAGGATGACGGTGGTGACGTTGAGGTTCTCCCGTGCCTGCGTCCAGAGCGAGGAGATCGTGTACATCGCGCTGCCGTCCGATTCGAGGTTGATGACGGGGCGGTGGGGCGCCGCGACCGCGGCGCCGGTGGCGACCGGCATCCCTTGTCCGATCGCGCCGCCGGTGAGGGTGAGCAGGTCGTGACGGGGCGCGCCTGCGGTCGCCGCGGGAAGCAACCCGCCGGAGGTGTTGGATTCGTCGGAGATGATCGCCTGATCGGGGAGCAGCGCGGCGAGTACCTCGACCCAGCTCTGCGCCGTCAGCTCGCCGCTGGGCGGCACAGACGGGGCGGCCTGCGCAACCGTCGGCGCGGTGCCCGCGGCGACCTGGTCGGCTAGCGCCAGCAGCGCGACGACGGCGTCGTCGGCGCGGTCGGCGAGCGTGTGAACTCGCGCGCCTTCCGGCGTGAGCTCGCTCGGCCTGCCGGGGTAGGCAAAGAACGTCACCGGTGCGCGGGTGCCGGCGAGGATCAGCCGCTTGATGCCGTCGAGCTGGGCGGCGGCCTGCTCGGCGAAGTAGCCGAGCCGCTCGATCGCCGGCAGCCCGGCGCCCCGTTCAAGCCGGGCGGGGAAGGTTTCGACGAACACCTTGGCGCCGGTCGCGTTGGCGATCGCACTGGCGGCGCGCAGTCCCGGCTCTCGGCAGGCGGCGCCGCCGATCAGCAGAGCGGCGGGCTCGCCGCCGCGCAGCACCTCGGCGATCATCTCGATCGTGGCGTCGGGCACGGTGGCTCGGGTGGCGGGCGGACTCGGCTCGGCGATCTGCCCGTCTGGCCCCCACGAGATGTCGGCGGGCAGGATCAGGGTCGCGACGCGACCGGGCGGGAGGATCGAGGCGGCGACTGCGCAAGCAGCGTCCGCTCCGACCGCGGACGTGTCGTTGCTGCGGCGAACCCAGCCCTGCAGGAACTCGGCGAGCGGTTCGATGTCCGATTCCAGCGGCGCGTCGTAGCGCTTGTGGTAGGTCGCGTGGTCACCGACGACGTTGACGATCGGGGTATTGGCCCGCCGGGCGTTGTGCAGACTCGCGAGCCCGTTCGCAAGCCCGGGCCCAAGGTGCAGGAGCGTGGCGGCGGGTTTCTCGGCGATTCGGCCGTAGCCGTCGGCGGCGCCGGTCACCACGCCTTCGAACAGGCCGAGCACGCCCCGCATCTCAGGCACTTCGTCAAGCGCAGCGACGAAGTGCATCTCGGAAGTGCCGGGGTTAGCGAAGCACACCTCGACGCCGGCGTTGGTGAGGCTGCGGATCAGGGACTGCGCACCGTTCATCGCTCATCTACTCCATCGTGGTGGGGAGACATCGGGTCAGCTCGCGCCGCCGCCGGCGGCCTCCGGACGGGGGGCGGGCGGGCGTTCGTGTTCTATCCGACCGCGAGCTTCGACGCTTGGGTCGCGCCGCGTGAACCTCAACCGCTTCGGCCATCGCGCGCTGGGCTGGCGGCGCCACGCAGCCCGGTTCGGCTGGCGCTCGGCCGGCCGCACGGGTCAGCGCGCTCGCCGGTTGTCATTCACGACAAGTTGACATGGCGAGCACAAGTGGGCCACGCCCCGCGATCTGCCGGGGCGGATGATGCACCTCGGCCCATGGATGTTGTGGCCCGGGGGAACGAAGCCTCGCCGGACGCTTGGCCCTCCGCAAGCGTCCGGCGAGGACGGATTCGCGGGTTTACTCACGAATCAGACGCGGCGGCGGCTCGCGCGGATGGGCGCGTGAGCTTGGTGCTCATCTTTATCGCCCTGACGGCGCCCGTTGCGCCGGCATGGAGCGTGACCCCGATAGCGAGGACGAAGATCCCGGGGATGAACAGGACGCGCGATCCGAGCATCAGGAGGCCCAAGCGCCCGAGGAGGTAGGGCGGCGTGCAGACGGTCGCGCCGATGAGACCCGCGACCGCCGAGGTCCGCAGCTTGTCCCGGCGCGGCTGGTTTGGCTTCACCCCGATGAGCCGCGCGGGCACGGCCACGTAACAGACCATCATGATCCCGACGACGATTCCCAGAGAGAGGGTGAACCACGGGTGTCCCCACCGTGTTGCCACCGTCGTCGCGAATGCGAGCAGCGCACCGACGACAGCGCCCGAGGCCGCGATCGGCGCCCACTGCCGTCGCGCCTGCGCGACCGCGGGTCGGATCCTCGGGGCACCCGATTGCGCGATCGCGAATCCGAACACGGCGTTGAGGAAGAAGCACGCCACGGTGATCGCCACGATCACCAACCCGATCGGGATCAGAATCGGGCCGCGGATCACGTTGAGGGACCTGCCGTGCAGCAGGTGGGCCCTGAGGTCGAACATCGCCAGCCAGATCAACATCGCCGGCGGGATCTGCACGAGCGTGAGCCGCCAGTTCGACAACAGCAGCCTGAGCCCGTCGAACAGCAGCACAAACGAGCCGATCGCGAACGCGAGCGGAGCGAAGATCCGCCGCGACTGGCTCAGGCGCAGGATCGCGGCTTCGATTGCGGCCTCGTCATTGCCTTGGATCGCCTGCACGAGCGACCGGATTCGGGTCACGAGCGAAGCCGAACGCCGTCCGGAGCTCAGCTTCGAGGAATCCACCGACGATGGTGGAGCAGCGATACCGGCCACCCGTTCGCCGGGAGGGGACGGCTCTGGCGCTGAATGCGCCGATTCGTCGAGGCTCGGGTCCTCTGCATCCGGCGTCCTGGTGGCGGATCCAGTCGAGCGGAGCTTGTTCAACCCGAAACCCATGCCGAGCACCGTACCTTCATCGCGGCGTCGGTGAAGCGCTAAACGATCCGGCGCCGCGGGCGATCGCCGGCGCGGGTTGCCCAGTGCACCGGCGGATGGGCTAATGAGCGATACTGCAAAGGTGATTGGGGGCTCGCGCGAGATCGCCCTGTCCGAGCTGATCGGCTCACTGTCCTATGCGCTGGACCTCGCCGAGGGGGAGCCGCCGGGACACGCGAGGCGATCGTGCTTGATCGGCATGCGCGTGGCGGAGGAGTTGGGCCTCGACTCCGTGGCGCGTTCGGATCTCTTCTATGCCTTGCTGCTGAAGGACGCGGGGTGCTCCGCAAACTCGGCCCGAATGGCGGCTTTGTTCGGCGCCGATGACCAAGTCGCCAAACGGACGTCGAAGCTCGTGGACTGGGCGCGGCCGGTCTCCGCGTTCACGTGGTCGCTGAGGACCGTCGCGCCGGGGGGGACGTTGGGCGCCCGGGTCGAGCGGCTGCGGACGATCCGCGACGAGGGCGAGGTGACTCGATCGCTGATGCTGGCGCGGTGCGAACGCGGCGCCGAGATCGCCCGGATGCTCGGGTTCTCGGACGCGACCGCCGAGGCGATCCGCGCGCTCGATGAGCACTGGAACGGGCGCGGCCAGCCCCGGGGCCTGCGTGGGGCAGAGATTCCGCTGGCGGCTCGCATTCTGTGCTTGGCGCAGACGGTGGAGGTGTTTCATGCCGCGCGCGGAGTCGACGCCGCATACCGCATGGCGGCCAAGCGCAGCGGCCAATGGTTCGACCCCGCACTCGTTGATGCCCTCGGCGCGGTTCGCCACGACGCCGGCTTCTGGGCGTCGCTGGCCGAGCCGGACCTCGCCGCGATCGAGCCCCCTGATCGCGTGCTGATCGCCGAAGAGGACCGGCTGGACCGGATTGCCGACGGGTTCGCGGCGATCATCGACGCCAAATCGCCGTGGACCCACCTGCACTCCGATCGCGCCCGGGCGATCGTGATCGGCATCGGCACGCTCCTGGGCCTGGAGCCGGCCGAGTTGCGCGCCCTGAGTCGCGCAGCGCGGCTGCACGACATCGGCAAGCTGGCGATCTCCAACCGGATTCTCGACAAGCCGGAACGCCTCACCGACGCCGAGTTCGCCAAGATCAGGGAGCATCCGCTGGTAACCGAGCGGATTCTCCGCCGGGTACCGGGCTTCGAGGGGCTCTCGCCGCTGGCGAGCGCGCACCACGAGCGACTCGACGGTAGCGGCTACCCGTACGGGCTGACATCTACCGAGTTGACGATGCCGATGCGGGTCCTCGCCATCGCCGACGTCTACGAGGCGCTAACCGCTGAACGCCCCTATCGCTCGGCATACCGCGCCGACGCCGCACTGGTGATCATCCGCAGCGAAGTGCCTGGCCGTCTCGATCGCGACGCCTTCGGGGCACTCGAAACGCTCTTGGGGGACGGAACGCCGGGCATCGACCTGACGCCGTTGGTGAGCGGACGCGAGCACTGAGCCCGAGCGGCCGCGCCCGGCGTCGGCTTCCCGCAGGCTCGCGGGAAGCCAACCCCAGAGCTTGCTGTCAGGTGGCGACGATCGACCCGTACACGGTGCACACGTTCATTTTGTTCAGTGTCGTGGCGTTGTCGAACGCGTAGTTAACGGTCACCACGGCGCCGTTGGAGCGTTCGAACATCACAGTCCCTGAGGAGTTGAAATCGCCGGACACTTGCGGCGACAGGCTGACCCCCTTGCCGCCCCTCGTGAATGCGCTGTTCTTGATGATGTGGCCCCTTCCGAACCCGTCGAACACGCGCCCAAAGATATCCGCGGAGCCCGCGGACGTGAACGCGAACACGACCGGGTTGCCCCTCGGGTCGCAACGCGCGTTTACAAGCAGCGAGTCGATGTTGAACAGCGTGGTGGTCGACGAGTTTGGTTTGGCGATGAACGAGAACGTCCTGTTCACCGGACTTGCGGCGACGGTCGCGACACTTGTCGCGCTCGACGCCCCGGAACCCAACACAACCAAGGCAATGCACGACACGACCAGTGCAGCCAGGCCACTACCAATCAGACGTTTCACCCCACATCTCCTCTCTCGTGGCATGGCCACGAATCGTTCGTTCTCGCCCCCCGGCGTGGCATACTAACTAACTAACCGTCAGCGGTACCGGCACACGTGGCCCCAAGCTAGCGGATAATGGGGCACCGGTGGACGTTCGGGACATCCCGGCGCCGATCGAGGCGCTATGGCTGGCGTAGGCTTGGTCGATGTCGCGTGCCGCCGAGGACCGCAACCGCCGAATGTTGCGGGCGCGCGACACGATGGATCGATCGTTCGCGCAGCCGCTCGACGTGCCGGCACTGGCCGGCGTGGCCCATGTCTCGCCCGCGCATTTCAGCCGCCAGTTCCGCGCGGTGTTCGGCGAAACGCCGCACAGCTACCTGCAGCGGCGCCGCGTGGAACGGGCGATGGAGCTGCTGCGGGAAACCGACCGCCCGGTGACCGAGATCTGTTTCGACGTCGGCTTCAACAGCCTTGGCACGTTCAGCCGCACGTTCCGGGGAATCGTCGGTGAGCCGCCGTCGCGCTACCGAGCGCGTATCGCCGCCAATGGCGCCGGGGCGCGCGTGCCGCCCTGCTGGGTCATGGCGTGGACACGCCCCGCGCGCTGAAGAGCAGATTCGGAGAAGCGCGCCCGGGCGCCGAGGGCTAGCGTGACCGGCATGTTCAAGCGAATCACCCACACTTTCATCCACGTCCTGGACCAGGACGAGGCGCTGGACTTCTACGTCGGCAAGCTCGGAATGGTCGTCCACACCGATGCCGATATGGGATTCATGCGGTTTTTGACCGTGAACGTCCCAGACCAACCGGACCTCGAGCTGGTGCTGACCGTGCCGGGTCCACCCCTGTACGACGACGCCACGGCGGCGGAGATCCGCGAACTGGTTACCAAGGGCGGCGCGGGCGGCGGCGTGATCTTCGAGACCGACGACTGCCGCGGCACCTACGAGCGCCTGCGGGCGGCCGGAGTCGAGTTCACCCAGGAGCCAACCGAGCGGTTCTACGGGACCGACTGCGCGCTGCGCGATCCGTTCGGGAACCCGATCCGCTTCACGCAGCCACCAGACGGGCCAATCGTCGTCCCGTCGGCCGAGGAGCTCCAAGCGCAGTCCTGACAGGCGAGGCAGCGCTCGCCCTCAACTCGGTTGTGCCGCGCGGGCCGCCATCGCCTCGCGCGGCGCACCCGCATGCTGTCGGCAACGCTAACGTAGGGGGTTCATGCCTCGGATCCTCGACGTAGAGCAAGCGCTGCTGCTGCTGGAGCTCGAGCCGCCGTTCGATCAACGGGCGGTCCAGCTCGCGCGGCGCCGGATGGCCAAGCGCTGGCATCCGGACATCGCGCCGCCCGGCCGCCAGCACGAGCACCAGCGCCACCTGCAGGCGATCAACGAGGCCGCCGACGAACTCGAGGCGCTCGCCGAGGGCTCGCGCGGCGGGCGCGTGACCCGCAACGCCGTCAAGGTCTCGGCCGCAGCCACCCGCAAGGCACGCGAGGAGGCCGGCCGGCGAGCCTACGAGGCCGAGCAGCGGGAGCGCGCGGCGTCCGAGGAGCGCGCCAAGCACGACCCGTTCGGCGCGCGGGTTCCCGATCACTCGGTGGTCCACCGCTATGCGCGCTGCCTTTCGTATCCGGAGTGGGGCGTGGGCACGGTCACGGGCATCTACTTCTCCGGCGAAGAGGACGACGTCCAGCAGTGGGCGCGGGTCTCGTTCGCGGTCGGCGTACGGACGATTCCGGCGGGGTCGCTTCAGTTCGTCGACTTCTCAAAGCCCGACCCCGCGGCCGACCGGGTTCAGCGGTTCATGACCGCCGCTCAGCACGCGCTGGCCGAGGGTGACGCGACGCTCGCCGCGCAGCGGCTCGTATACGCCCGCGACGCTGACCCGTCGAACCCGGTGGTGCTCAGGTTGCTGACCGCCGCGTTCTGGCAGGCCGGAAACCTCCCCGCCGCCGCCCGCGCGGTGCGCGATTGGGCCAGGGTCGACAGCGACCGGCCGACCCCGGAGCGGTTCGCATCACGGATCTACGAAGACATGGGCGCGATCGATCTGGCCGCCGACGCGGCCGCCCGCGCGGCGGACCGTGCGCCGGGCGATGCCTCGGCATGGGAGCGTCTCGGCCGCCTGCGGATGCGGCAGATGGATCGCGCCGCCGCGATCTCGGCGCTCGAACACGCACGGCTGATGGGACCGACGGTGGAGGGACTCCTCGACTTGGCGCTCGCCTACCACCTGGCCGGCGACGTCGGCGCGGAGGTCTCGACCGCCGAGGCGGCGACCCGGTTGGATCCCGAGTCCGGCGCGGCGTGGTCGACCTACGCGCACGCGCTGGCCCGGACCGACCGCGCCCGCGAATGCCGGCGCGCGTGCCGGCGGGCGCTCGAGCTGGGAGACGATGCGGACGTCGCCGACCTGCTGGCACGAGTCGAGGCCACGCAGCCGCGGTCGCTCTCGGAGCGGACGGCGGCGTAAGGGGCTGGCGGGTCGGCCGCCGTGACGCCGGGCGTGGAGCGTTGGAACCACAACCTCCACTACCGCCGGGTCCTGCTCGAGGCCGTGCCCGAGCCCTGTGCGCGGGCGCTCGACGTCGGCTGTGGCGAGGGCGGGCTGGCGCGGGAGCTCCGGCGCTCGGTTCGCCACGTGTCGGCGATCGATGGGAGCGCGGACTGCATCAATGCCGCGCGCCGACAGGATCCGGACTCAGACATCGACTATCTGCTCGGCGACTTCCGGACCTTCCCGTTTGCGCCGGCGTCGTTTGACCTCGTCGTGTGCGTCGCGGCGCTGCACCACATGGACGAAGCGGCCGCGCTGCGCCGGATGGTCGCGCTGTTGCGGCCCGGCGGCACGCTCGCGGTGCTCGGGCTCGCGCGCAGCCGCTGGCCGGCCGATTTACCGCGCGACGCCGCCGCGGTGATCGTCAACCGCGCGCACCTCCTGGCCAAGGACCACGGGGAGTCCTGCGCGCCAACCGTCGCGCCGAGCCACACCTACAAGGCGCTCCAGCGGCTCGCCGCGCGCACGCTTCCAGACGTGCGTCTTCGCCGCCACCTGCTGTGGCGCTACTCGCTCGTGTGGACGAAGCCGGCGGCGTAGATACCTCCAGGGGTTCAAGTTCGGCGTGCCGCCCCACGGCGGATTCGCGCTCGGACTCGAGCGCTGGGTCGCCCGGCTCACGGGCCCCAGGAACATCCGCGAGACGACACTGTTCCCCCGGGACCTCAACCGGCTCAATCCATGAGACCGCAGCCGCGCGCCCCAAGCAGTCTGGTGACGTGGGCCATCGAGTCGCGCTATGTCAGCGACTAGATAGCCCACGTCGGGCGATGAGACGAACCGGGTCCGGAGTACGCGGCGGTCGGTTACGACGGGCCGCCGGCGACCGAGCCCTCCCGCCCGCACACCGGACAGGTCTCGCTTGGCCCCAGTGGCCTGCCTCTGCAACCGGGGCACTCACCCACTTCCTCGAGCACGCCGAGCAGCTCGCCCACCCGGCAGACGAGCAGGCGCTCCTCCTCGACCTCGATCCAGGCGCCGGCGGAGGCGGGAAACACGACATGGTCGCCGGGCTTGACCGGCATCTGGACGCCCACGTGATCCCACCACTCGAGGCCCGGACCGACCGCGAGCACGATACCGTGCTGCGGCGGCGGCTCATCCGAGCCGGGCGGGACGATCAACCCGGAGCGCCGGACCCGATCGGGGTCGAGCTCCTTGATCACGATCCGGTCGAAGAGGGGTCGAAGCTGGTTGCGCATGGTTCCTGTCCGGCTTTGATCATAGGGTGGGTGGGTGCGCCTGATGGTCGTCTGCTGCTCGGTTCGCTACTCCGGTCGCCTGAACGCTGTGCTCCCCGAGGCGCTGCGGCTGATCATCGTCAAGGCCGACGGGTCAGTCCTCGTCCATGCGGATGCCGGCGGCTACAAACCGCTCAACTGGATGACGCCGCCGACCGTGATCGAGGAGTCAGGGCAGCTGATCGTGGTCCGCAAACGGGGCGGGAAATCGGAGGATCGACTCGAGATCGCGATCTCGCAGACGCTGTCCGACGTCAGCCACGACATGGGCTCCCCCGATGAGGAGCTGGCGCTCGCCAAGGACGGCGTCGAGGCGCACCTCCAGGAACTGCTGGCCGACCAGCCACGGTGGTGCGGTGAGGGTTTCCGGCTGGTCCGGCGCGAGTGGCCGACGGACATCGGGCCGGTCGACCTGATGTGCCGCGACGGCGAGGATCACTGGGTGGCGGTCGAGATCAAGCGCGTGGCGGGGATCGAAGCGGTCGAGCAGCTCACCCGCTACCTGGAGCGGATCCGCCGCGACCCGGCGCTGCAGAGCTGCCGCGGCGTGCTGGCGGCGCAGGCGATCAAGCCGCAGGCGCGCGTGCTGGCCGGCGCGCGCGGGATCGACTGCGTCGAGGTCGACCTCGAGCTGCTCCGCGGCGAGCGCCAGCCCGACCTAAAATTGTTTGCGGCATGAACGATCAGCCAGCCGTCCTCACCGAGCGCCGCGAGCGCATCCTCCTGATCACGATCAACCGGCCCGACCAGCGAAACGCGGTCAACGCCGCGGTAGCGCACGGCATCGCCGACGCGCTGGACCAGCTGGACGCCGACACGGGGCTGTCGGTCGGCGTGCTGACCGGCGCCGGCAAGGGCTTTTCCGCAGGCATGGACCTGAAGGCGTTCGTCAGCGGCGAGCGTCCATGGGCGGGCGATCGCGGCTTTGCCGGGATCGCCCAGCGGGCGGCCGAGAAGCCGCTGATCGCCGCGATCGAAGGGTTCGCCGTGGCGGGAGGGCTCGAGATTGCGCTCGCCTGCGATCTGATCGTCGCCGCCCGCGGCGCGAGGCTCGGGATCCCTGAGGTCAAGCGTTCGCTGGTCGCGGCCGGCGGGGCGCTGCTGCGGCTCCCGCGGGTGCTGCCGCGGACGATCGCGATGGAGTTGGCTCTGACCGGCGACCCGATCCAGGCGGAGCGCGCGTACGAGCTGGGACTGGTCAACCGGCTGGCGGCACCGGGCGAGGCGCTCACCGCCGCGCTTCAGCTGGCGGAGGCGATCGCGGCCAATGCACCGCTGGCCCTCGCGGCATCCAAGCGCATCCTGACCGGGGCCGTCGACTGGCCCGACTCGGAGTTCTTCGCCCGCCAGGGAGAAATCGCCAGCCCGGTGATGTCCTCCGAAGACGCCCAGGAGGGCGCCAAGGCGTTCGCGGAGAAGCGCGAGCCGGTGTGGCAGGGCCGCTGAGGCGCCGACATCAGAACGCGGTGGGCAGCCGGGCGACCCGCATGTCGACCCGAGCGCCGCGGAACGGGACCCCCTCGGCCTCGAGCAGCGCCCGCTGATGAGAGCCCTTCGCGAGCGATCCGTCGGCGCGCACGATCCGGTGCCACGGGACGGAGCGATCGCTGCAGCCGTGCAGTACCGCGCCGGCGATCCGCGGCGCCCCCGGCGACACGTCCCCGTAGGTGCGTACGAATCCGACCGGCGTGGCGCGCACTCGACTGAGGATCTCGGCGGCACGGTCAGTCGACACACAACCGAGGATAGGAGGCCCCCGGGAAGCCTCGACACACATGCGGGTGAGCGATGCGAGGCGGATAAACGACAGGCTCGAGGTAAGCAACAAGCACCGACGGCGCCGGAACGGTCAGCCCGCTGACGGCTGCGGATGACACCGGGTAGCCACGGTGTATGAAGGAGAGAAGTGTTCACCATAAGCCACTCCCCATCGACGGCCGCTGCTCAAGCGCCCGGCCTTTGTCCTTCCGCATTGGTCCGTGAATGATTCGCCCACTGGTTGAAAACGGATCCGGCAGCAACGGCGTCGGAGCGGCGGAGTCGGTTGCCGCGGTGCCGGGGCCGACAGGCCGCGCTCCGCTGGTTCGGGCGGCGTCCACGTGGCTGGGGGGCTCGCGGATGGGGCTCGCGGCGATGGCGCTGTTGGTGGGGGCCGGCGCTGGACTGGGCGCCGTGGTGTTCCGCTGGCTGATCTACAGCTTCACCTGGCTTGCGACCGGCCATCCGCAGTTTGGCCAACAAGGCCATGCCGCGAGCCTGCACCTGCCGTGGCTGGGGATCTGGTTCGTGCTCGTGGTCCCGGTGGTGGGCGGGCTCCTATACGGCCCGTTGATACACCGGTTCGCGCGCGAGGCGCGTGGGCACGGGGTCCCCGAGGTGATGCTCGCGGTTTCCGAGAACGGCGGGCGGATTCGCCCGCCGGTGACCATCGTGAAGGCGATCGCGTCAGCGATGTGCATCGGCGTCGGCGGCTCGGTGGGCCGAGAAGGCCCGATCGTTCAGATCGGCTCGGCGTTGGCCTCGACGCTCGGCCAACTCGTGCGGATGTCCGAATCGCGTCTGCGGATCATCGTCGCCTGCGGAGCCGCCGGCGGTATCGCCGCGACCTTCAACGCGCCGATCACAGGCCTGTTCTTTGGCTTCGAGATCGTCCTTCGTGTGTTCTCGTTCGACGCCTTGTTCGCCACGATTCTCGCAGCCGTCTCCGGCGACCTGGTCAGTCGGGCGTTCTTCGGGTCGGCGCCGTTCTTCACCGGGATGCCTCATGACCTGGTCGTCACGAACAATTACACCTACCTGCTGATCGCCGTGCTGGGGGTCGCCGCGGGTTTGATCGGAGTGGGTTTCAAGACGGTCCTGTACAAGCTCGAGGACACCGTCGATGAGCTATGGAAGGGCCGCCCGGAGTGGGCCCGCCCAGCGGTGGGAGGAATAGCGCTGGGGCTGGTATTGCTCGCGCTGCCACAGATGTACGGGGTCGGCTACCCGGTCATGAACAACGTCGTTGCCGGCCACGTGGTGCTGTGGTTAATCGTCATCTTCATGCTCGGCAAGATCCTCGCCGCCAGCCTCACGCTCTCGATTGGAGGCTCTGGCGGAGTGTTCGCGCCATCACTGTTCACCGGCGCGATGGCCGGAATGGCCTTCGGCGTCGCCGCACAACACATATTTGGTCCATCCGTCGGACCGCCTGCCGTCTACGCGGTGGTGGCGATGGCCGGCGTGTTCGGAGCGGCGGCGCAGGCACCGCTGACGTCGATCGCAAGCGTCGTGGAGATGACAGGCAACTTCACCCTCACCGTCCCGGTGATGCTCGCCACCGGCATCGCGGCCGCGCTCTCCAAACGCCTGAGCTACGGAAGCATCTACACGACAAAGTTGCTGCGCCGAGGGATCGACGTCGAGCGCCCGAAGACCACCGGTGCGCTGCAGGCGCTCACCGTCGCCGACGTGATGCAGCCGCTCCCGAGCGTCAACGGGCAGGCACGACGTCACTCGATCACCGAAGCCGAGGCGGAACCGGACGTCGTCGACGACAGTCAGTGGGAGCGGCTGGTTGGTCCGGTCACCGCCAGCAGCCAGCCCCAGGCCCTGTTTGCCGAGGAGGATCTCGAGCATGCATTGAGACAGCTCGTCCTCTACGGTCGAGACGGCTTGCCGGTACTTTCCCACGACGGGCAGGAGCTCCTCGGATGGATTACGCGCCAGAACGTCCTGGAGGTGCTTGCCGACCGCGTCAATTCGTCCACTCGAGAGATCAAGCGAGGGGCATTGGCGGCCGAGTTCGCCACCGAGGATCCGGGCTCTCGCGTCCACGCACGCACGACCCCACTCGACGGCTACCAGATCGTGGAACTAGGTGTCGACCCTGATTCTCCTGCTCGCGGTCGCCGCCTCGGGAAACTCCGGTTGCCCGACGGCAGCCTGCTCGTCGCCGTCACCGACGGCCGAGAGATCGTGGCCCCTCGGAGTGACAAGCAGCTTCAAGCCGGGGATCGCGTGATCATCCTCAGCCCAGCCTCGACCGATCGTTCCGCACAGGAAGTCACGGCGCATTCAGAAGGTCCAGTCTGACCCACGGCCCAGCGGGTCGCGAGCGTCCCGCGGCTCGCCCATCTCGGCGGCCCATGCGTCTCGCTCCGGGTCTGTCACATTAGTGTGCGTGAGCACTAACCGCCGTGCCGGCGCCACCATCTGTTACGTCCTGCGTGAGGACCCTGACCTTGCGGAGGGGGTGTCGCCGGCTTATCGTGATCGCGCAATTCAGGAGTGCATCGCGCCGGCGATACGGATCCGGCGCGGCCACTGGAGCGGCCAGGGCCCTGACATCTCAAGCGATGGTATTGGCCTCCTGGTTCTGGAGGGACTACTGGTGCGCCGTGTCGGGGTGGACGGTCGCTTCGGCGCCGAGTTGCTTGGTGAGGGCGATCTCCTCCGTCCCTGGCAGGGGGAGGACGCGCAACCGACGCTTCCGCGAACGACGGGTTGGCGGGTGCTCGAAACAACCCGAATGGCGGTGCTCGACTGGCTGGCTGCGCAGCGCATGGCCCGCTATCCGCAGCTGACCGGGCGCCTCGCGGCGCGCGCGCTCGAGCGCTCCCGCAACCTCGCCGTGAACATGGCAATCGTCCACCACGCGCGCGTGGACATTCGCCTTCATATGCTCCTCTGGCACCTGGCGGACCGTTGGGGGCACGTTCGCAGTGATGGGGTCATCCTGCCGCTGCGACTGACGCACACCGTTCTTTCCGACCTCGTAGCCGCCCGCCGGCCGACGGTGAGCACCACGCTTGCCGACATGGCAAAGCGGGAGTTGGTGCGCACCGTCAACGATGGCTGGCTCCTCTTGGGCGACCCGCCCGGAGAGCTCCTCGCACTTCAAGACGTGGCGATTGGAGAGTCCAAAGCGCCGCTCGCGTCGCAATAGAAACATAGGGCTTCCGATGGGCAGCACCGTGCCGGTCCTGATAGGCTGCGCCTCGCCGAATTCCCCGCCGCGTGCGGGGAAGCGGGGGACCCAAGTCTCCCCGGGGCGAATCGCGGTCTGGTGACCGCGTAGCGCAATCCCAGCGCGAGCCCGACAGCTAACCCCGTAGGCGCCCACGATGATCATTGGCCGGCGTACCAGCACTGCTTCGATTCGGCTTCGGCTAACCGCCGGCGCTGCGCTCGCAACCCTGATCGCGGTCGGGTTGGAGGCGACGAGCGGCTCCCCGCAGCCCGCTCGAGCCGCCAGCATCAGCCAGCTCAGCTCGCAGCTGAGCCAAGAGCAGAGCCGCCAGCAAAGCCTGGCCGCGAGCCTCGGCCGGCTCGGACAGGCGATCGGAGCGCTCGACTCGCAGATCGCGCTGGTTGAGTCACGCGAGGCGGCGGTGCGGCACGACCTGGCGAACGACCGCGCGGCGCTCGCCAGGGACCGGATCGCGCTCGCGCGCGAGCGGCGAATCGTCGTCGAGCTCAGGGCGTTGCTGGCGCGCGCGCGCGTGATCCTCGCCGAGCAGCTGGTCAGCAGCTACGAGGGCGACCGCCCGGACCTCGTCTCAGTGGTGCTCGACGCGCACGGGTTCAGCGACCTGCTGGACCAGCTCAACTACCTCAACGGCGCCGAGCAGGAGCAGAAGGCGACGGTGATCGCGACCAAGCAGGCCAAGCAGCAGGCCGACGGCGCCGCGCGCCGGCTGGCGAGGCTCGAGGCGGCTGAGCTCGAGGTCACCCAGGCCGCGGAGATCAGAGAGCGGGCGCTCGCCGGCATGAACACGCTGCTTCACGCAAAGCAGGCAGCGCTCGCTGGGGCGCGCGCGGCGCAGCAATCGGCGCTGGCAGCGAGCCGGGCGAGGGCTGGTCGGCTCCAGTCGGCGATTGCGAGGATCCAGGCAGAGCAGGCAGCCGCCGCCCAACGGGCTGCTGCGGCGGCGGCTGCTGCTGCTTCCGCGTCGGCCCCCGCTGCCGCCTCGGCCGCCGGCGCTGCCGGCAGTGGCGCGGCCGGCGGCGGCGGGAGTTCCAGCCCCGGAGCTCCGGTGGGACCCACGCTCGGACCGTCCGGCGGCTGGGCGATCCCCTACGCGATCGTGCTGTGCGAATCCGGCGGCCAGGATCTGCCCCCCAACAGCGCCGGCGCCTCCGGCTACTACCAGATCGTCCCGGGCACGTGGAAGCTGTTCGGCGGGACCGGGCCTGCGGCGTATCTCGCGAGCAAGGGCGAGCAGGACGCGGTCGCCTCTCGGATCTGGAATGGCGGCGCCGGCGCGTCCAACTGGGTGTGCGCCGGGATCGTCGGAATTCACTGACTCACCCCCACGCCTCAGCGGGCGAACAAGGATGGTTCGCCCGCTGAGGCACCCCCCCGGCGAGCGGGCCGAGTTCTCCGAAGCACCGAAACCTGGCCACCTCGAAGGCGATCAGCTAGCGCCGCCAGGCCCCGCTGTGATTCCCTTCTCGCGAGAGAGTGACGCGTCGAGCCGCCATCGCCGGGGCGCTGCTGCTCGCGGCGCTCGTGATCCGGATCGCGGAGGTGCAGCGCACCAGCTACCGCCCGATCAACGACGGTGCCTTCTACCTGAGGCTGGCCGCGGAGATCGCCCACACCGGCGATTACTCCTCGCACGACCGCGGCGCCGGTGACTCGCGCGGGCCGAGCGCGTACTTCCCGCCGGGCTATCCCTACCTCCTCGCGGCCGTCGACGTGGCCGACGGCTACCGCACGCCACGCGGCAGGGCGGTCCAGCCGGCTCGAATTGCCAACGCCCTGCTGGGGACGGTCACGGTCGCGCTGGTCGGATTGGTCGCGCTCGAGGCGTTCGGCCCGACGGTCGGGCTGATCGCGCTCGGGCTCGCCGCCATCTACCCCGCCTTCATCGAGCTCTCGGGGGTGCTCGTCGCCGAGAACCTGTTGACGGCGCTCGTGCTGGCGGCCGTGTACGCCACCCTGCGCGCCGACTACGGCCCACATCCGTACGCATGGATCGCGGCCGCCGGGGTGCTGAGCGGGCTCGCCGCGCTGACCCATGAAAACGGCCTGGTGCTGGCGATCCCACTCGCGATCGCATCCTGGCGCGCGACCAACGGAACGTTGAGCGGTCCAGCCGTGCTCGTGGTGAGCGCCCTGCTGACCGTCGTGCCGTGGGTGATCCGTGACGCGATCGACCTGCACACCTTCATCCCCATCTCCGACCAGGGCGGGATCACGCTCGCGGGGACCTACAACTCCGTCTCCGCCGCCGATCACCTGATCCCCTACCGGTGGCGGTTGTACCTGCCCGAGCCACACCCCAGCCGGCTCGCAGAGCCGGCCTTAAGCAATGATCAGCTCAGCGACGCGCTCCAATACATCGGCGGCCACCCGCTCGCGCCGCTGGACGTCGGCTACCACAACCTCCGCCGCCTGCTCGAGCTCGAGGGCTCGTTCGCCTGGGAGGCCTCGACCGCCTCGGTCGGCCTGGACCGCGCGACCGCCACGGTCGGGGTGGTCGGGTTCTGGATCCTGTGCCTGCTGGCGATGGCGGGCGCGTTCACGCGGGTCGTGCGCCGGGCGCCGGGGTGGCTGTGGCTGACGCCGGTGCTGCTGGCGCTGAGCGTGGTGCTAATCAACGCCGAGACGCCCCGGTTCCGTGAACCGGTCGACGCGTTTCTGATGCTTCCGGCGGCCTGCGCGGTGGCGACGATGGTGCCCGGACTACGCGGTGCGCGAGTCCGCCGTGTACGTCGGACGCCACTGTCGGCTCGATGAGCTCAGCCGGTCGAAATGCGCCAGCGCCTCGCCGGAGCCGACGGCCACACAGGTCAGTGGCGACTCCGCCGGGTAGACCGGCATCCCCGTCTCAGCGGCGACCAGGTCGGCGAAGCCACGGATCAGGATGCCGCCGCCCGCGAGCAGGATCCCGTCGCGTGCGATGTCGCTGGCGAGCTCGGGCGGCGTCTGCTCGAGGGTGTCGCGGATCGCGCGGAGGATCTCCTGAAGCGGCAGTCTGATCGCCTCGCGGACCTCCTCGGTGCGGAGCTGGATCGCCGTCGGCAGCCCGGTGATCAGATGGCGGCCGCGGACCTCGATCGTCTCCTCCTCGGGGAGCGCAGTCGCCGAGGCGGCCGTGATCTTGATCATCTCGGCGGTCCGCGAACCGATCGCCAGCTGATAGACGGCGCGCAGGTAGTGGGCGATCGCGTCGTCCATCTCGTAGCCGCCGACCCGGACCGAGCTCGAGATGACGATCCCGCCGAGCGAGATCACCGCCATCTCGCTGGTACCGCCGCCGACGTCAACGACCATCCGCCCGCACGGCTCCTCGATCGCGATGCCGGCGCCGATCGCGGCCGCGATCGGCTCCTCGATCAGGTGCACGCGCCGCGCCCCGGCGCCGAGCGACGCCTCCTCGACCGCGCGCTTCTCGACCTCGGTCACCCCCGAGGGAGCGCACACGATCAGCCGCGGGTGGGCCATCCGCCGGTGCAGGACCTTGCGGATGAAGTAGCGCAGCATCTGCTCGGTGACCTCGAAGTCCGCGATCACCCCGTGTCTCAGCGGCCGGGTGGCGGAGATCGTGGCCGGCGTGCGGCCGATCATCCGCTCGGCGTCGGCGCCGACCGCGTGAACCTCTCCGGTTTCCACGTCCGAGGCCACCACCGAGGGCTCGGACACGACAATTCCCCGCCCGCCCACATACACGAGCGTGTTCGCGGTCCCCAGGTCGATCGCCATGTCGTGGACGCCGACGGCGGGGGCCAGGTGGCGACGGGAAGTGTCGCGGCGTGATCCGTCTCTACGTAACCGGATGGAGGAAGGGTGTCAGAACCGGAGCGCGAGTGTCGTACGCGAGCGCCGATCAGCGAGGTCGCCCGGCACGCGGGCGTGGGCATCAGCGCCCTCTACTCGCGCTACGCCGGCAAGGAAGAGTTCGTTGCGAAAGCTCTGTCGCGACGGGCTTCGGCGGTTTGTCGACGAGACCGAGGCGGCGCTCGGCGACGAGCGCGAGCCGTGGACGGTGTTCAGGAACTACATGATCGCCGCGATCAAGCTGCCAGACCGGGGTCGGACCGAGCTGCTGCGCCAGCGCTACCTGGCGGTGGTGCTCGACGGGCTGCGGGCGCCCGACGGCGATCAGCTACCCGGACCGGGGCCGCGGTGGGCGGAGGTCAACGAGCGCTGGTCGATTGAGGAGCGCGGCTAACGGTCGGGTGTTGAGGACGTCGGCGGCGGTCGCCCAGCCGCGGCGCGCGGTCGCGACCGAGAGTCCCATGTTCCCGAGTCCACGGACCGAGTGCGCATCGGTTGAGCAGACGATCTGTACGCCGGCCCGGAGCGCCCCGCGGACGTGCTCGCCGCTGAGGTCGAGGCGGTCGGGGAGGCCGTTGACCTCGAGCGCGACACGTTCCTCGAGCGCCACCTCGAAGGCGCGTTCCAGGTCGAGGGCGTTCTCCGGTCGCCGGTTGATGTACCGGCCCTTGGGATGGCTGAGGCAGCGGACGTGGGGGTTGCGTAGCGCCTCCTCGACGCGCCTGGTCATCTCCCGCCGCGGCATCCGCTGGCCCCCGTGCACGCTCGCCTGGACCCAGTCGAGCTCCGCGAGCACCTCGTCGGGAAGATCGAGCCGCCCGTCGGCGAGGATGTCGCACTCGATCCCGCGCAGGACCCGAAACGGCGCCAGCAGTTCGTTGACCGCCGCGATCTCCTCGGCCTGGCGGCGGACGTCGTCCGCGGTCAGCCCGCGCACGGCTCCTACCGCAGGCGTGTGATCGCAGATCGCGAGGTACTCGTAGCCGCGCGCCAGGGCGGCGCGAGCCATCTCTTCGACGCTCGCTCGACCGTCGGAGCGCGTCGTGTGGCAGTGCAAATCGCCCCGGATCTCGCCTGGCTCCACGAGCGCCGGCGGCTCGCCTAGGAACGGCTCCTCACGCAGCTCGGGCGGACACCACGGAATCTTGAGCGCCCTGTAGATTGCTTCCTCGTCGGGCGCGTCCGGCAGGGGTTCGAGCGCAGCGACGTAGGCGGACGAGCCGGTCGCGCGGAGAAGCGCGGTCCCGAGGCTCCTGGGCTCGGCGGCGACGAGCTCGACCGGGACGCCGTCGACGGTCACCCCCACCGCCCGCCGCTCCCCCTGCTCGATGACGGCGACGATCTGCGGCAGCGCGGCGAAGAGCGCGAGCACCGACTGAGGATCGGGGGCGGCGCAAACGACCGCCAGCCACTCGCACGAGTCACGCCACCGGCGCGGGTCGCCCGCCACCTCGCCGCCGAGCGCCCGGGCGATGGCTCCGACGAGCTCCCAGGCGCGGTTGAGCAGAAGGCCCTGCCGCGGTCGCGGCTCGGCCTCGTGGGCGAGCGCCTCGAGCAACCGCGCCTCGGTCCTCGGACCGATTCCCGGCACGTTTTGCAGCTGTCCTGCGGCCGCTGCCTCGCGCAGCTCCTCGGCGGTGCGGATTCCCAGTGAGCGCGCCAGTTCGATCGAGCGCTTGGCGCCCAGCCCCAGGTAGCGGCCGAGGCCGACGAGGTCCGGCGCCAGCTCGCGCTCCAGCTCGGTCAGCTCGGCGATCTCGCCCGTCTCGACGAGCTCCCGCAGCCGTGCCTCGATTCCCCGGCCGATCCCGCGAAGCTCGCGCACCCGCCCGGACCGCACCAGCTCGTCCACCGCGGCCGCGGCGCCGCGGATGGTTTCGGCGGCGCGGCGGTAGGCGCGAGCCTGATAGGGGTTCGCCTCGACGAGCTCGAGCAACAAGGCGAATGTGTCGAGGCGGTCGGCGATATGGGCGTTGTCCACCGGCGGTACGTTGTTCACCGGCGGTAGTTTCCCTGGCAGGCCGGTTTCCGCGGCCGCTCGGCGCGCGCGTCAGCGGGCGTGCCGCGGCCTTCGCAGACCCAGATCCCGTGTCCGAACTCACGCTGAACCAGGCACCGTTTGAGTCCCCCGTCGTGCAGAGCCTGCTCGCCGAGTGGAACGAGGAGCTGTCGGCGATCGACCCACGCCTCCGTCTTTCTATTAGAGTTTGCGTACATGTACGCAAACTCTAGTCTCGGAGGTCAAGCTAGTGTCCGTCCAGGCTCCCACTCTCTATCCATCGATGCGCTACCGCGACGCCCCCGCCGCCATCGAGTTCCTCAAGTCGGCCTTCGGCTTTCAGGAGCGCGAGGTGATCGCCAACGAGGACGGGACTATCGCGCACGCGGAGCTCAGCCTCGGACCGAGCATCCTGATGCTCGGCACCGCCAAGGACGACGCCTACGGGGAGCGCGTCGGCGCGGGCTGGCTGTACGTCGCGATCGACGACCCCGACGCCCACTGCGAGCAGGCCCGCAAGGCGGGCGCGACGATCGTCACCGAGCTCCACGACACCGACTACGGCTCCCGCGATTACTCAGCGCGTGACCCAGAGGGCAACGCGTGGCTGTTCGGCACCTACCGCCCCGCCGTCGAGACTTGAGCTCCACGCCCTGAGCGCCGATACGACGCGTCGCGGCGGGCGCCCGCCGCGACTGTCACAAACGATGATCGTCGACGCGGCGCGGCGGATCGTCGAACGCGACGGCCCCGAGGCGCTGACGATGCGCCGCGTCGGCGACGAGCTGGGCAGCTCGCCGATGTCGCTCTACCGCCACGTGCGCGACAAGGACGAGCTGCTCGTGCTGCTGCTCGATCGCCTCGCTTCGGAGTTGCCCCGGCCGCGCCTTCCGCGCGAGCCGCGGGCCAGGACGCTGCGCGCCTGCCGAGCGATGCGCGACGGACTGGCCCAACATCCCTGGGTCGTCGACGTGCTCTCCGGCGGCGAGCTGATCGCGCCGTCGATCCTGTGGCTGATGGAGGAGATCGTGGCCGGTTTCGTGGCCTGCGGGCTCTCGCCCGCGCAGGCGGCGGACGGGTATCGCGCGGTCTGGCAGTTCACCGTCGGCGAGCTGATCATCCGTCGTGGCCTCGATCGGGTGGCCGCGAGCGGTCGAAGGCCGTTCGTGCTCGAAGTCCTGACCAGCGTCGATCCGGCGCGGCTACCGACCCTGGCCGCGCTCGCCGAGCACTGGGCGCCGGCCCGGGGCCGCGACAGCTACGAGATCGGTATCGGGGCATTGGTCGATGGGCTGCTGGCCGGCGCGGGTTCGGCGCCCGCTCCCTAATCGACGACGGTCCCGGCAGCGCTGCGAACGTGGAGCGCGTGACGCTCCGCTGGCCGTCCTCCGCGTAGCGGCAAATGCGTAAATGGAGTAGTGCGACGTCAATCGGCGTATCGTTTGCGCGCGATGGTTTCGCGCTCTGACCGCCGGTCGTTGGTTCGCGAGCTGGTGCAAGTGGCGTTGCTGCCGCCTGCGGCGTTCGCCGTGCACCAGCTGCGGTACCTGCTGGCGTACGGGGGGAGCGCGGGGGTCGAGCTGCAGCGGACCGGCCATTCCTATCTGCATTCCCTGGTGCCGTGGCTCGTGCTGTTGATCGGGTTGGCGGCCGGCGTGTTCTTGCGGGCTCTGGGGCGGGCTTTCGCCGGCCAGACTTCGGCCCCGCGTTACACGCTCTCGCTGGCTGGATTGTGGTTGGTTTGCTCCGCCTGCTTGGTCGCGATCTTCGTTTGCCAGGAATTCCTGGAGGGGTTGTTCGCGACCGGCCACCCGGCGGGCTTGGCCGGGGTGTTCGGTTATGGCGGATGGTGGTCGATCCCCGCGGCGCTGTGTGTCGGCCTGGTTCTCGCCGCGGTGTTCCACGGCGCCCGCTGGGTCCTCGGAGAGGTCGCGCGGCGGCGCTCTCGCGTGGTTTCGGTCTGCGCCGGGCCGGCGCTCGTGGTGCTACGTCCACGCGACGTGGTGGTGGCGCGTTTGGCGCCGCTGGTTGGGGGCTGGTCGGGTCGGGGTCCGCCGGCGTGAGCTGACGGCACGGGTTCTCGTCGCTGTTGAGGCTCGGCCGATCTTGCTCGTTCCAAAGGGTGCATCAGCCGTGAGGCCGGTGCGCGGACGCGGCTGAGTCGTCGCTTGCCGGCGACGGCGCCGGCGAGGTCAGTAGGTCGCGGTAGCCGCTCGTCCCTGGAGCGCCGCACACATCCCCCTACCGACAGGAGTTCTGAAATGAGTACGAGTGCCGCGGATCCGCGGGCGCCCGCCGTCACCGGCGCCACGCGGGGGTCGGTGACATCGAGCGCGCGGGCGTATTTCGCCTCCGACACCGCTCGCACGATCCAGACCGTGCTGGGATTGATCTGGCTGCTGGACGGAGCGTTGCAGTTCCAGTCGTTCATGTACGGGAAGGGCTTCATCCAGTTCCTGACCGGCCTGACCGCCGGTCAGCCGCACTGGATCTCGAGCAGTGTGACCTGGGGCGCGAACACGCTCCAGGGCCACCAGACGCTGTTCAACACAGGGGCCGCGCTGGTCCAGGTCGCGATCGGACTGGGGCTGCTGTATCGCCCCACGGTCAAGCCCGCGCTGGCGGTGTCGTTCGTTTGGGTGCTGGTCGTGTGGTGGTTCGGCGAGGCGTTCGGGATGATGTTCATGACGTCGATGAACACGGGAGGCGCGACTCCCGCACCGATGGCCAGCCCCCTCACCGGCGCTCCCGGCGCGGTCCTGCTCTACGCGATCATCGGGCTGATCGCGTGGCCAAACGGCCGTCCCGGCGGCCTGCTCGGCGTGCGCGGTGCGCGAATCGCCTGGGCCAGCCTGTGGCTGGTGATGGCGTGGCTGTGGTTGCAGGCGCCGGCGAGCAGCGCGAACGGGATCAGGAACGCGATCAACGCGGCACCATCCGGGATGAGCTGGCTGAGCAGTATGCAGGACGGGTTCGCGAACGCCGCCAGGGGCAACGGCTTCGTGATTGCCGTTGTCCTCGCCGCGGCATCGGCTGCGATTGGCCTGGCGGTCGCCGTCAACTGGCGGCCGAAGCCGTTCCTCGCGCTGGCGGTCGGCTTGAACGTGATCTACTGGTTGGTCGGGCAGGGCTTCGGCGGCATCCCCGCCGGCGGCGCAACCGACCCGAACGCGGGACTGCTGTTCGTCCTGCTCGCCTACGCGTTGTACACACTCGTGCCTTTCGAGCAACGCACTCCCGCGAGGCGAGTGTCGGTGAGGATCTCAAGCCCCCTGGAGGCGTCAGATGTTCGGTCCTAGTGGGATACCCGGTGGTGTCAGGCGTGCTGCTGGGGCGCTCGCGGTAGGCGTACTGATCGCCGGATGTGCGAGCGCCAACAAGACAGCATCGACATCGGCGTCGGCGTCGGCGCCGGCGAGCAGCTCATCCGGCATGTCGGGAATGAACATGGGGACGAGCTCGAGCACCGGCAAGGCGGTCTCGGTGAACGGGATCAAACCCGTACCTACGCAGGTGCTGGCGAGCGCGGACTGGCAGGGGATGCAGGTGCAGGCGCGGGCGATGACCGCTGCGCCGTTCGTGATCTACAACGGCACGACGGAGCAGATCGTCAAGCCGGGGCCGAAGACGAGCTTTCACCTGATGGTGATGCTCGACGACGCCCATACGGGCGTGGCTATCCCCTACGCGGGCGTGTGGGCCACGATCTCGAAGAGCGGCAAGGTCGTCTACGACGAGCGTCAGTGGCCGATGCTGTCCGCGTTCATGGGGCCGCACTACGGCAACAACGTGGCACTCCCGGGCGCAGGCACGTACCAGTTGAGCCTGCTGATCAGTCCGCCGGTGTCCGCGCGGCACCTCGAGTATCAGCACGTGTGGCTGCAACCGCACCGCGTCAACGTCACCTTCCACTGGACCCCCGTGTCATGAGTGGGTGGTTGATGGGCGAGAGGTGCGGGCGGTGCTGACCCGGCGCCGCTTCCTGATCGGCGTGGGCGGGCTCGCCGCGAGTGGCGCCGCGGTGGGGGTGGCGGTCGACCGCGCGATGTCCGGCAGCGCGTCCCCGCCGCTGGTCGCGCTCGGCCTCCAGCCCACCGGGCTGCCCGAGCGACAACACGCGTGGGGGGCGACCCTGGCCCTCGACGCCGACGGCAATCCGATCGCGCCACGGTTCGACCGGCTGCTGTTCTTCGACGTCAATGGCAGCCCTACGCCGGCTCATGCGCGAGTCCTCGAAGCATCCCTGCGAACGCTCGAGCGTGCTTACCGCTGGGGTCCGCCGGGTTTGCTGTTCACGGCCGGATGGGGACCTGGCTACTTCGAGCATGCTCTCGGGATCGCATCGCCGATCCCGAGAGCGAAGGGCCTGTCGGACTTCGAGGATCCCGCAATCGACGATTACGACCTGTGCGTGCACCTCGCCTGCGACAACGAGGATCGCCTCGCTTCGATCGAAGCGGCGCTCCTACATGGAGAGCCGCTGCCCGGCGCGAGCGGGTGGCTCGCGGTCTCCAGCGCACTGCGGTGGCGTGAGACCCGCACCGGCTTCGTCGGCGCCGGGCTGCCCGCCGCGCACCAACGGACCGGGGGGATCCCATCCGGAGACCCGGTACCGCGCGGCGCCCCGCTGTTCATGGGATTCAAATCGAACCTCCGCAAGAACCAGGCCACCGAGGACTCGGTCACGATCCCGGATGGCCCGTTCGCGGGGGGCACCACGATGCAGGTCAGCTACATGCGGCTGCGCCTCGACAGCTGGTACCAAGACCTGAACGAACGGGAGCGGGTGGCGAGGATGTATGCGCCACAGGTCACGCCGGAGCAGGTCAAGGATTTCACGACCGACGCCGAAAGCGACCCCAACCAGCTCGGCCAGGCGATCAACCACTATGGAGTGATCGGACATTCCCAGACCTCGGCTCGCGCCCGCAGGCACGGCAAGCCCCTGATCATCCGCCGCGACTTCAACACCGTCGACGGCGGTCAGGCGGGCCTTCACTTCGTCTCGGTCCAGCGGACGGTCGAGGACTTCATCACGACGAGAAGCGCCATGAACGCCACCACCGCCCAGCTTCAGAACCCAGGCATCACGGACACCGTCAACAACGGGATCAACGAATTCATGTTCGTCCTCAGACGAGCCAACTACATCCTCCCGTCACGAGCAGACCGCTCCTTCCCGCTGCTCTCGGGTCGGGCGGCCGCCCTCGCGTGAGACGACACCACCAAGCAGAAATGAAACTGAACCGGAAACTGCTCGCTCTGGCCACGCTTGTCCCGATCGTCCTGATCGCGGCGGCCATCGCGCTCGCACTGCACAACAGCGGCGGTAGAACGCCGTCCGTGGAAACCGCGTCGGCTGGCTCCGGTCCGTTCCTCACGGCCAGCACGATCCCCCAAGGCCTGGCCAACCGACCGGTGCCGCAATTCGACCTCTCCGACGCGCGCGGCGGCACCCTCTCCACGGCAGCGCTACGCGGCCGGCCGTACGCGCTGACGTTCCTCTACGTCCATTGCGTCAACGTCTGCCCCCTGATCGGCAGCGAGCTCCAGCAGGCACTGGCCGACCTCCGCTTCCAGGCCCGTGCCTTGAACGTCGTCGCCGTGTCGGTCGACCCGCGCGGAGACACCCGCACGGCGGTCCTGCGATGGCTCTCGCTCCACCGCGAGCCCAGCAACTTCCACTACCTGATCGGCTCACAGCGAGAGCTCGCGCCGATCTGGAAGGCGTTCTACGTCTCGCCACAGATCCCGGGCGACCCGCAAAGCAGCCACACCGCGATCATCTGGCTGATCAACCGCCGCGGACGGCTCGCGGCGCTGGTCCCCGCTGGCCTCCCGATCCAGGTCGGCGACCTTGCCCACGACCTACGGGTTTTGATCGACCAAGCGTGATCGCGTCGAGTCGGCCTGGGCGGCGGGTGAGCTGCCCAGCCGCGGCGGGCCGGGGGAGCCGCGGCGGCCCCGCGGCCCCGTAGCCGCGAGGGCCCCGCGACCCGCTACCCGCTACGCCCGCGGCTCCACCACCGCCATGCCGTCGGCCACGACCGGCGCGGCGCCCCGGGGGACGAGCACTGCCTCGCTGTCTCCGAACAACACCTCGGTGACGAACTCCCGTACGCCGGCAGACCCGCGCCGAGCCGCCCGTCGCCGTATCTCAAGCCGGAGCGGCCTGCGCGCACGCGATGACCGGTCGAAACCCCGGCGGACCAGTACGCCAGATGACAGTTCCATCATGCTGCCTCCGTTTCGTAGGCGACCCGCTCTTCCCGTCCGAGCGGGATCGGTTCATCCTCAACAACTTCAGCCTGCGGCCGCGCCGGCCCTCGCAACAGCAGTAGCGCGATCAGCGCTCCGACGCCGACCGCCCCGGCTCCGATCGCCCAGGCCAGGTGAAAGCCGCCGGTGAGAGCCTGCAGGTGGTGCTGACCGAGACCGGCCAGGACCTTGGTCCGCTCGGCCGCGACCGTCCCCAGCGCCGCGATCCCGATCGCCGCCGAGATCTGCAACGAGGCGTTGACGATGCCCGACGCCAGGCCGGCGTCTGCCGGCGGTACGTCGGCCATCGCGATCGTCGTGAGGGGCAGGAACGACAGCCCCGCCCCGAGCCCAAGCAGAGCGAACGGCCCGAAGATATCCGGGAAATAGCTCGTATGGGCGGGCACGTGGGATAGGAGCAGCAGCGCGCCGGTAATCGCGGTCAACCCGACGAGCAGTACCTGCGCCGGCCCAAAGCGCTGCATCAGCCGGGCCGTGACCCCAAGTGAGAACACGCCCAGAACCAGCGTCAGCGGCAAAAACGCAAGGCCGGTCAGCAGCGCCCCGTAGCCATGCACATGCTGGAGATAGAGCACGCCGAGCAGGAACGTCGAGAACATCCCGGTGACCAGGAAGCCCCTGACCACGCTCGAGGCGGCGAGCCCCGGAACGCGGAGGATCCGCAGCGGGAACATCGGGTGCGCGAGCCGCGACTCGACCGCCACGAACACGGCGAGCAGCGCCAACGACGCGCCGCCGAAGCCGAGCGTGTGCGGCGAGATCCAGCCGTAGTTGGTGACCTTGACGATCGCGTAGACGCCGAGCATCAACGCGACCGTGACCAGTAGTGAGCCAAGCCAGTCGACCCCCTGGCCGAGGCCCGGGCGCTCGGTCTCGTTGATCAGGATGCGCCCGAGCGTGAACGCGATGAGCCCGATCGGCACGTTGATGAAGAAGATCCAGTGCCAGCTCACCGATTGCGTGAGCACGCCGCCGGCGAGCAGCCCGATCGAGCCGCCGCTCGAGATGATGAACGTGTAGACGCTGAGCGCGATCGCGCGCTCAGACGGCCGCGGGAACTCGGTGACCAGGAGGGCCAGCACCGCGGCCGACGCCACCGCGCCGCCGACGCCCTGCACGAACCGCGCGACGATCAGCAGCAGCTGACTGTCGGCCATCCCGCAGGCCACCGAGGCAAGCGTGAACATCACCAGCCCGGTCAGGAACATCCGCTTACGCCCGAGCAGGTCGCCGAGGCGCCCCGCCAGAAGCAAGAAACCTCCAAACGCGATCATGTACGCGTCGATGACCCAGGCCAGGTTCGCCTGCGAGAAGCCGAGGTCGCGCTGCATCGACGGCAGGGCGACATTCACGATCGTCGCGTCGAGGACCATCATCAGCTGGCCGAGGCACACCACCGCCAGCGTGATCCACCGCCGGCGCTCCCCGTTGATTAGACGCTGAATAGTGATCATCCCCTCTCTATAGCTCGTCGTTCTCCAAGGGATCATCACTATACCATGGACTATCATCTAATGCATGATGCTCATCCTGATACTCTGCAAGCCGCGATGGCTGTAGATACTTCACCCGGAACTGTGGTGATGCTTCTGCGGCTCGCGAAGACGATCCACAAGCGCAGCACCGAAGAGCTGCTCGGCATCACGGTCCGGCAGCTGATGCTGCTGAGCTACCTAAGGGCAGGCGCCCCGGCTCTCCAGCAGCAGCTGTGTGAGTCCCTGTGGCTCGACCCCAACAACTGCGTGCTGCTGCTCAACGAGCTCGAGGAGATCGGCTACGTCGAGCGCCGCCGGGACCCGACCGACCGGCGCCGGCACATGGTCGACATCACCGACGAGGGGCGCGCCGCGCTCGAGCGCGGAGAGCGCGCCCAGGAGAGCCTCGAGGACCAGATCCTGGCCGGGCTGAGCGACCAGGAGCGCGCAACCCTACGCTCGCTGCTGAGCCGCGCCCTCGAGGCCGCTGCCCTGAGCCCAGCCTCATAGCCAGCCGTCCGCCGGCATCTGTTTCACGTCGTCCGTGGCCGAGCTTAATCAAACGAGGAATACGAGCGCCTACGCGCGCCCGCGTCGCTCAGAACGACCTGTAGTGCCCGTTGCCGATCACGAACCCGTGGTTGTCGCCGTTGAAGCACATGACCGTGGTCGCGGCCACGTGGCAGGTCACGCCGAGCTGGTTCCAGAGACGGCCGCGGCCCAACTTGACCGAGGTGCCGGCGACGAATGAATCCTGGCTGAGCCTCAGCAACTGCGGCTGGCCGAGCACGGCGAGCTGGACGAATCCCGAGTCGCCGACCCCCTTCTGCCTGGGTGCGGGAATGCCGCGCGCCGCGCACAGGACCTCGGTGGCTGGCTTACTGGGTGCGTGGATCTCGATCCCGCACGTGACCTTCCCGCTCCGAAACTGGGTCGACTTGGAGATAGGCGCGGCGCTCGCCGCGGCGGCCACGGCGGCCACGCCCACGGCCACGATCGAAACGGCGAGGCCCGCGAATCGGTTCATGCTGTCTCCTTCGTGCTGCGGCTGCGATTGGCGCAGAGTAGTTTGCACCACACCGCGGCTTGATGCGCGATCGCTCGAGACGTGGACGACCTGCTGGCACGAGACTACCCGGGGGAGGCAATGCGCACCGAAGCGAACCCTGCCGCGGATCGGAAACTGAGCACCATCTACACGGTCGGTCATTCGACCCGCTCGTTCGACGAGTTGGTCACCGTGCTGCGGTCCGCAGCGGTGAGGGAGCTGGTCGATGTGCGCAGCGTTCCACGATCGCGGCGCCACCCCCAGTTCGAGCGCGAAGCGCTGTCGCGCGCGCTGCCGGACCATGCGATCGAGTACCGCCACGAGAAGGCACTGGGAGGATTCCGGCGGCCGCTCCCGGAGTCGCCCAACGGCGGCTGGGAGCATCCCGCCTTCCGCGGATACGCCGATCACATGCGCACCCGCGAGTTCGAAGCTGCGCTCAGTCGCCTCGAAGCCGGGGCCGCCGAGCGCCGTACGTGCGTGATGTGCGCCGAAGCGCAGTGGTGGCGCTGCCACCGACGGCTGATCGCGGATGCGCTCGTGATTCGGGGGTGGTCCGTGCTCCACCTCGGCCTGTCCGCCGAGCCGGCGCCACACGAACTCAGCTCGTTCGCGGTGGTGGAGTCCGACCACACCCTCGCCTACCCGCCGCGCCAGGGCCAGCTGCCAGTCCCGCCGGGTTGAGAACCCACCACCAGCGGCACACGCAAATCTGGCGCGGCTCGGGCCTTGCTCTGCGCGCCTCCGGGTGTTCGGCGTATCGTGGCCGGGGTAATACCGAGGTAGCCCAAGCCCCGACTCAGCCACTGCAGCGGCGACTCGCCCGAGCCAGAGGCTGACCGTATTGGAGTTCACCGAAAAATGGAGCTGACGTGAAGAAAGTTTTGGAGCTGTTGCTGTGCATCCTGCACCCGGTCGCCGTGATCCTGATCTGGATCAATCTGGCGTTGCGCAGCGACCTCGGAGTGATCCCGAAGCTGACGTGGGCGGTCGCCGCGATCGTCCCGTTTGTCCCGTTCGTCTACGTGCTGACCGGCAACGACTTCCTGTAGGTCCTGCCGGCTGCGGGGTCCGCGCGCCGCAGGCTCCGACGTGCTCTGCGCAATGCTGGGCTGAAGCTGGACGAAGAAACCTCCTGGCGCGGACCGCGACCACCCACCCTCTGAGGGCCCGCAGGTCCGTCTGCGTCGGTACCGATCGTCGCCCTCGTTGCTGGCCGCGCTCCGGCCGCTGTTCTGATCAGTCAGTGGCGATGAACACGTTCTTCAGTTCGGTGTAGTGCTCGAGCGCGTGCGGCCCCAGCTCCCGCCCCAGGCCGGACTGCTTGAACCCGCCGAACGGGGTGGTGACGCGGACGGAGGTGTTCGAGTTGACCGACAGGGTGCCGGTGTCCAGCGCCCGCACAACCCGCATCGCCCTGGCCACGTCGCGCGTCCAGATCGAGCCCGACAGCCCGTAGATCGTGTCGTTGGCGAGCCGGACCCCCTCCTCCTCGCCGTCGAACGGGATCACCGCCGCCACCGGTCCGAAGATCTCCTCGCGCGCGGTGCGATCGTCGTTGGAGACCGGGCACAGGACCGTCGGGGCAAACCAGTAGCCGGGCCCGGCGGGGGCGCTGCCGCGGAACGCCACCGGCGCGTCGCCGTCGAGGAAGGCGCCGACCGTCTCGCGCTGCTGGGCGGAGATCAGCGGCCCCATCTGGGTCTCAGCGTCGAGCGGATCGCCCACGCGCAGCGCCTTGACCGCGTCCTCCAGCAGCGACATGAACCGGTCGAGCGCGGGTCGCTCGACGAGGATCCGCGACCGCGCGCAGCAATCCTGGCCCGCGTTGCCGAACACCGCGAGCGGAGCCGCACGGGCGGCCGCCTCGAGGTCAGCGTCGGCGAAGACCAGGTTCGCGGACTTGCCGCCGAGCTCGAGCGTCACCCGCTTGATCGACTGCGATGCGAGCTGGCCGATCCGCCGGCCCACCGCGGTCGAACCCGTGAACGCGACCTTCGCCACGTCCGGATGCTCGACCAGCCGCTCTCCGACGACCCGACCGGGACCGACCACGACGTTCAACACGCCCTCCGGCAGACCGGCCTCCAGCGCGATCTTCTCGAGCTCGAGCGCGGTCAGCGGCGTCAGCTCGGCCGGCTTGAGCACGATCGTGTTCCCGGCCGCGAGCGCCGGCGCCACCTTCCAGCACGCGATCGCCAACGGGAAGTTCCACGGTACGATCAGGCCCACGACGCCAAGCGGCTCGCGGAACGTGACATCGACGCCGCCCGCCACCGGAATCGTGTCGCCCAACAGCCGCTCGGGCGCGCCGGCGTAGTAGTGAAAGGTGTCGAGGACCATCCCGACCTCCCCCCGCGCATCGCCGATCGGCTTGCCGACGTTCCGCGCCTCGAGCACGGCCAGGTCCTCGGCGCGGGCTGCGACCGCGTCGGCCAGCGCCCGGAGCTGGTAAGCGCGATCCCCGGGCGCGAGCGCTCGCCAGCCGGCCAGCGCCTCCCTGGCGCGAGCGATCGCGGCGTCGGTCTGCTCGACGCCCGCGTGCGGGAGCTCCGCCAGGACCTCCTCGGTCGCCGGCTCGACGACCTTCAACATCGGTTCGCTGCTCGTTGTCATGGCATCCCCCCGCGCTCGATTTCCGCGAACTGTACTGTTATAAGGACCTCAACCAGGACCATTTGACAGCGCAGGAGCACTGTCTCGACCGGAGAAGCGCAATGACGGGCGGCAACTCGGGCGGGCGGTTGCGCGCGCTCGTGATCCAGCACGAGCAGCCCACGCCGGGCGGCTACGTCCACCAGTGGCTCGAGGAGCGCGGCGCCGAGCAGGACATCTACCGGATCGACATCGAGGACCGGGACGTGGATCCAGGGGATTACGGCATGATCGTCTCGCTCGGATCGGAGTTCGCCGCCTTCGACGACTCGATTCCGTGGTTGGGGCGCGAACGGCAACTGCTGCGCGACGCCGCGCACGAGCAGGTCCCGGTGCTCGGCATCTGCTTCGGCGGGCAGCTGCTCGCCCGCGTCCTGGGAGGCAGTTCGTTCCGCGGCGAGCTCGCCGAGATCGGGTGGCTCCCGGTGCGCAGCGACGATCAAGCGCTGGTTCCGGACGGTCCCTGGTTTCAGTGGCACTTCGACTCGTTCACCGCGCCGCCGGGTGCCCTGCTGATCGCCGATAGTCCCGCGGGTCCGCAGGCGTACACGATCGGTCGTAGCCTCGGCGTTCAGTTTCACCCGGAGGTCACGCCGGAGATCATGGACTCGTGGGTGGCGACCTACCGGCACAAGCTCGACCAGGCGGGCGTCGACCCGGATCGGCTGCTCCAGGAGACCTACCAGCGGGCCGATGACACGCGGGCCGCCGCGTGGCGCCTGTTCGACGGATTCCTGGAGCGGGTGGCGAAGCCCTGGGGAGGCCGTTCGTGGCCGTTGAGGTGACGAGCACCGGGGGGCGCGCCGGCGACCGCGCCGCGCCGCGCGACCGCGCGATGCCCGGCGACCGCGCGGTGCCGGGTTTCGCACCGATCCAGCAGCTCCGTGCGCACGAGTACGTGGCCGAGCAGGTCCGGCGCCACATCGCGCTGCGCCTGATCGGGCCCGGCGAGTCGCTGCCCTCCGAGCGCGAGCTCGCGACGACGTTCGGCGTGGGCCGCCCGACCGTCCAGCACGCGCTCCGTTTGCTGGAGGCTGATCATCTGGTCGAGGCGCGGCGGGGCCGCCGTGGCGGCACGTTCGTGTCCGAGCCGGCAGGCAGCGCCGGCGCGATGGACGAGCTGCTGGCCCGCGTGTTGCGCCGGCGCAAGGAGCTCGAGGAAGTGCTGATCTATCGCCGGGCAATCGAACCCCGCGTGGCCGCCGAGGCGGCGCGCGCCCGCGCGCGCGGAGACTTGACGGCGATCTCGAGGGCGGTCGCCGGCATGTCGCACGCGGGAAGTGAACCCGACTACATGCGCCATGACACCGAGTTCCACCTGGCGATCGCGCGCGCCACGCGCAACAGCTTCATGCTCGGCGCGATCGAGGACGTGCGGCTGCGCCTGAACGACGCGATGAGTCTGCTGCCGGAGTCAGACACCTGGCACCGGCGACTCTCCGGCGAGCATGATGCGATCGTCTCGGCGATCCGGTCCCGCGACGGGGAAGCGGCCGAGCGAGCGATGGACCACCACGTCGCGGCCAGCGAGGTGAGCGTGCGCGCGGTGCTGAGCGCAACCGGGAGGAGGCTCGCGAGATGATGTGGCCATGGTGCCCGAGGACGTGGTTAATGTCACACACGAGCCGTCCGGAACACGGGATAGTGGGATGGCAACGACCACCGCTGCTCGATCGCGGCGGCTCGGCGCTCGAACCCATTAAGGAGCTGGACATGGTCCGCCATCACCACGGCATTGCACTCGCCATCGCGCTGCTGCTCGCGTTGATCCTCGCCGTACCGGCGTCGGCGCGGTTTGCGCGAGCTCTCCCATCAGCGTCAACCCATCCCGGCCATCCCGCGAGCACATCGACGGTTGCGAGCGTCAGCGCTCCGAGCGACGGCTTTCACTGGGGCGATGCAGGCATCGGAGCCGGCGCGCTCGGGCTGACGATGCTCGTCCTCGGCGGCGCCGTCACGGTGACCCAAACGCGCCGGCGAACCGCCCGCGGCTCCATGCAAGCAACGACCTAGTCTCAGCGGCGAGGGGGAGCGATGCTTCTCCTCGCCCACCGGGTGTCTCGATGTGACGGTTGCTGCCAGATGTCTCTCCCTCCGAGGGCGCCGGGACAATGTCCGCGCCAGCAGCAACAAAGGAGACGAGATGCCCGTCGGCAAGGCCAGAGCAGCAACTTCGGAGACGGCAGGCGGCGAATTCAACGTCGAGGTGCCGTGCTTCACGCACATCGATGAGGCGCGTATCCGGGATGACCTGAGCCGCGATCGGTTCTTCTGGCTCGACCTCACGGCCCCCGGACGCGGCGAGCTCGTCCAGCTGGGCAAGATCTTCGGCTTTCATCCCCTGGCGCTCGAGGACAGCGAGAATTTCGGTCAGCGTCCCAAGCTCGACAACTTCGGCGATCACATCTTCCTCGTTTTCTACGGCGCCATGAGTCAGGGCCGGCGGGATCCCGAGCAGCTGAGCGAGGTTCATCTGTTCGTCTCCGGGCAGTATCTGGTGACGATTCACCGCGAGCCGGTGGCGTCGCTGGTCGAGCAGCGCGAGGAACTAGCCGGGCGTCGACTGCACAGCGAGCAGTTTCTCCTCTACCGCGTGCTCGATGCCCTCACCGACAGTTTCTTTCCGCTCCTCGCCGACCTCGACACCGAGATCGACGACCTCGAATCGGCCGTCCTCGCCAACCCGACCGACGAGCAGCTCGAGCGGCTGTTCACAATCAAGCGCCAGCTCGTCGCGATGCGTAAGGTCGTGACCCCGCAGCGCGATCTATTCGCCCGCTCCGTGGATCAGATCGCCCAGCTCCCCGGCCTCCAGCTCGACGAGCGCGACTACTTCCGCGACGTCTACGACCACCTCATCCGGATCAGCGACCTGATCGACTCCTACCGCGACCTCCTGTCCGGCGCCACCGACCTCTACCTGTCGACGGTCAGCAACCGCCAGAACGACGTCATGAAGCAACTCACGGTGATCGCCACGATCTTCCTGCCGCTGTCGTTCATCACCGGGTTCTTCGGCCAGAACTTCACCTACATGGTCACCGACCTGATCCACGCTACATGGACGTTCTGGGTGCTCGGGGTCGGCAGCATGCTCGTCACGGCCGCCCTCCTCGTGCTCTACTTCCACCGCAAGGGTTGGGTCTAGCCAATGGCGGTCACCGTGGTGGTGCAGCATCGTGTGAGGGATTACGCCGCCGCTCGGAGGATCCGGGCTCTCGACGGATGATTGAGCGGCCCGAGCCGGTCCAGTGCGACGTTCGTCTGGAAAGCTTGATCTTGGCGTGAGGAAGGAGCAGGCTGTACACGGCTCGGGGCGGCGGATCGCGGAAACGGGGGCTGGACAGAACGCGATCCGACGTCCCCACCATACGTTCTGGGCGCGGCGGATCGCGGACACCGGGGGGTGGGCCCCCGATCCGGCGCCTCAGAGCGCCGCTAGCGCTCTCCCGGCAGCAGCCCGGGGAACTGCGACACCGCGCGCTGCATGTCGAGCGCGGTGCTGACGATCCGGTGCTGCTCCTCGGCGTGCGCCACCGGATAGCCCTCGCCCGAGGCGGCGCGCTCCGGACGCCCGATGTAGCCGAAGCGGATCCCGGAAGACAGCAGCTGGCGCAACCGTGCCGACATGTGGGCCCGCGCGCCCATGTTCCGCGGCTCCTCCTGGACCCACACCACCTCCGACAGCTTGGGGTAGCTCTCCATCAGCTCGATCAGCTCGGACTGGGGGAACGGATACAGAAGCTCCATCCGGCCGATCGCGATCTCCGGGCGCTCCGCCCGCAGCGGATGGCCCTCGAGGTCGTAGTACATCTTTCCGCTGCACAGGATCAACCGGGTCACGGCCGAAGGATCGACACCCGGCTCGCCCAATACCGGCTGGAAGCGCCCCGACGCCAGCTCCTGCACCGATGATGTCGCCTGCTGAAGGCGCAGCAACGACTTCGGCGTCATCACCACCAGCGGCCGCTGCTTGGCGATCCGCGCCTGCCGGCGCAACAAGTGGAAGTACTGGGCCGGCGTGGTCGGGTTGGCGACGCGGATGTTGCCCTCGGCGGCGAGCTGCAGGAACCGCTCGAGCCGGGCTGAGGAATGCTCCGGGCCCGAGCCTTCGTAACCGTGCGGCAAGAGCAGCGTCAGCCGCGAGGTCTGGCCCCACTTCGCCAGCCCCGAGACGATGAACTGGTCGATGATCACCTGAGCGCCGTTGACGAAGTCGCCGAACTGCGCCTCCCACAGCACCAGTGTCTCGGGCCCCTCCTGCGAGTAGCCGTACTCGAACCCGAGGCAGGCCATCTCCGACAGGGGGCTGTTATGCAGCTCCATCGGCGCCAGCGCCCCCGCCAGGTGCTGCATGGCGCAGTGCTCCTGCCCGGTCTTCGGGTCGTGCAGAACCAGGTGGCGCTGAGAGAACGTCCCCCGCTCGGTGTCCTGGCCGGTCAGCCGGATCGGGATCCCCTCGGTCAACAGCGACGCGAACGCCAGCGCCTCGGCGTGCGCCCACACGATCCCCCCCGACTCCCCCAACGCCTCTCGCCGCTGATCGAACTGCTTGACCAGCTTGGGGTGGATCGTGAACCCGTCGGGCACCGAGAGCAGCTCGTCGTTGAGAACCCGCAGCCGATCTGCGGAGACTGCCGTCTTGACCTCCGGCGAGGCGGTGCGGTCGAGTTGATATTCGCCCGTCGCGTGCTCGACCTCCTTGGCCGCCGCGATCCGCTCCTTGAGCAGCTCGTGCTGGTCGGTCAACCGGGACCACACCTCGTCGGTCATCTCCGTCGACTCGGCCTCCGAGACGACGCCCGCGTCGACGAGCTGGCGGGCGAACAGCTCGCGCACCGGCGGGTGCTTCTTGATCACCTGGTACATCTCCGGCTGGGTGTAGGCCGGCTCGTCGGCCTCGTTGTGGCCGAAGCGCCGGTAGCCGATCAGGTCGATCAGCACGTCGTGGCCGAACTCCTGGCGGAACGCGAACGCCAGCCGCACCGCCGAGATGCAGGCCGCGACGTCGTCGGCGTTGACGTGGATGATCGGCACGTCGTAGCCCTTGGCCAGATCGGAGGCCCAGGTGGTCGAGCGGGCGTCGTCCGGGTCGGTGGTGAAGCCGACCTGGTTGTTCTGGATCAGGTGGATCGTGCCCCCGACCGTGTAGCCGTCGAGCGCCTGCAGGTTCAGGGTCTCCGCGACCACGCCCTGGCCCGGGAAGGCGGCATCGCCATGGAGGATGATCGGGATCGCACAATCGGTGTCCTGGTGGGCGTGGGGACCCTGCCGGGTGGTCTGCGCCGCGCGCGTCGCGCCCGAGGCGACCGGGGCAACGAACTCCAGGTGCGAGGGGTTCGACTCGAGCCGCACGATGATCGACTCGCCGCTCGGCAGCTGGTAGGACCCCTGGGCGCCGTGGTGGTACTTGACATCGCCGGTCCCGCCCTGGGGGATCGTGGTGATCGGCTCGAGCGTCGAGGCCCCCTCGAACTCCGCGAAGATCGTCCCGTAGGGTCGCCCGAGGTTGTGCGCGAGGATGTTCAGCCGCCCTCGGTGCGCGGTCCCGATCACCACCTCCCGCGCGCCGCGCGTGGCCGCCAGCTGGACCAGCTCGTCGAGCATCGGCACGGTCATGTCGAGCCCCTCGACCGAGAACTGCTTCTGCCCGAGGTAGGCCTTGTGCATGAACCGCTCCAGCGCATCGACCTCCGTGAGCCGTTTGAGCAGCGACTTCTGCTCCTCGTTGGTCAGCGGCTTGCGGAACCTCCCGGCCTCGATCGCCTCCCGCAGCCACAGCCGCTGCCGGTGCGAGGCGATGTGCTCGATCTCGTACGCGATCGGCCCGCAGTAAGTCTCGCGCAGGTGCGGCAGCGCGTCGGCGAGCGTCGCGCCGGGCACCGACATCCGCAGGATCCGGGCGGGGATCTTGGCCATCAGCTCCGGGGTCAGGTGCAGCGGCTCGGGGTCGAGCGCCGGATCGCCTTCGGGCTCGCGTCCCAGCGGATCGAGGTGAGCCGCCAGATGCCCGTGCGTGCGGTGGGCCTTCAGCAGCGAGGTCGCAGCCTGGACCGCCTGCAGCAGCTCCTCGTCGGGCGCGGCCGACGGTCCCGGCGCGGCGCTCGGGGCGGCCGCGGCGGCGGCAGCCGCGGGAGCGGGCGGTGGCGGCAGCTCCGGGAGCTCCGTCCCTAGATCGCGAAATACCCCCTCATAAAAACCGTCCTCACCCTGTAGCAGCGCCTCGATTCGCTGCAGGAAGCGGCCGGACTCCGCGCCCTGGATGATCCGGTGGTCATAGGTCGAGGTCATCGTCATGACCTTCTCGGCGCCGATCATCGCGCCGATCTTCTCGAGCCCGACCGGATAGGAGATCGAGCCGGTGGCGACGATTGTCCCCTGGCCGACCATCAGCCGCGGCACCGAGGCGACCGTGCCGAGGCCGCCGGGATTGGTCAATGTGATGTTGGCGCCGGTCAGCTCATCGGCGGTCAAAGTGTTGGTGCGCGCCTTGTCGACCAGTGCGTTGTAGGCGTCGAGGAATTGGTGGAACGTGAGGCGGCCGGCGTCGCGGATGACCGGCACCATCAGTGTGCGGCTGCCGTCCTTCTTCTCGACGTCAACGGCCAGCCCGAGGTTGACCGCGCCGTCGTCGAGGCGCTGGGGCTTGCCCTCGAGCTCGGCGAAGTGGTGGGCCATCACCGGCATCTCGGCGGTCGCCGCGCGCGCGATCGCGTACGCGATCAGGTGCGTGAACGAGACCCGGTAGCCGGCGTTCTTGAGCTGCTTGCGGCGCTCGTCGAGGACGGTCACGGCAAGCGTCCGGAACGACGTCGCAGTTGGGATCGAGCGGCTCTCCTCCATGTAGCGCGCGAGCGCCGCGGCGCCGCCCCGGAGCGGCTGGGCGCCGGGTCTTGTTATGGGGGCGTCCCTTTCAGGGGCCGCCCGGGGGGGTGTGGCCGTCGCGCCCGCGCCGTTGCCGGCTGCCGCCAGCACGTCGGACTTGGTGATCCGGCCGTTGCGGGCGCTGCCGTGCACGCGCTCGAGGTCGATCCCCTCGCTCGCGGCGACCCGCCGCGCCACCGGGGAGATGTTGGCGCCGTCGCCGCCGTCGGGCTGGCCGGCGCCGTCGGGCCCTGGGGCGGCTGGGGCCTCGTCCGTTCCGGCCCGGACGGCGCTCGGCGTCATCCGCGCGATCACCTGCCCGACCGTGACCGTGTCTCCCTCCTCGGCCAGGATCTCCGTGATCGTCCCGGAGGCGGGCGCCGGCAGCTCCATGTCGACCTTGTCGGTCGAGATCTCGACCACTCTGTCGCCGTCCTTGACCGCATCGCCGACCTTGACCGACCACTCGAGCACCGTCCCCTCGGTCACCGACTCGCCGCCGGTCGGGGTGACGATGTCGATCGTCTCGCCGGTCGTCGCCTCGGTCGCAGCCTCGCCTTCGGCCTCGGTCGCGGCGCCGGCGGCCTGCTCCTGCGGCGAGGCGGGCGGGGACTCCGCCGAGACGGGCGTCTCGGGAACCGCGGGGGCGCCGTCGTTCCCCGCTCCCGGAACGCCGTCGGTCGAGATCTCCGCCAGCAGCGCGCCGATCACGACCGTGTCGCCTTCGGCCGCGTGGATCTTGATGACCGTGCCGGTCGCCGGCGCGGGAACCTCGGCGTCGACCTTGTCGGTGGAGATCTCGACGATCGTCTCGTCGGCCTGGACCGGATCGCCCTCCTGCTTGTGCCACTCGAGCACGGTCCCTTCAGACACCGAGTCGCCCATTGCGGGCATCACGACCTGCACCGTGTCAAGACCTACGGCCATCTCCGGCCTCTACTGTAACGCGATAGGAGCGATCGGCCGGAGAAGTTGTGGCGCCTTTGGTGCCGCCGGCCCCCAGGACCAGCCGTGACATACGTCACGAATCCTCGTCAATTGCCTCGCTTACGCTTCACAACAAGACCATTCGACCGGGGGACAAATTCATGTTCAAAGCCACCAAACGCTTTCTCACCGCACTCGTAGTAATCGCCGCCGCGTGCGTACCGTCGGTGGCGTACGCGCGGGTCGAGCTCAATCCGGGCCAACCACCGGTCGTCACGCCTGCGAGCGTAACGGCCCACCGGGCGCTCAGCCATTCCGTGGGCACGACCGCAACCGCGTCGAGCACGTCGTTCCATTGGGGCGACGCAGGAATCGGTGCAGCCGGCATGCTCCTGCTCCTGAGCGCCGGCGGGTCGGCCGTGATCATCAGCCGCCGCCAGCACCGCCGCGCGCTCGCAACCTGACGATCAGCGCGGTCCCAACTTTGGCGTTTTGGTTCCGGGGGGTGGAACCAGAACGCCAAAGTTCGCGCATCGCCGCGACGCTTCACACCTAAGTACAGTGGCCTGGTGACGGCGGTTCGCGGTTGGCAGGCGCACTTGCCCCCGGACGTGCGCGCCGAAGAGCTCGACCTGACGGCCAAGGGCAGTCTGCCGGGCGCCTGGGCGAGCGTCTGGGCAGCCGCGCCGAGGGCGCCCGCGCTCCGAGATCGCGATCGCGGCTGGATCGCCGCCGAGGAGCTCGAGGACGCCACGCGACGGGTGGCGGGCCGATTGCAGGGAGCGGGGCTCGAGCCGGGCGACCGGATGCTGTTCAGCGCCGGATCCTCTTGCGAGCTGGTGATCGCGCACGTCGCCGCGCTCCGCTCGGGGATCGTCGTCGTCCCGGCGAATACCGCCTATCGCGAGCGCGAGCTCGCCCACGTCGTCAGCGACGCCCGTCCCACGGCGGCGCTGCTCGATGATCCCGACCGCGCCCGCTGGGTCGCGGCTGCAGCGGCGCCGGGAACGGTGATGGTCGGTCCCGACGTCGATCTCCCCGACCGCGACCCGGCGGCGCTCGACTGCGCCGCCCCGGAGGCGCCGGCGCTGATCGGTTACACGTCGGGCACGACCGGCAGCCCGAAGGGAGCTGTGCTCTCGCACGCCAATCTGCTGGCGGGCTGCGAAGCGGTCGGACTGGCGTGGCGGTGGACCGCGACCGATCGGCTCGTGCTGGCGTTGCCGCTGTTCCATGTCCACGGACTGTGCGTCGGGCTGCACGGCACGCTGCTGTCGGGCGCTTCGGCGGTGCTCGTTCCCCGTTTCGAGGTCGACGCGGTGCTCGATGCCGCCGCCGGCGAAGACGCCACCCTGTTCTTCGGCGTGCCGACCATGTACCACCGCCTCGCCCAGTCCTCGCGCGCGGGCGAGCTCGAGCGGCTACGGCTGTGCGTGTCGGGCTCGGCGCCGCTGCCCGCCGAGCTTCACCGCGCGCTTGCCGAGCGCGGCGGCCAACGGGTGCTCGAGCGCTATGGCATGACCGAGACGGTGATGAACGTGTCCAATCCCTACGACGGGGAGCGCCGGCCCGGCAGTGTCGGTCTGCCGTTGCCCGGAGTCGAGCTCCGACTCGAGGACGGCGAGGAGGGCGAGATCCTGGTGCGCGGGCCGAACGTGTTCGCCGGCTACTGGGAGCGACCGGACGCCACCGAGGAGAGCTTCACCGACGGCTGGTTTCGGACCGGCGACCTCGGCACGTTCGACCCCGACGGGTATCTGCGGATCCTGGGGCGATCAAAGGAGCTGATCATCAGCGGCGGGCTCAACGTCTACCCGCGCGAAGTCGAGGACGTGCTGCTCGGCCATTCCGGGGTGGCCGAGGTCGCGGTGGTTGGCACGCCCTCGGAGGAATGGGGCGAGCAAGTCACCGCGTTCGTCGTCCCGGCCGCCGATCGGCCAACCGAGCGGGCGCTGCTCGACTTCGCTGCCGAGCAGCTGGCGCCGTTCAAGCGGCCCCGCCAGGTTCAGTTCCTCGACAGTCTGCCCCGCAACGCGCTCGGCAAGGTGGTCAAGCACGAACTCGTGCAGTGACCGGACAGATGAACAGCGAGCTTCTGCGGCGGCGTCTGGTCGGCGAGTTGCGCGCGCGGGGGGTGATTCGCTCAGAGCTCGTCGAGACCGCGTTCCTGACGGTTCCGCGGGAGCGTTTCCTCGCCGGCGTGGCATCTGAACGCGGCCTGGAGGCCGTCTATCGCGACGACGCGATCGTGACCAAGCGCGACGGGCGCGGGATGCCGCTGTCATCGTCCTCGCAGCCGGCGCTGATGGCGGAGATGCTCGAGCTGCTCGCACTCCGGCCAGGCGAACGGGTGCTCGAGGTCGGCAGCGGCACGGGCTATAACGCGGCGCTGCTCGCGCACATCGTCGGATCGAAGGGCACCGTCACGAGCGTCGACATCGACGCCGAGGTGGCTCGGCGAGCCCGTCAGGCGCTGCGCAAGGCGGGATGCCGGGCATCGATCGTGGAGGGCGACGGCCGACGCGGTCATCCCGGCGCTGCCCCCTATGACCGCATCATCGTGACCGCGTGCGCAGACGAGATTCCAACCGCCTGGTTTGACCAGCTCGCCGAAGGAGGCCGCCTGGAGCTGCCGCTGCGGCTTGACCCGGACGGGGCAGCGATCCAAATGATTCCGGTGCTGGAGCGTCGCGGCAATCGCCTGCGCTCGGTCGCGCTCACGTGGGGCGGATTCATGCCGCTCCACGGCGGCGACGGGGGCTGGCGCCCCGCCCCGGCGGCGCTGTCCGCGAGCCGCTCCGTGAACGGCAAGCACCACTCGCTGTTATCGATCAGCGGTGCCGGTCTCGAGCAGCTCAAGGCCGACGTGGCGCGGGAGCTCCTTGCGGCCGTGCTGGCGAAGCGAAGCCGAGCGCGCAGTCAGGGCGTGACCGAGATGAGCGGTGCACGGCCGCCGCTGCTCCTCATCTACCTCCTGCTGAGGATCCCCGCCGCACGGCGCGTGTCGGTGAGTCACGAGGGACGCCTCGGGGTCGGGATGATCGACCGCAAGAGTCTCGCGGTCGTGTCGCTCCGCAGCCCGTGGCGCAGCGATGCCGGCGGACGCGGGGCCCGAGCGCGGTGGCGCCTCGACGCCTACGGAAACGACAGCGCGGCAATCCGGCTCGAGCGGCTGCTCGCAGAATGGCGGGCGCTACAGCGCACAGGTCAGACAACGCTGCAGGTCACGGCACACCGGCGCGCCGGCGCCGTCCCTCTGCGCTTCGCCTGGTCGCGCGGCTGGCGCCGATGATCGCGGCAAGGCAAGTTCGCGCGCCCTCCGTGCGTTACTCAGTCATCACTTGACGAGGAACCGCCCTAACCGGCGCCCCGACTTCGCGCGCCTGAGTGCCCCCGCCAGCGCGCGCGACGCCCCCCGTTGGAAGGATCCGGCGGGGGGTACTCCTAGGTGGAAGTGTTTTGGGTCTTGGCGCCCAAACACTTCCGCCCAGGGGAGCCCCGTTCGGAGGTCTTGCGGCTATTCGATCGTGTGCAGCAACTCGATCGTCTGCAGGAGTGTTCGATCGGCTGCACGAGCTGCCTAGTCCTGGCGCAGGTCCAGGGCACGTGCGCCGGTGAGACGGACGACGTCGGCAGGATCGACCAGGAGCGAATGCTCATGGTCGCCCGCCGGGCACAGCACCTGCCCGTAGTCGAGCAGACGGAGGTCGATCAGCTCGGCGGGCGTGTCCGGACCGATCGGTGGGATCGATCCCGCCTCGTAGTCGGGGAAGTCGGCAATCATGTCCGCCTCGCTTGCAAAGCGCAGCTCGTGTCGACTGACGCCAAGCGCGGCGGCAGCCTTGTGCAGATCGAGCCGATCCGACGCGGAGATGACCGCGAACCGATAGCCGCCCGCCGTGTGCAGCACGACCGTCTTGGCGGCCTGCTCCGCCGGCAGATGCGCCGCCCGCGCCTCGGCCACGGCGGTCTCGCTCCGCGCGTGTTCGATCACGTCGAAGCTCACGCCGTGATCGCGGAGGTAGAGCTTGAGTTGCGCGCGGCCGGCAGCTGGCATCCAGGATCAGGGTACTCGCCGGACGGGTGAGGGGCACGCCGTTTTGCGTCCCGGAAAACGCCCCTTGAACCTGGAATCGGCAGCAGTAGGCTGCGCTCAAAACGAAGCTGGAGGTGTCGCCGATGTATGCAAGGGTGACCGTGTTCCCGGGCCTTCCACCGGAACGAATCAAGGCCACGCTCGATGAGTTCAAGGAGAAGCATCTCCCCCGGTTCGAGCAGCAGGCCGGTTATCGCGGCGTGTGGGCGGGCGTCGACGTAGTCGGTGGGCGGGCGATCGCCGTCACCTACTGGGAGTCGCTCGACACGCTCCACTCGAGCGACCGGCTGGCAGACGAGGTGAGGGCCGCGGCGGTGACGCGAGCCGGCGTGGACCGCAATCGTCCGCCGATCATCGACCGGTACGAGGTCGTCCTCCAGAAAGAGCCGGTCGGCGCCTGAGAGCCTCCACTCGCGGTCAGCTCCGCGGCGCCGGCTGAGGCCAGCCGGCTGCGGGCGCGGGTGCTGGCGCCAGCTACGGCCAGCCGGCTGCGGGCGCGGGTGCCGGCGCGGCCAGGACCTGGCCGGTCCTCGCGCCGCCGGCCATATGCTCAGGGCCGCGCCACTCCGTCGCCACCATCAGCAGCGTTGCCCGATCCGCGCCGCCGAGCGCACACGCGAAGCAGCCGCGGTCAAGCTCGACCGTCTGCAGGAGCTCGCCGCCCTCTCTGACGCGTACGCAGCGCCGGTTGGGGACATCTCCGTACCAGACGGCGCCCTCCTCGTCGATGCAAATGCCATCGGGGACGCCATCGCCGAGATCCGCCCACACTCGGCGGTTTGACAACTCGCCGTCGGCGGCGATCTCGAACGCGGTGAGCCGCTTGCCGTAGGACTCCGCGCAGATCAGCGTGGAGTTGTCCGCTGTCACGGCCATCCCGTTGGGGAACGCGATCCCATCCGCCACCTGACGAGCGACGTGGTCGGCCGCGAGCAGCGCGATCGTCCCAGGGGCGAACTCTCCACCCGGGAACTCGAAGCCTTGGTTGTTGAGGTAGGCGTTGCCGCGGCCGTCCACCACGATCTCGTTCCATGGGTGCCGCATGTCGGCCAGGTGCCCTAGGTCGGCGTGCCGGACCAGCGACCCGTCCGCCTCTCTGCGCATGAGCAGGCCCTCGCGCCCGGAGACCACGAGCGGGCGGCCATCCGGCAGGAAGTCGAAGCACATCGGGAAAGACGGAAACTCGACCCGCACCATGACCTCGCGGTGGCCTTCGAGATCGACGGCGATGATCTCCTGCCCCCCCCAGTCGGAGAACCACAGGCGTTCCTCGTGCCAGCGCGGCGACTCGCCGAACGCGATGCCGTCGATGATCGTTCGTAGTTCGCTCACGCGCCGCTCAGCCCCCGTCATCGAGCATCCCACTGGAACCAGCGGATGCCGATCCCGGCGAACACAACGATGTACGCGACGGATACGAGCAGGGCCAGCGTGTCGCGGCCGTGCCACGCGGACAGGTTGAGGACGCCGGCGAACAGCGTCATCACGGTTCCGACGGGGCTCCAGCGCGCGATTGACTGCCAGAAGCTGCCGAGCGCTCCGCTCTGCCCGAGCGTCCCTAGGATGATGAGGGCGGCGAACAGCACCCGCGCGACGGCCTGGACGGTGTCGGCGGACTTCACCAGACCGACGAGCGCCTGGCCGAGGCTCAGGAACACCGCGCCACCCAGGATCGAGACCAGCAGGACCAGCGCGTACTGGCCGATGGACGGCGAGATGTGGTGGATGCGGCTGCCGATGATCACCACGACGAGCGCGATGATCAGGTTGGCGACCGACTGCATCGCCAGACGGCTGCACATGATCGTCCACGTGGGCGCCGGGGTGACGCGCAGTCGTTGAAAGACGCCCTTCTCCCGGTCTCGTGCGACCGTGAGCGCGTAGCCCAGGATCGAGGTCGCGGTGAGTCCGTAGGCAATGGCCAGCCCGATGATGAAGACCGCCCCCCCGAACTTGTCCGTAGCTTTGTTCCCGCTCGTGGTTACGAGCAGGAAGACCGGCAACAGCATGCTGATGATCAAAGCCCGCCGGTGCCTCCAGAAAACCACGAAGTCCGCCTGAAGCAACGAGGTGAAGACGAGCCGGAGCGGCGGCGCCGCGGCCGGGCCAGAGCTAGTCACGGATCTCGCTCCCCGTCAGCCCGATGAACACGTCTTCCAGGGTCACATCACCGTGGGCGACCTCGCGTACCCGAGGATCGTCCTTGTGCTTCTCGATCAGGTCGTGCGGCGTCTCGGTGGTGAGCAGCGCGCCGTGGTCGATGATCGCGACTCGATCGCAGACCGCCTGCGCCTCCTCCATCGAATGGGTGGTCAACAGGATGCTCCCGCCCTCTTGCCGGATGTGCTCAATCCGGCCCCACAGCTGACGACGCGCCTGCGGATCGAGACCGGCCGTCGGCTCGTCGAGCAGCAGCAACACCGGCTCGTGGACGACCGCGATGTACAGGGCGAGGCGTTGCTGCTGGCCGCCCGAGAGCTGCTTGAACGGCTTGGCAGCCTCATCCTGGAGCCCAATAACCCGCAGACCGTCGCCGAGCTCGGAGTCCGAGAGCCTGATGCCGTAGAGGCCCGCGTACAACCGCACGATCTGCTTGATCGTGAGCTCAGACTGAAAGCTCGTCGCCTGAAGCTGCACGCCCATCCTGGCCTTCGCCTGCGCCGGATGGCGTTTGATATCGAGGCCGTCGAGGAGCACGGTTCCTGACCGCGGCTTGATCAGACCCTCGATCGCGCTGAGCGTGCTCGTCTTGCCCGCGCCATTGGGCCCGAGGAGCCCGAAGATCTCCCCGCGATTGATCTGGAGGCTGACCCCGTCGACAGCTTTCTTGGCGCCATAGGCAACGGAGAGATCCCGGACCTCCAAGATGACGCTCGGCTGAGCGCCGCCATCCGTCTCCCGTTTGGTCGCCACCGCGAGCCGCCCCTGGTGATCGGCGATCGCCGAGTCTCGGCGCGCGGGCGCCCGCTCGACGATCGCCGGGTCAGGCACCAGCAGCAGCGATCCGTCCTCATGCTCTTCCGCCACGATGTAGGTGCTGGCGTGCTCGCCGCGGATCACTCGCACCGTGTCGCTCACGCAAGTCAAGATATCGCCCCACATTTCCTCCCGAGCAGGACGACGGTCGAGTTGCCCTGCGAACCTCAGTAGGTTTCCGCGCGTTGATCTGCATTGCTTCGCGTCTCCGTTGCATCGGTTGGAGCCGGCCCAGCTGTGGACGGATAACCGCCGCCGCGTTCGCCGCGGTCATCGTCCTGCTCGGTCTCCCGGCTTCCTCGCCGGGGCGGGTCCGGATCGGCGCACGGGCGATCGTGGTGAGCAGCTCGGCGGGTGGCGCGACCGTGTACCGCTCGCCGGTGCGGATTGTGTTCTTCGACGCGCACGGGCGGGTCGTGCTGCGCGAGATGCGCGCCACGTCGCGGACGTTCAGATTGCGTCCGCCGCCGCTCCCGCTCGTGCCGACGTACGGACCGCCGCTTCAGGGGACGCTGTATGCGCCACTGGAGTTCACGGTCGGCCGCGAGACCGACACGGCTCAGAGTTCGGGCACCTGGGCCGGGAATCTCCTCTCGAGCGTGCGCACGGGAACCGTGTACTCGGGGCGGCGGGTGCTCTCGGCGCGGCGCGTGCGAGACGGTGTGCGGCTGGTTGTCTCGACGAGCGACCCCTCGCGCCGGGTGCTGATCGTGACGATTACGGCTGTCCTGGCCGGCACGACCCGGGTCTCGGTTCGCCCGTCGCCGAGCGCGGGCGTCGTTGGGATCGGTGACAGCTTCACCTCGGGGCGCGACGAGCAGTTCGACGGCCTCGGTGGCCGGCATCTCGGCCTGAGCCAGCGAGGTGCCTCGTTCTATGACTGGACTGATGAGGAGAACGTCAATGCCACCTCGTTCAAGGTTCCCGGCTCGCAGTTCGGCAAGCTGCTGTATCCGAACGGGCCCCAGGCTGCTTACTATCCGCAGGCGTCGTTCGTGTCCTCGCGGCCCTATGGGTTCCTGCTCGATCAGCCGGAGCTCGCGCGCTTCAGGCTTGACTGCGACCGTCCTGACGCGTGGCAGGCCGACGTCGCGGCGCGGACGCTCGACTACGTGGTTGCGCCCGGCACGGCGCCGCGGGCGATCGCGTCGCTGACGGCAATCACCGGCCGTCAGCGCGTGCCGCCGGCGTGGGCGGTCGAGCCCACGCTCGACCGGGAGGTGCAGCTCGGCGAGAAGCCCGACGCCTACCTGGCGCAGGTTCGCCAGGATCTAATCGACATCCGCCGCTATCACCTGCCGCTGGGCGCCTACCGGATCGAAGGGTGGGCGACGCTGCCGTCCGCGACGGTGGCCGAACTGATCGGCGAACTTCGCCGCCGCGGCATCCATGCGCTGGTGTACTTCCGCCCGTTCGTCGCCCAGGACGCGGCGGGAACCGAGGCTCCGGGCACCTACCAGTACGCGGTCGCTCACGGGCTCGTGGCGCGCACTCGAAGCGGCGCGCCGTACGTGTTCGGCGACTCGTTCGGCGGACATGCGGCGCTGATCGACTTCACGAACCCTGCCGCGGTGCGCTGGTGGTCCTCGCGGATCCGGGCGGCGCTCGACCTCGGCGCCGATGGCTTCATGCAGGATTTCGGCGAGCAGGTGCTGCCGGGCATGGTGTTCCACGACGGCGAAACGGGCCTGCAGATGCACAACCGCTACCCGGTCATCTACGATCGAGCGACCCGGCGAATCATCGACCAGTACGTGCGCGAACACCCGCGTCGCAGCTTCTTCTTCTACACGCGGGCGGGATACACCGGCCGCCCGGGCTCGGCAGCTTATGAGAACGGCAACTTCGCCGGCGATGAGACCACCGACTGGACCCCGTCCTCCGGGATCCGATCGGTCATCCCCGACATGCTCAACCGGGCGATCGGCGGCGCGTATGGCTACAGCACCGATATCGGCGGCTACTTCGACCTCTTCACGCCAAGGCCGACGACCAAGGAGCTGCTGTTGCGCTGGGCCGAGCTGGCTGTGTTCACTCCGTTCTTCCGGCTGCACGGGTCGCTGATCACCGGCACGCACACCCCGTGGCGCTACGACGCGCAGACGGTCCGCACCTACAACCAACTCTCACTCCTGCACGAGCGTGCTGTCCCTCTGATCCTCGGCCTGTGGCGCCAGGCCGACCGCACCGGAATCCCGCCCACACGTCCCCTGTGGCTCGCCTACCCGCACGATCCGACGGCCGCCCGCCAAGACCAGGAATGGCTGCTCGGACCCAACCTGCTCGCCGCCCCCGTGGTCACGCAAGGAGCGAGCAGCCGCAGGGTGTACTTCCCGGCCGGCTGCTGGTACTCGCCCGCAGGCGGGCGCCCGATCCGCGGCCCGCGCTCGACAACGGTCGCCGCCCGGCTCACCGCTCTCCCCTATTACTTCCGCTGCGGCACCCGGCCGCTCGCTTCGTGACGACGTTGTTTCGGTGAGTCGCTGAACGGGCTCGTCCGGACCAGGTGAGACACTCACCGGGCTCGAGCTCCACCGAGCACCCCTCCGATCAACGAAACGGCCGTGCTATCTCCCGAGCGCGGCCGTTTCACTCGCCGGGGTTGATCCGGGTCTGAGCCTCCACCGGCGGGCGTCTGAGCCTCCACCGGCGGGCGTCTGAGCCTCGACCCGCGGGCGAGCCGTCTAAGCCTCGACCGGCGGGCGCCGGCTCTCCGCGACCCGCTGGCGCCGGCGCTGTTCGATCACGAACCCGAACGACCCGCAGAAGGGTCCCAGCCCACCCAGCACCGCGACCGTCACCGCCAACCAGAACGGGATCACGCGCATGCGAGCGGCGTAGATGCAGATCAGCGACATGCAGATCCACATCACTCCGTGGGTCAACCCGAGGATGAACGTCTCCGGCTGAGGCTTCCCGAGCACGAACGCACAGATCAGCAGCGACAGGTACACGACCGAGTGCGTAAACGACGCAATCTCCAGGCGGGTGAAGGTGATCCAGCTCACTACTGCGCGAGGAAGCTGCCCATCCGGCGAAGCGGCTCGTCGGCCTCCGGCGGCCACTCCTCGATCCGAGGCGGCCACCAGGCGAAGTCGTCGTGCTCGTGATCGGGGGTGACCGTGGCGCCTGCGCGAAGCCACGCCTGGCCGACCATCAGCACGACCTCGCTCGGCAGCTGCACGAGCGCCTCGACCCGCATCCGCTCCGGCTCGACCGACCACTCCTCGCGCAGCTCGCGGCCCATCGCGTCAGCCGGGTTCTCCTCGACCTCGACCGAGCCCCCGGCGCCGAGCGCCCAGCGCCCCGCCCACGAGGCCAGCCATGCCGCGCGCCGGCCGGCCAGCCACCGTCCTCCAGTGTCGCGGACCACGCATAGCACCGACAGGCTCTGGGCGGCGTGGTCGCCGAGCAGCCGCAGCGCCCAGCGCGCGGGTTGGAGCTCGAGTGTCAACCTGTCCACGCGCGCGTCGAACGAGGCGAGCCTGCCGGCGAACCCGTCGTGGCTCGGGGAGCCGCGCTCGCGCAGCTCGTTCAGCGCCACGTCGGCTGCCTCGATCGCGCGCTGCTCGGGCTCGAACGGATCCGGCCGCCACGACGCCTGGACCTGGCTGAGATCCCAGGGTCCGCGCGCGAGTAGACCGGGAGCGCTGGCCACAGGCGACACGGTAGCGGGGCAGGATAGGGTCAACGCGCCGCTTCAGCGCTCGGCGATGTAGAGCACGTCGACACCGAAAGCCGCATACACCGGCGCCGCGCGACGGTCGGCGCTGAGGAGCGTGTGATCATGATGCACCGCGGTGGCAGCAATGAGCGCGTCGTAAAGCGCCCCGCCGCGAACGCCGTGCCCGATCGCTGTGCCCAGCGCGTGCCGCGCCGCCCGGGCGGGGAGTGCGATCCATCTGCTTTGAAATCGCCGCTCGAGCCATTCGTGGACCACCGCGGGCGCGACCCGTTGACCCTGGGGCATCCGGCTCATCGCCGCGGTCGTCTCAAACGCGACGTGGACGATCAACGACGGTCGCTCGGCGGCGAGGGCGGCGATCGCGGAGTCGTGAGCCGCATGCCACGGAGCCGCAGCTGCGATCGTGACGCTCGAGTCCGGAGCGATCACCGTCGCACGCGGTCGAGCGCCGCGCGCACATCGTCGGCGGTCAGCGTCCTCATCGGCGCGCCCGCGACGATCACCGGCTCGCCCCCACGATCCTCGACGCGCGCAGGGACGTCGGCGACGGTCAGCTCGATGACACCGTCGCGGGCGCCGACCTCGAGCTCGGTGGCGCCGACGATGCCGAGCTCGCTACGCAGAGCCTTCGGAATCACCAGCCGGCCGACCGCATCCATGGTAATTCGCATACCAACAGACTACCAAGCCGATCTGCCCGCGCCGAGACGTCCCGAGCGCCCGGACGTGGGCCATCGAGTCGCGCTATAGCAACGACTCGATGGCCCACGTCCAATCCAGTTCGCGTTATAGCCTGCCCGCGTGGCACGGCGACTGAAGCACTGGGGCTGGGGATACGAGGACGAGCAGCCCTCCCGCCAAGAGTTGCGCGCCACCTGCGCATTCCTCGCCCAGCGGCTCGGCTTCGGCTCACCCGAGCCCGAGCAGCCGGTGGCGCTGTCGGAGGTCTCGTTGCCTCGGCCGCGGCTGCCGCCGCCCGAGTCGCTCGCGGAGATCTGCTTCACCGACTCCTACGAGCGCGCCCTGCACGCCTACGGCCGCTCCTACAGCGACATCGTGCGGGCCTTCCGCGGGGCCTTCGAGCACCCACCCGACGTGGTCGTGCGCCCGCGCACCGAGCCCGAGCTGGCGGCCGCGCTCGACTGGGCGCTGTCAGGCGGGGCCGCGGTGATCCCGTTCGGCGGCGGCACCAGCGTCGTCGGCGGCGTCGAGGGGCGAGTCTCAGGAGCGGAATTCGCCGGTGTCGTCACACTCGACGTGAAGGCACTCGATCGCGTGCTCGAGGTCGACCCGGTCTCGCTCTCGGCGCGGATCCAGGCGGGCGCGACCGGCCCGCAGCTCGAGCAGCAGCTCGCCGAGCAGGGACTGACGCTGCGCCACTTCCCGCAGTCGTTTCAGTTCTCCACCCTGGGCGGCTGGATCGCCACCCGCGCCGGCGGGCACTTCGCGACGCTGTACACCCACATCGACGATCTCGTCGAATCGGTGCGGGCGCTGACGCCGAGCGGCGTATGGGAGTCGCGCCGGCTGCCGGGCTCCGGGGCGGGGATCTCGCCGGACCGAATGCTGATCGGCTCCGAAGGGATCCTGGGTGTGATCACCGAGGCGTGGGTGCGGGTCAGGCCGCGCCCCCGCTTCCGCGCCTCGGCAGGAGTCCGGTTCGCCGATTTCGCCACCGGTGCCGCCGCCGTCCGCGCCCTGTCGCAGTCCGGCCTCTACCCGGCCAACTGCCGCCTGATCGACCCCGCCGAGGCCGCGCTGACGGGTGCCGGCGACGGGTCATACGCGCTGCTGGTGCTCGGGTTCGAGTCGCCGGCGCACGAGGTCGAGCCGGCGCTGTCGTTGGCGCTCGAGTGCTGCGGCGATCACGGCGGCAGCTGGGAGCGGAGGGCGCCCACGGGCGCCACAATTAGCCACCTCGACCGCCGCGCCGGCGGCTCCGGCTCCGGAGAGGACGAGGTGGGCAGTTGGCGCGAGGCGTTCCTCCGCGCGCCCTACCTCCGCGACACGTTCGTGGCGATGGGCGTCCTCTCGGAGACGTTCGAGACCGCGATCACCTGGGAGCGCTTTCCGTCCTTTCACGAAGCGGTCCTGAGCGCGGCGTCGGCGGCCGTGTCGGAGATCTGTGGCGCGGGCTCGGTCACCTGCCGCTTCACCCATGTGTATCCCGACGGCCCGGCGCCCTACTACACGATCCTCGCCCCCGCGCACCGCGGCGAGGAGCTCGACCAATGGGCGCAGATCAAGCGCGCCGCCTCGGATGCCGTGCTCGCCGCCGGCGGCACGATCACCCACCACCACGCCGTCGGCCGCGATCACCGCCCCTGGTATGACCGGCAGCGCCCGGATCCGTTCGCGACAGCGCTGAGGGGCGCAAAGGCGGCGGTCGACCCAGCCGGGGCGCTCAATCCAGGCGTACTGATCGACCCTTGAACAACCCATCCACCCTAGATGACTGATTCCTTTTGCCGCCACCCAGCCATCTACGCGAGCCCTGCCTGTTGGATCAACCGGACGGCCGCCTGGTCGTTTCCGAGTGCGACTACGCCCAACGTCGCCGGCGACAGAGACGAGATCGGCGGCAGCTGCGGATTGGGAGCCACGCCCGGACGCGCGGGATATTCGAAGTCGTAACTGTGGGCGAGGATCTGCTGGCCCGCGGCGCTCACCAGGAAGTTCGCGAATGCGTCCGCCTCCTGGGCGTGCTTGGTGGAGGCGAGCACCGCCACACCGGAGATGTTCTCGATTGAGCCGGCATTGTGGTTCGGGAAGTAGTAGACGGAGCTGTGGATGGCGCTGTCGCCTATCTCGAGGCGCAGGCGGTACCAGTAGTAGTGGTTGATCACGCCGGTTGCGACGTCGCCGCGGTTGACGGCGGCGACGACCGCTTCGTCGGTCTGAAAGACCTGGGCGTTGCGCCCGAGCCCTGCGAGCCAGTCCTCGGCCGCCTTCGCCCCGTACTCGGCGATCACCGCCCCAACGAGCGGCGGGAAGTCCGAATCGGTTGGGGCGATGGCGACCTTTCCCTTCCAGGCCGGCTGGGCGAGGTCGAGGATCGATGGCGGAAGGCTGGATCTCGACACCCGCCGGGGGTCGTAGGCCAAGGCGCTGATCCGCAGGGCGATCGGGGCCCAGTCGCCGGTGGGGGGCTCGTCGCGCTGGGGCACCTGACGTAGCGTGGACGCGGGAAGCTTGGCCAGCAGTCCATGCTGGCCGAGGGTCACCAGCTCTGGGGAGTTCTCGGTCAGGTAGACGTCGGCCGGCGACGAGCGGCCTTCCTGAAGAAGCTGGTCAGCGAGCACGACTCCATCGTCGCTGCGCACCTGGACCTTGATCCCGGTCTGCTTCTGAAACGCCGACACGAGCGCGTCGGTGAGCTGGGGATGCTGGCCGTTGTAGAGCACGATCGACCGGGGGTCACTGCCGGCGCCGCTTCCGCATCCCGCCACGACCGCCGCCGACATGATCGCGGCGAGGAGGGCAGCCACCCGCGGAGCACGCCTTTTCATACTCGGCTCACCTGCCCGAGCGCGGCCCCCGTCGAGGTGCCCTCGGCGGGCGCGAGCACCCAGCTGTCACGATCGGCAAGGTCCTCCGCCGGCTTGCGCGGCGCGGGGTAGGTGACGATCGGCCCCGCCACCGACACCTGGACACGCTCGCCGACCTCGGGGAGGTCACGGTCGAACGTCCGTGCAGCGACTGTCGCTTCCGATGCACCCTCGAGCGCGAGCTTGACGACCGTGTCGGGGCCAAACAGGCTGTGACCGAGCACCCTCGCCCCAGTTGCGCGCGCGTCGGGTGGCGCAGCGTCGCGCCCGCCGCCGGCCATGGGTCGCGCCAGGCGAATCTGCTCCGGCCTGATCATGACCTTGACGGGACCGGCCAGCTTGGGCTCTAGGACATCGAGCACGCCGAGCGGACAGTCGACCAACCCGTCGCGAGCCTCACCGTTCAGCACCACCGCCTCGCCGACGAACCGCGCCACATCGAGGTCGACCGGCGTCCGGTAGAGAACGTCGGGCGCGGCGATCTGCACGAGTTCGCCCTCGCGAAGGAGGGCCACCTCGCGCCCCATCGACAGCGCCTCGGCCTGGTCATGGGTGACCATCACCGCGGTGCTGCCCTCCTGCCCAAGTGCATGAAGGACGGCCTCACGCGTCTCGACCCGCAGCGACGCATCGAGGCCCGAGAAGGGCTCGTCGAGCAGCACCAGACGGGGGCGCGGGGCAAGTGCGCGAGCGAGGGCAACGCGGCGCTGCTCTCCGCCGGAGAGCTCGTGTGGGAGGCGATCCATGTAATCCTGGCCGAGTCCGACCAAGTCGAGCACCTCGACGATGCGCGTCGCTTTCTTGCGCTCGGCTCGAGGCAGTCCGAAGCCGACGTTCTGGCCGACTCGCAGGTGGGGATACAGGGCGCCCTCCTGGGCCACGTACCCGACCGCGCGCTTGTCTGGGGCCAGTGGCTTGCGTCCGGCGACGGCAACCGCCGAGCCGCCGATGGTCACGGTTCCCGCGTCGGGCGTGACGAACCCCACGATCACTCGCAGCAGCGTCGTCTTGCCGCTCCCCGACGAGCCGAGGATCGCCGTCAGCGTTCCCGCCGGCACCTCGAGATCAACGTCGCGCAGCACGGCACGCGACCCGAACGACTTCGCGATCGCCTCGCATGTCAGGTGAGCCATGACTAGTGGCGCGACTCGTAAATTCGGTGACACCGAGAGTGGTCACCGGTGGATGCTGCGCAAGGACACAGGAGCCGACGCGCAGCAGCGCTGCGCGAGGCGACGAGGACGCCGCGCAGCGCCGCCGGGGGCCGCTCGAATGTCGACGAATTTATGACTCGTGACACTAAGCCCCCTCCAGCGCTCGGACACGCCCGAAGCGTCCCATCAAAATGTAGGTGGAGACCAGGCACAGGCCGACCAGGGCCACTCCGAACGGCGCCGCCGCCGCGAATGTCACGGTGGAGGCGTTGGCCTGGAACTCGGTCCCCAGCGTCGCGGCGCCGGGCGGCAGCAACTCCTGGGCGGTCGAGAGGTCGCCCAGCACGAACGCGAACACCAGCACGCCGGCCGCCGCCAGGCCGGGCCTGGCCAGCGGGAGCGTGATCCGCCACAGGGTGCGCATCGCGCCGGCGCCGAGCGACCTGGCCGATTCCTCCAGGGCGGGCTCGATCTGTCCGAGCGTCGTTCGCATCGCGACGACTGCGAACGGCACAAACAGCATCGCGTCGGCGAGGACCAGCAGCGCGAAACTGCCGTACAGCGAAGGAACGTAGCGGCTGGCCGCGTACGCGAGCGCCGTCGCCGCGACCAGATCGGGGAGCGCGAACGACAGGTACGTGGCCCGCTCGAGCGCCGTGACAAGTGGGCCTCGGTGGCGGGCCGCAAGCAGCGCGACCGGCAGTGACAGGACCACCGCCACGACCGCGGCAGCCGCGCCGACGGCGACCGACGTGACCGTCGCGGGTCCGAGGTGATGAAGACTCGCGGTCGCGCTGGACAGCGCGGCGGAGGTTCCCTGCGTCCACCAGTGGATCAGCTCCCCGAACGGAATGCCGAGCCCGATGGCGACGATCAACGCGAACGCGACGAGCACGAGCGGCGTCGCACGCCCCAGCCCGAGCCGCACGGCCGGGCGCTTGGCGCCGAGGCTGACGCGCGCGTACTCGGCGTTGCCCCTCAGGCGAGACTCCCCCACCAGGATGAACACGCACAGCACGATCGACAGGAGCGACAGCGCCGCGGCGCCGGACGCGCTGAAACTGAGCTGGTATTGGGCATAGACGCTGACGCTGAACGTCTGGTACTTGAGCGCCACGAATGCATCGAACTCGACCAGGGTGTCGAGCAGCACGAGCAGCAGGCCCCCGAACAACGCCGGCCGGAGCTGTGGCAGCACCACGCGAAAGAAGGTCCGACGAGCGGAGAGCCCAAGCGAGCGAGCGCTCTCCTCCAGAGCCGGATCCAGATTGCGCAACGACGCCGCCACGAGCAGGAACACGATCGGGTAGTAGGAGAACGTGATGATTCCCGCGGCTCCCAGGTAGCCGTTGAGGGACGGGCTCAGCGCCGACCATGCGTAGCTCGTGACGAATAGCGGCATCGTCAGAGGCGCGACCAGGAGCAACGTCCAGAGCCCTCGCAACGGCAGCCGCGTGCGCTCCACAAACCACGCCGCGAACAGACCCAGCAGACCGCTCATCGGCACCGCGACCGCGCTCACCAGGCCGGTGTGGAGCAGCAGCGTCGTGGCAGAGGTGGCCCTGATCGCGTCGAACGCGGCCACGGGTCCGCCCTGGAGCGCCTGGACGAGCGATATGAGCACCGGCAACACGACGATCACGACCGCCACGGCGGCCACTCCGAGCAGCGATGGCGACAGACCGGCGGTCAACCGCCGCGACGCGCGCGCCTCTGGACTCGCCTCGGGGCGTCGGATGGTTGCCGTTTGTGTCGCCATAGGTGGGTGCTCATCGCTGAGGACGCCACGGACACGTCAAACCTTTCCAAGCGGGTGCCGGGGGGCGGGGGCAAACCACCGGACGCCTGATCGGCGCAGAGCGGCCCCGGCGGAGCAACCCGTCCGTCGCCCGTCAAACCTGATCAGTGAGCATGGGCGGCGGTGTGCCGCTCGCTGGCGCCACGCCGCATCGACAGCCCGAACAAGCCGACGAAGATCGCCACTCCGAGGGCGTTGGTGACGAGCTTGTAGTCGAGCTTGACCGAGCCGAAGATGTCCGCTCGCGCCGGCCGGATGTGGGGGATCAGTCCGAGCCCGCTGAACACTCCGTCGACGATCAGCGCGGCGATGATGATCGCCATGAACATCAGCGCCACGATCCTGGCGGTGAACCGACCGCCGTAGTACTTGCGGTAGATCAGGACGATCGGAATCACGATCAGATCGGAGAACAGGAACGCGATCACGCCGGCAAAGCTGATGCCGCCCGACCACAGCACGGCCGCGAGTGGCACGTTGCCGACCGAGCACACGAAGCTCAACACGGCGATGACCGGACCGATGATCACGTTCTCCGCCAGCTTCAGCCCGGCCGGCGCGTGCTCGATGAACAGGCCGTTGAAGAAGTCGTTGCCGAGCAGCCCGATGAACCCGGCGAGCAGGAACCCGGCGGTGATCTCCTTCCACAGCATCGACCAGTCGTGGCGGAAGTTGTCCGCCACGTCCGACCAGGCCGTGACCGAGGTCAGCCGTTCGCGCACGCTCAGCGGATCGGCGGTGCCGGCGACGTGGTGGTGGTGGTGGTGGCCGGCGTCGGCCCGTCGGGCGTGGGCTCGCGCCTGCTGCTCGAGGCGCTCGGACACGAACAGGCGCAGCAGCGCGCTCATCACGACGATCAGCACCAGACCGCCGACGAATTCGGCCAGCGTGAACTGCCAGCCGATCAGGATCCAGATCACGATCCCCAGTTCGATCACGAGATTCGTCGAGGCGAACTGGAACGCCAGCGCCGACGCCGCCGAGGCGCCCTTCTCAAACAGCGACTTGGCGATCGCGATCGCCGCATAGGAACAGGAGGAGGACGCGGCTCCGAGTCCGCTGGCGATCGCGACCGGCCGCGCCCCCGAGCCGCCGAGCGCGTGCTCGATCCGGCTTCGCGGGACCCACGCCTGGACGATCGCCGAGATCGCGAAGCCGAGCACCAGCGCCCACCACACCGCCCATGCCATCAGGAAGGCATTGCCGAGGCCGTCGGAGATCGTGTCGAGAAAGCTCATCTTGTACTACCGCCTCGACCAACATTATCAAATACCTAGGGGGGGTATGTGCTACCGTGACCCGAATGAGCGACACAACTCCCGTCCGCGGCTACAGCGCAAGCAAGGAGCAGCTGCAGAAGCGGCTGTCTCGGATCGAGGGCCAAGTCCGCGGCGTCTCGAAGATGGTCGATGAGAACCGCTACTGCATCGACGTGCTGACCCAGATCAGCGCGATTCAGGCCGCCCTCGACAAGGTCGCGTTAGGCCTGCTCGACGGCCACGCGCACACCTGCGTGATCGGTGCCCAACCCCAGCAGCAGGACGAGCGGACCGAGGAAATGATGGCCGCCGTCGGGCGGCTGCTGCGCCGCGGCTAACCGCGCGCGGGCGCCCCCTCTCGCGGTGGCAAGCCGCACTTTGCGGGAACCCGCTGACGAGCAACGAGGGCAGGCCGTGCCGTTCCGTCCCCTGGGTCTTGACTTAGCGACCCGCACGTGTAGCTTGCGGGTCACCGGATGCGCGGTCGCCGCCGCGGGTGTCAGTCGTTGCGCTGTCGCCCTGCTCGGCAATGGGTTGCCCAGCTGAGGCGACGGGATGGAGGTATGGCGAGTTCCAGACAGAGGACCACCGAGCGTGACCAGCGGCTGCGGGCACTGGAGCGGGCCAACCGAGTGCGCAGCGCCCGCTCTCAGCTAAAGCGCCGGCTGGCGACCGGCGAGCTGACAGCGGCCGAAGTGATCCTCAGCTCGCGCTGGGAGATCGACCGGATGACGCTCGGAGAGGTGCTGATCTGCCAGCGCCACTGGGGGGTTAACCGATCGCGGGGATTCCTCGCCCGCTTGGGGCTGCGCGAGGACAAGACCGTCGGCTCGATGACCGCCCGCCAGCGGATCGCACTGGCGGCGCTGCTGACCCGCGGCGCTGCCTGAGCAGACCGCGGGATCCGATCCCTGAACCCAGACCTTTTCTCCGCATCGAGCGGATTCGGTGCCCGCACGCGAGGGCGATCTGTGCTAGCCCGGGTAGTTCACTACCGGGTCCGCACGCTGTGCGAGTCACCCACAGCGGGCGCGACGAAGAAAGGAGGCGCGGATGAGAGTTACCGCGCCACTCTCTTACGCCCAGGGCGGCGAGCAGGTGCAGGACATGATGGAGCACGGGGTGTCGTTCCCACAGGTCGAGGAGGCGATCAACACCTCCCGGCTGTCGCGCGAGCACAAAGCGGCGCTGTGGCTGCTCGCCTGGTCGCTGCGCCAGCCCCCGCACCAGCGCCGGGATGCGCGGTTGATGCTGGGCCTGGACGGCGCGGGCGGGTGGAGCGGTCCGTGACCCGCGGCCGCCCGTGACGCGCAGCGACAGCGAAGCCCGCAGCGACAGCGAAGCCTAGTCCCGCCGAGCCGGATCGCCCGCCGGCAGCACGTCGCACGCCCACTCGGTCCGCTTCCAGTCCGGCACCGGCGTCTCACGTTCCGTCCGTGGGACGAAGCGTGAGCGCTCGATCAGCGCCATCCGGTGGATGTAGCGCGGGCAGTTCGGGAACACCTGCGTCGCGCGGACCTGGACGATGAACTGCGCCCCGGGGTACTGGTCGATCAGCCCGCCGCGCTCGTGGATGGTGGCGATCCCGTTCAGTCGCAGTCGCGAGGGGCGCGCGGAGACGAAATCGATGAACAGCATCCCCACGTGGGGGTTCTCGAGCAGGTTTCCCATCGACAGGTACATCCCGTTGCCGTCGTAGTTCGGAAACGCCACCGTCTGCTCGTCGAGGACTCGGACGAAGCCCGGATCGCCGCCCTTGTAGGAACACTGCGGCCGTCCGTCTCGGTCGGCGGTGGCGAGAAAGAACATGTCCATCCGCTCGATGAAGGCGCGGTCCTCGGCGTCGATGATCGCGCGCGAGAGAAACTTCTCGTCCAGTCGGTCGGCGAGCCGCTCGGTATCGAAGCGCTCCTGTAGCTTGCGCGAGCCGCGGTGGTAGGCGGTGCTCATTCGGCGGGCTCCATCAGGTCGGCCATCTCCGGCGCGAGCACATCCTCGCGGCTGTAGTGGCCGACTGAGTCAAACCACCGCTTGGCGTGAAGGCCGGAGCGCAGGTCGCAGTCGGCGACGACGATTCCCTCCTCGTCATACAAGGGTCCGCCAACCACCTCGCCCCAGGTTGGCTCGATCACCGCCGCGCCGCCCCGGCCGAACACTTCCTTCCCGGGAGGCAGGGGCACCGGAAAGTCCTCTGGGAAGGCGCTCGCCGGGATGAATTGCGGGACCGAGACGACGAACGCTCCCGACTCGATCGCGATGTGGCGCATCGAGGCCAGCCACACGTCGCTGTCGTCGGCCGTCGGCGCGACCCAAATCTGCGGGCCGCCCCGGTACACCGCGTAGCGCGCGAGCGGCATCCGGTTCTCCCAGCAGATCAGGCCGCCGACCCGCGCGCCGCCGGCGTTCACGACCGCCAGGTCGTCGCCGGCGCCGATCCCGTGAAACAGCCGCTCGTGCTGGGTCGGCATCAGCTTGCGGTGGCGCCCGAGCAGCCCCGAGGGCCCCAGGTAGACGATTGTGTTGTAGATCGTTCCGGGTCGCTCGGACTCCCGCTCGTTGACGCCGAGCACGCAGAACAGCTCGCGCTCCCGGCAGACGGCCGCCAAGCGGTCCAGCAGCGGTCCGGGGACGTCGACCGAGTTCGCCCACAGGCGCTCCCACAGCTCGTCCCACCCCGCGAAGCCGGACGCCCCGCGCGCCCAGGCGTTCGACGGGTACAGCGGGATGAAACACTCCGGCAGCACCGCGAGCTGCGCGCCGCGATCGGCGGCGGCGTGCAGCAATCGCTCGGCCTTCTGCGCGCACCGCTCGGCGTCGAGAATCACGGGCGTCGCCTGGATCGCCGCGACCCGTACGGTTGGGAACGCCGTCATCTCGAGCCTAAGGCCGAAGTCCCGCGGTCCTCAAGCCCACTCCATCGGCTTGAACCCGCTGGTCCTCGGCGCGGAGACGATCAGCACCGAGGCGGGATCTGAGCCGTCGTTTCGCACGGTTCGCCGGTGCGCCGGGTCGAGCCGCGCGAACGTCCCCTCCGGCGCAGCGTGTTCCTCGCCGTCGATCACGAGTGTCGGCTGTCCGGACAGCACGAAGAACAGCTCTTCCTGATCGCGTGCCGTCTCGTCGTGCTCGGGGATCGACTCGCCCGGGGGGATCTCGACCAGGTTGACGCCGAACGCCTGGCAGTCGACCGAGCGTCGCACCAGGGTCCAGTTGCCGGCCCGCTCGAGCTCCTCGCGGTTGGCGATCGTGTAGCCGTTTGTCCGCTCCATCGCTCCTCCTCGTCAGCCCCGTTGCGCGCGACCAAAACGTCCGTCTGCTACTTTTATCTACTAGTAGGTCAAAAGTCAAGCTCTGATCCGTGATCATTTAGATACGTGGCAGCGAGGATTACCACCGCCAGTTCGAGACCCGGCCGGGAGAAACGTGACACCGCGCAGCGGATCCTCGACGTGGCCGAGCGGCTCGTTCAGGTCCGGGGCTACAACGCGTTCAGCTACGCCGATATCGCCGCCGAGCTGGACATCACGAAGGCGAGCCTGCACTACCACTACCCAGGAAAGGCCGAGCTGGGGCAGGCGCTGATCGCCCGTTACGGCCAGCGCTTCTCGCAGGAACTCGAGGCCATCGATCGCGGCGTTGCCGACGCGCCGGCGAAGCTCGCCGCCTACGCCAACCTCTATGCAGACGTGCTCCGCGGGCGGCGGATGTGCTTGTGCGGGATGCTCGCGGCGGAATACCGCACACTCCCGAAGCCGATCCGGGAGGGCGTCGTCGCGTTCTTCGACGACAACGAGTCATGGCTTGCGGGCGTGCTCGAGCAGGGCCGGACCGAACACACCCTGAAGCTCGACGGATCCGCCAGAGACGTCGCGCGGATGCTCATCGGCGGCCTCGAAGGCGCGATGCTCCTCGCCCGACCCTACGGGAATCTCGAACGATTCCAGACCGCCGCCACCACGCTGCTGGCGAGCATCATCGCCGATGGCGCCGGCGCCAATGGCGCTGGGGCCGTGTAAGGGCCGCCGGCTTTCAGTCGCGTCCGCCACCCTGCCGGAGGCGCATCGACACCGCTTGCGCGGACGGTGCCAACCCGGTCGGCAACCGCTCGAGCAGCTCGCGCCAGGGAGGATGCGCCTCGATCGCGGCTCGGACTCGAGCCACGCCCGTGCCGAGATCACCCGACTGCGCCGCGCCGAGCCCGGCCCAGAACAGCAGCTCGTGGTTGTCGGGGGCGAGCTCGCTCGCCTGCTGGTAGAGGCGCGCCGCATCTTCGTGGCGGCCCTCGCCCGCGAGCTCGTCGGCCTGGCCGGCGAGCGAGTAGGCGTCGCCCAGCTTCACCAGCCGGCGCAGCTCGACGAGCGGATCAGGGTGATCCTCGACGTGCAGCGAAACCACCGTCTTCCAACTGTCGCCTTCGGGCGGCACGACGAGGATCGCGGCCGACTGACGGCCGCGCGCATCCCCACCTTCGGCCTCGGCTGCATCGAGCGCGGCGAGCAGCCGCTCGGTCAGCGGCCCGTCCGCCGAGCGATAGGCCGCGAGCATCGCCGGCCAGACGCGTTCGGAAGCCATCAGGTTGGCCTGGCACGAGACCGCCTCGCCGGTCACGTGGCCGGCAAACGCGATGCAGCTCGGGCCGGTGTGCGCCGCGACCATCCCGTTCGCGTCGACGACCGCGACCTGGCGAGTCGCGGCACCCGGGTCCTCGGCCACGAGCGCTGCCAAGGCGGACCGGGCGTCCAGCCCGCCTTCGAGCAGCTCGAGCGCGCGGGGCCCGTAGGCGATCTCGGCGTTCGCCTGGGTGGCCACCGCACCGGCGCCGGGGCGCGCCCACGGCACGATCGGGCCGACCGCAAACCAGTGCGACTGGACCGCTACGCCCAGCTCCCCGGTCGACGGATCGCGGGCCACGATCGAGTAGGTCACGCCCCTACTTTGGCAGGCTTCGCCGCGTGGCATCGATCGCAGTCCTCGGACCCGGCGGCGTCGGCGGCTTCATCGCCGCCGCGTGCAACCGCCTGAGCTCCTTTATCGATTAGAACCCACCAGCCGTTCGCTCAGCACACGCAGCCTCCGGCGCGCCTCCACGTCGTAAGCCTGCGGGTCGGCACGGTCCTCGCGCTGGCGATTGAAGTAGCGGCCCGTAACCCCATCGAGGCTTGGGTCCGCGAGGAGCCGCCACGTGGCCTGCATCCCCTCCTCCAGCGTCGAGACGGCGCTGCCCCGGGCCGCCAACACCATCTTGGTGGGCATGTAGGTGGCCGGATGCAGGCAGTTGGCGCTGACGCCGTCATCCGCGAGCTGCTCGGCCAGATCGAAGGTGTGCATCACCTGCGCCAGCTTGCTCTGGCAGTAGGCGCGGACGGGGCTGTAGTCGCGCTCGAGCATCACATCGTCGAAATCGATCGGCATCTGGCCGGCCGAGGAGACATTGACGATCCGCGCGGGCCGGGAGCGGACGAGCACCGGCTCGAGCATCCCGGTGAGCAGAAACTCGGCCAGGTAGTTGACCTGGAAGCGGAGCTCGTAGCCGTCGCGGCTCTCCATCCGCCTGCCATCGCCGGGCAGGGTCGTCCCGATGCCCGCGTTGTTGACGAGCACGTGGAGCGCTGCCTGTTCGGAGACGATGCGCTCGCCCATCGCGCGGACCTCGTCGAGGGCGGCGAAGTCGGCGAGGTACAGGCGATGGCCGTCGTGGCCGGTCTGCTCGCCCAGCTCGGCGAGCGTTTGCTCCCCGCGTTCGCGATCGCGCCCGTGGACGAGCACGGTTGCGCCGGCCCGGGCCAGCTCGTTGGCAAGCGCCCGACCGAGCCCGTCGGTGGCGCCGGTGACCAGGATCGTCTGCTCGCCGAGCGTGCTCAGCGCTACACCGGCGGCCGGACCCTCGGCGGGGGCAGCGGCCCCGGCGCGTACAGCGGCTCGGCTTCCTCTTCCTCGGCGGCGACCGCCTCGACGATCTCCTCCTCTTCCTCCTCCTCGTGCTCCTCATCGTGGAGCCCGTCGCAGAGGACCCGGAAAGCACCCGTCTGGCCGCCGTCGGCCCGGAGCACGATCCCCGGCAGGATCTCCTCGCCCTCCTCCAATCCGAGCCGCTCGATGTCGAACCCGGCCATCCCGATGCCCCAGGCGTTGTGATCGGGGTTGGCCCGGTCATGGGCGGCGATCCCGTTCGCGAGCGCCTCGAGCAACTTGCCGATCCTGGTCGTGTCCACCATCGTCGCTCGCTAAAGCCTAGCTGCGCTACGTCACGGGAGCGGCGCGCCCGCGAGCCCGGCGATCACTCCGATCACCGCGGCGGCCAGCAGCGTCTGGACGACACCACGGCGCAGCACGAGCAGCGCGAGCGCCGCGCCGGCCAGGATCGCGAACTGCCAGCCCTCCTGCAGGGCGATCGCCAGCGTGATCGCGGCGCCGAAAATCGCCCCGATCGCGGCGGGGCCGGCGCCGTCGAGGAACGCCCGCGGCTTGGGGTTGCCGCGGATCCGCTCGAACCGCCGGCCGCCGACCAGGATGAACAGGAACGAGGGGAGGAACGCGATCACGGCGGCCAGCAGCCCGCCGGCGAGCCCGTGGGCCGCGTAGCCGACGGCGGCCACGGTGGCGACGACGGGTCCGGGCGTGATCTGACCGAGCGCGACCGCGTTCAGGAACTGCGCATTGGTCATCCAGTGGTAGGTGTGCACGGCGTCGCTCTGCATCAGCGGGATGATCACGAACCCGCCGCCAAACGAGAGCGCTCCGACCTTGAACGCGGTCCAGCTAAGCGCGTCGATCCCCCCGGAGCTGATCACGGCCGGAAGCACCGGGCGCAAGAGCCACCACTGACTCGCCACCGCCGGCCGCGGCCGGCGCTGGACGAGCAGCTCGAGCGCCCCGCACGCGAGCAGCACGAGCACCAGGTACGGGCCGATCAGCGCCGCGGCCGCCACGCCCGCGCCGAGATAACCGATCCAACGGGGCTTGTAGCCAGGCTTCTCACGCGCGCGGCCAAAGCTCGGGCCGAGCAGCCCGCGGGCGGCGTGGACGGCGACCGCCGCGACCGCCGCCCCCGCCCCGGCGCCGGCGCCGCGCACCCACAGCGGCGGCGCCTGCGCCAGGAACAGGACCGACAGCAGCAGGATCAGGATCACCGCCGGGACGATGAACCCGAGCCCTCCGGCAATCGCCCCCGGCGGCCCGGCCACGCGGTAGGCACAGGAGATCGCCAGCTGCGTGGACGCCGGCCCCGGGAGCAGGCTGCATGCCGCGTTGGCGTCCTCGAAGGTCCGCGAGTCGATCCAGCCGTTGCGGTTCACGACCAGCTCGCGCAGCAGCGCGATGTGCGCGGGCGGACCGCCGAAGCCAGTCAGCCCGATCCGGGTCCACTCCCGGGCCACGATCGCCACCGACGGCGCCGGCTTCGCTGGCTGCGGGGCGCGCACGATGCCTGCATTATTTGAGATGGGGGGTTTGCGCCGCGGTCAGCGGCGCCCGCGGCGAGTCAGCCGCGCTCGAGCACTTCGATCCGATAGCCGTCCGGATCGCGCACGAAGCACAGCCGCGGGCCACCCTCCCTGACCGTGTAGGGCGGGCGCTCGGGCTCGATCCCCTGATCGGCGAGGCGCGACAGGGTCCCGTCGAGATCGGAGGTGGTGATCGCGATGTGGCCGTAGCCGGTCCCGAGCTCGTAGGGCCCGCTCTGGCCCTTGTTGAAGGTCAGTTCGAGCCGCGGCTCGGCGCCATCGTCGGGGAGACCCATGAACACGTTGATCGCCTCATCGCGGATCGGCGTGCGGCGCTTCTCCTCGAAGCCGAGTGCCTTGTAGAAGGCCACCGAGCGTTCGATGTCGGTGATCCGGTAGCAGGTGTGGATCAGGCTCATCGCTGATTGCAGGCTACCGGGAGCGTGGGCCGGCGTGAGGTGTCCTCAGACGAGCGGAAACCGGCCGCAAACTGATACAAGTGCGGGGATGGCCGAGTCCGCGCATGCACCACACGAGCGGCTGAGCGAGCAGAGCCACACGGCGGGCATGCGCTCTGACGCATTGGCCAGCCATCAGCGCATCCTCACCGCCGCTCGCATGTTGAGAGGCGATCGGCACGTCACGATGGCCGAGCTCGCCGCCGCCGCCAGGGTCGGGCGCTCCACGCTGTACCGCCATTTCCCGACTCGCCAGGCCCTGGAGCGAGCGCTCGATGCCCTCGAGCAGGAGGCCACTGGCCTCCAGCCCTCCTCCCAGGTGAGCGGTCGGGTCGCGACGATGCCGTTCCGCGCGCCCGGACAGCTCGGCCGGGAGGGCCCGCTCGCCCTGGAGGTGACGCGGATCCTCGATGAGGTCCCTCCGCACCTGGTTCCCGATCAGCTGGTGGCGGAAGCCAGGCGCGCGGCCGGCGTGGCCGTGGCCCTGTACGTCGTCGATATCGACGGATCGCACCTGTTTCGCCTCGCGGGCTCGGAGGAGTTTCCGGACCGGCTCGACGCGCCCCCGGCACTCGGCCCCGAGGTCGTGCCAGAAGGCCTCCCGGAGTTCCACGAGCGCCTGCAGCACCAGCTCCCCGGCTGCCTCGCCGAGCCGCTGTGGCTGCGCGGACGGGTGCTCGGCATTCTGCTGTGCGTTGGCACGCCGCTCGCTTCGCTGTCCGACATCGCCAAGCAAGGCGCGGCGGCACTCGAGCTGGCCAACGACTACACCGACTACATCGAGGCGGCGCGGCGTCGCAAGCCCACGACTCCGGCCGCCGAGGTCCAGCAGCACCTGTTTCCGCCGCGGATCGCGCGGATCGCCGGGGCACAGCTCGCGGGGGCGCTGCTGCCCAGCTATGAAGTGGGCGGCGACTGGTTCGACTTCGTGGAGAACCGGGATGGCGCCTGGGTGGCGATCGCTGACGCGTCGGGAACCGGTCCGACCGCCGCCGGTCTCGGCGCGTCGGCCCTCGGCGCGTTGCGCGCGGCGCGCCGCAGCGGCCAGGACCTCGAACAGGCACTCGGCGCCGTGCACGACACCGTCCGGCGCCTTGACAACGCGGAGTTCTACATCACCGCGATATTTGCCCGTTGGAGGGCCGCCACGGCCACCTTCACATGGGCCAATTGCGGCCACCCACCCGCCTACCTGGTCGACACGGAAGGCAACCTCAGCGAGCTTGACAGCCCCCCACATCCAGCCTTGGGCACCACCGACGGGACCCCGGATTACACGCTCACCCATCGCCAGCTGCACTCCGGCGAGCGGCTGATCCTGGTCACCGATGGTGTCACCGGGCGCCACGTGGAGGGGGGCGGAACGTTCGGCGTGGAGGGCATCAAGCGGGCGCTCGAGCGCAGCGACAATCCGACCGCGGCGTCGACCGCGATGGCGATTCAGCAAGCGCTGACCGACTGCTGGCGCGAGCCCCTGGAGGACGACGCGACGATCGTGGTGATGGCGATCGAATAGGCGGGACAAGCCGCCTATTCGGGTTCGGGTTCCTCCTCGCCCGGCCAGCTGCCGGTCATCGCGGCGAAGCCGTGACGGGTGCCGTGGTCAAACGTGCCGCGGACCAGACGGGCGATCGCACCCTCGAGGACCAGCGCCGCGACCAGCTTGCGATAGTCAACCACGCGGTACTTGGCGTCGGGTGGCTCCTGATCGTCGATCACACCCCAGAGCAGCTGGAAGAGCTTCTTGCTGGCGAGCCCCGCAAGCAGGCCGCCGATGATGCTGACGGGCAGAAATAGAAATTTCACGCTAGTTACCTTTCGCCTCCATCCGCGGGGTGATCATCAGATTATCTTCGGCGGAGACTCCCGCCTCGAGCAGGCGGCCACGCTCGAGCTCGGCGTTCAGCTCCGCGCCGAACAGCAGGGCGACGTTCGAGATCCACAGCCAGACCAAGAAGATGATGATCCCGGCGAGGCTGCCGTAGGTCTTGTTATAGGAACTGAAGTTGGCCACGAAGAACGCGAACGCGGCGGAGGCGATGATCCAGATCAGGACCGCGATCACGCCCCCCGGGCTGAGCCACCGGAACCCGGGGTGGCGGACGTTGGGGGCGCCCCAGTACAGGATCGAGAACATCAAGCTGACGACCAGCAGCAGCACGGGCCATTTCGCGATGTCCCAGATCGTGACCGCGCTCGCGCCGATTCCCAGCAGCTTCCCGACCTGGGTCGCGAGGCCGCCGGTCAGCACCACCGCCACCGCGCTGACGGCCAGGAGGATCATTAGCACCAGCGTGATCGCCACCTGGATCGGCCGCTTCAACCAGAAGGGACGACCCTCGTCGACTCCGTAGATCGCGTTGGAGGCGCGCATGAAGGCGCCGACATAGCTCGACGCCGACCACAGCGCCGCCCCGATACCGACGATCACCAGCACCCCCGCGGCACCGCGGCTGTGCTGCAGATTGTGGATCGCGCTGGTGAAGATCTGCTGGGCCGCCCCCGGCGCCGTTTTGGCGAGGTTCTGGATCAGCGGCTGGGTCGCCGATTGCCCGATGAGTCCCAGGATCGCGACGAGCGCCAAGATGGCCGGGAAGATCGCCTGGATCCCGTAGTAGGTCAGCGCCGCCGCCCAGTCGGTCAGGTTATCGGCGCTGAACCCGCGTGCCGAGCGCTTCAGCACCCCCAACCACGCGCCGCCCCCCAGCTTGGTCGGGCCCTCCGGCGCCCGTCGCTCGCCGGACGCGTCCTCGGTCCGGGTTTGTTCGCCCGTCGGCTCGCTCATCCGCGTTCCCCCTCGCTCAGCTCGAGCTGATCCGCCCGAGCACAAATCCGGCCAGGAACGCGCCGCCGGCCGCGAATGGAAGCGGATCCCGCTTGGCCCTGGTCGCCACTTGCTGTGCGCCGCTGGCAGCGCTGTCGGGGGTCGCCGCCTTGAGCTTGGCGGTGAACTCTTGCCGCTTCTGCCCTGCTGTCCCCTTGAGCTCGGTGATCTTCTGCTGAGCTTGGCCCTTGACGTCGGCCTTACTCGCGAGCGCCTCGACGGTGTCGCCAAGTTGCTCGCGGGTCTCGGCGATCTCTTCCTGAAGCTGCTCTGGGGTCTTGTCCTCGTCGGGGGCCGAGGCGCTCATTGCCTGGCTGCCTTTGCCCGTGTCTTCGTCCATTCGACGTCCTCCTTCACGCTATCGATGGTCTGTTCCGGTACAGGTGGGGTGGCCTGCTGGACCTTGCGCCGGCCGGCCAGAGCCATCCCGCCCGCGACCGCGCCGTAGGCGACGGCCACGATCAATGCCGCCAGCCATCCCGCCACCGCCGTGCTCAGAGCGAGGATCACGCACGCGGTCAGCGCCCCGGCCGCGTACAGGCCGAAGACGCCGGCGCCGCCGAACATCCCCGCACCGATCCCGGCCCGCTTGCCCTTGGCGCTCAGCTCAGCTTTGGCAAGTTGGATCTCCTGGCGGATCAGGGTGGTGCTCTGGTCCGAGAGTTGCTGTACCAGATCAGCCACCGATTGGTCGGTCATCTGCGGTTGTTGCTCGCTGCGGTCGCTCTCCATCGCCTCGTTCCTTTCTGTTCGTCAGGGGCTCGCCGGCGCGGCGGTCAGGGGTGCTTCGCCTGCGACGTCGTCGGTCAGGGGCGCTCCGCCGTCCGTCCTCTCCGGGGCCCGGACGCTGCCGGCGAGCCCGCTCAGCTTCTCCCGCACCGGACGGCTGACGGCCACGACGACGATCGCTCCCCCGGCGAGAAGCGCGGTCAGCGTCCGGCGCCGCCGCCGGCGCCTCTGCGCTCTCGGCGCTTCGCGGATTGCCTCAATCAACTGGTTCGTCGCCCCGGCGGCATCCGCGAGCCGACGCCGGAAGCCTCTGTCCGTGAGCGCGTCCCGGGTCCGCTTTTTGTCACGCGCGCGCACGTAGGCGCCGCGTCCAGCCGTCGTCAGCCGACGCATCCCCTCGTTGACGTCTTCGTCGGCGAGCAGCTGCTCGGCATATTGGCGGATCCTGGTCCAGCTGTCCGCGTCGGCCATTGATCACGCTCCCAAACCGGCCCGCGCCGCCTGTCGTCGCATAACCGGCACTATCGGTCCGGGTATGGGTCGTGCCTGCTGTCCCCGCCCGACTCGGTGTCCCAGGAGCCGTTGCCACACTCCGGACAAGGGGGCAGATGCCGGGTGGAGCCGACATCGAGCTCATAGCCGCACTCAGTACAGGCGTACGTCCCGGCTGAGACGTCGCTTCCTGCGGGGACTGGCTCCGCCATGGTGCTCCTTTCGTAGCTTCGAGAGACCCATTTACCCGGCTCTTCTGGGACTAAACGGGACTTCCGTAAGCAAAAGTGGGTCGCGACGAGCCAACCAGATTGAGCCTCGATGTCCAAACCGGGACATTTCCGGGGCGGTTGGCGGGATGCGCCGCTGCCCCGGCCGGTTTCCGACTGCCGGCGAAGCGCTGAGCGGGACGCCGGCCCAGTAGGCTCCCCGCCGTGATCATCGAGCGCTCGATGGACGAGAACTGGCTCTCGAACACCTACCTGGTGGCCGACGAGCAGGGCACCGACGCGGTGATGATCGACGCCGGTGGCCCGGTCGAGCCGCTGCTCGACGTACTCGATCGGATGCGGTTCTCGCTCACCCACGTGCTGCTCACCCATCATCACCACGACCACGTCGCCGAGCTCGACAAGGTGCTGGCGCGCCACCCGAACACCCCGGTGCTGATCCATCCGCTCGAGCGCGATCTGGTCGGGGGCAGCACCGGGCTGATGCAGCCCGGCCAAGCGATCTTCAGCGGCGCGCTGGAGATCGAGCCCCTGCACACGCCCGGACACACCAACGGGATGGTGTCGCTGCTGATCAACGGCACCGACGTGTTCACCGGCGACACGCTGTTCAAGGGCTCGGTCGGGGGCGTGCGCGCGCCCGGGCACACGACCTACGCCGACCTCAAGTCCTCGATCATGGACACGCTGCTGAAGCTCCCGCCCGAGACCCGGATCCATCCCGGTCACACCGATCCGACGACGGTCGCCGAGGAGCTCGAGCGCAACAAGTTCGTCCGGATCTGGCGGGGCCTCGATCCCGAGGGCGATGAGCCGTGTACGGCGCTGGGCGAGCCGGCCACGCTGATCCTGCTCGGCGACGACTACGACGGGGGCCACAAGGCGTGGGTGCGCTGGTCCGACGGATCGGATGACATCGTGCCCGGCTCCCAGCTCGAACGCTGAACTCGTTACGCCGTTCGGCGTTACGCTCAGTGGCGTAACGCCGATTGGCGTATTTATATTTACGCTGACCAGCGTAGAAAGAGGAGGGACTTGTGTTACGCTTAGCGGCGTAACGCTAATCGGCGTAATTTATGACGAACGCATCCGCCACCAACCCGTTCCGGTTCGGCGCGCTCGCGCTCGATGAAGCGTTCGCCGATCGAGCCGCGGAGCTGGCGGAGCTGACCGCTGACGCGCTCGCCGGCCAGGACGTGGCGCTGTTCGCGCCGCGGCGGTTCGGCAAGTCCTCGCTCGTCTGGCGCGCGTCACAGGAGCTGTTGCGCAGGCGCGCGCTCGTCGCGCACGTCGACCTGATGACCACGCCCACGCTCGGCCGGCTGGCGGACAAGCTCGCCCAGTCGATCCACGAGGACCTGGCGTCGGCACTGTTCCGAGCCCGCGAGCGAGCGCGTGTCTTCCAGGGGCTGCGGGTCACGCCGATGATCACGATCGGTCCCGACGACGGTTCGATGAGCTTCAGCTTCGCCTCCGCGGCCGCCACGGCGGACATCATGGCGACGATCGAGCGTTTGCTCGAGTTGCCCGGCCAGCTCGCGGGCGAGCGTCATCGGCAGGTCGTACTGGTGCTGGACGAGTTCCAGGAGATCGCCGGCATCGACCCCGGCCTGCCGCGGCTGATGCGCTCGGTGTTCCAGCGCCAGCCCGAGGTCTCCCACATCTACCTGGGCAGCCGGCGCCACACCCTCGAGCAGATCTTCAACGATCAGAACGAGCCGTTCTGGCGCAGTGCGAAGCGGATCGAGCTCGGAGTGATCGAGCCGGAGGCGTTCCGCCCGTTCATCGCGGAGCGCTTCGCGCACACCGGGCGGGCGATCGACGCGCAGGCGCTCGACCTCGTGCTCGCGACGACGGGCGGGCATCCCTACGCGACGCAGGAGCTCTGCTACTTCGTCTGGCAGCAGACGCTGGACGGCGCCACCGCGAGCACCGAGAACGTCGAGAGTGGGATCGCCGACGTGCTGCGCTCCGAGGACTCGCACTTCGCCAGCGTCTGGGACAATGCGCCGCCTCAGCAACGGATCCTGCTGCAGGCGCTGGCGCTCGAGGAGGGACGCCCGTTCGCCGCCGAGTACCGCCGGCGCCACCGGCTGCCCGGCCCGTCGAGCGTCCAGAAGGCGCTGCAGCGGCTCGAGGAGGCCGAGCTCGTCTCGCGCTCGGACGGGCGCGCGTGGATCAGCGAGCCGTTCCTGGCGCAGTGGCTGCGCTGGAAGACGCGGTAAGGGCGACGTCAAAGCGCTCCCGGATAGCATTGACGCAAGTGGCGAAGGACAAAATCCCGACCTCGCGCGTCGGGCGCACCGCGAAGATCGGGGGCCTGGCCGCGGGGCAGGCGATCCGGCAGGCGGGCACCCACGCGGCCAACGTGACCCGCTCCAGGCGCGGGCGCGAGGCGGCGCTCGAGCGCCGTCACATCGAGGCGGCGGAACAGATCGTCGCCGCCCTCGGGACGATGAAGGGCGCCGCGATGAAGGTCGGGCAGGTGATGTCGTTCCTCGACGTCGGCGTCGTGCCGGAGGAGTATCGGGAGGAGTTCCAGCGCAAGCTCGCGGCGCTCCGCGACGCGGCCCCGACCGTCAGCTTCAACGACATGCGCAAGGTGATCGAGCAGCAGCTGGAGGCGCCGCTGTCGACGGTGTTCGCCGAGTTCGACCAGGAGCCGATCGCCGCCGCTTCGATCGGGCAGGTGTACCGGGCCAGGCTCACCGACGGGCGCCGGGTGGCGGTCAAGGTCCAGTACCCGGGCGTCGCCGCCGCGGTCCGCGCCGACATGCAGAACCTGGGGATGATCCTGCGGCTGGTGAAGCGGATCGCCCCCGGCATGGACCCGCAGGCGATCGGCCAGGAGATCCGCAATCGCGTCGCCGAGGAGCTCGATTACGAGCTCGAGGCCCAGAACCAGCGGACGCTGGCACGGATCTTCCGCGGCCACCCGTTCATCGTCGTCCCGGACGTGATCACCTCGCTCTCCCGCGAGCACGTGATGGTCTCCGAGTTCGTGGAGGGGACCGGCTTCGAGGACCTGAAGGGCTATCCGCAGGAGCAGCGCGACCGGATCGGGGAGATCCTGTTCCGGTTCTACTTCGGCTGCCTGTACCGCCACCACCAGTTCTCCGGCGATCCCCACCCGGGCAACTCGATGCTGCTCGACGACGGCCGGATGGCGTTCATCGACTTCGGGCTGTTCAAGCGGATGCCGCCCGGCACGGTGGAGCTCGAGATCCAGGTCGCGCGTGCGGTGACCGAAGGCGACTGCGAGACGATCATGCGGATCGGCGCCGAGACCGGGCTGTTCCCCGAGCCCGACAAGTTCCAGCCCCAGCGCGTGCTCGCCCACTTCCGGGCGGCGACCTCCTGGTACACGATCGATGAGGAAGTCCAGCTGACGCCCGAGTACGCGACGCAGGTGCTGATCGATATGAGCGATCCGCGCTCGGAGTACTTCGGGCAGCTGCGCCACGAGTCCGCCCCGCCCGACCACATCTTCGGCCGTCGGATGGAGGTGCTGACGCTCGCCGTGATCGCCCAGCTCCACGCCCGCGGCAACTTCCACCGGATCGCCCGCGAGTGGTTCTACGACGATCCGCCGGCAACCGAGCTGGGGCAGGAAGAGGCGGCCTTCTACGCGCGCGCAGCGGCGTAGCTGCCCGCGGGCCCTACCGACGGGCAGCGCCCCGGCCGCTCACGTCCACGCGTTCGCTTCCTCCGCCTCGAGGATCTCCGCGAGCACCCGGTACACCGCTCGGTTCACCGACATGCCGCTGTGGCTCGAGTCGACCTCGACCTGTGTGGCGCACGGGTCAAGACACGCCCGCCAGGAGACGACCCCGTCGCTACGCGAATAGATCGCCACTGCGCGTACATCTTGCGACAGCGGCGCCCGGAGGTCGTCCCGGAAGGCCGCGCAGCATTCGCCGTCGCCGCATTCACTCGTGAACATGCCCGGCATCCCCATGTCGCCCAGCCGCGCCACCGACCGCACCGCGTTCATCACCGACGGTCCGATGCTGAGCGGATCGAGCACCGGCGAACCGAGCATCACCAGCGTGCTGACCGTGTCCGGGTTGCGGACTGCCAGGACGCGCGCCAGCTCGCCGCCGCGGCTCTGCCCGATCACCACCACCCGTCGTTCGGTGCGCTCCGCCAACTGCGCAAGACGCCGCTCGATCCGGCGGGCGGCTTGTTCTGCGCAGTCCACGTTCAACAGCATCCCGGCGGTCGCCGTGCGCGAGCCGCGCCTGCGCAGCCAGCCTCCGAGCACGGCCAGCGACTGATCCCCGGCCATGAACCCGGGCACGAGCAAGACCGGTGGCGCCCCGGCGCGCCGGACCGGACGGCGGAACTCGCCGTCCGCGATCAGCCGCGCCAACTCCAGGCCATAACGGAGCTCGCCGCGCAGCGGCACATCGGCAGGTTCGCGTGCCAGAAGCGGCAAGGCCATGACGGTGGCGAAGCCTACATGCGTCGTGCAAATTCTCCAGGACGCGTTAGGCGAGCTTCAGTGGCACTTCGCCGTAGGCGTCGATCCGGTACACGAGTGAGACGCGGTGATAGCCGTCGGCGATGTCGGCGCCGGCTTCGCCGCTGATTACGAGCACGGGGCTCAGACGAGTGCCCTCGATGACCTTGATCAGGTCTTTCATCACGCCCGGATCGTCGAGCGGCGCGGGGCTCAACCCCGCGGCGCGCAGGATGTCATTCGCTCGGCGCCGTGTGAGCGGCGCGTTGCGCAGCCGTTTGACCACCTTGCGGGCAGCTTGGGTGTCGAGCTTGAGCGACAGGTAGGCCTCGGCGGCGGCGTAATCGTGGTCGGCGACATCGGCGCGCCATTTGACCTTCTCTCCCGGCCCAATCTCGACTGCCTGTGGTTTCGCCATGAGGCCGATCATGCCAAAGAGAGCCGCGGATCGGGGCTAAGTGACTTCCCGTCTGGGCTCGAGCTCGGCGCGTTGGAGCCTGCCGCGGGCGGCGGCCAGACCGCCGATATCGCCACCGGGACCACGCAGGATCCAGGCGATCCCGACCGCGACCGTCGCCCCGGCCAGCGGCCCGATGAGATACACCCAGTAATGCGCGAAGTCGCCGAGCATCACATCCGGCCCGAACGACCGCGCGGGATTCATCGAGGCGCCGCTGACCGGACTGGACCACAAGCCGGCGAGGACGATGTACGCGCCGACGCCGAGCGCCGAGAGCGACCCGATGTTCTGAGCCTGCGAGGCGGTTCCCAGGATCGTGCTGACGAGCCCGGCGCTCAGCGCAAGCTCGATCAGCACCGCCTGCCAATCGTGGATGTGCGGGCCCGGCTCGGTCGCGCCGAGCATCCCGACCTTGCCGAACAGCGCCAGCAGGAACGCGCACGCGAGCGTTGACCCGATCAGCTGGACCACCACGTACCCGGGTACCCGACGCCAGGGAAAGTCTCGCCGCAGCGCGAACGCGAGCGTCACGGCCGGGTTCAGGTGCGCGCCGGAGACCGCGCCCATGAACAGGATGATCGCCGTCACCGTCAGGCCTGGCGCCGCCACCGCGGCGGTGCGGCTGATCAGCCCGTGGCTGACCGCGTCGACGACGCCGGCGCCCGCTCCGGCGAGCACCAGCAGGAACGTCCCCAACAGCTCGGAGAACAGGCGCCGCCATTCCAGCGACGGGTCGTCGAACTCGAGCGCAGACGGGAACTCGAGCGCCATCAGTGCCTGACGCCCAGTGGCGGCGTGGGCCTTGTCCGCCTGCGTTTGCTTGTCCGGCTGCTGCATCAGTCAGCTCTCAGAATCGGCGCGAATCTAGCGGAGGCCTCGGATCGCTTCTGGCCTCAGTGGCGTCCGGCACTTAGCTTTTTAGCTCTCAGGAAGACCGGCCGTGCGCGACGCGTCGCTAGGCCGCACCCCCTCCAGCGGCAACGGCGAGGCCGGCTTGAGCTCCTGCAGGCGCAGGAGCGTCGTCACCCGCGCGGCGCCGCCGCGAGTCGAGAGGCGCACCAGCACGCGCTGGAGCTCGGCGACCTCGCGCGCGACGACCATCAGCATCGCGTCGGTCTCGCCGGTCACCCAGTCGGCGGAGATCACCTCGGGCATGGCGCGAACGACGTCGGCGAAGCGGCGGTGGCTGGCGTCGTCGTGGCGCTGGAGCGCGACGGCGACGTAGACCTGGAGCGGGAAACCGGCCGCGGTCGAGTCGAGCCGCGCCGCGACGCCACTGATGATCCCCGACTCCTTGAGCCGGCGGACGCGGTGCAGCGTCGCGGCGGGGGACAGTCCCACCAGGCGCGCGAGCTCCACGTTCGGGCGGTCCGCGTCGGTCTGCAGCTCGTCCAGGAGCCGTCGATCAATAAAATCCAGCGAAGGCGGCATATGACCAAATATTTCATCGTTTAAATGCCCGATATGTCAAATGAAGGCGGGTCGGTTGGCGAGATCGAGGCATCATCATTTACGTGAACAATCGCACCGCTCTCCTCGCTCTCGCCGGCGCCGGCGCGCTGTGGGGCCTGACCGTCGCGCTCTCGAAGCTGTCGCTCGCCTGGCTCGGCCCGGGTTGGCTCACGGTCGCGCGCTTTGCGGCTGCCGCGCCGCTGCTCGCGCTCGCGGGCCGGCGGGGTCTGCGCGGGGCGCTGGTGCCGGGCGTGGCCGGCGCCGGCGCGGTCGGGTTCGGGGCGGTCATCCTGCTCCAGAACGCCGGCATCGAGCGCACGAGCGTCAGCCATGCCGCGGTGGTCGTCGGTGCGGTGCCCGTGCTCGTGGCGCTGATCGCCGCGAGCCGCGGCGAGGCCGTGACCAGCCCGCTCACCTGGGGCGGCTACGCGCTCGCGCTGATCGGCATCGTGTTCGTAGCGGGGGCCGGCGGAGGCGGTGCGACAGCGCTGGGCGACCTCCTGGTGCTGGCCTCGGTGGCGCTCTCGGCCGCCGTCATCGTCGTCCAGCCGCGGCTGCTCGCGGGGCGCGACCCGGCCGCGGTGACCGCGGTGCAGTTCGGGGCCGCTGCGATCGTCGCGGTGCCCGTCGCGCTCCTCACGCAGGGGGCGCCGCCGGCGCCCACCGGCGCTGCCCCGGCGCTGGCGCTGGTGGCGCTGTCGCTGGCCGGCACGCTGCTGCCGTTCTGGCTGTTCGCGTTTGGCCAGGCGCGCGTTCCCGCGCAGCTCGCGGGCGCGTTCGTCAATCTGGAGCCGGTGGTCGGCGCCGCGGTCGGCTGGCTCGTGTTCCGCAACCCCGCGACGGCCTGGCAGATCGCCGGCGCCATCGCGGTGCTCGCCGGGATCGTGCTCAGCGCGCTGCCCGGCGACGGAGCGCAGCGAGGCCGCAACCGGATAGGCTCCGCTGATGGCAGCGAGCAGCGTCCATCGCGGTGGAGCCGGCGAGCCGCTGGTACTGATTCATGGCTTTTCAGGTACGCGGCTGCTCTGGGAGCCGGTGCTGGAGGAACTCGAGCGCTCTCACGATGTGCTCGCGGTGAATCTCGCCGGCCACGTCGGCGGACCCGAGTTAGGGGACACGCCCGTCTCGGTCAACGCGCTGGCCGACGCGGCTGAGCGCGACCTCGACGCCGCCGGCTTCGAGACCGCGCACGTGGTCGGCAATTCGCTCGGCGGCTGGATCGCCTTCGAGCTGGCCATCCGCGGCCGCGCTCGCTCGATCGTGGCGCTGTCGCCCGCCGGCGGCTGGGAGGCGGGATCGCGCGAAGAGCGGCGCGTCCGCGCTCTGTTCCACCGCCTGCACCGGCTGACCACCGCGATCCTGCCGCGGGCTGACTCGCTGATGCGTCGTCCTCGCCTGCGCCACGCGCTGCTGTGGCAGGTCGCCGCCCACGGAGAGCGGATCCCGCCGGCTGCTGCGGCTCAGATGGTCCGCGACTCGGTCGGTTGCCCCGTGTACTTCGAGTTGATGGACGCGATCCTCCGCGACGGGCCGCCGCGCGCGCTCGACCGGGTCACGTGCCCGGTGCTGCTGGCCTGGGGCACGCGCGACCGGATCATCCCCTTGCCGCGCTATTCGCAGCGGCTCCGGAACATGCTGCCGGACGCAGAGTGGGTCGAGCTGCCGGGACTCGGCCATGTCCCGATGGCCGACGACCCGGCACTGGTGGCGCGGATAATCACCGAGTTCGTGGCGCGCGTGGGCGAACCGGTTGCCGTCGGCGGCTAGCTCGGCTGCGCGCCGAGCCGCTCGGCGCCCCAGCCAAGCAGCTCTTGCAGCTGCGCGGGGCTGATGTTGCCGCCGCTGCAGACGAGCGCGGCACGCCTGCCGGTCAGGCGGTCGCGGAGCTTGAGCGCGCCAGCCAGCGGTGCCGCGCCGGCCGGCTCGACCAGGTTGCGGGTCAGCTCGATCATCGTGAGCGTGGCCGCCCGGAGCTCGTCGTCTGTGACCAGCAGGAAGTCATCCAGGTGCTTGGCGAGGATCCGTTGCGGCAACCCGAACGTCACCCGCGTCTGCAGGCCTTCGGCGAAGGTGCCCATCACGTCCGACACCGGCGCCCGCTCGCGCCACCCGCGATAAGCGGCCGGCGCGGCGCTCGATTGCACGCCGATCACCTCGATCCCGGCTCTGATCGCCTTCGCGGCGATGCATGCCCCGGCGGCCCCGCTGCCGCCTCCGACCGGCACGAGGATCGCTTCGATCTCGGGCTCGCGCTCCAGAATCTCAAGCGTGGCGGTCGCCACGCCGGCGATCAGGAACGGCTCGTCGCCGGAATGGATGTAGCGGGCGCCGCGCTCGCTCGCCACCTCGACGCAGCGCTCGCGGGCCTCGTCGAAGTCGGCCCCGTGCTCGATCACCTCGGCGCCGAGCGCGCGCATCGCGGACACCTTCACGGGGTTGGCGCCGCGGGGAACGAACACCGTCGCCGCGACCCCGAACAGGCCCGCGGCGTACGACACCGACTGCCCGTGGTTGCCAGTCGAGGCGGTGAATACGCCGGCGGTGCGCGTCCGCCCGTCGAGGCGTGCGATCAGGTTGATGCCGCCGCGAACCTTGAACGCCCCGGTCGGCTGATGGTTCTCGTGCTTGACGAACAGCTCTGCGCCCACCAGCTGATCGAGCAGCGGATAGCGCCCGAGCGCCGTCCGGTCCAGGTACGGCGCGATCACGCGCCGTGCATCGAGAACATCTCCGAGCTCGGGGATCCCGTCACGCACGCGCTATGACGCGGCGTAATTCTCGCTGCCGAGGATGTGCAGCGACACGTACGGCTCATCACCGACGACCCAACTGTCGTGCCCCGGCGCCACGTAGAAGAAGTCGCCGGCTCGCATCACGACCTCACGACCGTCGGCCATCTTCGCGACCGCCTGCCCGCTCAACACCAGCCCGACGTGCTCGACCTGGCACAGCGGCTCACCGGTGACCGGGCCGACGTGCTCAGACCATTTCCACCCGGGCTCGTAGGTCGCGCGCCCGAGCGTCGTGGGTCCGACGCTGTAGAGCTCGAACCGGCCCTTCTCGAACGTCCGGACCTCCGTCGGGCTATCGAAGTTGACGAGCTCCAAGTCCATCGCGTACCAGTATCGCTCAACGCGGTAGTGTCCGAATCATGGACGACGAGACCATCCTGGCTCGCATCGAGGCGCTGGTCAACGAAGAGCACGCGCTGCAGGGTGCTGAGCAGGCGGATGCCGCGGGCGACGAGGCGTTGGCAGAGGATCGGGCACGCCTGGAGCGCGTATCGGTCGAGCTCGACCGCTGCTGGGATCTGCTGCGCCAGCGTCGCGCACGCCGCGCCGCCGGGGAGGACCCGGACAAGGCGCAGCCGCGTGACGCGGACACGGTCGAGCGCTACTGGCAGTAGCACTCGCACCCTTCAGGCTCGGGATGCCCCCGGGCGGGCTGCCCTGACCCCGTCCCGTTGCTGCGCCTACGCCGCCCTACCGGTCGCGGGCGTGGCGCCGGCGACCGCTGCCTCGGCGCGGACGACGGTCAGCTTCGGCGCCGTCAGCTTGTAGGCGAACCGCTCTCGCGCCTGGTGGTAGCTCTGATCGGCGCCGAAGAAGCACGCGTTTGAGCGAGCCAGCTCTTCGTCACGGTAGGCCTGTAGCGGCTTGATCTGCTCGTCGTGCGCGCGGCGGCTGCGTTTTTGCTCGAGCCGACGCTCGAAGCTCGGGTCGGTCGCGCTGCGCTGCGCGAGCTCGCGCACCTGGTGGTGAAAGCGCTCGAGCGTCGCGCCGAAGGCCGCGTCGAGCAGCCCGATTCGAACCGCCTTGCGGGCGCCGACCGGATTGAACGGGGCGCCGATGATGCGCGCGGTCATCTCGACGCCGATCCGACGAGGCAGCAGATAGGTCCAGTACTCCGAGCCGAACAGACCGCCCATGTGCTGGTAGTAGGGGTTCAGCACGATGTCCTCGCGTCCCACCACGCGGTCGGCCGCGAGGGCCAGTGGCACGCCGCCGGCTGCGGCGTCGCCTCCCAGCGCGGATATCACGAGATGCGAATCGGTCTCGATGATGTCGCGCACCAGGTCGTCGATCGCGTGCAGGTTGCGCCACGACTCGTAGGCCGGATCGTCCGCAGCCTCGATCACGTTGAGGTGGATGCCGTTTGAGAAGTAGTCGCTGCCGCCCATCAGGACGATCACCTTGGTCTGTCGCCGCGAGCGCGCGCATGCGTAGGCGTCGCGCAGGCGCTGGCACTGCTCAGTGCTCATCGCGCCGTTGTAGAAGTCGAAGCGCAGGAAGCCCACGGCCCCCCGCTGCTCGTAGGCGATCTCGCGATAGGTGTGCTCGGCCCGCCAGCGCGCGTCGTGCGCCACGGCGACCTCGGCCACGTCGAGCTCGATGTCTGCCAGCGCCAGCGCGTGCGTCGCCGGCAGCTTGAAGAACCGCTCGGCCGGCGTGTCGGCGCGCTTGAGATGCGTGATCCACACCGCGCCGTTAACCGTCGCCCGGCAGATCGCTCCCCTGCGCTGCGCGACGATCTCCCCCGGTCGGCCGTGCAGCACTCGCTCCGTGTGGCCGCCGAACAAGTGGAATGCGGTGCCGTGGATCAGATCCAGCACTCCGGGGTGCCCCTCGCCGGCGCGAATCTTGCGAACCACGATCTCGGTGCCGTCCGCTGCCCAGTCGATCGCGCGCACGTCCTGGCCCATCGACGGACGCGCGGTGCCGATCACCGCTGCTTGGTCGCGGCCGGGCGGGTCGGGCCGATCTGCCCCCGCCGCGATCCTCCCGACCGCCTCGACCAGGGCCCCGGTCGCGGCTCGGCGCACCTCGTGGCGATAGAGGCTGCTCTTTCCCACCTCGCGCACGGGGAAGGTCCGCGTCGCCCAGATGTCGCCGGCGTCGAACTGGCCGTTGGCCTCGAGCACCGTCACCCCCCACTCGCGCACCCCGAGCTCGATCGCCCAGTCCAGCGAGGACGGTCCGCGATCGCCTGGGGGGCCCGGATGGACGATCAGACAGCGATGCTCTGACCAGATCGACCGAGGAATCATCTTCTTCAGGAACGGGCACACGATCAGCTCCGGATCGTGCTCACGGACCGCGGCCTCCATCGACGCGGCCGAGTCGACCACTGCCACCTCCACCGCGTGGCCAAGCTCAGTCAGCGCGATCCACGCCCGCTGCGAGAGGCCGTTGTGCGCCGAGACGAGGAACAGGATTCGCAGCGAGTGCCCCGGCTCGGCCAGCCGTCGCTCGCTCATGGTGCGGGTGCAGCGTCCGGGAGCAGCCCCAGCTGCTCGAGCATCAGCTGCCGGTCGAAGCTCAGGTTCAGCGAGACGTGCTTGCCCTCGCAAAAGCGCACCAGCTGGACGTAGTCCAGCGCGACCGGGCGACCTGTCCGCGCGGTCCCGGTGTGCGTCCCGGTGAACGTGCCCTCCTCGACGGCCAAGTCATCGACGACGTAGACGCGGCGAACGTCGAGTTGCGCGTCGGGAAAGTCGTCAAACCAGCGGCCGTAGAACCCGACGCAGGCCGCCTTGCCCTCGCCGGCAACCTCGCCCGGCGCTTGGAAGACGACGTCGTCCGCCAGGAGTGCGGCGATCCGATCGAGATCGTGCGCGTTGAACGCGTCCGCTGCCGTCTCGAAGACCTCGTGCTCGGTGATCGCCATGATTCCCCCTTGTGTCCAAACCGCGGCGACGCTGCGTCTTCTGATACGGACATGCTGACTGCTCGGTTCTCGCCGTCGCTGTGACATATGCCGCGCCGGTGCCGACCGTGCACCGCGGGGTCATGGCAAAGCGCCGAGTTGCCACTGCCGCGGGGCAGGGCAAACGGGCCGCCGCTCACGGGTAACACCCGCTTAATCTGGAATCCAACTCTCTCTGGAATCCTGTTCGTGTGCCCCTGTATCGGTGCGAGCGTTGCGGGTGGGCGACTACGGCGTTCCGGGTCGATGCCGTCGGTGCGCATCGGACCGACTGCCCAGAGTGTTCAGGCACGATCCGGCTCGTCTTCTACATCCCGACCCCGTCGCGCGACCCAGAACCTGCGCTCGCTGATCTGCAGGCCGAACGCGACCGCGCCCGCGAGCGATCAGCGCGCTGGCGGGCCGCCGAGCGCGCGAATCGGCGCGGGCGAAGGCGGGCGGTGAAACTGCCCGCGCCGGCGCCAAGGCGCAAGTCCTCGCGGTAGCTCGCGAGGACGGCTTTAACCCCGTGGCTCGCGGGTTCGGCTCAACCCGCCGCTGGTTCGGGCACCGGTTCCGCCTGTCCACGGGTGGCCGCAGCGCTGGCGCTGGCTCCTTCCACCCGCAGGTGGGGGAGCAGCCGCTCGAGGCGGATCGGCAGCTTCCAATTGGCGTCACCGAACATCACCATCAGCGACGGCACCAGCACCGAGCGGACGATCAGCGCGTCGAGCAGAACGGCGCTGGCCAGGCCGACGCCGAACAGGTCGATGATCCGCTCGCCGCCGAGGATGAACGCCCCGAACACGAGAACCATGATCACGGCCGCGGCGGTGATCGTGCGGCCGGTGGCGGCGAGGCCGTGGGTCACGGCCTCGCGGTTATCGCCGCGCCGGTGCCACTCCTCGTAGATACGCGTCACGAGGAACACCTCGTAGTCCATCGACAAGCCGAACAGGATCGCGAACATCATCACCGGCACGAACGCCTCGATCGGCCCGGTTTTGTCGATCCCGAGCAGCGATGAGCCCACTCCGTCCTGGAAGATCAGGGTCACGACGCCGAACGCTGCCGCCGCGGAGAGCAGGTTCATCGCCGCGGCGGTGAGCGGGATCACGAGGCTGCGGAAGACGGCCATCAGCAGCAGGAAGCTGAGCACGATGACTACGCCCAAGAACAACGGAAGCTTGCGCCCGAGGACCGTGCTGAAGTCGTCGAAGATCGCGGTCTGTCCGCCGACCAGGACGTGCAAGCCAGTTCCGCGTGCAGCGGCGGGGACGACGCTACCTCGGACGGTGTGCAGCAGATCGGCCGTCGAGGCGTCCTGCGGAGACCCCTTCGGGTACACGTTCGCGAGTGCCACCCCCGGAGCTCCGGGTGTACGGCCGGGAACGAGGCGCGGGCGCGTCGCGCCGACGACGCCCGGCGTCGTGGCCACAGCGTGCACGACGTGGGCGAACGCCGCCTCCTGGGCGGGTCCTGAGACCTGGGCAACCAGCTGCAACGGGCCGTTGTAGCCCGGACCGAAGCCCTTGGCGAGCAGGTCATAGGCCTTGCGCGTCGTCGTACCGGAAGGATCCGACCCGGCGTCCGCCGAACCGAGCCGCATCGAGAGGAAGGGAATCGCGATCAGCACCATCACGCCGGCGGCGACGGCCGCGAACGCGGCGGGACGCTTCTGGACCCAGCCGGCCCAGCGCGCCCATCCGGCCGATTCGTCGGTGGTTCGCAGCTCCCCGTGCTTGAGCTCGCGCCGTTCGCTGCGGCGAAGAACTTTCAGCCCGAAGAAGCCCAGCAGCGCCGGCAGCAACGTCAACGCGGCGACGACGGTGAACGCGACCGCGATCGACGCCGCGATCGCGACGCCATACAGGAAGCTGACCCCGAGCGCGAACATCCCGAGCAGCGCGATGCACACGATCATCCCGGCAAACAGGACCGCGCGGCCGGAAGTGTCGACCGACTCGACCACCGCCTCATCACCGCTCAACCCGCGCAGCAGGCCCTGCCGATAGCGGGTCAGGATGAACAGGGAGTAGTCCACGCCCACTCCCAACCCGATCAGCAGCGACAACTCCGAGCTGAACGACGCCGTCTGGATCACGTGCGAGAGCAGCCCGATCACGGCGATCCCGGTGCCAAGCGCCAGCGCCGCGGTCAGCAACGGCAGCGCCATCGCCAGCAGCGAGCCGAACACGAGGAAAAGCACGACGCCCGCGGCCAGGAACCCGAACGGCAGCCCACCCGGACCGTTCTTGTTGGCCGCCTGGGCGACCTGGCCCTCGACCTCGACCTCGACGCCGTGGCCCGAGCCCGCACGCGCCGTGTTCACGAATGTCTTGGCCGCGGCGGCGTCGATCTTGTTGGCCTGCACGTCGAACGTGACGTTCGCAAAGCCGACCGTCCCCGACGGTGAGATCTGGGCGGCGCCGCGCGGGCCATAGGGCGATGAGATCTCCGAGACGTGTGGCAGACGGGCCACGGCGGCGAGCATCGACTCGACCTGGGAGCGGACAGCGGGATCGGTCACGCGGCCCTGGTTGACGGCGATCACGATCTGGTCGGTGTCGCCCGAGGCCCTTGGCGCGCTCCGCTGCAGCAGGTTCACGGCATCAAAGCTCTGAGTCCCGGACAGCCGGAAGTTGTCGCTATACGCGCTTCCGACGGCGGAGTGAATCGCGGTCAGGGAGATCAGCGCGCCGACCCAGGCCAGCGCCACGATGCGACGATGCGTGTAGCACCATTTGCCAAGTTTTCTCACGGGTCAAGAGCCTCCAGTTGCGACAACCAAGACGGACGCGGATCCCAACCCCCCCGGTCGATTATGCCGAGCTTCCGTGACAAGCGATTGACAATTCCCGGCTCGGCCATGAACTCCACCCGCTGCGCCTGCACTGCTGGTCGCAACATGGCTGGCGCTCGGTGCGGCCGCAGCGGCACAGGGCGGCAGGACCTCGCGCTGCTCCCGGGCTCGGCGTTGGGATGGCTAACGTCCCGCCGTGCGTCCGTCAGATGTAGCGTGGGACGTTCGACCGCTCCTGGATGGTCGACGTCCCACCGCTCCCGTCCGGCCGGGACCCTCGGGACGATTCCCATCGGTTTGTTCGGCGATCCGCCGGCGGAACCACCAGTCTCCACTCCCCGACCAGCGGCTCGAGCTTCTTCAACGCATCCTCGGCAGTGGGCTGATCCACCACCGTCCTCTACTCCCCTCCCACGAACAATCCTTCTACCTGGGCGAGGCTCCGACACAAACCGACACGAGTGCTATCCGGTTGGCGAGCTCAGGGGTTAGGGCGGCGTCGACGCTGGTCCGGGTGCCGGGTGCACCGGGAGGATGATCGGTGCTCGGGGAGTTTGGGTGAAGTCGAAGTCGCTGGCCAGGTTGCCGAGCAAGGGGTTGTTTTCGCGAACGTCGGGGCGGGGGTCGGGCCGGCCGTCGGTGGCGGGGTCCAGACGCTGGCCGTCGAGGAAGTCATCTTCGATGAACTTGTTGTAGGCGTCGTGGCTGAGGGTTTGGTGGTCGATGTAGCCCTGCTTGGCGTAGGGGCTGATGACGATGCCGGGGACCCTCAGTCCGTAACCGTTCTCGTCCACGGTGGGTGGCACGACGTGGTCGTAGAACCCGCCCCAGTCATCCCACGAGAGGAAGATCGCGGTGCTGTTCCAGTCGGGGCTGTGCATGACCGCGTTGATCAGCCCGGTGACGTAGGTCTGCCCGGTGCTGACGAGCGCCGGCGGGTGCTCTGAGACGGTCCCGTTGGGGTCGATCCAGGAGACCGCCGGCAGCGTTCCCGCCTTCGCCGCCGTGAAGAAGTTCGACAGCGTTTGCACGTTGCCGAGCTGGTCATCCTGGTGGACGTCGGTGAAATGCGGCAGCGGGTTCCAGATGCCCGGCGTCTTGGCGCCCTGCTGGACCGGCGTGCAGGTCATCGCGCTGTCATCCTCACAATCGGGCTCGGTGCCCTTGAACACGTAGTACCCCCAGCTGACACCGAACTTGTGAAGCAGATACGTCATGTCGGTCCAGGCGTACAGCGGGGTCTGGCTCAGCGGCCCTCCGGGCGCGTTCGGACTCTGGAGCGCGTTCTTGCACGAGAATGGGTCGAGCGAGTTGGTGCAGTGCGCCGACCACTCCGAGACCTGGAAAAGGTGCTCCGGCAGGCTCCAGGAGGCGTTGGGCTCGAACATGTGGTCCTGGAGCACGAAGTCCCGCGCGTAGGTCCAATAGTTCGGGATCTCCCGAGCGTCGTGGTAGCCCATCACATCGATGCACTTGCTCTGGGCGCCCGAGGTGCAGGGACTGCAGTTCGGGTTGGTGGTGGAGCAGTTGCTGCCCTTCTCCGCCTGGCCGACGAACCCGTCCATCTTGCCGCCGTCGATGTCGGCGGTCGCATTCGATTGTCCGTGGGGACCGCCGTAGTTGAGATCGGCTGCGTCATGGAACGGGGCCACGCAGCCACCGTTGAGCGGATCGGGCACGCACACGCCATGCGGGATCCCGTCCGCGCCGGGGTAGGTGCCGAAGTAGCTGTCGAACGAGCGGTTCTCCTGCATGATGATCACTACGTGCTTGATCTTGAACATCCCGTTGACCTCGAGCGTGACGATCGAGGAGACGGAGCGGATGTTGCGTCGATCGCCGGGCAGCACGGCACGGACGTCGATGACGCCGGTGTCCGTGAATCGCTCATTGGCCACATAGTCCGATCCGCGATCGAGGCGCGGACGGGCGATCACGTGCCAACCGCCGCCCGAGTTCTCTTCGAGCAGGATGCGCTGCCCCCGGTGGGACGGCGTGACGTGCCCGGCGAACCTCACCAGCTCGCCCGGGGTGACTTTGGTCGCGGAACTCGACAGCGTCACGAGCGCGTGAACCCGCTGCCGGAGGGTCCGGCTGCGAGCGCCACGGGCCTTCACGTACCACCTTCGGTTCGTCAGCACGACACCGCGGCCACGGACGAACCCATACTGACCACACGCGTTGGTTCGCCTGACCGCGATGGGGTGAAAATGGCGCTGACCGGGCAACCGGTGCCACAGGACGACCACCGTGCCGGCGCGCGCCGACACCCGTCCAAAGATCGTGACCGGCTCCCCGGCCACCGACGGGTTCGGAGCGGCGTGCACGGTGATGCGAACCCTGGACCCGTGCGCGGTGGCGCTCGCCGGCGCACCGCAGCAGGTACTCACCGCGGACCCCGCGAGCGGGCAGACTACCGCTGCTGAGGCTCGAGGCGTGGCTAGCGCTCGCGGCGCGGCGGACGAGCTAACAAGCGTCGCGGACCAACCGCCAACGGCGATCACCGCAAGACAGAGCAGCAGCACCAGCAGACGACGCATCGCAATCCTCCGGGCCTACGGTACGAAATCACCTGCCCTAACCCAGGTCGGAGGCGGGAGTTGCGCCGACCCGCGGAGGTGATCTCACAAAGCGACCGTTGCGATCGTCTAACCAATAGGACCTCTGGCCGGCGACGTCACCGTCAAGGCCGCGACCGCGATTCAGGAAGGACAGATGACAATGACGACGATCACCGCCGACGCGTCAGCGACGATCCCAGGACGTGTCGAAAGGCTCGCCTGGGGTGAGCTGCGCGCCCAGCTCGACGGGCGGGGCTTCGCGATAACCGCCCCGCTGCTGGCTGCGGACGAGTGCCGGGCGCTGTCTGACCTGTTCGACGACGGTCGGTTTCGCTCGACGATCGACATGGCTCGCCACCGCTTCGGCGATGGCCGCTATCGCTACTTCGACCATCCGCTGCCGGATCCGATCGCCGCATTGCGGAGCTCTTTCTACCCTCACTTGGCGGCAGTCGCCAACGACTGGGCAAACCTGCTGCGCGGCGAGCGGGACAGCTTCCCGCTCGAGCATCCGGAGTTGCTGGAGCGCTGTCGGGCAGCTGGTCAGGAGCGCCCGACGCCGCTGATCCTGCGCTACCGGAAGGGCGACTGGAATGCGCTGCACCAGGACCTCTACGGCGAGGTGTTCTTCCCTTTCCAGGTCGTGACCGTGCTCTGCGAGCCCGGAGTGGAGTTTGAGGGCGGCGAGTTCGTGCTGCTCGAGCAGCGACCCCGCGCCCAGAGCCGCGCCCACGTGCTCAACCCTCCACGAGGTGCGTTTGTGATCTTTCCCACGCGCCATCGGCCAAACGCGGGCAAGAGCGGCTATCACAAGGTTGGGCTGCGCCACGGCGTGAGCACGGTGACCCGCGGCGAGCGCACCGCGCTGGGCGTCATCTTCCACGACGCTCGCTGACCGGACATTTTTGGCCCCCGGCCCCGGCTCTCACCGCCTTCATCGCGCAAGCTCGCCGCGACGGACACCCCTGGCGAGCCGGAGATGAGCACCGACTCGGATCCGATCACGCGGGTTGAGAGTGAGACCCTCGAGTTTGAGTCGCTGGCGGCGCGCGGTCTCGATCAGCAACTGGCGCGGGAGCTCAGGCGCGAGCTGCCGGCCGGCACGAAGAGCTCGGCGGGCTATCTGCGCGGCCTCAGCGATCGCCCTCGGCTTCCGCCGGCCCTCGAGCGGCGGCTGATCCGAGCCGCGCAGGGTGGGGATCCGCGCGCGCGGGAGGAGCTCGTCGAGGCGTTTCTGCCGCTGATCGCCGGCGTCGCGCGGTTGTACCGCGGCTCGACGAGCATCACGCGCGTGGAATTGCTCCAGGAAGGGGTGGTGGGGTTGCTGCGAGCGCTCGAGCGCTTCGACCCGACCCTCGGTGTCCCGTTCTGGGGGTTGCGGTCGAGCGGCTGCCGCAGTCGCTGGATGAGCCCGATTACGGGTCCCGAAGGGGAACTCGGGGCGTTCGGCGAGTTGCTCGCTGACCCCTTGGCGAGCGACGCTTACGAGCAGCTGTTGCACGACAGCGAGATCGAGCAGGTGCGGGCGCTGCTGGGCAGCTTGAGCGAGCGGGAGCGGGGTCCTGAGGCACTTTCCGAGATTTGGTCTCAGTCTTGTGAGGTCGCGGACGGTGGCTATTCTTGGCTTGATGACAGCGGCGTCGAGTACAGGCTGGGCGGAGCACGCGCGAGCGGTGCTGGAGCAGGCGGGCCACCACAGGGGCGCTGCCCGCAATGAGCTGATCGATTTGCTTGGCCGCCAGGACTGCGCTTTGAGCGCGCTGGAGATCGAGGACGCGCTGCGGCGCGGCAAGCATGGAGCGCGTGCGGTGGGCCGGGCCTCCGTGTATCGGGGGCTGGAGCTGCTGCAGGAGTACAACCTCGTCAACCGGCTCGATGTGGGCGATGGAGTGGCCCGATATGAACTCGTCGATCCTGCCGGCCAGCACCATCATCATCTGGTGTGCGACGGGTGCGGCCAGTTGGTGGCGTTCGAGGATCGTGACTTGGAGCGCTCGATCGAGCGGCTCTCGCGGCGACTGGGGTTCAGCATCGACGACCACGAGGTCGTGCTGCGCGGCAGCTGCTCGGACTGCCGCTGACCGCGGGGCGAAAGCCGGCGGCGATGGCGCGGGCGCCAAGGAGCGTGCTGTTCCGGTAGCCACATCCCAGGGCCCGATCAGGGCCCCTAACAAGATTGAGAACCGGAATCACTCTATGTTATGCTCGGTGCGTGCGCCGGGGTGTCCGGTGCCTGGACCGCGACCGAGGAGTTGCCCGTGCGCGCCGTGCTTCGTCGCGCTGTGATGTCGATGCTGGCCCCGGCAGCGCTGATGGTGCTCCTGGCAGGGTGCGGCGGCGCGTCGTTGGCGGCGGTGGGCAAGGGCCAGATCGCCGCCGTCGGCGCGGAGAACCAGTACGCGAACGTGATCTCGCAGATTGGCGGCAGGTACGTGAGCGTGACGGCGATCGAGAGCAACCCGAACACCGATCCGCACACGTTCGAGGCGAGTCCCAGCGTCGCCCAGGCCGTCGGCGCCGCGCAGCTGGTGGTGCAGAACGGCGTCGGATACGACACGTACATGAACCGGATCGAGGCGGCCTCGCCGAGTGCGTCGCGCAGGATCATCGACGTGCAGACGCTGCTCGGGATACCCGACTCGACCCCCAACCCGCACCTTTGGTACAAGCCGACGGCGATGTCCGCGGTGGCGCGCGCGCTCGTCGAGGACCTCTCCGCGCTGGCGCCCGCGCATGCCGCCTATTTCGCGGCCAACGCCCGCACGTTTGAGGCCTCGCTGGCCCCATGGCACCGGGCGCTCGAGCAGCTCGCGACCAACCACCCGCACATCCCCGTCGCGACCACCGAACCGGTCGGCGATTACATGCTGCAAGCCGCGGGAGTGACAAACCTCACCCCGTTCGGGCTCCAGGCGGACATCATGAACGGCGTTGATCCCTCGCCGCAGGACGTCACGCTGCAGAACAACCTGTTCTCGCATCACCTCGTCAAGGTGTTCCTCTACAACCAGCAGGTCACCGACTCGCTGACGGCGTCGTTCCTGGCTGCCGCCAAGCGCTACGGGATCCCCGTGGTCGGCCTGTACGAGACGATGCCGACACCCGGTTACGACTACCAGTCGTGGATGCTGGCCGAGGTCCAGGCGCTTGCGCGAGCCATCGCCGACCAGCTCTCGACGCAGAAGCTCTGAGATGAGCGTCGAGTCGCGAAGCGCTAAGACGGATGAAGTCCTCGCGGTCGAGGGGGTCGGCGTCACGCTGGGGAGTCGCGAGGTGCTCCGCGATGTCCGCTTCACGATCAGGGCCGGCCAGTTGACCGGGCTAATCGGCTCAAACGGCGCCGGCAAGACGACCTTGTTCCGCGTCATCCTGGGCCTCCAGCCGTCGAACACGGGCAGCGTACGCGTCGGCGGCAGCAAGCGATCGAGGCGCAACCCGCTGATCGGTTACGTACCGCAGAAGTTCCTGCTCGACCCCGACATGCCGCTGCGCGGCCGGGACCTCGTTGGTCTCGGGCTCGACGGCCATCGGTTCGGGATCCCGCGCCCGTCACGGAGGCGCCGGGAGCTGGTCGACGCGATCCTCGACGCCGTCGACGCCCGAAGCTTCGCCGATGCACGGGTCGGGCAGCTCTCCGGCGGCGAGCAGCAGCGGATCTTGATCGCCCACGCCCTGATCGGCCGGCCGAAGCTGCTGCTCCTCGACGAACCCCTCGCCAACCTCGATCTGCGCAGCGCGCAGGAAGTCGTCGCGCTTCTGTCCCGGATTTCGCGCGAGCAGCAGCTCGCGGTCCTGATCTCCGCCCATGACATGAACCCGCTGCTCGCGGTGATGGACCGGATCGTCTATTTGGCTGCGGGCCGAGCCGCCAGTGGGGCGACCGCAGAGGTGGTACGCACCGATGTGCTCTCCCAGCTGTACGGCCATCACGTCGACGTGCTGCGCGTCCACGGACGAGTGCTCGTCGTTGCCGGGGCGAGCGACGACGCCCGGGCGGCGCTGGAGCACGCGTCTCACACCGCCTCGGTCGAGTTCGTCTAGTGCACGGAGTGCTGCGGGCAATCGTCGAGCCGGGATTCTTCTCGAGCTCACCGGTGCACGTCGCAGCCGTCGTCGGCGCGATGGTCGCGCTGGTGTCCGGTGCGGTGGGCGTGTTCACGGTCATCCGCGGCCAGTCGTTCGCCGGCGAGGCGCTCGGCGACATCGGCGCGGCGGGCGGGTCGAGCGCGTACCTGATCGGGATCGCGCCGCTGTGGGGGTTCGTCGGCGTCGCCGTCGCCGCGGCCGGAGCGATGGAGCTGATCGGCATCCAGCGTGCGCGAGGGCGTGACCTCGCCACCGGGATCGTGCTCGGGGCGGGGTTCGGGCTCGCCGCGCTGTTCCTGTACCTGGGGACTGAGTATCACAACACCACCGGCGCGACGATCACGATCCTGTTCGGCTCGATCTTCGCGCTCAGCGCCTCGACGATCCCGCTCGTGGCCGCGTTCGGGGCCTTCGTGCTCGCGATCGTCGTCGGGCTCTTCCGGCCGCTGCTGCTCGGCTCGGTGAGCCCCGACTTGGCCGCCGCGCGCGGGATCCGTGTGCGCGTGGTCGGTGGCCTCTACCTGCTCGCGATGGCGGTCGCCGTCGGTCTCTCGGCGGTCACGATCGGAGCGATCCTCAGCACCGCGCTACTGGTCGGCCCGGCAGCCACCGCATTGCGGCTGACGACCCGGCCGGGGCGAGCGGTCCTTACCGCCGGCGTGATCGGCGTCGGCACGTTGTGGCTCGGGATCGTGCTGGCATACGACAGCTATTACTGGCCTCCGGTCCGGCACGGCTGGCCGGTCAGCTTCTTCGTCGTCACCCTGATCCTGATCGTCTACTTGCTCGCCGGCCTGGTCCCCGACCGCCGCAGCTCCTCGGGATCCCCGCCAGGCAGCCCGACCGTGCCGCCGGCGAGCCGCTGACCCGAGGCGCATAGCGAGGCCCGATGTTCTCCGGTTTCATGGTCAACACGTGGATCGTTGCCTCGATCGTCGCCGGCGTCGCCGGCGTCGCCGGATTCTTCGTCGTCCTGCGCGGCTCGGCGTTCGTCGCGCACGCGGTTCCCAATGGGTCGTTCGCCGGCGCGGCCGGCGCGAGCCTGATCGGGCTCAACACGATCATCGGACTGGGCGTGTTCTCGCTCGCCGGGGCGCTGGGCATCGGGATCCTCAGCCGGCGCGGGCGCCACGATGTGGCAACCGCACTCACGCTCGTGTTCATGCTCGGCCTCGGAGCTCTGTTTCTCAGCTTCAGCGTCGAGTACGCGCCCCAGATCTACTCGCTGCTATTCGGCGAGGTCCTCGGGATCAGCACCAACCAGCTCGCGCCGACCGTGGCGCTCGCGAGCGCGTGCCTGGCCGCCGTCGCGATCCTCTACCGGCCACTGATGCTCTCTTCGATCAACCCCGAGGTGGGCGAGGCGCGGGGGATCAGCGGCCTCTGGATCGAGGTGTGCTTCCTGGTCGTCGTCGCGCTCGCGACGACAATGACGGTCCCGGTGGTCGGCACCGCATTGATCTTCAGCTTGATGATCGGGCCCCCCGCCGCGGCGCGGTCGTTCACCAACCGCCCGCACGTGGCGATCGCGCTATCGGTCGCGATCGCCCTCGCCGCCGTGTGGATCGCGATCGCGAGCTCCTACCAGACCAACTGGCCAGTCGGCTTCTTCGTCGGTGCGCTGAGCGCAGCGTCCTACGCGGTCGGGCGGATGTGGGCCATGTGGCGCCGGCGCCGCTGGGAACGATCCGCCGTCTAGGCGCATCGACTCGGCACCCCCGATGGCGCGGCTGGGGTCAGGTGCGCGGTGGCGGCGGGGGAGCGAGGTCGTCGGGCTCGTCCACGAGGACGAGCAGGTCCTCGACGGCGATCAGCTCCAAGAGCCGCCGAACATTCCTCTGACCGTTCACGACCGCGAAATTGTGCCCGTTGTCACGCGCGAAATCCGCCTGCTTGATGAGTTCCCGCACCCCCTGCGCGTCCATGAAGGTCAACCCCCGCAGATCCAGGACGACGTGGCGGATGCTCCTCGGCCTCGGTTCGAGCCCGTCGAGCACGTCCGCGACCTGCGCCCTCGTCGAAATATCGAGCTCACCTCGAACTTCGACCAGCACCGTACGCCGGTGGGCCTGCGTCTTGACACGGAGTAGATCGTTACGTGCGGGTTCTGCCGGGGACATGGCATCCCTTTCTGATCCTTCTAAGCGACGAGCGCACGGAGGGGCAGAAGAACCACAGGACCCGGGCGGCAAATCAATGATAACCCCATCACCAACCCGCGCGAGCGCCCTGGCGAACCCCAGCCCCGCGGTGGTTGAGGAGGTCGACAGGCTCCTTGCCTCCTGCCTGCTGGTGGCGCTCAGCGCCCAGCTGTTGCGCTCGGCGTGAAAATTCGCCGGCGCCATTGTGCAGACGCTCGATGCCATCCACCTCGCCAGCGCGCTGCGGATCGAGGCCGACGAGCTGCTCGCCTACGACCGTCGGCTGCTCGCCGCCGCCGCCGAGCACGGGCTGACGGTTGCAAGCCCAGCGCCTTCTACCCGACCGAGATGAGCGCGATCCCGGCCACAACGGCCACTGCGCCCGTCAGCCGCTCGGGCGTGACCCGTTCACGACCGCTGATCGCGAGCGCGGCGGTGGCGATCACCACGCTCGTCTCTCTGACCGCCGCCACCGAGGCGGCGGGCGCGAGTCTCAGCGCCGCGAGCGTCAGCGCGTAAGCACCGAAGAACCCCACGCCGGCCAGCAGGCTCGAGCCGCTGATCGCCGCCCGCAGTGCCGGCCAGCCGCGCACGCGCACCGCTCCCGCCACATACGCGACCGCGGTCAACCCAAACACGACCTCCAGGTAGGAAATCGGCGCGGCGTGGACGATCCCCCGCTTGTCGACCAGCGTGTATCCGGCGATGCACACGCCAACCGAGAGAGCCAGGGCGAGATCGCGCGGGCGCCCAGCCGCGCTCAGGCCGCGGACGAGCACGATCCCCGTGGCCGTCAGCACCACTCCAATCGCGGCAGGCAGCGAAACGCGGGCGCCGAGCACAAAGGCGCCGACCGCCAGCACCAGCACGGGGGCCGATCCGCGCGCAATTGGATACACGAAGCTCATCGCCGCCACCGTGTACGCGGTCGCCAGCAGCGCCAGGTACAGCGCCTCGAGCGCGCTCGACCCCGCCACGTACGGCAGCGCGGCGGCCTGGAGCCGCCAGGTGAGCACCGCCACCGGCGCGAACGCGAGAACCCCGAACGCAACCGCCACCGCGGTCGCGGAGGGTGTGTCCTCGGCGCCCGAGAGCAGCAGGTTCCAGCCCGCGTGAACGACGGCCGCGGCGAGCGCGAACAGCAAGGCGGAGATCGGCATCCCCGAGCTGACTGACCGACTATCGGAGCTGAGCGAGCGTGGCCTACTCGGCAACCGGCGGCGGATACACCTCGGCCACGTACTCGTCGACCTTCTCCTCCGGGAGCCTGCGAGAGATCGCGAGGTAGTAGATGATGAGGCTCCAGACCGCCGAGACGATCAGACCACCGAACAGCCCGAGGTCGTCGTTGCCGCCCTGGTCCAGCACGTGCCTGAAGATCCCGACGCCGCCGATGATCCCGCCTGATCCGAACGTGCCGAAGTATGAGATCACCAACATCCCCAGCAGGTAAGGGATGATCCACACGGCGGCCTCCCAGTCCATCTTGGGCGCCTTCGGGTTGAGGTTGAACGCGTAAGAGGCTGCAATCAATGCGTAGCCGACCAGCATCGCCAGCATCAGCGTCGTGTAGGTCTCCCAGCCGGCCCAATAGATGATCCAGCTCGCGCACACGAACGCCAACGGCGCGAGCACGTGGGCGATCGGCAGCCGGTAGACCCGATTGAGCTCCGGTTTCTGCTTTCGCAGTGCGCCCAGCGCCAGCGGAGCGGCGGAGTACATCAGCACCGAGGCGCTGGTGACCACGCCGACGAGCGCGCTCCAGCTCGGGAACGGCAGCAGGAACAGCAGGCCGATCGCCGCGGCGAAGAGCACCCCGAACACCGGCACCCGTGTCCGCTCGTTAGTCTTCTCGAACGCGTTAGGGACATAGCCGTTCCTGCTCAGCGCGAAGCTGAGCCGCGAAGAAGAGGTCAGGTAGATCAGCCCGGTGCCGCCCGGCGAAATCACGGCGTCGAGGCGTAGGACAAACGCCAGCCACGCCAACCCCGCGACCTTGGCCACGGTGTAGAAGGGCCCCGCGTTCAGCGCCACCACCTGAGGACTGGTGTTGCTGGCACCGAGATTGGTCCACGGACCATGGGTGGCCAGGGTCTTCGGGCTGAGCGCGCCGATGAACGCCACTTGGAGCAACATGTAGATGCCCGCGCCGATCAGGATCGAGAGGATCACGGCGCGTGGCAGGTCGCGTTCGGGGTTCCTGGCCTCACCGCCCAACTGGACCGCCTGCTCGAACCCGAGCAGCGCGAACACGATCCCGCCGCTCGGGATCGCGATCAAGATGCTCTTGACCTCCGCGCCCTTGACGAAGAAGCCGCCTCCGCCGGTGAAGTTGGAGCCGTGGAAGTTCGTCGCCAGCAGGACGATGATCGTCAGCACCGGGATGAACACCTTCCACGAGGTGATGCCGTTGTTGGCCCGCGCGAGCCAGCGGATCCCGACCAGGTTCAGGACGACGAAGAAGATCATCAGGATGACCGCCGCGATGATGCCGCTACCCGACAAGGTATTCGCGGGGAGCCCGTTCACGACGTGGCTATGGAAGAAGTGGCGCGCCCAGTGAGCCGTTGACAGGTACTGGATCGCCGCCAGCACCTCGATCGGCGCGACGGTCGCCGCCTGCAGATACGACGCCCATCCGAACGTCGCCCCGGCGAAGCTCCCGAACGCGTAGTGCGGGAACCGACTGGTGCCCCCGCTGACTGGGAACAATCCGCCCAGTTCCGCGTGCACCAGCGCCAGCAGGATCACGATCAACGACGCGAAGCCCCAGCCAATTATGGCCGACGGGCCAGCGTACGTCGCCGCGACGAGCGCCCCGAACAGCCATCCGGAGCCGATGATCGAGCCCTCGGAGGCCCACAGCAGGCCGAGGAACCCAACACCTCTGTCAAGACCCTCGACTTCGAGTTCGGGCGCGCGAGCTTCCTGAGTGGGAGCCGTCACATTGGCCATCGAGCCTCCTCCTAGCGAACGACAGCGTTGCGAGCGTTACAAGATGCGCATCCTAACTCCTTCGTCCAGGGCCGTGCCGGTTCGCGCTAACGCTCGCTGAAGCGCGGGTCGCTGTATGCGTAAAGGCGTTCCAGCTCGTCAATCCGCGCCTTCAGGCTCGGACGCCTTTCCGGGGTGGTGGACGGCACGCCTGTCCTGAGCTCGAACAGGCGGCGCTGCGCGTAGTCAAGCTCCGACCAGATCCGCTTGGCGCGGCCAAGCGCCCGGCTCACGTGAGAGTGCTTCGCTGTCCTCATGTCTGGCTCCTTCGGGTTGTTTCGATCTTGGAATGAGGGCCCGGGCTCTGGCGGGTGGCCTCGGGCCCTGCATCAAGTCTCGGCTAAGCCCCGCCCCCACACATCGGGAGCTCGCTGCGGATTTCTGCGCCCCGGGACTTAGTTTCGGAACCACGACCCCTTACCTCGCAGGCGCCGGCGCAGCCATCGGATCTCGATCGGCGATCATTGATGGGCGCTGCCATGACCGCGACCAGACCGCACACCTCAACCGCCGCCGGCCGTGAGGGCGCTGCGGCCGCGATCATCCGCACGGTCGAGTTGAGAAAGGTCTACGCCGGTACCGACTTCGCGGCTGTGGACAGGCTCAACCTGTCCGTCGAAGCGGGCGAGATCTTCGGGCTTCTCGGCCCCAACGGCGCGGGCAAGACGACCACCGCGGGAATGCTGACCACGCGCGTGATTCCGACCGCGGGGTCTGCCCACGTCGGCTCCGTCGACGTAGTCGCCCATCCGGCGCTGGCCAAGCAGCTGATCGGGGTCGTCTCCCAGACCAACACGCTCGACCGCCAGCTGACGGTGTGGGAGAACCTGTACTTCCACGGCCGCCTGTTCGGTATGTCGGCGCCCGAATCGCGCGAGGTCGCTGACAAGCTGCTCGAGCAGTTTCATCTGACGAAATGGGGTCCGGCGTCGGTGTTCGCGCTCTCAGGCGGGATGGCGCAGCGGCTGATGGTCGCGCGCGCGATCTTCCACCGCCCCGCCGTCCTGTTCATGGACGAGCCAACGGCGGGACTCGATCCCCAGAGCCGGCTGGCGCTGTGGGAGATCCTCGGCGAACTCCACGCCGCGGGCCAGACGATCCTGCTCACGACGCACTACATGGAGGAGGCCGATCAGCTGTGCAACCGGGTCGCGATCATGGACCACGGCAAGATCCTGGCGCTCGACACTCCTGCTGCGCTCAAGCGCTCGGTCGGCGCCGACACGATCGTGACCGTGAAGACGAGCGGGGACCCGCCGTCGCTCGCCCACCACCTCGCGGGCGTGATCGACGGCATCACGCGGATGAGGGAGATCGACGGTGGCGTCGAGCTGCACGTCAGCGGGGTGGAGCGGATCGTTCCGCGCGTCGCGAGCGCGGCCGAGAGCGGAGGCTTCGATCTCGTCGATCTCGCCGTCGCCGAGCCGACGCTCGAGACCGTCTTCATCGGACTGACCGGCAAGGAATTGCGCGAATGACCGACGCGGCCACCGCTTCCTCGCCGACCGCTGTGTCCGTGGGAGGGCCGACCGCGATCGCGCTCGAGCCCACGCGCTCGACCTTTGCGGCCAGCCGCACCGCGCTGCGTGCGCTGATCCTGCGCGACCTCGTCGTGCTGCGAAAGAACTTCGGCGAGTTCGTGGCGCGCACACTGATCCAGCCGTTCCTGCTCGTGTTCGTGTTCCTGTACGTGTTCCCCCGGATTGGACAAGGCATCGGCGGCGGCGCCGGGCCGGTGGCGGAGTCCCATTTCGCGACCGTGCTCGTCGCGGGCGTCGTCGCGATCTCGATCATGTTCCAGGGTATCCAGGCCGTCGCCCTGCAGATGTCGACCGAGTTCGGCTACACGCGCGAGATCGAGGACCGCGTCCAGGCCCCATGCCCGATCTGGCTGGTGGCGATCGCGAAGGTGCTCTCGGGCGCCGTGCAGGGCGCGCTGGCGGCCGTGATCGTGTTCCCGATCGCCGCTGTCGTTCATGCCCCCGGCGTCCACGCGCACCTCAACATCCACTGGCCCGTGGTGCTGACCCTGATTCCGCTGGCGTGCGTGGCGATGTCATCGCTCGGCCTGCTGCTGGGCACTTCCTTCGAGCCCCGCAACATCGGGTTGATGTTCGGGTTCGTCGTTCTGCCGCTCACGTTCCTGGGCGGAACGTATTACCAGTGGACGCGGCTGTCTCCGGTCAAAGTCGGTGGCTTTCACTGGCTCCAGACGATCGTTCTGATCAACCCGCTGATCTATGTCGCGGAGGGCATGCGCGCAGGCCTGACGAACATTTCGCACATGCCCCTATACGTGGTCTACCCGGTGCTGATCGGCTTCGGCGCGGTCTTCCTGGCGCTGGGGCTGCGGAATTTCAGACGGCGCGTGCTCGTCTAGGATCCGATGAGCTCTGACCGCCCGACCGGGCCGCAGCACGGAAGCCGCGTGCATCGTCATCGGAGCTCTGAGCGATGAGCGCCGATCTGGTGCTCATCGACCGCGACGGACCGGCGGCACTGGTGACCCTCAACCGACCCGAGAAACGGAACGCGCTGTCGATCGAGTTGCGGGTCCTGCTGGCCGAGGCGTTGGAAGCGCTGGCGGTCGATCCGGGCGTGAGCGCGATCGGGCTCACCGGCGCGGGAAGCGCTTTCTGCGCCGGCATGGACGTCACGCAGTTCGGCGGCGACGCCGACCACAAGCGTCAGCTCGTGGAGACGAGCGTGCGGTGCTTCGCAGCCGTGGCGGAGTGTCCCAAGCCGACGGTCGCGCTGGTCAACGGCCCCGCGATCGCCGGCGGGTTTGCGCTCGCGCTGCTGTGCGATGTGCGGATCGCCGCGCCGGCGGCGCGCCTTGGGTTTCCCGAGCTCGGTCGCTTTATCCCGCCGAGCTATGCCGCGGCGGCCTGGTCACTTCCGCCGGCGGTAGCGCGCGACCTGTGCTTGACCGGCCGGGTGATCGACGCCGGCGAGGCCCTCACGCTAGGCGTCGTGTCTCGCGTCAGCGCCGGCCGCGAGGCGCTCGATGAGGTGGCGAGCGCGCCGGGTGCTGCCACCGCCGAGGTCAAACGCCGGATCCTCAGTCACCGCGGCGGCGAAGGCGCCCGCGCCCTGCTGGCCGACGAGGAACGGGTGCTGCGGGCTGCGCTGCTTGGCTCAGCTGGACTTTCGTCGTTGTGAGGCGGTGGCGCGCTCGGTGGCGCGGGGATCTCGGCGGCGGGGGCGGCGGAGGCCAGACGGCATGTTCAGCTGCCCAAATCGCTGGCGCGCCTCGCGATTCGGGCCATCGGACACGCGTGTCGTGTACGAGCGCCCAAATTCCCGGCCGGCGCGCCTGATTTGGGCAGCCGAACATGCCCGCGCGCCCAGCACAGCCCCCAGGCCACTGACCAGCGCGCGCCGGCTCGGCCTCACGCCAAACTCCCTCCTCCGATGTCGGAGCGGCGGGATCGTGATCGACATCGCGCTTGAATCGGAAAAACGCGCGCGCGGTTCAGGCTCGAGTTGCCTCACTGCGAACGCAGCGAAATCCGATGTGGCTCATTCCGGTGTCGACCATCTGCGGGCGGCGGGCGGCGGGGCGGTAGCGCAGGCAATAGCTATCAGCGCACAGGTACGAGCCGCCCTTGATGACCTTGCGCGGGATCTGAAACTGGGGTTGGGCCGGGTCGTAGCTCTCCTCGAGCCGGCCGCCGCGGGGGTCCTGGGGTACGCAACAGGGTTGGTCGGCGTCGCCGGTCTGGCCTTCGGCGTACCAGTCCGCGGTCCATTCCCAGACGTTGCCGGCCATGTCGTGCAGGCCGTATCCGTTGGGTGGGTATGAGCCGACCGGTGATCGCGACGCCATAGCCTCGTTCGGGGCGCCAGGGAAAGTCGCCGTGCCAGAAGTTGGCGAGCCGCTCGCCCAACCGCTCGGGCGCATCCCCCCAGGCATACGTCGCCGCGTCCAGCCCGCCGCGGGCTGCGCGCTCCCACTGGGCCTCGGTCGGCAGCGACTCCCCAGCCCAACTGGCATATGCGTCGGCGTCCTCGTAGGCGACGTGGACAACCGGCTCGTCTTCGCGGCCCTCCAGCGAGCTGCGCGGCCCTTCGGGACGGTTCCAGCAGGCGCCCGGCGTCCACGTCCACCACTGGCCCAGATGGCGCAGATCGACGGGTCCCGGCGTCATCCTGAACACCAGCGAGCCGGGAACCAGGTTCTCCGCCGGCGCGCCGGGAAAGTCATTCGGGTCAAGTGGGCGCTCGGCTACGGTGACGTATCCGGTGTGCTCGACGAACTGCGCGAACTGGCGATTTGTCACCTCAAAGCGATCGATCCAGAATCCGTCGACGGCGACGTTGCGGACGGGCGCCTCCTCTGGATAGTGGGCATCCGAGCCCATCCGGAACGTGCCGGGCGGGATCCAGGTCATCCGCTCGCGCGAACGCGGGCCGACAAGCCCGGGCTCGCGCGAAGACGGCGACGGTGCCGCTTTGCGCGTGACCCTCACCTGCCCGAATCGGCGAACACCGTCGCCCAGTCGTCCTTCATGCTGATCACCGTCCACTGCTCAGCGTCCGCGCGCAGCAACAACTGCTCCGCGCCCGCATCGTATTCGAACTCTCGCTCGGGGTCGTCATGACGCAGAACCAGCCGCAGCGACGAGCGAGACCGGTCGCCCGTGTACGCGAGCATCGGTAGATCGCCGTTCGAGTTGCCGACGGCGAGGATCGGCCTTCGGCCGACCCGGCTCCAGATCCGGACGGGCTTGGTCGGCCCATCGTCGAAGAACTCGATCGCCCCCTTGTAGAGCAGCTCGTTGGCTTCCCCCTCCTCCCGATAGCTGAGCCCCAGAGCACTGCCGATCACCCGCTCCGGCGGGACGCCGTACATCTCGCCGGCGGCCGACCGCATGAAGTCCCGGTCGCCGCCCGAGGCGATGTACACCGTGAACCCGTTGGCCTCCAGGTAGCGCAGCAGCTCGACCATCGCGGGGTACCCGCAGAGGCTATAGGGACGGTGCAGCGTCGGATGCTTGGCCTCACGGAAGAAGTCGGCAACCTGCCTGTCGTACTCGTGCACTGACACCGACTCGAAAGCTCCCTCCACGGCGTCCATCAGAAGCTTCAGATCTCCATCGTCCCCGTGGTAATGCTTTACGACCGCGGCGCCCAGCCATTGCAGATCGTGCTCGTGGGCAGCTTTCCACGGTTGACGCTCGCGCAGCGAGGGGTCAGCGTCCGCCTGCGCGGCGAACCGGCGGACGGTGAAGTCGAGCTGGATCTGCATCGGCTTCTCGCACCACAGCGTGCCGTCGTTGTCGAACACCGCCACCCGCTCCGGCGCAGCTACATATCCGGCGCCATGTTCGTGGGTAACACGATCTACGAACTCGAGAATCGCGGCCTTCGCTGATCCTTCGCTCCACGATGGCAGCGCCCGGCCCATTTCAGCACCCTGCATCCGTCAGTGTCCCGACGTCAGCACTGCTTCGAGCTTGGCCATGGCCTGGTCGATCGTGAAGCTCGCCGCCTTCTGGCGCGGCGGGAACTCCTCGAAGGTGGCCAGGAACTGTCCCATCACGAACTGTGCCGCAAGGACCAAGTAGTCGTTGTTCAGGAACCAGTCGTAGTACGTGTTCGACGTGATGTCGGCACGCTCGAAGGGGTCGGTTCGCAGGTTGAACAACTTCGGGACGCGCAGCGTCACGAACGGCTCCGCCCAGATCTGCAGCGTGCCCTGCACGCGCTGCTCCATGAACACGATCTTCCAGTTGTCGAACCGGAGCGCCAGCACGTCGCCGTCGTCAGAGAAGTAGACCATGCCCTGTCGTGGGCTGCGCTCGGCCTCGCCGGTCAGGTAAGGCAGCAGGTTGTAGCCATCGATATGGACCTTGAACGTCTTCTCGCCGGCGCTGTGGCCGGCCTTGAGCTTCTCGACGATGTCCGGCTCGCCGGCGACTGCGAGGAACGTCGGCAGCCAGTCGTGATGCTGGATGATCTCGTTCGAGACCACGCCCGCCGGGATCCGGGCGGGCCAGCGAATCATCTCCGGGACACGGAAGGCGCCCTCCCAGTTCGTGTTCTTCTCGCTGCGGAACGGCGTCATTCCCGCGTCGGGCCAGGTGTTCATGTGCGGCCCGTTGTCGGTCGAGTAGATGACGATCGTGTTCTCGGCGATCCCGAGCCCGTCGAGCTTGTCGAGCAGCGTCCCCACCACCTTGTCGTGGTCGATCATCGTGTCGTGGTAGGGCGACTGCCAGCGCCCCGCCTGCCCGATGCTCTCCGGCTTCGGATGGGTCCGCAGGTGCATGTGGGTCGTGTTGAACCACATGAAGAACGGCGTTCGGTCCGCGTGCTTGCGGTCGATGAAGTCCAGCCCGTGCTCGAGGACTTCATCGTCGATTGTCTCCATCCGCTTTTTGGTCAGCGGACCGGTGTCCTCGACTCGCTGCTTGCCGACGCGGCCCCAGCGAGGCTCGTCCGTCGCGTCATCCTCGTCCGTCGCCCAGCAGTGCAACACCCCGCGCGGCCCGAACCGCTCGCGGAAGTGAGGAAAGTCGGCTGCCGGCGGATAGTTGGGCAGCTCAGGCTCCTCCTCCGCGTTCAGGTGGTAGAGGTTGCCGAAGAATTCGTCGAAGCCGTGGACGGTCGGAAGAAACTTGTTCAAATCGCCGAGATGGTTCTTGCCGAACTGCCCCGTCGCGTAGCCCAACGGCTTCAGCAGCTCCGCGATGGTCGGATCCTCCGCCTGCAACCCGACCGGCGCCGCGGGCACGCCGACCTTGCTCAAGCCCGTGCGGAAGACGCTCTGCCCGGTGATGAACGAGGACCGGCCGGCGGTGCAGCTCTGCTCCCCGTATGAATCGGTGAACCGCATCCCCTCCTCGGCGATCCGGTCGATGTTCGGCGTGCGGTATCCCATCAGCCCGTGGCTATAACAGCTCAGATTGGTGATCCCGATGTCATCGCCCCAGATGACCAGGATGTTCGGGCGCTCGCCGTCGGGCATTGTTCTGTCGCCTCCTCGTCTGGACTCGAGTGTGAGATGTGAGCTAAAGCAGCGTCAGGGTGAGTGCGCATCACCCCACGCGGGAGATTGCGCGTCCGCGAGCGCGCCGCCGGTTCACACAACAGCGTCGGCGGACCTCGGCGGCTCCCAAACGCTCGCCGCTCCGAGTGGCTCGGTGAACGCCTCGACGAGCAGCTGTCCGAGCACGGCGGCGGCGACGAGCACGACGAACACCACCGGCGCGATCCTCCCGCCCGCCGCCGCCAGCACGATCGCAACCGCCGCCAGCACGATCCGGCTGATGAACGTGGGATCGCGCGGCGAGGTCCATTCGGCACCGAGATGAAACAGCGCCAAAGACAGCGCGAAGGCGGCGATTCCACCCGCCGTCGCCCAGCGCGCCCCCGCACCGAGCCCCGGATCCGCCGCGTGCGTGATCGCGAGCTTGGTGCCGGCGCCAAACGCGGCGACTCCGGCCAGCAGCGGAAAGTGACCGTAGAGATAGACCAGCCCGAGCACTCCCCGCCCCAGCACCGAGGTGTCGGCCAGGTCGAAGTAGATCCACCACAGGCAGAGTGCGATCACGAAGCAGGCGACCGCGACGACCCACGACTCGAAGCTGAACTCGAACCCCGCGACTCCCGCCACCACCGCCACGACCGACTCGCCGAGCACGATGATGAAGAACGTGCCGTAGCGCTCGGTCAGGTGCGAGATGACGATCGGGGCGCCCGCGAGCGGTTGCCAGGCGCGCGGCGGTGTTATGAGATCGATCGCCAGCGCCACGCCCCACAGCACATAGCGAAACGGACTGGGCAGGAAGATTGACAACAACCAGAGTCCGGTCGTGAACGAGAAGACGGCGAGATACACGTCGATCAGCTTGCGGCCCGGCCCACCGACGTGGAGCCGGGCGCGGACATACAGCGCCACCAGGAGCGCGCGGACCACCACGTAGCCGGCCGCGAATCCGGCCCCGCCGCCGTGGCCGGCCATCACCCGATGCATGGTGACCGCCAGCGCCGCGACCGCGAGCATCGCCCCCGATTTCGCGAGGCGGAAGATCAGATCGTCGGTGTCAAAGCGGTTGGCATACAAGACATAGCCCACCCACGCCCATGCAACGGCCACGAACAGGGCTGCGAAGCGGGCGAACACCGGGCCCGTGGGATCCCTCGCCAGCGCGGCGCCGAGCTGACTCACAGCGGCGACGAAGACCAGGTCGAAATAGAGCTCGAACCAGGTGGCGTGCCGCTCCACGGCGGCGTCGGCGGTGGTGCGCAGCCGCGGTGGCTCGAGCCGGAAGGTGGGTGCCCTGCGCATGAGCCGCGAACCGTATGCGCTCGCTCGCTCACGCGCACCAACTCCTCGCGAGCCGCGCGGCAGGTTAGGCTTGCGGCATGGCACTCGTCGGCCCGGCGCCGCTCTCGTTCAACCCGCTGCGGCGGGTGACGAGCGATCTGCTCGAGGAGCGTCGAATCGAGGTCCCGTTCCCGCCCGGTGAGACGAGCTTCAGCATCCGGCGCACGCGCGGGTTCGCGCTCTCCCCGCTGCCCCTGCTGCTCGACGCCTACGAGTGCTACGGGCCCGTGTTCACGATGCGTGTGTTCCACGGCAACAGCGTCTTCATGATCGGCCCCGAGGCCAACCACTACATGACGGTCTCGCACGCGAGCAACTTCAGCTATCGCGAGGGTCACATGGGTGACCTGACGCCGCTGCTCGGCGACGGTCTGCTGACGATCGACGGCGAGTTCCATCACCGCTCGCGCCGGATCATGCTGCCGGCGTTCCATCATGAGGTGATCGCAGCGGCGCTGGCGACGATGAACACCGAGATCGACCGGGCGCTCGAGGGCTGGCGCGATGGCCAGCGGATCGACATCTACTACTGGACGAGGCGGCTGGCGCTGCGGATCGCGATGCGAGCGCTGTTCGGGCTGGACCCCGACGCCGCCGGGGCGCGGATCGACGTCGCCCGCAACTTCGAGCAGGGGCTCGGCTTCTGGGCGCGCGACTACTGGTTGCAGGTGCTGCGCGGGCCGGGCAGCCCGTTCGCGCAGATGCAGAGTGCACGGCGCGCGCTCGACGGCATCATCTTCGACGAGATCGCGCGGCGGCGGCGCAGCGGCGAGCGCGGCGAGGACGTGCTCAGCCTGCTGATCGACGCGACCGACGAGGATGGCGACCGCCTCGATGACCAGCAGGTCCGCGACGAGGTGATGACGCTGTTGTTCGCCGGACACGACACGACGACTTCGACGATCGGCTTCATGTTCTACGAGCTCGCGCGCCACCCCGACATCGCCGTGGCGCTGCAGGACGAGCAGGACCGGGTGCTCGGCGCCGAGCACCCGGACGCGGCGCTGCTGATGAGTGGGCAGCTCGAGCTGCTCGAGATGGTCCAGGACGAGACGCTCCGGATGTACCCCCCGGCCTGGATCGGCGCGCGCAAGTCGCTGCGGACATACGAGTTCGCCGGTCAGACGGTCCCCGGCGGCGCCTACGTCAACTACAGCTCGTGGGTTTCGCACCACCTCGCGCATGTGTTCCCCGAGCCGCGGCAGTTCCGCCCCGAGCGCTTCGCCCCCGCGGCGAAGGCGGCGCTGCCAAAGGGCGCTTACGTGCCGTTCGGGGGCGGCTCGCGGATCTGCATTGGGATGCGGTTCGGAAAGCTCGAGGTGAAGGCGATCGCCAGCGCCTTGCTGCGGCGCTTCAGCTTCGAGCTCGAGTCTGGCTATGAGCTGCGGATCCGCCAGATGCCGACGATCGGGCCGCGCCAGGGCGTGCCGGTGATCGTTCACCGGCGCGATCGGTCGCCGGCGGTCCGGGCGCCGCTCGCGGCGTAGGCACTGCTGGGGGTAGGGTGGGCCTCGTGCGTGCCGCAGTTCGCGTGGTTAGCCGCGTGTGTGGCTCGGCCGGCGCGCTGAACGGTCGGCTCCGAGCGTCATGTTCCTGTATACGTGGTGGGTGGCGCCCCGGCGGACGCGGCCGAGCTGATCTGCGCCAGCAGCGCCGACGGGCTGGTGCCGCCGAGGACGCGAAGCCGTGGGAGGCGGAAGGGATCGCTCTGCGGACCGGCCCAGCCCGGCACCACGGTGGTCGAGCCGACAAACCCGGCGGCGCGGACGGCATCAATCACCGTCGCGTTGTAGTGCCCGGACGGGTAGCAGAACCATTCCACCGGCACGCCGTACCGGCTACGCAGAATCTGTCGCGCGGTCGCGACCTGGTACTGAAGCTGCGCCGCATCGAGGGTAACCAGGTCGGCGTGGCTGATGCCCTGCGTATCGAGCTCCCAGCCGGCTGCCACCAAGGCGCGGACCTGTGCGTCGCTCAGACCTCCTTGTGAGGGGGGCAGGCCGGTGAGCTGGATGTTCTCGTCGGCGACCCAGCCCAGCTGCTTGAGCACCGGCAGGGCGTTGGCGTACTGAGATTCGTAGCCGTTGTCGAAGGTGAGGACGATCGGTTTGCCCGGTCCCAGCGGCACGCCGCGCGTCCAGTTGGCCCTCAACTGGTCCAGCGTGACAGCGTGCCAGCCGGCGGCCTTGAGCGCTCGCATCTGAGCCGCGAACTCGACGGCGGGGACATACAGGCCGGGGAAAGGAGCACCTGCGGGCGGCGCGTTGATGACGTGGTACATGAGGATTGGCACCCTCGCCGTCCCGGGCACGCCGGTACCCCGCGCCAGGACAGCGGGACGTGAGCCGCTGGCCGCCGCCCGCTGGCGCGGATGGTGGCCGACTCGCCTGGGGCCAAATTGAGCCGCCGAGCGCGAGGCCTGCTTCGCCCCCGATCCCCCGGCGCCGGCCGCCAGGGCGATCGCGCCCCCGGCGATGAGCACGACGGCAAGCGCCGCGAGCGCCGCAAAGCGCCTGCGCCGTGCTCGCGACCGTCGCTCGCGCTCTCGCTCGTGGCGACGAGATTGAAGCTCGTGAAAGCTCATATAGTCGAACGGGGACACTGTCAGAGCGTTCGGGGCGTGGCGGAGGGTCGTCGGCTGGCGTTCGCTTGGACGGCCGCTCGAGGATAGCCTCGCGGGCGGCAGCTGGCGGTCGCTCCGGGCGCCGCACGAGGCGGGGTGCGGAGCCTCGCGGACAATGTCAGCCATGGACGTGCTTGGCCGGGCGGACGTGGTCGTCGTCGGATTGGGCGCGATGGGCAGCGCCGCGTGTTTTCAGCTGGCCGCTCGCGGCGTGTCGGTGATCGGGATCGACAGATATGAGCCCCCGCATCCGTACGGCTCGACGCACGGCGAGACCCGGATCACCCGCCTGGCGATCGGCGAGGGCCCGGAGTACGTGCCGCTGGTCCGCCGCTCGCATGAGCTCTGGCGCGAGCTGGAGCGGCAGACCAGGACTCCGCTGCTGACCCAATCGGGCGGCCTGATCCTTGGACATCCTACGAATCCGTTCCTGATCCAGACGCGGGCTTCGGCCCGGCAGTACGAGATCGCCCATGAGAACCTCTCCAACGCCGAGCTCGTTGAGCGCTTCCCGATGTTCGCCGTCGATGATCAGACCGAGGCCTACTACGAGCCCGAGGCCGGCTACGTCCGGCCCGAGGCCGGCGTCCGGGCCCAGCTCGAGCTGGCCCGTCGTCACGGTGCTCGGCTGGCGTTCGGCGAGCGCGTCGAGGCGTGGGCGGCCTCGGCAGAGGGCGTGATCGTTTGCACCCCCGCCGGGAACTACGAGGCTCAGCAGCTGGTGCTGAGCGCCGGGGCGTGGATCCCGCAACTGTTCCCGGAGGGCGCCGGGACGTTTGCCGTCCACCGACAGCTCCTCTACTGGTTTCCGATCCGCGAGGGATACGAGCGGTTCCACGACATGCCGATCTTCGTGTGGGATTTTCGGGGCGAGCAGCAGCGCGTCATTCACCTCTTCGGCGTCTACGGCTTCCCCGCCATCGATGGCCCCGGCGGCGGTGTGAAGCTGGCCACCGAGTCCTACGAAGAGACGACGACGCCCGACGGCCGACAGCATCCGGCGGTCCAGGCAGAGATCGATCAGATGTACCGGCGCTACGTGGCGCCGCATCTCCCGTGGCTCGGCCCCGAGCCGCTGCGCACGGTCTCGTGTCTCTACACCAGCACCCCGGCAAGCCGGTTCGTGATCGACCGTCACCCCGAGTACCCGGGGGTGTTGATCGTGTCTGCTTGCTCGGGGCACGGATTCAAGCATTCGCCCGCCATCGGGGAGGCGGTCGCGCAGTGGGTGACCGGCGGGACGAGCAACATCGACCTGGGCGCGTTCAGCCTCTCGCGCGCGGGCGTGTGGGCGGGGCGCGGCTAAGGTGAGCGTCGATGCCGCTTCAGAACCGGGTCACGCCGCTCGGTGAACTGATCGCCGACCCGGCCCGCGGTCTCCTGTACGGCAACCGCGGGTGCTTACACGACCACGGCGGCCGGATCCGCCGGCGTTATAACGGCAAGCGCTGGATCGCGTGCCGGCTGCGATTCCGAGGCTGGCACCGCCAGCCGCTGCTGCAGCCCGGCCGCTTCACGGAACTGTTCTTTCTCGACGAGGCCACCGCGCTCGCCGCCGGGCATCGCCCGTGCGCGCTCTGCCGGCGTGATGACTACAACCGCCTGGCGGCGTTCTGGCGCGAGCGTCACCCCGATCAAATCGGCGCCGACGCGATCGACGGACAGCTCCACAGCGAGCGCGTCGACCCGGCCACCGGCGCTCAGCTGCGCCACCGCGCAGCGCTCGATGATCTGCCCGACGGCGGCTTTGTCCTATGGGACGGCGAGCCTCGCATCGTGCTCGGCTCGGAGCTGCTGAGCTGGACGCCCGCTGGTTACGCGGCGCGCAGGCCCCGACCGGTTGGCAAACAGGCGCTGCTGATCACGCCCCCTTCGCTGATCGCTCTGCTGGGCGCCGGCTGGCAGCCGCACGTGCCGCTGCTGCACCCATCGGCGCGCTCGAGCGGCTAACAGTCCTCGTCTGCCAGCGGCCGAGGGGCAGTCCGCCGCGAGGCTGTCGTTGAGCGTCACCAGTTAGGCCGGGGTACGCTTCGGCGTCAATGTCCTCGGATCGGCGATGAGTGACGCGCTGAAGGCGGGGAAGACTTGGGACCAGGTTCCGTATCCCAGCGGATGTACGCGTACGGCAAACGACAGCAAGGAGACCAGCGATGAAGATCGGCCGGTTGCTTTTGAGGGTCACCGTCGGCAGCCTGTTCATCGGGCACGGCACACAGAAGCTGTTCGGTTGGTTCGGCGGCCACGGACTCGCCGGCACGGGTCAAATGTTCGAGCACCTCGGGATGCGCCCGGGACGCCGCAACGCAATCGCCGCGGGAGCGGCCGAAACGGGCGGCGGCGCGGCGCTGGTGCTCGGCTTCGGGATGCCGGCCGCCGCGGCGGCGCTGACCTCGGTGATGCTCACCGCGATCCACCGGGTCCATCTCAAGAGCGGGCCCTGGGCGGCCAACGGCGGGTATGAGTACAACCTCGTGCTGATCGCCGCGGCGCTGGCGCTCACAGAGGTGGGACCCGGGGGCCTGTCACTCGACCACGCGCTGGGACAGGAACGATCCGGGCCTGGGTGGACACTCGCCGCGCTGGCCGCCGGAATCGCCGGCGCCGTCGGGGCGCATCGGCTGGCCGGTTCGACCCCTCCCGCGCCGACTCCAGCCGAGGAGCCTCCGGCCCAAGCCGAGGCACAGGCGTCGCCGGAGGGCGAGCAGGCCGCACCGGCGCCCACGGCGTAGGCTCCATCCCTCAGCTCGCAGTGGCCGTCGGCCGACGCGCGTGACCGTCGCCGGCGGCCAGCTGCTCCAACATGCGTTTCGCGATCTCGATCCCGCAGCATGTCCCCGACGGCGCGTTCGATCCGGCCGCGTTTCGCGCCTATTTGATGCGCGCCGAGGGGCTGGGCTTTCACAGCGCGTGGACGCAGGAGAGCGTGTTCGGCTCGGCGCCCAGTCTGGCTCCGGCTGAGGCCATGTCCTACGCGGCCGCGTGCAGCGAGCGGCTACGGCTCGGCTGCGCGGTGTTCGTGACCCCCCTGCAAAGTCCGGTTCACCTGGCCAAGGGCCTCAGCACGATCGACCAGCTCAGTCGCGGTCGCCTCGAAGTGGGCGTCGGCACCGGGGGGCGCGGCAGGATGTTCTCCGCCTTCGGTGTGGATCCCGACACCTTCGTGGCCCGGTTCAGCGAGGGGCTGGCGCTGATGAAGGCGTGCTGGACCGAGTCCCCGGTCAAGTTCGACGGACGCTTCTGGCAGATCGATGGCGCTGCGATGGAGCCTAAGCCACTCCAGAAGCCACACCCGCCGATCTGGATCGGCGCCAGCCAGCCGGCGGCACTCCGCCGCGCCGTCCGCCTCGGCGACGGCTTCTTCGGCGCGGGCTCGACGACGACGGCGCAGTTCGCCCAGCAAGTGCGAATCGTCGGTGAAGCCCTCGAGGAGAGCGGTCGCGACCCTGCCACGTTCCAGATCGCCAAACGCGTGTACGTGGCCGTCGGCGACGAGCCGCGGCGAGCACTCGAGCGGATCGACGAGGCGTTGCAGCGCCACTACGGGCGCGGAGGAATGGGTGCCGTCGCGGTCACCGGACCGCCCGATGAATGCGTCCGCGGACTGCGCGAGGTCGCCGCGGCCGGCGCCGCATTGATCCAGCTCAATCCGATGTTCGACGAGGCAGAGCAGATGGAGCGCCTCGCCTCCGAGGTGATTCCCGAGCTCTCGTGAGCGCTCAGGCCGCGACCCAGCGCTTGGCCTCCTCCAGCTGATCGAGCCCGTACACCTTGACCTCGCCGGGAGTCATCCAGGCGAACAGCTGGAACGCCTTTCCGACCCAGTCCACATTGGTGACGATTGCCGAGCGCTTCCAGGCGGAGCGGTGCCCGAGTCCCAATCCGAGACCGGTCTTGACGTCCTCGTACCACGCTGTGCGTTCAAGCCCGTCGAAATCCGTGAGCAGGAACAGCATGCGGATCTCTCCGGACTCGGCCGCATCGCGGAGCACCGGCTCGAGAACATCGTGGTAGTCGGGACGGCTGAGCTTGCCCGAGGCGCGGAAGCCAATCGTCCGTGGCGGCATGTCGTCGATTGACTCGATCATGTTCTCCTCCTCTCGGCTCCGGGCTCGGCATTCAACCAGAGTCGGACGGCGACGCCGGTGCCGAGTCCTCATCGCGCTGCGGGTTGCCCGGGCGCAACCGCAGTTCAAGCGCTCCCGCGAACGCGAGCACGCCCACACGGCCGAGGTTGGGTCTCGTCCTCCGCCCCGGCGAACTGTCGCTAAACGCCAGCGACGAGGACGCGCAGTAGCCTAGAGTGCGTGCCTCGCTCCTCCGTGCTCCTCTCGATCCTCAGTGATGAGCCGAGAAGCACCTCGGAGCTCTACGAGCGCGCCGGTTACGCCGTGCTCACTCGCCTGGGCCTCGTCCCATACGACGCGTTCCGGGCCGAGCTCGCCAAGCTATCGACCGCCGGGCTGGCTCAGAGTGACAGCGCGCGCGACGGGTCGACCCTTTGGAAGCTGGCTGACGCCTCGCCACCGGGCCGCGATCGGCTCGACTGATTCGAGCCGCTCCACGGCGCTCTACCCCGCCGCCGGCAGGGCGATCGTCCCGAACATGGACTCCCAGTGACTACCCAGTTGAGGGTGGACGGGATCAGCTCGAAAACTGGCTGCGGGCGGAGCGCGAGCTGTCCGCTGCCTGAGCGCGAGCTGACCGCCGCCTGAGCCCGACCCATCTTCCCGGCCTACCTGAACCGGCCTCGGGGTCTTAGGACCAATTGCCCGTGGCGGCCGGGAGCGACCGGTCCTAACCTGACGTCGATGTGCAGTGCGATTGATGAGCAGCGTGGCGGCGACGAGGCGAGCACCACGGCCATGAGCCGGCGGTGGGAGGCCGAGCCCGGTGCCTGAACGTACGCGAGTGTTCGCCGTCACCGGTGATCAGGTGGTGCGCTTCATGCTGAACGGTCAAGCGGCGAGCGAGGCCGAGTCCCTGCTCTCCGGGGTCGGCGCGCGGTGCATCGCGGTTGACCCTGGCAATCCGGACCGCGTGTACATCGGCACGCTCGACCGGGGGCTGTACGCGAGCGAGGACGCCGGGATCAGCTGGCGAGCAGCCGAACGAGGTCTGGACGACCGCCGCGTGATGTCCGTTGCGGTTTCGCCGTCGCACCAGGAGGCGGGAATCTCGGTCGCCTACGCGGGGACCGAGCCGAGCAACCTGTATCGCTCCGAGGACGGCGGTCACCGCTGGCAGCGACTCTCAGGGTTGCGCGACTTGCCCAGCGAGCCGCGGTGGTCGTTCCCGCCCCGACCGTGGACCCATCACGTGCGGACGATCGCGCTCCACCACGCCGACCCCGACTGGCTCGCGGTGGGGATCGAGCTCGGCGGCGTGATGCGCTCGCCCGATGGCGGCGTCTCGTGGGTCGACCACAACCCCGAGGCTCACAGCGACGCGCACCAGCTGCTTACCCATCCGCTCGCGCCCGAGCGCCTGTACGAGGCCGCCGGTCAGGGGATCGCCCGCTCGGAGAACCGCGGAGAGACGTGGAGCCGGTTCGAGGAGGGCCTGGACCGCCGCTACGCTTGGGCGCAGGCGGTCGACCCCGCCGATCCGGACCTCTGGTACGTGTCGGTGAGCCGCTCGCCGTTCGCCGCGCACGGGGACGGCGACGGGCAGGCGCGGTTGTGGCGCTCGCGCGGCGACGGCTGGCACGCGATCGACAGCTGGGGCGATGCCCCCGCGCTGCGGCGGATGCCCTACGCGCTGAGCACGCTGCCCGAACAGCCAGGCCGTTTGCTGGTTGGACTGCGCGGCGGGACGCTCGTCGTCACCGACGATGCCGGCGAGAGCTGGTCACGGGTAAGAACCGAACTGCCGGACCTAATCGATCTCGCTGCCGCTCCCGCCTGACGAACTACGATTTCGCTGGCGATGCCAGCACCCAACCGTGATCCCTACAAGGTCCTCGGGCTCAGCCCTCGGGCGTCCGACTCCGAGCTGCATGCCGCTTACCGGCGGCTCGTCCAACTCCACCATCCCGATCACAACGGCGGCTCGCTCGAGGCAACCCGCCGCTTCGAGGAGGTCCAGGCAGCGTACGCGGCGATCCGCGAGCAGCGCGCCACGGCGCCGCCCCTGCGCCAGAAATCCGGTTCCCGCCAGCCGCCGCCCCGCAAGGCGCCGTCCCGCCAGGCGCCCCCCGACGAGACCGTTGATCCAAACCTCGAGGCGCGGCTCGCCGACATCGAGCGTGAGCTGCGCGAGGCCCGTGCGGCGAGCGAGCAGGCCCGGCGGACCGCCCGCGCGCAGGCAGCAGCCGGCTACAAGCGGCCCTCGGACGAGGAGCTCGGGTACGTGAGCACCGATGACAGTTTCGGCAAGATTTTCGCGGACGCCCGCAGCGAGCTATCGGATCGGCTCGGAGAAGGGCGCGATCGTCCGGCCGATGAAGGACGCGATCGGCCAGCCGGCGAAGGGCGCGATCGGCCGGTCGGTGAACGTGTCGCGGACCTGCTCGACGAGCTCGCCGCGAAGCTCCGCGGCGAGCGGCCCTCCGGCTCACGAGACTGACGGCCGCGTCGCGGCTAAGCCCCCTCACCGAGGGCGAGCGCGAGGAATCGAGCCGCTGCGGCCGAGAGGGGGGCATCGCGGTGGACCAGCCCGACCCCGCGCGTGATCGCCGGCCGGGCCCGGCGTACGAGGGCGCCGCGTCGCTGCGCTTCCCGGGCCAGCGGCGCGGGCAGCAGCGTCGCCCCCGCACCCGCGAGCACCAGCGGTACGACCGCTTCGCGCGCGGCGGTCTGCACCGCGATCTGCGGCGTGACGCCGACGGCGGCGAGCGCCTGCTCAAGGAGGATCCGCGTCGAAGTGCCGGGTGGACTGACGACCAAGGGAGTCTCGGCCAGCTCCCTCGCTCCAAGCGGGCGGTTGCTCGCTGGTGCCGCCTCGGGCGGAAAGACAAACAGCAGCTCCTGCTCGCCGAGCGAGCGGGCGGTCAGCTGGCCACCCGGCAGAGGTAGGTGCGCGGCGCCCAGTTCGCACTCGCCGTCGCGCACCAGCGCGCTGACGCCGTCGGCGCTTTCGGATTCGAACACGCGGACCTGCACGCCGGGGTATCGGTCACGGAAACTGCCGATGAGGGTGGCCATCGGGTCGACCGCGAGCGTTGCCAGCGCCGCGATCTCAAGCGTGCCCGTCCTCAACTCGGCCACTCCCATGATCGCGTTCCGGGCCTCCTCCATCGCGCGCAGCACCTGACGGGCGGGACCGACCAGCGCCTCGCCGGCCGCCGACAGGCGCACGCCCCGGCCGGCGCGATGAAACAGCTGGACGCCGAGTTCGTTCTCGAACGCGCGAATCGCCTGTGAGAGCGAAGGCTGCGCGACGTGCAGACGCTCCGCGGCGCGGGTGATCGTGCCCTCGTCGATGACAGCCAGGAAGTAGCGAAGCCGTCGCTCATCCATAGGAGATCACAATCAATAATATCCGAAAGAAGTCTTTGACCTATGCAATCAGAAGCGCTGAAATGGGATCGTGACCCGCTTGCGAGACACCCCGCTGCGACGCCAACTGCTGACCGAACCGCGCCGCCCGGCGGGTGTGCGCGAGAGTCCCCGCGCACACTGGTACGTGGTCGGCGCCGTTTGCGTCGGCGCGTTCATGGGCCAGCTGGACGCGAGCATCGTAACGCTGGCATTGCCGCGACTGGGCCATGACCTGCACGCCGGCGTCGGCGCGGTCGAATGGGTCGCGCTCGCCTACCTGCTCGTGCTCGTGTCCACGGTCGCGGTTGTCGGCCGGATTGCCGATGCGGTCGGACGCAAGCTCCTGTACGTGTACGGCTTTGGCGTGTTCACCGCCGGCTCGGTGCTGTGCGGCCTCGCGCCAACGCTGCCCGTGCTGATCGCGGCTCGGGTGCTGCAGGCGATCGGTGCGGCGATGCTGCAGGCCAACAGCATCGCCTTGATCACCGAGGCCATGCCGAGGTCCTATCTGGGGAGGGGGCTCGGGGTGCAGGGCACCGCGCAGGCACTTGGCCTGGCGCTCGGACCAGCGGTCGGAGGAGTACTGGTGGCGGTCGCCGGGTGGCGGCTGATCTTCCTGGTGAACCTTCCGGCCGGCGCAGTCGGGCTCGCCCTGGGGTGGTTTTTGCTGCCGCGCAGCCGCTCCCGGCGCGCGACCGGCCGCGCCGATCGGCTCGGTGCGGTGCTCCTGCCGCTCGCCGCCGCAGGACCGCTCCTGTACCTGTCGCTCGCCACCGAAGCGGGTTATGCCAATCCTTTGTTGCTCGTCGCGCTCGCCGCGGGCGTACTGGCCGCGATCGGGTTTGTCCGACACGAGCGTCGAGTCGACGCGCCGCTGATCGATCTCTCGATCCTGCGTCGTCCGGCCCTCTCGATCGGGCTGAGCAGCGGGCTCGTCTCATACCTGGTGCTGTTCGGGGCGCTGTTTGTCGTGCCCTACTACCTGTCGGCCGATCACACCAGCGCGGCCCTGCTCGGGCTCGAGCTGTCGGTCCTGCCGGTGGCGATCGGGATCGCCGCACCCGTCGCCGGCCGCCTCGTGCACCGCATCGGCGAGCGTCCGCTCACCGGCGGAGGCCTGATCCTGACCGCGGTCGGACTGCTCGAGATTGGGCTGCGGCACGGCACCTCGGGACTGCTCGCGGGGCTGGCGCTGGCCGGACTCGGTCTGGGCGCGTTCACCCCGGCCAACAACGCGATGGTCATGTCCCGGTCACCCACCGGACATACGGGAGTCGTGAGCGGGGTCCTCAACATGACCCGTGGCTTCGGCACCGCCCTCGGCGTCGCGCTCGCCAGCGGGCTCTACACCGCCGCCGCCGGTGTCGGCGGCGCGGACGTCTCGCACGCCACCACCGCCGCCGCCGCGCACGGCCTGACCCGTGGCGCTCGGCGCGCTCGGCCTGGTCGCGCTGGCCACCGGTCTGGCGCTGCTGCTCCGCCGCCGGTCCCCGCGGGAGCCCGAGCCTGAGGAGCCCACCGCCGCAAGCTCCCAAGCTCACGCGGCTCGCCAACGCACCGATCACCAAGCTGCGAACCACCACTCCAAGCCATTCACAGAGGAGGTTCAGTCATGAGCGTGTCACTCGACCCAGCCATCCAGCACCAGGTCGACTGGATGGTCGATGACCTCTGCTCCGAGTTCGCTGGAGAATTCACCCGCGGCCAGATCGACGAGGTGATGGAGGACTCCGTGGAGCGAGTTCTCGAGACGGCCCGGGTGTTCGACTTCGTCCCGCTGATGGGCTACCGGTTCACGCGCGAGCGTCTGAACGCGCTGCGACGGGCCCGGGGCGAGGATGCCGAGGGGGCATGGGACGTCGTGTTTGTCAGCCTCAGCGGCGGGGGCCGGGGCCAGATCGCGGCGGCCCTCACCACGATGCTCTCCGAGCGACGCGTCTCGGTGCACTCGGCAGGTACCGCGGTGCGCGCCCAGGTCGATCCGGCGGTGCGGACCGTGATCGAGGAACTCGGTCTCGATCCCGAGGAGCAGTTGGCGCGCCCGGTCACCGACGAGGTCCTGCGCGGGGCCGACGTGGTCGTGACGATGGGCCACAGCGTCGGTGTGATCGAAATCCCACCCGATGTTCGGCACGAGGACTGGCGCATCGGCGATCCGATCGGCGCATCGATCGAGGAGGTTCGCCGCGTGCGGGCCGACATCCAGTACCGCGTGCGCGATCTGTTAAGCGAACTGGGAGTACCCGCCACTGACAGCTCGATGGCCGGTGCCGTCCATTAGCTCATCGAGCGGCCGCGCTCCCATAAACAGACGGGGCGTTCGACGTGGGCCATCGAGTCGGTGCTATAGCGCGACTCGATGGCCCACGTCCCGGGCTCAAAGGCTCTCAGGCGCGGGTGACAGGCGCGCCGCCGTTCATGGGCTCTCGGCGAGAGCCCGCGCCGCTCACGTTTCCGCTTGTAGCCTACGTTCGATCTGTTCACGAGCCCGATGCGCCTCGCGCTCCTCATCTGTGTCCTGATCGCTGCGACGGCCAGTGCTTGCGGGGCCGGCGCTTCCTCGACGCACGATGATCGACAGTCGCCGGCGCCTCCCAAGGCGTCCTCGGCACCGAACACCCGCCTTGCGATCACCGTCTATCCGGACGGCATCGGCAGGCCTGGCGCCCACCGCTACAAGCTGTCCTGCGACCCGCCAAGCGGGACGGTCCCGCAGCCGGAGCGCTCTTGTCGCGTCCTCGCGCGCCTGGGAGCGCCATTCGCTCCGATCCCGCCGGGAACGGTCTGCGGGCAGATCGTGGTCGGCCCTCAGGAGGCGCGCGTCACGGGCAAACTGGGAGGCCGGCGAATCGGTGCGGTGCTGTCGTTGCGGGACACGTGCGAGATCGAGCGCTGGAACAAGTTGCGGGCGGTCGTGCCGGGCGACCTGCGGCGGTGAGCTGCGCGCGCCGGCTGCTCACGGATCGATCGGGGTCAGGATTCGGACACGCGGGACCAGTGCTAGCTAGCATCGTGCTAACCTGCTAGCAGCAACCCCTGAAGAGCAAGCGCAGAAGGAGACACATCCATGGCCGCAACATCGACCAAGAACCGCAACTTCGTCCCCGACCTCGACGCCGCCAGCGAGCACGTGCGCGAGACCAACGACCGCATGACCCAGGCCGGCCGTAAGTTCACGGCCGCGTACCTCGACGGTGTCGAGCGCTACGTGGAAGGACTGGCGAAAGCCGAGCGCAAGTTCGGCGAGCAGTCACAGGTGGAGCTCGTCTCGAACCTGCTGAACGCACATGCGAGCCTCACCGAGGAGGTCGTCAAGGCGAGCGTGTCGGTGACGCGCGAGCTGATCGCCGCGTAACACAGCTACCACTGCTTCAGCGTGAGCACGGGTGCGACTGCGCCCGTGCTCACTTTTTGCGTCGTGTGGACCGACTGTTTCCCTGCGAGCGCCGGCGTGGACGCGCCCGCGAACCGATGAACGCGATGTAGACCTCGATCAGGGCTTGGCGCTGGCGTCCGCTGAGGTCAGGGTCTTCCTCGATCGCCTCGATCACCCTGCTCGGCTCCTCCCCTTCGCTACGCAGGCCTGCCTCCTCGTAGAGCGTATCCGCCGACACCTGCAGCACGTCGGCGATCGACTGCACGACCTGCTCTGACGGAGCTCGCAGGCCGCGCTCGATCTGTGACAGATAGGGGTTCGAGATGCCCACGAGCTGCGCGAACTGGCGCATCGAGACCTCCGACAGCTCGCGCTGACGGCGGATGAGATCCCCCAGTGAGGAAGCGCTCTCCTCGGGCACCTTCCTAGCATACGCGGGGCCGCCGGAGATGCGTCCGGAGTGCAGGTAGGATGCGGCCGATGAGCAACGGATTGCCGGGACTGGGGACGCCCTGGGTGAGCGAGGAGGCGCAAGAGCGCTCGGTCATGGTCGCGGGAACCCGGCTGCACGTCCGGGAATGGGGCGAGGGCCGGCCGCTGCTGCTGATCAACGGGATCGGAGCCCACCTCGGCATGTGGGCGCCGCTCGAACGCGAGCTTCCCGGCGTGCGGCTGGTCGCCTTCGATGCGCCCGGCACCGGGCGCTCGGCGACCTCGCTGGTTCCGCTCAGCATGGAAGCGCTCGCGGAGATGATGGAGCTGCTGCTGGACCGGCTCGGTTACCACCGGGTGGACGTGCTGGGCTACTCGTTCGGTGGCTTGGTCGCGCAGCATCTTGCCCGGCGTGCCCCGAGCCGCGTCCGGCGCCTGGTCCTGGCCGCGACGACGCCCGGTTGGGGTGGCGTTCCCGGTTCGGTGTGGGCGCTCGGTCAGATGTCGACCCCACTGCGATACTACTGGCGCCACTACTACCAGAGCGTCGTCGGCGAGCTGATGGGTGGGCGCGCACGCGACGACATGGGCTTCGTGGACCGTACCGGTGAGGCACGGCGACGCAGTCCGCCGACGCCGATCGGCTATCTGTGGCAGCTGCTGGCGCTCACGAGCAGCCCCGGAGCGCTCGGATGGCTGAGCCAGCTGACCTCGGACACACTTGTGGTCACCGGCGACGATGACCCCGTCATGCCGCTGGCGAACGCGCTGCTGCTGGGGCGCTACATCCCCTCCGCACGGGTGTATGTGGCGCCGGGGGAGGGTCACCTGCTGCTGATGGACGAGGCGAGCCAGGCGCTGGCGGTGATTCGCAGCTTCCTAAGCGCCACCGACCTCCGGCGTTCGCGTGCTTGGCAGCAAGCGGCGCTCGTCAGCGATCAAATGCTCGACGATGCGCTCCGCGCGCACCGCGTTCCGCTGGGTAATCCGGTCGCGATGCTGAGCGCCCTGGTACGCGGCATGTGGTCCTTGCCGGCCCCGGCCACTCGGTAGCTTCGTCGAACTCCTCCTCGTCCTCGATCGGCACCCCGAGGGCATCGAGCACTCGCGGCACCATCGAGTAGAACGCGGCGGTGACCGTGAGCTCGATGCGCTGGGCGAGATCGAAATGGGCGGCAAGCTCCTGGTTGACCGCCTCCGAAACCTCGCCGTGGACGATCGCATCGGTGAACGCGAGTGCCGCTCTGGTCTCGGCGTTGAACGCCCTCGAGGTGCGCCACATCTCGAGCTCGGCAATCTCATAGTCGCTCACGCCGGCCTCCGCGGCCATCCGCCGGTGCTGATGCCATTCGTAGGGGGAGTGGTGCAGCGTGGCGGTGCGAAGGATCATCAGCTCGCGCAGCTGGCGCGAGGTGGCGCTGTTGCCGCGCAGCGCCCAGGCGAACGCGATCCAGGCGCGCAGCAGATCCGGCGCGTGCGCCAAAGCGCGATAGAGGTTGACCTGCTTGGCGCCCAGGGCTTCGACCTGGGCGGCAATGTCGTCGGGCAACGTCGCAAGCGGAATTACGTTCACGTGACTCCTTCCTGTTCGGGATGCGCGCAGCGTAATTGACAGCTACCCCGAGATGTCCGCAATACGCACATGTGTCCGATTTCCCCGATTTCTTGAAGTGGCCGCGGGGTATGTGTAGGGGCGTACCCCGCGTTCGCCTCGAGCGGACTCCGGGGATGTGCCGTACGGCAGCGCAACCGAGAGGGAGGAAAGCATGGACGCGACCCCGTCGCGAATCGAATTGAGTCCGCTCAACTTCTTGCGCCGCAACGATCGAGCGCTCGGAGAACGCCCGGCCGTCGTCCACGGCGAGCGCCGTGTTAACTACGCGGAGCTGACCGAGCGCTGCAACCGGCTGGCGTCCGCGCTGCGCGACCAAGGGCTCGAGCGCCACGATCGCGTGGCGATCTTGGCTCCCAACTCGCCTGCCTTGCTGGAGGCCCACTACGGCGTGCCGCTTGCCGGTGGCGTGCTGGTGGCGCTCAACACCCGCCTCAGCACCGAGGAGATCGAGTACATCCTCGGCGACTGCGGCGCACGCACACTGCTCGTCGATGCCGAGCTGAAGGAGCTCGTCGATCCGATCGACCTGGACAAGATCAAGACGATCACGATCGAGGACACCGGCGAGAGCGACGATCCGTATGAGGAGTTCCTGGCGTCCGGATCGCCGGATGAGCCCGAAAGCTGGCTGGAAGACGAGAACGAGCCGATCTCGATCAACTACACCTCGGGCACCACCGGCCGCGCCAAGGGCGCCGTCTACACCCACCGCGGTGCCTATCTGCGCGCGCTCGGCGCGGCGCTCGAGCTCAGGCTCGGCTACGACTCGGTGCACCTGTGGACGCTGCCGATGTTCCACTGCAACGGCTGGTGCCTCACCTGGGCGGTGACCGCGGCGGGCGGGACGCACCTGTGCCTGCGCAAAGTGGAGCCCGACCGCATCTGGGATCTGTTCGAGTCCGAGGGCGTCACCCACTACAGCGGCGCGCCGACGATCCACATGAACATCGTCAATCACGAAAAGGCGCACCCGCTCGAGCAGTATGTGACCGTGCCCACCGGCGGCTCGCCTCCCACGCCGGCGGTGCTCAAGCGGATGCGCGAGCTGAACCTGCATCCAATCCATCTCTACGGTCTGACCGAGACCTACGGTCCGATCATGGGCTGTAGCTGGCAGCCCCAGTGGGACGAGCTCGACCTGGATGAGCAGGCGCGGCTGCTCGCGCGCCAGGGCCACACGTACAACGGCGCCGACCTGGTGCGGGTGGTGGACGAGGACATGAACGACGTGTCCCGGGATGGCGAGACGGTCGGCGAGGTCGTGATGCGCGGCAACAGCGTGATGACGGGCTACCACGGCAAGGACGAGAAGACCGACGAGGCGTTTCGCGAGGGCTGGTTCCACTCCGGTGATCTGGCCGTATGGCACCGCAACGGCTACGTCGAGCTGCGCGACCGCAGCAAGGACATCATCATCTCGGGCGGCGAGAACATCTCGAGCATCGAGGTCGAACAGGCGCTGTCGGAGCATCCCTCCGTGCTGGAGGCGGCGGTGGTAGCGATGCCCGACGAGAAGTGGGGTGAGCGCCCCAAGGCGTTCGTCGAGCTCAAGAGCGGCCAGGACGCCAGCGAGGACGACATGCTCTCGTTCTGCCGCGAGCACCTGGCGAAGTTCAAGTGCCCGGCCGCCGTCGAGTTCGGTGAGTTGCCGCGAACTTCGACCGGCAAGGTCCAGAAGTACGTGCTCCGGGAGAAGGAATGGGAAGGCCGCGAGAAGGCGATCGGCTAGCGCTTTTGGCCCTCGAAGGAGGCTGCCGACGATGAGCTCACTTTGGCGCCGCGCGTTTGACGCTGTCGAGCGGCCGGTCGCGGCCGCCTCGGAATCCTGGGTGCAGACCGACACGTTCATGGACCTCGCGGCGGTGGCGTTCAAGCTCCAGCGGCGGTTTACCGGCGACGTGCAGCGGACCGCCGACCAGTGGCTGCACACGTTCGGGCTCGTCTCCTACCGGGATGCGGTCAGGCTGATGAACCAGATCGCAAGCCTCGAGCGCCAGGTCCGCCAGCTCGAGCGTGAGGCGGCTCGGCGCGACGCAGACCGGAGCGACGGCGGCGAGGGCGATGGCGGCCGCCGGGCTCAACGACCGCGCGCCGGCAAGGCGAGCGCGGCTTGATGGCGCCCGGGCTCCTCAGCCGCCAGGTCCTACGGGCCCGCAACGGCGCCGGCTATCTCGCCGGCGAGAAACGGCCGGTGGTTGCCCAGACCCCTCGAGAGCTGATCTGGAAGCGCGACAAGGCGCGTCTCTGGCGCTATCGCTCGGAGGGCCCTCGCTATGACCCGCCCCTGCTGATCGTCCACAGCCTGGTCAGCAAGAGCTACGTCCTCGACCTGCTGCCGAGCACGAGCATGATCGGCCATCTCGTCGAGGAGGGTTTCGACGTGTTCCTGCTCGACTGGATGCCGCCGGAACCGGCCGATGCCGAGAACACACTCGAGACCTACGTCGATGAGTACATCCCGGAGGCGATCGCTGCGCTGCTCGGAGAGTCCGCAGCCGACGGGGTAACGCTCAACGGCTACTGCTTCGGCGGCGTCCTCACTCTGCTCCTCACCGCCGCTCACCCCGAGTTGCCGATCCGGAACTTGATGGTGATGGCGACTCCCTGCGACTTTCACAAGACCGGGTTCATGAGCAACATGTTTCGTAAACACCGGCTCGTCGCAGAGGACGTCATCGACGCGACCGGTCTCGTGCCGGCCCGAGCGCTGGACGAGGGCTTTCAGACGCTCAAGCCAACCGATCCGATCGTCCAGCGCGTCAATCTGTTCCAGAACCTGTGGAACGATGACTTCCTCGAGGGGTACCTCGCGATCAGCCAGTGGGCTCGCGACCAGGTGCCGTTCCCTGGCGCCCTGTTCCGGCAGACGGTGAACACGCTGATCTGCCAGAACGCGCTGGTGGCCGGGGTTATCGAGTTGCGACACGGCGAGGTGAGGCTGCGTGACATCCGCTGTCCGTTCATCAACGCGTACGCCGAGAAGGATGGGATTACGCCGGCCGGGTCGTCGGAGCCACTCACCAAGCTGGTCGGCTCGAAAGACGCGAGCGAGCTGCGGCTCGAGTCCGGCCACATCGGGTTCGTCGCCGGCCGGGAGGCGGCCAAGGTCGCGCGTCCGCAGATCGCGGACTGGCTCCGGCGCCACAGCGACGAGATCTAGGTGCCGAAGTTCCTGCGGGAGCTTCGGCACCTAGTCGACACGGGCGAGGATTGCGCGGGCGTCTGCGCGGGCTGCTCTGCGTCGCTGGTGCGGGTGGACGGCCGGCTGCAGCGGTGGCGAGCGGGCACCGTGGAAAACGTCCCGCGCCACGGCCCGAGAAGAGGTGTGGGACCTTGACCCGCGTGGGGCAGGGAAACGTCCCGGGGAGGTGGGGAGCGGGCGGTTGCGGACGCTCAGCGCGAGAATGGCGACATGCACATATCTGGATCGCGTCCGCGGAAGGTGGCGGTGATCGCCAGCGCGAGCGCAAACGGCAAGACGACGGTCGCGCGGGAGCTTGCCCGCAGGCTCGACGTCCAGTTCGTCGAGCTCGATGCGCTGGTGCATGGACCCGGCTGGGCCGAGACGCCCGATGATGTGCTCCGCGCTCAGCTGGAGCCGATCACCGTGTCCGACGGGTGGGTAATCGACGGGGCCTATGAGCACAAGCTCGGCGACTACGTGCTGAGGGCGGCGGATGTCGTGGTCTGGCTCGACCTGCCGGTGCGAGTGTGGTTCCCGCGGCTGGTTCGGCGCACGTTGCGGCGCATGCGCGGGCGCCAACAGCTCTGGAACGGCAACCGAGAGTCGCTCTACCTGGCCATCTGGGGACGTGACTCGCTGTTCGCCTGGGCACTGCGCTCGCACTTCCGCTGCCGCCGGGAGTGGCCCCATACGCTGGCCGAGTTCCGCGTGATCCGGCTGCGGACACAAGCCGAGGTTGAGCAGCTGCTGTCGTGACGCCGCCCTCGCTCCACGACTTCTTTGTCGCCTGCGCCGGCGTCGCCGGCGCGCTGATCGGGCTGCTGTTCGTGGCGATTTCGGTCGCGCACGAGAGACTGACGGCCGAGCACGCGGACCAGGCACACCGCGTGCGGGCCTCGGCCGCGCTGACAGCGTTTACTAATGCGTTCGTGATCTCCCTGTTCGGGCTCATTCCGGGGTTCGGGCTCGGTGGGACAGCGTTTGTCGTCAGTCTGCTGGGACTGTCGTTCGTAGCCGGATCACTTCTGTCTCTCCTGCGGGTTCGCCGCTCCCAGCCTCGAGCGCCCCGCGACGCCCTGTTCCTGGTCGGGCTCGTTGCCGTATTCGTTCTGCAGCTCTACTACGGGCTCCGGCTGATGTCGCACGGCCACGAGGTGTACTACGCAAAGTCGATCGCGGTGCTCGTGGTGGTCTGCTTTCTGATCGGGATCGCCCGCGCGTGGGAATTGATCGGAGGGCCAGACATCGGTCTCACTCGCCAGCTCGCCTCGATCGCGCGCGATCGAGGTCGCGCCCACCAGGACACACCGACGGAGGCAGGGGATCGATCTCACTCCCAGGGGAACGTCGATTGACGACGATGCTCGTGAACGGCGATGAGACTGCGTAATACGATGCGGTCTCGGGCCACGCGCTGTAGGATCACCACCGGCCGAGGAGAGGGATGCGATGTTCCGAAACGTTGTTGTAGGTGTCGACGATGGGCCGAACGGCCGCGACGCGATTGCCCTCGGCAAGTTTCTGGTGGCCAAGGACGGCAGGCTCGCGCTCGCTCACGTCCACGGCGGCGATCCCCGGATGCGTCAGGTGAGCCCCGAGATTGCCCACGCGGAGCGCACGAGCTCGACCGAGCTGCTCGAAAAGGTACGTTCCGAGGCGGGGATCGAAGCTGAGCTTCTGTCGATCGGCTCGCTCTCGATCGGCCGTGGGTTGCACGAGATCGTGGAGCTCCATGGCGCCGACTTGCTGGTCGTCGGGTCCCATAGCCGCAGCTTGCTCGGACGGGTGATGGTCACCGACCACACGGCCGACGCCCTCAACGGCGCGACCAGCGCTGTCGCTGTCGCGCCGGGCGGATACGCCGAGCAACCGGTCGAGCTGCGCGAGATCGGCGTCGGCTACGACGGTTCGCCGGAAAGTGAGCACGCGCTGGCAGTGGCAGTCGAACTGGCGAAGGAGACCGGGGCGAAGGTGTCGGCGTTCGAGGCGGTCTCACTTCCGTTTGGCCACCGCGCCAAGCCCGAGGAGGTCGAGCAGCTGGTTGAGGAAGCTCGAGCGCGAATCGCCGCCCTCGGCGACGTGGAACCCCACGCCGCGTTCGGACACTCAGCCGAGGAACTGGCGCTCTACGCCGCCTCGGTCGACTTGCTGATCGTTGGATCTCGCGGCTACGGCCCAGTCGGCCGCTTCATGCACGGCAGCACTTCACGACACCTGTCGCGGTTGGCGCGGGCTCCACTGCTCGTGCTCGCCCGGTCACCGGAGACGTCGGAAGCGGGCGATGCGCAGGCGGGCGCGGGAACCGCTGCGGTCGCGACGAGCTGATCGGCTCCTCGGGCCGGGCTGACCCAGACGCCATCCAGATGACACGAGCGCGGCCAGCAGGAGACCGCCCTCGAGCCTGCCTGCGGGTGAGGACGGATAGCGCCGGACGTACTCCACATGGTCGGTGACTCCAGCAAGATGATCGAGCCCGAGCCCGTATCGGCGCCCCCGCAGCGGCCACAGCAGCGAGACAGTGTTCGCCACCGAATCCTGCAGGAGATGCAGCCCGGCACCGAGCGCGAGCATGTCCGCCGCCTCTGCCGCCCAATCGGGCGCCGATCTCGCGCGACTGATCCGGCGGGCTCCTGCCGCGATCAGCCCCCAGAACACGGGCGTGTGCGTCACCCAGCCGTGATGCACACCGGTGCGAAGCCGGTGCTCGACGCCGAGCCGGTCAAGCACCGACGGGATCAACAGATCCCCATCGGGCAGGCTCGTCGCGATCATCCCGCCGACGATGACCACCGCGGGGTGCCTGGGGCTGCGGCCACTTCGCCAAGCGCCGAGCAGGGCCCCACCCGCGATATGTCCCGACGGCAGCATCGCCGTCACAGGTTGACCGAGACGACCGGCTGACCATCATCGGTGTCCGTTGCGGTACCTAGTGTCAGGAGTCACTGGTCCGCTCGAGGCCCTGGCAAACGGGTGCGGTTTGGCTCGCGGGCGGGCCTTCGCTCGCGCAGGCCAACGCGGTTGGGCCGGTTGTGGTCGCGGAGCCGTAAGCGCGACGGCTCGGCATCGGGGAGCGGAATACCTCCGCGTGGAGCGGCGGGCGGCGTCGGTGGCTCTGGGGGGTCTGTTCCGCCGCCGTCGTCCGGCTCAGAACCCCCGGCCGAGGGACCTGGGCCGCGAATCACCAGCGCGGGGCCCAACATGAGCGCCGGGAGGAGAAGCAGCGGCAGCAGCGCGCTGGTGTCCGCGGCGATCGCCAACGCGGGAGGGAGCACGCACAGAACCAGTACACCGGCGCGCTTCCTGAGGCTCACTTGATCCCCGCGCATCTAGGAAGCGTAACGCCCCTGCCAAGGCGGCTCGTCCGACGCGCCGGGCTCAGTCCTCGGCGTTGCAGTTACTGTCGCGGACTGATTCGGAGCGAGGGTCGGGGAAGGTGGAGGTCGTAGTAGCCGATGCTGCGTTGAGTGCCGCCCGTCGGCGTGTAGGTGACCCACAGCCGCAGCGTCACCCGGTAGGTGTGGTGGTGCACCAGCCGGTTGCCGATCGGGTCAGGGGTGACGCGCAGCCGGATCGTGCCGGGGCGGGCGACGCGTCTGTGCGCCCGGGCGTACACGAACCTACGGGGCGCGGGCGCCAGCAGGACGGCGACCCTTGCGAGGTTGTCCTTCCAGGCGGTCTCGAGCACGTCGATCCTCCCCCGCCCGGGAACCTTCACCTGGAACGTGATCGTCCCGTTGGCGTGGGTCTTGATGTGCGAGACCGCGCGTTTTCTGAACGAAACCTGGCTCGTGTTCGTCAGAGCGATGCGTCTGTCACTGCGAAACAAGGTGTGGCTGATCATCGGGTTGATGCAGCCGCTGCTGTACCTGGCTCTGTTCGGGCCGCTGCTCAAGCGGATGGCCGGGCTGCCGGGGTTTCCCCGTGGCAGCTCGTGGCAGGTGTTCACGCCCGGGCTGCTGGTGCAGCTTGGGATCTTCGGGGCCCTGTTCGTCGGTTTCGGCCTGATCGCTGAGGTCAGGGATGGCGTGATCGAGCGGATGCGGGTGACGCCCGCCTCGCGCCTGGCGCTGCTCGCGGGGCGCGTGCTTCGGGACGCTGTCGTGCTGCTCGTGCAGTGCATGGTGCTGCTCGCCGCCGCATACGCGTTCGGCCTGCGCGCGCCGATCGGCGGCGTCGCGCTCGCCGTGCTGCTGGTCGCCGCCGTCGGCGGCGCGTTCGCCGCGGCCTCCTACGCGGTCGCGCTGCTGACGGGGACCGAGGAGGGGATGGCCTCGGTCACCAACAGCCTCGCGGTGCCGCTGTTGCTGCTGTCGGGCATCCTGCTGCCGATGACCCTCGCCCCCGGATGGTTGCGGGCGGTCTCGAACGTCAACCCCGTCAAGCACATCGTGGACGCGCTCCGGGCGCTGTTCCACGGCCACGTCATGAGCGGCACTGTCGGCATCGGAGTTCTCGTCGGCGCGGCGCTGATCGTGCTCGGAATGGCGTTCGGGACGCGGACGTTCCAGCGCGACTCGGCGTGAGCGGCGAGCTCGGGCGCCCCTCGATGGTTCATCTCTTCGCGAAAGCGGGTAGCCATCACGCATGACAACAGCAGCCACCGAGACTCGACCAGCAACCGCAAGGCGTGGTGGGCCGATGCGGTTGCCCAGAACAACCGGGGCGCTGAGCGGAATCCTCATCATTGTTCTCGGCGCGTGGGGCGCGCTGATCCCGTTCATCGGCCCATACTTCCACTACGCCTTCGGCAATTACCACGCTTGGCACTTCACGGCCAACCGTTTCTGGCTTGACGTCCTCCCTGGCGTGGTCGCGGTCCTCGGCGGGTTCCTGCTGTTGAGTAGCGCGCATCGTTCGAGCGGCCTGTTGGGCGGTTGGCTGGCGGTGGCCGCTGGTGCCTGGTTTGCGATCGGGCCGGTGGTCAGCCTGTTATGGCATTCCGCCGGCAACCCAATCGGCGTGCCGACAGGTGGACATTTCCGTCAGATGCTCGAGCTGCTGGGTTATTTTTATGCGCTGGGCGTCTCGATCACCACGCTGGCGGCCTTCGCGATGGGGCGGTTCGTGTCCCGGCCGCGTGTGGCCGAGGAGCCCGGGGTGGCCGCCGGGGCAGTCTCCGGCGAGGTCGCCGAGCGCCGAACCGTCGCCACCTGAGTCAGGCGACGCTCGCCGCGGGGATCCGTCCGCGGTAGGGCTGGCAGGGCAGGCCGTGGGTGTCCAGCCCGGTGATTGAGAACACTCGACCTGCGTCGGCTTGACCGGCGAGGGCGTCGTCGTCGAGACCGGCACGCGCCGTCGTTACGAACAGGGTTGCCAGGTCGGGCCCTCCGAATGCGCACGATGTCGGCCGCTGGACCGGCAGCCGCAGAGTGGCGAGGAGCGAGCCGTCGGGGCCGTATCGATTGACGGCTCCGCCGCCCCACAGTGCCACCCAGACGCCGCCCTCCTCGTCGACGGTGAGCCCATCGGGCACGACCCCCGGCTCGTCGATGTGGACGAGCGTGCGGCGCTCGCTGAGCGCCCCGCTCGAGGCTTCGAAGCTGAAGGCGTCCACGCAACCTGTGCCGCTGTCGTTGAGGTACATGGTGCTTTCGTCGGGACTCCAGCCGATTCCGTTGGAGATCGTAAGGCCGGTCAACACGGTTGTGCAGCTGCCGTCGAGTTCGAGGCGGAACAGCGAGCCTGCCCCGGGCGATTCGTCGTAGGCCATCGTTCCGGCCCAGAAGCGACCCTGCGCGTCGCACGCCCCGTCATTCATCCGTACGTCGGTGCGCCCGCCCTGTGGCTGCGCCAGCTCGCGAATCGAGCCGGCCTCGTCGACTAGCAGGAATCCTGGCCCGGCAGCGAGCACGTATCCGCCGCCGACGATCGGCGCGACGGCGCCGACGTGGCGGTCGACCGCGATCGACGAGACTCGTTGCAGGCTGCCATCGGCTGCCAGTGTCCCGCGGTGCAGCCGGCAGCCGAGGATGTCGACCCACAGCAGCTCTTGGCGATCTTCGTGCCACCGGGGGCCTTCACTGAGCAGTCCCGGCGTCGAGGACCATGCGCGAACCTCAGGGACGGTCATCGGCTTCGATCGGCACCACGGTCATTGCACGGATCGGGGTGAGCCTCGCAGAGCGGCGTCGATCCCGCCTCACCCAAAACGGAGGACGACGACCGTTCTCAGCAGGTTGATGACGCCACTGACATTCCGGCTCCCTCGCTCGGAGCGTCAACGACGCCTGAGCACGTGAGGCAGAGGCAGTCTCTGAAGGCCAACCCGTAGATGATTGTTTCCACATCCGTCTAGACGCGGGTTGCCGGATCGCCGAGCTCGCGCCGCAGCTTCTCCACGAGGCCCTCGAACAGCGGGTAGGTCCCCGGCCCCAGCGCCTCGTGGATCGCCGGCCTCCACATCTCCCACCGCTGGATCAGCGTGCGCCCGAGGAGCAGCTTGATCAGCTCCAGGTCAAACGCACGCCGGCTTTCGAGCGCGGCCAGTTGCTCGAAGTAGTCGAGCTCCCGGTAGAGCACGTAGGCCTCGGGGGCGTTGGCCGACACGTAGGCCACAAACGCCTCACGTAGTTCATCGGCCGACTTGAACTGTCCGACCATTCGACGTGCCTCCACCAGTGCTTCTTCGTTCCACCGGCGAAAGAACTCGGCCGCCATCTGCGCCTCACGACTCACGCGCGCCTCTCGTACCTGCTGCGCCGTGAACGCCGCGGCCCCGATCCCGCCCAGCAGGCCGATGGCCAGGATCGACGTCGCGATCGCGGTTACCTCGCCCCAGTCGACTGCCGTGGTGAACAACGCCCATCTCCGATCTGTTCGGGGTGATCCGGCGCATCTTCCAACTTAGTGGGCACCCACCATAAGGTGACTGACCCTCGATCAAGGTCCGTCGTAGGACTGGATGTCCACCGATGGGGGGAGCTCGATCGGGCCTGGTCCCCCGAAGTCGAAGAGCTCCAAGCTCGTCGAGCTTCGCTTCCCGTACAACCGAGCACGGCGGACCCGCCCGTTGGCGTCGAGCCACACCTCGAGCCGCAGCCGCTGCGGGTCATCTATGTCGCCGCGCCATGGCGACATCAGCCGCCGCTCGGAACGAGCTGCCGCGAGCGCGAAGTCGGTGGTGGTGAGATAGCGTCGGCAAGGCGTCCCTCCGAGCTCACGTGCCCCCTCGTCGGTCGCTTCCGAGCTCCCGGCGACGAGCGCCAGCAGCCAGAACGGATCATCCTCGGTGAGCGCATCGGCGTGGTCCGGTGCCCACTCCCACTCGCCCCACATGCCGCTCAGCCTCAAGCCGGGCCCTAGCAGGAGCCAAAACTCCCCATTGCTGTACAGGCAGCGCTGTGCGGTGAAATCGATTCTCCCGGCTGGACCCGGGAACGACCAAGCCAATCCGCCGAACAGCGAGGACAGTGACGCAGCGAACCTGAGCCCAGCGCTCCCCTCGGCCAAGGTCAGCGCGACGCTGTCACGGACGCGGGCGGTGAACTGCGCCGCTTGAGGCCCGCGACTGACCAGCGCAGATGCGCGACGGCCGGACATCAGGTACCAGACCACGGTGCCGCTCGCAGCGGTCAACAGCACGCCTTTCAGCGAGCTCCGTCGCTTTCGAGCCTCCGCCATTCTCGCCGGCCAGAGCACGCCGAGGAGCGTCTGCAGCATGATCCTGAACGCGTACGGCCGCCACGACTTCCGAGGCCCTGGGGTGGTTGCCATCTCAGCGCCGGGCGGATGCGCGCACGGCGTCCCGGATCGCCGCGGCCGTGACGGTCGCGGAAACCGTACCGAGCAGCGTCAGCGCCCAGGAGGCCGCCAAGCCGGGGGCGGGTGTCGGCTCCGAGCCGGAAGCCAGACAGAACACGACGTCCCCGTCGACGGGACTGAACGCCGGGTTGACGGCGCGAGCGATCCCGGCGCTCGCCATGCGCGCGACGATCGCGCAGCTTCGCTTGTCGAGCGGGGCGTCGGTGCATACGCAGGCCAGCGTGGTATTGCCGGCGGCGGGCGTCGAGACAACCGGCGGCTGCTGCATGTTGGCGATCAGCTCCGCGCTGCGCAGGAGCTCGCCACGTTCGCCTCGGGGGGCGCCGAGCGACTCGCCGTCGTCCCCGATCACGTCTCCGAACGCGTTGGCCACGGCAACGGCGGCGACCGTCTTGCCGTCGACGAGGATCGTGGCCGCGTAACCGACCCCGCCGCGGGTGGCACGATCACGCCCGAGCACCTTGCCCACGGCAGCGCCGACGCCGGCTCCAACCGCCCCTCGCTCGGGGATGCCGGAAGCGGCTCGCTCGCACGCGGCATAGCCTTGGTCCGGTCCGGGACGGGTGCTCGACTCTCCCTCCACCAGGTCGTAGACGACCGCGGCGGGAACGAGCGGAACCACACCCGCCGGGGTCGGTCGCCCGAGTCCGCGCTGTTCGAGCCACCGGGTAACCCCATCGGCGGCGGCGAGACCGAACGCGCTTCCGCCCGTCAGCAACACGCCCGTCGGCCCCTCGGCATTCGCGAGCGGCGACAGCGGCTCGAGCTCCCGTGTCCCCGTACCGCCGCCGCGCACGTCGACGCTGCCCCTGGTTCCGGGCGGCGGTAGCACGACCGTGCACCCGGTTCGGGCATCAGCGTCGGTCCAATGTCCAATCCGGAAGCCGTTAGGCAATGGCAACGTATCCGTCATCCTCACTCCTGAGCGATGGACGCGCGAGACCTTCCGGCTCTTCCCGGACGAGCCTGAGCCGCTGCAATCGTACCCGCTGGGTCGCGTCGGTCAGGTCGGGTTCCTCGGCGAGCTCGCACCGATCGACACCGTCGGGCTCCCCCGCGCCCCGGCCACTGATCGCGCACTCGCGCCTCACCCCGCCTGTGCAGGCGAAACACTGTGTCGGTGAGCGATGGGCTGAGGCTTCTGATCGTGGGTGGCCTGCTGACGGCGGGCCTGACCGTGTCGATGCTGGCCGGCCAGCTGCGCGTACCCGGCCTGGTGCTGGTGCTGGCGCTGGGAATGCTGCTCGGTTCCGACGGGCTTGGCTTGATCGCGTTCAACGACTACCGGCTTGCCCGCACGGTTGGCATCGTCGCCCTGTCGCTGATTCTGTTCGAGGGTGGTGTGGCGGCCGGTTGGGGGGAGATCCGGCCGGTGATCGGCGAAGCGGTGAGTCTGGCGAGCGTGGGGACGGTCATCACGGCGATGGTGGCGGGGCTCGCGGCCGCCTGGCTGTTCGACCTGAGGCTGGTGGAGGGGTTGCTGCTCGGTTCGATCCTGGCATCGACCGACGGCGCGGCGGTGTTTGCGGTATTGCGCGGGTCGACGCTGCGCCGGCGCCTGGCCCGCACGCTGGAGGGCGAGGCGGGACTCAACGACCCGGTGGCGGTGCTGCTCGTACTCGGTTTCATGGCCTGGGCCACCGACCCGCATTACGGGCTGCTGAACTTCTTGTGGCTGTTCGTCCGCCAGCTCGGGATCGGGTTGGCGGTTGGTGGCGTGGTCGCGGCCGGAGCGGTTGCGGCGCTTCAGCACCTCAGGCTCCCCTCGGCCGGTCTGTACCCGGTCGCGTCGGTTGCCTTTGCCTTCATCGCATACGGCGCGGCCTCGGTGCTCGACGGCTCTGGATTTCTCGCTGTGTACTTGGTCGGACTGGCGATTGGCAGCGTTCCCTCGCCCGCCCTGCGAACGATCGCCACCTTTCACGATGGGCTTGCCTGGGTCGCGCAGCTGACCCTGTTCCTGGTCCTGGGGCTGCTCGTGGTCCCTGATCAGCTCGGCTCGGTGGCGGTCAAGGGCACGATCCTGGCCGGCGTCGTGGCGGTCGTCGCCCGTCCGGTAGCCGTGGCGCTGGCGACCGCGTTCTCCGGTTTCTCCCTCGCGGAGCGTGCCGTGCTCGGTTGGGCGGGCCTGCGCGGCGCGGTACCGGTCGTGCTGGCCACGTTCCCCGTCATCAGCGGCGTGCCGCACCGTCTGGAGTTCTTCAACATCGTGTTCTTTGCCGTGCTCGTCTCGACCGTGGTGCAGGGCACAAGTTTCCAGCCCTTCGCCAGGCGCCTCGGCGTGACCACGAGCGAAGCCGCGCTGCCCGCACCGCTGATCGAAGCGGGGGCGATCAGGCGGCTCGGTGCCGAAGTCGTGGAGTTCGTGGTCGAGGAAGACCACGCAGCCGCCGGCAAGCGAGTCCGCGAGCTCGGCCTGCCTCGTGACGCGCTCCTGAACCTGATCATTCGTGGCGATCAGGCGGTACCTCCGCGAGGGTCGACGCGGATCGAGCCGGGCGATCACCTCCACATCCTCATCCGCCAGGAAGTGGCGGTCGAGTTCCAGTCGCTGTTCGAGCGCTGGCGCGTCGGGCCCCTCGGGACGCCCCGACAGCGTCGTCGTGTTCCCCGTGCCACGGCACCGATCTTCACGACCGGGCCGTGGCGGCCCGGGGACGGTGCCGCCGCACATCCGACCCGCATCGGTGAGATCGAGGTGATCGAGCAACTCCGCACCCGCCGTGACCAGGCCGGGGCGCTTGTCGCCCTGGCCGACGGCCGCTACGCCTACACCGGCCCGGTGACGGCGATCGGGTCGGCCACGCAACTGCAGGACGCGGCCCGGCGCCGGCTGCGCCTGGCGAGCACCGACAGCGAGCGAGCTTGGTGGCGAGAGGTCATCGGCGCGCTCGCCACGCCATGAGCGCGACCCGCCGGCGCTCAGTGGAGCAGGACCTTGAGGGCGATGATCAGCAGCCCGACCACAGCACCGACCAGGACCTGGACCACCAGCTGAAATCCTTTCAGGTGCGCGTGCAGGGCAGCCCCGACCTCGATCGCGACGATGATCGCCGCCGAGGTCCACACCGCCGCGGTGACGGCGCTCGCGAGGCCGGCTCCCCCCACCCAGAAGATCAGCAACGTCACGAGCGGGATGCCGGCGCCGATCAGGATCGGCAGGTCCTGCATCAGCATGGCGAGCGCGCCAGAGATCGTCGCCTTGGCCTCGTCCTCGAACTGCCGCTCCACCAGGTCAGCGTAGGAATGAGCCAGCCAGTACAGCAGCAGCGTGACCACGACCGCAACGACCGTGGCGGGGTAGGTCTCGCGGCGGGCGCTCTCTGCCGCGAGCAGCGCCCCGACCGCGATCGTGCCGTATATGGCCTCGCCGGGATGCTTGAGAATCCGATCCATGTGGGTTCGCTGAGCGCCGGTCAGCCCGAGCTCACGGTGACCCCGCGGCGAGGGTGCGGCGGACTCAGATTAAGCGCTCACGCTGACGCGCTCGGTGACCTCGCCTCGGAGGAAGGGTTCGACCACGTGTCCCACGGCTTCGGGGTCATCCGCGAATGGCCAGTGGCCACTCCCGTCGAGGATCGCAATTTCGGCGCTCGGGAACGCCTCTCGTTGGCGCTCGGCCATTGCCACCGGGATGTACGGGTCGTGCGCGCCCCAGATCACGAGCGCGGGGCGCTCCAGCGAGCGCAGCGCATCGGCTTGCCGGCGCCCGGCCGAGGCTGGGTCGTTGGTTGCCCGGTAGAGACTCAGGATCGCGCGGCTGGTGCCGGCGTCCATGTCGTCGTACATCCGGTCGACGAAAGCGCGCGGCAGCCCCCGCGGATTGCCGTGACGCAGCGCCGTCCGGAGACCCGATCGGGTCGTGGTGGCCTGGAACGCCTCGCCGGCGATCGGCGTGCGCCAGATGCGGGCCAGGTAGTGCCAGCGGTACCCGAGCAGGACACCCGTATTGATCAGCACGACGCTCGCGAACCGCTCCGGATTGCGCACCGCCCAGGCCAGCCCCCAGGGTCCGCCGAAGTCGTGGAGCACGAGGTGGACGCGCTCGACACCGAGCTGACCGAGGCCCGAGCCAAGGAAGCGGGCGTACCCGCCGACCGTGTAGTCGAAAGCCGCGGGCTTGTCCGCCCGGCCAAAGCCGGGCATGTCGAACGCGATGGCGCGCGTGAACGGCGCGACCCGGCTCAGCAGGTCATCCCAATCGCGCCGTGAGCCCGGATTGCCGTGAACGAACACGACGGCCTCGGGAGAGTCCGGGTCTCCGACCGAGGAGACCGGCGTCGTGATCCCGTCAACGACGAGGCGAGTTTCGGTGATCCCCGCGGGTAGCGATGGGCCCCGTGCGTGGGCGCCCGCCAGCGGCTGCACCTGCGGCGCTCCACGACCGGCGGCGGTGACCCGTATCGCCCGGCCCACAAGGCCCAGGAACGCGGGGTCGTTCGGCCGAATCGCTCGGGAGCCGAACGCGAGGAACCCGTCGGCGCATCGCTCGTCCTTGGCCGCGGCGGAGAACAGCAGTCGCTCGAGCGGATTGAGCCGCCGGCCGGTGGCGTAGTCCGAGGTCAGCAAGTAGTGGCCGAGCAGCCGGCTTCGATGCCGCTTGCGGTAGTGCTCGATCGCTGCGTCCAGCTGCGCGTCCGAGCTTCCGCCGACGATCGCGCTCCCGAGCTCGTCGGCCAGCCACTCCCCGGACTGAAACGCAAACCCGCAGCCAACGCCCCACAATGGATCGGCCGCCATCGCCGCGTCGCCGACGAACGCGAGCCCCGGCCGCCCGGCCGGCCGTGCCGTGTTCGGCAGCTCCAGCTGGCCGAGGATTTTTGAGATGCGCTCGCCCTGCGCGAGGTCCGGAGCATTGGGCAAGCCGCTGAAATAGCCCTCGAAGTTCGCTTCCAGATCCCGCTTGAACCACGACGCGCGGTCCTTGGTCTGGAAGGTCGCGAGCAGCGTGACGTCGTCATCCTGCGGGAATGCATAGGCGACATCCGGATCGAGCAGCCAAAACAGCGTCCGATCGCCCGAGCGGAGGGGCAGGTTGCGGTAGTACGCGAAGTAGCCAAAGCGATCGTGCCGCAGCACCCGCGCCCGGACGCCCGCCAGTTTCGCCACATCGGAGCGGCGGCCATCGGCAGCGACCACGACGCGGGCGGTGATGTCCCGCTCACGGCGTTCGCGGTCCACCGTCCGGACCCCGGCCGGCCGTCCGTTGGCGCCGAGCAGCGCGGTCACGTTGTGGCCGAGAATCAGCTCCACTCCCGGCGTCTCGGCCGCGAGCTCGCGGATCATCGGATCGAGCTTCTGGCGCCGGATGTCGTAGCCGTAACGCGGATGGCGGTAGTCCTCTCCGATCGGCGGCCGGATCCATCCGTACCGTGTCCACAGCTCGAGTCCGTTCCGGACCCCGCCCGCCGCCTCGATCCGCTCGGCCAGCCCGAGCCGTTGGATCGTCGGCGTCGCGCTGGCCTGAATGAAGTGCGTGCAGATCGTCTTGTAGGCGGATGGATCCGGCCGCTGCTCGACCACGGCGACACGTGCCCCCGCCCGACCCAGCAGCGTCGCCGCCGTGCAACCAGCGATGCTCGCTCCCACCACCACCACGTCGTAATCAGCAGAAGTGCTCATCAGCCACCCCCAGTCATTTGTCAATCCCCGATCTGAGCCAGCATGACGTACGGCCTGTGAACGTGCAAGGTTGGCGGCCATGCGCGCATCCGACAGACTGGCGCTGTGAACCAGGCCGAGCTACTGATCGGGGGTCTGCTGGTCGCGGTCGCGGGCCTGGGTGCGCTCGCGCGCTGGTTGGGGTTGCCGTACCCGATCGTGCTGGTGGTCGGCGGGGCGTTGTTCGGGTTCATCCCGGGCATGCCCACGGTCAAGCTCAATCCGGACATCGTGCTCGTCGTGTTCCTGCCGATCCTCGTCTACGGCGCGGCCTTCTTCGCGAATCTCGGTGACATCCGGGCCAACCTGCGGGGGATCACAATGGTCTCGATCGGGCTCGTGCTCGTCACGATGGTGGCCGTAGCGGCGGTTGCCCACGCCCTCGTGGGCATCCCGTGGGCGGCTGCCTTCGCGCTCGGCGCCGTGGTCTCGCCGACCGATCCGCTGGCGGCGGGGCTGGTCATGCGCCGCCTGGACGTCCCGCGCCGGCTGGTCAGCGCGGCAGAGGGCGAGGGGCTGTTCAACGATGCGACGGCGTTGGTCGCCTATCGCGTCGCGGTCGCCGCCGTCGTCGCCGACACGTTCTCGCTCGGACACGCCGCGGTCACGCTGTTCGCAGACGCGGCGGGCGGGATTGCGATCGGGCTCGCCGTGGGCTGGGTGATCGCCGAGATTCGCAAGCGGATGCCGGATCCCCAGCTCAGCGTCACGATCTCGTTGGTGAGCGGCTACGCGGCGTTCATACCGGCCAACGCGGTCGGTGCCTCGGGCGTGCTGGCCGCGGTCACCACCGGCATCTATATGGGCATCCGCGGACCGAGCGTGATCCCCGCCCGCGTTCGTCTCCAGGGTTTCTTCGCGTGGGATCTCCTGGACTTCATCATCAACTCGGCGCTGTTCGTCCTGGTTGGGCTGCAGCTGCGGGCGATCGTCGAGAGCCTCACGAGCTTCTCGGCGGCGACGCTGATCGGCTGGGGGCTCGCGATCTCGGGAGTCGTCGTGATCACCCGGATCTTGTGGTTCTTCACCGTCCCCTACCTCGTCCGGCTGCTGGATCGCCGTGCGAGCCAGCGGGAGCGCAGGATCCCCGCGAGCAATCGGTTCGTGATCGCCTGGAGCGGTATGCGTGGCGCGGTCTCGCTCGCCGCGGCGCTCGCGTTGCCGCTGACGGTCAACAGCGGCGCGCCGTTCCCCGACCGTGATCTGATCCTGTTCCTCACGTTCGCGGTGATCCTCTCGACGCTCGTCGTGCAGGGGCTGACGCTGCCCGTCCTGATCAAGCGCCTCGGGATCACCGACGCGGGTGCCACCGAAACCGAGGAGCTGCGCGCGCGGCTCGGCGCCACCAAGGCGGCGCTGGCACAGATCGACGCGCTCGAAGGCGAGGACTGGACACGCGACGACACGATGGAGCGAATGCGCGGCGCCTACGAATACCGCAAGCGACGGCTCGCGGCCCGCGCCGGCAAGATCGAAGACGACGGCTATGAGGACCGATCGCTCGCCTACCAGCAGGCGTTGCAGATCGTGCTTGGAGCCCAACGCGACGCGCTGGTTCAGATGCGCCGCGACGGCACGATCTCGAACGAGACCATGAATCGCGTGATCAACGAGCTGGACCTCGAAGAGTCCCGGCTCGAGATCTGAGAGGCGCGATTCGTGCCCGAACGTCCCGGACCGCTCGAGGCAGTCGTCTTCGACCTCGACGGCGTGCTGATCGACTCAGAGCCGGTATGGGACGCGACGCGGCGCGCGGTCGTCGCCGAGACCGGCGGCCAGTGGACGGAAGCCGCCACGACGGAGATGATGGGAATGAGCGCTCCTGAGTGGTCGCGCTATCTGCACGACGAGCTCGCAGTCCCGCTCGAGCCGGCGCAGATCAACGAGCGCGTCCTCGCCCGGCTGTTGGCTGCCTACCGGCGTGAGCTGCCGCTCCTGCCCGGCGCGGCGCAGGCGGTGAAGCGCCTGGCCGCGCGCTTCACCCTCGGCCTGGCCTCGTCGTCGAACCGTCCCGTGATCGAGCTGGTGCTCGAGCGCGCCGGCCTGGCCGATAGTTTCAAAGTGGCCGTCTCGAGCGAGGAGGTCGCTCACGGCAAGCCGGCGCCGGATGTGTATCTGGCCGCCACACGCAAGCTGGGGGTCGAGCCGCAGCAGTCCGCCGCGGTGGAGGACTCGAGCAACGGCCTGCGCTCCGCCTCGGCGGCGGGGATGGTCGTGGTGGCAGTTCCGAATCGCCAGTTCCCACCCGACGCGGAGGCGCTGAGGCTCGCCGATCTCGTGGTCTCGAAGCTCGACGAGCTGACCCCCGACGCGATCGTGGCCGCGGTGCGCTGACTGTTCTCGCGGTGGTTAGCGGCCGCCGCGGTCGGGGGGCGCATCGGTGAGCTGAAAGTGGTCGAGATGGATCCTCGTGGCGCCCGCGACCTCGACCACTACGAACACCACGCTGGCGCAGTTCCAGCAGCGCGCCACCGCGCCGGGTGCGCGCGAGTAGACCATGAGCTCCGCGATCTGGGCTCGGGCTCCGCAGTGCGCGCAGGTGCCGGTCGCGGTCGTCATCTCGGCGCCGTACAGCTCGAACAGAGTTCCGGCGATCGCGTTTCCATCCAGTGCTTGCATGATCGTCCTCAGGTCATTGGGCGGAAGAGGTGCCGGTGGGTCCGAACCGCTCGGTTTTGATCCGGCTGGGCTCGTGCCCCTCCTGCACGAGCCCGCTGGCGACGGCCTCGACAAAGCTGGTCGGCCCGCACGCGTAGATCAGGGGCCGTTGCTCGGGTGGCCAGCAGACCTCGCGGAGCAGCTCGCGGTCAACTCGGCCGCGGTGGCCAGCCCAATCCTCCGGCCAGTCGCGGGTCAGCGCCAGCCGCAGATCGAGCTGGTCATCGGCGGCGGCGCCGATCAGCTCCTCGTTATAGATCACGTCATTGAGTGATCGAGCTGAATAGAGGAGGCGTAGCTCGACCGTGCTGTCGATCGCTGCGTGGTGGCGAGCGATCGCCCGCAGCGGCACGATCCCCGAGCCGCCCGCGACCAGCAACAGCGGCCCGCCGAGCGGCTCGTCCCACACGAAATAGCCACCGATCGGGCCGCGCAACTCAAGCTCATCACCGGGCTCGAGCACATCGACCAGATACGGCGAGACCTCACCGTCCTCGAGCCGCTCGACCGTCAACACGAGCTGATCGTCCTCCGGCGGCGACGCGATCGAGTAGCTGCGCTGCGCCTGATAGCCATCCTCGGCGGTCAGCCTGACATCGACGTGCTGCCCGGCCTGGTGGCCCGGCCAGGCGGGTGGGGCCAGCACGATGCTCTTCGTCTGCGCGGTTTCCTCGGCGAGTTCAACCACTCTCGCGAGCTGCCACGTCAATCTCCCTGGTAGCGCTGCTCGAGCCATGGATCGCCGTGATTGTGATAGCCGTAGCGCTCCCAGAACCCGGGCGTGTCAGCGACCGTCAACGTCAGCCCGCGCACCCACTTCGCGCTCTTCCAGAAATACAGATGGGGAACCAGCAACCGCGCCGGCCCCCCGTGCTCGGGCTCGAGCGGCTGACCGCCGTACTCGTACGCCACCCACGCCTTCCCACCGCTGACGTCCTCGAGCGCCAGGTTCGTGGTGTACCCGCCGTCAGAGAACGCGGTCAGATATCCAGCCGAGCTGTTCACCCCCGCCAGCAGGGTGTCGACTGAGACCCCCTTCCAGCTGGTGTCGAGCTTTGACCACTTCGTTACGCAGTGGATGTCGAGCGTGACCGTCTCGGATGGCAGCTCGAGGAACTCCTGCCATGGCCACGACACCGGCTCATCGACGGCACCATGGATTGTGAAGCTCCATTCATCCAGCCGCGTACGGGGCGTCGGGCCCGCCGAGAGGACCGGAAAATCGTGCGTCACGTACTGCCCGGGCGGCACCCGCGACGGGTCCTCAACCGGATGACGGCGCCCAAGAAATCCGCGACTGATGGGGGACATCTGTCCTCTCCTGTCTGTGGTATTCGTCCCGCGGAGCCCTCTCGGATCGAGATCCCGGGCGCATCGCTCAAGCGACGGAGCGCGGAAACGCGGGGACGGTGAGGAAGTGTTGCACCTGGCGCTCGTCCGCGCGCGGCGCCGGCGTAAGGCATATTCCGAATCCCGCCCGCGCGCAGCGAGCACACGAGCGACGACAGGAAGGAAACGCTCATGGATCTTGAACTTGCAGGCAGAGTCGCCGTTGTCACAGGAGCCAACAAGGGGATCGGCCTGGCCACGACGAAGGCTCTGCTCGGCGAAGGCGCCCATGTGGTCGCCGGGTCGCTCAGCACCGGGAACCTCGATGGATTGGACGGCGTGAGCGCGGTTGCGCTCGACCTCATGACAGAGGACGGACCGGGCGTGTTGGTGCAGCGTGCGATCGAAGAGCATGGCCGGCTCGATGTGCTCGTCAACAACGTCGGAGCGGTGCGTATCCGTGTGGACGGATTCCTGGCCACCAGCGACGAGGAGTTCGAATGGGCGATGCGCAGCAACTTCTTCAGCGGCCTTCGAGCGACCCGGGCGGCCCTGACCAAGATGGTCGAGCAGGGCTCCGGATCGATCGTCAATGTTGCGTCCGTCAACTCCTTCTTCCAGCCCGACGCCGCCACGATCGACTACGGGGCTGCCAAGGCCGCGGTGGTGAACCTGAGCAAGTCGCTGGCGCAGGAATTCGGACCACGGGGCATACGTGTGAACTGTGTCTCGCCGGGGCAGGTCAGCACCGACCTGTGGCTCGGCCAGCAGGGCGTCGCCGAAACCGTTGCCAAAGCGACCGGCGTCGATGCCGACACGGTTCGCGAGACCGCAGCATCCGCTATCGCCACCCAGCGGTTCAGCACACCCGAAGAAGTCGCCACCCTGATCACGATCCTCGCCTCGGACCGCACCGCCAACGTGACCGGCGTCAACTATGTGATCGATGGCGGCTTGATCAAGACAACCTGAGATTCGTGTCTTCCCTGGAGATTCGGGGCTGGGTAGTCAGCTCGCCCGCGCCGCGCTCGATGACGCGCGCGCCCGAGGGTTACCAATCGTGCCCCTGTGCCCGTTCATCGCCGCCTATATCGGACGCGATCCGGACGAATACCTCGACGCCGTGGTGCCGGCGATGCGAGAGCGGATGAAGGAGGATGAGCGGGCTAGCTGATCAGGCGGATGCGCGCGAGCGGGCTGGCCCACCAGGCCGAATGCGCGGTTCGTGGTGAACCGGGGCTGCCGCACACCGGCGTGGCTGTGGCCTGCCGGCGGGGTGCGTGAGCATGCACAACTGCCCAAATTTGATCGCCCGCTTCGCGATTTGGGCCGCGGAGCACGAACACCATGTCGGGTCGCCCAGATCGCAAGGCACGGCGCTCGATTTGGGCGATTAAGCATGCCGGCGCCCGAGATCACCGGCATCCTCTCCAAGCGCGCCCTCTCCCCCCAATCCGACAGCTCAACGGCTACTCGTACTGCAGCGCCTGGAGCACGTTCAGGCGACCGGCCCGCCGGGCGGGGAAGATCGCGGCGATCAGGCCCGCGATGATCGCGGCGATCACGAACACGATCAGCGTGCCCCAGGGAACCGTGAACGCGGCGAAGTTGATCGCCACGCCGATCATCAGCGCCAGCAGCACGCCGAGCGGGATCCCGAACGCCGCGCCGAGCAGCGCCGTGATCACGCTCTCATGGCGGATCATGCGTCGCACCTGACGCCGGCTCATCCCCACGGCGCGCAGCATTCCGAGCTCGCGCGTGCGCTCGAACACGGTCAACACCAGCGTGTTGACGATCCCGAACAGGCTGATGACGATCGACAGCGACAGCAGCACGTAGAGCAGGTTGAGCAGCGCGTTGAGCCCCTGCTCCTGGTTTGCCCTGAACTGCGACTTGGTTTGTAGCTTGGCGTCCGGGAAGCCGCTGAGGGCGGTGTTCAGCCGGCTCGTGTTGGCGGGCGTCACCCCACCCTGGATATTCAAGAACGTGAACAGGTTCTGCGGGTTCTGATAGACCTGATCGAAGAGGGCCGTGGAGATCGACACGTCGCCGTACGGGTTGCCGCCCTTCGGCGGCGAGGTGATGCCGCGCAGCACCAGATTGAGCCTCGCGCCGGTCGGGGTCTCGACCGTCAGCGGCGAGCCGACATGGAGATGCAGCGCCTTCGCGTAGTCGCTGTCGACAAACGCGCCGTCGCTGCCCAGCCCAGCCGGCGTCTGCGGACTCCCGTCCTTCCATTTGATGTCGATCACCCGGCTCACGTTTGGCTGCACGCCGGTGACGTTGATGTGGGAGCCGAACGCTTTGCCGTCGCCGGCGCGCACGCTGGAGACCACGGTCACACCGGGCACGGTGTGCAGCGCGGCCGCCGAGGCCACCCCGATCGGGCTGAAGTTGTTGGTCGCGGTGACGGCGTAGTTCGCGACGAACAGCTGGTTGACCGCGCCCTCGAGGCGCGACTTGAGTCCCGCCGCGAGCACCCCCACCAACGTCACCAACGCAAGACCGATCATCAAGGCGGACGCGGTGCTCGCGGTCCGGGCGGGATTGCGGACCGAGTTGCTGCGCGCCAGCCTCCCTGCCCCGCCGCCGAACCTCGCCGCCGGCCACCCGAGCACGCGCACCAGCGGCGGCACCAGGCGCGGGGCCAGCATCGAGACGCCGATGAACAGGGCGACCGCACCGAGCCCGATCGCCAGCAACCGCGTGCCGGTCGACAGGCTGTTGACCAGCAAGCCGACGAGCATCAGCGCGAGTGCGCCGGCGATCGTCACCATCGCGGGGTAGGCACCGAAGCGCTCAAACCGGGTCGGTGGCAGCACACTGCCCTCACGCACGGCGGCGATCGGCGGCACACGGGTCGAGCGCAGCGCCGGGCGCAGCGCCGCCACCAGGGTGATCAGGATGCCGACCAGCAGCGAGACGATGATCGTCCGCGTCTTGAACACGGTGCTCGTCTGGGGCAGGTCGATCCCGAACGAGACGAACAGCGCGTTGAGGCCCTTCGCGAGCGCGAGCCCGAGGAACAGCCCGATGACCGATGCCAGCACTCCGATCACGAGCGCCTCCAGCATCACCGATCGCCGCACCTGGCGGCGGGTCGCGCCCAGGGTGCGCAGCGTCGCGAGCTCACGGGTGCGCTGGGCGACCGTGATCGACAGCGTGTTGGCGATCACGAAGCTGCCGACGAACAGGGCAACACCGCCGAACGCCAGCAGGAAGTCCTGGAAGATCGTGATGAACCCGGCGGTGTCCTTGGTCGCCTGCTGCGCCTGCGCTTGCCCGGTTCGCACCTGGGCGCTCGCCGGCAGCAGCGGCTGGATCTCCTGAACCAGCCGCGCCGGCGTCACGCCGTGCTTGGCGGCGATGTTGATCTGGTCAAACTGGTTCTGCTTGTGAAAGATCAACTGGGCCGTCGGCAGCGTGAACACCGCCAGCGTCGCGCCGCCGAGCGAGGAGAGCCCCCCGTATTTCACGGTTCCCGCGATCTTGAAGTGCTGGACCGGTCCACGGGCCGTGACCCCGATCTGCTGCCCAACCGAGAAACCGTCCTTGCTCGCGGTCGACTGGTCGATGTCGATCTCGTTGGCGGCGGTCGGCCAGTTGCCCTGCGCGAGGGTCATCGGGTTGAACCGCTGCCCACGCGGGTCGTAGCTGAACGCCAGGCTCGGCGCGCCGCCGCGCGAGATCACCTTGCCGTTGTGTCCGATCAGCTGCGCCTGGTCGCCGATTGAGCCGGACGCCTGCGCGACGCCGGGCAGCGCCCCCACGCGGGGGAGCAGCGATGCCGGCAGGGTTGGCACCGTCGCGCCGTTGCCGCTGGTGTTGTTCGAGATCGCGCTCTTGCCGGTGATCACCGCGTCGGAGTTCTTGTAGGCCTGCGTGAACACGGTCGAGAACGCCGCCTTGATCGTGTCCGTGAGGATGTAGGTGCCGCTGACCATCGCCACGCCCAAGACGATCGCGATCGCGGTCAGCGCCGCCCGCAGCTTGCGTCCCAGTAGTCCTCTGAGGGCAACGCGCGTCACTGCAGCGAGCTCATCACCTCGAGCACCTGACCGGCGCTGGCGTCCGAGAGCTCCTTGACGATCAGCCCGTCGGCGAGGAACAGGATCCGGTCCGCGATCGACGCCGCTCGCGGCTCGTGGGTGACCATCACGATCGTCTGCCCGTAGCTGTCGACCGAGTTACGCAACAAATTGAGGATCTCGCCGCCGGTCTTCGAGTCGAGGTTGCCGGTCGGCTCATCAGCAAACAGGATCGTCGGACGGGTCACCAGCGCCCGGGAGATCGCCACCCGCTGCTGCTCTCCACCGGAGAGCTCGGACGGCCGGTGCCGGCGACGCTCCGCAAGCCCGGTGTTGGTCAGCAGCTCATCGAGCCAGGCGCTATCAGGGTCCTCCCCCGCGATGGTCAGCGGCAGCAGGACGTTCTCCTCCGCGGTCAGCATCGGCAGCAGGTTGAAGAACTGAAACACGAAGCCGATGTGCTCGCGGCGAAGCATCGTCAGCTTCGCGTCGTCGAGCCCCGTGATCTCGGTGCCGGCGATCGTGACCGAGCCGCTCGTGGGCGTGTCCAATCCTGCCAGCGTGTGCATCAGCGTCGACTTGCCCGAGCCAGACGGCCCCATCACCGCCACCAGCTCGCCTCGGCGCACGTCGATCGAGACGCCGCGCAGCGCGTCGACGGCGGTCGCGCCCTCGCCGTACCGTCGCGTTATCTCGCGTCCGACGACAACGTGACCGTCCTGCTCGGCGGCCGCAGTCTGTGGCGCCTGTGTGCCTTGTGCCTCCACCACGTTGCTGTATAGCACTGCCTGCCAGGGAGCCTTACTGTGACAAGCGTCACAAGTCCGTTCCGAAGCAGCTCCGCGCAGGAAAGCGGGCAGACAACCGCTTCCTGCCGGACCACCGCAACCCCGGGTCCCGCAATCAGCTAACGGTACTGCACCCCTGGGCGCAACGCAATGCGATGTTCTGACACTCGAACGCGAACGCGCCGCGAGCTCAGACGCGCTGGATCTGCATCAGGCTGGTCGTCCCGGGCTTACCGCTCGGGAGGCCCGCGGTGATCCCCACCCGCGCGCCCGGCTTGACCCAGCCGAGCTCGACCACGCGGTGGGCCGCGTCGGCGATCAGTGCCTCGGTGATCTCGTGACGGCGCATCGACGCCGCTTCCACGCCCCACATCAGGCTGCAGCGGCGCACGGTTTCCCGGCCGGGGGACAGCGCGTAGATCGGGACGTGGGGCCGGTGGGCGGAGATCAGCCTCGCGGAACGTCCTGAGAGGGTGGGAACCACCAGCGCCGCGAGGTGGAGCTCTCGCGCTGCCGCGCAGGCGCTGTAAGCGACGGTGTAGGCGGGATCGCGGGCGTCGCGCCGGACGCGCTCCTCGTTCCACTCGCGGTAGGGCAAGGTGTGCTCGGTACGCTCGGCGACCGACGCCATCATCTCCACCGCCCCGACGGGATAGGACCCAATCGCAGTCTCCTGGGAGAGCATCACCGCGTCGGTGCCATCAATGATCGCGTTGGCCACGTCGGCGACCTCGGCGCGCGTAGGCCGCGAGGAGGAGACCATCGAGTCGAGCATCTGCGTGGCGGTGATCGACGGGCGCGCGAGCTGACCGGCCAGCCGCAGCAGCCGTTTCTGGACCAGCGGCACCTCCTGGATCGGCAGCTCGATGCCGAGATCGCCCCGGGCAACCATCACGCAGTCGGCGGTGCGGATGATCTCCTCGGCCGCGTCAACGGCCTGCGGCTTCTCGATCTTCGCGATCAGCGGCAGGCGGGTGTGCTTGCGGACCGAGGTCACGTCCTCGGCGGTGCGCACGAACGACAGCGCCACCAGGTCGACCCCGATCGACTCGCCGAAGCTAAGCATCTCGAGGTCCTCCTCGGGGACCGCCGGCAGGCCGCGCGTCGAGCCGGGAATGTTCAGCCCCTGCCGCGAAGCGACCGCGCCGCCGATCTCGACCTGGGTCTCGATCTCGCCGTCGCCCTCGCGCACGCGCGTGACCCGCAAGCGGATCGCGCCGTCCGCCAGGTACACGATGTCGCCCGGATCGACCGCCCCGGCCAGGCCGGTCCAGCTCACCGACATCTTCTCCCCGTTGCCGGGCTCGGTCGAGCCGCAGCACAGGATCAGCGTCTCCCCGGGCTTCAGCTCCGCGATGTCGTCCTGCAGCGCGCCGATCCGGATCTTCGGGCCGGGCAGATCCTGGAGGAGCGCCACCTGCCGCCCGGTCCGCGAGGCCGCCGCCCGGACCCGCTCGGCGTTCTCGGCATGAAGCTCACGGTTGCCGTGGGAGAAGTTCAGCCGCGCGACGTCCATCCCCGCCTCCGCCATCCGGGCGAGCGTCTCGGGGTCGCGGCAGGCGGGCCCGATCGTGACGACGATCTTCGTGCGGCGCATGGTCGGCCGGACGCTAGCCGACGGGCCAGAGGTTGTCGTTAAGGATTTGACCGTCCGCGCTCAGCCGTCCGCCGGCGCGCAGGTCGCAGATCATGTCCCAGTGCAGCGCCGAGCTGTTCGTGCCGCCGGTCTCCGGATAGGAGCGGCCGAGCGCCAGGTGAACGGTCCCAGCCATCTTCTCGTCGAGCAGGATCGAGCCGGTGGGGCGGTCGATCCCGGGATTGGTGCCGATCCCCAGCTCGCCGAGGAATTTCGCGCCGGGATCGGTGGCGAGCGCGGCTTGCAGGTAATCGTCGCCGCGCTCGGCGCACGCATCAATCACCCTCCCCTGGGCGAACGTCAGCCGGATCCCTTCGACCTGCGCGCCACGCGGGCTCGACGGAATCGTGTAGCGGATCGTCCCGTTGGCGGAGTCCTCGAGCGGCCCGGTGAAGATCTCGCCGCTCGGCATGTTGTGCTTGCCGTCGGAGTTGATCCAGGTGCGCCCGTCGACGCGCAGGCGCAGGTCGGTGCCCTCAGCCTCGATCCGGATCTCACGGGCGTCAGCGAGCCGCTCGACGAGTTGTTGCTGGCGCGCGCGCAGCTCCCGCCAGGCCGCCACCGGGTCGGGTCGGCCGAGAAACAGCGCCTGCTCGAGGAACGCCTCGTAGTCGTGCTCGCTCATCCCGGCCTGCTGGGCGAGCGCCGGCGTCGGCCACTGCGTCCCGCACCAGCGCGAGGCGAGCCGCGCCTCCTGCACCGGCGCGCGCGCGCGGGCGACGCGCGCGATCAACCCTGGGTCGATCCCCGCCAGCGCACGGGTGTTCGCGGGCGCCTCGATCGTGATCAACGCGTCTGCCGCCTGCGCCTCGGCGAGCTCGAGGGGCGTGAACGAGTCGAGGTGAAGCTCGCGGGCGTGCCGGTAGAACTGCTCGGCCAGCTCGCCGGGCGCGAGCCGGATCAACGGCCATGCGTCGCGCGCGAGCAGCGCGTCATGAATCGCCCGCGCCGGCGGCATCGCTTGCAGGGTGGTGCCGACCAGCACCTGGTCGCCTGCACCTGCCTCGATGCACCAGTCGCACAGCAGCCGCGCGAACGCGTCGGGGTCGATCACGGCGCCTCCAGCTCCGGGAAGTGCTCGCGCACGTGCTCGCGCAGCGAGTCGCGCACGAAGCTGCGCTCGTCGCTGGAGGCCATCCGGTAGCGGCCGAGCAGCTCATTCTGGCGGGTGATTTCGAGTCCGGAGATCGTCCACGACGCAGCCAGCCGTTCGAACAGCAGCTCGGTGGCGCGCTGCCAGGCGTCCTCGCGCTCGAGTCCGCCGGAAAGCGTGTCGGCGTACTGGCGCCGGGAGGCCGGCGAGAGCGAGCCGCGGAGCTGCAGCACGTTGCCCTCGGCGTCTCGGTACTCGCTCACCGGTGCGGCGAGCTTCTCCCGCTGACGGCTGCGCCGACCCACGCAGCGCAGTCTACGCGCCGCCCAATATGGTGCGGCTCTGTGGCCAGACAGCGAGAGCTAGGACGCGGCGAGCGGGTAATTCCGGGGCTGTGGCGGCTGCGGTTGCCGCTGCCCTGGCCGGGGGTGCCGCACGGCAACGCATGGGCGATCGCGAGCGGTCCCGGCGTGGTGCTGGTCGACACCGGAATGCATGAGGCCGGCTCGATGGCGCAGCTCGAGCGCGCGCTCGAGCAGGTCAACCTGCGCCTGGAGCACGTCCGGCTGCTGGTGGTCACGCACGCCCACTCCGATCACTGGGGCCAGGCGGCGCCCGTGCGCGAGCGGGCGGGTTGTGAGTTCTGGATGCATCCCAATCACGAGCACGCCGTCCGGGGACTGTCGGATCCGAAGGCGGCGTTGGCGCGGCGGCTGGAGGTCGGAAGGCAGAGCGGCGTGCCCGACGCGGCCCTGCGCGACTATGCGGAGCGGTTCAGTTCCGTGCCGTCCGGGATCGCGGCGGTGATCGAGCCCGATCGACCGCTGGTCCGTGGAGTCGTGGTGGAGAGCGACCTCGGGGACTGGCATGTGTACGAAACGCCCGGTCACGCGCCCTCCCACGTGTGCCTGTTCCAGCCCGAGCGGAGGCTGCTGATCTCCGGTGATCATGTGCTCGGCCGGATCTCGCTGTTCTATGACTACGGGTGGACCTTTGATCCGGTCGGCGAGTTCCTGCGGTCCCTGGACGTTGTGGATCGGTTGGACGCGCGGCTGGCGCTGTCGGGGCACGGCCGGCCGTTCGTCGACGTCCACGGTCACATCGAAGGCAATCGCCGGTTGGTGGCGCTGCGCCTGGCGGGGGTGCTGGAGGCCCTGGCAGACCGGCGGATGCCAACCGCGATGGAGGTGATTCCCCACGTCTACGGAGACGAGCTGACGGCCGCGAACGGGAGGTGGCGGATGCAAGAGACGCTGTGCTACCTCAGGCATCTGGAAGTGGAGGACCGGGTGGTCTCCGAGGAAGGCCCCGAGGGCGAGAAGCGGTGGCGGTTAGGGTGAGGGGGGGATGTCGCCCGGGGGTGTGCGGCGCCCGGGTTGTGGTGGCGAACATTGACACGCTCGTGTCAAGGTTGCTAGAGTGCCCGCACCTTGCGGATCGACGAGATCATCGCGGCGAGCGGCGAGCCTGTCTTCTCGTTTGAGTTCTTTCCTCCCAAGACGGACGAGGGGGAGCAGAACCTCCGACTTGCGCTCGAGGATCTGCGGGCATTCGAGCCCGACTTCGTCTCGGTCACGTATGGCGCCGCCGGGTCAACGCGCGCGCGTACCGTCCAGGTCACGAAGTGGATCAAGCAGGAACTCGGAATCGAGGCGATGGCGCATCTCAGCTGCGTCGGCTGCAGCCGCGAGGAGCTGCAGGTGATCCTCGACGGGGTCTTCGAAGCCGGCATCGAGAACGTGCTCGCGCTCCGCGGCGACCCTCCACGCGGCGAGACCGAGTGGCAGCCTCACCCGGGCGGCCTGCGGTTCTCCACCGAGCTGGCGTCGTTGATCACCGAGCGCTATCCGTTCGCCGTGGGGGCGGCGTGCTTCCCGGAGGTACACCCCGAGGCCCCCGACATGGCGCACGACCTGCGCTTCTTGCGTCAGAAGATCGAGGCGGGCGCCTCGTTTCTGATCACGCAGCTGTTCTTCGACAACGAGCTGTACTTCCGGTTCGTGGAGGAGGCGCGGGCGGCCGGGATCGAGGTCCCGATCATCCCCGGGATCATGCCGATCACCGATGTCGGCCAGATCAAGACGATCACCGGGATGTGCAAGGCGTCGATCCCGGAACAGCTGCTCGACGCGCTCGAATGGCGCGCGAGCGACCGCGACGCCGTCCTCCAGCTGGGCGTCGCCTACGCGACGCTCCAGTGCGCGGAACTGCTGGCCCGCGGTGCGCCCGGGATCCACTTCTACACGCTGAACCGCTCCCCCGCGACCCGCGCGATCCTGTCGGCGCTGCGGCTGCTGGCGCCGTGGGTGCGACGCGAGGTGGTCAGGACGGCGGGGTGATCTCGAGCGCGTGGGCGACGGTCGGACGGCCCTCGACCTCGTAGCGCACGTCGACCTCGTCGTTGCGCTTGTAGGTGCCGATCCCCCAGAAGCCGATAAACCACGCCCACGGCCCGAGCTTCTGGCTGATCAGCTCGCGCTCGAACACGAGCTCGCCCGCTGAGACCCGGTAATCGGGCCCCAGCTCCTGGGGCACGCCATTGATGTAGACCTCAAACGGTGGCCGGACGCCCGGCGGCAGCTTCACGCGCCACTGCTTTGGCATCGCACCAAGTCGTTCGGAAGCAGCGAGAGGATCGCGCAGTCGACCCGGGTGCCGCGCTCGCGCGTGTAGCCACGGAGGATCCCTTCGTGCGCGAACCCGGCAGCACGCGCGGTCGCCAGCATCGGCTCATTATCCGGCTCGGTGACGATCTGCAGTCGCTCGAGGCCGGAACTGCGCAGCAGCCAGCTCGAGGTCAGCTTCAGCGCCCGAGACGCCAGGCCCCGCCCGCGCACCTGCGGCGCGAGCCACATCCCGATCTCGGCGCGGGTGTGGCGCCAGTCAACCTCGGGCGTGTAGATCTGGCCGCGGCAGACATCTGAGTCCGGCTCCAGGATCGTCAACGTGACGCGGGCTCCGGTCGCGCGCTCGATCGCCGCCCGCTCGGCGAGGCGACCAAGCTCGGCGCCGCTCGGCGGGCGTTCGAGCCCGAGCTGTACGTGAAGCTGGGGATCGTCCTGATAGGCGATCAGAATCTCCGGGATGTCCCGCTCAGCGCCGAGGCGAAGCGTGACCTTGCCGTCGCTGAACGGGTCGGGCGGGTCAGGGAAGGCCGGCACGTCTCCGACGCACCGTACCCTGTCGCGCCGTGGAACCGATTCCCTACACCGTGCGCCGCTCCGAACGGGCTCGCCGGGTGCGCGTGACCGTCGATTCGACTCGCGGCGTCGAGGTCGTGCTGCCCCGCCGAGCGCCCGAGCGCGAAGCGGCCGCCGCGATCCGCGAGCTGCGCCCGTGGATCGAGCGGCGGGTACGGGAGCTCGACCGGGCACGACTGGCGGTGGCGGCCCGAGCCGGCACCCTCCCCTATCTAAATCGAACCCTCCGGGTCGTGCCTGAGCGCGGCCGGACGCGGGTCCACCGGCGTGGCGATGAGCTGCTCGTTCCGGCCGAGCCGGCACGTCGCCGGTCGGCGCTCGAGCGCTTCTACCGGCGCGCCGCCCACGCCGAAATCGCCTCGCGGCTCGATCGGGCGTGCGCCTCGGCGGGACTCTCCTATGAGCGGCTGACGATCCGCGGCCAGCGGACCCGGTGGGCGAGCTGCTCGCGCTCCGGGACGATGAGCTTCAACTGGCGGCTGCTGCTCGCGCCCGAGCCGGTGCTCGACTACGTCGTCTGGCACGAGGTCTGCCACCTCGAGGTCCTGGATCACTCGCCGCGGTTCTGGGCGCTGCTGGGATCACATTGCCCTGACTATCGCGAGCACATGCGATGGCTCCGCCGGCAAGGGGCGACCCTGGTGCTGTAGCGCCCGGTGTCGATCGCAGGCCTACGCCGCCAGATCGACCTCGACCTCGTTGATCGTTCCGCGCCGGCAAAGCGTCTGGGGATGGCCCAGACGCCGCATCAGACGGTGGGCCGGCTCGTTGTCAGCCAGCATCGTCGCTCGCAGCCGGTCGATGCCCTGGACCGCGGCGGCCTGCACCAATCGAGTGAGCAGCTCGCTCGCCAGCCCCTCACGCTGCCACGGGTCGCCGATCACGACCGCGAACTCCGCCGCCCGCGGGTCCTCTTGCAGCCGCACACAGCGGGCCACGCCGATGATCCGCTCGGGGTGATCGACGAGCGTCGCGATCAACGCGATGTGGTTGGCTCCGTCGACGTTGACCAGGTACTCGACCTCGGCTGCCTTGAGCTGGGGCTTCGCTCCGAGAAAGCGCCGGTAGCGAGCCTCGGGCGAGAGCCGGTCGTAGGCGGCACTGAGCCGCGGCCCGTCGTCGGGCCGGATCGGGCGGATCGCCGCTTCGGTTCCGTGGGTCAGCCGCACAACGTCCATGGACGCAGCTTACGTTCGGTAAGTGCTGGCGTGTGTGTGGGCGATCACATCCCAGCGTTTTTTTTCGCGCCCTGCACACCGCGCGTCGTTACCGGCGTAGTCTGGGATCTCGACCGGATGAGCCCCGAACAGTTCGCCACCCCCACAGCACTCGGCGAATGGCTGGTCAAGCGCGGCCTGCTCGAGCCCGGGACCCGTCTTGGCCGCGCCGATCTGCGCCGCGCGCTCGAGGTGCGGGAGGGTCTGCGCGCGCTGCTGTTCGTCAACAACGGCTCCGCTGCCGATCGCGTCGCGGTCGAGGCGCTGAACCGTGGCCTGCGCGGTCCGGGGCTGTTCGTGCAGCTATACCCGTCGAGGAGGCCCGAGTTCAAAGCGCACCGGCGCGACCTGGGCACGGCGCTGGCGCTGATCGCAACGATCGTCGCGGTGGCGATGCTGGATGGTCATTGGTCCCGTCTGAAGGCATGTCCCGGCGAGCATTGCGGCTGGGCGTTCTACGACCAGAGTCGTAACCAAGCCAGCAAGGTGCGCGATGTCGGTGTGCGGCTCGCGCACGAAAGCACGGGAGTACCGGAGGAGAAAGCAACGATCCCGCGGTACCTGAGTTTGTCGAAGCGACGCCGCTGCGCCGATCACGCGGCCGCCGGCGCGTGCCTGGCGGCGCTGATGCTCGGCGGTTGTGGTCACTCGAGCTCCGCGGCGCACCACCTGGCCGCCCATCCCGTGACGGCGTCGCAACCCCCGGTGTGCCTCCCGGCCGGGCGGGATGCGATGGCCAGCTACCTGAACGTCGCGCCCGAGACGATCGACCTCGCCGCCTCGACCGGCAACAACGGGATGCCGCAGTGCTCGTTCACGGTTCATCCGCCGGGGAAGAAGCGCGTCCAGCTGACCGCGAACGACTACACCGGAGCGCAGCCGTACTTCGTGCTGGAGCGGACCGCGATCGAGGACTCGCAACAGTTCGGCACGGCGCGGCTCCTGGCCGCGCCGCAGGGTGTCCTCGGCCTCGGACTCGAGGCCGACTGGTTCCCGGCCACGACGCAGTTGATGGCCACCGACGGGATCAGGCTGATCACGGCGTCGGTGGACTGGCGCGGGACGACCCAGGCCCGACGGCGCGCGCTGGCCGAGACGGTCACGCGGGCATACCTGCGAAGCTCAAAGCAAGGATCCTCGCGCGCCAAGGGCTACCCGTAGTCCCATTGCATCTACGCAATGATCGCCGACTCCTGCCAGTGGGTATTGACGCAGCGACGGCCCAGGAAGAGAATCAGGCAGCGAGATCCCGGCCGAGCGTAGGAGGTCAGATGTCGTGGAAGCTTGAAGGGTCCTATTTCGAGACCTGCTCATGCGACGTGGTGTGTCCCTGCACGGCGTCGCTGGCACTGGGCGCGACCCATGAACGTTGCAGGGTGACGCTTGTGTTCAACGTCAAGGATGGCCAGGTGGAAGGGACCGACGTCAGCGGCCTGACGGTCGCCGCGGTCGCCGATACGCCGAAGGTGATGAGCGACGGAAACTGGCGCCTCGGTGTGTTCATCGACGCCGCGGCGTCGGAGGAGCAGGCGGAGAAGCTCGGCGGGGTCTTCTCCGGGACGCTGGGAGGTCCGATGCAGGCCCTCGGACCGCTGGTCGGCGAGCACCTCGGGGTTGAGCGAGCGCCAATCGAGGTGCGGGAGGACGGTCTGCGCCACTCGGTCCAGATCGGTGACGCGGTCGACTTCGAGATCGAGGACGTCGTGCCGTTCGGAGCGCACACCGGCGAGCCCGCGAAGCTCACCGGCATCTTTCATCCCGCCGGTTCCGAGCTGAATGTGGCGCACGCGACACGCTCGAAGATCGACGCCTTCGGGATCCAGTACGAGGGAAACTCGGCCTTCTCCACGTCGAAGTTCTCCTGGGCGGCATGAGCGCGGCGGCATCGGTCGAGATCACCCGCGGTCGCTCGGACCGCAGCGAACTGGCCACCGCGTTCGCCGCAGCGCGGAGCCGGTTGGGCCTCGTCGTGCTGCTGCTGGCCTTGGCCGGCGTCGCGTGGTGGTCGACGGCGGACCGGATGGCCGGGATGGATGCGGGCCCGGGAACGGCGCTCGGCGCCCTCGGCTGGTTCTTGGGCGTGTGGGTGGTGATGATGGCCGCGATGATGTTCCCGTCGCTCGCGCCGACGGTCGCCCTCTATACGACGATGACGCGCGAGCGCGGGCTGGTCCGCCCGCTGCTGTTCACAACCGGGTACCTGCTCGTGTGGGGAGCCGCGGGACTGGCCGCCTACGGACTGTTCGAGCTCGGCAGGAGCGTGTTCGGCAGCGAGCTCGCGTGGCACACCGGCGGGCGCTGGTTCGCGGCCGGCGTGCTGGCGGTCGCCGCGCTCTACGAACTGACGCCCTTGAAGGACGTGTGCCTGGCGAAGTGCCGTAGCCCTCTGGGGTTCCTGCTCGGAGCGTGGCGCGACGGGCCCGTGGGCGCGCTGGAAATGGGCTCTAGGCATGCCGCCTGGTGCTTGGGCTGCTGCTGGGCGCTGATGGCCGCCCTGTTCGCCCTCGGGGTGATGAGCCTCACGTGGATGGCGTTCGTGGCGGCACTGATCGCGCTCGAGAAGATCCTTCCGTGGCGCCGTATCGCAACCTGGGGCACGGCGGCGATCCTGCTGGTGCTCGCGGTCGCGATGCTGGCCACTCCGCACGCGGTGCCCGGGCTCGTCGTCCCGAGCGGTTCGCACAGCGCCATGCACGCGATGAACGCAATGCACTGATCTCTGCGCGGAGGTCAGCGCACCTTCTCTCCCTCCCACCCGATACCTAGAGTTAGTGTTAGTGAAGCGAGCGCGCCGCGTCAAACGGTTTGCGAGCGCGGATGATCGCCGCTACGGCGCGCTCGTGGACGCGGTGGGTCTCGCGGATCTCGATCTCGGTCAAACCGGCGTCCGCGAGCACCCCCTCGAACTCCCCGCGGGTCAGCGCTCCCGCCACGCATCCGGTCCACGCGGCCATGTCGGCGCGCGTCGCCTCGTCCAGGCCCTCCTCGGCGATCACATCCGACACGGCGAAGCGACCGCCGGGCCGGAGCACGCGCGCCGCCTCGGCAATCACTCGCGGCTTGTCGCCGGAAAGGTTGATCACGCAGTTGGAGATCACGACATCGACGCTCGCGTCGGGAAGCGGAAGGTCCTCGAGATAGCCCTTGAGGAACTCGGCGTTCTCGATCGCCGCGCTGGCTGCGTTGCGGCGCGCGAGCTCCAGCATCTCGTCGGTCATGTCCAAGCCGATTGCTCTGCCGGTCGGTCCCACCCGCCGCGCGGAGATCAGCACGTCGGCGCCGGCGCCAGAGCCGAGATCGAGCACGACCTCGCCCGCGTGCAGATCAGCCACCGCGGTCGGCACGCCGCATCCGAGCGAGCCCGCGAGCGCCACGTCGTTGGCATCCTGGCGGCTCGCCTCGTCGTACAGCGAGCGGCCAAACAGGCCGGCCTCGTCAGCCGGAGTGCACGCAGCGCCGCCCGATCCGCAGCACCCCGCCTCGTTGCCTGCGGTGGCGGCGTTGGCCGCCGAGGCGTACTTCGCCCGGACCGCTTCGCGGATTGCGCTCAGCTCAGCCATCCGAACAGTTCGTCCAGGACGGAGGGGATCACGAAGTAGTAGGCCCACAGGCCCTGGCGCTCCGAGCCGACGATCCCAGCGTTCCGCAACACCTTGAGGTGATGCGAGACCGTCGACTGGGAGAGCTCGAACAGCGCCACCAGCTCGCACACGCATACCTTGCCGGCGTGCTTTCGCAGCACATCGACCAGCTGCAGACGCACCGGATCGCCGAGCGCCTTGGCAATCGTCGCCATCCGCTCTGCCTCTCCAGGCTCGAGGTCGGGGTGCACGATCGGTTCACAGCAACGCTCGCCGGCGGCGCGCTTGACCTTCGGCGCGAACTCCAGATCGAAAGTCATCCATTGATATGTATCGATTGAAGTGATGGATGTCAATAGAAGTGTGCGGCGGCAACGGCCGAACCGCGCCTGAGCAGCCGGTCACGTCCGGGACCGCTTGGTCATTGCGCGAGGGCTGCCGTGCGCCAGTCAAGCTCGACAATTGCCCCGCCCTCGATGCTCACCTCCCGCGCACGTGGCTCGCCGTGCACCCACAGCGTGTACGCGCCGGCCGCCAAGCCGTCGAACACGGCGGTGAACGCGGGACCCTCGTTGATCCTGCGCTCGAGGACCTCCTTGTGGCGCCGGGCCTGGTCTTCGTCCGCCGGGCTGATCTCGATCTCGATCCCGTGCATACCGGGATCGGCGTGGATGACGAGCGCTCCGACCTCGTCTCCGATGTCGAGGACGACGAACTCGGGATGCTTGCGCCCCGAGTACTGCTCGATTGGGTGCTGGTGTGGCTGACGATGATCGCCCCGCGTATCCAGCTGAGCGGTGTGGTTGTGGCCCATGCCGTTGCTCCTCGTATCGGTCCGGGATGCCGGGCGCCGTGATTGCCGGCGCCCGGCAGGCCCGGAACGGCTGTCTAGCTGCTTGGCGTGTCGAATCCGTCGAGCGGTGTACCCAGATATGGGAACGCGCTCTGGTATCGGTCCGGCCCCGGCGTCAGGCCTTCGGTGAGCTCGCCCGCCGCCGCGTCCGGTTTGTAGCTCGGGTCAACGAGCGGGAACGTGACCCCCGCCACCGCGCGCAGCTCGATGCTGACCACATCGTCGAACACCCGTCGGCCGTTTGGAAAGCCGGCCAGATCACCGCCGATCAGCCCGAACGGACTGGGGTTGGACGTCGTCGGGGGAATCGCGACGTTGAGCCGCAGCTGGTCTGCCAGAACCGAGCCGGTGAAGTTCTGGAAGCCCGGGATCAACCCCGACGGGATTCCGGTGAGCAGAATCGCCACCAGGTCGGCGCGAGGTTTAGTGAGCGCCGCGAGGTGCGGGAACACGCCCGGATAGAGCACGGGCAGCAGCCGCCCGAGCTCCGGGTTCTTGACGAACCCCGCGAATGCGGAGTCGTCTACGGGATACATCGCGTTCCAGCGGTCCTTCTGGCTCATCGGCACGATCACCTCGTTGAACAGCGGGTTGCCGAGCCGCGAGACCTGTATCCAGGGTCCCGACTCCGAGGTCTGGCCGTTGTGCCTGTGGGCGATCCGCACCCTGCGACGGCTCGCGGCCGCCCACACCCCGAGCACCGCCTTTGAGCTCATCTGATTGCTCGGCAGCGATCCGTCCTTCGTCAGATCGCCGATTGGCACCCGCAGAGCGATGGTGTGGACGTTGAGGGTCTTCGTCGCGTCCACCCCCATCGCGTCCGCGCTGGGGATCAGGTGCAGGTGCTGGAATGGCCGCAAGTCCCCGAGGTCGAAAATCGCCCCGAGGTCGACGAAGAACCCTTCCCGCCGCTGCCCGGCGAACACCTTCACCCCCCCGGGCAGGCTCTGCACCGCGGGCTGGCCGAGTGCCGCGGCGTAGTTCGGCGTCGAGCGCGGACCAATGTTGCACGGCGGGCACGGCAGGTTCGTGGCAAGCGGGGTGACCTTGAGCTTGCCGCAGTTCTCGCTGCCGTAGGTGGTGGTGTTGGGGCCATCCACGCGGGTCACCGAGTAGGACTGGCGCCGATTCCAGTTCGGACTGGTGAGCGATGTGATCTGACCCGTGTTGTAGAGGAACGTATTCGGGTTGGTCACCGTCGTCGTGAACCTGAACACGTAGGAGATCTCGGGCTCTCCATCGCCGTCGTTGTCGATGTAGATCGTGTACAGCACGTCATCGCCGAACTCGAAGAAGTTCGGGCCGCCGGGGGGATCCTGGAGGGGCACGAAATTCGCGATCAACGTGACCGTCTTCGGCGCGTCGGGACTCACGAACGCGTAGACATCCGTGTTGTCGGCAACCGGATCCTTGCTGATCTCGGGTGCTTCACGGTGCGAGGACATTGACTCCCTCTCCATTTCCGATCGCGTCCTGTGGCGCCGCGGCCAGGAGCCGCTTCACGAGGGCGGGATCGCGATAGGTCGTTTCGGTTGTGCCGGCCAGCACCGTGACCTCGCCACGCTCGGCGTCATGCACATATGCCACCACCGGCTCTCGCGGCGTGCCTGATGACGGGTGCTTGACGACTTTTCCCGGCTGATCGGCGAGTGCAGCGGCCCCCGGTACAGCGACCGCAGCCGCGCCCGCCGCCACGCCGGCAGACGCCTTGATGAAGAACAGACGGGTGACTCCGCCACCGTCGGTCCGCTCGTCGCTCATCGCTGCTCCTCTCCACGCCGGCCGCCGAGCTCGAAGCTGGGCTCCACCCTCAATCCGGCGGGCGGACGTATTCGGTTCCTGTCGGAACCCTGGTTGGTTATCGGCCCTAGTACGCACCCGCGTCGGGTTTGGATCAGCGCACGTCCCTAATATCTGCTCGGTGGACCGTGACCAGCTGCAGACGCTGCAAGCGCCCCTGAAGGAGCGCTACAGAACCGAACCAGATGCCGCGCTGGTCACGTTGTCGGCCGTCGGCACCCTCGGCGAGGGCGTAGCTTGCTCGGTGCAGACCGGGCGGGCGCTCGCCGAGGCCGGGCTTCACCCCGCGACCGGTGGCGACGGCTCGCTGCTGTGCTCGGGTGACATGCTGCTCGAGGCGCTCGTGGCCTGCGCGGGCGTGACGCTGCGAGCGGTCGCCACATCACTCGGGATCTCCGTTTCGTCAGGGCGGGTACGCGCCGAGGGCGATCTCGACTTCCGGGGGACGCTCGGTGTGGACCGCGAGGCACCGGTCGGCTTTACGGCCATCCGCCTGACCTTCGAGCTCGATACCGATGCCGACGAGGAGCAGCTTGCAACTCTGCAAAGACTCACCGAGCGCTACTGCGTCGTCTACCAGACGCTCGGCGTCGGTCCAGCCTTGTCGACGACGGTCAACACCACGTAGCGACACCGACCAGCGCCCCCGGGCGCCCTGAGCCAGGTCGTGTGGGGCGTCCATCGGCGATCGCCAGCGATCGTCTCGGCGGCTCACCGGTCGACTGGCGCAAGATCGGTGGCGGCCGCTGGCTCGCCCTCATGAAGATCACGCTCCTCCGGCGCCACCACGCGGCCCCCCGGCAGCCGGCGGATCGTGAGGATGAACGTGACGGCCAGCACCCCCGCCATGATGTAGAAGACGGTCTGGGTCGAGTGCGCGAACGCCAGCCGCACGTCATGCACCAGCGCCGGTGGCTGCCCGGCGCCCGAACGGGCCCCGGGGGCGGTGGCGCCGAACGAGGCGGCGACCCTATGGGCGACGCTGCTGGGGACTCCGGCCTTGGTGAGCGCGTTTGAGACGTTGGTCTTGTTCTGGCTGATCAAGATCGCGCCGAGCACCGCCAAGCCGAGGCTGGCGCCGAAGTTCCGTGCCGTCTGAGTGATCCCGGTGACTTCGCTGTAGCTGGTGCTCGGCGCTCGGTTGACCGCGTCGGTGCTGGCCGGTCCGAGCATCAGACCGAGCCCGGCGCCGGCGAGGATCACGTACAGCGTCTGGGCGCCGAGCGAGAGGTCGGTGAGCTTTCCGGCGAGCAGGAAGAACCCGACCGCGCCGAGCGCGCTTCCCCCGACGACGGCAGGCCGGGCACCCCGCTTGTCGAGGATCCGGCCGCCGACCTGGGCCAGGATCACGAAGCCGACGAAGAAATACAGCAGGTAGACACCCGAGTGAGCGGAGTTCCTCCCGAGCGACACCTGCTCGTAGACGCTCGCGAAGAAGAAGAACGGGACGAACACCACCGACATCAGGCCGAGCGCGGCCGTCTCCACCGCGAACCCGCGGTCGGCGAAGATCTGCAGCCGCAACAGCGGCTCGGGAACGCGCAGCTCCCAGAGGACAAAGGCGACCATCAGCGCGGCCCCCACGACGATGCACGCCCACGTCGCCGGGCTGCTCCACCCCCAAACGCTCGACTGTTCGAACCCGAGCACGATCAGACCCATCGCGCCGGTGATCAGCACCGTGCCCCGATAGTCGAGCTTGGTGGGATGGGGCTCGTTATCAGGACGAGACCTCCAGATCAGCAACAGCGCGATGATCGCGACAGGAATGTTGATCCAGAAGATCGACCGCCAGGTCCACTGCGTCAGATAGCCGCCGGCGGCCGGACCGATCGCGGTCAGGCCGCCGGAGATCCCGAAGAAGATCGCCATCGCCCGACCGCGTTCACGGAGCGGAAACGAGGCCACGACGATGCCCACGGCCGCAGGGAACATCATCGCCGCCGCCGCCCCCTGTGCCACGCGGAAGAAGATGATCCAAGGCTCGGCCACGCTGCCCTTCGGCGTGAAGCCGCAACACGCGGACGCGACCGCGAAACCGATCACGCCGTACACGACCATCCGCCGGCGTCCGAGCACATCGCCGAGCTTGCCGCCGAACGCGAACAGCGCCGACAGCGACAGCAGATAGCCGTTGATCACCCACTGCGACCCGGTTGCCGACAGCGACAGCTCGCGCTGGATGTTCGGAATCGCGATCGCCACGATCGTCTGATCGATGAACGTCATCGCGACCGCGAACACCATCGCGGCCAGCACGAGGTTCTTGTTCGCCACCCCCGTCGCGAGGCGGTTCGGCGGTCCAATGGCGGGAACATCGGGCATCTCGACCCCTCCAGTCGTGGCGCCGCCTGACGGGCGACAGGGGGTAGCAAACGAAACTCGGCTCCAAGCGCCATCATCCGTCGCCTGTCAAACGAGCGGCCTTCCTCGGACCCGCCTACCTGCAGCTCGAAGGGAGTGAGAGTGACTGAGACCTCCGAGTCAAAGTCGAGCCCAACCGCCATAGACGGCGGCGTGGTCACGAAGCTGAGCCCTTGGTCTGTGGCCGATACCGTGGCTCGCCTGTCGTCGATGATCGAGGCAAAGGGGATGAAGCTGTTCGCCGTGGTCGATCACAGCGGCGAGGCCGAGCGCAGCGGACTCGAGTTGCGCGACACCAAGCTCGTCATCTTCGGCAGCCCGGTGGCGGGCACGCCGGTGATGGCCGCTGCACCGCTCGCAGCTCTCGATCTGCCGCTCAAGGTCCTGGTGTGGGCCGACGGGGACCAGACGAAGGTCAGCTACACGGCGCCGAGTACCCTCGCCGCCCGTTATCGGCTGAGCGATGAGCTGGCGGCCAGGCTGGCCGGGATCGACGCGTTGACGGATGGCCTGATCGGGGGCTGATCGGCGGCGCTGACCCGACGTCCTCATAGTCGCCTGGTGCATGGACTACTGTGTCGCTCATGAATGACGACTGGCGCCTACGTGCGGACCTACACGACGAAACCCATGCCCGTGAGCTGGCTGATCACCTGCACGACTTCGACCAGGAGCACGGCCTCAAGACCTCGTTCATCGATCGCGTGGTGGTGTCGCGGGACGGAGCGGAGATCTTCTGCTACGGCGCCAGCCGGGACCAGACCGACGCCGCTGAGCAGGCGATCCGTTCGATCGCGGCCGAGCACGGCTGGTCGCTGGACACCGAGCTCAAGCATTGGCACCCGACGGCCGAGGAGTGGGAGGACCCCGACAAGCCGTTGCCCAAGACGGATGCTGAACGTGCCGCCGAACGCGCCGAGCTAATGGACGAAGAGCGCGAGGAATCCGAGAAACAGGGCTTTCCGGACTACGAGGTGCGGGTGAAGTGTCCGTCGCATCGCGACGCGCGCGAGCTCGCCGAGAAGCTCCGCGAAGAAGGAATACCCAACGTCCAGCGCTGGCAGTTTGTGGTGATCGGGGCAGCCGACGAGGACGACGCAAACGCCCTCGCGGAGCGGATCCGGGCCGAGGCGCCGCCGGGAAGCACGGTCATGGCGGAGGGGAGCGTCTCGGAGGCGACCGCCGAGGCTCCTGACTCCGGATTCAGAAAATTTGCTGTCTTCTTCGGCGGCTTGGGAGGCTGATTCCCGGTCGGCGACGGCGCGAACGTTGCCTCGCCATTAGTTGAGTCGCTCGTCCAGGCGTACGACGACGCTGTCGCCTTGGCCCTTGCCAATGGCTTTGCGGACGCCAGCCTTCACCGGCAGCTTGTGTGTCCCATCGCCCATCGCCATGAACGCGCTCACGAACGGGTGGCCATCGATCGTGCCCCGGACCTTCACCAGACCTCTGGTCCCGAAGAACTCGACCGAATCGGGCATGACCACGTACGTCCACGCCCCCTTGCTGGTGCCCTTCTGAAGCTCGGCGGAGAACTGTTTGAGCATGGCGCGCCTCCCTTCTCGGCGATCTGAACTGTAAATAAGACCGTCCTATCGGCCGGAAATCATCGACGGTTGGCCTCGCGTGGCGCGCCCGGTTGGATTAGCGCGGGCGGCCAAAATCTCGCTCACCGATCCTCATTTCGAGAGGTGGCGGGGATTCGGTGCGCGGAGCGGACCCTCAGCTCCGCGGCGGCTCTGACCGGCGCCGGTGAGCGAGAATCTGCGCCGCGCAGCGCGCCGGCGGCCACACCCCAGGGCGCCCGCGCAGCGCGCCGGCGGCCACACCCCCGGGGCGCGCGCGCAGCGCGCCGGCGGCCACACCCCCGGGCGCGCGCGCAAGCGCGCCCTCTCCCCCGATCGGGAGCTAGTAGTTTGCGATCACGAACGACGTCTCCGGAGGAGCGGTCCCAACGTGCCGCGATGTCTGACTCCCAACTTCGAACGCGCTGGCTACATGGAGCGTGTCGGATAAACAGAGGGCGTTGTTCGAGCGTGGCAGACGTGGGCCATCGAGTCACTGCTATAGAGCGATTCGATGGCCCACGTCCGGCGCTCGCGACTCTCAGGCCATGTGCGGACTCGGCCGGCGATCACCGCCGCCGCCGGACGGCGCCGCGGGCGGACCACAGCCGCCGCCGAACCGCTGGCTCACGGTCGACTTCACGCCATGGCTCGCAGCTTCCGCGTCAAACCGGACGTGGAATCAACCATCTAGGCGGGCTCGGGCAGAGGAAACAGCCCCAGGAACCGATCCACCGCGGTTCTGTCGCCTTCAAACTTGATGTCGCCGGCGCGCGTGGCCTTCGAGACGCTGCGCCCGTGCCAAAGCACGCCCGCGAGTGTGCCGGGATCGGTCTCGATGGTCGCGTCTGGATGCTCCACCGTCTGCCGTGAGAGCTCGAGCCGCCCGTCGGCCGACGCGGGCATGGAAGCGGTGTTCGCCGAGCCGCAGCTCATAGCTGGCATCGAGCCCCTCGGCCGCCGCCGGCGTGAACAAGGTCTTGAGCGCGAGCATCGCCGAGTCGACGCCGAACGCGGCACCCTCGGGTGGGAACGGGGCGCGGCTCCCCCACCGGCCCAGCGCGAGCACCACCGGCTGCAGTCCACGCCCTCGCGCGGTGAGCTCGTAGACCCGCGCAGCCGCCGGCGGGGCCAGCTTCGCGCGGCCCACGATGCCGGCCTGCTCGAGTTCGCGCAGGCGCTGCGAAAGGACGTCCGGGCCCACCTGCGGTAGTCCGGCCCGCAGGTCGGTGAACCGCTTTGGTCCCAGCAGCAGTTCCCGGACGACGAGCAGGGCCCAACGTTCCCCGACCAGGTCCAGCGCCCGGGCGATCCCGCAGCGATCGCCGTAGGTCCGCTTGCTTGACATACGCAAATCGTACCGTATGATCCGCCAGCCGAAGGAGCTAGTTGGTTTTTCCAATCAAGTGAAGAGGAGGTCACCGATGAGCGAGCGCGCCGGCTATCAATCCGGAGTGCCGTGCTGGGTGGATACGCTGGCACCCGATCCCGCGACGGCGATGCGCTTCTACGAGGAGCTGTTCGGATGGGAGTTCGCGGGGCCAGGCGAGATGCCCGGCGATCGACCCGGCGGCTACTTCGTCGCTCGCCTGGGCGACCGCGACGTGGCGGGCGTCGGCTCACAACCCGCCGGCGGGACACCGCCGGCATGGAACACCTACGTACGGGTTGCCAGCCTCGAGGATGCTGTGGGCCGAGCGGACGCCGGCGGCGGGACGCTCCTCGCGGGCCCGGTATCCGCATCGCCGGCAGGGAGGCTCGCCGTGGTCGCCGACCCGGCGGGGGCGGCCTTCGGACTGTGGGAGCCGGAACGCCGACAGGGAGCACAAGTGATCAACGAGCCATCGGCGTGGTCGATGAGCCTGTTGCACACCACCGATCCAGGCGGCGCCGAAACGTTCTACGAAGACCTGTTCGGATGGAAGCCCGAGGCGTTCGACATGGGTGGCGCCGAGGGCACGCTGTGGCGATTGCCTGGTTACGTTGGGGGCGAACCTGATCAGCCCGTACCGCGTGACGTCGTCGCTGCCATGGTGCCGATCGCCGGGGGAGCCCCCGGCGGGTCGCGGTCGCATTGGAGCGTCAACTTCTGGATCGACGACGCCGATGTCGCGGCGGCGAAGGCGCCCGCGCTGGGCGGCAGCGTGGTCGCGCCTGCGCACGACACGCCCGGATTCAGGAACGCTGTCCTCGCCGACCCGCACGGGGCCGTCTTCTCCGTCAGCAGGCTCATCGCAGTGAACTAGTGGCGCGCGACGCGCCGACCGCCGTGGCATGGCGACGCAGCAGCTGAGCGAGCTGCTCGAGCGGCTCCAAGCCGGCGTCGAGTGATCGCCGCTAAGCGTTCAGGCGAACGAGGTGAGGAAGGTGCGCTGGGCGCTGCGCGTCCGGGTGAGCTGCTTGTTGGCGATGCCGATTTCCTGGACGATCCCGCCGCGGACCTTGAGCACCGCGGTCGCGCGGCCGACCGGCGCGAGGTACCAGCCGTTGGCCCCGATCTGGAACACCGGGCCGAGTTTCAGTTTGGTGGCCGCCGCCCATATGGTCGCCCCGGGCCTGACGCCGTCGATCGCGTAGAACGCGCTCGCGGTTGAGATCCACAGCACCCGCCCCCGCAGGCCCGGACGCTGTCGGGCAGGAAGCGAGGCGAGCAGCTTGGGCGATGCGTAACCGGCGCGAATCCCGATCGGCGTCAGGCAGAAGTAGTCCTGATAGCGGGTGCCGCGATCGGAGCTGTGCTTGTACGCGTGCTTGGCTTGCGTGCGCGTGTTTCCCAGCCTGATCAGGCCAACTGTCGTGCCCGACAGCCTGCCGGTCGCGCGCGGGCAGCCGGCCACGTGCGGGACCGGGACGTTGACGCCCGCGCTGGTGCTCGGCGCCGCGCTGCCCGCCAGATTCGCGGCGATCACCGTGCAGGTCAGCGTGTTTCCCTCGTCGATCGGCTGGACACGGTAGGTGTAAGACGTCGCACCGACGATCGGAGTGCCGTCCCGGCTCCACTGGTAGGTAAACCTGGTCGGGCCACCGGACCACGATCCGTTGCACGCCAGCACGGCGCCGGCCCGTGGCGCGCCGCTGATCGCCGCGCGTCCGGTGTCGTTGGGGAGGCCGACAACCGTGTAGGTGATCGCGGCCTGCGCTGTCTGACCGTCCTGACTGACGGCCGTCACCGAGTAGGTGTGTGCGCCGGCGGTCGCTGTATTGAGCTGGCCGCCGCCGGGGCCGTTGGTTCCGTTCGAGTCCCTGCAGGACGCGAGTCCCGGACCGTACGCGCCCTCGTTACAACCAAAGCTGGTCCTCACCGACTGACCCACGACGAACGTCTGGCCGTTCGCCGGGGAGGCGATCTGGGCGGATGGTGGCGCCGGAACGAACAGCGTGAAGTTGCCGGAGGTGCTCGGCAGGTGTCTGCCGTCGCCGGCGTAGCTGGCGGCGATGCCCAGCGCTCCGGGCGCCACCGGCCTGTAGCTCACCTGGCAGCTCGCGACATTTCCGGTTCCAGCGAGCGCGCACGACCCCGAGCCGCTGAACGAGCCCTGTCCGGCACCGGACAAGCTCACCGTCCCGGTTGGCGTGCTCGCCGTGCCCGTGTCAGCATCACGGACGGTCACGCTGCACGTGGTCGCGCCACCCGCCAACACCGACTGCGGTGAGCACGACAACGAAGTGGCGCTCAGGCGCTTCGTCACCGTCCATCTGAACCCCGTCATGGCGGTGGAGGATGTCGCCTCGTCGGTGGCGGTAATCGTCACCGTCGAATTGCCGGCCGTCGTCGGTGTGCCGGTGATCAGCCCGGTCGAGCTGATCGACAAGCCTGCCGGCAATCGCTGAGCCACGTAGGCGGCGGATGAGCCATTCGGATTAGTCTTGATCTGGAGGCTCACATTCGTGCCGATCGTGCTCGTCTGGGTACCGGGATTGATGAGCGTGAAGGTGCTTCCCTCCGGAGGCGTGCCGCCGTTGCACAGCGCCGGTGCAAGCGCCGATCCATTCGGGGTTCCGAGTCCGGACGCCATGTCGTAGTCCGCGGTCGCCAGGTACTTGGAATTGGTGCCCGTGAAATCATTGTTGCCCGACGTGATGTCGTTGAAATCACTCGAGTATGCGTTGGCCGCGGCGGCGTACAGGACAGGGTTCGCGAACCCGATCGGCGCTCCGTTGCAGGTGGCCGAGGCGTTCGCCAGGGCGGTCAGCGCCGCCCAGGTCGGTGCCGCGGCGCTGGTGCCTCCGATCGCGGTCCAGCGGCCGCCCCAGTAGATCAGATAGCCGGTGTTGAGATCGGCGTCGGCCGAGACGTCGGGCACCTCGCGGCAGTAGCTTCCCGACGGCGGGCCGCAGTTGCGGGGGTTACTCGGCTTGATCACTTCGAGCGCCGCCGGCGCGTTCAATTGGTAGGAGGGCATCGGCCACTGGGTCGAGACGCCACCACCGCCGGCGCCGTGGTTGTTCTGCCAGACCGTCTCGCTGGGCGGTGGGCCGAGCGTTGTCAACGTCGTGCCACCGACTCCAGTCACGTACGGCTGGCTCGCCGGGTCGAGGACCTCGAGTGACGTGTCGTTGTTGTTGGGGGTGTAGCAGGCCTCAGAGCCCGCATCGCCCGACGCGGCAAACACCGATTGGCCCTGAGTGGCGGCCTCCTGGAACAGCGTGTTCTCCGCGTTCATCTCTGCGGAACCCTGCTCGGGTTCGCACAGACCCCAGGAGGTCGAGATCACGTTCGCCTGATTGTCGTTGACGATCTGGCTGTAGGTGTCATACGGGCCCGAGCCGCTGTTCGGTCCCTGATAGACGAGCACGTTCGCCTGCGGCGCCAGGCCGATCACGTCCTCGATATCGAGCGCGGCCTCACCGGATCCGGCCCCCGAGCCTGCGCCGCCGTCGACGAGCTCATAGTTGACTGACGTGCTGGTGCCGTAGCAGGACTGATATGCCGCGACGTCGGAGACCTCGTTCGGCTCGAGCTCGTACACCGCGATCGTCTGACCGGCGCCCTCGTCGCCGGCGCCGTAGAGATTCGTGAATCGATACGCGGAGGCGATCTCATCGGCCGTGTACGCGTTCTGAGTTGGAGCGTCGCTGGCCGCCGTCTGGCAGGGCTGCGCTCCGCCCGTCACCGCCTGCGGACGTGCTCCAGCTGCCGCCTCGGCGGCAGAACCGGCCTGACCGTGGGCGACGTGAATCCCCTGCGGTTGCGGGAGCGACAGCGTGTCCAGTCCGACCACCCCCTGCACGATGGCCGCGCTCGACGCTGCGAACTGCGGCGCCTGCGTGTTCGCAAACGCCGTCCGACCGCTGGCCAGGGCCACGCGCTGGAACGACAGCGAGAACGCGTTGGCGATCGCGCCGGCGCTGGCGGACACCGGAATCGCCAGACCGTTTGCCGACACCGACCTCGGGCTCAGTCCCTGCGCGGTCAGCGACGCTTCGACGGCGTCGATCTGCGCCCTGGTCGGGCCGAACCGCTGGCGGAACTGACCCACGGAGAGGTAGTGGTGGTAGAGGCTCGAGCCGGGGGTGGAGACTGCTGCTGCGTAGCTCTCGAGGGCCGCTGGATCCCGGGGCTTGAGAGTCACGGTGAGCGCGATTCGCGTGGCGTTCGGAAGCGTTCCGAGTACCCGCGAGCGCGCCGGATGGCGCGGCGGGGAGCCGACGCGGACAGGTGAGGGCGAGGCGGCTGCGGCCGTCGAGACCCCGGCGAGCAGCATGGCGGCTATCCCCGTGAGGACGACGACGCTCCTGCGGATCAGCTCCATATGCTCCTGCGGATCAGCTCCATATAAGTCAATATCGGCAATATCGCGATGTGAATCAAGCGCATTCCGACTACTCGGGCCGGCAAGCCCCCGCCCCCGACGCACGACGTCCGGTTCACGCCCCGATCACTCACCTACAGAGACTAGAAGGGTAGCGCCCGAGCGATCCCCCTCAGGGCGCGGTCCGCGGGAGGGGGTGCGGGAGCCGCGCGTCACTGAGCGCCAAGTACGCGCTGAGCGCGACTACGGCAGCTGCCTCAGCCACGATCGCCACGACGATCGCGGGCCGATACCCGTGGTCGGTGAAGCCGAACAGACTCGAGGACTCGCTGATCCACAGGGCCACGAGAGACGTCCCTGCGATCCCAATCCCGCCCAACGCCAGGAGCGCGCGGAGCGGAACCGCAAATCGGCCTGCGAGGCGTCCGAGCGGGAGCAGCAGCCCGATCCCGACGACCGTCGCAGCGACGAAATTGAGGAGGAACAGGGTGCCGATCGTCGGCACGGTCGAGAACTGATTTACCGTGTACTCCTCGAGGTGATCGGCTCCCGTGACGAGCACCGCGAGGGCGCCGAGACCGAGCGTCAACCGAGCGAGGATGGCGCGTGTGCGGGTTGAGGACATCTGAGACTCCGTTTCATTGGCTAATTTCAGGGACTGCTACGCGCGTCGTTTTCTTCCCGCCCCCACAGCGGCCTGACTCGGGCAGGAGATCGAGCTCGCCAATCGAATCGCTAGGCTGGGTCCGGGTATCTCGACCATCCGATGCGTAGTCCAGTCGAGCACTCCGGCGACCTAGAAGCGCTCCAGAGGAGGCTTGCGGACGCCCGGCGCCAGCGGGACCGCACGCGGCTGCTCCAGGATGTCGTGGCTCCGCTGGCCAGGACCGGCGACCCCGCCGCGCTGAGATTCCTCGCCGATCTGGCCCGCGACCCACATTCGAGGATCCGCGAGGATGCGATCCGGGGGCTGCGCGAGGCCGGCCCGGTGGCCGCGCCTTACATCAGAGCGTTGGCTGCTGAGCAGCTCGTCGACGCGGCACTTCCGTGGGCTCTTGGAGCGGTCGGATCGGCCGAGGACGCAGAACTGCTCTTGCCGTTTCTTCGCAGGCGCGGATTGCGGCTGCGCTACAACGCCACCGAGGCACTCGACGAGCTCGATGCGCCCGCCACGCACGAGGGATTCCGGCTCGCGCTCAGGGACCGGCGAGTGTTCGTGCGGGCCAGGGCGATGGCGGCGCTGCGCGACCGGTGCTCAGATCTTGAACTAGTCGAGGCACTCGACGCGGCCAAGAGCGACATGCCCTGGTATCGGCTGATGGCTCGTCGGTACTTCACGCTCTGGGCGCGCGCACCGAGGTCGCGAAGCTCGCGCCAGGGCGGTACGCGCCGCTGACGGGATCGAGTTGCGGGGTCATTCCGGGGCCGGAACGGTTGCGAAGCGCGCGGGATCGCAGTCGGGGTACGATGGGTGGGCACGGTTAGTCAGTTCGAGCTCCGCTGATCCGTTGCCGCTCCAACCGGGGGCGAACGCGGCGTAGGGAGTCGCCAACATGCTGGCGCCGACACCATGAGACGGACGCGCACATTCCCTGCCGATCGCCAATCAGTTCCCGCGGCCCGAAGGTTCGCGACCGAGGTGCTCGTGGACACCCCGCGCGAGCTGCTGGAGTCGGTGGAGCTGATGGTTTCGGAGCTGGCCACCAACTGCGTCCGTCACGTACAGACGGCGTTTGAGCTGATGATCCTCCGCACGCCCGAGGAGATCCGCGTCGAGGTCACCGACCACGGCGGTGGCACGCCGATGATGCGTTCTCCCGGTCCCGAGGATCCGACCGGCCGCGGCCTTCGCATCGTCGACATGCTCTCCGAGCGCTGGGGCGTCGCGCACCAGTCGCTGTCCGGCAAAACCGTGTGGTTCACCCTCTCGACGCTGCTGCAGGCGGCGACGAGGGAATCCCGCTCCCGCGGTCAGCATGCTGAACGTACCGATCCCCATCTGGTGGCGTCCACCGCCCGACGATCGCGGGCTCCCCGCGCGGGGGCTCACCGAGTCCGGTACGCGCACCGGCCTCAGCGATGCAGTCATCACAGCGTGTAGAGGTCCCGGGCAGCGAGCGCGAACTCGACCCGCACCACCAGCGCCTCGGTGAGGTCGACGGCGAGGAGCAGATCGAAGTGAGCGTCTACGTACGTCCGTCGGCATCGCTCGACTGGATCGATCAGGAGGCACGCCGTCCCCCAGCCGAGCGGAAAACGATTTCTCGAGACGAGCTGGCGAGCAACTACGGCGCGAGCGATGACGACATCGCTGCCGTGCGGTCGCTCGCGAACGACTACGGCCTGGAGGTGACCGCGGTCGATCGAGGCCGGCGCGTCGTTTCGCTGCGCGGCACGGTCAGCGTGGTGGCGCAGGCGTTCGGCGCACGCGACCTGGGCATGTTCGAGCATCCGACGGCCGGCCCCTACCGGGCCCGGCAAGGGCCGCTGACCGTGCCGCGGGAAATCGGCGACGTGATCACCGGGGTGTTCGGAATCGATGACCGCCCCCAGGCCGCACCCCAGCTTCGCTTCCACGCAGACCAGGCGGCGGCGACGTCGTACACGCCGCGGCAGGTCGCAGCTGCATACAGCTTCCCAACCGGCGTCACCGGCGCCGGCGAGACCGTCGCGATCATCGAGCTCGGAGGCGGATTCACCCAGGCCGACCTCGACAGCTACTTCGCCGGCCTCGGCCTCGCGGCCCCGAGCGTCACCGCAGTCGGCGTGGATGGGGCCAGCAACTCGCCCGGCGTAGACCAGAACGCGGATGGGGAAGTGATGCTCGACATCGAGGTCCTCTGCGCCGTGGCACCTGGAGTCAAGATCGTCGTCTACTTCTCCAACTCCGCCGACCAGGGATTCCTCGATGCGGTCTCGACCGCCGTCCACGACACCACCAACCACCCGTCGGTCGTCTCGATCAGCTGGGGTGGCCCCGAGGACTCCTGGAGCCAGCAGGGGCGAAACCAGATGGAGCAGATCCTCACCGAGGCGGCCGCCGTCGGCGTGACGGTGACCGTCGCCTCGGGCGACAACGGATCGACTGACGGGGTGACCGACGGCAAGCAGCACGTCGACTTTCCCGCCTCCGCTCCCCACGCGCTCGCGTGTGGTGGGACCTCGCTACAGATCAGCAACGGTCAGATCACGAGCGAGACGGTCTGGAACGACGGCGCCGGCGGCGGCGCGGGCGGCGGCGGGATCAGCATCGAGTTCGCGGTGCCGTCTTACCAGGCCGCGATCCAGATGCCCGACAACGTCGACACCGGCCGGCCCGGCCGCGGCGTGCCCGACGTTGCCGGCGACGCGGATCCCGCGACCGGCTACTCGATCCGCGTCGACGGCGCGCAGCAGACGGCCGGCGGCACCAGTGCAGTCGCGCCGCTGTGGGCGGGTCTGACGGCGTTGCTGAACCAGGCGCTCGGACGGTCCGTCGGCTTCCTGCAGCCGCAGGTGTACGCCGCCGCGGCGCGGGACGGGTTCCACGACATCACGCAGGGGAACAACGGCGATTACCAGGCGGGGCCGGCGTGGGATCCCTGCACGGGACTCGGATCGCCGAACGGAACCGTGCTGCTACAGGCGCTTGGGGGGACCGCGGCGGCCTGAGCGCGACGCTAGGCGCGCAGCATGCTGATCACGAGCTCCATGTGCCGGCGCCAGTCGAAACCGGGGCCGGTATGGGCCATCGTCGCCGACACGCCGCACATCAGCATGGGGATATCGCTCACGCTTATGTCGGGACGCATCGTGCCGGCACGCTGGGCACGCTCGATCAACTCCGCAGTGGGCGTGCTCAGCTCCTGAAGCTCGGCTTCCGCCTGCGTCCAGATTGGCTCTCCGACGCCCGTGAACGCATGCTGGATCGCCGCGTCGCGGGCGCACACCTCCCCATTGCGGCGCAGCAGATCCGCGAACACGGTGAACGGCTCCCCCTCCTGCTCGAGCGCCTCGCGCGCGTTCTCGGCGAAGCTGCGGAACTTCTGGCGCACGAGCTCGGCCATCAGCGCCTCTTTGGTCGGGAAGTGCCGGTAGACAGTGCCGACCCCCACGCCCGACTGCCTCGCGACGTCGTCCATCTGCGCGTCCACACCGCACTTTGCGAACACCGCCCGCGCGCCCTCGAGGATCCGCTCGCGGTTACGGCGGGCGTCGGCGCGGAGGGTGCGCTCGCCTTCGATCTGGGTACTGATCACGACTCTTTCGTCCGCCGTCGTCTTGACAAGCGGAATCATAGTTCACTATAGTGGCAATAGCAACCGGAACCGGAGGTCACCTTCCATGACGTCCGTCGCGCAGCCTTCTTCTCAACCGTCGCTCGACACACCGCGGGCGAAGAATCTGGCGCTGGTCCTCCTGGCGATGACGCAGTTCGTGATCGTCATTGATGCGGCGATCGTGAACGTCGCGCTGCCCTCGATTGGCTCGCACCTGCATTTTGCCCGCGATGACCTGTCGTGGGTGGTGAATGCCTACACGCTCACGTTCGGCGGATTCCTGTTGCTCGGCGGGCGCCTTGCGGACCTGCTCGGACGCCGGCGCATGTTCATGATCGGCCTGGTGCTGTTCTCGGTCGCCTCGTTCGCGGGCGGGATCGCGCAATCCGAAGGGTGGTTGATCATCGCCCGCGCTGCGCAGGGGCTCGGCGCGGCGATCGTCTCGCCGGCAGCGCTGTCGATCATCACGACCACGTTCGCGGATGGGCCCGAGCGCAACCGCGCGCTGGGAGTGTGGGGCGCTGTTGCCGGCGCCGGTGGCGCTGCGGGCGTGCTCCTCGGTGGGATCCTGACGAGCGGCCTGAGCTGGCGCTGGGTGCTGTTCGTCAATGTCCCGATCGGGATCCTCGCCGCCGCCCTTGCCCCGCGCCTGCTCGTCGAGAGTCGCACGGAGGACGGCACGAACAGCTTTGACCTGCCGGGCGCGGTGACCGTCACGGCGGGGCTGGCACTGCTCGTGTATGCAGTGGTCGACGCCGTCAATGTCGGCTGGGGCTCGACCGCGACAATCCTGCGCCTCGCAGTTGCTGCGGTTCTGCTCATCTCATTTCTCGTGATCGAGCGCCGCCAGCGCTACCCGCTGATGCCGTTCTCGATCTTCCGCCTGCGCACGCTCCGAGGCGCGAACATCGTCGGCCTGTTGATCGGCATGTCGCTGTTCTCGATGTTCTTCTTCATCTCCCTGTACCTACAGGACGTGATGCACTACTCGCCGATCAAGACGGGGATCTCCTACCTCCCGCTCGCGGTCGGGATCATCCTGTCCGCGGGGATCGCGTCACAGCTCGTCACGCGCCTCGGATTCAAGCCGCCGTTGATCGCGGGCCTGCTGCTGATCGCCGGCGGCCTGGTGTGGTTCTCGCAGGTACCAGGGACCGGGGGCTCCTTCGCGGCAGACATCCTCGGCCCGTCGCTGCTCGCCGCCGTCGGGCTCGGATTCTCGTTTGTCCCGGTGACGATCGCTGCCGTGTCGGGAACCGAACCGCACGAGGCGGGTCTCGCGTCCGGGCTGATCAACACTTCGCAACAGGTGGGCGGCGCGCTCGGGCTGGCGATCCTGGCCACCGTCGCCAACAGCCGTACCCAGAGCCTCTTCCATGCGGGCGTGCACAACGCCTCGGTGGCACTGACCAAGGGGTTCGATCGCGCCTTTCTGTTCGGCGCGGGATTCGCGATCCTGGGAGCCGTTCTCGCCGCCGTGCTGATCTCCTCGCGCGACAGCCGGGCGCACGTGGAGGAGGCACGCGGTGGCGATGGCGCGGTGGCGCCGGTCGGGGTGAGCTGACCGCGGGCCGGCGGTGGGCTGAGCGCGGGCCGGGGTGAGTTGACCGCGGGGCGGGGTGAGCTGACGGGGCCGGCGGCGGGCCGGCGCTCGACTGGCGACCTGCCTGAGAACCCCCGCGCGCGGCCGTGGGCCATCGAGTCGCGCCATATCAGCGACTTGATGGCCCACGTCGATCAGGTTTCCGACGACGCCGTCCGTTTCAGCGGTGCCGCGGCCAGCTCAGTGGTTCGCAAGACGCTGGTGCACCAGGCGCACGGCCATCGAGCCCTCGCCAACCGCCGAGGCCACCCGTTTGACCGAGCCGGAGTGGACATCGCCGACGGCGAAGATCCCGGGTTGGCTCGTCTCGAGGAAGTAGGGGCGCCCGTCGTCGTAGCCGGCGAGATCATCACCCTGGAGATCGCGACCGGTGAGCACGAAGCAATCCTCATCCATCGCGACGTGCCCGCGCAGCCAGTCGGTGTGGGGCGAGGCGCCGATGAACACGAACAGGGCCTTCGCTTCGAGTTCACGGCGCTCGCCCGTGCGCCGGTCGGCGACGACGACCGCCTCGAGCGCAGGCTCGCCTCTGAGCCCGACGATCTCGCTGTGCGTGATCAGCTCGACCTGCTCGCAGCGCGCGAGCTCATCGACGAGATAGCGCGACATCGACTTGCCGACGTCGCCGCCGCGGATCAGAAGGCGGCAGCTCGCGGCGTGCTGGGAGAGGAACATCGCGGCCTGGCCGGCTGAGTTGCCACCACCGACGATCAGCACCGGGTCTCCGAAGCACAGCTGTGCTTCGGATTGCGTGGCGGCGTAGTAGACGCCCACCCCTTCGTATCGCTCGAGCGCGGGAACGTCGAGCTTGCGGTACTGAGCCCCTGTCGCGACGATCACTGTCCGCCCCCGCACCACGTCGCCGCCGGCGAGCTCAATCGCGAAATGGCCGTTCTCCCGGGCCAGCCCGACCGCCTTGGCGGGAACGACGAGGCGCGCTCCGAACTTCCTCGCCTGGAGCTCGGCACGCTCGGCCAGCTCGCTGCCCGAGATCCCCGTCGGGAACCCGAGGTAGTTCTCGATCCGCGAGGAGGTGCCGGCCTGCCCGCCGAATGCCACGCCGTCGATTGCCTGCGTATCGAGTCCCTCGGAGGCGCCGTACAGAGCGGCCGCAAGGCCGGCCGGTCCGCCGCCCACGACGATCAGATCGCACATCGCCGGTGGCGCCCCCCGCGAGCCAAGGCGGAGCGCGGAGCCGAGCTCGGCGATGGATGGATTGCGCATCACGCCCCCGGCGCCGATCACCACCGGCGTCTCGGCCGGCTGAACGCCGAGCGTCTGCAACAGCTTCTCGGCCTCTTCGTCGTCCTCGAGATCGAGCCACTCGAATGGCTGGCGGTTGCGCGCCAGGAACTCGTGCAACCGCCTGGTCTCGGCCGAATAGCGCGAGCCGACCAGCCGCAGACCCCCTCCGACCTCGATCAGGATCGCGCGCCGCGCCAGGTACGCGCGCAGGATCAGATTGCTCAGCTCCTGGTCCTCGAGCACGAGCTCGCGCAACCGCGCGACCGGCACCTGGATCAGCTCCCCGGCGTCGCGCACCACGGCGGTGAGATACACCCTCGCGCCGGTCAACAGGCTCAGTTCGCCGAGGAAACGGTGCGGCCCATGAACGGCGATCACGCGATTCTCATCACCGTAGCCACGGACGATCGTGACCGCGCCCGACTCGACTACGAAGAAGTCGTAGCTCTCATCGCCCTCGCGGAACAACACCTCGCCGGGCTCCACATTGCGCACCTGACCGACTGCGCGCAAGCGGTCCCGTTGGTCCTCGTCGAGCCGCGGGAACGCTCCCTCGCGATCCCGCGGCTCCTCGATGCCCAGGCCCAGCGGCTCGCTCATGCGTGGTCCGCGATCATGAACGCGACGTCGTCGACATAGCAATAGGACCAGTCCTCGCCGGGCTCGACCGAGGTGATGATCGGATGCGCCACGGCCCGGGCGTGCTTTGAGGCGTGCCGGTTCGGTGAGTCATCACAGCAGCCGACCTGACCGCAGGTACGGCACACGCGCAGGTGCACCCATTGGGCCCCGATCGCGAGGCACTCCTCGCACCCGGCGACCCGCTCGGGTCGATCGACTCGGACCTGTTCCAGATGCGTGCAATTAACCATCAGCTCTCCTTTCGGCGCTCGGCGCTGCTCACGAGCGGGCCGCCTTGACGCGTGGATTTGTCAGGGGTGTAAGCGACACCTCGAGGCGATCTCGCAGCTGCTCGTAGCGTGGCGGCAGACGCAGCTCCTCGCCCAGGTGTGCCGGATCCTCGTCGACCGCGAATCCCGGGCTCGGCGTGGCCAGCTCGAACAACACGCCGTATGGCTCGCGAAAATAGATGCTCAGGAAGTACTGGCGGTCGATGATCGTCGTCGGCCGCTCGCCGGCGTCGATCAGGCGTGTGCGCCAGCCGGCGTGCTCGTCATCGCGGTCGCACCAGGCGATGTGATGCACGGTACCCGTCCCCTGCAGCCCGACTGCCGAAGGCGGATCGTCATACACGTAGCTGGCTCGCCGATGACCAGCTTCGAGCGCATACTCGCCGGGTCCTCTCAGCGTGAATCCGAGCACCTCGGTGAGCAGCCGGTTTTCCAGTTCCCGGCCGGTTCCGTACGCGCGCACTCCGTCGAACCCGGCGAGCGCATGCTCCTCGGGGATGCCCTCGGCCTCGGCGCGCAGAGGCTCCTCGTCGGTCTCGACCACCGCGAGCTCGAGTCCCAGTCCCTCGGGGTCGCGGAAGCGGAGCGCCCGTGGGTCGCCATCGCCATCGAAGCCGACGCCCTCGCGCGCCAGCCGCTCGGCCCAGAACTCGAGCGCCTGCGAGCTGCCAACCCGCCAGCGCAGCCGATGGATCATTCCCGCACCAGCCCGCCCCGGCGCGGCATCCGGGAACTCGAAGAAGGTCAAGATCGAGCCGGGCGTCCCATGCTCATCCCCGTAATAGAGGTGATAGACGTCGGGCGCGTCGAAATTGACCGTCTTCTTCACCAGCCGCAGCCCGAGGACGCGCGCGTAGAAATCGACATTGCGCGGCGCGTCCGCCGTAATGCATGTGATGTGATGGATGCCGTCGAGCTGCAAAGGACTACTCCTGAGGTCGAGTGCTTGCCTGACCTCCACATTGCCGAAGCTGTCAAGGCGGATCGACCGGTCCCGCGGACTCCCGGGCGGCTCGGGTTGTTGCTAGAGGTTCTGCTGCGCTGCCTGCCGCCGCTGCGCCGGCACGAGCCGAAGGCGCGGGCCGGAGCCGGAAGCGGGCGTCTCGAGCACGATCAGGGCAGCCCGGGGTGGCCCGCAATGACCGATACGGGCTTGCACCCGGATACCGAACGCGTCGCGAGGGCGCACGAACGCGGAGCTGCGGGCCTCGTCGCTCTGCGCCGCACCCGCAAGCGCGGTGAGGAACGTCGTCCGGTGGTCGAGCTCCGCCGCGGCGTCGGTGATCAGGTCCGTGATGGGCCGGCCCGTGACCTCGGTTTCGCTGACGCCGAGCAACTGTTCCGCCCGCCGGGACACGGCCTGGACCGTGAGGCGCGCATCGACCACGAGGAATGGCTCCTCGTTGCGGGGCGCGACGTCGGCGGGCGCCTCCAGCAGGAGGCCCGCGGCGCACCGCTTGCACACCCGGGAGGCAGGGGACGGCGTTTGCCCCGAGGCGGAGATGCCGCAGTAGCCGCAGAACCACTGCGCCTCCGCCACCGGGGCGTCGACGAGCCTCAGAGCGGGCCTTTGATGCGGCTCGCGGGAGGGCGGCCGGTGGAGCGGCTCGCGGGAGGGTAGCCGCTGGAGCGGCTCGTGCGAACGTGGCGGGCCGGACCCGCAATCATCCGGGATCGTTGGAGGAGTCAATCGATTTCTAGCGTCGCAAGGTGTTGAAGATCCCGCCTCGTCAATCAGTACATCGGCGTTCACTCGACCTTACTTGAGCCCGGCGCTAGGCCCTGCCGTGATGGACGGCTTCGATGTTGTGCCCGTCGGGATCGAGGACGAAGGCCCCGTAATAGTCGGGCGAGTATTCCGGCCGTAGGCCCGGCGGTCCGTTGTCTCGCCCGCCGGCGGCCAATGCGGCGGCGTAGAAGGCGTCCACCTGCTCACGCCGATCGGCGGCGAAGGCGACATGCACCGGCGAGCTCGTCCCGTAGCGGGTGGAGATTGCAAAGTCGTCGGCCTCGTCGAGTCCAAACTCCACCTCGTCCGCCTCGGGACGGGAGCGAATTTCGGCGAAACCGAGAGGCAGCAGCGCGCGAGCGTAGAACTGCCGGCTTCGGCGCAGATCGCTGACGCCCACCGTGACGTGATCGATCACCACCCGACGTCGGGGCACGGGGCGGAACTCTAATCCAGCGAGCAGCACTCCCGCGCGTTCGCCTCGGCGCCCCTGCTGCTCGGCACGCGCTTAGGTGTCGCGCGGCTTCGGACGAATCCGCTCCCGTCCCAGGAGCTCATCGACGCTCGGCTCCTGGGCCAGGACCTCGTCGGCCGATTGTGCCTCGTCGATGACCTCCTCCTTGGAGGGGACGCCGGCAAGCACGTCCTCCGGTGGCGGGCTCTCGACGTCGGGGAGCTTGGGCGGGGGAGGGGTGGCGTCAGGTATTTGGTCCTCCGGGGAATCAGTCATGTCACTCTGGTACCCGCGGGCCTCAGACGACAATAAAGTTTGCGGCCTCGCCGGCTGGCCCCTGGCTGGACAGTTGGCCCGGGCCAGAGGAGACTAGGTCTATGGTTCGGCCAGGCACCTCCCGAAGGCAAATCGCGCGCACCCTCAATGCGGCATACGGTGGCGGCCTGTTGAGCGAGGACACGTTCTGCCACCGGATCGATCAGTTGCTGCACGCTCGGCTGATCGATCCGCTGCGCCTGATCGGCGACCTGAAGCTTCGGAGCTCACGTGACGAAAGGCGCCGGAGGATCCGGAACGCCACGGCGGCGGCACTACGCTCGCCGCGCAGAGACACAGGCGAGCGGCAGCCCGTGCTGCTCGCGCTCGACTGGAGCGGTGATCAGACCAAGTTGCTGATAGGCCGCCATCACGATTGCGATGTCGTGCTCTCGGACCCCGCTGTGTCTCGACGCCACGCCCGAATGCTCTTCCGGGACGGGACCTGGGTGTTGCAGGATCTCGAATCAACCAACGGCACGATCATCAACGGTATCCGCGTGGGGCGCTGCGAAATCCGGCCTGGCGATCACCTCGTCCTCGGTGGCGAGTGCTTGAAGATCGACTGAGCGATGGTGCGCGAAGAGATGGTCGGCTCCGCCGACCTCCGTTGCCGGCGTGGCTGATCCGGGTGTAGGGTGCACCGGACCACTAGAAAAAGGGGTGCTTCATGGCGGGAGAGCAGAATCTGGAGACAGCCAAGCGGGCGTATGCGGCGTTTGCGGAGGGTGACGCTGAGGGAGCGATGGCCGATATGGCCGACGACGTAGTTTGGATCACACCGGGCAACAGCGCGATCAGCGGCACCGTCCGAAGCAAGCAGGATGTCGGGGCGCTGTGGGGCAAGCTCGCCGAGAGGGGATTCAGGACCTCGCCGCAATTCTGGTTCTCGGACGAGGACCGTGTCGTCGTGCTGACTCAGGTCACGGTCGGGGGCGAGCAGGCCGATTCGGCCGATGTGCTCACGTTCCGAGACGGCAAGCTGATCAGGTTTCAAACTTCGGGTGACACGGCCCTGTTCGAGCGCGTGTTCGGCTCGAAGTAGCGACGCCGCCGGCGGGCGCCGTGGAGAACGGCCCGCGCAGCGGTCGACGAGGCCGACGCCACGGTGCGCGGACGTCGGAAGCGCCGGGATCGAGCGCGGGAGTAATGACGTTGCGGCCCGCGGCTGACCGGGCCAAAACGGCCACTCCTGGAACTCTCGGCAGCGATCGGCCCGGTCGAATCGGAGCACCCAGAGGTCGCGGTAGGGTCGGGGCGGCGGTCCGGCGTAGAGCACTTCCGCGTAGACGACGGCAGTGTCAGCCTCGACCGCCACGATCTCCCAGCTCAGCGTGAACTGCTCGTCCGGGCCGGTGCGCTCGTGCTCCCACATCGCGGTGATTGCGTCGAGACCGGCGATTGGCGGCTCATACGGTGAGAGCTGATAGGTGGCGTTGTGGCTGAACAGATCTCTGACCGCCCCGGTCCCAGCGCTCCTCCACGCACGTTCGTACTCCTCCAGCCAGGCGCCGAGCCGAGCTCGGGTCACGCCTGGCATTCGGTCACGCGCCGAGGGCAGATTCCCGATCGCCGTTGCAGCGCCTGCCCAGCGGGTTGCCACCCCATCACCACCTGCACCGCCACAGCGTAACGCGCACCACCCGGGTCCACGAACGTTGCGATGCTCGATCGTCGCCTCGCCCAAGCACAACCACGCAGCGCCTGAGTGATAGGCTGAGCGTCGCAGTGTTGCTTCTCCGAATGTGACCATCCGCTCGCCTGAGCCGAGCGCCGCCTCGGTTACTGGTCCCTGGCCACGTCGTCTGTTGAGGAGCAACGGTTGTTTGCAGTTGATGTAACCCAGTTGGAGAAACGCTTTCGCCGCCGCCGTGGTGGGCGGCGGGGGACCGTCGCGGCGCTGACGAACCTGTCGTTCACGATCGAGCGCGGCGAGTGCGTCGCCGTGCTCGGCCAGAACGGCTCAGGCAAGTCGACCCTGGTGCGAGCGCTGTCGACGCTGCTGCTGCCCGATGGCGGCAGCGCCCGGGTGTTCGGACACGATGTCGTCCGCGACGCGGGAGCCGTGCGGCGGCTGATCAACCGGGTGTCGGTCGAGGCGTCGTTCTTCAAGCGCATGTCGGCGGTGGAGAACCTCTCCTACGCCGCGCGCTTCTACGGTCTGACACCCGGCGTGACACGGACGCGCATCCCCGAGATCCTCGAGCGCGTGGGGTTCCCCGTGGCGCGCGCAACCGAGCCGATGGAGGACCTCTCCCGCGGCATGCAGCAGAAGGTCGCGCTCGCGCGGGCGCTGCTCACCTCGCCGGTGGTGCTGCTGCTCGACGAGCCGACGACCGGCCTCGATCCCCGCTCCAAGCGCGAGGTCCAGGCATTCATCCGCGACCTGCGCGCCACCCACGACACCACGATCCTGCTCTGCACGCACGATCTCGCCGAGGCCGAAACTCTGGCCGAGCGGGTCGGGATCCTGCACGCCGGGCGCCTGCTCGCGCTCGAGCCGGCGGAGGAGCTGGTCGCCCGCTATGGCTGCGCGAGCCTTGAGGAAGCGTTCTTCACGGCCACCGGGATCGCACTCGAGGAGGACGACGAGGAGGTGCATGCATGACCCCGATTGCGCGAACCATCGACCTGCTGAGAGGCCAGCGCCCGAGGCCTGAGATGGATGGCCCTGGAAACCTGCGCCGGCAGCTGATCGGGCTCGGAGGGGTGATCGAGCGAAACGCCTACCTGGTCAAGCGCTATGGCTGGTGGGAGCTCGCATTCTTCCTGTGGACGGTGGCCAACACGCTGACGATCGTGTTCATCGCCAAGGGCGTGGAGGCGACCGGGGGTCACCTAAACGTGGAGCGTGCGACGACGACGTTGCTGATCGGCGCGGTGATCTGGGCGTATCTGGGAATCATCTTCGAGATCTTGACCGAGACGGTCGCCTGGGAGCGCTGGGAGGGGACGATCGAGTACACGTTCATGGCGCCGCTCGCGCGCGCTGTGCACCTGGGTGGGATGGGCCTGTTCGCCGTGCTCTACGGCGTCCTGCGAACGGCGCTGCTGTTCGTGGTCATCGGGCTGTTCTTTGGCCTTCAGTTCCACCACGCGAACTTCGCGGCGGCGCTGGTTCTGCTCGCCGTGGCCTCGGTCTCGTTCGTGGGCATCGGGATGGTGACGGCGGTCCTGCCGCTGATCTCGCCGGAGAAGGGCGCCCAGCTCGGCTTCATCGCCCAGGGCTTCCTGCTGGTGGTCTCGGGCGTGTACTACCCGGTATCCGTGCTGCCGCAGTGGATGCAGTGGTTATCGACGATCTCGCCGGCCACGTACGCGCTGCGCGGGATCCGCGCGGCGATCCTGAACGGGGCCGGCCTCGGCGCCGTCTGGGGGGACCTGTGGCCGCTGCTGTTGCTCGGAGCGGTGTCGATCCCGCTGGGGTTGGTGGTCTTCCGCGCCGGCGAGCGGTATGCCAAGCGGCACGGGAAGCTCAAGCGCTCAGGTTGAGGCGCCGCTCACCTCGTGGCCGGCCGACTGACCGTGGGCCGCCGAGGGCGCCCGCTTCGGGGGGAGGGGGAGAGGGGGGGTGGCGACGCTCTCCCGCAGCGACTGGATCTCCGATTAGCGACGCCGGTCCATCGGCACGTACTCGAGGTCGTGCTTGCCGGTGTAGATCTGGCGTGGGCGGGCGATTTTCTGCTCGGAGTCGTCGATCATCTCGAGCCACTGGGCGATCCAGCCGCTGGTGCGCCCGATCGCGAACAGCACCGGGAACATCTCCATCGGCATGCCGAGCGCTTCATAGATCAGGCCGGAGTAGAAGTCGACGTTGGGGTACAGCTTGCGCTCGATGAAGTAATCGTCCTCGAGCGCGATCTTCTCGAGCTCGGTGGCGATGTCCAGCAGCGGGTTCTTACCCGTCACCTCGAACACCTCGTCGGTGGCCTTCTTGATGATCTTCGCGCGCGGGTCGAAGTTCTTATAGACCCGGTGGCCGAAGCCCATCAGCTTCTCCTTGCCCTCTTTGACGCCCGCGATGAAGTCGGGGACGTTGTCCGTGGTCTCGATCCGTCGCAGCATCCGCAGCACGGCCTCGTTGGCGCCGCCGTGCAGCGGGCCGTACAGCGCCGCCACGCCGGCCGCCACGGCCGAGTAGGGGTCGACCTGCGAGGAACCGACGCTTCGTACCGCGCTGGTCGAGCAGTTCTGCTCGTGGTCGGCATGAAGAATGAAGAGAACGTCGAGCGCGTGCTCGAGCCGCGGATCGGGCTCGTACTTGAGCTCGGCGACCTTGTAGATCATCGACAGGAAGTTGCCGGGATAGGAGAGATCGTTATCCGGATATACGTAGGGCATACCTCGGTTGTGGCGGTAGGAGAACGCGGCGAGGGTCGGCATCTTCGCGAGCAGGCGGATCACCTGCAGGTAGCGGACCTCCTCGTCCTTGATCGCCGACGCCTCGGGATAGAAGGTGGAGAGCGCTCCGACCGATGCGAGCAGCATCCCCATCGGGTGCGCGTCGTAGCGGAACCCCTGCATGAATTCCTTGACGTTCTCGTGCACGAAGGTGTGGATCGTGATCTGGTGCGTCCAGTCGTCGAGCTGCTGCTGGCTCGGCAACGCGCCGTGGATCAGCAGGTAGGCGACCTCCAGATATGAAGACTTCTCCGCGAGCTGCTCGATCGGGTAGCCGCGGTATTCGAGGATCCCCTTCTCGCCGTCGATGAACGTGACCGCCGAGCGGCACGACGCGGTCGCCATGTACGCCGGGTCGTAGGTCATCAAGCCGAAGTCCTCCTCGTCCGTCTTGATGTTCCGCAGCTCGGTGGCGCGAATGGTCCCGTCCTCGATCGGGATCTCGTAATCCTTGCCGGTGCGGTTGTCGGTGATCGTCAGCGTTTCCTTGCCCGTGGCTACGCCGGCGCCATCCTGTTCCTGAGTCTCGGTGCTCATCGCAATCCTCTCGCGCGGTTGCCAAGGTGGTCTCTCCGGAGGCCGAGCAGAGCGACCACCAGAGCACTCTAATACTCCGGGCGCGTGGGCGAGAAGCTGGCTCGCGGAGCGGCTACTTGCTGGTCAGGATCGCCATCGCGACCGCCAGCGCCCCGAGCAGGAGACTGATCGCCACCACCGTGCGCTGGCCGCGAGGGTTGTACGGGAAGCTCGGCCGCGTGAGCCCGATCGAAGCGAGGATCACCGCCCACACCGCCAGCGCGCCGCCGGCGAAGTAGAACGGCACCTTTGACGGCTCGCTGGCGGCTACTAGCAGAGCGATCATGGGCGCGCGAGCCTATCCGATCTTCGGCGACTGCGCCGCATCCCCCCGAGCGCCCTCGTAGCGCGATTCGGTGGCCGCCCGCTGACCCTGGTAGTGGCTGCCGAGCTCTGGGCTCCCGTAGGGGCGGAGCGCCGGCCGGTCGAGCGACATGAATGACAGCTGGGCGATCAGCAGGCCGGGGTAGAGCTTGATCGGCACGCGGGTGAGATTGTTCAACTCCAGCGTCAGCGTGCCCTTCCAGCCGGGGTCGCAGAAGCCGGCCGTTGCGTGAACGATGAGGCCGAGACGGCCCAGACTCGATTTGCCCTCGATCCGCGCCACGATGTCATCGGGCAGCTCGACCCACTCGAGCGTCCGGCCCAGGCAGAACTCCCCCGGGTGGATCACGAACGAGTCGTGTTCGGGGACCCTGACCTCCTCGGTCAGGTTCTCGGGTGGACGGCGCAGGTCGATCGCGGACGCGCGGTGGTTGTGGAACACCCGGAAGGTGTCGCCGAGCCGGAGGTCGACGCTGGCGGGCTGGACGAGCTGTGGATCCCACGGATCGATCCGGATCCGGCCCTCCTGGACCAGCTCGAGGATCGTCCCGTCGGAGAGGACCGAGGCCGGCGCGTCGGGCATGCGCGCAAGTCTGCCAGCGCCGGCGGATTGGGGCTTGGCGGGATGCCGCCTCGCGCCCGGGGCCGCCGCGATTCAGTGATCCAGGGTCCGCGCCCGGGCGCGTACCGTCCGCACCCGCGCCGGCGGCGCCGGCGGAGGGTCGCCGTGGGGGCCGCGCCGGGGATGGCGCGGGAACGGCTTGCGGGGATGGGTCGGGTGGCGCTTGATGCCCCCGTCATCATCGGAGGACGGTGCCTCCTCAGGCTCCTGCTTGATCGCCCACCAGACGATGTAGATCAGGGCGGCGAGCGGGATCTTGAGCGCCAGCATCAACCACAGAAATCCCCAAGTCACGACGCGGCGGATCCTACCCGGATTGATTGGCGATGTCACGCCGCGGCGTTTTGCTCCGGCCCACGGCGGTGCGTTCAAACGGTGGGCCGCAGCAACCCCGGGGTCGCCGAAGCCACACCCCCCCCTCCCTAATCCCGCAGGGCGATCGGCTTTTCGACGAACTGGGTGATCCGCTGGAGCTCCGAGACGCGCTCGGCGATCTCCTCGCTGGTCAGCCGCGCGACCCGCTCGACCCCGAACTCCTCGACGTTGAACGACGCCAGCGCCGTGCCGTACGCCATCGCCCGCCGCAACGCGCCGTCGTCGATCTCCCCACCGGGATGGGCGGCGAGGTAACCCACGAAGCCGCCCGCGAAGCAGTCGCCGGCGCCGGTCGGGTCAACGACGGTCTCGAGCGGGTAGGCGGGAAGGCCGAAGAAGCCCTCGTCGGTGATCATCGCCGCGCCGTACTCGCCCTGCTTGGCGACGACCACGGCGGGCCCCCACTCCCGGACCTGGGTGGCGGCGCGCACCAGCGTCGGCTCGCGCGTGAGCTGTCGCAGCTCGGCGTCGTTGAGCAGCAGGCAGTCGACGCTCCGGATCGTCTCGATCAGCGAGTCCCGGGCCGTGTCGATCCACAGATTCATCGAGTCGAGCGCGACGACGCGGGCCGCCCCGCATTGCGCGCGCACCTGGCGCTGGAGGTCGGGCTGGATGTTGCCCAGGAACACGACGTCCGCCGTGCGCGACGGTTCGGAGAGCTTCGGCTGGAAGTCCGCGAACACGTTGAGCTGGGTCTCGAGCGTCTCGCGGGAGTTGAGATCCCAGCCGTACTCGCCGCGCCAGAAGAACGTCTTGCCGCCGGCGACGTGCTCGATGTCGCCCGTGTCGATCCCCCGCGCGCGCAGCACTTCGTATTCGGCCTCGCCAAAGTCATCGCCGACCGGGCCGACCACGTGCACGGTGTCGAAGAACGCGGCGGCCAGCGCGAAGTGCACCGCCGAGCCCCCGAGCATCCGCTCGCGGCTGCCGAACGGCGTGGTGACGGCGTCGAACGCGATCGATCCCACGACTGTGAGCGACATGAGGCGGGCTAGGCTAGCGGTGTCCGTACGCGCTCGCCGCGCGGGTCAAACAGCGGCTCGCGGGCGACCTCGCCGCCGGTCCACTGCCCGAAGATGTCGACCTCGATTGCGGTCCCGGTCTCGACGTCGGGGGGCAGGTACGCATAAGCGATCGAGCGCTCGACGGTGTAGCCGTAGCCGCCGCTGGTGACCCGGCCGGCAATCTCTCCGTCGATCCGCACCGGCTCGTTCCCCAGCGCCACGGACCGGGGATCCTCGAGCACCAGGCAGCGCAGGCGCTGGCGCGGCTCGGTTCGAGCGAGGGCGTCGGAGCCGATGAATGACCTGTCGCTCCGCACGCAGAATCCGAGGCCGGCCTCGTGCGGGGTCTCATCGGGGGTGATGTCGGTAGCCCACACGCGGTAGCCCTTCTCCAGTCGCATCGAGTCGATCGCCCGGTAGCCCCCGGCGAGCATCCCGTGGGGCCGGCCCGCCTCCCACAGCGCCTGCCACAGGCCGGCGCCGTACTCGGTCGGACAGTAGAGCTCCCAGCCGAGTTCGCCCACGAACGTGACCCGCAGCGCGCGCACGGGAACGTCTCCCACCGCGAGCTCGCGCATCGACATGTACGGGAGCTCGAGCGGGTCCGGGGTGAGCGATCTCAGGATCTCCGGTGCCTTGGGACCCCACAGCGCGAAGCACGCCCAGCGGGAGGTGACGTCGGTCAGCCGCACCGAGCCGTCGCCCGGCAGGTGGCGGCGGATCCAGCTCGCGTCGTGGTTGCCGAAGGCGGTGCCGGTGACGATCTGGAAGCGCTCGTCCTCGAGCCGCGTGACCGTGAAGTCGCATTCGATGCCGCCGCGACGGTTGAGCATCTGCGTGTAGGTGACCGCTCCCACCGCCCGCGCCACGTGGTTATCGCAGAGCCGCTCGAGCAACTCGGCAGCGCCGGGGCCGGTGACCTCGAGCTTCGCGAACGACGATTCGTCGAACAGCCCGGCGGCCTCGCGGGTGGCGTTGTGCTCGGCGCCGATCGCCGGCGACCAGTGCATCCCGGCCCAGCCGCGCGGGCGCAGTTCGGGATCGCCGGCGGCGGCGTTGGCCTCGTACCAGTTGACGCGCTCCCAGCCGGACTTCTCGCCGAACGCTGCGCCGTGGTCGAGATGCCAGCCGTAAGCACTCGAGACCCGCAGCGGCCTGCCGGCCTGGCGCTCGTGCCCGGGATAGCGGATGTCGTAGTAGGTCTCGTAGACCTCCTTGGCGCGCTTGAGCGTGTACCGCGGCGAGCGGTAGTGGAAGCCGAACCGGCGGATGTCCATCTCCCACACGTCATAGTCCGGCTCGCCGGCGAGGATCCAGTGGGCGACGATCCGCCCCAGCCCGCCCGCCCCCGCGAGGCCGTGAGCGCAAAAGCCGGCGGCGACGAAGAAGCCGCGCACGTCGGTCTCACCGAGACAGAACTCGTTGTCGGGCGTGAACGCCTCGGGGCCGTTGATCAGGCGCGTCACCTTGACGTCCTCCATCGCCGGGACCCGGCGGGCCGAGTTGCGGGCGAGCTCCTCGAACCGCTGCCAATCCTCCTCCAGCAGCCTGCCGTTGAAGTCGGGGGCGATCCGATCGAGTTGGTGCTCGTCGAGCGCCCACGGCGCGCTGCGTCGCTCGTAGCCACCCATCACGAGGCCCGCCCCCTCTTCGCGGAAGTAGACGAGCAGGTCGGGATCGCGCAGCGTGGGCAGGTGCTCGCCGGCGGCGCGGTCGCGAAACGGCTGGGTGACCAGGTACTGGTGCGCGAACGGGACGAGCGGAACCCGCACTCCCGCCATCCGTCCCAGCTCGGCCGCGAACATCCCGGCGGCGTTGAGGACGATCTCGGCCTCCAGCGTGCCCCACTCGGTGTTCACGGCACGCACGCGGCCGCGCTGCACCTCGATGCCGGTCACGCGGGTGTGCGTGAACACCCGGCAGCCGCCCTGCCGGGCGCCCTCGACCAGCGCGTAGGTGAGCTGCGAGGGGTCCAGGTAGCCGTCGGTGGGCAGGTACGACGCGCACCGCACGCCGTCGGTGACCATCAGCGGGAACAGCTCGCGCGCCTCCTCAGGGGAGATCAGCTCGAGCGGCAGCCCGAACGTCTTCGCCCACGCGACCTGGCGCATCACCTCCTGCTCGCGCTCGGGCGTGCAGGCCAGCCGGATCCCGCCGCACTGCACCCACCCGCAGTCGAGCCGACGGTAGAGCTCGACCGAGTCCATCATCATCCGCGTCAGCGACACGCTTGCGCGGAGCTGGCCGACCAGGCCGGCGGAATGAAACGTGGAGCCGCTGGTCAGCTCGCCGCGATCGAGCAGGATCACGTCGCGCTCCCCGAGCCGTGCCAGGTGGTAGGCGACCGAGGCGCCAGCGACGCCGCCGCCGACGATCACCACGCGCGCGCGATCGGGGAGCCTACGCGGCCGCGGCATCGAGCCACCCGTCCACTCGCGGATCGCTCGCCGCCTCGGCGAGCCGGTCGAAGTGCTTGCGCGCGTAGCCGGCGAAGTCGAAGTCGAGCTCGGAGATCACGTCCTGGACGACTCCCCAGGCAGCCTCACGCGCGTCGGACATGATCTTCATCAGATTCAGGGCGGCGGTGCGTCCCGGGTCCGGGGGCACGCCGAAGTACGCCGTCAGCAAGCGCTCCTCGGCCGGCTCGTCGAAGCCGTTGTTGACCGCGAGATTGCCGAGGTCGAACAGTCGGTGGCCCATGCCGGCGTACTCCCAGTCGACCAGCATGATCGTGCGGCCATCCTCGCGCGCGGGGACCCGGAGGATGTTCGCGGGCAGCAGGTCGTCGTGGCAGGGCACGGGCTCTGACAGGGGCAGGGCGAGCGCGATCCGCGCGGCCACAACCTGGGTGGCGGCGTAGTCGTGCGGCAGCGCGCCCCCGCACTCTCGCACGATCGCGGCGTATGCGTCCAGCAGCTCGGGGACCCAGAAGCGGGTCGGAAGCCGTACGCCGGAGTCGTGGAACGCTCGCAATGCCGCGGCCACCGGGCCGGGATCTGCCCGCAGCTCGTGGAGGTCGACCGGTGCGCCGTCGAGAAACTCGGTCACCAGGCACTCCTCATCGCCCGCGGCCACGGCCGGGGCAATGCCGAGCCCGGCCGCGGCTTGGTTGGCGATCCGCTCCGCCTCACGGCTGATCCCCAGCAGCGCCGTGTCCTTGCCGGGAAGCCTGACCACGTACTCGCGATCGCCGAACCGGGCCCGGTAGTTGCGGTTGGTGATTCCGCCTTGCAGCGGCGCCGGCGCACCGCCGATCGGCCCCAGCGAGTCCTCGAGCCGCTCCACGATCCCGGTGAGGCCAGCCATCCCTGCGAAACCTAGCGTTTAAGGGCCGCTTCCTATACCTTCACCACTCCATGAACCTCGAGGAGCTGACGGCGCAGGTCGACCGGGGGGAGATCGACACGGTCCTGCTCGCGATCTGCGACATGCAGGGGCGCCTGCAGGGCAAGCGGCTGATGGCGCGTCATTTCCTGGACGAGGTCGCACAGCACGGCGCCGAGGGGTGCAACTACCTGCTCGCGGTGGACGTCGAGATGACGCCGGTCGAGGGCTACGAGCTGGCGTCGTGGGAGCAGGGCTACGGCGACTTCGCGATGCGGCCTGACCTCGACTCGCTGCGGCCGGTCCCGTGGCATCCCGGCACGGCGCTGTGCCTGGCCGATCTGGAGTGGGCCGAGAAGCGACCGGTGGCGCCATCCCCCCGGCAGGTGCTGCGCGCGCAGCTGGCACGGCTGGCGGAGCGAGGCTGGAGTACCAACGCGAGCACCGAACTCGAGTTCCTGATCTTCCGTGACAGCTACGAGGAAGCGTGGCGCAAGGGCTACCGAGAGCTCGAACCCGCGAACCTCTACAACATCGACTACTCGATGCTCGGCACCGCCCGCGTCGAGCCCCTCATTCGCCGGATCCGCAACGCGATGCAGGACGCCGGGTTGTCGGTCGAGAACTCCAAGGGCGAGTGCAACCTGGGACAGCACGAGATCAACTTCCGCTACGCCGACGCCCTGCGCACCGCCGACGATCATGCGATCTACAAGAACGCCGCCAAGGAGATCGCCGCCCAGGAGGGGATGTCGATCAGTTTCATCGCCAAGTTCAACGAGCGCGAGGGGAGCTCGTGCCACGTCCACTTTTCGCTTGCCGACGGCCAAGGTGCGCTGTTCGCGCGCGAGCGAGCGGTATTCGATGCCTTCCTGGCCGGTCAGCTCGCGTGCCTGCGCGAGCTGACGCTGTTCCTCGCCCCGAACGTCAACTCATACAAGCGCTACGCCGAGGGCTCGTTCGCGCCGACCGCGGTGGCGTGGGCCGAGGACAACCGTACCTGCGCGCTGCGCATCGTCGGCCATGGGCCGTCGCTGCGGTTCGAGAACCGGGCGGGCGGATCGGATCTCAATCCCTATCTCGCGCTGAGCGCGATCATCGCCGCGGGACTGCACGGCGTCGAGCAGGGGCTGGAGCTCGAGCCGCCCTACCAAGGGAACGCCTACCTGGCGCGCGACAAGCCGCGGCTGCCGTCGACGCTGCGAGACGCGCGCGATCTGTTCCGGGACAGCGCCGTCGCGCGCCACGCGTTCGGCGACGAGGTCGTCGAGCACTACGCGCACGCGGCCGAGGTTGAGCTTGGCGCGTTCGAGTCTGCGGTAACCGACTGGGAGCGGTTCCGGGGCTTCGAGCGGCTGTGAGCGAGCCCGCGAGCCTGCTGCACGTCGCCTCGCTCGAGTCCGCCGCGTCGCTGGAGACGGTATTCGCGCCGGTCCGCTCGCAGACGGCGTTCGAAGAGACGGTCGAGCGGCTTGGCACGGCGATCAGGCTCGGGCTGCTCCCGCCCGGGACCCGGCTGCCCGCCGAGCGCGACCTGTGCGCGAAGCTGGGAATCGCGCGATCGACCTTGCGCCAGGCGCTGGTCGCGCTCGCCCAGAGTGGCCACCTGCACGCGACCCGGGGACGCGGCGGCGGGACATTCGTCGCCGACCCCCAGCCGCCCGCGCTCCCGCCCTCGCGCGATGCGCTGGCGGCGTGGCGAGACGTGTGCGACGAGCGCATGGCGGTCGAGGTCGGGGTGGCGGTTCTGGCGGCCGAGCGAGCCGAGCCGGAGATGCTCGACGCGCTCGATGAACTGGTCTTGGCGCTCGACGGGATGCTCGAGGACTTCGGGTCCTACCGGCAGACCGACATCCGGCTGCACGTGGGGCTGGCCGAGGCCACGCAAAGTCCCCGGCTGGTGACCGCGATGACCGAGGTGCAAGGCGCGATGAGCGGCCTGATCTCGATGATCCCCCATCCACCCGAGGTGCTCGACTCCGCCAACGCGCAACATCGTCGCGTGCTTGCCGCGGCCCGGCGCCGCGACGAGGCGGCCGCTGCCCGTGAGATGGCCGAGCACCTGCGCGGAACGGAGCACATCCTTGCCGGACTCCTACCGAACAGCGCAAATAGCTAACCAGGGTTGACACCCGTCCTTAGCCGGGCGTAAGGTTCCGCGGCTAAGGACGGACGTTCAGACCTTTACTGAGGAGGGGCTGCAATGGCGACTGCCGAGACGACGCTGTCGAGGGACGAGCAGAGACTCGCCGAGCTTGGCTACAAGCAGGAGCTCAAGCGCGGCTGGAGCGGGTTCTCGAACTTCGCGATCTCGTTCTCGATCATCTCGATCCTCGCCGGCTGCTTCACGACTTACGGTCAGGCGTGGATCAACGGCGGCCCGGTGGCGATCTCGATCGGCTGGCCGGTGATCAGCGTGTTCATCCTGCTGGTGGCGTTCTCGATGGCCGAGCTCGCCTCGGCGATGCCGACCGCGGGGGGGATCTACTACTGGGCATCGAAACTGGGGGGCGCCGGCTGGGGCTGGTTCACGGGCTGGTTCAACCTGATCGGCCTGGTTGCGGTGACCGCGTCCGTCGACTACGCCGCGGCGACATTCCTGAACTCCACGCTGTCGTTCTACGGCGCCCACGTCCTGGGCGTGAACTTTGCGACCACCAGCGTGCAGGCCTCGCTGCACCACGTGTTCGTGCTGTTCATCCTGATCCTGGCGGCGGACGCGCTGATCAACATCTTCTCCTCGCCGCTGGTGGCGCTGTTCACGAGGGTCTCGGTGTGGTGGCACGTGATCGGCGTGATGGTGATCATCGTGATCCTGGTCGCGGTTCCCAGCCACCACCAGAGCTTCAGCTTCGTGTTCGGGCACCGGATCAACCTCTCCGGCTTCAACCACAACATGTATTGGTTCTACATCCTGCCGCTGGGGTTCCTGCTGACGATGTACACGATCACCGGCTATGACGCATCCGCACACATCTCCGAGGAGACCAACGACGCGGCTGAAGCCGCGCCCAAGGGCGTCTGGCGCTCGGTGTTCTACTCGGCCGTATTCGGCTGGATGGTGCTGCTCGCGCTGACGTTCGCGGCGACCCACGTGAAGGTGATCAACGCGGCCGGCGGGACCTCGCAGTCGATCATCGAGTCGGCGCTCAGCTCGGCGGCCGCCAAGGCGGTGCTGATCATCTCCACGATCGGCCAGCTGTTCTGCGGCATGGCCTGCGTGACCAGCTCGTCGCGGATGACCTACGCGTTCTCGCGCGACGGCGCGGTTCCCGGCCACAACCTGTGGCGCCGGCTGAACAGCCACCGGACGCCCACCTGGGCCGTGGTGTTCGTCGCGGTGTTCGCGTTCATCATCACGATCCCGGCGTACAAGGGCAACCACGTGGGCCTCCCGGTCGCATTCCTGGCGGTGACGTCGATCTCGGTGATCGGGCTCTACATCGCCTACACGATTCCCGTCTTTCTGCGGTGGCGGATGGGTGACGCATTCCAGACGGGGCCGTGGACGCTCGGGCAGAAGTACAAGTGGATCAACCTGATCGCGATCATCTGGGTGGCGCTGTGCGTGATCATCTTCTGCCTGCCGTTCACCCCCGCGGCGGTCCCGTTCAGCAGCACGTTCAGCTGGTCCGCGGTCAACTACGCGCCGATCGTGACGATCGTGGTGGTGGCCGCGGTCACGCTGTGGTACCTCGTCTCGGCCCGTCACACGTTCAAGGGGCCGGTGCGGACGATCGATATCGACATGTCGGGCGAGCCGATACCGGGGAGCGAGGTCACGCCGGCGGGACCGGTGCCCAGCTGACCTCGCCTCGGCCAGCACGCGAGCCAGTCAATCGCTGTGATGCCCGGCCTGGTGGGCGTGTGATGCCCGGGCAGGTGGGCGTGTGATGCTTGCCCAGGTGGGCGTGTGATGCCCGGGCGGCTGGCGGACAAGGTGTGCGTGATCACCGGCGCGGCCGGCGGGATCGGCACGGCCACCGCCTCGATCTTCGAGCGGGAGGGAGCCCAGGTCGTGGGCATCGACCTGCGCCCGCACTCGGTCGGTGCGCTGTCGCTGCAGGGCGACGTGACAGACGAGACGACCGTGGTGTCGCTGTACGCGCGTGTGCGCGAGGAACTCGGCCGGATCGATGTGCTGTTCAACAACGCGGGGATCGCGCCGGTCGACGACACCTCGGTGCTCGACACGTCGCTGGAGGCGTGGGAGCGCGTGCAGTCGGCGAACCTGCGCAGCGTGTTTCTGTGCTGCAAGCACGGAATCCCGCACCTCCTCGAGGCCGGCGGCGGCTCGGTGGTCAACACCGCCTCATTCGTCTCGATGATGGGCGCGGCCACCTCGCAGATCTCCTACACGGCCTCCAAGGGCGGGGTCGTCGCGCTGTCTCGCGAGCTCGGGGTCGAGTTCGCCCGCCGCGGGGTGCGGGTCAACGCACTGTGCCCGGGACCGATCGACACGCCGCTGTTGCAGGAGCTGTTTGCCAAGGATGCTGAGGAGGCCGCGCGCCGCATGATCCACGTGCCGATGGGTCGCTTCGGGCGTGCCGAGGAGATCGCCAATGCAGCGCTGTTCCTCGCCGGCGATGAGTCGAGCTACGTCAACGCCACGGTGTTCCTCGTCGACGGCGGGATCACCGGGGCCTATACCACGCCGCTCTGAGCGCGGGCGCCGTTTTGGCGCTGCCGTCGTCGGGAAGCCCGGGGGCAACTCCAAGGAGGTCTTATGGCGGATGCAGCGCAGACGCACGATGAGCGTGTGCAGGAGGCGTCCCTGGCGGAGCTGGTAAGGCAGCTCTCTGAGCAGACGAGCCTGCTCGCGCGCCAGGAGGTGGAGCTCGCCAAGGCCGAGCTCGTCACGAAGGGCAAGCGGGCCGGGATCGGTGCTGGGATGTTCGGCGGAGCGGGCATCTTCGGGCTGTATGCGGCCGGCGCAGTGACCGCGGCGGCCGTGCTCGGGCTGGCCACGGCGGTGACCGCGTGGCTGGCGGCGCTGATCGTGGGCGCGGTGCTGGCGGCGCTCGCCGGCGTACTCGCGCTCCAGGGCAAGACGAAGGTTCAGCAGGCGACTCCGCCTGTACCCGAGCAGGCAACCGAGAGCGTGAAGGAGGACGTGCAATGGACCAAGAAGCGGGCACAGGCGGGACGACAGTAAGCGGCTCCGGCGATCCCGAGCAGATCCGCCAGGAAATCGACGAGACTCGCCAGCAGCTCGGCGACACGGTCGAGGCGTTGGCCGAGAAGACCGACGTCAAGAAGCAGGCACGGCGCAAGCTCGACGAGACCAAGGTAACGGCCGCAACGAAGAAAGATCAGTTGCTCGGCAAGGCCAACGAGCTGTCTCCGGACGGCGCCCGCACCGCGGCGATCCAGGCGGCCGAGACGGCTCGGCGCAACCCGGTGGCGCTCGTGGCCGCGGGCGGGTTCGTGGCCGGCTTGGTGGTGGGCCGGATCGGATCCAGGAGGCAAGCGGACGATGGCAACTGATGCTCGGGACCGCTCGGCCGGCGAACCGGCGGGGGATCAGCCGCCGCCGGAGAGCCCGACGGAGCTTCCGCGTCGCTCCTGGACGGGAGTGCTGAAGCGGACATTCGCCGGCTACAGCAAGGACAACCTCAGCGACTGGGCGGCCGCACTGACCTACTATGGGATCCTGGCGATGTTCCCCGCGATCATCGCGCTGATCTCGGTCGTCGGGCTGGTCGGCCACTCCGCCACGCAGGCGCTGATCAACAACCTCGCCAAGCTCGCTCCCGGCACGGCCCGGACGCTGTTCACGAGCGCCATCAACGGCCTGGCGAAGAGCCGCGGCGCAGCCGGCGCCCTGTTCATCGTCGGGATCGCGGGGTCGCTGTGGTCGGCGTCGAGCTACGTCTCGGCGTTCATGCGGGCCTCCAACTCGATCTACGAGATCGAGGAGGGTCGACCGATCTGGAAGACCATCCCGGTGAGGGTGTCCGTCACCGCCGTGCTGCTGGCGCTGCTGGCTTTGAGCTCCGTCGCGGTGGTGATCACCGGGGGGTTGGCCAAGCAGGTCGGAAATCTGATCGGCGTCGGGGGCAGCGCGGTGACGGTCTGGGACATCGCCAAGTGGCCCGTGCTGCTGCTGGTCGTCAGCCTGATGTTCTCGATCCTGTACTGGGCCGCACCGAACGTGAAGCATCCCGGCTTCAGCTGGCTCAGCCCTGGAGGTCTGTTTGCGGTCCTGATGTGGGTGATCGCCTCCGGGCTGTTCGCGCTCTACGTCGCGAACTTCTCGTCATACAACAAGACCTACGGCGCGCTGGCGGGCGTGATCATCTTCCTCGTGTGGCTGTGGATATCGAACCTCGCGCTTCTGTTCGGAGCCGAGCTCAACGCCGAGATGGAACGCGGGCGGGCGATGGAGGCGGGCCGGCCAGCCGACAAGGAGCCGTTCGTCGAGCCCCGGAACGAGCCGAAGGAGGCGTAGCGGTCGGTGGCGCGGGCGGGCCGTGGCGTCCGGAGCGACCGGCGGGCGGGTGGACCGGTGGGCGGGCGCCGGGCGCCGACATGCTGAGGCGCCCAAATCGCTCCAGCCGCCCCGTGGTCCGGGCGATCGGACACGATTATCGTGCACGAGCGCCCAAACTGGGGCCGGCGCGCCCCGATTTGGGCCGCTGAACATGACGCGCGGACCAGTACACGCCCCGGAGCCCGTTTGGCCATCACGCGCCAGCTCCGGCCCACCACAAAGCCCCCCTCTCCACCCTCTCACGGCAGAGCATCGGCCTCAAACGCTGGTTCGTGATCTTCGCACAGAATATTTGCACTACCAACTATTGCTGCTGACGATATTCGGCTTGCTATGTTTCGTTCAGGCATGCCTGACACACCTGTAGAAGCCGCCCCGTTTGGCCTGCACGTGGCGCTGATGCGCCACACCGGCTTCCTGCTCAACAAGGTCGGGGCCATCGCGCGCAAACGGTTCGCCGAGCGGCTGGACTCGCTCGGGTTGAACTTTCGGATGTGGGGTGTGTTGAACGTTCTCGACGAAGAGGGCGCGATCACCCAGCATGCGCTCGGACGCTGCGTGGGGATCGACCCGAGCTCGATGGTCGCCACGATCGACGAACTGGAGGACCGCGGGCTCGTGGAACGCCGGCGCAACCCGACCGATCGCCGGGCCCACGCGCTGCACCTGACCGAGGCCGGCAGCGAGACGCTAGCGCGCGGGCGGGCATTGGCGCGCCAGGCGCAGGACGAATTGCTGGCGCCGCTCGATGCCAAGGAGCGAGAAGAGCTCCATGAGCTGCTGCTCCGGATCGCCGTGGCCGCAGACGCCGACAGCTAAGCCGCAGCCACGGCGACCGCGGGTCGCCGCCGCGCCGTCGTTGGCTCTTGCGCGCGCGCCCCGACGGCCAGGGCGGTCCCCACGCCTAGCAGTGTCCAGGCCGCGGGATCCTCGAGGAAGTCCGCGTAGAGCATCGTGTGGAAGACGAGCGCGACGAACGCTGCCGCGATCGCCGCGCGGGCCGGATCCGCGCCGGCACCCCGTAACAGCCCGACCAACGCGACCAGCACCAGTGCGATGTACGCCAACTCGCCGATCAGACCCTGTTCGGCCGCGATTGTGATCGGGATCGTGTGGGACGCGGCGAGGGTCGTCGAAGTGCCGCGATTGTGGAGGCGGTACTCGTGCACGAAGGACCCCGGCCCGTAGCCCCACACCGGTCGCTCGCGGAACAGGTCGATCCCCCCGCCGACCAGCCCGGCACGACCGCTGGAGGCCCCGTTGAGCCCCTGGTTGAGCCCGAACGTCTTCGGCGAGATCGCGATCGCGGCGGCGCCGAGGACGACCGCCACGCCCGCTGCCACGAACGCCGGCCACGCCTTCCAACGCAAGGCCGCGAGCGTTCCCAGCCCGACCAGCAGCGCGGCGAGGCTCGAGCGCGAGAGGGTCAGCACCAGCCCGCCCCACAGGATCGCGAGAACCACCGTCGCCATGATCATGTCGCGGGCCCGCTGGCCGTAGAGCAGCACCGACGCGAGCAGGATCATCACCAGCGCCAGGAAGCGCCCGAAGATGTCGGGGTCGAAGAACACCGAGTTCACGGTGAAATACGTGTGGACGTTGTTGGCCGCGATCAGCTTCGGGTTGAGCAACAGCGTCTTCGTTTCGTACTCGACGAACCCCACCGCAGCGAACAGAACCGCCAGCGCGGCCACCAACACCAGGCAGATCCGCAACCGCTCCCTGGTCCACTGCAGGCGTCTCAACATGCAGAACAACAGCGAGAAGGGAACGTAGAAGAAGACCATCTGCTGCAAGGCCATCTGAAAGTCCGTGGAGTAGATCGCCTGCACGGCATAGAGCACTACGTAGAGCGCGAGTAGACGCTCGACCCAGCGAGGCGCGGCGGCCGACCCGGAGGAATCCGGCTCGAGGTCGGCGTCATCCCGCCACGCCGCGACGATGAACGCCACGGCTCCGGAGGCCACGACCAGGTACAGGGGCACGAGCAGGTTCGACGTGGTCCCCCCGGACTCGATCGGGATCCGGAACGGCAGCGCGGCCAGTGCTATCGCTCCGAGCAGCGCCGGCCAGCGCAGGATCAGCAGACCGGCTGCCACGATCAGCGCCAGCGCGATCGCGGCGCCCACGGCGGCGAACAGCGGATGGCGGTGCACCAGGCTCAGCTGCGGGGAATGCCAGATGTCGGCCAACAGCAGCACGGGCGAGAGCACCAGCGCCCCCACCATCGCGCTCGCGCGGGAGCGCGGCCCGCTCGCCAGCAACGCCCAAGCCGCCAGCACCGCCACGACCACCACGCCCGCTTTGGGGGTTGGGCCCGTCAGCGCTGCGAACGCGGTCACGCGCGAAGCGTAGAGAACCGGGACCGCACGATCATCTACCCTCTGGCGCCATGTCTTCCGCGAAACTCGCGATTGCGTGCGGGTTCGTCGCGGTCGTCCTGTCAGCCTGCGGGGCCAAGTCCAATCCGGAGGCGGGCACGATCCCGCCGACGGCCACTACCGCCGGCCACGCGAAGATCGACGACCCGCGCACCAAGCACGTCACGTGCCTGCGCCAGCAAAAGATCCCGGTGATCGAGGTCGGGCGAGTCTGGCTGCAGATCGACGCGCCGGGCAGCCCAAAGGTGCTGTTCACCCCCACTCCGGGTGCGGCCCAGTCGCTGCAGATCGACGGCCAGGATCCCGGCTCGGAGGTGATCGGGAGCGCGTTGCTGTATCCCGACCAGGCCTCCGACAAGGTGCTGGCCACGATCGAGAAGTGCCTCGATCAGGGCGTCAAGGGCTAGCGGGCGGACCGCACGGAGGGCATGGTCACGGCGTTGGGCCGGGGCGGGCCGCCGCTCCGCGGCCGGTGCGCGCACTAGAATCGCAGCCGTGCCCGTTGACCTGGGCGTCGAGGCCCGACCCTGGCGCGGGCTCATGTGCATTTATCGTCCGTGGTGATCCGAGCCCGGAAGCAGTCTCACGTAACTCGGGTATCGCTGTGCGGTATCGAATAGCAGCTTTCTTGTGTCTGTTCCCAGTGCTGAGCTGACTGCGCCGGCGATCGGCGCCCCGAGCAGGGCATCGGCCGGCGCCGTCTCCGGGCGTCTAGCCGGCTGGCGCCTGTATGCAGCGCTGGCCGCAGGCGCGGTGGTGATCGCGGCGCTGTCGCTGCTGATCCCGTCGACCCCGAGCTACGACCCCTGGGCGTGGCTCGTGTGGGGCAGGGAGATCGTGCATCTCAACCTCCAGACCACGGGCGGCCCGTCCTGGAAGCCGCTGCCGATGATCTTCACCACCCTGTTCGCTCCGTTTGGCAGGGCACAGCCGGACCTGTGGCTGGTCGTCGCGCGCGCGGGTGCCGTGATGGCGGTGGTGATGGTGTTCAAGATCGCATGGCGGCTCACGCGACAGTTGGTCTGGCAGCCGACCGCCGCGACCGACGCGGGGGGACGGTTGGCACTGGCGGCGCCGTTGCTGGCCGGCCTCATCGCTGCCGGCAGCCTCATCAACTCCGGCGGGTTCATCAGCGACAACGCGCTCGGTTATTCCGAGGGGCTTGCCACCGCGCTCGTGTTGATCGCGGTCGACAGCTACATGGATGGGGCACGCCAGCGGGCATTCGTGGTCGGCTTCTTCGCCGCCCTGGACCGGCCCGAGCTGTGGTTCTTCTGGGGCCCATACGGCCTTTACCTGTTCTGGCGGGATCCGGGCGCGCGCAAGCTCGTGATCGGGCTGTTCGCGTTGATACCAGTGGTCTGGTTCGGACCCGAGCTGTGGGGGTCGGGTCACCTGCTGCGCGGCGTCACCCGGGCCCAGCATCCGCGCTCCAACAGCGCGGCGTTCGCCAAGTGCCCGGTGTGCGCGGTGTACACCAAGGAGGCGTGGCCGGCGGTGCTCAATCGGGTGAAGGTGGCGGGCATCTTGGCGATGCTGGTGGCCGCGTTTGGCCTGTGGCGCACCCGCTCCTCATGGTGGCGGCGGGGTCCGGTGAGCGACTCCGTTCGAGCCCGGGCCTGGCTGGTGATCTTCGGCGCGTTCGGATTCCTGTGGTGGTTGGGGATCGCGTTCGAGACGCAAGCGGGCTTCTCGGGCAACAACCGCTACCTCGTGCTCGGCACGGCTCCGGTGGCGATCGCCGGCGCAGTCGCGTGGGGATGGTTCGCGCACGCTGCCGCGGCAATCCCGCGACGGCTCGCCGAGCTGGCACCCGGCATCAGACGCCACATCACTCCCGCCGCCTCGCTGTTTGGCGGGACGGTCATCGCGGTGCTGGTGTTCCTCGCGGTGCCACCGTGGATCGGTCAGAACATCATCAGCCTGCCGCGTACGCACCGTGCGCTGATCTACCAAGCCCATCTTCGCCAAGACGCAGCATCGGCGGTGCGCGAGCTCGGCGGTCCTGCCAAGGTACTGGCGTGCGGAACGGTGATGACCGAAGGCTTCCAGGTGCCGATGCTCGCCTATGCCCTCGGCGTGCACACGCTAACCGTCGAGGCTTCGCCGACCGGTCCGCCGCCGCCGGCGCCGAACGTGATCTTCCAGACCCGGGCCCAACGCAATGCGTCGCTGCTGCCGGTCGTCCACACCTGGCCGGCCGTGCGCTACAAGCTCGTCGCCGACGTACGCACGTTCAGGGTCTTCGAACACTGTGCGGGTAAGGTGAGCTCCTAGATGGCAACCGTCGTAGCTCCGCCTCGCGGGATCCCGAAAGTTCCAGACCTCCGCGAGCCGAGGTGGTTCGCCCGGCTGCCGACGTGGGTCACCACCGGCGGGGTCCTGCTCGTTCTGATCGCGATCTCGACGTTCTTCCGAACGCGGTACATCAGCGGACAGTTCTGGATGGACGAGGCGATCACCACGGGGATCGCCTCGCACTCGCTCTCGGCGATCCCGGGCATCCTCCGCCACGACGGATCGCCGCCGCTGTTCTACGTGTTGCTGCATTTCTGGATTCGCGCGTTCGGCGACAGCGAAGCGGCGACACACGCGCTGCCGCTGTTGTTCGGGCTGCTGACGATCCCGGTGGGAATGTGGGCAGGCTGGAGCCTGTTCGGGCGCCGGGCCGGAATGTTCGCGGCAACGCTGTTCGCCTTCAGCACGTTCCTCACCGAGTACGCGGGTGAGACGCGGATGTACGAGCTGATGGGGCTGCTCGGACTGATCGCCACCGCCGCGTTCATCCACGGCTTCGTTTACAGACGGCGCAAATACCTGATCGTGTTCGCTCTCGCAGAAGCGCTGATGCTGTACACGCACGCGTGGGGAATCTTCTTCGGCGCCGGGGCAGCGCTGGCGCTGATCCCGATCTACCGCGCCAGCGAGGACCGCAGAGCGCTCCTTCGCGATGCGGTGATGGCCTTCGCCGGTGCTGGGATCCTGTTCTTGCCCTGGCTTCCCAACTTCCTCTACCAATCGACCCATACAGGTGCACCGTGGGCTCCGCCGCCACGGTTCGGCGCCCCCGTGTTGCTTTCCCGCGACCTGCTCGGAGGCGACCGGATCACGATCGGGCTCCTGATCGCGACGATCATCGGCCTCGGCGCGCTGTTCACCCGGACCTACCGCCGGACCACGGATGCGACAAAGATGTGGGCGTTGATCGTGCTGCCGTTCGCGACGCTGGCGCTGGCGTGGCTCGCGTCGCAGATCACGCCGGCGTTCGTGTCGAGGTACTTCGCGCCGGTGCTGGCGCCGATCTTCCTGCTCGCGGCGTGGGGCTGTGCCCGGGCCGGGATTGTGGGCTTCGTCGCGATCGCGCTGTCAGTCGTGTTCGTCGTGCACATCTCCTCCTACACGCCGCAATTCAAGAGCGACGTGCGCGACATCGGCGCCGAGGTGGCGCCCCAGCTACACCGGGGTGACCTGGTGATCGTCGGCCAGCCCGAGGAGGTACCACTCGCCTGGTATTACCTGCCCTCCGGCTTGCGATACGCCAACACCCTCGGAGCGGTCTCCGACCCCCGCTACATGAACTGGGTGTACGCCCTCAGGCGGCTGCGCAAGGCAAATCCGCGGACGACGCTCGCGCCGCTGCTTGCTAGTGTCAAGCTCGGACAGGACGTACTGTTCGTTCGGCCTTTGACCGAGGGTGCCAAGAACTGGGAGGCGTCTTGGACCCAGCTCGTTCGGCGCCGCTCCGCCCAATGGGGGGCGCTGCTGGCGAGCGACCCCCAACTCAAAGAGATTGCGTGGGCACCGCACAACTATGAAGGTGCCTGCTGCGTAGCCAACAGCGCCATCCTCTATCAGAGGGTCTCCTGAGATCGAAGATGACCGAAAGCCTGCCGGCCCCCGATTCCGAGATCACCCCCGATCGTCCCGTGCTGGTGCTGGGCGGGGGCCCCGCGGGCCTGACCGCCGGCTATCTGCTGGCCAAGCAGGGCAAACCGGCGATCGTGCTCGAGTCGACCGACCAGATCGGCGGCATCGCGCGGACCGAGGTCCGCGACGGGTACCGGTTTGACCTCGGCGGTCACCGGTTCTTCACCAAGGTCAAGGAGGTGGACGACCTCTGGCACGAGATCATGAAGGAGGAGTTCCTCAGGCGGCCGAGGCAGTCGCGGATCTACTACGACGACAAGTTCTGGGACTACCCGCTCCAGGCGGGGAACGTGATTCGCAATTTCGGTCCGGTCGAGCTCGTTCGCGTCGGCTTGTCGTACCTGTGGGCCCTGATCAAGCCGAAGGGACGCGAGGATACATTCGAGCAGTGGGTCTCCAACCGCTTCGGCAAGCGACTGTTCAACCACTTCTTCAAGACCTATACGGAGAAGCTGTGGGGCGTCTCCACGGATGAGATCCGCGCCGAGTGGGCGGCGCAGCGGATCAAGGGGCTGTCCTTCTTCAGCGCCGCCAAGGCGGCCTTCTTCGGCAACAAGGACGACAAGATCAAGTCGCTGATCTCCGAGTTCAACTACCCGCGCTACGGACCCGGTCAGATGTGGCAGCAGATGACCGACGACATCCGCGCGCTCGGCGGCGAGGTGCGCCTCAACGCGCCCGTGACGCGGCTGCGGATGTCCCCCGCGGGCCGCGTGACGGAGGTCGTGGCGGGCGGCGAGACGCTGACCCCGTCGCACGTGATCTCGTCGCTGCCGCTGCGCACGACGGTCGGGATCGCCGAACCGGAGGCGCCCGCTGAGGTCCGCGATGCCGCACGCGGCCTGCGCTACCGGGAGTTCCTCACGGTCCTGCTGGTGATCGCCGGGGAGGATCTGTTTCCCGACAACTGGATCTACATCCACCAGCCGGGGGTCAAAGTGCTCCGGATCCAGAACTTCAAATCCTGGAGCCCGTGGATGGTGCCCAACGACACCGACGCCTCGATCGGGATGGAGTACTTCTGCTTCGAAGGCGACGAGCTCTGGAGCATGGCGGACGACGACCTCGTCGCGATGGCCAGCCGCGAGATCGAGCAGCTCCACCTCGGGTCGGCCGACAAGGTGAAGTTCGGCTTCGTCGCCCGCGTCCACAAGGCATACCCGATCTACGACGTCGAGTACGCCGAGCGGGTCGGCGCGATCCGCGCCTGGCTCGACGGGATCGACAACCTGATCCAGGTCGGCCGCAACGGTTTGCACCGCTATAACAACTCCGACCACTCGATGCTGACCGCGATGCGCGCCGTCGACAACATCCTCCTCGGGACCAAGCACGACATCTGGGCGGTCAACGCGGAGAGCGTCTACCACGAAGAGGACATCGAGCCCGAGCAGCCTTATCGCGAGGCACCCGGGACACCGGCGATGGAGGAGCCGCTGGCGCCCGAGCGCTAGCCCCGGTTTACCGATGCGACCGGCGCGTGTGTCTGGTTGGACGAAGTCCCGAATCGGCTGGACGAAGCCCCGAATCGGCTGGACGAAGTGCCGGATCGACTGGTCGAAGTCTCCGATCGCGGGGCTGTTGCGGGGGATCCTCGTCCTGGGAGTCGTGGCCGCTGCCGGCGTCTTGCCGTCGGGCGCGATCGCCGCGGGGTCGGCCACCGGCACTGGCACGGGAACGGCCCCGGCGTCGGCGACTGGCTCGGCTCCGAATTCTTCCGCCACGGGGGCTCTGGGGTCGAATTCGCTCGGCAGCCCGCTGACGCCGGGGCTCCCGCAGTCGCCGGCATCGACGCCGACGACAACAACCACACCCCAGGTGCCCACGACCACCACCTCCTCCAGCGGAAGCGGCCTGAGTGGATCAAGCGCGATCGTGATCGTTCTTGGCGCAGCCGCGCTCCTGTGCGCCATCTCATTCTTCATCTGGCGCGACGCGCGGCGACGGGCGCCCGTCCGCGGCCGCGCGGCGACCGCCGGCGCGGCTGTCGGCGATGGCCGGCGGGCGGGGTCCAAGCAGCGAACCAAGCCGCGGAAGCTGAGCGCGGCGGAGCGGAGGCGAAGGAAGCGGGGGCGGGCTCGGTAGGGCGGCTCGGGGCGGTGGCGCGGGGGCTGGGCTTCGGGGGGCAGCGCTGAGACAACTCCCCGCCACCCCGGGATACGCCAAGGCCCCGCGACTCACGCGACAACCCCGGCCGCCGGCGCCAGCCAGGCCTCCGTCAGCTCAGCACTGACTACAACCCGCGTCGGCCGCCCGCAGCCTCCCCTTCGCCCGCAACAGCTGCCGCTCCACCGTCCGCGTGGTGCACCGCTCGTGTGCCGCCATTTCGTCGTAGCTGAGTCCGAGGCCCTGTAGCCACAGCAGCCGCTGCTGGCGGACGGGAAGGGCTGCGATCCGCTCGCGCCGCTCGAGCTGATCGAGAAGCTCTTCCGGACCCGGCAGATTGGCTTGACCGAGGGCGTCCCCGGCAACCTCGATTGCCGCCTCGAGCGACAGGTCGCGACCGTCGCGACGGAGCAGCCTGAGAGCCTCGCGGATCGCGGTGGTGGCGAGCCATGACAGCGCGGCGTCGCGGCGCACGCGCTCGTGGTGTTTCACGAGCCCGCTCCAGGCGAATTGGCACGCGTCCTCGATCACGGCGTCGGGAGCTCGGACGTCCCGGCGGACGATTCGCTCCAGCCGGGTGGCCAGCAGCCGGTACAGCTCGCCGAGTTCAGCGGTGCCAAATCGATCTGCGACGGCTAGTGAGCCCAATTTGCGAGCCTGACCTAATGAGTCTAATTGAGACTAAGTTGCCACTAGCGAGCCTAGCACAACTAAATTAGTGCTGCTAGGCTCGTGGCGAGCAATTTAGTCTTACTTGGTTCAGGAGGACTTGATGGCCGCAGTTCATCTTGTGTCGTCGGCAGTGAGTGCGCATCCCAACCCCAATGCGCTTCCAGGAAGCAACGTCCTGCAGCAGCTCGTCAACGGCGCCGAGGCGTGGGCGCTGACGATCGCGTTGTTGGGTGCGTTCATCGGCGCCGGCCTGTGGGCAGTTGCCTCTCACACCCACAACCACCACTACGCGGCCCGGGGACGGATGGCCGCGCTGATCTCCGCTGCTTCCGCCCTCGTGGTCGGCTCAGCGCCGGGGCTGGTCAACTTCTTCGAGCACCTCGGGACCACCGCGAGGTGAGCGTTCGTCGAGCACCCCGGGACCACCGCGAAGTGACCGTTCGTCGAGCACCTCAGGACCGCCGGGGAGTGATCATTCGCATCCCCAGAACCGCGATCGCCGCTGCGGCACTGTGCTGTGCCACGTTGGCACTGGCGGCGGCACCCCCGCCCGCGGCCGCGCTCAACCCCGTCAAGCCGATCTGTAGCGTTGGCGGGTGGGTGAGCGGCATCGTCGGCAAGGCGTGCGGCGTGCTCCAGAACGGGAGCAAAATCGTGAAGGCCGGCCAGAAACTGCTGTCGGGCCATCCCGGCCAGGCAGCAAAGGCGCTGGTCAGTGGCGGTGTCTCAAAGGTGGGCGTCGCCGCTGGACTGACCGCGGTCGGCGTGTGGGTATTGGTCGGCGCGAAGACCGCGATCAGCGAGACCGCGAAGCTGATCGACCACACGACCAGTCCACAGCTGCAGACGACCTGGTTCTCGTCGACCTATTGGCGGATGGCCGGAATCGCTGCCGTTTTGACGCTGCCGTTCCTGTTCGCCGCCGCAGTCCAAGCGGTGATGCGCTCGGACCTGGCGCTGTTGGCTCGGGCCGCACTCGGCTACCTGCCGCTGGCGGTGCTTGCGATCAGCGTCGCCGCCCCGTTGACGATGCTCCTGCTCGCGGCATCCGATCAGATGTCGGCGATCGTCTCCTCTGCCGCGGGCGGCAACGCGGCGCGCGCGCTGGATGAGATCGGGGGTGGGATCGGCCTGCTCTCGACTTTCGACGGCTCACCGTTCCTGGCGTTCCTGCTCGGACTCCTGCTCGTGGGGGGCGCATTTACGCTGTGGCTCGAGCTGCTGGTGCGCGAGGCAGCCGTCTACGTGGTCGTCTTGATGCTTCCACTCGCGTTCGCTGCCTTTGTCTGGCCGGCGCGGCGCGTGTGGGCGGTGCGCGCGGTGGAGCTGCTGATCGCGTTGATCCTCGCCAAGTTCGCGATCGTCGCCGTGCTGGCGCTCGCTGCCGCCGGGCTCGGCCACAAGCTCCTGAGCGGCCCGACCGCGATGCTGTCCGGCCTCGCGCTCGTGACGCTTGCGGCGTTTGCCCCCTGGGCACTTCTGCGGCTGTTGCCGATGGCCGAAATGGCAAGCGGCGCTGCCGGCTCACTCCGGCGCGAGGCAACGGGCCTGCGCGCCACCGGCGCGACGGCCGAGGGCCGGGCGGACTGGGCAGCGGAACAGAGCGAGGACCGGCTGGGGCGCGTCGAAGGCGCCGACTCCACCCAGCCGAGCAGAGACCGTCCGTCGCGCGAGGCGGCGCAGTCTCATACCGATGGCCTGGCTGCGCTGCAACAGATCCCCGCGCCGGCGGCGGCCACGACCGCGACTAACGGCCACGGGTCCAGCAAGGCGGTTGGCTCCGCCGGCGCGCCTGGCGAGGAACGGATGCCCGGCATGGCTCCGTATTGGCAGCAGGAAGAGGGGGCCAAGCCGGTGTTCGTGGTGGGTCCCGAGAGCGTCCGATCCACTCCGTACCCCGAGCCACCGACGTCCGGCACCGACCGTCAGTCACCCGCCCCCGGCCTAGACCGCCACCCACCCGGCATCGCGCCCGAGCCACCTGGTCCGGACAGCAACCCGCACGTCATTGACCGCCACCCCGCTGCACTGGACCGCCATCCACCCGGCACCGAGCCCGCGCCACACGGCCGCGACGGCCACCAGCCCCCGGCAGACCCCGAGCCGCTCCCGCCTCCGCAGGACCCTGAGGACGGTCCGCTGTGACTTCGCCGAGGCTCACCTACCGGTTCGGTCCGCTCGAGCGGCGCGGGATCCTCGGGCCGGTCCGGCTCGGCCAGGCGCTGATTCTCGGATTCGGCGGCTTACTCGCGATCATCGTTCTCGATCAGGCACCGACCGCGACCGGGGCCCTTGTCGCGATCATCGCCTTTGGATTGACGGTCGCAATCGCGGTGACCCCGCTCGGCAGCCGTACGGTCGAGGAATGGTCTCCGATCGTGATCGCGTTCGGAGTGCGGAAGCTGACCCGAAATGCCGGCTTCCGTTCCCCGGTGCCGGTCCGCGGATTCCGGATCGGGCGCGATGCGCCGGCGTCGCTCGAGCCTGCGGCTCCCGCGCCCCTGGGCAGCGTCAGGATCCTCGAGGCGGGTTATCGAGATCGCACGATCGGCATCTTGGCCGAGGGCACGCGGCGATTGACGACGGTGCTGGCGTGCCGCGTGATCTCGTTTTCGCTGCTTGACCCCGAAGCGCAGGAGCGCCGGCTGGCGCGCTGGGGTCTCGTCCTGTCCGGCACGGCGAGTACCGCGATCAGACGGATTCAGTGGGTGGAGCGAACGGCTCCCGCACAGGGTGACGAGCTCGCGCGATGGCTGCACGCCGAGCGCGATCCGGCCGTCCCGCTGCGCGGCACGCCGATGATCGAGAGCTACCTCGAGTTGATCGGGACGACGGCCAGGGTCACGCAGGAGCACGAGATCCTGCTCGGCGTCCAGGTTGACGGCGGGCGCGTGCGGGCGCGGGGACGCGATGCAGTGGCCCAAGCGCTGATCGCCGAAACCGAGCGCGTCGCGCACGCGCTCGAGGCAGCCGAGGTGACCGTCCTCGGTGCGCTCAGCCCCGGGCAGCTCGCGCGGACGCTGCGCACGGCGTTCGACCCCTACGCCCGGACGGAGCTGGCGACGCTCGAGGCCGCCGACCACGCTCGGGACGGACTCGCCGCGGCGCATGCATGGCCGCTCGGCACCGACGAGGGCTGGGATCAGTACCGCAGCGACGGCGCCATGCACGCGACTTACTGGATCGGCGGATGGCCGAGGGTGGACGTCTCGCCGATGTTCATGGACGCGTTGCTCGGCCACTCGAGCGTGGTCCGAACCGTGGCGGTGACGTTCGAGCCAATCCCGCCCGAGCGCTCGACGCGCGAGGTGGAGGCCGCGGTCACGCGTGACCACGCCGACCGCGAGCTTCGACATCGCTTCGGGCAGTCCGAGACCGCCCGCCAGCGTCAGGCTCAGGACGCCACGATGCGTCGGGAGTCCGAGCTGGCGGCCGGGCACAACGAGGTCCGGCTGGCCGGGTTCGTGACAGTCACCGGGCGTGATCGCGCTGAGCTTCGCCGCGCCAGCGCGGAGGTGCTTGAGCACGCAGCGCGTGCCCGCCTGCAGCTTCACTGCATGTACGGCCAGCAGGCCGAAGCGTTCACGTTCACCCTGCCGCTGTGCCGGGGGCTGCGATGAGCGCTCCCGCGGCCGAGCTGTTCACTTACGTCTGGCACTACGTCGTCGCGCGGCTGCTCTACGACGAACTGTTCCGGCCACTGCTCCATGGGCGCCTAGGCGCCGTCGCGATCGTCCTCCTGTGCCTCGCGACCGGAGTCTTACTCCTCCGAAGGCGGCGGAGGATCCGCTGATGCTGCGCTCAGCCGAGCGGCCCGGGCACCGATCCACGACCCGGCATGCACAGGCCATCTATCCGTTCATGGCGGCCGGCGGCCTCGGCGGACGCGGGGTGTTCATCGGACGCGACTCCGGCGGCGGGGCATTCTGCTATGACCCTTGGGTCCTCTACGGCGACGGCCTGCTCGACGATCCGAACGCGATCGTGCTCGGGAAGCTCGGACAGGGCAAGAGCGCGCTGGTCAAGACGCTGCTGTGGCGGATGCTCGTGTTCGGGCGGCGCGCCATCGTCCTGGACATCAAGCGCGAGTACGGCCCGCTGTGCCGAGCGGCAGGCGTCGAGCCGATCTCGCTGGTTCCCGGCGGCGGAGTCCGGCTCAACCCGCTGGCCTCGAGACCCGAGGAGCACGCCCAGCTGGAGTTGCTGCGGGCGGTCACGGTGACCGCGGTCGGCGGGCAGATCACCCAGGTGGAGGCGGCTGCGCTGCGCGAGGCGCTTCGGACGGTCCGTTCACGCGGGACGGGCGAACCGACGCTGCCCGAGATCGCCGCGATGCTGTTCGCGCCGGTCGCGGAGATGGCGACCCGGCTGCGCACGACTGCCGAGCAACTGGCGAGCGACGTTCGGCGCGCCGCACTCGCACTTCAGGACCTGTGCGAGGGGCCGTTGCACGGGATGTTCGATGGTCGCACGTCCCCGGGCCTCGACCTGGATGCCAAGCTGCTCGTGCTGGACCTCCACGCGGTCAAGGACTCCCCCGCGGTCGGCATCCTGATGGCCTGCGCCACGGCTTGGATGAGCGCGCTGCTCGCGCGGATGGCGGAGCGGCCCGGGCGCGAGCGGCTGATCAACGTCGCCGATGAGTCGTGGAAGATCGTGCAGCACACCGGTCTCGGCGAGTGGTTTCAGTCGAACTTCAAGCTCGCTCGCCAGTTCGGCGTGATGAACCTGGTCGTGCTCCACAAGCTCGCCGATCTCCATGCCGCGGGCGACGCCGGCTCGCGCGCTTCGAGGATCGCGGAAGGGTTGATCGCCGACGCCTCGACCCGGGTCGTCTACCACCAGGACGAGAGCCAGGTGCCGCTGACGCGCACGCTGCTGGGGCTCTCGGAAAGCGAGGCCGAGCTGATCTCGATGCTGTCCGCCGGGCAGGCGCTGTGGCGAGTCGGGTCGAGGTCGTTCGTGGTCCAGCACCACCGCTCCCAACTGGAAGCGCAGCTGACCAACACCGACACCGGAATGCGGCTCAGCGATAGCCGGCTGACGCGAGGATGAGACCGGATCCGGGCACGAGTGAGGGGCGCGGATGAACGCGGAGCGCTCCGAAGGCATCTCTGATGTGGCGATGCTGGTGGTGATCGGCGCGGTCGTCTCGATCGGGGCCCTGGTGTGGCTGTGGGGCGGGATCGCCGGCGCCGTGTTCGGCCGCGGTTGGCCGCAGATCGAACCCGGTCAGCTGCTCCAGGTGCTCGTTCGGCTTCCCGCTCGGCTAACGGATCCAGCGAAAGCGTGGCCCGCGGCCGCTCGCGGCGGGCTCCCCGGCGCCGGGGCCTTCTACGGCGCGCTGCTGCTGCTCGCAGCCGCGATCTGCCTCCCGGTGACCTTGCTCGCCCGGACGGGAGGCTTGGCGATGCTGATCGGTCGCGGCGCAGGCGCCAGGTGGGCGCGGCCAGGGGATCTGCGCGCGCTGAGGAGCGGCCGGCGCGCGCCAAGGGGTAGCGGCGGCCGATTCACCCTCGGGCGCCACCGAGGTCGGCTCTTGCACGCCGAGCAGCGCCACGCGCTGGTCGCCTTCGGGCCTCCTCAGTCGGGGAAGTCAGCGGGACTGGCGATTCCGGCGCTGCTGGAGTGGGACGGGCCGGCGGTCGCCTCGTCGATCAAGACCGATCTGCTGGCGGCGACGCTCGAACGCCGCCGGAGGCTGGGAGCGGTGTTCATCTACGACCCCTTCGCGCTCGCCGGCACGTCCGCACACACCTGGTCCCCGCTGCACTCGGCGCGGACGTGGGACGGCGCTTTGGAAGTGGCATGGCGGCTGGCTGCCGCCGGCGCGCTCGATCAGCGCAGCGTCGAGGGCGGGGATTTCTGGGCGATCGCCGCCGAACAGCGGCTGGCGCCGCTGCTGTTTGCCGCGGCCGGGACGAACGCGAAGATCGAGAGCGTCGTGCGCTGGGCCTACGGACAGGGCTCGCGCGAGCTTCACAACGCGCTGGCGACGCTCGCCGGCATGGCGAAGGACGAGGTCGAGCTCGACGGGGCCAATGCCGCATACGACGCCGTCGCCGGATTCGAGGCCCAGGCCGACCGAACGCGATCCTCGATCGAGGCCACCGTGCAGGCGCTGCTGCGGGCCTATCGGTTCGCTCGGGTCGCCCGCTCCGCCGCCGGCTGCGAGATCACCGCTGATCGCCTGCTCGAGCAGCGCGCCACCCTGTACCTGATCGGCGACGCCAAGGCCTCGAAGCTGCTGCGACCGATCTTCCTGGCCCTGCTCTCGGAGATCGTCGATCGTGCTTATGAGCAAGCGACGCTGGCGGGCGGACGGCTGGAACTGCCGCTGCTGCTGTGCCTGGACGAGGCCGGCAACGTGGCGCCGCTCCCGAACCTCGCCGAGGTCGCGTCGACCGCGCCCAGTCACAACATCCAGCTGGTCTCGATCTTCCACGATCTCGCGCAGGCCCGGACGCGCTACGGGAAGCAGGCGGAGACCGTCGTCAACAGCCACCGCGCCCGGATGCTCCTGCCCGGCGTCGCCGATCTGGAGACGTTGCGCTACTTCGCGGGTCTCGTCGGCGAGGAAGAGGCGCGCGACTTGACCCGCACCACGGGCGTTGGCGGCAGCAGCCGCTCGACCGCCACCCGCCGGCGGCCGCTGGTCGCGCCGGAGGCTCTGCGGCAGCTTCCCGAGCGCCACGCCCTGCTGCTGTACGGCCGTCTCGCGCCCGCCCGGGTCCGGTTGCGAACCTGGTTTGATGATCCGCACCTACGCAGACTGGCGCGCGCCTCGTGAGCTGGCGTGAGCCGGATGACGGACGGTGGGAGGACTTCGATGGCGGCCCCGAGGACGGCGAGCGGCCGCGGTGGCCACTGGATTGGCGCGGTCTCTACCCACGGGAGCGGTGGCTGTGGTTCGAGCAACTGTGGACCGATGCCTGCTCGCTGCGCGAGCGCTATCGCCTGCCGATCAGGTCCGGCTGGTGGGAGGACCACGTGCAGGTCGAGGCGCTGGCCGCGTTGGCGGCGTGGAGCGATCGCTACGACTCGGGCGAGTGGGACGACCCTCCGGGCAAGCTCTCCCTCCTGTACGACCTCGAGCGCCTGGCGGCCCTGCTCCGTGACGGCAACGAGCCGTTTCATCCCGACCGCGACCGGATGGCGTTCGCGCGCTACCTGGTGGACATCGGCTGCCAGCCGCCACCTAGCCGTGATCGCAGCGAGGACTGACATGCTCCAGCGGTGATCGAAGGACCCGGCTCTGCACTAGGCGCCTCCGTCACGGTCGCGCAACTGGAGCACGACCCCCATTCGTTGCTGGCGCAGTTGCGCGAGCGCGAACCGGTGGCGTGGATCCCCGCGCTCGACGGCTGGCTGGTGACGCGGAACGACCTCGTGCTCCAGGTGCTGCGTGACCCGGCCCGGTACACCGTCGACGATCCGCGCTTCTCGACCGGGCAGGTGATCGGGCCGAGCATGCTCAGCCTCGACGGCGCCGAGCACGAGCGCCACCGGGCTCCGTTCGTGGCGCCGTTCCGGGCAGCCGCGGTGCGCGAGCGGTTCGCGCACGCCACGAGGTGTGAGGCGACTCGGTTGCTCGACGCGCTGGAGCCGCAGAGGGCGGGCGAGCTACGGCGCTCGTTCGCCGGTCCCCTGGCCGCCGCGATCGTGGCCCAGGCGCTGGGGCTCGACACGAGCGAGGTGCCGGCAGTGCTCGCCTGGTACGACGCGATCGTCGCCGCGGTGACCGAGATCACCGCTGGGACGGGGTCCGGCGAAGCAGGCCGGGAGGCGTTCGCGGCGCTGCATGATCGGCTCCGAGCGGTGGTCCAGACCGGTGAGGAGGACTCACTGCTCGCGGCCGCGGCCCGCGGGTCTGAACTGAGCAGCGACCAGGTGATCTCAAACGCCGCCGTGCTGCTGTTCGGCGGGATCGAGACGACCGAGGGAATGATCGCCAACGCGATCTTGAAGCTGCTCGAGCAACCCGATCTGTGCGCGCAGGTGCGCCTGGAGCCGCCGCTGCTCGACGCCGCGATCGAGGAGTCCCTGCGTCTGGAGCCGGCCGCTGCCGTGGTCGATCGTTATGCCACCGCGGCCAGCGCGCTCGGCGGCGTCGAGCTCGCTCGCGGCGATCTGGTCCGGCTGTCGATCGCCGCGGCCAACCGCGACCCCCGGGTGTTCGTGGACCCGGATCGCTTCGATCTGGCGCGCAAGCACAACCGCCACCTTGCCTTCGCCCAGGGGCCGCACGTGTGCGTCGGCATCCACCTGGCCCGGCTCGAGGCGCGCACCGCCATCGCCGTGCTGCTGGCGCGACTGCCGAACCTGCGGCTGGATCCGGAGCGTCCGGCCGCGGTTCGCGGGCTCGTGTTCCGCAAGCCGCCCGAGCTGTACGCCGTGTGGGGATGAGCAGCCTGGGATGATCCAATCCCCCCGCTCGACGACCAAGGAGAGACCCCTCATGGCCCTGTCCCGGCATGGAGAACGAGCCAATCATCCCGGCGCAGCGCGCTCGGCAGAGACCGATGTGCGCTTGCAGGTCCCGCTTCACCGGTTGGCGGAGAACGGTGTCGATCACGATGCCGCTTATGAGCTGATCTCCAGCGAACTGTTGCTCGACGGTCAGGCGCGGCTGAACCTCGCGACGTTCGTCACGACCTGGATGCCATCGATCGCAGGCAGGCTGATGTCCGAGACCGCGGACAAGAACATGATCGACAAGGACGAGTATCCGCAGACGGCTGAGATCGAATCGCGGTGCGTGAACATCCTCGCCAATCTGTGGGGCTGCGCGGAGCAACAGGCGACCGGCTGCTCCACCACGGGCTCGAGCGAGGCGGCGATGCTTTCGGGCATGGCGTTGAAATGGCGTTGGCGAGAGCGAATGCGCAAGGCGGGCAAGCCGACCGACAAACCCAACCTGGTGATGGGCGTCAACGTCCAGGTCTGCTGGGACAAGTTCTGCCGCTATTGGGAGGTGGAGCCACGCCTGGTGCCGATGGAAGGCGAGCGTTACCACCTCGGCCCGGAGGACGCGGTGGCGCGCTGCGACGAGAACACGATCGGCGTCGTCGCGATCCTCGGGTCCACGTTCGACGGCAGCTATGAGCCCGTCAAGGCGATTTCCGACGCGCTCGACCGGCTGGAGAACGATCGCGGGCTGTACGTCCCGATCCATGTCGATGGCGCCTCGGGCGCGTTCGTCGCTCCGTTCCTGCAGCCGGAGCTCGAATGGGACTTCCGGCTTCCCAGGGTGCAGTCGATCAACGCCTCGGGCCACAAGTACGGCCTCGTGTATCCAGGAGTGGGGTGGGCGATCTGGGCCAACGAGGAGGCGTTGCCCAAGGATTTGATCTTCGACGTCAATTACCTCGGGGGTCACATGCCGACCTTCGCGCTCAACTTCTCGCGGCCCGGCAGCGAGGTCATCGCCCAGTACTACATGTTCACGGTCTTGGGGCGGGATGGATACCGGGAGGTGATGCAGACCGCGCAGGACATCGCCACTCATCTGTCGAGCGGGGTCGCGCAGATGGGGCCTTACTGGCTGCTGTCCGAGGGAAAGGATCTGCCGGTGTTTGCGTTTGCGCTCAAACCGGAGGTCGTGAACTACACGGTGTTCGATGTCTCTGATCGCCTGCGTCAACGCGGCTGGCTGGTCCCGGCATACACGTTCCCGGAGAACCGGCAGGACCTCAGCGTGCTGCGGATCGTGATCCGGACGGGGATGAACATCGAGATGGCTGACCTGCTGCTCGAAGATCTGCGAGACGAGACGGACTTCCTGGAGTCACTCACCGCCCCGATGCCCAGTCGGGCCACGGAGCTGCGCCAGGCGTTCGCGCACTGAGGTCCGGCCTGCCTCACCTGTCCGCGGGACAAAGCGCCCGTCCCGCCGCTAGACGACCTTCGCCAGGCGCCGCGCAGCGGCTTCGATCTCCTCCAAGGTCTCCCCCTCCTCGACCACTTGGAGGTCGAGGACCCGCATCCCGAACGCATCCAGCTCGCGGCGGCCGACGATCGCATAGCACGGCACGCCGGATTGCCGTGCGCGCGTGGAGACCTCGGAGACCGCCTTGCCGGCGAGGCTCTGCTGGTCGAGCTTGCCCTCGCCGGCGATCACGGCGCGGGCTTCCCGCATCCGGCGGTCGAAGTCGATCGCGTCGAGCACGAACGAGGAACCGGGGACGAGCTCGGCGCCGAGGGCGGCCCACAGGCCGCCAGAGAGACCGCCGGCGGCGCCGGTCATGGGCACTCCGCGCGGATCGCGCTCAAGCCGGCGGGCAAGGCCGATCAACCGCTGGGTCAACCGCCGGACATCGCCGGCACTGGCGCCCTTTTGCGGCCCGAACACGCACGCGGCCTGCTCGAACGGCGTGCGGACGTCGCAGAGGACGACCAGGCGGGCCCCGCCCAACCCGCCACCTTGCCTGATCGCCTTGATCGCGCCGGCGCCGCCATCGGTGGTCGCGCTCCCGCCGACCCCTACGTAAACCACCTTCGCGCCCGCGCCGACCGCGGCGAGGATCAACTCGCCGGTGCCGAAAGTGGTGGCGGCGAAGGCGTCGCGCTGGTCCTCGCTGACCAGGCCGAGCCCACTCGCGGCGGCGGTTTCCACGATCGCGGTGCCGGCGCCGATCGCGAACTGTGCCTCGATCTGTCGGCCCAGCGGGTCGCTGGCGGCGGCGCTGCGGATCTCCGCGTCCATTGCCGGCGCCAGCGCGTCGAGCGTCCCTTCGCCGCCGTCGGCGACCGGGCACAGATCGACCTGCAGTCCGGCATGTCGAAGTCCGGCGCCGATCGCGCCCGCGACCTGTGTGGCGGAGAACGTCCCCTTGAACGAATCAGGGGCGACCAGGATCGTGGTCGGGACGCCCGGGATCGCCATCGCGTCATCGTTTCATGGAAGTGTGCAAGGGCAGGCGAAGAACGCCGCGCCGACTAGGACTGCATCTGCTCGAGCCGGCAGTCGAGCGGCGGCTTGTCCTCCCGCCAGCGCAAGATCCTCGTCCCATGGCGGATGCGGCCGCCGCTGGCGTGGTCGAAGGTGACCTCGACGACCAGCTCCGGGCGCAGCTCGATCCACTCGAGCTCCTTCTCGTTCTTCCATCGGCTCGGGTCCCCGTGGCCGCGCTGGCCAGTCTCGTACGGCGCAAGTCGCTCCACCAGGGCTCGCTTCTCCGCCGCTCGCAGCCCGGAGGAGTGGCCGACCACGTGCAGCTCGCCGTCTCCGTCGTAGAGACCGAGGATCAGCGAGCCGACCGTTCCCTCCTCCTTACCGGGCCGGTAGCCCACCACGACGGCGTCGATCGTGCGCACGCGCTTGACCTTGACCATCCCGACGCGCTGTCCCGGCCGGTAGGGCGCGCCGATCTCCTTGGCCACGACGCCTTCGCCGCTGCGCAGCCACGGCTCTGCCTGCGCGCGCTCACGCGTGGACGGGGTCACGTCGAACCGGCCCTTGGCGAGCTCCTCGAGCGCGGCTCGGCGCTCGGCAAACGGACGCGCGAGCGTCGCCTCGTCGTCCTGCGCCAGCAGATCGAACGCGACGTAGCGCGCGGGCGTCTCCTCGGCGAGCATCGTGATCCGCGATAGCGCCGGGTGGATCCGCTGCTGGAGCGCACCGAAGTCCTGGCTTCCGTCGTCGCCATCGATCACGATCTCGCCGTCGAGCACGTAGCGCCCGGACGGGAACGAGACCTCGGGGAAGTACCGGGACAGCGGCTTGCCGCCGCGCGACTGGAGCAGGCACTCGTCGCCGTCGACGAACGCGATCGCTCGAAAGCCGTCGTACTTAGGCTCGTAGGCCCACTGCTCGCCGACGGGCAGCTCGGCCTTCGAGCGCGCCAGCTGCGGCTCGATCGGCGGTGTCAGCGGAAGGGTCATCGCCGGCCGATGCTAGTGCAGCACCAGGCGATCGTGAACGCCACCGCGGCGTCGGTACGATCAGACGATGGCCAACGACCATGCCACCGTCGCCGAAGAGGAGTATCTCGAGTCGCTGTTCTGGCTGTTCGAGGCGGGGCTGCCGATGACGGGCGCCAACCTGGCCCGCGCCATGCAGCTTTCCGCGCCGACCGTGCACGAGATGCTCGGACGGCTCGAGCGCGACGGCTACATCGTGCGTGACGCCGAGCGGACGATCGACTTCACCGTTCCCGGACGCGAGCACGCGGAGCGGATCGTCAGCCGCCACCGGATGATCGAGCGGTTCTTGACCGACGTGGTGGGCGTCCCGTGGGACGACGTCCACGAGGAGGCCGAACAGCTCGAGCACGCGATGACGCCACGGTTCGAGGCGTATGTCCGTGCCACGGTCGGCGATGCCAAGACCTGCCCCCACGGCCATCCGATCAGAGTCGGCGAGCGGATCGACGGGGCGCCGCTGGCGGACTGCGTGCCCGGCGCGAAGGTGACGATCCTGCGCCTCGAGAACGAGGCCGAGGACCTGCTGCATTACCTCAAGCATGCCGGGATCGAGCCCGGGTTGGAGGGCGACGTCGCCGCCAACGACGGCGAGAACGTGACCATCCGCACCGAGGGCGGCATGGCGACGGTCACGGTAAGCGTGGCCGAGACGGTTTCCGTGCTCGCGGACCCCTCACCGCCACCGCGGATCGCGCTTCCGGAGCAGCTCGTGCTCGGGCGCGAGCGCTACGGGCGCTGAGCCCGGGCGGTCCTCGCCGATCGCCCATCGGGCGCGCGCGACAGCTTGGGTGCAGCGGCAAGCCGGGCGCGGATCTGCTGGTAGACCTCAGGATCGTTGAGCAGCTGGAGATGGCGGACCGTGCCGAACCGGCGGTAGTCGACGAAACAATGCTCGACATCTGGCGCGTAGGGCACTTCCCGGCCGCCGCTGCGAAGCTCCCTGAGCCCGGCGCTGCGGCGGCCGAGGGCGGCCGCGAGCATACGTGTTTCGGGGACGCGCGCCATCGTCGAGGTGATCGCGTTGGCCGCGCGCTCCAGCGGCACGCCCCGATCCGGCGAACCGAGCGTGAGCACGTGCGTGACCTTCGCCCGCCACGTCGCGTGGCCGGCATGATCGCAGGCGCTGCGTGCCACCAGACCGCCCATCGAGTGTCCGATCAGCGCGATTTCACCGAGCGCGACGGGCCACCCGGAGCTGATCCGGTCAAGCAGCGTGGCGAGCTCACGGCCACTCGCTGTGATCGGCCGGCCGGTGTTGTAGCGGATGAACAGCGGCGTGTAGCCGAGCTCGCGCCGCAGCCGCGACCCGTACGGGCGATGACGCTCCCGACCGAGCCCCCAGGCGTCCTCGGTCTCCCCAAGCCCGTGCAGGAACAGCACGAGCTTCCCGGTCGCGTCGGGGAACTGCGCGCGGAGCGCGTCGGCGCTCGGTTCGACGTCCTGGCCGCGCTTGCGCAGCGTCGTCCTCAGCGCGAGCGCGTTCTCTCGCCGCGCCAACGTGTCACCGACAGCGCCGTTGAGCACGCCGATCGCGACCCGCCCGGCCGCCGAGCGCTCCAGGGACGGTGAATCCTCCGCCACAGCGGTACTGAGCGCCCGGGCGCCAGTTCGGATCAGCACACGCGCCGAGCGCTGCACGCCGGTATACGCCCCGGCCACGATCAGGTCGTGCGCGATCCGCACAGGTGCGCACAGGGGTCCGACCGACGCCCAGACCCGATGCGCGATTCCGTCGTGGACACCTCGGACTTGACCGGCGATCCCGGCCAGTGCGTCGCCGGTCAGCTCGCCGATGGCCGTGAGCTCGTCAGGCTGCATCGGCGCTGGCAGTACCCGCAGTCATCTCGTGGTACGCCTCGGCCAGCCGCGCCACTCCCTCCTCGATCTCCGCCGGCGTGACGCCGGAGTAGGCGAGGCGAAGGCTCGACTCGGCCCCCTCGAGCACGAAATCAGAGCCCTTGACGAAGTGCACATGGCGCGCGGCGGCTGCTTCGAACAGCGCGCCCACGTCGGTGCCCCGCGGTAGATCGAGCCACAGGAAATAGCCACCTTCGGGATCGACGAAGCGCCAATCCGGAAGCTTTCGCCTGAGCGCTTCACACAGCGTCCTCGCCCGCTCGCCGAGCGCCTCCTTGACGGTCTCGATCGAACGATCGATCGCGCCCGATCGACAGAACTCGTTGACGATCGCCTGGGACACCATGTTCGGCGAGATGTAGGTGCTCGTCGCGATCCGCGCGATCCGCGCGATCAGCTCCTCGGGCCCGACCAGATATCCCACCCGGATCCCGGGGCAGACGGTCTTCGAGAACGACGACGCGTAGGTGACCGTATCGCCGTCCATCGAGAGCATCGTTGCCGCCGGCGCGCCGCTGAAGCGCAGCGCCACATACGGGTCATCCTCGAAGATCATGAAGTCGTGAGCGCGAGCCAGCTGCAACAGCGATTCACGCTTCGCCGCGGACAGCGTGTAGCCGGCGGGGTTCTGGAAATTGGGAATGATGTGCGCCAGCTTCGGCCTCGCCCCGGCCGCGAGCACGCGCTCGACGGCGGCGACGTCGATCCCATCGGGCTCGAGCTCGACTGCGCGCACATCGGCTCCGCGATTGCGCAGCGACAGCAGCGTCCGGTCGTAGGTGGGCCGCTCGACGATCACCGAGTCGCCCGGCTCGACCAGGGCGTCGAACAGGAATGCGTCGGCCTGCATCGAGCCGTTCGTGACCAGCACTCGGGCGGGGTTGACCTGGTGGCGCTCGGCGATCCATTCGCGCAACGGGGGGTAGCCGATCGAAGTCCCGTAGGCGGTGACCCCGCCGGGATCGTTGCTGAACGCGCGGTCGGCTGCCGCCTTCAGGCCATCGACGTCGACGATGTCGAGCGAGGGCGCGCCGCGTGCGAACGAGATGGCGTTGGGCATGCGCTGAAGAGTACGTGGTCGGGGGCCAGCGCCGCACCTCGATCAGCGCCCGAATAAGCTGCGCTCGTGCACGCGATCGTCTTCGAACGTAACGGCGGCCCCGAGGTGCTCGAGTACAAAGACGTTGCCGACCCGGTGGCCGGGGAGGACCAGGCCGTGGTCGACGTCGAGGCGGTCGGCATCAACTATCGCGACGTGTACGAGCGCAACGGGAGCGGCTACGGCTCGAAGCCGCCGGCGATCCTCGGCGTGGAGGGCGCCGGCACGGTCGCCGAGACGGGCGAACACGTGGCCTGGGTGCACGTCCCGGGCAGCTACGCCGAACGGGTGGCGGCCGACCGCCACGTGCTCGTCGACGTTCCCGAGGGCGTGAGCTCCGAGCTCGCCGCCGCCGCCCTGCTACAGGGGATGACGGCGCATTACCTGGCCTCTGATTCCTACCCGGTGAAGGATGGCGACTGGGTCCTCGTGCACGCCGCCGCCGGCGGCGTGGGGCTGCTGCTGACGCAGATCGCGAAGCTCCGCGGCGGACGCGTGATCGGCACCACCTCGGGCGAGGAGAAGGCCGCGCTGGCCCGCGAGGCCGGCGCCGACGAGGTGATCGGCTACGAGGGGTTCGCCGCCCGCGCGCGGGAGATAAGCGGCGGCGAGGGTGCCGCCGCCGTGTACGACGGCATCGGCAAGACCACGTTCCTGGAGGGGCTCGAGGCGCTGCGGCCGTTCGGGCGGATGATCCTGTACGGCGCAGCCAGCGGCCAGCCCGATCCGCTGACGGTCTCGATGCTCGCGCCGGCCGGGTCGCTCTACGTGCAACGTCCCACGCTCGCGACCTACACGCGGACGCCCGAGCTGCTGCGCGAGCGGGCACGTCAGCTGTTGGACCTGATCCGGGCGGGGCAGCTGGAGGTCCGGATCGGCGGGCGCTACCCGCTGGCGCAGGCGCGCCAAGCCCACGAGGACCTCGAGGCGCGCAAGACGACCGGGAAGCTGATCCTGGTTCCTTAGGAGGAGGGGGGGGTTGGTGCGGGTCGGGAGGCGCGGGTGCTTCGTGGCGGCCACTCGGGGAGGGTGTCCGATAAGGCCGAATAATTCAGCCTTATCGGGAAGCCTCCCGGGGTCATGAGACGCAGGGGTGTAACCCTAAGCCGCGGCCGCCAGCAGCCCCACCGCGACCTCGGCCACCTCGGTCGGCGTCCGGCCGACGCGGACGCCCTTGCGCTCCAGCGCCTGGGCCTTGGCGGCGGCGCCCCCGCTCGAACCAGAGACGATCGCCCCCGCGTGGCCCATCGTCTTGCCGGGGGGTGCGGTGAAGCCGGCGATGTAGGCCACGACTGGCTTGGCGACGTTGGCCGCGATGAACTCGGCGGCCTGCTCCTCGGCGTCGCCGCCGATCTCGCCGCACATCACGATCAGCTCCGTCTCAGGGTCCTCCTGGAACATCGCGATCACGTCGATGAAGTCGGTGCCTGGAACCGGGTCACCGCCGATCCCGACGATCGTCGAGTTGCCGAAGCCACGCTGCGCGAGCACGTTGCCGATCTGGTAGGTGAGCGTCCCCGAACGCGAGACCACGCCGACGTTGCCCTCGCGAAAGAAGGACGCGGGGATGATCCCGACCGTCGCCTTCCCGGGCGAGAGGATCCCCGGGCAGTTCGGCCCGATCAGCCGCGCGCGGCCGTTCTTCTTGATCGTGTTGAACACCCGGAGCTCGTCGTGGGCGGGAATCCCCTCGGTGATCGCGATGATCAGCTCGATGCCCGCGTCCTCGGCCTCGAGAATCGAGTCGGCGGCGAATCGTGGCGGGACGAAGATCATCGCCGTGTTCGCCCCGGTCGACAGGACGGCGTCGTGGAACGTGTTGAAGACCGGGATTCCCTCCACGTCCTGGCCGCCCTTGCCGGGCGTGACGCCGCCTACGACCTGCGTTCCGTACTCGCGGTTGCGCAGCGAGTGGAACGTGCCCTCGCGCCCGGTGATGCCTGAGACGCAGAGCTTCGTCGAGGTGTCGACAAGGATGCTCACGAAGACGCCCCGGAGCCGGCCGGCGAACCCGCGCCGGCCGACGAACCGGCGCCAGCCGGCGAACCCGCGCCGGCGGCCGGGCCAGAAGCGACTCGCTCCCGCGCCAGCTCCACGACACGCTGCGCCGCGCCGTCCATGGTCGACTCCGAGAACACGTTGGGCAGGTCGGCCTCCGCCAGCAACCGGCGCCCTTCGACATCGTTGGTTCCGTCCAGGCGGACCACGAACGGGACGTCCGGCTGGATCTGGTGAAACGCCTCGATCAGACCTCGTGCGACCTCGTCGCAGCGGGTGATCCCGCCGAAGATGTTGAACAGGACCGCGTTGACCTTCGGGTCGGAGAGGATCACCTCGACCGCGCTGGTGATCGCCTCGGCCTTCGAGCCGCCTCCGGCGTCCAGGAAGTTCGCTGGCGCGCCGCCCGCCTGGGCGACCACATCGAGCGTCGACATCACCAGCCCGGCGCCGTTGCCGAGGATCCCGATGTCGCCGTCGAGCTTGACGTAGGTGAGGCCACGCTCCTTGGCCATCCGCTCCTGCGGATCCTCCGCGGAGATGTCCCGCAGCGCGGCGTTCTCCGGGTGGCGGAACAGCGCGTTGTCATCGAGCGTGACCTTGGCGTCGAGGGCCTTCACGTCGCGCTCCGGGGTGACGATCAACGGGTTGACCTCGACCAGCGTGGCCTCCTCGGCGACGAACACGTCGTAGAGCTTGGACAGCATCGAGCCGATCGGCCGCACCACATCTTCCTCGACGCCGGCGTCGAAGGCCAGCCGGCGTCCGTGGAAGTCCTGGAAGCCGAGCAGGGGATCGATGTGCAGCCGCGCGATCGCGTCGGGATCTGAAGCGGCGACCTCCTCGATGTCCATCCCACCCTTGGTCGAGAGCATCACCAGCGGCGCTTTGGCCGAGCGATCGAACACGACCGAGCCGTAGTACTCCGAGGCGATCGCGGAGGCACCCTCGATCCACAGCTCGTGCACGGTCAGGCCGCGGATGTCCATGCCGAGGATCGCCCGGGCGTGCGCCTCGGCCTCAGGTCCATCGTGGGCGAGCTTGATCCCACCCGCCTTGCCGCGCCCTCCGATCTGGACCTGAGCCTTGACCACGCAGGGATAGCCGATCTCGTCGGCCGCGGCCACGGCCTCCTCGACGGTGCTCGCCGGCCTACCGCTTGGCACCGGTACCCCGTGGCGAGCGAAGAGCTGCTTTCCCTGGTACTCGAGCAGATCCATTCGGGCCCGGGACTCTATTGGATCGGCCCCCATGGCATCATGGCCGCCGCATGACGATCCCGAAGCAGATCTCATTCGTCACCTTCGACGTCTACGGCACCCTGATCGACTGGGAGACCGGAGCGTTCGACGCGTTCTCACGCGAGGCCGAGCGCGACGGCTTCACGATCGAACGCGACGAGCTGATCCCCCTCTTTCACGAGATCCAGCAGAAGATCCAGGCCGGCTCATACGAGCTCTACGCCGAGGTCCTGCGGCGTACCGCGGTCGAGATCTCAAAGCGGATGGGATGGCCCTTGGAGCCGTCGAGATCGGGCTTCCTGCCCGACTCGGTGCAGCGCTGGCCTCCGTTCAAGGAAACCAATCCGGTCCTCCAGAAGATCGCCAAGAGGTACAAGGTGGGGTTGATCTCGAACATCGACGACAAGCTGCTGGGACAGACGCGCCGCCACATTCCGCTCGACTTCGACCTGGTCGTCACCGCCCAGCAGGTTCGCTCCTACAAGCCTGACCCGGCGCACTTCACCGAGTGCGAGCGGCGCATCGGCGGCAAGAAAGGCTGGGTCCACGTCGCGGCCAGCTACTACCACGACGTCGAACCCTGCCTGAAGAAGAAGATCCCGGTGATCTGGGTCAACCGCTCAAAACAGCAGCTCGATGCGGGGCAGAAGAAGCCCGACGCCGAGGTCACATCGCTGCGCGAGGCGGCAAAGCTGATCGGGATCTCATAGATCCACGTGCGGGCGCTCGCCCTCCACGCCGACGTCATCGTCTTCATCAGCCAGTTCTGGCAGACAACCTGCACCGCGGTCCGGTCCGGCGAGGAGGGGTTCGTGATCGACTCGCCGGTCTACCCCGAAGAGCTCGAGGCGCTACCGGGAGTGCTCGAGCAGGCCCGGTTCCCGGTTTCGGGATTGCTGTCCACGCACGCCGACTGGGATCACCTGCTCGGCCGGCTCGCGTTCCCGCAAGCGTCTTTGGGTTGTTGCGAAACCACCGCGCGGCGCTTGCAGGCCGAACCGGGCGCCGCGCAGCGCGAGCTGCGCCAGTTCGATGAAGAGCACTACGTCGAGCGGGCGCGGCCGCTCGCGCTGGCGGGCGTGCAGGAGCTTCCAACGCCGGGACGACTGTCGCTCGGTCAACACCACGAGCTCGAACTCCATCCCACCGCTGGCCACACCGCCGACGGGATGGCGGTCTTGGTCCCGTGGGCCGGGGTGCTCGTGTGCGGGGACTATCTCTCGCCGGTCGAGATCCCGATGATCTCCGAAGGAGGATCCCTCGACGCCTATCTGGCGACGCTCGAGCGGCTGCGGCCGATCGTCGAGGGCGTCGAGACGATCGTTCCCGGGCACGGTGCCCCCTGCGAGCGAACCGAGGCGCTGCGCCTGCTCGAGGAGGATGTTGGCTACCTGGGCGAGCTGCGGCGCGCCGGCGCGGCGGCGGCGCTGCCCCGAGGACGCGCGACCAGCGAACAGAAACGGATCCATCAGGAGAACGTCGGGCGGGCGTTTGGGGGCGCACCGGCGGATGCGGGTTAGCCGGTCGCGATCACCGCCAGCGTGTCGCCGGAGGCGACCGACGCCCCGACCGCGATCGGCAGCTCCGCCACCGTGCCCGACTTGTGCGCGGTGATCTCGTTCTCCATCTTCATCGCCTCGATCACGCACACCAGCGCTCCCTCCTCGATCGCGGCGCCCGCCTCGACGGCGACCTTCAACACCGTCCCTTGCAGTGGCGAGGCGAGCGTGTCAGAACCGCCGGCGACGCCACCGCCGGCCGCCCGCTCGCGGCGGGGTGGCTTGCGGGCCGTGGCGGGGGCCGCTGCCGGGCCGGCGCCGTTCGCGGTCGCGCTGCCGGCGAATGGCGGCCCGATCACCTTGACGTCGAAGCGCTTACCCGAGACCTCGACCGTATAGGTCTGCTCGACCTTCGCCTCCTCTTCCTCGCGCTCGCCCGCGGCGGCCTGCGCGGGCTTGGGGGGCGCCAGCGACTTCAGCCATTGGCGGTCCTCGATCAGGTCACGGCACGTTTGCGCCTGTGCCCACTGCTCGGTCTGGAGGATCGCCTCGTGGAACGGCAGCAGCGTCTTCAGTCCTCCGATCTCGTACTCGCGCAGCGCCCGCAGCATCCGCGCCGTGGCCTGCCGGCGATCGACATCCCAAACGATCAGCTTCGCCACCATCGGGTCATACATGGGGCTGATCTCGGAGCCCCGATCAACGCCGGAGTCGACCCGCACGCCCGGGCCGGCGGGTTCGCGGTAGGAGGCGATCGCCCCCGGGGCCGGGGCGAAGTTCTTGCTCGCATCCTCGGCGTTGATGCGGCACTCGATCGCGTGGCCGCGCAGCTCGACGTCTTCCTGGGCAACCGACAGCGGCTCGCCGGCTGCCACCCGGATCCCCTCCTTGACGATGTCGATGCCGGTCACCAGCTCGCTCACGGGGTGCTCCACCTGGACGCGCGTGTTCATCTCCAGGAAGAAGTACTCGCCGTCCTGGAGAAGACCCTCGATCGTTCCCGCGCCGGTGTAGGCGACGGCGGCGGCGGCATCCGTCGCGATCTTGCCGATCTTGGCCCGCAGCTCCTCGTCCACGGCGGGCGCCGGCGCCTCCTCGATCAGCTTCTGGTGCCGGCGCTGGATCGAGCAGTCGCGCTCGCCCAGGTGGATCACGTTGCCATGCGTGTCGGCCAGGACCTGGACCTCGACGTGCCGGGGATCGGGCAGGTAGCGCTCGAGGTACACGGTCGGGTCGGAGAAGAACTTCTCCCCCTCCCGGGCGGCGCCCTCGAACGCGTCGCCCAGCTTGTCCTCGCTCAGCGCGACGCGGAACCCCTTGCCGCCGCCGCCGCCGGCAGCCTTGACCGCGACCGGATACCCAATCGTCTCATCGATCAGCTTGCGCGCGGCCTCGATCGTCTCCACCGGTTCGGTGGTGCCGGGAACGATCGGGACCCCGGCCCTGGCCATCAGCTCCCGGGCGCGGGTCTTCGACCCCATCGCTTCGATCGCCTTCGAGGGCGGGCCGATGAACGTGATCCCATTGTTCTCCAGCGTCGAGGCAAAGCCGGCGTTCTCCGCCAGGAAGCCGTAGCCCGGGTGGACGGCCTGCGCCCCGGACTGCTCGATCACCTCGAGCAGCTTGTCGATCTTCAAGTAGCTCTCGTTGGCCGGACCAGGGCCAAGCAGGTATGCCTCGTCAGCGCGCTGGACGTGGATCGCGTCGCGGTCGAGCTCGGAGTAAACCGCGACCGTCGCGATCCCGAGCTCTTCACAGGCACGGATGATGCGGACGGCGATCTCGCCCCGGTTGGCGATCAGAACCTTCGAGAACATCCGCCGGGACTTTACATTCGTGCGCGCGGGGTTGGACTGCGCGGCAAACGGTCGCCCGGCGGGCGATCAGGCTATCCCTCGGTCTTCGCGTACGCCGGCTCGGGATGGGCGCTTGGATCGGGCAGCGGCCGTGGGGCGCCTGAGCGCACCTCGGCGGCGCGGGCCCGGCGGGCCGCCCACCAGCGGCTCAGCGCCCGCGCCGCGAACAGCGTGATGATCGTGTAGAGCCACCCGAGCAGGATGTCGGAGAAGTAGTGCTCGCCGGCGTAGACGAGCGAGAACGCCATCGCGAGCGGATACAGGGCGACGATCGGGCGCAGCCACTTGCGCTTGCGCGGCCACAGGGTGACCGCGACCAGGAGCGAAAACGCCGCATGCAGCGACGGGACGGCGGCGACGTTGTTGGCGTAGGAGTAGCCGCCCTCGACGATCGAGCCGGCCGAGTGCAGCCCGAGGTAGGGCCAGACGAGCGGGATGATCCGTGTCACCGGGCTCATCAGGCCCGCGTGCGAGGCCATCCAGGGCGGCGCCGCGGGATACAGGGCGTAGGTGGCGAGGCCGGCGAACGAGAGCACGGCGACGAGGAGGACGAATTTGCGGAACCGTGGCCGGTCGATCTTCCACAGCACCGCCGCCAGAACCGGGGTGGCGAAGAAGTGGGTCAGGTAGACGCCCCAGAAGATCACGTCGTACCAGACGACGTGGCCGTGCCACAGCCAGTGCTGGAGGGTGACCGTCGGGGCGCTGCCGCCGAACAAAATGCGGTCCGCCTGGAGTTGGGGCAGGTAGTGGACCCCGAACGTGTGCGCGGCGGTGCCGCGCAGCGAGTCGTAGGCGATCAACAGCGCGATGAACGGAAGCCACTCGAGGACCACGCCGCGGGCCCAGCCGCGGATGTCGCTCAGGGAGAAGCACAGCAGTCCCAGCAGCAGCCAGATCGCCAGCAGGTCGCGCTGGTAGGGGATGCCGAGCAGCACGAAGATCGCCAGCGAGGCGACGATGAAGACGGCGGGGGCGACGGTCGTGCGGCGTGGCGCTCGTAGCAAGCGCACCAATATAGGGGGGACAGCCTCGGCGGGGCGCTCGTTAGCTTGCCCCGACGACCATCCCGGCCGCGACCGTGTCGTTGGTGGCCTCATCGATCAGGATGAAGCTACCCGTGGCCCGATTACGGGAATATGGGTCGACCATTAGCGGCGCGCTACAGCGCAGCCGCACCCGCCCGACCTCGTTGAGGCGGAGCTCGGACGCCGGCTCGTGGCCGAGCGTGTTGACGTCGATCCGGTGCTCGAGCTCGTCGACGATCGCCCGCGCAGTGCGGGTCGTGTGCTTGATCGCGTAGCGCCCGCCGGTCGTCAGCGGGTTGTCGCTCATCCAGCACACCCGCGCGTCGAGCTCGCGTGCGGCGGGGGGCTGGTCGTCGGCCTCGACGACCATGTCCCCGCGCGAGACGTCGAGGTGATCGGCGAAGCGGATCGTCACCGACATCGTCGGGAAGGCGGCCTCGCACGGGCCGCTGAAGGTGTCGATCGCCTCGATCGTCGTCCGCTGGCCACCGGGAAGCACCATCACCTCGCCGCCCGGCCGCAGCACGCCGCCCGCCACCTGGCCCGCGTAGCCCCGATAGTCGTGGTGCTCATCGGTCATCGGCCGGATCACCCACTGGACCGGGAAGCGCACCTCGGACAGGTTGCGGTCCGGCGCGATCACCACGTGCTCGAGGTGGTAGAGCAGCGGCGCGGCTCCGTACCACGGCATCTTGTTCGAACGCTCGACCACGTTGTCGCCGTGCAGCGCCGAGATCGGGATGAAGGTGATGTCGGGGACCTCGAGCCGGGCGGACCAGTCGGTCAGCTCGTAGACGATGTCGTAGAAGACCTCCTCGTCGTAGTCGACGAGGTCCATCTTGTTGACGCACACCACCAGGTGCGGGATCCGCAGCAGCGAGGCGATGTAGGCGTGGCGCCGGGTCTGCTCGCTGACTCCCTTGCGGGCGTCGACCAGCATCACCGACAGGTCGGCGGTCGAGGCGCCGGTGACCATGTTGCGCGTGTACTGCTCGTGGCCGGGGGTGTCGGCGATGATGAACTTGCGCCGCGGCGTGGCGAAGTAGCGGTAGGCGACGTCGATCGTGATCCCCTGCTCGCGCTCGGCGCGCAGGCCGTCGGTCAGCAGCGCCAGGTTCAGGTAGCCGTCGCCGCGGCGCTCGGAGGTCAGCTGGACGTGCTCGAGCTGGTCCTCGAAGATCGCCTTGGAGTCGTGCAGCAGGCGACCGATCAGGGTCGACTTGCCGTCGTCGACCGACCCCGCGGTGGCGATCCGCAGCAGCTCGCTGGTGCGGGTTCTCACCATGTGGCCGTTGGTGGCGGCGCCGGCCATGCTCAGAAGTAGCCCTCGCGCTTGCGATCCTCCATCGCCGCCTCGGTCACCCGGTCATCGGCGCGGGTCTCGCCGCGCTCGGTGATCCGGGTGGCGGCGATCTCGGCGACCACCGCCGGAAGCGTGGTAGCGGTCGAGCGCACGGCGCCGGTGCAGGTCATGTCGCCGACCGTCCGGTAGCGGACCGAGGCCTCGAACGGCTGCTCGTCCGCCATCAGCTCGACGTAGGGGCTGACCGCGTACAGCATCCCGTCGCGCGCGAACACCTCGCGGGAGTGCGAGTAGTAGATCGGCGGTACCTGGAGCTCCTCCTGGGCGATGTATTGCCACACGTCGAGCTCGGTCCAGTTGGAGATCGGGAACACGCGGACGTGCTCGCCCTTGCGGATCTTGCCGTTGTACAGCGCCCACAGCTCGGGCCGCTGGCGCTTGGGATCCCACTGACCGAAGTCGTCGCGGAACGAGAACACGCGCTCCTTGGCGCGAGCGCGCTCCTCGTCGCGGCGGGCACCGCCGAACGCGGCGTCGAAGCCGTGCGCCTCGATCGCGTCGAGCAGCGTGGTCGTCTGCAAGCGGTTGCGCGACGCGCGCGGACCCGTCTCCTCGATCACGCGGCCCTTGTCGATCGAGTCCTGGACGCTGGCCACGATCAGCCGCTCGCCGAGCGTCGAGACCAGGCGGTCGCGGAGCTCGATCACCTCGGGGAAGTTGTGGCCGGTGTCGACGTGCATGATCGGGAACGGGAAGCGGCCCGGCCGGAACGCCTTCTCGGCCAGCCGCAGCAGGACGATCGAGTCCTTGCCGCCGCTGAACAGCAGCACCGGTCGCTCGAGCTCGGCCGCCACCTCCCTGAAGATGTGGATCGATTCGGCCTCGAGCGTCTCGAGGTGGGACAACTCGTACTGGAAGGGGTTCATACCTCTGGGAAAACGTTCATGCCTGTGGGTGGCGGTGCGGCTAGGTGTGGATCCCGCACTCGGTCTTGTCCTGTCCGGCCCAGCGCCCTTCGCGGCCCTCCCCGGGCGAGGTGCAGGGCGCGCAGCCGATCGAGGCATAGCCCTGATCGTGGAGCGGATGGTAGGGCAGATCGTGCTTGGCGATGTAGCGCCAGACGTCCTTCTCGCTCCAGTCCGCGAGCGGGTTGACCTTCCAGATCCCGCGCTGCTCGTCGCGCTCGAGCTTGGCGGCGCCGGTGCGGGTGCTGGCCTGCTCGCGGCGGATGCCGGTGATCCAGGCATCGACGTCGCTGAGCGCGCGGCCGAGCGCGTCGACCTTGGCGGCAGTGCAGCAGCTGCTCCGCCGTCCAGGGCTCGTCGGGGCTGCGGGCGTCGAACACCTCGACGTGAAGACGGAACCGCTGCTCGAACTGCTTCCAGGTCTGGAGCGTCTCTGCGAACAGCACACCGGTGTCGATCGTGAACACGCGGGCTTGGGGCTCGATGCTCATCAGCATGTGGACGAGGACCGACTCCTCCTTCTGGAACGAGCAGGCCATCGTCAACCGGGGGTGGAAGCGCTCCACCGCGTAGGCCAGGACTTCCTCGGCCGTGGCCTGCTGCACGAGATTTGAGGTCGTGGTCGCCATGAGGAGCCGTAAAGCCTAGACGGCGCATTCCCCTTCGCCGCGGATGACCTCGAACGGCGCGTTCTTGGTCCAGTCGACGAAGTGGTTCAGGTTCTCCAGGTTGAATTCGATCGGCATCGTCAAATCCTTCACGCGCGCCTCGAATTCCTGCGCACCGACCCGGTCGACGAATGCATTGAACTCCTCGCCGGCGTGGCGCTCGGCCTCGTAGTAGCGGACCCATCGCTCGACCGCCTCGGGCACGCGCTTCGCCGGCAGCCGGGCCTTCAGCCGCTGGCCGTAGCGGACCTCGCCGCCTTCGTAGGCGCCGCCGACGTGCGGGATGTAGGCCGGGAGCGCGTGCTCGCCGACCTTGATCGAGGCGCCGTAGAAGCCGATGTGGGCGATGTGGTGCTGGCCGCAGCCGTTGGGGCAGCCGCTCATCTTGATGTGGATCCGGCGCGTCAGCTGATCGTCGATTCGCATCTGCACGAGCCGATCCTGGATCGCCTGGTTGAGGCCCATCGAGCTCGTGATCCCGAGCTTGCACGAGTCCGTGCCGGGACAGCTGACGACGTCGGTGATCTCGTCGGCGCCGGCTTCGCCCAGCCCGAGCTCCGAGAGCCGCCTCCACACCTCGTAGGCGGCCTCGTCGCGCACCCAGCGCAGGACGACGTTCTGGTGGACGGTGGTGCGGGCGTAGCCGCCGGTGTACTCGCGCATGATCTGCGCGACGCCGCGCAGCTGCTCGGGCGTCAGATCGCCGCGGCGGACCTTGACCTCGACGGTCGAGAACCCCGCCTGGCGCTGGGGCTGGACGTTGCTCTGCGCAAACCGGTCGAACTCCTGGAGGTCGCCGTTGGCGCTCGCGTAGACGTTGCGGGAGGCCGGGGCGTTCGCCTCCTCGTCGTGATCGAACAGGATCTCGTGAAGCGAGAAGTCGCGCTCGGCCACCCAATCGCCTTCGAGCTCCTCCTCGACCAGCTCGCGGAACGCGTCGATCCCGATCTTGTCGACCAGGACCTTGATCCGCGCTCGGGCGCGGTTGGCGCGCAGCCACTCCTGGCGGTCGAAGATGCGCATGCAGGCCTCGGTGATCTTCAGGTACTCACCGTTGTCGAGCTCGACGAACTCGTACAGCGTCGGCGCCAGGCGCGGCATGATCGAGGTGCCGCCGCCGACGCGGATCTCGACGCCACGGATGCCGTCGCGGAGCTTGGGGACGAATGACATGTCGTGGATCCGGGTGATCGCGTTGTCCTCGTCGGTGGCGGTGAAGGCGGTCTTCACCTTCCGCGGCATCGCCTGGGTCGTCGGGTGGCGGACGAAGTAGCGGACGTACGCGCCGGCGTACGGCGTGATGTCGAACAGCTCGCCGTCGAGCGTCCCGGCCCGGGGATCGCCGGTCACGTTGCGCATCGTGTTGCCGCATCCCTCGCGACTCGAGAGACCGGCATCGCCCAATTCCCTGATCAGCTTGGCCGCGTCGGGGAGCGGCACGTGGTGCATCTGGATGTTCTGCCGGGTGGTCACGTGGCCCTTGCGCAGCGGCACGTGGCGCTCGATGACGTCCGCGAACGCGTCGAGCTGGTCAGGCGTGACACCCCCCATCGGCAGCTTGACGCGGACCATCTGCACGTCGGGCTGGCGCTGTCCGTAGACGCCCTGCTTGAGTCGGAACTTGATGAACTCCTCGTTCTCGAGCTCGCCCCTGAGGAAGCGGGTGGACTCGGTATCGAAGTCGTCGAACTCACGCTCGAGGATCGGGATCACGTGCCCCGGGACGTTCTCCAGCACCTCTGGGTTCTCGAGCGACCCGGCGCGGGCGCCGTGGCCGTGGCCCGGGGTCGCGGGGTCAGTCCTGGTGGTGTCGATCGAGGCTGGCTCCATGCGGTCCCTCCGGCATCGGAATCGGACGATGGAATGTACCAAAACCCGATCCGGATATAGTCTTTTCGCTCGATTTGCGGGTGCTTCGCGCCGTGGGGGCGGCGTCGATGGCACATCGCGAGAGCCATCCGCGCCGAGACGACCGCAGGATCAGGCTAAGCCCAGGGGAGCGGCTGCAGCGGCTCGCGGCTGATGCCTTCGTGCAGCGCGGTCCGTTGCCAGGGGTCCTGGCGCGGTGGCGCTGCAACGAGGGGTGGCGCCGTCGCGCGCATGAACCGCTCGAGCGCCGCGACCACCGCGGCGGCCTCCTCGGGCGAGGCGCTGGGGGCGACGATCGTCAGCTTCGGACGGCGGTTCATCCGGGCACCGCAGGGTATCGTGCCCGACCCATGCCCGAGATTCCCGTCCTTGACCACGACGCCGTGTTCGACGCGGTCTCGCCGGTGACCGCGATCGAACGGGTCCGTGAGGCACTGGTGCGCTACCACGCGGGCGAGTGGGCGATGCCGCCGAAGGTTTACCTGGAGAGCGCCCCGTTCGGGGACTTTCGGGCGATGCCGGCGCGCGGCGATGGGCTGGCGCTGCTGAAGTGGGTCACCTCGTTTCCGGGCAACCCCAAGCGCGGGCTGCCGACGGTGACCGGGGTGATCTGCCTGTCGGACGCGAGCACCGGCGAGCCGCTGATGCTGCTCGACGCCCGGTCGGTGACCGCCCTGCGAACCGGCGCCGTCGCGGCCGTGGCGGCGAAGGCGCTGGCGCGGCCCGAGGCGCGGACCGTCGGGATCATCGGCTGCGGCCTGCACGGAGCCTGGGCGGCGCGATGCATGGCCGCGGTCGGCTACGGCCCGGGCGTCTGCTACGACCCTCGGACCGCGGCCGCGAATGCGCTGGCCGGCGAGCTCGATTGGGATGCCGGGCCGCGCGAGTCGGCGCTGCGCTCGCTGGTCGTCTGCTGCGTCACGCCGGGGTCGGAGATCGTCGTCGACGCCGGCGATCTGCGGCCCGGGCTCCACCTCAACATGCTGGGCGCGGACGGGCCCGGCAAGGCCGAAGCATCGGTCGGGGCGGTCGCCTCGTGCGCGCTCTACTGCGACGAATGGGAGCAGGCCTCGCATGGCGGCGAGCTGACCGGGGCGGTGCAGGCGGGGCTGGTCGCGCGCGAGCAGGTGACCGAGCTCGGCGCGGTGCTGGCGGGCGCTGCGCCGGGGCGGCCCGGTGCCCAGGCGGTGACGCTGTTTGACTCGACGGGCCTGGCGATTCAGGACCTGGCGGTGGCCTCGGCGGCGCTGGCGGCGTGGCGGGCGGGCGCGGTGAAGGCGCAGACGGTGAGGCTTTAGCGGCGGGCGCGGTGAAGGCGCAGACGGTGACGCTTTAGCGGCGGGCGGCGCGCCGAGGCCACACCCCCGGCGCGCCCGCCAGGGCGCGCCTCTAAAGAGGAATGTTGCCGTGCTTGCGCTTCGGTCCCGGCACGCGCTTGGTCTGGAGCGTCTCGAGCGCGGTGATGATCTTCGGGCGGGTCTCGTGGGGGACGATCACGTCGTCGATGTAGCCGCGCTCGGCCGCCGCGTAGGGGTTGGCGAAGTGCGCCTTGTAGTCGGTGATCAGCTTCTGCCGGCGGGTGTCAGGCGTGGGCGAGGAGGTGATGTCGCGGCGGTAGATGATGTTGACCGCCCCCTCGGGGCCCATCACCGCGACCTCGGCGGTCGGCCAGGCGAAGTTGAAGTCGGCGAGCATGTGCTTGGAGGCCATGACGTCGTAGGCGCCGCCGTAGGCCTTGCGAGTGATGATCGTGATCTTCGGGACCGTCGCCTCGGTGTAGGCGTACAGCAGCTTCGCGCCGTGGCGGATGATCCCGCCCCACTCCTGGTTGGTGCCGGGCAGGAAGCCGGGCACGTCGCAGAACGTGATCAGCGGGATGTTGAACGCGTCGCAGGTGCGGACGAAGCGGCCCGCCTTGGTGGAGGAATCGATGTCGAGCACGCCGGCGAGCTGGTTGGGCTGGTTGCCGACGATCCCCACGCTGTAGCCGTTCAGCCGCGCGAAGCCGCAGATGATGTTGCGCGCGTAGTGCTCGTGGACCTCGAAGAACTCGCCGTCGTCGACGATCAGGCGGACGACGTCGCGCATGTCATAGGGCTTGTTCGGGCTATCGGGGACGACGTGATCGAGCTCCTCGTCCTGGCGCAGCGGATCGTCGGTGGGCTGGACGCGGGGCGGGATCTCGAGGTTGTTCTGGGGCAGGAAGCTGAGCAGATAACGGGTGTCCTCGAGGCAGCTGTCCTCGTCATCGGAGGCGAAGTGGGCGACGCCGGACTTGGAGTTGTGCGACATCGCGCCCCCCAGCGACTCGAAGTCGACCTCCTCCCCGGTGACCGTCCTGATCACATCCGGGCCGGTGATGAACATGTGGGAGGTCTCCTTGACCATGAAGATGAAGTCGGTCATCGCCGGGCTGTAGACGGCGCCGCCGGCGCACGGACCCATGATCAGGCTGATCTGAGGGATCACGCCGCTGCACATGACGTTGCGGACGAACACGTCGCCGTAGGCGCCGAGGCTGACCACGCCCTCCTGGATGCGGGCGCCGCCGGAGTCGTTGATCCCGATCACCGGGCAGCCGATCTTGGCCGCCAGGTCCATCACCTTGCACATCTTCTCGCCCATCACCTCACCGAGCGAGCCGCCGAAGACCGTGAAGTCCTGACTGAACACGCACACCCGGCGGCCGTCGATGGTGCCGTGGCCGGTGAGGACGGCGTCGCCATAGGGGCGGTTCTTGTCCATGTCGAACTCGGTGGTGCGGTGGCGCACGAACGTGTCGAGCTCCTGGAAGGAGCCGGGGTCGAGCAGCTTCTCGATCCGCTCGCGCGCCGTGTACTTGCCCTTCTCGTGCTGCTTGGCGACGGCGGTCTCGGTGCCGGCGTGGATCGCTTCGTCGCGGATCTCCTGCAGCTGCTCGAGCTTCTCTTCGTAGGTCTCGGGGGCCTTGGCGCGCATGGCGTGGCGAGTGTATACGCGGGGCGGGGGCTCGGAGGGCTTCGGGGCGGGCGGGCGGCCCGAACCGGGGCTCGGAGGGCTTCGGGGCGGGTGCTCGGCGGGGAGCGGATCGCGAACTTTGGCGTTCTGGTTCCACCCCCCGGAACCAAAGCGCCAAAGTTCGAGGCCGCTAAGCGCGTGAGAACGGCCGATGATGCGCTCGGCCGAGACTGTCGAGCGCGGCGCAGAGCACGGCCGCTGGATCGGGATCATCTGAAGTCTCGGCGTCGGCAGACGCCGGGGGCCGAGGGGGCGCCGGGAGATCCGGCAAAAGCAGCGTCTCGGGAGGCTCGACGAGCTCGGAGGGTTCGGCCGGCTCTGGGGGCTCTACGCTCGCCGGTGGCGGCGGCGACTCGTAGTCGGCCGAGTGACGCGGCGGCGGGCCGAATCGGCTCAGCAGCCGCGCGATCAGACCGCGAGGACGGGGCGGCAGCGGGGCGCCGCCCGGCGCCCCGGCCGCCGGCGGGGGCTCGGGCGCCTCGACCGCCGGCAGGGGCTCCGGCGCCTCGGCCGCCGGCGGGATGGGATCAGGCTCGGGCGCTGACTCCGGCGCCGGCTCGTCGACGAGGGGGTCGACCGGTTGCGGCTCCCAGACGGTGGCGCAGGCCGTCAGGATCACCCGGGTCCCCCACCCCGACGGCTCGAGCCGCACCGTGCCGCTCACTTCCTCGCCCTCCCAGGCAACGGCGGTCTCGGGCTCGAGCTTCGTGATCCGGATCTCTCCGAACTGGCCGAGATGGCGGGCCAGCGCGGCGGCGTCGCTGCACTCCGACCAGAGTTCAGGCGGGGACTTCACCAGGGTTCGACTTGCCTCGTGTTCTGTCATGGGTCGGGAGTTCGCGTGGCCCGGCGCGACTCCTGCCGGATCGCACGGTTGCAACAATCCCTCAGATGAGCACGAAACTCGGCACCGCGGGACCCGAGGTGTCCCGACTTGGCCTCGGCTGCATGGGCATGTCCGGCATGTACGGTCCGGCCGACGAGGGCGAGAGCATCGCCACGATCCACGCCGCGATCGACGCGGGCATCAACCTCCTCGACACCGGCGACTTCTACGGAATGGGCCACAACGAGATGCTGATCGGGCGGGCCCTCCAGGACCGAGACCGTGATGAGGTGCTGATCAGCGTCAAGTTCGGGGCCCAGCGCGGCCCCGACGGCGCCTGGCTTGGTTATGACGCGCGTCCCGCCGCGGTCAAGACTGCGCTCGCCTACTCGCTGCAACGGCTGCGAACCGACCACGTCGACATCTACCGCCCCGCGCGGCTGGACCCCGCGGTCCCGATCGAGGAGACCGTCGGGGCGATCGCGGACCTCGTCGAGGCCGGCTACGTGCGCTACGCCGGGCTGTCCGAGGTTGGCACCGAGTCGATCCGCCGCGCCGCCGCCGCGCACCCGATCTGCGACCTCCAGATCGAGTACTCGCTGATCTCCCGCGGGATCGAGGGCGAGATCCTGCCCGCGTGCCGCGAGCTCGGGATCGGGATCACCGCCTATGGCGTGCTCTCGCGCGGGCTGATCAGCGGCCACTTTGCGGCCGACCGCCAGCTTCCGGCGGGTGACTTCCGCAGCCATGCGCCGCGGTTCCAGGGGTCGAACCTGGAGCGCAATCTTGCGCTCGTGGAGCAGCTGCGATCGGTGGCCGCGGATCGCGACGCGTCCGTCGCCCAGATCGCGATCGCCTGGGTACTGGCGCGCGGCGAAGACATCGTGCCGCTGATCGGCGCACGGACGCGCGAGCGGCTCCAGGAAGCGCTCGGCGCGCTCGAGATCCGGCTGATCCCGCGGGAGCTCGAGCAGATCGAGCAGGCGATGCCCGCCGATGCCGCCGCCGGCGAGCGCTACCCCGAAGCGCAGATGGCCCAGCTCGACAGCGAGCGCTAAGACCGCGCTCCGCGGTCCCGGTGCCTCAGAAGGTCGGCTGGTACTCGCCGAACACGTCGCGCATCGCGCCGCACACCTCGCCGAGCGAGCAGCGATCCTTCAGAGCCTCGCGGAGCACCGGCAGCAGGTTGTCCGTCCCGCGCGCGGCGTCACGGATCTCCTCCAGGCGCCGCTCCACCAGTGATGCGTCGCGATCGGCCTTGAACGCCTTGAGGCGCTCCAGCTGCTCGCGCTCTGACTCGGGATCGACGCGGAGGATGTCCGGCACCTCGGGCGTGTCCTCGACGAACTTGTTGACGCCGACGACGATGTCCTGTTGCTGGCGGTAGCGCTCGTGGTAGCCGAACGCCGACTCCTCGATCTCGTTCTTCATGAAGTCGATCGCCTGGACCGATCCGCCGAGCTCGTCGATCTTGGCGATCAGCCCGTGGGCGCTCACCTCGATCTCGTCGGTCAGGGCCTCGACGAAGTAAGAGCCGGCGAACGGATCGACGGTGTCGGGCGCGCCCGATTCATAGGCGATGATCTGCTGGGTCCGCAACGCGATCTTGGCCGCGCGCTCGGTCGGCAGCGCGAGCGCCTCGTCGAAGCCGTTGGTGTGCAGCGACTGGGTGCCGCCGCAGACCGCGGCGAACCCCTGGAGCGCAACGCGGACGATGTTGTTCTCGGGCTGCTGGGCGGTCAGCGTCACGCCACCGGTCTGGGTGTGGAAGCGAAGGCGCCACGAACGCTCGTCCTGGGCTCCGAAACGCTCCCTCATCACCGAGGCCCACATCCGCCGCGCGGCGCGGAACTTCGCCACCTCCTGGAAGACGTTGTTGTGGCCGTTGAAGAAGAACGCCAGCCGCGGGGCGAACGTGTCGATCTGGAGCCCCGCGTCGAGCGCCGCCTGCACATAGGCGATCCCGTTGGCGAGCGTGAACGCGACCTCCTGGACCGCCGAGCAGCCCTTCTCACGGAAGTGATAACCGCTGATCGAGATCGTGTTCCACCGCGGCACGCGTTCGTTGCAGTATGCGAACAGGTCGGTCGTCAAGCGGATCGCGCCCTCCGGCGGGTAGATGAAATTCCCGCGCGCGATGTACTCCTTGAGGATGTCGTTCTGGGTCGTGCCCCGTAGCTGCCCAGCCGGCACGCCTTGCTCCTCGCCCACGAGCTCGTACAACAGCAGCAGGACGCTCGCGGGCGCGTTGATCGTCATCGAGGTCGAGACCTGGTCGAGCGGGATCTCGTCAAACGCCGTCCGCATGTCGTCGATCGAGTCGATCGCCACGCCGGTGCGGCCGACCTCGCCGAGGCAGCGCGGGTCATCGGAGTCGAGGCCGAGCTGGGTGGGCAGATCGAAGGCCATGCTCAGTCCGGTCGAGCCGTGCTGCAGCAGGAAGCGGTAACGCTCGTTTGACTCCTTCGCGCTCGCGTAGCCGGCGTACTGGCGCGCGGTCCACAGCTGCGTGCGGTACATGTCGCGGTGGATGCCGCGCGTGTACGGATACTCGCCGGGCTCGCCCAGCCGGTGCGGCAGGTCGGGAGGGAGGTCCCCGTCGGTGTAGAGCGGCTTTACCTCGATCCCGGAGTCGGTGAATCGCCTCGGGTCGTCGGGGCCGACGATCGGGGCGATCGTGCGGTGCTCGGGGGTGGTGGCCATGGTGGCTGGAGGTTAGCCTGTGTCCCATGCACGTCCGCGTGCGCCTGTTTGCCATGCTGCGCGAGCGCGCCGGCGCCGGCGAGGTCGAACTCGACCTCCCCGAGGACGCGGTCGTCCGTGACGCGCTCGAGCGGGTCGGGGAGCTGACCAACGGGGTGCCGGTGGTGATGGCGGTCAACCACGAGTACGCGGACGCCGCGACGCCGCTGCGCCCCGGAGACGAGCTGGCGTTGATCCCGCCGGTCTCCGGTGGCTCGGTCGGTGCGCTGCACGTGCGGGTGGGCGACGAGCCGCTGGCGCTCGAGCCGCTGATCGCGCTCGTGCGTGATCCCCGCGCCGGCGCGGTAGTCAGCTTCCAAGGCGTCACTCGCGAGGTGTCCGAGCTCGACTACGAGGCCTACGCGCCGATGGCGGAGCGCAAGATCGCGGAGATCGTCGCCGCCGCGATCGACCGCCACGGGTTGTGCGCCGCGGCGGCGGAGCACCGGATCGGGGTGGTGGCGCTGTCCGAGCCCTCGGTCGTGGTAGCGGTGTCGGCACCGCATCGTGACGCGGCATTCGCGGGCGCGGCCGAGATCATCGATGAGATCAAGGCGCAGGCGCCGATCTGGAAGAAGGAAGAGGGCGAGTGGGTGCCCGGGAAGACGCCGCGCCCAGCGGACTGAGGAAGCTCCCCGCGCCCGGCGGACTGAGGGACCTCCCCGCGGTCCACGAGCTCGCCGGAGCGCTGGACGCGCCACATGCGCTGGCCGTCACCGCGGCGCGGCGAGCAATCGACGAGCGGCGCGCGGAGGTGCTGGCCGGCCGCGGCGCCGGCGAGGGCGCGCTGGCGGGCCATGGCGCCGGCGAGGAAGTGCTCGACCGCGCGCGCGAGATCCTGGCCGAGCTGGAGCGCCCATCGCTGGTCCGAGTGCTGAACGCCACCGGCGTGATCCTCCACACCAACCTGGGACGGGCGCCGCTGGCGCCCGGCGCGCGGGCGGCGCTGACGCGGCTGTCCGAGGGCTATTCGAACCTCGAGCTCGAGCGGGAGAGCGGCGCGCGGGGCAGCCGCCAGGCGCACGTGTCGGGGCTGCTGCGCGAACTCACCGGTGCACAGGACGCGCTCGTGGTCAACAACGGGGCGGCGGCGGTGCTGCTCGCGGCGGCGACGGTGGCGGGGCCGGGCCGCTCGATCGTGGTCTCGCGCGGTCAGCTGGTGGAGATCGGGGGCGGCTTCCGGATCCCCGAGGTGATCGCGCAGTCCGGATCGGAGCTCGTCGAGGTGGGGACGACCAACCGGACCCGGATCCTGGACTACGAGCGCGCGCTCGGGGAGCGACGCAGCCCGCGACCGGCCGAGCGCCGCAGCCCGCGCCCGGCCGAGCCCCGCAGTCCGCCACCGGCAAAGTGCCGGCGGGCGCGATCCTCCGGGTCCACCCGTCGAACTTCCGCTCGCTGGGGTTCGTCGAGGAGGTCTCGATCGAGCAGCTGTGCGCGCTCGGGGTGCCGGTGATCGACGACGTGGGCTCCGGCGTCCTCGGCGACGCGAGCGGGATCCCGGAGCTGTCCGAGGAGCCATCGCTGCGCCGATCTCTGACCGCGGGGGCGACGCTCGTCTGCTGCTCGGGCGACAAGCTGCTCGGCGGCCCCCAGGCTGGGTTGTTGCTGGGCGCCGGCGATGCGGTGGCCGCCGCCCGCGAGCACCCGCTCGCGCGGGCGCTGCGAATCGACAAGCTGTCGCTGGCCGCGCTCGAGGCCACGCTGATGCTGTACCGCGACCCGGCCCGCGCCCGGCGCGAGATACCGGTGCTGGCGATGCTCGACGCCAGCGAGGGTGTCCTGGCCGCGCGTGCGGAGCAGCTGCGCTGCGCGATCGGTCCCGGCGCCACTGAAATTGTCCGCGCCAGGGGCAAGGTTGGCGGCGGGGCGCTGCCGTTGCTCGAGCTCGAGGGCCCCGTCGTGGTGCTAACCGGTACCGATCTGGATCCCGCCGCGCTGAGCTCGGCGCTGCGCGCCGGCGACCCGCCGGTGATCGGCCGGATCAGCGAGGGCCGGCTGCTGCTCGACCCGCGCACGCTCGCCGACGACGAGGTCCCCTTGGTCGCGGCCACCGCGCGCTCGGCCCTCGCGCGACTCGGCCGACGGTGACCCCAGCGCCGCTCACAGTGACGCAGGCCCCGCTCACAGCGACCCAGGCCCCGCTCACGCTCGGCACCGCCGGGCACATCGATCACGGCAAGACCGCCCTGATCAGGGCCCTGACCGGCGTCGACACGGACCGCCTGCCCGAGGAGCGGGCCCGCGGCATCTCGATCGAGCTGGGCTACGCGAAGCTCGTGCTGCCGAGCGGTCGAAAGCTGTCGGTGGTCGATGTTCCCGGCCACGAGCGGTTCGTCCGCACGATGGTCGCCGGCGCCAGCGGGATCGACCTGTATCTGATGACCGTCGCCGCCGACGACGGCGTGATGCCGCAGACGCGCGAGCACGCCGCGGTGCTCCACGCGCTGGGTATCGGAGCGGGCGTTGTCGCTGTGACCAAGTCGGACCTCGCCGACCCCGAGCTGGCGATGATCGAGGCCTCGGAGCTGTTGCCCGGGGCTGAACTGGTGGCGGTCTCCTCGCGCACGGGCGCCGGAATCGACCAGCTCCGCGCGGTGCTCGACCGGGTCGCCGCCCAGCTGCGAAGCCGCGCCTCCGACGGCGCCGGCGCGGCGCGGCTGCACATCGATCGGGTGTTCACGATCCGCGGCGCGGGGACGGTCGTCACCGGCACCTTGTGGTCGGGATCGATCGCGCACGGCGACGAGGTCGTGGTGCTCCCAGAGGGCCGGCGCGCCAGAGTCCGCGGTGTGCAGGTTCACGACCAGCCGCTGGAACGCGCGGTCGCCGGCCAGCGGGTGGCCGTCAACCTGACCGGGTTCGCGGTGGACGAGATCGCCCGCGGCGACGTGCTCGCCGGCCCGGACGCGCAGCTCCGCCCCGGGTACCGGCTCGACGCCGAGCTCTCATTCGAAGTCGAGGGCCGCGAAGCCGAGCACGGCGACCGCGTCCAGGTCCACCACGGCACGCGCGAAGCTCCGGCGCGGCTGGCCTGGCTGGGCGGCCGGTTCTGGCAGATCCGGCTCGAGCAACCCGTGATCGCGGCGCCCGGCGACCACCTCGTGGTCCGCCAGATCGCGCCACCGGACACGCTCGGCGGCGGCGTGGTGCTGGACGCGCACGCTCGCAAGCACGGGCCCTCGAGGGAGGCGCTGTTGCGCCTGGAGCGGCTGGCCAAAGGCGAGCCCCCCGAAGGCGCCGATGCCGCGGCCCAGCCCGCCGCGAGCCGTCCGGCCCGGCCAGCCGCCACCGTCCCACCGCAGCCGCAGCGCCAGCCCCTGAGCGCCAGCGCCCTCGCCCTCGAGCAGCGCCTCCGAGATGCCGGCTTCGAGCCCCCGCTCGACTCCGAGCTCGACCAAACGGATCTCGCCGCGCTGCGCCTGGCCGGGAAGGCCGTCCGGGTCTCGAAGACGCTCCACTACCACCCGGCCGCGCTCGAACAGGTACGGCGACGGGTGCTCGAGATCGCGGCGCGACACGGCGGCGCGGTGACGCTGCCGCAGCTGCGCGATGAGCTTGGCACCTCGCGGAAGTTCGCCCAAGCGCTGCTCGAGCATCTCGACGCGGAGAAGGTCACGATCCGGCGCGGCGAGGCGCATCACGTGCGCGCCGGCGCCCGAGCGGCGCGCGGTGTCACATGACGGTCGGCTTCTGTGTAGATTGAGCCCCAGTGGCTACCTGTCTCGTCACCGGTGGCGCCGGCTTCCTCGGCTCGCACCTGTGCGATGAGCTGCTGCGCCGCGGCCATCGGGTGATCTGTGTCGACAACTTCGAGACCGGGTCGCTGGCGAACATCGAGCACATCCGCAGCGATCAGTTCGCCCACCTCAACGTCGACATCATCGAGCCTTATTTCGTCGAAGAACCGATCGACTTCGTCTACCACCTGGCCTCGCCGGCGTCTCCGATCGACTACCTGCGGCTGCCGCTGCACACGCTCAAGGTGGGGTCGTATGGCACCCACCACACGCTCGGGCTGGCCAAGCAGCACCGGGCCCGGTTCCTGATCGCCTCGACCAGCGAGGTGTACGGCGATCCCCAGGAGCATCCGCAGCGCGAGACCTACTGGGGGCACGTGAACCCGATCGGGCCGCGCGGCGTCTATGACGAGGCCAAGCGCTACGCCGAGGCGCTGACGATGGCCTACCACCGCCAGCAGGGCGTCGACACGGCGATCGTCCGCATCTTCAACACCTACGGCCCGCGGATGCGCCCCCATGACGGGCGCGCGATCCCCACGTTCCTGCGCCAGGCGCTCCAGGACCGGCCGATCACGGTGTTCGGCGAGGGCGCCCAGACGCGCTCGTTCTGCTTCGTGGCGGACGAGATCCGAGGACTGATCATGCTGGCCGAGTCTGGCTACCACGAGCCGGTCAACATCGGCAATCCCGACGAGTTCACGCTGCTCGAGCTGGCCAAGACGGTGATCGAAGTGACCGGATCGCAATCAGAGATCGTGTTCGAGGCGCTGCCGACCGACGACCCGCAGGTGCGCCAGCCGGACATCACGCTTGCCCGCGAGATCCTCGGGTGGGAGCCGGAGATCAGCCTCCGCGAAGGCCTACAGCGGACGATCGAGCAGTCGGGCGTCGAGACGCTGGTCGGGGCGGGGCGATAGTGCGGCGATCAGACGGAGCTCGGGTGGCGTGATGACCTACGTAGGAACTTCGGTGTCAAGATAACGTTACGTCGGTAGGGGGAGCTGAGATGGCGGCTCACGCAACGTGACGATCGAGCAGCAAGAGGCTACGGGCACACGTGCCACCGGAACCCCCGAGGGTTCGGTTGGGATGCCCCTACCCGACCACGACGTCCGGCGCAAGCGCCCGCCGGCGCTGTCCTTAGTGCTCCGGCTGGAGACAGCCCGGCGAATCGCTCGGGTGCTGTCGCTGCTGATCCTCGACTTCATCGGCGTGGTCGGGGCGCTGTTCACCGCGCTGTGGCTGAAGAGCGTGGTCCGTGACATCGGGAGCGTCTCGTTGGCCTGGCAACAGACCCGCCACTGGACCGCGTTCGCCTACCTGATCACGGTGCTGATGTTCGCGCGGGTCGATCTGTACTCCGATCGCACGCGCCGGCCGGGGTTCGCGCGGATCGGCACCGCCCTGTTCCAGGCCACGGTCGTGACGCTCGTGTTCGCGCTGGCCAGCGGCCAGCACTTCTCCAGCTACTACATCTTCTACAGCTCCCTGATCCTCGGGACGATCTACATCTCCTCGCTGCGCGAGCTGCATCTCCGGGTGACCGGGTGGCTGCTCGAACAGGCGGGCTACCGGCGACGGGCGGTGCTGGTGGGGTCGGGCAAGCACCTCGAGGCGGTCGCCGAGGCGCTGGCCAACCGCACCCGCGCGCAGGTCCTGCTGGTCGGCTACATCTCGCTGGAGCCGCGGCCCAAGAACGGGTTGCGCTCGCTCGGCCAACTTCGCGACCTCCCCGACGTGCTGATGCGCGAGCGGGTCCAGGAAGTGATCATCGCCGACCCCGACTTCCCCCAGAACGAGGCGGTCGAGCTGGTCGATCTGTGCCACCAGCGCGGGGTCACGGTGCACGTTGCCCCATCCACGATGGAGATCCTGATCGATCGCGCGGAGTTCATTCCGGGCCAGACTGTGCCGCTGTTCACCCTGCGCCCACCGGTGTTCCAGGGCGTCGACTACGCGCTGAAGAGGACCTTCGACCTGGTGCTCTCGATCCTGAGCTTGGTCGTGCTCTCGCCGGTGCTGCTGGCGATCACGATCGCGATCCGGCTGAGCTCGCGCGGGCCGGTGATCTACCGCTCGGTCCGGCCCGGGATTGCCGGCAAGCCGTTCTCGTGCTTCAAGTTCCGCACCATGCGCGATCGCGCCGATCAGGTCCAGGACGACCTCGAGCCGCTCAACGAGCAGTCGGGTGCGCTGTTCAAGATCCGCCACGATCCGCGGCTGACCAAGGTCGGCCGGTTCCTGCGCCGCTTCTCGCTCGACGAGCTGCCGCAGCTGGTCAACGTCGTCCGCGGCGAGATGTCGCTGGTCGGGCCGCGGCCGCTGCCGATGCGCGACTTCGAGCGCCTGGAGGAATGGCACAAGAAGCGCTATCTCGTGCTGCCGGGGATCACCGGTCTGTGGCAGGTCTCCGGCCGCTCCGAGCTCGACTTCGACGACCTGGTCCGGCTCGACTTCCTGTACCTCGAGCGGTGGTCGATGCTGCTCGACCTGTCGATCCTGCTGAAGACGATCCCCGCGGTGTTCATGCGGCGGGGGGCCTTTTAGGCGATTTAGTGGGCGCGCTGGCGCGCGCCCCGGGGGGTGGCGTTCGAGGGCCGGCCCAATGCGATCGCCGCTCGGGAGAGCGGTTCAAAGGCCGGCTCAGTGTGATCGCCACTCGGCTTGCAGGCGCTTCGCGCCGACGGCCTCGGCCGGCGACGGCCAAGCGAGGGCATCGAACGGGGGGAGGGAAGGTCGAGGTCGGGGCCTGCTGGATCGCCCAAATCAGGCGGGCGAAGGGTGATCTGGGCAAGCCAACACGATATGCGTGCTTGCCGGCCCAAATCGGCTCTAGGGGCGAGTGATTTGGGCAATCCAGCATGTCTGTGTGCCGACCATTTGACGCGACCACCTCCGCCCCGCCCCTTCCCCAGCAGGTGTTCGCCCACGACAGCCGACCGCCCCGCCCGCATCGCGGCAGCCCCGCCCGTTAGGCTCCCGCCCAGCCATGCCCCCGACCGACCGGTTCGTGATCAGCTTCGCCGCCGAGCCTCCGCAGGAGGGGCTGCCCTACGGGCGCTGGGCGGATACGTTGCGCGAGCGCTTCCTCGCCGCCTGCCGGGAGATCGACACCGAGGGCGAGGAGCTCGGCGAGATCGGGGAGATCGCGTGGTTTCCGGACCGCTCCTACGCGGGACGGACCTACATCCCGGCCGTGGCGCGGACGACCGAGGGGTTCGAGCTGTTCGGGTTCGTGTCGTTCACCGAGGGGTCGGGCGGCCCCGGTAACTTCGAGGGGCGGGCCGACTTCACCGCGGAGCTGGCGGAGCAGAACCCCGACTGGAAGCTCGACCTCAACGACGACGTGATCGGGCGCTGGCGCGGGGAGGAGGGCAAGACGGCGGACTTGACGCTGGTGTGGGGCACGCCGCTGATGGCCGGCGGCGCGATCGTCACCGCCGAGCTCGCGAATCTCGCCGTCGACCAGTGCGAGCTGGTCGAGGAGCGCTTCACGATGATCGCGCCCGACAACTACCGCGGCGACTTCCTCGAGGTCAAGCTGTGGAGCCGCCGCGGCGAGGAGCTCGCGCGCGAGTCGCTCTACGTCGACGACGCCGAGTGAGCGCGCGTCAGCGCGCCCGGCAGCCTCAGCTTGACCTCGGCCTCGGTGAGCGGGAAGTGGCACGCCGTGCGGGTGCCGCTGCCCTTGTCCTCGAGCAGCGGCTCCTCCTGCGAGCAGATCTGCTGGGCCTTCGGGCAGCGGGTGTGAAAGCGGCAGGCGGAGGCGGCGGGTTGGCGGGGCTCGGCACGTCGCCGCTCAGCAGCTGGCGCTCGCGGCGGGCGCCGGTCGGATCCGGCACCGGGACGGCCGACAGCAGCGCTCCCGTGTACGGGTGGCGCGGGAACGCGTAGAGGGCATCGCCCGGTCCGATCTCGACGATCTTGCCGAGGTACATGACCGCGACGCGGTCGCACATGTGCCGCACCACGCTGAGATCGTGCGCGATGAAAACGAGGGTCAAACCCATCTCCCGCTGCAGCTCACGCAGCAGGTTCAGCACCTGGGCCTGGATCGAGACGTCGAGCGCCGAGACGGGCTCGTCGGCGATCAGCACCTTCGGCTCGAGCGCGATCGCGCGCGCCACCCCGATCCGCTGGCGCTGGCCACCGGAGAACTCGTGCGGGTAGCGGTTGTAGTGCTCGGGGTTGAGCCCGACTCGGTCCATCAGCTCCTGAACGCGGCGCTTGCGCTCGCCTTCGCCCGGGAGCAGACCGTGGATCACGAACGGGTCGGAGATGATCGAGCCAACGGTCTTGCGGGGATTCAGCGACGAGTACGGATCCTGGAAGATCATCTGCATCTCGCGGTGAAGAGCCTTCAGGGCAGGGCCCTGGTGGGCGGCGATGTTCTCCCCCTGGAAGATGATCTCACCCCCGGTGGGATCGAGCAGGCGCACGATCAGCCGGGCCGTGGTGCTCTTGCCGCATCCGGTCTCGCCGACGATCCCCAGCGTCTCGCCCTGCATCACGTCGAACGACACGTCGTCGACCGCCTTCACGGCTCCGATCTGGCGCTGGAAGATGACGCCGCGGGTGATCGGGAAATACTTCTGAAGGCCTCGAACCTCGATCACGGCAGCGCTCGAGCTGCTCACGGCTCTAACTCCTCGGCCGGTGGGGAGGAACCGACGACCTGGGGCTCCGGCGCGACGTGGGGCGCCGCCGTCAGCTGCGGACCGGCGGCCAGTCGCCGGAGCTCGCCCGAGGACTCGCCCGCTTGCAGACCCCGCCAGATCCGGGTCCGCACCTCCGTGGAGAGCAGACACGCGACCTCGTGGCCGGGCTCGCCGCTGACCGGTTGCAGCCGTGGGTCGGTGCGCTTGTGCTCCTCGCGCACGTACGGGCAGCGGGGGTGGAAGTGGCAACCGGACGGCGGGTTGATGAGGCTCGGTGGGCGCCCTGAGATCGGCACCAGCTCCTCATCGCGCGGGTTGTCGAGCCGCGGGATCGACTTCAACAATCCCCACGCATAAGGGTGCTGTGGGTGGTTGAAGATCTGCTCTGCCGATGCGTGCTCGACGATCCGCCCGGCGTACATCACCGCGATCTCGTCGGCGATCTCGGCGACCACTCCGAGGTCGTGCGTGATGATGATGATCGCCATCCCGAGCCGCCGCTGGAGCTCCTCCAGCAACGCGAGGATCTGGGCCTGCACGGTCACATCGAGCGCGGTCGTCGGCTCGTCGGCGATCAGCAGCTTTGGCTCGTTGGCGAGCGCCATCGCGATCATCGCCCGCTGCCGCATGCCGCCGGAGAACTCGTGCGGGAACGCATCCACTCGCCGTTCCGGATCTGGAATTCCAACCAGCTCGAGCAGCTCCACGGCGCGGGCGCGGGCCGCCGCACGAGAGACCTTCTGATGGATCAGCACCGCCTCCATCAGCTGCCTGCCGACCTTGAAGAACGGGTGCAGCGAGGACAGCGGGTCCTGGAAGATCATCGCGATCTCGTTGCCGCGGATCCTGCGCAGCTCGATCGTCGGACATCTGAATCAGATCGTTGCCCTCGAACAGCATCTTGCCGTGCACATGGGCGCCCTGGGTCCGGGTCAAGCCCAGCGTGGTCAGCGAGGAGACGCTCTTGCCTGAACCCGACTCGCCGACGATCCCCAGCGTCTTGCCGGTGTCGACCGAATAGGTGATCCCGTCGACCGCGTGCACCACCCCGTCCTCGGTCGGGAACTCGACCCGCAGATCCTCGACTTCGAGCAGGGTCACGAGTAGCGCACCCGCGGATCGAGATAGGCGTAGGCGATGTCGACGACGATGTTGGCGATGATGATGAAGATCGCCGCAAGCGTAATCGTCCCCTGGACGATCGGGAAGTCGGCGTGCGTGATCGCGTCGAAGTTGAGCCGGCCGATGCCGGGTATGTCGAAGACGGTTTCGACGAGGACCGCGCCACCGAGCAGAATCGCGATGTCGAGTCCGAGCACGGTGACGAGCGGGGTGATCGCCGAGCGCAGCCCGTGTTTCATCACCACGGTCCGCTCCCGCAGGCCCTTGGCCCGCGCGGTGCGGATGTAGTCCTCCCCCATCACGTCGATCAGGCTGCCGCGGACCAGGCGCGCGTAGATCGCCGCCGAGGTCGCGGCGAGCACGAACCAGGGCATCAGCAGCGACTCGAACCAGTTCACGGGGCTGTTGGTGAACCCGGTGTAGCTTCCGGCTCCGTGCAGGAACGAGATCGGGAACCTTCCGATGTCCGAGGAGAAGAAGAACAGGGCGAGCAGTCCCAGCCAGTAGACCGGGGCCGAGACGAACAGCAGTGCCGCTCCCATCGAGAAGCGGTCGAGGACGGTCCGGCGCTTGATCGCGGAGATGATCCCGATCGGGATGCCGAACGCCAGCCAGATCACGACGCCGCCGACGGTGAGCGAGATCGTCGCCGGGAGCCGGTCGAGGATCAGGCTCTTGACCGAAGCGCTCGAGTAGTAGCTGTAGCCGAGGTTGAAGTGGAAGACCAGCCGTTCCATGTACAGCCAGAACTGCGTGTAGATCGGCTTGTTGGTCCCTAGGTCGTTGGCGATCTCCTTGATCACCGCTTGCGACGGCGTGCGGCCGGCCCGGAGGATCGCCGGATTCACGTTCGGCAGCAGGAAGAACAGGATGAACGTGATGATGATCACCGCGAGGATCAGCACGAGGCCCCACAGCAAGCGGCGGATGATGTAGCGGATCACGGTCTGGCGTTCCTTGCGAAAGGCGGGGCCCCGCCCTCAGCGGGACCCCACTCTTTCACGTCCTACTGGTGTTTTCTACGGATTGTTCAGCGACGACCAGGCGTAATCCCAGGAACCGATGTTCCAGAGATCGTTGATGCCGCGAACGTCCGCGGATTTCAGGTTCGGCTGGATTGTGAAGTAGTACGGCACGGCGACGGCGTTGGCGACCAGCATCTGGTCGACCTTGGCCCACGCAGCCGAGCGCGCCGTCGTCCCGACCGCCGTCTCCGCGGCTCTTCATCGCCTGGTCAGATCGGGGTCAGCGGACCGCTGGTGTAGGTGCCACCGTTCGCCTTCAGCCAGTCCGGGTAGTTGGCCATGCTCCAGTTCGAGTTGTTCGTCGGCACGATGTTGTAGCCGGCGAAGGTCGGATCGAGCAGGGTCTGCGGATCGGACCAGTCCCGAATCCATCCGACGTTCGGACAGATGTCGATCAGGGCTTTCGGGTTGCCGCAGTACTTGGCGTACATCACCGGCTGGTCGACCAGCGTGAAGTTGGTCTTGAAGCCGAGCGCCTGGACTGCGTGGTTGGCGATCGCGGCTACGTTCGGCGAGAGGTGAGCCGGTCGAGCCGACGACCTTGATGACGGTGCTGCCGGTGTACTTGCCGCTCGAATAGCCGGCGGCCTTCATGTACTTGGCGGCAACCGTGAGATTTCCCGTGGGGGAGTTGTTGTAGTCGACGTTGGGACCGTGGGCGCCACCGGACTCCGAGTAGCCGAGCGATCCCGGGTACAAGAAGTGGGTTCCAACCGCGCCGACGATTTGGCCGCCGAAGGCCTTGACCATCGCCTCGCGATCCATCGCCGCCCACAGCGCCTTGCGCACGTTCAGGTTCGAGAACGGGCCGTGCATGTTGTTCATCGCGACCTAGAACATCCCGGCGCCCGGAACGGCGATCAACTGGTTGTAGTAGTGCTGATAGGCGAGCTTCACGTCAGTCGAGGAAGGGGTGTCCCCGTCGACCATGTTCGAGCCCTTCAGCACCTGCGGGCCGATCACGTTCTGATCGCCGCCGATGTTGATGGTGATCTGGTTCAGGTACGCCGGCTGCGGGCCGGTGCCCGGAGTCCAGTTCGGGTTGCGGACCAGCGTCAACGACTTGCCCGGCTGGTAGCCGATGCCGATGAACTTCCCGCTGGAGTCGGCCTTGATCATGTAGGGGCCGCTAGCCACCAGATAGGTGGACCCGTACGCGGTCGGCTTCTTCTTATCGAGCGGCGCCGCGAACGACTTGGGCACCGGAGCGGTCAGCAGCTGCTGCAGAGCGCCCTCGAAGAATCCTCCGTACGGACCGGTCAGGTGAAAGACGATCGTCGTCGAATTAGGCGTCTGGATCCCCGAAATCGGACCGCCCGTCGCCTTGCTGGCTCCCTGGATGTAATAAAAGTAGGAGGGGAAGTACGGGTTCGCGACATTGGGGTTGGCGCCGCGCTCGATCGCGTAGGCCACGTCCGCTGTGGTCACCGCGCGGTTGACAGGTGGGCTGAAGCGCACGTTCGGCTTGATGTGGACGGTCACCGTTTTGCCGCCGTCGCTGAGCTGTGGCGGCCCGGACGCGAGATTCGGGATGATCTGCGTCGCGCTATTCGGCGCGAATATGTACAGCGGCATCTGGGTCGCGTACATGACCTGATAATCGAGGGCGAAATACGACTCGCCCGGGTCCAGGTGCTCGAAGTCCTCGTGCTGGAAGACGGTGAGGGTTCCACCCTTCTTGCCGTTGGTGAGAGCTTGACCCGCGCCTGACAGCGCCGGCTTCAACGAGCTGTTCGACGTGGCACTCGCGCCACTAGTGGTGTTCGAGCTGCTGCTGGAACCGCCGCAGGCGGACAGGGCCAGCGCCAGGCCGCACAAAACCCCGAGCACTGCCAGGGCCCTGATCCTTGGTTTCATACTTCCTCCTCTATGTGTGTTGCCGCCGCTCAGCGGTCGGCTTCGCGTGTTCCGGCCGTTCACCTGTCGGCCTTTGGATTGAGTGCGTCTTGAAGACCGTCGCCGACGAGGTTGAACGCCAGCACCGTCAGCAGTAGTGCCAGCCCCGGGAAGAGCATGTACCACCAGACCGTCTGGAAGGTCGGCGTCGCGTCCGCGATCATCTGTCCCCAGCTCGCGGTCGGTGGTTTGACCCCGACCCCGAGGAACGACAGCGCGGCCTCGAACAGGATGTTGACCGGGATCAGCAGGCTGGCGTAGACGATGATCGGCGCGACGAGGTTTGGCAGGATCTCCCGGAACATGATCCGTTTGTTCGAGGCGCCGAGCGAACGCGCAGCCTCGACGAACTCCTTCTCGCGCAGCGACAGCACCTGCCCGCGCGTGATCCGGAAGATGTAGGTCCAGCCGGCGATCACGATGATTGCCATGATCGTCGGCACCCCGGATTGGATCAGCCCGCCGAGACAGCCGTTGACCGCGCAGGCCGAGGCGATCCCGAGGCCGAGCAGCAGGATCGGGAACGACAGCACGACGTCGCATAAGCGCGACAGCGCGGTGTCAACGCCGCCGCGGTAGAAGCCCGCGAGCAGACCGAGGCTGACGCCCAACACGGTCGGCAGGAAGGTGCCGATGATCCCTACCTCGAGCGACACACGCGTGCCGTAGATGACGCGCGACATCACGTCCTCGCCGAGCGGGTCGACGCCAAACGGATGGGCCGCGCTTGGCCCAAACGGGGTCCCGAACGCGTCCGTCAGGTTCGGGTTCTGTGCGTACGGGCTGGGCAGACCCAGTACGTTGACGATCAGCGGCGCGAAGATCGCGACCAGGATCAGAAAGATGATGACGCCGGCGGAGACCATCGCCACGCGGTCCTGGCGGAACCGGCGCCAGAACAGCTGCATCGGCGAGCGAGCCGTGATTTCGCCGCCCGCGAGCTCGACCGTCGGGAAGGCCGCTTCCCCTTCGACCAGCAGCTCAGAGGCGCCCACGCTCATTGCGCGATGCCACATTCCGCGACGGGCCTCCGTGTCCTCCTCCTCCACAGCCTGGGGAAATACCACACTGCGCAGACCTTGTCATCTATGGTTAACCCGGTCCCAACGAAGCTTGGACGACCTGCACAGAGGCCGTGGCGCCGGATACCCTCTCCGGCGGCCGCCCTCGTAGCTCAATGGATAGAGCACGCGCCTCCTAAGCGCGGGATGCAGGTTCGATTCCTGCCGGGGGCAGTGCTGATACCTTCGGGCACTCGCCGTGACTGACCAGACGATCGACGCACCCCCCGCCCGCGATCGCCCCCGTAGGGAACCCGCGCCACGGCGCCGCCGGTCGCCGGCTGTGATCGTCCGTGAGCACCCGTGGGCGATCACCGCCGTCGCGCTCACGATCTTCTCGGCCGTGCTCGTGCGGTGGGCCGGCACCCGGCCCGGCTATGACCCCTACGGCTGGCTCAACTGGGGCACCCAGACGCTCCACCTCAGCCTCGACCTCGGCGGGGCTCCGTCGTGGAAGCCGCTCCCGTACCTGTTCACCGTCCCCTACGCGCTGTTCGGCCACTTCTCGCTGTGGCTGTGGATGCTCACCTCGGTGACGATCTCGCTGAGCGGCTCGATCTTCGGGGCGCGGATCGCCTACCGGCTGGTCGCCGAGGAGGGCGAGCACCGCGCGGCGGCGATCGTGGCGGCCGTGTTCGCCGGCGCCGCGGTGCTCGGGATCCAGCAGTACTTCCACCTGATCTTGAGCGTGCAGTCGGACCCGATGATCGTCTCGCTGTGCCTGGCCGCGATCGACTGCCACCTGTCGGGCCATCCGCGCTGGGCGTTCGCGCTGGGGGTGCTGGCGGCGCTCGGCCGGCCCGAGACGTGGCCGTTCCTCGCGCTCTACGCGATCTGGGCCTGGCGTCGCCATCCCGAGATGCGGCGGATGCTCGTGTTCGGGGTGGCGCTGCTGCCGGTGATGTGGTTCGGGATCCCCTGGATCACCAACGGCAACCCGGTCCTCGCCGGCGACCTCGCCGAGCGCTCGCCGCGGATGCTGCACGAGAGCAAGATCGTGGGCACCTTCCACCGCTTCACCGGCCTCACCTATCTGCCGATTCAGCTACTGGCGCTGTTCGCGACCGTGGTCGCGTTCGTGCGCCGCAACCGCGTCGTGCTCGTGCTCGCCGCGGGGTGCGCGGCGTGGCTGGTGATCGAGGTCGCGTTCGTCCTGCACGGATGGCCGGGCGTGCCGCGGTACATGTTCGAGCCGGCCGGGGTGCTGGGTGTGCTCGCCGGCGTGGCCGTCGGCTGGATCCTCGCCGGCGCCCCGAGGCTGCGCCACGGCCTGCCGAGATGGGTCGGCGTGCCGGTCGTCGTGCTGATCGTCGCCAGTCTCGTGCCCGGCGCGATCGCGCGGATGCGGGACGAGCGCACGGACCTCAAGCACGAGCGCGGGCGTACGCACGTGATCGCGTGGCTGCACGCCGCGATCGATCACATGGGCGGCTATCAGCACATCCGTTACTGCGGGGAGCCGGTCACCGACGTCGAGTACGTGAGCATCCTGGCCTTCTACACGAACCTCAACGACGGCAACATCGGACACCGGCCGAAGTTCGAGCTCCGCCAGACGTACCCGATCGTGCTGTTCAGCCAACTCCCCAACGGATGGGCCGCGTTGCCGTGGCACACGACGGCGTCCAAGCGTGCGGCATGCGCGAGCGTGAACTCCTTCTGGGTCTACACCCGCCAACATCCCGGCGGGGTCCTGCTCCCCCGTTCGTAGGGACGTACGCCGGTGCCAGAGTCAACCCTTCAACGTCCGCGAAGCGATGAGCCCAGCGCCGGCCCTCGGGTCGAGCGGGGCGGCGGCCCGCGAGCACGGGAGCTGATCCGCTCCTATCCGGCGCCCCTGATCGCGGTTGGCCTGCTCGCGATCTCCACCGTGATCGTGCTTTGGGCGCGGACGCGGCCCGGGTTCGATCCTTACGGATGGCTGGTGTGGGGCCACCAGACGGTGATCGGGGCGCTGGACACCAATGCCGCGCCGTCCTGGAAGCCGCTGCCCTACCTGTTCACGACCCCCTACGCGCTGGCGGGCCACTACGAGATGTGGCTGTGGATGATCACCTCGGTCGCGGTGTCGCTGAGCGGCGTGATTTTCGCCGGGCGGATCGCCTACCGGCTGACCGCCGAGGACGCCCAGCGGCGCTACGCCCCGATCGCCGCGGCGCTGTTCGCGGGCGCGGCGCTGCTGGGGATGAGCGGCTACTGGCACTACATCCTCAGCGCGCAGTCAGACCCGATGATCGTGGCGCTGGTGCTCGGGGCGATCGACTGCCACCTCTCGGGGCGGCGCCGGTGGGCGTTCGTGCTGGGGGCGCTGGCCTCGCTGGGGAGGCCCGAAGTATGGCCGTTCCTGGCTCTGTACTCGATCTGGTCCTGGCGGCGGGTCCCCTCGATGCGGTGGCTGATCGCGAGCGGGGCGCTGTTGATCCTGCTGCTGTGGTTCGGGATCCCCGCCCTGACCTCGCGCACTCCGTTCGTCGCCGCCAGCAACGCGCTCGGCTCCGGCCGGGCGCTGCACAACGACAAGGTCTTCGGGACGATCGGCCGCTTCTTCGGACTCCATACGACCGTCGTGGAGCTGCTGGCGCTGCTGTCGGTGGCGATCGCGGTGTGGCGCCGCGACCGGGTGACGCTGGCGCTCGCGGTGGGGATCGTCGCCTGGGTGCTCGTCGAGATCGCGTTCGCCCTCCACGGCTGGCCGGGACTGGCGCGGTACATGTTCGAGGCCGCCGGCGTGATGGTCGTGCTGGCCGGCGTGGGCCTGGGACGGCTCCTGATCGACCCGGCGCGCTTCTCGCGCGCCGCCGGGTGGGCCGGGATCCTGCTGGTCGTGGTGATCGTCGGCAGCCTGGTGCCGCCCGCGATCACCCGCGCGCGCTCCGCGCATGCCGACATCGTCGTCCAGCGGCGGCGCACGGATCAGATCAACCGGCTGATCGGCACGATCAACCGGTTGGGCGGCGCGGCCCGGCTGCGGAGCTGCGGCGAGCCGCTGACCCGGCTCGAGTACCAGACCACGCTTGCCTACGAGCTGGGGCTAAACGTCGCCAGCGTCGGCTTCAAATACGGCCAGGCGATCGCCCGCGGGGACCCGGTCGTGCTGTTCACCCCGGGATCGAGCGGCTGGCACGTGCAGGCGCTCCACCAGCGGCTCCCGTTCTGCCGGGGACTGCCCCGCAGCTAGCGGTCGGGTCGCTCCGCCGGCGGTCGGGTCGCCTCGCCGGCGGCCGGGTCGCCCCGGAGGCGGTCGCGTCGCCTCGCTAGCGGTCGGGTCGCTCCGGATACACGTCGTCGATCGTCGTCAGCGCCAGGAACGGCGCGCCCGCGGCCTCCTCGATCGCCAGCGCGCCGCCCGCCAGCCGATCGCAGATCGCCAGCACGCCGCACACGCGATGGCCCTCGGCGCGGAGCGCCTCGAGCGCGCGGATCGTCGAGCCCCCGGTCGTGACCACGTCCTCGACCACCATGCAGCGGTCGCCGTCCTCGAGCAGCGGGCCCTCGATTCGGCGCGAGAGACCGTGCTGCTTGACCTCCTTGCGGACGAAGAACGCCTTCACGCGGGCGCCACCGGCGAGCGCGGCGCAGGCGATCGGATCGGCGCCCATCGTCATCCCGCCGACTGCCGTCGCGCCCCATTCGCGGGCCTGCGCTGCCACCAGCACGGCCAGCGCGGTGAACCCCTCCGGGCGCAGAATCGCCCGCTTGGCGTCGATCAGATACTCCGCCGTGCGGCCGCTGGTCAGCACGAACGAGCCCTTGAGGAGCGCATGGCGGCGCAGCTCGTCGAGCAGCCGCTCGCGGGGGTTGAGATCGACGACGGTCAGTAGTAAACGTCCACCCAGTCGCCGTAGGTCAGCCATCGGTAGGCGGTCAGCGCATCGGGGATCGGAAGCCGCATGCAGCCGTGGCTGGCCGGATAATCGGGGGCGGGGTCGTAACCGTGGATCGCGTAGCCGCCGATGAAGAAGTTCGAGTAGTACATGCCGTCGGGGAGATAGCCGGGCGTGCGCAGGTAGACGTGGAAGTTGCCGAGCACCGTCGGCGTCGACGGCTTGCCCGAGCTGATCGGGAAGATGTAGTCGACCTTGTCGCCGTCGATCAGCGCCAGCACCTGCTTGCTCAGATTCCCCTCCGCGTGGCGGCCGTGGTTGGGGTAGCGGACCTTGAACTGCCCCCAGCCGTTCAGCAGGAAGCTGATCGTGCGCCGATCGAGCGTCTTGTAGGTGCCCCAGCCGAGCAGCCGGTGATACGCGTCGACGGCCAGCTCGGTGCCGTTGTCGTAGACACCGGTCTCGGGGATGTAGAAGTGCAGCGCGGCGAGCTGTTGCTGGACCAGCTGCACGAAGCGACCGGTGGAACCAGGACCGACGTTCTCATCGAGCGCCTCGAAGCTGCGGCTTGCCTCGAACCCGCCCTGCTCACTCGTGCTGTCGTGCGTCGCGCGCACCACCACCTGGCCGGCGCTCGGGATCGACATCGTCTCGGCGAAGCGGCCGTAGGTGCGGTTCCGCGAGAGCTCTACCCGCAGCCGGGCGTGGTGGATCAGCCGGCGGCCGATGGACGCCTGAATCGTCACCCACTGGCCCGGAACGTAGGGTCGCACGACGCCATCGACTTCGATTCGCCGGTCGGGCACGGTGACGGCCTGGTGCGCCAGCACCCAGAAGTTCGGCAAGTACAGCCGAACGATCGCCGGCGGGACATGGCCCGCCGGCGGCGGCTGGGCCGAGCTGCTGGTCGTCCTGGGCGGAGTCCTCGAGGACCCGCGCCCCGCCGTCGTCGGCGAACTCCCGGCTGCCGCGGCCGTTGCCGGCACGAGGGCCATCGCGGGCGCCAGCAGCAGGAGCGCCGCCGCCAACAGTCCGCGCTTAAGTGCCCCATCCATTAACCGGAAGTTAACCAGGCCGAGACGTTGTTCACGCCGGCGTGACGGAGTCTTGCGCCGGCGTCGCGTCGGCGTGACGGGAACCGTCGCGCCGGCGTGACGGGAGCCGCGCGCCGGCGTGCACAACGGCCCAGATCGATCGCCCCGGTTCACGATTTGGGCCGCGGAACACGAATGTCGTGTCGGATCGCCCAGATCGCGAGGCGCGTCGCGCGATTTGGGCGGTTAAGCATGCCGGCGCCCGCCCGAACGGCGCCGGCGCAGACGGTGGGGTCGACGATCCGGGCGGCGGCGCTCGCACGGTCACCCCGTGGGATCAGCGACCCGAGCTCAGTAGATGGTGTTGGCCTGGGTGATCGCGTAGAGCATGTTGACCAGCGGCCGCGAGCTACGAGGGATACTCGCCTGCTGCAGGCGGGCCGATCGCACCCGCGTGGTGACCCAGAAGATCCACCCGTTGAGGTTCTCGCAGCAGGTCGTGTTGCGAAGGCGCGTGTGCAGGACGAGGCGCCGCAGCTTTCGGAGCTGGGCGGCGGACAGCTCAAATCTGCGCACGCTGGCGCCATCGGTGCCTCCCTCGATGATCACTGCGACCGCCTGCCCGGTGGTGTAGACGGTGAGATAGCTGGCGAGCGGATCGACGCCGTAGACCTCCTTGAAGTAGACGAGCAGGTGTCGGCGGGCGGGCGTCGCCCCACCCGAGTTGCTCGGCGCCCCCGGTTGAGACGACGTCGCACCCGTCCGGGGACGCTGCGCCAAGGCGTCGTGCGAGCTCGCCGATTCCTGACTGCCGCAGCCGGCGAGCATCATCATCGTCAAGACCACGGCGATCAGGGCGTGGCGGCGGCGCTGGACGAGGAGAACGAGCTCAGACAAGCGGGAACGAGGTCCGATGCGGCCGTCGCATCGTGGAACCATGCTAACCGGTAGGATGCACTCTACCGGTTAGCGTGCTACAGCGTCAAGTCGTGGATCGCGTCGCCGCTCCGAGGTCGCCATGGCAGAGCATTACGTGATCGTCGACGGCATCCGCTTGCCCGCCAAGCTGGCCGGCCATCCGGTGCTCGAGTTCTGCAACACGCTGGCCGGCTGGGATGGGCACGGGCGCTGGGACTACCTGCAGTCCTATGAGCACCTGGCGAAGTGGGCCGGCTTCGTCGGGGTCACGACTCCCGAGCAGACCGCCGCGCTCCGGCGCGACGGCGCCGTGCGGGAAAGGGCCGCGGAGAGGGCCCTGGAACAGGCTCGCGGTCTGCGCGAGCGAATCTATGCCGTCCTCGCCGGCAGTGTGGAGCCGCACGCGTTCGAGCGCCTGGCCGAAGACGTTCACGCCGCCGCGGCCAGGCTCCGGCTACGGCGTACCGAGCAGCGGATCGAATGGGGGATCGAGCCAGACGCCGGACTCGCGGCGCCACAGCTGGCCGTTGCCTGGTCGGCCGGAGCGCTCCTCACCTCACCGGATCTGGCGCACGTCCGGGTCTGCCCGGGATATGGATGCGGCTGGCTGTTTCTCGATCGCCGGGGACGCCGGCGGTGGTGCACGATGGCGACCTGCGGCAACCGAGCGAAGGTCAGGCGGTTCGCCGAGCGCGAACGCGCGGCCGAGCGCGAGGATCCAAGCTCCGGGCGCTGAGTTGATGCTCTCCTGTCACGCCGGCCGGAGCCCTATGCCGCGGCGACCCGCGGCCGCTGCGCCAGCGGCAGCGTGATCGCGCCGATCATGACCAGCGCCCCGACGATCAGGCCGAGGATCGCGAGCGCGTTCCAGTGTTCCTGGTTGATTCCCAGCGCCAGTGAGTTGTTGACCGAGTGCAGCGCCATGCACGGGTACAGCGAGCCCGTCCGCCACCGAACCAGACACAGCACGAAGCCGAGAAAGCCGAGCGGGATCAGATACTGGGAGGAGGCCGAGCCGGTGTGGGCGAGGCCGAACAGAATGCCCGTGACGATCGCGGCGAGCCAGGTCCCAAGGTCGCGGCCGGCGACCGTGATTCGCCAGTGCCGGAGCGCCCCGAAGATGAAGCCGCGGAAGAACAGCTCCTCCGCGATCGGCGCGATTACGCACACGAATACCGCGGCGCCGGCCAGCGCCGCGGCGCTCTTGCTGACCCCGAGCTGGCTGGGCAGCTTGTCGGATCCGTGCAGGTTCACCAGCGCGGCATAGATGTCGGTCACGACGTAGTAGCTGACCGCGGCGGCCAGGAACGCCCCGATCCCAAGCTTCCAGCCGATCCGGCGATAGCCGAAGTCGGCGGGGCTCGTGCTCCCCTGGAGCCGGGCGAAGTAGACCGCGCTGACGACGAATGAGAGGTCGAAGACCAGGTCTTCGAACAGGAGCACCGCCGGACTGGCGTGCGAGATGCTCCCGCCCGCGGCGCCGGCGACGATCGCGACGACGATATTCCCCAGCAGTCCGAGCGCGAACCCGGCGCCGATCGCGGCCGGAGCCGTCCACAGCTGCCACGGCGGCAGGTCGGATACGGATCGGCCGAGCGACCGCGCCTGGGGATCGGGGGCGGTGTCCGGGGGCACGCGCGGTGGCGGCACGCTGGGCGGCGGCACGCTGGGCATCGGCCACGTTCAGGTTAGGGATCCCGGGCCGGTTCAGGTCCGGGAGCCCAGGCTCAGGTCGGCGAGGCTGGCGATGACCCGCAAGCCGCCCGGCGGGTTGCCCGGCGTCCGGGCGCGCGTCGCCCGGGAGATCAGGACGGGCTCGATCCCAGCCGCTCGTGCCCCGGCCACGTCCTCTTCGAGGCTGTCGCCGATGTGCACCGCCTGCTCCGGGCCGCAACCCGCGAGCGCCAGCGCCTGCTCGAAGATCGCCGGCGAGGGCTTGCGCGCGCCGGCCTGGGCCGAGGTCAGGACCGCATCGATCAGCGGTGCGAGCGTCAGCCTTGCCAGGACGTCGTGCAGCGAGACGTCCCAGTTGCTGACCACGACGATCGGCGCCCCGGCGCCGCGCCAGGCGGCGAGCGCCGGCGGCGCGTCGGCGAACACGGTGAAGCTCAGCGAGGCCAGCAACGCCTGGGTCAGCTCGCCGTTGGCGATCGCCCGCAGCGATGGCTGTGGCGGCAGCGCTCCGCGCAACGCCTCCGCGCAGCGGCTTCGCAGCGCCGCGAGCGAGGCGGGATCGCGGGCCTCGTCGAGATGCGCCCGGTAATAGGCGATCTCGGCGGCGATCGCGTCGGTCGCCTGCGCGGGGCTGATGGCGAGGCCGAACCGCTCCGACAGCTCGGCGCGCAGCCGCGGGGCCGGCGGTTCGAGGGACACCAGGGTGCCGAGCGCGTCGAGCAGAATCGCGCGGGGCGCGGGATGCATCGGAGGACTCTCGCACCGAGCGCGCCGCGACGCTTGCAGGACCCCGGAGCGGGGGACCGAAAAGGCTCCCAGCTACACTCGCCCGTCCAGGTTCCGGGACGGACAACGCTCGCCTGAGCCCCGCGCCCCCACCGCCGAGATCCCTCGATGAGCCGACGCGAACGACAGCGGCGCCGCCGCCAACGCCGTGGATCGCCCGTGAAGCGAGCGGTCCTGATCACGGTCCTGGTGCTCGGCTCCGCAATCGCGATCGGCGCGCTCGGGGTGGTGGGCTGGGTGGTGGAAGTGGCCGATTCGGCACCCGACATCAGTCGGCTGAAGCCGCGAAATCCGGGGCAGATCTCGGAGGTGTTCGCCGCCGACGGCACCCGGCTGGGCTACATCCATTCCGACATCCTGCGCACGGTCGTCACTGGGGCCCAGATCCCGCCGACCCTCAAGCGCGCGACGGTGGCGATCGAGGACCGGCGGTTCTGGAGCCACGGCGGCATCGACCCGCAGGGGATCATCCGCGCCGCGTTCAAGGACGTGGTCGACGGCGGCAGCGCGCTGCAGGGCGGCTCGACCCTGACGATGCAGCTCGTGCGCAACATCTACCTGCCCTATCAGCTCGCCGACACCCGTTCGCTCAGGCGCAAGATCATCGAGGCCAAGCTCGCCGACGAGCTCGAGAGCAGGCGCACCAAGGCGTGGATCCTCAACGAGTATCTGAACGACGTCGACTACGGGACGGTCGGGGGGCAGACGGCGATTGGCGTCGGCGCCGCCTCGCAGCTGTTCTTCGACAAGCCGGTCTCGCAGCTGGACATCGCTCAGTCGGCGCTGCTGGCGGGGCTGCCGCAGGCGCCCTCCGAGTACAACCCGTTCCAGGCGCCCCAGCTGGCCCGCCAGCGCCGCCATGAGGTGCTCGCGGCGATGGTCCACTCGCACTACATCACCGCCGCGCAGGCCGCGAGCGCCGACGTCTCAGCGCTGCAGGTCAGGCCGAACGCCACCTACGGCACGGTGGTCGAGCCCTACGTGTTCGACTACGTCAGGCAGGCGCTGATCCAGCGGTTCGGCCTGGCCGCGGTCGAGCGCGGCGGTCTCAAGGTCTACACCACGATCGACCTCGCCAAGCAGCAGCAGGCGCGGCAGGCGATCCTCGCCAACGAGGGGCAGCCGGGCGACCCGGCTGCGGCGCTGGTCAGCATCGACCCGAGCAACGGCCACATCCTGGCGATGGCGACCTCATCGAGCTACGGGCAGACCAAGTTCGACTACGCCACCCAGTCACACCGGCAGACCGGTTCGGCGTTCAAGGTGTTCGTGCTGATGACCCTGATCCACGACTTCGACGGCGACCCGAACCAGACCTACTACAACTCTCACGAGCTTCAGCCGGGATGGCTGCCCGGCTATCCGACCTACCACGTCCAGACCGCCGAGCACTCCTACCTGGGCAACGTCAGCGTGACCAAGGCCACGACCCTGTCTGACAACACCGTGTTCGCGCAGCTCGATGCGGATGTCGGTCCTGACAAGGTCCGGAGCACGGCCTACGCGATGGGCATCACCTCGCACCTCGACGGCCTTCCGGCGGAGGGCCTCGGCGGTCTGCGGATCGGCGTATCGCCGCTGCAGATGGCCGACGCCTACGCGACGCTGGCCAGCGGCGGGGTGCACATCTCGCCGACCGCGATCACCAAGGTCGTGTTCCCGAACGGGAGCGTCGTCAACCTCGGCGATCCCCCGCACAAGCGCGTGTTCACCGACGGCGAGGCCTACGCCGCCACGCAGGTGCTGAAGACCGTGATCCAGAGCGGCACCGGCACGGCCGCCGACTACGGCTGCCCGGCTGCGGGCAAGACCGGCACGACGAGCAACTACACCGACGCGTGGTTCGTCGGCTACACGCCGCAGATGGCCACCTCGGTGTGGGTGGGATACCCCAACTCGACCGAGTCGATGAACGACGTCAACGGCCTCGGACCGGGGTTCGGCGGGACGCTGGCCGCGCCGATCTGGCGCGACTACATGCAGCAGGCCAGCGACGGCTACTGCGGTGAGTTCGCGGCCCCGACCGAGCCCTGGCACGGGACGCCGTTCTTCGGCCGCTACGCGACGACCGGGAAGTCGAAGACCGGCCTCGGGCCCGCCGGCGCCGGCTCGAGCAGCGGCGGGGTCGGCGTGACGGGCAGCTCGACCAATGCGACCCTGCTCGCGCCGGCGCCGCTGACGAGGACGCCGGGTGGCAGCGCTCCCACTTCGCAAGCCCCGCCCGGGCAACCGCCCGGCTCCGGCCGCAAGCCCGTCTCCGGCGGCGGCGCGATCAAGAAGCACTGAGGGGCTGATAGCTTTCTGACGGGCTCCGGCCGATCAGCTATTTCCGGGGCCGCCAACCACTCACTGATGCCCAAGGAAGAAAAGGTCGAACTCGAAGGCGAGGTCGTCGAAGCGCTGCCGAACGCGATGTTCCGTGTCAAGCTCGACAACATGGATCGCGTCGTCCTCGGGCACGTGGCAGGGAAGATGCGCCGGTTCAGGATCAGGATCCTTCCCGGCGACCGCGTCCGCGTCGAGCTCTCGCCCTACGACCTCGACCGCGCTCGGATCGTCTACCGGCATCGCTGAGCAGCGCTCGATCGGCCGATGCGCGAGCACGAGCTGATCGGAGCACTCGGCGCGACGTTTGGCGCCGGCCGGTCGGCCCAGGTCGTGCGGCCGATCGGCGACGACGCCGCGGTCGTCCGCGGCCGGGGATACGCGGTCACCTCGCTGGACGCGATGGTCGAGGGGATTCACTTCCGCGCCGGACAGCTGTCGGCCGAGACGATCGGGCACCGGGCGCTGGCGGGCGCGCTGTCCGACCTGGCGGCGATGGGCGCGCAGGCCGGCGAGGCCTACCTGTTGCTGGGGCTGCCGGAAGGCTCCCGTCCCGAGCAGGCGCTGGCGGTCGCGCGGGGGGCCCAGGGGCTGGCCTCGCGGGTGGGCGTCACGGTCGCCGGCGGGGACCTCACCAGCGCGGCCTCGCTGACGGTGTCGTTCACGGTCGTTGGCTGGAGTGATGACCCGGGAGCGCTGGTCGGACGTGACGGCGCGCATCCCGGCGACGTCGTCGCCGTGACCGGGCGACTCGGCGGCGCCGGAGCGGGGCTGGCCGTACTCGACGGCCGGGCTCGGCCGCCTGAGGAGCAGCGGCAGGCGCTCGTGCAGCGCTACGCCCGGCCGGAGCCGCGGCTGGAGGAGGGCCGCGCGCTCGCCGCCGCCGGAGCCCGCGCGATGATCGACCTCTCCGACGGGCTGGCGACGGACGCCCGCCACCTGGCGCAGAGCAGCGGGGTGAGGATCGAGCTGACGCTCGCGGCGCTGCCGCTGGCCGACGGCGTCGTGCCCGTGGCCCGCGCGCTCGGAGCCGATCCGCGCGCGTTCGCGGCGAGCGCGGGCGAGGACTACGAGCTGTGCGCGTGCCTGGCACCGGCGGCGCTGAACGCCGCGGCGCCGCTCGGGCTCACGCAGATCGGCCGGGTCCTGGAGGGACCCGCCGGCGTGACATTCACCGACGCGAGCGGCGAGCTATCGGGGTACGAGCATTCGTGGTGAGCGGCCGGCGCGTCGCCCGGGCCACCCCCACCCGGCGCGCCCCCGCAGGGCGCGCCCCCTACCTAAATCACGCCACGGCCCGGGAGGCGCCCATCGGCGTCATCTGCCGCAGGCGGGCGAACACGATGATTCTCTGCGCGGCGCTGTAGAGCGGGTTGCACGCCGACAGCACGAGCCGGTCGTAGCCGACGTTCCTGGTCACCCACAGGGCGGTCGGGAGCACGATCCGGTGGTACTGCACGACGTAGGTGAACCGCGCGTAGGGCATCTTCAGCACGATCTGATCGCCGCGTCCCAGCTGGTCGATGTGCCGAAACGGCGCCAGGTAGGTGGTGCGGTGGCCGGCGATCGCGACCGTCTGGCCGAGACCGGGGAAGGCGCTGGCCGGGTAGTGGCCCGGACCCTTCTCCAAGCTGGGGGTGTCGGTTCCCTGGATGATGTCGTAGCTGGCGTGGATCTTGCCGATCTCGATCCGGCCGATCGCCGCTCCGGTCGGCACCTGACGCGCCTCGCGCCGCGCCAGGTAGGCGATCCGCTGATCGGTCTTCTTGAGGCTGACCAGCGCGTGTCGATCGATCGGTGTGAGCGGCGCAGTGTTGAGGCTCAGGTAGCGCTTGTCGATCTCGCCCTGCTTGATCGTCCCAATCAGGGCGGTCACCGGCTCCTGCCAGAGGAGGGTCACGGCGGCGTCGATCAGGAGCAGCAGCCCGGAGATCATCAGCACCGATGAGACGTCGCGGATCAGCCGCCTCATCGCCGCAGAGCGGATTCCGTTCCGCCCAGCGATCCCGGTCCCGCGTAGGTGGGGGGGCCCCGTACCGTCACCGGCGTCTGCGCCGGCCGGGAACGGTGCAGTCGCGGTCGTCTGACCGCGATCGAGATGACGCTTGTCAAGCACCCAAGGACGACACTCCATTGCACTGCCGCAAGTAGTCCAATGTACCCCCCCGCGATCAGCAGCACGCCGTTCCAGACCGCCTGGATCGGGTTCAGGCCGAGCGAATGGGTGTAGTAGAGGACGACCAGCGCGCCGGGGGCGACGCCCGCGAGCACCAGCACCGCGGCGAGCCATCGCGGCATTCGCACGCCGGGATCGAGGACCCACATCCACAGGTGCAGCGCCGGGATCAGCAGCGCCGCGGCGAACGGATTGCGAGCCCAGATCACGAGCGCGATCACGCACAGCACCAGCAGGACCGCAGCGCCGGCGCCGCCGTCGACCGGTTTGCCGAGCGCCAGCGCATCCCGCAGCGGCCGGCGGAGGAACAGCGAGGCCACGATCACACAGGCAAGCAGCACGATCACCACGATCCCGGCGCCGCTGAGCGGCACCGCGCCCGCGCCGAGCGGGCCGGGCGGCGTCGCGCCGAGCGCCCCGGCCAGCTTGGCGCCGAGCACGATCAGGGCCGCAAGCACGAACGGCAGGGCACCCGCCAGCACCCACAAAAGCCAGCGCAGGATCGGGTGACCGCGCCGGCGGGCCCGCGCCAGTCCGTCGACCATCGTCAGCAGCACGGGCAGGATCAGCGCCAGCACCAGCACCTTGACCGCCCAGACCGGGATCACCTTGCCTGACCACACCAGGTACGCGCTGGGCGCCGGCACCGGCGGGGCGCCGTCGAGCGAGTTGATCGTGTCGAGCGCCGTGCGCCCGAGCGCGGCGATCCGGGACGGATCGACGGTCTGATTCGCTTCGCTGCTCCGCTCGCCGGACAGCGAGAGCAGCACCGCAGGGTAGCCGCGAGCGCCGAACGGCGCCTGCTCGGTAACCGACAGCGGGAACGCCAGGTGCGCGAACTGCGACACGATTCCCGGGTCGCCCGCCGGCAGGCCGGACTCCGAGCCGAGCGCCGCCGCGATCGTGTTGCGCAGCAGCGGCGGGGCGACCAGCTGGCTGCCCGACCACGGCACGACGACGGGCTCGCGCACCTGTGCGCTGGCCAGATCGCCCAGCGCGATCACCGCGTCGACCTGGGTGCCGAGGGTGCGGGCGAGCTGGGTCGCGCCGGCCGCGCCGGCGGAACCGCTCGTGGAGGCCAGCACGATCGTCCGCTGGTGCGTCTCACCCGCCAGCACCCGCCCCAGCTCAAGCAGCACCGCGGTTCCCGAGTTCTCGGAGGCCGTCGCGCGGCCGGGCGCGTCACGGTGGGCGACGATCACGATGCTGCCGCCGTCCGAGGTTCCGGCGAGCGTCCCGATCACGGTCTGGAGCGTCCGCGTGCCCTCGGCGGTTCGGGCACGGGCGCGCCGCGTGGTGACGGTGAAGCTGTCGGTCCGCAGGCTTCTCGCGACGATGCCGGCGAGCCTGTCGTCGCCCGCGGAGCCCGGCCGCAGATCCGGGAACCGGCGAGTCAGGCCGACCATGTCGAGGTACGCGTTCTGGCCGTTGAAGGCCGCTGGCGGCAGTGTCGTGCCGACCGCGCCCTGCTGATTGTCCAGCGAGAACGCGAACACGATCACCCCCACCAGGACCGCGATCAGGCTGGTGCGGTAGATCCGCCGATCAAACATCGATCGGGGAGGTTATGCGAAGTTCCATAAAGGTTTTGGGTCCTGCGACGCGCCAGCACTACTCTTTTGAGCAAAGAGGAAAGAGAACGTGGCCGATCGATCAGCGCGCATCCTGCTCGTGGACGATGAGCAGTCGATTCAGACGCTGCTCTCCTATCCGTTGCGCCGGGACGGCTACGACGTGGTGCAGGCGACCGATGGGCGCCAGGCGCTCGACCGCTTCGACGAGCAGGCCTTCGACCTCGTCGTGCTCGACCTGATGCTCCCCAAGATAGACGGCCTCGAGGTATGCCGGCGGCTGCGGAGCCGCAGCTCGGTCCCGATCATTATGCTGACCGCCAAGTCGGAGGAGATCGACAAGGTGGTCGGCCTCGAGCTCGGCGCCGATGACTACATCACCAAGCCGTTTTCGCTGCGCGAGTTCTCCAGCCGGATCAAGGCGGCGCTGCGGCGGGCGGAGATGAGCCGGCCGGCCGAGACCCGGCCCGACGAGGCGCCGCTGGAAGTCGGCCAGGTGCGGATCGATTTCCCGAAGCGGAGCGTCCGCGTGCGCGGCGGTGAGGCGGAGCTGACGTTCGTGGAGTTCGAGATCCTCTCCGCGCTGGCTCGGGCTCCCGGGCGGGTGTTCACGCGCGACATGCTGCTGGCGCGGATCTGGGGGGACAGCGCCTACCGGGATCCGCGGACGATCGACGTCCACATCCGGCACCTGCGCGAGAAGGTCGAGCGCGATCCCAAGGACCCGGAGTACCTGTTCACGGTGCGGGGGGTCGGGTACCGGTTTCGCGACACGGAGCCCTGATCGGTGTTACGGCTGCGGATCTCGCTGCGCAACCGGCTGGCGTTGGTGTTCTTCGCGACCACGTTCGTCGCGATCGGCGTGCTGTATCTGTACGTCGCCCCGGGGCTCCAGACGCGGCTGATCAGCGACAAGCTGAGCGAGCTGGCCGGGGCGGCGCGGAAGGACTCGGGGCCGATCGCCCAGACCGTGGGCGGAGCTGAGCCCGCATCCATGGTCAGGGATCTGGTCCGCAGCGCCGGCCTTCATTCGGGCGATCGGGTGACGCTTCTATCGGTGTCGGTCGCGGTCGTTCCCGGCGGGCCCCAGCTCTCGCCGCAGGCCGACTCGAGCGGCTCGGGCGCGACCGTGGGACTTCGGTTCCCGGTCGCCTACCAGGCGGCCTCCACCAGGCGGCCCGTCACCGGCACCGAAGCCTCGCCATCCGGGGAGATCGCCGAGGCCGCCTACCCGCTGTTCTTCGAGGGCGGGGTGGCGCGGGTGATCGTCTACTCGGCGCCGGTCTCGGACATCGTGCGCAACGTGACGATCGTCCGTCACGAGATCCTGGTCGCCGGGGGGATCGCGCTGCTGCTGGCGCTGGTCGGTGGCTACCTGCAGGCGCGGGCGCTCGGACAGCGGGTCAAGCGGCTGGAGCGAGCCGCCGAGCAGATCGCGGCGGGCGATTTCGAGCACCCGATCCCGGTCGACTCGCGCGACGAACTCGGCCAGCTCGCGATGGCCTTCAACGCGATGCAGCGCCAGCTCGCGCAACTCGAGTCGGCCCGCAAGAAGTTCATCGCGACCGCCTCGCACGAGCTGCGCACACCGATCTTCTCGCTGGGAGGGTTTCTCGAGCTGCTCGAGGACGAGGAGCTCGACGCGGACACCCGCCGGCGGTTCCTCGATCAGGTGCGCGATCAGGTCGAGCGGCTGCGCAAGCTGTCCGTGGACCTGCTGGACCTGTCGCGGCTGGAGGCGGGATCGCTCGAGCTGCGCGAGGAGCAGGTCGACCTCGGCGAGCTGACGCGCTCGGTCTCGGGCGAGTTCGAGCCGACGCTCGCCCAGCACGATGCGCATCTGGAGCTGCGGCTGGCGGCGCGCACGATCGAGGCGAGCTGCGACTCGGCGCGGGTGGCTCAGATCGTCCGGATCCTGATCGACAACGCGCTCACCCACACCCCGCCGGGGACTCGGATCGTCGTCAGCGCGCGGCGCGACGACGGCCACGTCCGGCTGGCCGTGCGCGACAACGGCGAGGGCATCGACGGCCAAGCGATGCGGCGGATCTTCGAGCCTTTCTACACCGCCGACGACGCGCAGGGGTCGGGGCTGGGTCTGGCGATCGCCAGCGAGCTGGCCGAGCGGATGGCGGGCCACCTGTCGGTCCGCTCGGCGCCGGGGGAGACGGTGTTCACGCTCGAGCTGCCGAGCTGACCGGCGCTTGCGGCGGGGGCGGGGCGGGCGTGGACGGTTGGGCGTGGCGGGGCGTGTTTCGGTGGCGGGGCGTGTTTCGGTGGCGGGGCGTGTTTCGGTGGCGGGGCGTGTTTCGGTGGCGCGTGTCGGTGGCGGGGCGGGGCGGTGGGTTGGCGGTGGCGCCGGCGTCGGCCACCGGAACCTGCAGGAACGCCCAAACTGTCCGGCCGGCGGGCGATTTGGGTCATCCAACACGGCTATCGTGTTAGGGCGCCCATTTCTGGGTGGGTCTCGGCCGATTTGGGCAATCGAACAGGGCCGGCGATCGTGGCGAGTGCTGGATCGGCGAGTACCGGCCGGCCGGCTGGGGCGTTACCGCTCGCCCTCGTAGTAATCCACGTTGCCGTCGGAGCGGCGCACAATCACCTTGTCGCGTTCGTCGCCCGGCCAGACGCCGATCTTGTCGCTGTCGGGATAGACCGCCACGCTGGGCTCGCGGGCGCTTGAGAACATCAGCAGCCGCGCGGTGCTGTCGCTCTCGTTGGTCAGCTTGTGCGCGCCGGCCGGACCGGGCGCAAAGCGAACCACGTCGCCACGGCCCAGCCGTTGCTGGCCGTCCGGGACGCGCAGGTTGATCTCGCCTTCCAGCACGACCAGCCACTCTTCCTCGTACTCGTAGTGGTAGGGGCAGAGGCTCTCGCCGGCGGGCACCTCAAACAGCTTGACCGCGAGGTCCTCGCCTCCGGCCAGCTTGCCGACCGGGACGACGCCCGACCGGTAGCCCGCCGGATCGTCCTCGTCGTACTCGAATTCCGCGTCGAAGATATTCGGGTGCTGCACCCGGCGATGATCGCATGTTCAAAATGGTCCCGTGGCCGAGGTGAGCAACGTCGGGACGAGCGAGCGCGAAGTGGTGCTCGAGCTCGCGCAGGGGCTGCGCGAGCGGGTGCTGCCGTTCTTAGGCGCACATGCCGGTCGTGAGGCCGCCGGGGCGGGCGCCGGCGGCGATGTGACGTTCGCGGTCGACGCCGAGGCGGAGGCGTTCCTGGCCGAGTTCGTGGCCGAGCGGGCGCCGCGGATGGCGTTCTACTCCGAGGATCGAGGGCTTGTGGCGGCGGACGCTGCCACGCATGTGCTGGTCGTCGATCCGATCGACGGCACCCGGCCGGCGATGGCCGGACTCGAGTCGGCCTGCGTCGCGGTTGCCCTCGCGCCACTCGATGACGCCGAGCCGACGATGGCCGACGTTCAGGCGGGATGCGTCGTCGAGATCAAGTCAGGCGACTGTTTCTTCGCGGTCCGGGACGAGGGCGTGCGGTCGACCAGGCCGGTGGCGCTCAGCCCGGGGCGGGACATCCGGCGGATGTTCTGGTCCTACGGCTTCCGGGGGCGTCCGGTGCGGGCGGTGGTCGAGGTGCTCGGCGAGCTGATCGATGCCTCCTCGGTGGGAGGCGGAACCTTCGAGCTCGGGTCGCAGGCATTTTCGATGACCCGGATCGTGACCGGGCAGCTCGATGCGGTGATCGAGGTCGGCTCACGGATCGTGGACGACGTTCCGGGGATGCGCTCGGAGTTCGAGCGAGTGGGCGGTGGCGAGATCCTGAACAACTCGCCATACGATCTGGCCGCGCCATGGCTGTGCCTGCGCGAGGCCGGCGGCGTCGTGAGCGACGGCTGGGGCGAGCCGCTTGACCGCCACCGCCTGCTCGGTTCCGGCCACCAGTTTCAGATGTCCTCGATCTCGGCTGCGAACCCGCACCTGCACGGCCAGCTGGTCCGCGCTGTGGATGCGGGAGTCGCGCGATTGCGCGCGCTACACGGCTAACCGACGCCGGTATCGCTATCTTGGCCCGGGGCGCCCTGGCACCGGGGATCCCGGCAGCCTTGCACCGGGGGCCTTCCTCCAGCGATCTGATCAACCATGCTCCAACCCGTCGCGGCCGCGCAGAAGCACCTCTCCGACTACGCCAGCCTTGTCGGCCGTCCGATGGTGGACGAGATCCGTGAGCGAGCAGACCGGCTCAATGGACTCCGCGTACTGCACGTGTCCGCGACCGCGTTCGGCGGCGGGGTCGCGGAGATCCTCTATACCCTCGTCCCGCTGATGGCGGACGTCGGCATCGACGTCGAGTGGCAGGTGATCTACGGCCGCGAGGAGTTCTTCAACGCCACCAAGGTCATGCACAACGCGCTCCAGGGCAACCCCCAGGACCTGAGCGAGGACCAGTGGGACATCTGGGGGCGCTACAACGAGATCAACGCCCGAGAGCTGACCGAAGGGTGGGACGTGTGCATCGTCCACGACCCTCAGCCGGCGGCGCTGTGCTCACTGGTGGGGGAGAAATCACGCCATTGGGTGTGGCGCTGCCACATCGATCTCTCGACGCCGAACGCGTTCACGTTGGAGCGCTTGCTGCCCTACCTCGATCCGTATCCGGCCGCCGTCTTTCACGCCCAGCAGTACGTGCCGAGAAGCATGGACGGTCGGGCCCACCTGATTCCACCCGCGATCGACCCGCTGGCGCCGAAGAACATGGCCTTCTCGCCCGAGGACGCCGTCTACATCTGCGGCCAGTTCGGGATCGACGTGGACCGGCCGCTGCTGTGCCAGGTCTCGCGATTTGACCCATGGAAGGACCCGCTCGGGGTGATCGACGCCTACCGGCTGGTCAAGGAGGAGCTGCCCGAGGTCCAGCTGGCGCTGGTCGGCTCGATGGCGACCGACGACCCGGAGGGATGGGATTACTTCAACGCCACCGTCCAGCACGCCGATGGCGACCCCGACATCCACATCCTCAATAACCTCAATAATGTCGGCGCGATCGAGGTCAACGCTTTCCAGTCACACTGCGACGTGGTACTTCAGAAGTCAACCCGGGAAGGATTCGGTCTGACCGTGACCGAGGCGATCTGGAAAGGCAAGCCGTTCATCGGCGGCAACGTCGGCGGAATCCCGCTGCAGGTGTCCGACGGCGAATCGGGATTCCTGGTCTCGACCGTCGACGAATGCGCCCAGCGGGCGGTCGAGATCCTCCGCGATCCGGGCCTCGGGAAGCGACTCGGACGCGCGGGTAAGGAGTCCGTGCGCAGGCGATTCTTGACGCCGCGGCTGCTGCGCGACTGGCTGACGCTGTTTGAAGCACTAGAGGCGTCGGTCAAGGCATGAGGAAATAAGGAGGTCGCACGATGACCGATTCGCCGCTGGTACTCGTCTCCAACCGCGGACCGGTCACGTTCCAGCCCGACGGCTCGGTTCGCCGCGGTACGGGTGGTCTCGTCACCGCGCTGATCGGATTGGCCTCGCACCGGGAAGTGACCTGGGTCGCCTCGGCGATGACCGACGAGGATGCGGAGACCGCCGAGCGCCACGGCGGCAGGCCGTTCCCAGTCCAGGCACCGGACGGCCACGATTACAACGTGAAGCTGGTCGCCTCCGAACCCGAGGCCTACGAGCGCTTCTACAACATCATCGCCAACCCGATGCTGTGGTTCATCCAGCACTACCTGTGGGACCTCTCCAACGCGCCCGACATCCGCCGCAACGAGACCGAGGCGTTCGAGTTCGGCTACAACGCGGTCAACGAGGACCTGGCGCGGGCGGTGCTCGAGGAGATCGAGGGGGTGGAGCGACCGGTGGTGATGGTCCACGACTATCACCTCTACACGCTGCCGGGGTTGATCAGGCGCGAGCGCCCCGACGCCTTCCTGCATCACTTCGTCCACATCCCCTGGAGCCAGTCGGACTCGTGGCGAGTGCTGCCCTCGATGATGCGCAGGGAGTTCTACGACGGGATCCTCTCCAACGACATCGTCGGCTTCCACACCCGCTCCTACCGGCGGAACTTCCTGCAGTGCTGCGAGGATCTGATGGGGCTCGACGTGGACTTCGAGCAGGGCGTCGTGAACTGCGACGGCCGCGAGGTGTGGGTCCGCGCATATCCCCTGCCGATCGACAGCCTGGCGGTACAGGGGGTCGCGCGCCGCGATCGCACGCGCCAGTTCGAGGACGAGCTGCTGCGCCGCCGGCGCGATCACCTGATCCTGCGAGTCGACCGAGCCGATCTGTCGAAGAACGTGCTGCGCGGATTCAGCGCCTTCGACGTGTTCCTGGAGCAGCACCCCGAGTTCCGCGAGAAGGTGACGTTCATCGCGCAGCTGATGCCGTCGCGGACCGACGTGCCCGAGTACGCCGAGTACCTCGAGCGGATCGAGGCCGTCGTCGCGGTCGTCAACCACCGCCATGGCTCGCCGGACTGGATGCCGATTCAGCTGAAGCTGCGCGACGATCTCGAGGAAGCCGTGGCCGCCTACAAGCACTACGACGTCCTGATGGTCAACGCGATGTTCGACGGCATGAACCTCGTCGCCAAGGAGGGGCCGATGGTCAACGAGCGCGCCGGGGTCTCGATCCTTTCCGAGAACACCGGCGCCCACGAGGAACTGGGCGAGTACTCACTGTCGGTGAACCCGTTCGACATCCAGGAACTGGCCGACTCGATTCACGCTGCCCTGACGATGCCCACGCACGAGCGCCAGCGGCGACTCGCCGGGCTGAAGTCAATCGTGACCGCCCGCGACCCCGGCGACTGGATCGACGAGCAGCTCGCCGACATCCGTAAGAAGGAGATGGCGGACGCGCGTGCCGCTCAGGGATAGAACGTCCGCCGTTCGCTCAGCATCGCCACGAACGTGGCGATGCGCTTCTGACGCGTTTCGGGTCGTTTGGCGTCCTGGATGCGGTACAGGAACGCGTAGCGGTTCTGGCCCCTGAGCGTCTCGAAGAACGCCTTGGCCTCGGGATTGCGATCGAGTGCCTGCTGGAAGTCCTCCGGAACCGCTGCCCTGCTCTGCGGCGCATAGGCGGCTTGCCAGCGGCCGTCGAGCTTCGCGGCCTCGATCTGCGCCAGGCCCGCCGGCCTCATCCGCCGCTGAGCGGTCAGCTGCTCGGCCTTGTCCCGGTTGATCTGCGACCAGCGGCTGCGGGCCTTCCTGGGCGTGAATCGCTGGAGGAAGAAGGACTCGTCGTGAGGGACTCGCTGGCCGTCGATCCAGCCGAAGCAGATCGCCGACTCGAGCGCCTCGGGATGGGTCACCGTGCGCTGCGAGGCGCTCTTCTTGGCGGTCTTCAGCCACACGCCGGCCGAGGAGCCGTGATTGGTCTCGAGCCACTCCTCCCAGGTTTGCTGGTCGGGGAGCTGCAGGATCGGCAGGTCGTCCTTCGGGTGGCGCTCGGGATCGGGGGTTGCGGGCATCGGATGAGGATGGCATTCGGCGCCACCGCCCAGCCACGCCCTGTCGCCTTGCGATCCTCGCGACTTCTCGGGGCTGGCGGCCGGGAGGCCTCCAAGACACCCGCTATAGTCGGCCGCCGCCGAACCGGCGATCAGGCCATGCCGCAAGAGACCCCGATCTATGACCTCGTGCTGCTGCTCTCGATGAGTGGCGAGGACGACGAGCGCGCGAAGATTCTGGCGGACGTCGAGAGCGCGATCTCCGCCGGCGGCGGATCGGTGGCGCGCAAAGACGATTGGGGTGTGCGGCCGATGACATTCCGGATCAGGCATCAGGGCGAGGCCGACTACCACCTGCTCCAATTCTCAGGTCCACCGGCGCTGCTCGAGTCTCTGTCGCACAGCCTGAGGATCAACGACGATGTGCTGCGGTTTCGGATCATCAAGAATCTGCCCGGCACACCGCCCGCGCCCGATTCCGCCCCGCCCGTGATCGCCGCCGCTGCGCATGGCGGCGGCGGGCCACCGAGCCGGGACAGCGAGCCCGAGTCGGAGGGGTAGAGCCCCGGCGCCGCCGGGTCCGTGGTCCCTCCTCGACTCAGGGAGCGGCGTCCCGCCGAAGCCCGTTCCCACACGACATCGTCACGGCGAGCAACGTGTTCGGCTCCGCATCGCAACGTTTGCGCCCATTTTCCGCGGACTCGGGGAGTTGCCGCCTCCCCCGCACCTAGACTCGCCGGCAAGCGTTCAAACGTCCTGGAAAGGAGCCTCAAGCATGAACATCAACCGAGTCGTGCTGACAGGGAACTTGACGAGAGACCCTGAGGTGCGGGCCACCTCTGGCGGCCTCTCGATCTGCAAGCTGGGAGTCGCGTGCAACACGCGCAAGAAGAACAGCTCGACGGGCACGTGGGAGGAGAAGGCGAACTTCTTCCGCGTCACCGTCTTCGGTGCTCAGGCGGACACCTGCGGCCAATACCTCAAGAAGGGTCGTGCGGTGGCGATCGACGGCCGGCTCGAGTGGAGCCAGTACGAGGTCGAGGGACAGAAGCGCGAGTCGGTCGATATCATCGCTGACACCGTGCAGTTCCTCGGCGGGCGTGACGACGCTGGCAACGGGAACGGATTCTCCAGCAGCGCACCCGCGACAGAGAGCGACGTTCCGATCGATACCGGCGATTTCGAGACCGCTTCCGTGGGCGCCGGAGCCGATGAGGACATTCCATTCTGAGGCCGAGGCCAGACAATCCAAGCTAGAGTGGTAATCCGTGGCAAAGCAACGTAGACGGCCGGTTCGCCGGCGCGACAGGAAGGGCGGTCCGACCTCAGGTCGCCGTAAGCCCTGCCCGTACTGCCGCGACAAGGTCGACCAGGTCGACTACAAGGACCTCTCCGCGCTGCGCCGATTCATCTCCGAACGCGGCAAGATTCGCTCGCGGCGGATCACCGGCGCTTGCCGGCGCCACCAGAGCCAGGTCGCGCGCGCGGTCAAGCGCGCCCGGGAGCTGGCGCTGCTGCCCTACGTGGCAGAGGGCGGCAGCGAGCGTGGCGGGCGCGGCGATCGGGACCGCGACCGCGATCGCTGACCGGAGGAGCTGGACGGCGTGCCGCAGGCGATACTGCTTCAGGACGTGGAGACACTTGGCGAGCGGGGAGCCGTCGTGGACGTGTCAGCTGGGTACCTGCGCAACTACCTGCTCCCGCGGAAGCTGGCCGAGCCGGCGACCAAGGGCTCGATCGACGCGGCCGCGCGCCGGCTCGAGCGGGCCGAGCAGGCGAAGGTGGACGCCGAGGAGCGGGCGCGTGAGAACGCGGCGCTGCTCGGCCGGACCGTGCTTACGATTCCCCAGCAGGCCGGCGATGACGGGCGGCTGTTCGGGTCGGTGACCACGCAGGACATCGCCGATGCGATCCGCGACGCCCGCGGCATCCGCGTTGACCGGCGCAAGATCCACCTCGAGGAGGCGATCCGGAACGTCGGGACCTACATGGTCGTGGTCGAAGTTGCCGATGACGTGATGGCGACGGTCAAAACGATGGTGGTAGGGGCGTAGGCACCGCCGCCGCTGCCCGCGCTGGTCGACGCGAATCGCTTACGTACTGCCCGGAACGCGAGGGCAGCGGCCGCCGCGCCTACGCCTCCCCCCAGCCACGCTCGTAGCGTTCGCTTTCCCCACCGCTAGCGCCACCCCACGCCCCGGCTAAGGGGCGCTCGCACCCCGCTTGCCTCAGCGCCACATACGGGCTCACGCGGAGGCCGTGGGGCCTCGCTTCGCTCCCCTCGCGTTCTGAGCGTGACGGAATGCTTACGCCGCGGGCGAGCACGGGGAGCGAAGGGAGGTCCACGGCCTGACCACGGCGGGGTCCACGGCCTGACCGCGGCCTTTACAACTTCTTGCTGAGTGCGGGAAGGGGATTTTCTAGCCGCCTGGGGCCAACCTAGACTCGGACGCCGGTCATGAGTGCCGTTCAGAACATTGCCGTTCCGCCGCACAACCTCGAGGCTGAGAAGTCGGTGTTGGGGGCTGTGCTGCTCGATGAGCGGCATCTGTTCGGGCTGCTGGTCGAGGAGCATTTGCGGGCCGAGCACTTCTATCGCGAGCAGCATGGCGCGGTGTTCGCGGCGATGGTCGAGCTGCACAACACGAGCCGCAAGATCGACCATCTGACGGTGGCGGAGGTGCTGCGCGAGCACGGCAAGCTCGAGGAGATCGGGGGACCCGAGGCGATCGAGGAATTCGCCGGTTGGGTGCCGGCCGCGGGTCACGCCCGCGAGTACGGCCGGATCGTGCGCGACGACGCGCAGAAGCGGGCGCTGCTGACCGCCTCCTACGAGATCCAGGCGAGCGTGCTCTCGCGTGAGTCACCCGCGCGGGAGTTAGTCGAGCGGGCCGAGCGGATGATGCTCGAGGTCGCGCACGACGATCGCCAGAAGAAGATCCGTTCGATCGCCGACATCCTCCACGAGGAGACGGACAAGCTGCACCGGCTCTCGATCTCGAAGACCGCGCTGACCGGGACGCCGTCCGGATTCAAGGACATCGACGGGATGACCGGCGGCTTTCAGCGCGGCAACCTGATCGTGATCGCGGCTCGACCGTCGATGGGGAAGTCGGCGCTGGTCGCCAACATCGCCGAGAACGCGGTGCTGGAAGGTCACGCCGTGGCGCTGTTCTCGCTCGAGATGTCTGAGTCCGAGCTTGCCCAGCGGTTCGTGGCCTCGCAGGCCAGGATCAAGGGTGAGGACCTGCGCCGGGGCAAGGTGGCAGAGGCCCGGTGGCCGAAGATCCTCGAGGCCTGCCAGCGACTCGCCCAGGCGCCGCTGTTCGTCGATGACTCCAGCGACACCAGCGTGCTCGAGGTTCGTGCCAAGGCGCGCCGCCTGCACCATCAGCTCGAAGGCGGGCTGGGTCTGATCATCGTCGACTACCTGCAGCTGATGCGCCATGAAGGGCGCGTGGAGAGCCGGGTCGAACAGGTCGGTCAGATCTCCCGCGGACTCAAAGGCCTGGCACGCGAGCTGAACGTCCCCGTGATCGCGCTGTCGCAGCTGAGCCGCGCGGTCGAACAGCGGGGTGGTGAGAAGAAGCCGATCCTCTCCGATTTACGCGAATCTGGAGCGATTGAGCAGGACAGCGACCTCGTGATGTTCATCTACCGCGACGAGTACTACGACAAGGAGTCCGACCGGCCGGGTGAGGCCGACATCATCATCGCCAAGCACCGCAACGGGCCGGTGGGCGACGTGGTGCTGACCTTCCAGAAGGACTACCCGAAGTTCATGAACTACGCGGGTGAGCGGTTCGCGCAATGAGCGGATGCGCGTTCGATCTCTGTGACGGCTCGGGGTTTCTCTACGACGACGCGACGAACACGGCCTATGACTGCCGCTGCCGGCCGCAGCGAGTGGCCCGGGCGAAGGCCCGCAGCCTGTCGGCGGTGATCCCGCGCCGCTACCAGGACGTGGCGTTCGAGCGCCGGCCGGTGACCGAGATCGAGCCCAGGGCGGTGGTCAGCGCCGTCCGGTCGTTCGTCGAGCGGATCGACGCGCACCTCGACGCCGGCCGGGGTCTGTGGTTCATGGGACCCATCGGAACCGGTAAGACCACGCTGGCGATGCTGGTCTCGAAGGAGGCGATCAAGGCGGGGCGCTCGGTGGCGATCTACTCCCTGCCAAGGCTGCTCAACGAGATTCGCGACACGCACCGCTCGGAACGCTCGCACGTCGAGCTGCTCGATCGGCTCACCGCCGTGGACCTGCTGCACATCGACGATGTGGGCGCGGAGCGGACGACCGACTGGGTCCTCGAGGAGCTCTATTCGATCGTCAACGCTCGCTACGAGGACGAGCGCTCGATGGTGATCACGACCAATCTTGATTACGACGAGCTGTGCGCTCAGATCTCGGCGCGGACGGCCTCGCGCCTGGCCGAGATGTGCGATCAGCTACCGCTCGACGGGGTCGACCGGCGGGTCGAGCTGGTCCAGGCGCACGCCTGAGGGACTCGTCCCGAGGAACCCTGCGGAGGTCGAGCCTCGGGACGTGTAATCACGGACGTCGCTAGTCGTCCTGCTCGCGCTCTGACTCCGCGCGCTCCTCCAGCTTTTCCCGCAGGTAGCGGGCCTTCTCGGCGCGGCGCTGGTGCTGGGCCGATTCGTCCTCCTCCGGCGATGTGCGGGCGAGGCGCTCCTCGTCGGCCTCCCGGCGCAGCTGCGCCAGCTTCAGCTCCTCGGTCTGGTGCTCTTTGGCCATGGAGGGAAGGTAGCTGACGCGGACCCCGCCGCCGCCGGGGACTGGGCGGCGCAGCCACGGGCTCCGATTCGCTTAGGTCCCGGCTCCCGGTATCCTCACTGGATCAGTGGGGAAGGACGTGCACGAGTCCTCTGGGATCGCCTACGCGGATGAGACGGCGGAGATCCTCCGCGCGCACAACGAGAAGACGCTGCTGCGATTCGTCATGTGCGGCAGCGTCGACGACGGCAAGAGCACGCTGATCGGCCGGCTGCTGTACGAATCGCAATCGCTGTTCGCAGACCAGCTCGCCGCGCTCGAGGCGGACTCGAAGGTGGCGGGCACACAGGGCGAGGATCTCGACTTCGCGCTGCTGCTCGATGGGCTCTCCGCCGAACGCGAGCAAGGGATCACGATCGACGTCGCGTACCGCCACTTCTCGACCGCCCGCCGCCACTTCATCGTCGCCGACGCGCCCGGCCACGAGCAGTACACGCGCAACATGGTCACCGGCGCCTCGACCGCGGACTCGGCGGTGATCCTGATCGACGCCCGCAAGGGTGTGCTGACCCAGACTCGCCGCCACAGCCAACTGGTCGCGCTGCTGGGGGTCGCCGACGTGGCGGTGGCGGTCAACAAGATGGACCTCGTCGAGTACGCCGAGGATCGATTCCGGGAGATCGAGCGGGAGTATCGGGGGTTCGCCGGCCAGATCGGGCTGGAGCGGATCACCTGCATCCCGGTCTCGGCGCTGAAGGGCGACAACGTCCTGGTTCGCAGCGACGCCACGCCGTGGTACCACGGTCCCACGCTGATGGGCTATCTCGAGACCGTCGAGGTCGATCGCCGCCTGCAGGCGCGGCCGTTCCGGATGCCGGTGCAGTGGGTCAGCCGTCCCGATCTCGACTTCCGCGGCTACGCCGGCACGATCTCCAGCGGCACGATCCGTCCCGGAGATCCGGTCGTCGTCTCCCCCTCCGGCCGGCAGACGCACGTGGAGCAGATCATCACCTACGACGGCGATCTGGAGGCCGCGGTCGCCGGGCAGTCGGTCACGCTGACGCTGGCCGACGCGGTCGACGTGACGCGCGGGGATGTGATCGCGCACAGTGCCGAGCCTCCCGGCGTGGCCGATCAGTTCGAGGCGACGGTGGTGTGGATGGGCGACAAGCCGATGCTGCGCGGTCGCAGCTACGTGATGCAGATTGGCGGCCGCAGCGTGACCACGACGATCGCGCCGCTGAAGTACAAGCTTCGGATCGAGTCACTCGAGCACGTGGCCGCGACCAAGCTCGAGCTCAACGAGATCGGGGTCTGTGACATCGAGTGCAGCCAGCCGATCGCGTTCGACCCGTACCGAGAGAACCGGGACACCGGCGGCTTCATCCTGATCGACCGGATCACCAACAACACGGTCGGGGCGGGACTGATCCACTTTGCCCTGCGCCGCTCGCAGAACGTGCGCTGGCAGGCGGTCGACGTGGACAAGCGAGAGCGCGCGGCGGCGCTGCACCAGCAGCCAACCGCGCTGTGGTTCACGGGACTGTCGGGAGCCGGGAAATCGACGATCGCGAACCTGGTCGAGTCAGAGCTTCACCGACGTGGCCACCACACCTACATGCTCGACGGCGACAACGTCCGCCACGGCCTCAACGCGGACCTCGGCTTCACCGAGGCCGACCGGGTCGAGAACATCCGGCGTGTCAGCGAGGTCGCAAAGCTGATGGTCGACGCGGGGCTGATCGTGATCGTGTCGTTCATCTCGCCGTTCCGGGCCGAGCGCCGGATGGCGCGATCGCTGTTCGAGGAGCGCGAGTTCATCGAGGTGTTCGTCGACACGCCGCTGGCCGTCGCCGAGGAGCGAGACCCGAAGGGCCTCTACAAGAAGGCGCGGCGCGGAGATCTCGTGAACTTCACCGGGATCGACTCCCCCTACGAGCCACCCGAGCGCCCGGAGATGCGGCTGCCCACGACCGAGCTCTCAGCCCGTGACGCGGCGCGGACCGTGATCGAGCTGCTGGAGGAGTGGGGCCGTCTGACTCCCCCGGCGCACGAGTAGCGAAAGCCACCCCCCAAGCGCCCGCAGGGCGCCCTAAAAATATCCCTCCTGCTTCTTCTTCTCCATCGACGCGGTGGCGTCGTGGTCGATCACCCGCCCCTGGCGCTCCGAGGTGGTGGCGAGGAGCATCTCGCGGATGATCGCGGGAACGGTATCGGCGTCGCTCTCGATCGCGCCGGTCAGCGGATAGCAGCCGAGCGTGCGGAAGCGCACTCGCTTCTCGAGCGGGCGCTCGCCCAGCGCCAGCGGCATTCGCTCGTCGTCAACCATGATCAGCGTCCCGTCGCGCTCGACGACCGGACGCTCGGCGGCGAAGTACAGCGGGACCACGGGAATCTGGCGCATCTGGATGTACAGCCAGACGTCGAGCTCGGTCCAGTTCGACAGCGGGAAAACACGCAACGACTCGCCTTTTCGCAGCCGTGCGTTGAACGTGCGCCACAGCTCCGGCCGCTGGTTCTTCGGATCCCAGGCATGCTGCGCGGTCCGGACCGAGAAGATGCGCTCCTTGGCGCGCGATTTCTCCTCGTCGCGGCGAGCGCCGCCGAACGCCGCGTCGAAGCCATGCTCGTCGAGCGCTTGCTTGAGCGCGACCGTCTTCATCACGTGGGTGTGAATTTCTGACCCGTGCTCGAACGGGTTGATGTTCATCTCCCGCCCCTCCGGGTTCATGTGGACGATCAGTTCCATCCCCGTCTCTCGCGCGGTTCGGTCGCGGAACGAGTACATGTCCTTGAACTTCCACCCCGTGTCGACGTGCAGCAGCGGGAACGGCGGCTTGGCGGGATGGAACGCCCGGATCGCCAGGTCCAGCATCACCGAGCTGTCCTTGCCGATCGAGTAGAGCATCACGGGCTGCTCCGTCTCGGCGACGACCTCGCGCATGATGTGGATGCTCTCGGCCTCCAGCTGCTGCAGATGGGTCAGGACGCGGGGATCGGCCATCGTGGCGAGGCGAGCGTAGCGCGCGGGGCCGGGGGCGCCCCGCGCCCTCGTACACTGAGACCGGCAATGCCGGGAATCGTGATCGTCGGCGCCCAGTGGGGCGATGAAGGCAAAGGCAAGATCACCGACCTGCTCGCCGAGCAGGCCGACGCCGTCGTGCGCTTTCAGGGCGGCAACAACGCCGGACACACGATCGTTCGCGATGGCAAGACCTGGAAGCTTCACCTGATGCCCTCGGGGATCCTGCAGCCGGGCAAGCTGTCGGTGATCGGCAACGGCGTGGTGATCGATCCGAAAGTCCTCACCCAGGAGCTCGAGGAGCTCCGCCGCAGCCGGGTGGATACGCAGTGGCTGCGGATCTCGGCCAACGCTCACCTGATCATGCCCTACCACCTGATGCTCGACGACGCCGGCGAGGCGAAGCTCGGCAAGCTCCAGATCGGCACCACCCGACGCGGCATCGGGCCTTGCTACGCCGACAAGGCCTCGCGCCTGGGGATTCGCGTCCAGGACCTGCTCGACGAGAAGATCCTGAAGAAGAAGATCGTCGCCGCGCTCGAACCGAAGCGGCTGTCGTTGCGGCCCTTCGCCAAGGACCCCCGTCTCGATCTGCAGACGATCACCGAGGAGTACCTGACCTACGGGCACAGGATCGAGCCGTACATCAGTGACACCAGCCGGCTGGTCCTGGAGCTGCTCGACGACGGCAAGGCCGTCCTGTTCGAGGGGGCGCAGGGAGCGCTGCTCGACATCGATCACGGCACCTATCCCTTCGTGACCTCCTCCAATCCGATCGCCGGGGCCGCCTGCATCGGGGCGGGCGTGGGACCCAAGGACATCGACGAGGTTTGGGGCGTGACGAAGGCCTACGGCACGCGGGTGGGAGCGGGACCATTTCCGACCGAGCTCGATGGGACGCCGCTGGCGGATGAGATCCGCGAGCGCGGGCATGAGTACGGCACGACCACCGGCCGAGCGCGTCGCGTCGGCTGGCTCGATCTCGTCGCGCTGCGCTACGCGGCGCGGATCAACTCGATGACCGCGCTGGCGGTGACCAAGCTCGACGTCCTCGCGGGGTTGGACACGATCTGCGTGTGCACCCGCTACCGAGGCGCCGAGGGAGCGGAGTTCGACTACTTCCCCTATCACCAGACGGTCCTGCACCACGCCGTCGGGGAGTACGTCGAGCTGCCGGGCTGGAGCGAGGATCTGCGCGGCTGCCGGTCCGAGGAGGAGCTTCCTCCCACCGCCCGCGAGTACCTGCAGTTCATCGCCGATTTCGTCCGCGTCCCGATCGCGTTGATCGGGGTGGGACCGGCCCGCGAAGAGGTGATCTGGACGCCGGCGAGCAGCGAGATGGCGGGGGGGATCGGGCGCACCCCGGCGGCGGCGAGGGCCTAGGCACGCTCCGGTGAAGTCGCTGACGGACCTGTCGATCGTCCGCTACGCGACCGGGACGCGCTGAACCGGGCCTACGAATCCGGGCGCGAGGGGTGGCCGACGCCCGGCCACGGCGCCAGCACGAGGACGAGCCGGGCGTCGGAGACCGCTTTCACGGCGTGGCGCTCGTTGGGCTCGAAGTGAGAGAGGAACCCCGGGCCGCCGGTCACGCTCTGCCCGTCGTTCGACACCTCGATCTCGCCTCCGGCCACGAGCAGGTAGGCGCGCTCGTGGACCTGGTGCTCCTGTAGCTGTTCGCCGGCGGGAAGGTTGATCGCGATCGCTCTGCTCTCCTCGTCGGAGCGGAGCACCTGCGGCTTGTGGGGCTCAATCGGCAATGAGCTGATGTCCCAAGTCTCCATCGCGTCCTCCTCGCTTCGCGTCTGTGATGGGGATCCTGCCAGTTTCAGGGAGCACCCTCACTCCCAGTGCTCGATCAAATCCTCGTCGGGCACGGTCCGGACCACGCGCGCCGGCGAGCCCATCACGACCTCGCGGTCGCCGACATCGCGGGTCACCAGCGAGCCGGCGGCGACAAACGCCTCCTCGCCGATCGTGACGCCCGGAAGCAGCACGACGCCGCCGCCGACGCGGCATGCGCGCTTGAACACGGGACCGAGCAGCGGCTCGCCCTGGGGGTGGCGACCCATCGCGTGGTCGTTGGTGGTCAACACGCCCGGGCCGAGGAACACGTCGTCCTCGACGACCGAGCCGCCGGTCACATAGACACTGGTCTGGATCAGGACTCGCGACCCGACCACGGCGCCGAAATCGACGCACGACGCGCGGCCGACAACCGACCGCGAGCCGACCACCGAGCGCTCGCGAACCTGGGACTGATCGCCGATGATCGCGCGGTGCTCGATCCTGGCGCCCGCGTAGAGGACCGCGCCGCAGCAGACGGTCACCTCGGGATCGAGCACCAGCGCCCAGAGCTCGCCGCCGGCGGCGCTCGAGCCGGGACGCAGCCGCGGTCGCTTGCCGAGTACCGCGCCGTCCTCGATCACGCAGCCCTCGCCGACCGAGGTCCCGGAGTGAACGACGGCGCCGGAGCCGATCTGACATCCCGGGCCGATCTGGACGCCGGCGTGGATCACGGCACCCGGAGCCAGCTTCACATCTGAGTCGACCGAGGCGTCCGGCGAGACGAACACGGCGGCCGAAAACTCACCGGCCAACGCCGGCCTCCCCCCGTGAGCCATCGAGTGAGCGCTGGAGCTGCTCGAGCACGCGCACGACCCGCAACCCGCTCTCGCCGTCCGATCGCGGGCGCTCGCCGCGCCGCACGCAGTCGATGAAGTGCTCGCATTCGATCCGCAGCGGTTCGGCGTTGGCGAGCCGGGGGCTGAAGATGTCGCCGGTCCGGGTTATGTACTCGCCGTAGCCGCGGGCGTCCTCCTCGAAGCCCTTGTCGTAGATGGTGAGCTTGCCCTCGAGCGCCATGTCGTCGAAGGTCGCCATCCGACGCGAGCCGACGACCGTGAAGCGGCGCTCCTTGTGGGGATCCAGCCACGAGAGGTGCAGGTGGGCAGACAGGCCCGACGGGAAGCGCATGAAGCAGAACACCACGTCCTCGACCCCCTCGCGAACGTACGACTCGCCGTGGGCGACGACCTCGCACGGCTCCTCGCCGGCCAGGTGCAGCACCACCGACACATCGTGGGCGCCGAGGCTCCAGAGCGCGTTCTCGTCCGCCCTGAGCTTGCCGAGGTTCAAGCGGTTGCCGTAGATGTAGTAGATCTGCTCGCCGAGCTCGCCGGAGTCGACGAGCTGCTTGAGCTTCTCCACGCCCGGGTGGTACTCGAGCAGGTGGCCGACCATCAGCACGCGGTTCGCGTCGTAGGCCGCGGCCACCGCGCGCTCGGCGTCGGCGACCGACTGCGCCAGCGGCTTCTCGACGAAGCAGTGCTTGCCGGCCTCGAGGACCCTGGTCGCGACGTCGGCATGAGTCGGGACCGGCGTCGCGACGGCGACCGCGTCGAGCACCGGATCGGCGAGCAGCTCGTCGAGATTCGTGGCCAGGGAAGCGCCCGGGAACCTCGCGCCGGCGCGCTCGCGCGCCTTGGCGGAGGGGTCGCAGCACCAGCTCAGCTTCGCGCCCGGGATCGCCGCGAAGTTCCGCGCCAGGTTCGGGCCCCAGTAGCCCAGACCGACGACGCCGACCCGTATCAGCGCTCCCGTCCTGTCCGTGGACGCACTCATGCGTAGCGGAGTGTAAGTGCCGCGACGACGCGTTCCCCGGCGTGGCCGTCGCCATACAGCGGCGGCCGCTCAGCAGGAGGGTCGCGCTGGAGCGCATTGGCGGCGGCATCGACGTCGAGGTCGACGAGCACGTTCCACCCGCCTGCGACCGTCTCCACCCACTCCGTGCTCGCGCGCAGCGTGACGCACGGCACGCCGGCGAGGTAGGCCTCCTTCTGGAGCCCGCCGGAATCGGTGAGCACGGCGCGCGCGTTGCAGAGCAGGGCGGTGAACTCGATGTAGCCCAGTGGTGGGGTCAGCACCATGTGCAAGGCTCCCTCCAGCGGCTCGAGCAGGCCGGCGTCCGCCAGCCGCGTGCGGGTACGCGGGTGCAGCGGAAACACGATCGGTCCCGAGAGCGTCAGCAGCAGCTCGAACAGCTGCTCGAGCCGTTGCCGGTGATCGACGTTCCCAGCTCGGTGGGCGGTGCACAGGACATACTCCCCGGGGGATACACCTCGCGCACGGACAAGCTCGACGCGGTCACGGACGCGCGGCTGCACCGCCGAGGCGACGTCGACCATCACGTCCCCGACCAGCTCCACCTCGCCGCTGGCGCCCTCGCGCCGGAGGTTGGCCGCGGCAACCTCCGAGGAGCAGAGCAGCAGCGAGCTGGCGTGATCGGCGAGCACGCGGTTGAGCTCCTCGGGCATCGAGCGGTCGAAGGACCGCATCCCCGCCTCGACGTGCGCGGTGGGGACACCGGCTTGGGCGCCCGCCAGCGCGCCGGCCAGCGTCGAGTTGGTGTCGCCGTAGACGAGCACCACGTCGGGCTCGATCTCGGCGACCGTGCCCTCGAGCGCCGCCAGCATCCGGGCGGTCTGGGAGGTGTTGGAGCCCAGGGCGATGCCCAGCTCCTGGTCCGGCGCCGGCAGCCCCAACTCATCGAAGAAGACCGCCGAGAGCTCGTCGTCGAAGTGCTGGCCGGTGTGGACGAGCAGCTCCTGATGGCGTTCACGGAGCTTCGGCGAGACCGCCGCCGCCTTGATGAACTGGGGACGGTTGCCGATGACCGTGAGGACTCTCAGGCGGCAAGCTCCGACTGGATGCGGGCGGCGACGAGCTCGGCCGTACGGGCCGTCAGCGCCCCGGTCCCGTTCAGCGCCCGGCCGTCGATCGCCGCGATCGGCTGGACCTCGCGCACGGTGGAGGCCAGGAACGCCTCCTCGGCGTCGGCCAGGTCATCCAGCGTGCACGGATGCTCCGTGGCGCCGGTGACTTCGATCACAACCGCCCGGGTGATCGAGGCGAGAATGTGATCATCGAGCGGCGGGGTCAGGAGCGCGCCGTCCTTGACCCAGAAGATCGAGCTCGTGGGGGCCTCGAGTACGCGGCCATGGGGCGTGACCAGCAGCGCCTCGTCGAACCCGTGCTCTCGCGCGAGCCGGCCCGCCAGCATGTTGGCGGCATACGAGAGCGACTTCACGCCGTCGAGCACGCGCGTCGGCGAGTAGGTGATCGATCCCAGGCGGATCCGATCGGGGGTCCCGGGGAGCGGCTCGGTCAGCAGCAGCCGGCGGCCGCCGCGGGTGAGAACGATCCGCAGCAGCTCGTGGTCGGGTCCCGCCCCGGCGTGGGCGAGCAGGCGGTGCGCGTCGGCGCGGACGGCCTCGAGATCGACCGGCAGGCGGAGATTCGAGGCGGATCGCTCCAAGCGGCGGATGTGGTCCTCGAACGCGAACGGGCGCCCGTCGTAGACGCGGATCACCTCGAACACGCCGTCTCCACGCAGGAGGCCCTCGTCGGTGGCCGGGATCGTGGCTCCCGAGGCGAGCATGATCGAGCCATCGACAGAGGCCAGCGAGCTGCTGAACGAGGGGTTCATCGCACGCCAGCCTAACTTGAAGCAGCGCCGGCATGCTGCTCGGCGGCGAGCGCCGCGTACTCCGGGCGACACCACACCTCGGCCAGCCGGATCAGCGTCGCCCCGGCGGCGGCCATGTCCTGCACCGAGGCCCACTCGCGCACGGAGTGATAGTCGTGGCCGCCGGTGAAGATGTTCGGTGTCGGCAGGCCCATCTCGCTCAAGCGCGAGCCATCGGTGCCGCCGCGGATCGGGTTGCGCAGCGGCTCGATCCCTTCAGCCCGGATCGCCTCCTCGGCCGCCGCCGTCACGTACGGCACAGCGGTCAGATAAGCAGCCATGTTGCGGTACTGGCGCCGCGCTTCGATCCGGAGCTCCGCGCGTGGCTCGGCGGCGAGCACCGCCTCGGCCGTCCGCTCCAGCAGTTCGAGGTGACGGGCCAGTTGGTCTTCGTCGAAGTCACGGATGATCGCGCGAAACGTCGCCGTCCCGGCCGTGCCGGTGAGCTCGGTGGGATGGATGAACCCCTCGCGGCCCGACGTCGTCTCGGGCGTCAGACGGTCGGAGGGGAGCGCCGCGATGATCTGCGACGCGAGCCGAAGGGCGCTGATGAGCTTGCCGGTGGCCTGTCCCGGATGGACGTCGACGCCGGTGACGGTCACGGTCGCCTCGAGCGCAGCGAACGTCTCGTCCTGCAGTTCTCCGATCTCGGAGCCGTCGACGGTGTAGGCGCACAGCGCGCCGAACCGCGGAATGTCGAACAGGGTGGCACCCTCGCCGATCTCCTCATCGGGCGTGAAGGCGACGCGCAGGGTGGGGCGCGGCAGCTCCGGGTGGGCGGCGAGGTGGGCGACGGCGGCCATCACGATCGCGACTCCGGCCTTGTCGTCGGCTCCGAGCAGCGTGTCGCCGCTGCTGGTGACGAGGTCATGGCCGAGCTTGGTCCGCAGCTCGGGAATCCTCGCGGGATCGAGCCGCGTGCCGGCGCGCGGAAGCTCGAGCACGCCTCCGTCGTAGTCGCGGTGGACGATCGGCTCGACGCCCGCGCCGGGAGCCTCGGGAGTCGTATCGAGGTGCGCGAGCAGGCCGATCACCGGGAGCTGATGCCGGCCGCCTGCCGGCAGCGTCGCGGTCACGTAGCCGTTGTCATCGAGCATCGCGTCGCTGAGTCCTGCCCGGGTCAGCTCCTCCACCAGCAGCCGAGCGAGCTCGAGCTGACCCGGCGTGCTGGGGGAGCGAGTCCGGTCGCGCGATGACTGGGTGTCGATTCGCACATAGCGCAGAAACCGCTCCAGCAGGTCCTCCGAAAGGGCTTGCGCGAGCGAGGAGGTGTAGTAGGGGGGCGACATTTCTACACTCAGTATTGCGTGACCCACGCCACACAGGGGCTCGTTTCCCTGTCCCCAGCGCGGGTAGCGCAAAACATCGGCCGCATAACGAAACTTAGGAGTGAGCCCAGACACCATGGCAGAACAGACCAAGACCCAGCGACAGGCTGCGGCTAAGAAGGCCGCGGCCACCCGGAAGCGCAACGCGGCAAATCGAAGCACCTCCGCCGCGAAGGCGTCGGCTGCAGGCACCGCCCGGTCGGCCGCCCAAACCGCCCGCTCTGGCCGGGCGACGACCAAGCAGGCGGCCCGTGCGACGGGGCGCCGGCTGGATGCGGCAGCCGAGCGGATCGACGCATTCGGGCGCCAGGCCCAGCGCGTGCTGCACATCCAGATCGGCGCGGCGATCGCCGTCCGCGACGCGGTCGCGCACACGGCGCAGACCTACACGAGCCTCGACCGCACCCGGCGCGAGCTGAATCGCTTCGAGCGCCGCGGTGAGGCCGCCGTCCGGCGGGGGCAGCAGGCGTTCGGGCGCCGCCGGCGTGACTTCGAACACGACGTTCGTGACGTCCGCCGACAGGCCGAGCGCCAGGTCGACGGGTTGCGCTCCGAGGCCGGCGACGCCGCCGACCGCTTGAAGCGAATCCCCTAGATGGCCGGCTCGGTTGGCCTACGGCCGACCAAGAAGCCTGCGCAGCGAGGGCCCGCTCCGGCGGGCCTTCGCGCGTCCCGCACTCCGGCCGGGCTTCGGCCGTCCCCGGTCCGTCGCGGCCGGCTGCGCCGGTCGGATTGTGGCGGGCCGGGGTTGCGGCGGGTGCGCAGGGGGCGCGGGTTCGCCTACGTCGACGAGGACGGACGCAGGATCGCCGACGCCGAGCTGGGCGCCCGGCTGCGCGAGCTCGCGATCCCTCCCGCCTGGAAGGACGTGTGGATCTGTCCCGACCCGCTCGGTCACCTGCAGGCCACCGGAATCGACGCCGCCGGACGTAAGCAGTACCTCTACCACCCGCGCTGGCGCGAGCATCGGGACCGGGCCAAGTTCGAGAAGATGGTCCAGTTCGGGACCGCGCTGCCGGCCCTGCGGAGGCGGCTCGCGGCTGATCTGACCGACGCCGAGCCAACGCAGGACCGGGTGCTCGCGTGCGCGCTGCGCCTGCTGGACGTGGGCATGTTCCGGATCGGCAGCGAGGAATACGCCGACGACGAAGGCGGGATCGGCCTGGCCACGATCCGCAAGGAGCACGTGACGGTGCAGGATGAGGCGATCGTCTTCGACTATCTCGCCAAGGGGGGAATCCGCCGGGTCCAGAGGATCGGCGACCCGCTCGTTCATGAGCTTGTGAGGACGCTCAAGCGGCGCCGCGGCGGCGTCCCCGAGCTGCTGGCCTATCGCAAGGACGGCCGCTGGTGGAGCGTGCGTTCGGACGAGATCAACGAGTACCTCAAGGATCAGCTCGGAGAAGACTTCAGTGCCAAGGACTTCCGGACCTGGAACGCCAGCGTGATGGCGGCGGTGTCGCTGGCCACCGACGGGCGCGACGCCGCCTCGAAAACCGCCCGCAAGCGCGCGAGCGATCGCGCCGTCCGAGGCGTCGCGCAGTTGCTCGGCAACACGCCGGCGGTCGCGCGCCGCGCTTACATCGACCCGCGCGTGTTCGACCGCTACCTGTCCGGGTGGACGATCGCCTCGGCGCTGGACAGGATCGGGGACCTCGGCTCGCCCGACGATCGCATGCGGGGGCGGATCGAGCAGGCGGTCATCGACCTGCTCACCGACAACCGGGATTCGCCGGCGCTGGAGCACCAACCGGCGGCGCCGTGATCGTGATGGTCCAGAATTCTGTCTGACGGCGCGAGTGAAACGCCTGCGCGGTCGAAAAAGGCGGCCGGATCTGATAGAACAACGGTTGTCTGCGAAGGGATGAAAGCGATGCCGTTGACAACTGCAGGTCGCGCGCAGGCTGTTGCTCCCGGACCTTCCGAGCTGTTCGCCCGGTGGGACCGGTACGGGGACCGACGCGCGCGTGACGAGCTGATCGAGCGATTTCTGCCGCTCGCTCGCAAGCTGGCACGCCGCTACACGTCCTCGAGCGAGCCGTATGACGATCTCGTGCAGGTCGCGAGCCTCGGCTTGGTCAAGGCGGTGGAGCGGTTCGATCCATCGAAGGGGTTTGCGTTCACCTCCTTCGCGGTTCCGACGATCGTGGGCGAGCTGAAGCGCTACTTCCGCGACAGCGGCTGGGCGCTGCACGTCGATCGCGGCGCGCAGGAGCGGGCACGCAAGATCACGGACGCCCAGCAGCAGATCAGCGCACGGACCGGCCGTGCGCCGACGGTGAGCGAGCTGGCCCAGTACCTCGAGCTCTCAGAGGAGGAGGTCCTCGACGGGCTCCAGACCGCAGATGCCTACGATGCGATCTCGCTCGACGCGCCGTTGACCGACGACGAGGGCACGACCAGCCGCATCGACACGATCGGCGACGAGGATGACCGTCTGGACCTGGTGGACGACCAGGCGACGATCTTCGCCGCTGCACGTCACCTCCCCCGTCGCGAGCGCCAGATCCTATTCCTGCGGTTCGGCGAAGATCTCACCCAGACCGAGATCGCGGAACGCATCGGCGTCTCCCAGATGCAGGTCTCGCGCCTGTTGCGCAAGTCGCTGCAGGCGCTCCGCGAGCTCACCTGAGGGCGACCTCAGCCGCTCACCTGAGGGCGGTTCAGCTGCGCGCCCCGAGGACGAATTCAGCCGCGCGCCCGACTCCGTTCGGGCGCGGTCACCAGCGCCCGTACCACCGCCGACGGCCGGCTCCGTCCGCAACGCCACCGATGAAAAAGCCGATCACCCACAGCACCAGTGCGACGATCAGGACGAACCACAGAATATGGACGGCGAACCCGAGGCCGCCGAACAAGGCGAGAATCAGCAGCAACACGATCAGCGCAACCACCACGGCTCCTTTCCGAAACTAACGATTCTCCGGCACGCATTCCGATACCCGGAAATCAGGACCTTCATGCAGCTGCAAGCTACAGCTGCTCGCGGACGCCGGCCTCATGCTGGAGCTCGCTCACCTGGGCGTCGAGCCCGGCTTCGATCGCCGCTCTGGCCGCCGCGCTCGCGCCGCTTCGGCCGCGGCCAGTTCTTCCTGCTCTCGTACGGTGTCTTCTCCGAGCATCGCCGAGTTGCCTACCCTCACCGGTGTCACGCAAACGCGCCGAGATCAGTAGGCTCGCGCCAGAGTGCAGAGCCAGTTTCGGGTAGACGTTCGGGCCGAGCCAGGGGCAACCGTGATCGCCGTCAGCGGTGAGCTCGACCTTGCCTCGAGTCCGCTTCTCGAGGAGCGGCTCGAGCAGGTATTCCGCTCGGAGGCCCCAGTCGTGATCCTCGACCTCCGAGAGCTCGACTTCATGGACTCGACCGGACTTAGCGTGTTGATCAAGGCTCATCAGACCGCGGAGGAGGCTGATCGGCGTCTGTACCTGGTCAAAGGACCGCCGCAGGTGCAGCGGCTGCTGAGCCTGACCGGAGTGGGAGAAAGGCTGCCCGTGCTCGAGGCGCCCGAAGACGCACTCCGCGGAGGCTGATCCTGGCGGGCGCCAGCTCACTCGGAGGCCCCATTCGGCGTGGCGGGCCGGCATTCACCGAAGTGCTCGAGATTCTCGACGAGGCGGTGACGATCCGCGATCGCGAAGGGACCATCGCCTACGCCAACCGGGCGGCGCTCGACAGCATGGGCTTCGCCTCGATGGACGAGCTTCAAAGCCGCTCGTCGCGCTCGATCATGGAGGACTACATCGTCGAGGACGAGCGGGGCAACCCGCTGACGCTCGAGGACGTGCCCTCGGTGCGGCTGATGCACGGTGAGGCGGCGGAGCCGCTGGTGATGCGCACCACGCACCGCGAGACGGGTGCGGTGCGGTGGCGCCAGCTGAGGGCTGCACCGTTGATCGACGACAGCGGTGAGCTGATCGCGGCGGTGACGGTGATCGAGGACGTGACAGCCCTCAAGACCGCCGAGATGCGGATGCGCTTGCTGGCCGAGTCGGGCCGGATTCTCGCGTCCTCACTCGACTACCAGGAGACGCTGCGCAACGTCGCGAATATCGCGGTACCCGCGTTCGCGGACTGGTGCACGGTCGACCTGGTCGACGCAAACCTGCGGCGCGAGCACGTCGTCGCGGCGCATGAGGACGCCAGCAAGGTGGCACTGGCCGCGCGCGCGCGCGAGCTGGTTCCGGATGAATTCGATCCTGAAGATGCGGCCGGACGGGTGCTGCGAACCGGCCTCTCCGAGCTCTATCCCGACGTCACCGACGAGCAACTGGCCCAGACCGCGCGCAGCGAAGAGCACCTACGGCTGCTCCGGGCGTTGGAGATTCGCTCGGTGCTGGTCGTGCCGATGCGCGTCCCGGCGCGGACCATCGGGGTGATGACGCTCGTCACGGCGGAGTCCCGCCGGCGTCTGAGCCAGGATGACCTCGAGCTGGCCGAGCAACTCGCGCGCCGGGCGGCCGTCGCGGTCGAGAACGCGCGCCTTCATACCACGCTGTCGGGGATCGCGGAAACCCTCCAGCGGGGTCTGTTGCCGGACGAGCTCCCCGCGGTTCCGGGATGGGAGATCGCCTCGCTGTACCGGCCCGCGGGCGGCGACCAGGGCGTCGACGTCGGCGGCGATTTCTACGAGGTGTTCTCCGCCGACGGCAGATGGTTCGCGGTCATCGGCGATGTCACCGGCAAGGGCGTTGCCGCAGCGACGCTGACCGCGCTGTTGCGCCACGGATCTCGGTTCGCGAGCCGCCACGATCCGCGGCCCGCCGCGATCCTCAGCCAGCTCAACGAAGTGCTCGGGAGCCGATCGGAGGCCTCGCTGTGTACGGCATTGTGTCTGCGGCTCGAAGACGAACGCGTGGTGATCAGCTCCGCCGGACACCCGCCGGCGCTGGTCGTGAGCGCCGCCGGCGATGTCCGCGAGGTGCCCCGCCCAGGTCCGCTCCTAGGCGCATTCGTAGACGGGGACTGGCCGGAGCAGACGGTCGCGGTGGCAGCTGATGAGATGGTGCTGATCTACACCGACGGCGTCACCGATGCGCCGGGCGACCGTCACCGGTTCGGAGTCAGGCGGCTGAAAGCGATGCTCTGCGAGCACGCCCGCTGCACACCGAGCGAGCTGCTGACCAGGCTGGACGCCCGGCTCGAGGAATTCAGAACCACGGCCCCGGGGGACGACATCGCGGCAGTGGCGCTCCGTCCCCGCGGCCGGGATCAGGCGAGCGCCGGCTCAACGTCGGTGGTCGATCATCACGACCTGCAGCAGCTCTGAGCCGTCGCCGACGGGTGAGCTCACCAGCTCGTCGCTCAGTAGGACGAGCGGTGACTTGGACCCGGTGCGCTCGCCGATCAAGTGTTCCGTGGAGCCGAGCGCCAACGGGCCGATCGTCAGCTGCAGGCGACGCGGCGCCGCCTGCAGCGCGAACCCCATCCGTTGGCTGGTCGCGGCTCGGACGGAATGGGCCGAGATCGAGTCGGTTACCAGATAGACGTCGGAGAAGCGATCGAGCGAGAAGCGTGCCGTCGCGGCGAGGGCCCGCGCCAACCGTCCCAGCACGGAGGGCAGGAGCGTCACGGGGGAGATCGAGATGACGGCATCGCCGGCGAGCTTGTCGGTCCATCCATCCTCAGCGGCAGCGACCACCGGGATGCCGAACATCGGCCGGCCGTCGCGTTCAGCGGGGAACAGCAGGCGGACCTCGGTGCCACCCGCGTCCGCGGTGCGGAATTCGGCTCGTTGCGCGAGGGCCTGCATGACTGGCAACCCGACGCCCTGAATCCGATCATCCGTCGGGTCCAGCGCCGAGATTCCCACTCCCTCGTCCCGGACCAAGACCTCGATGCCGTCGCGGGTCACCCAGAGCTGCACCTTGAGCGGCCCGGGCTCGCCGCCGTAGGCGTGCATGACCACGTTGTTGGCCGCCTCACTGGCGGCCGTCTTGAGGTCGTCGAGCAGCTCTGCGTCCATCGCCAGCAGCTCCGCGACGCCCCCGAGCATGCCACGGACGAGCGTCAGGTTCTCCGGGATACTCGGGAGCTCGAGCGAGACGATCGACGGGACACGGCTCACGTCCATCGTCTTATCCGTTGATCCGTTGATCCGACGGCACGCAGCCAACCTTGGGAACCTCTTCGCTCAAGCGATCAGCCGATGAACGGGCGATCGCTGCACCGGATACCATTGGCCGGTACCGGGCTGCCCGGCGGCGAGCTTTCACGTGTCGGTCCCGATGCAGTATCGGATGATTGGATGGTCCGATCACGGCGCAGTACACCGTCCACGTCCCGTTGGGATGAAACTTGACCCCGCGCCTCACTTTCGGGGCACAGCGGTCAGGTTTTCTTTACCCACATCGGGTCAGGCAAAACGCGCCGTGGTTGGAGATCCGCGGCCGGAAGCCCGCGCTGCCCGTCGCTGGCACAGGCGCCTGCTCGGCGTCGCGACGAGCCCGCTCGCCGGCATGGACGAGCCTGCTCGGACGGCCCCTACGGCGCGTTCTCGCCCTCGGTCAGATCCCGCAGCTGGGCCAGAGCGCGACGCAGGATCCGGGAAACCTGCATCTGGGAGACGCCGATCAGATCAGCGATCTGCGTCTGCGTGAGATCCTGGACGAAGCGGAGCTCCAACACGCGGCGCTCGCGCGCGGACAGGTGTCGCGCAGCCGTCGCGATCGAAACGCTGGCCTCGACCAGCTCGAAGCGGACGTCCTGCTCCCCGAACGCGTCAGCGAGCGTCCCGGATTCTCCCTCGCCGTCTTCGCGGGGAGTATCGAGCGAAACGCAATGGTGAGCACCGGCGGTCTCCAACCCGTCGAGTATGTCTTCGATGCTCAGCTCGAGGAATTCTGCGAGATCCTGCACGGACGGAGGACGACCGGTCCGGGCGGTCAGTTGCTGCTGCGCCTCCTCGACCTTCAGCGCCTGCTCCTGGGCGCCGCGCGGCACATGGACGGCCCAGCCGAGGTCACGGAAGTAGCGCTTGAGCTCGCCGAGGATCGTGGGGACAGCGAAGGATGAGAAAGCAGTCCCGCGCTGGGGATCGAATCGATCGATCGCCTTGACCAGTCCGAGGCTGGCCACCTGCATCAGATCATCGAACGGCTCGCGGGCGCCACTGTAGCGGCGAGCCAGCTTGCGAGCCAGGGGCAGGAACCGCTGGACCAGCTCCTCACGTGCTCGGCGGTCGCCGTGGCGCTGCCAGTTGACGAACAGCTCGGCGGCGTCGCCGCCCACGCCAATGTCGGCGCTTCGCCTGACTGCACTACGTTTAGGGGGGGTTTTCGCCGCGTGCATGCGGCAACGGTTACCCCGCGCCAGGGCAGACAAATCAAGGATTTGTCAGAAGCCTGACTCATCGCTCGCGGAGCTCTTCCCGAGCACGACCAAGGGCTACCCGAGTGGTCCGGACCGCACACATGGCGCACCCGCGCTTGCCCTGCTAGGCAGTTACTACCCGGATACGTCGTCTACCTAGGCCGGCCGCGGTTCGAACAAGCGCTCGGCCGGGCGCGGGGCGTCCGGGTCGCGCGAATCGGTCAACAGTGCGATGCCGGTGCGGTACTTGCTGAGCGACACCGGCTCGATCTGCAGCCCGGCCAGGATGCGGTCGGTGGGGCTGTCGCCATCCTCGCTCTTGCTCTCGACTACCACGAAGCCCGGCTTCAGCCGCAAGCTGCCCCCGCCCGGCCGCTCCAGCTCGATAGCCAGATCGCAGGTGGTGCGCTCGGCCCGATCGGCTGGACCGAGCGTGATCCGGTGAAAGCTCGTGCGAAGCGCCGGCGTCAGCGGCTGCTCGGGCGGCTCCAGGTCGGCGTCGGCGAGTGCCTCAGTGAGGCACTCGCCGGCTTCCGCGTCGAGCCGGTCGATCGCCGCCGAGGGATGCGGAATCTGGCGCTTGTCGGTCTCGCCTTCGGCCGGCTTGAGCTTGACCTCGAATACGCACGTCCCGGTGTCCCGGTAGTGCCGGGTCCGGACCTTGAACCGGGGCGCACGGTCCTCGACGTGGTCGCGGAAGCAGCGCAGGTCGGGAGTGTCGAAGTAGACGCTCTCGTATGCGAACGTCCGCCGTCCGTCGATCTCCAGCACCTCGTGATCGCCACTGAGCCGCTTCAGCAGCTCGGCGAAGGCCTGCGCATCGACCACGTACTTCGCGTCCATGCGCCGAAGCAGGGCGGCTCGCTCGTCAAGCTGCTCGAGCGAGACGCCGGGCAGCTCGCCGATGACGCGTTCGATCGCCGGGTCTAGCTCCATCTGCTCATGGCTCTAACAAGATCTTGATCGCGCCATCTTCCTTCTTCTGGAAGATCTCGTAGGCGTGCGGCGCTTGCTGGAGCGGCAGCTTATGACTTGCGAGATCCTCGACGCCGAGCGGATCTCCGTCCTCGGTCAGCAGCGGCAGGATCTCGTCGATCCAGCGCTTGACGTTCGCCTGCCCCATCCGCAGCTGGATTTGCTTGTCGAACAGGTCCATCATCGGCATCGGGTCGACCATCCCGCCGTAGACGCCGCTCAGCGAGATCGTCCCGCCGCGGCGGACCGCGTCGATCGCAGTGTGCAGGACGCTGAGCCGGTCGATGGCCGCCTTCTCCATGACCTTGCGGGTGATCGCGTCGGGCATCATGCCCGCGAGCTGCTGCGCCAGCTTGCCCAGCGGCGCTCCGTGCGCCTCCATCCCGACCGCATCGATCACCGAGTCTGGGCCGCGGCCGTGGGTGAGCCCGCGCAGCGTCTCAGGCACGTCGTCCTGGTCGCGGACATCGATCGTATGGACGCCATGGCGCCGGGCAAGCTCGAGTCGCTCTGGCACCAGATCGATTCCGAATACCTCGGAAGCTCCCCGGTGCAGCGCGATCCGGCTCGACATCTGCCCGATCGGCCCCAGCCCGAACACGGCGACGGTGCCGCCCTCCGGGATCGCCGCATAGTCAACCGCCTGCCATGCCGTCGGCAGCACGTCGGAGAGATACACGAACCGCTCGTCCGGGGGCCCCTCTGGAACCTTGATCGGGCCGAACTGCGCCTGCGGCACGCGGAGCAGCTCTGCCTGCCCGCCCGGGACCTGGCCGTAGAGCTTCGTGTAGCCGAGTAGCGCAGCGCCCTTCTGCTGGTCGCGGACCTGCGTCGTCTCACACTGCGAGTACAACTGCTGATCGCACATGAAGCAGTGGCCGCAGGAAATGTTGAATGGGATCACCACCCGGTCGCCGGCCTTGATATGCGTGACATCCGACCCCACCGCCTCGACGATCCCCATCGGCTCGTGGCCGAGGATGTCGCCCTCGTCCATGAACGGCCCCATGACCTCGTAGAGATGCAGATCGGATCCGCAGATCCCGGTGGAGGTGATCCGCACGATGGCGTCGGTCGGCTGCTCGATCGTCGGATCGGGGACGGTGTCAACGCGCACGTCGCGCTTGCCGTGAAAAGTGACTGCTCTCATAGGGCTACCTCCGGCTTCGTTTCAGTGGTTCGTTCGCTGCTACCCAATTAGCGAGCGGCGACCCCTTGCTCGCGCAGCGAGGCATCCAGGGCATTCGCGAACTGCTCTCGGATGCGCTGCGAGGCGGCTCGTTCGTCGGCGAGGATCTGCTCGGCAAGCTGTTCGGTTTCGGGATCGCCGGCGCGATCAGCCACCCGCTTGAGCTGCTCATAGGCGCCGATCTCGAGGTGCTCGACGGCATAGGAGAAGGCCGCCAGCTTGGCGGGCGTGTCCGGCTGCGCCTGAAAGAACACCCCCCAATTCAGGGCGCCCAAGCGCAGCGCCGCGTCCTTGATCTTGGAGGGGCCCTCGCCGCGCGCCTGCAGCCGCTCGGCGACGAGTTGCTGATGCTGTTGCGTTTCGGCGAGGTGGTCCTCGTAGGCCGCCGCCAGCTCGCTGGTGCCGGCAAGCGCCGGCCCCTTCTCGAGCAGCTGGATCGATTGCCCCTCGATCGCGTGGGCGTCCGCGAGGTACTTGTTGAGCTGCCGGCCGATGTCCTCTGGACGCATTTCGCGCAGCGAGGCGTCGACGGCGCGGTCAAAGGAGGCTGCCAGCCGCTGCGCCATCGCACGCTCCTGCTCGCCGATTCGGCTCGCCGCATGCGCGGTCTCGGCGTCGCCGGCCTGTTTTGCCACGCGGGCAAGAAGGTCGTACGCCGCGAGCTCCAAGTGCTCGTAGGAGAAGCCGTGGGTGACGAGCTTGCCCGGAGTATCCGGCTGTGAGCGCGCGAACAGCACGAACGCCTTGCCTGTCAGCGTGCCGGCGATGTCCTTGACGGTGGCGGGGCTCGCGTCCCGCGCCTCCAAGCGGCTGCGGACGAGCCGCTCCTGCTCCTCGGTCTCGGCCAGGTGCGCGGAAAAGATCGAGGACAGCGCCGGATCGCCGGCGATCTCCGGCGCGGACCTCATCTGCGCCAATGCCTGCTGCTCGATCGCATGGACGTCGGTGAGGTACTTCGTCAGCTGCTGATCGAGGTTGCTCGGGGTCATCAGGGATCGGCTCCTTGTTGGGTTCTATTGGCTCACCCGTGTGGTCCGGGTTGAAACGTCGGCGGCTGTGGGTATCGACCTGTTGATGGCACGCTCGATCTGGAACGGGACGATCAAGTTCGCGCTGATCGCGGTACCGATCAAGGTGCACTCGGCGACCGAGGACCGAACCGTCCATTTCCACCAGGTCCACGACACGGACGGGGCGCGGATCAAGCAGAAGCGGATCTGCTCCAAGGAAGGCAAGGAGGTGCCCTACAAGCAGGTCGCCAAGGGCTACGAGGTGCGCGGCGGGGAATTCGTGCTGCTCAGTCAGGAGGAGATCGACGCGGCGGCCGGAGCGCGCGCGCATGTGATCGAACTGGAGGAGTTCGTACGCCAGGCCGAGATCGATCCGGTCTTCTACGAGCGCACCTACTATCTCGGCGCCGGCGAGGATGCTGCCGACGCGTACCGTCTGCTGCACGATGCTCTCGGCCGCTCCGGGCGGGCCGGGCTGGGCCGGTGGGTGTTCCACAACCGGGAGTACCTGGTGGCGGTTCGATCGCTCGATGGCGCGCTGGCGTTGCACACCATGCGGTTCGCCGACGAGCTGGTTCCGGCCGGCGAGCTGGACGTGCCCGATCCGAGCCGTGCTCCGAGTAAGCGCGAGGTGGAGATGGCGGGGACACTGGTGGAGTCCCTCCACAGCCGGTTCGATCCGAAATCATTCAAGGACAGCTACCGCGAGCGGGTGCTCGACCTGATCGCGCGCAAAGCCAAGGGCGAGGAGCTCGACCTGCCCGAGCCACAGGAACCCGAGGAGACCGGCGATCTGATGGCCGCGCTCGAGGCGAGCCTGAAGGGCGGTTCGAAGTCGGGACCGGGGTCGAAGTCCGGGTCGAGGTCGAGGACCGGCGCGAAGGCGGGCTCGAGGTCGAAGGCGGGTGCGAAGGCGGGCTCGAGGTCGCCGGCGGGTGCGAAGGTGGGCTCGAGGTCTAAGGCGGGGTCCGGGCGCCGGTCGAAGAGCGAGAGCAAGGCGCGGAGCTGACGATGGCCCGGTCGCTGTGGAGTGGATCGCTGAGCTTCGGCCTCGTCAATGTGCCGGTCAACATGTTCACCGCCGTGCGCGATCTGGACATCCATTTCCGGCAACTCCACGAGAAGGACGGCGCGCCGATCGACGTCCAGCGGTGGTGCTCGAAGGAGGACGTGGAGGTCTCCTTCGAGGAGATCACCCACAGCTACGAGCTCGACGACGGCACGGAGGTGATGGTCGACGACGAGGAACTCGCGGCGATCGAGCCTCGCCGAACGCGGACCATCGAGATCGAGCAGTTCGTCGACCTCGCCGACGTGGACCCGATCTACTTCGATCACCCGTACTTCCTCGTCCCGTCCTCCAGCGACGACGGCGCGGCGCGCGCCTACCGGCTGCTGACCGAGGTGATGGCCCAGACCGACCGGGCCGCGCTTGGTCGGTTCGTGATGCGCACCAAGGAGTACCTGGCGATCGTCCGCGAGCGCGACGGCGTGCTGACTCTGACGACGATGCTGTTCGCCGACGAGGTCAGGCCGATCAAGGGGATCGATACTGCGGGACAGAAATCGCATAAGCCGACCGGCAAGCAGGTCGATGCAGCGGTGGCGGTGATCGAAGAGCTCACCTGCGATTGGGATCCCGGCAAGTACGAGGACCGCTACCGGGCGAGGCTGCAGCGCGTCGTCGCCCGCAAGCGCAAGGGCGAGACGATCAAGGCGCCGAAGCCGCAGGAGGAGCCGGCGGGCGCTCCGGATCTGATGGCCGCGCTCGAGCAGACGCTGGCCGAGCTTCGCGGCAAGGATGGCCGAGGAAACGGCGGTCGGTCCTCAGGCAAGCGAGAACCACAGGAGGCGTGATGGCAAAGCGCGACCGGCGACTGGGCGGCTACGCCGAGGGGCCGGTCACGGTCGTTGAAGCATCCGTGTCCGCCTCCCCGTCCGTAGCCGCCCGCCCGGCCGCGACGTCGCTCTTCCCCTGCACCTCCAAGTGTTCTCCAAACCGCTCGGGGTTCCACGAGTACGCGTACTCCGGCTTGTCGTGCTCACGCCACAGCGGCGTCAGCCGCAGGGGCCGGAACGTGTCCCACATCACCGCCAGCTCGTTGGTCTGTTTCGCGCCCAGGGCCTTTTCGACGGTGCCTGGCTGAGGGCCGTGCGGCAGACCGGACGGATGCAAGGTGAGACACCCGATCTCGACCCCCTTGCGCGCCGCGTAGTCGCCCTCGGCGTAGAACATCACTTCCTCGGACTGGATATTCGAGTGGTGGTAGGGCAGCGGTACCGCGTTCGGATCCCAGTCGAGCATCCGCGGCGCAAACGTGCAGATCACGAAGTTGGGGCCCTGGAAGGTCTGGTGGGTCGGAGGCGGTAGATGGAACCGCCCGGTCCGGGGCTCGAAATCGTCGGCGTTGAACGTGTACGGCCACACGTAGCCGTCCCATCCGACAACATCGAACGGATGGCGGTCCAGCGTGTAGTGCTGGAGACCGTGTCGGATACGAACCGTGAGCTCGTACTGGCCCCGCTCGTCGAACGTCTCGAGCTCCGCGGGAGAGCGAAAGTCTCGCTGCGAGAACGGAGAGTGCTCCAGCAGCTGCCCGTAGCGGTTGCGATAGCGGCCCGGGGTCTCGATCTCACCGGGGGTGTGGAAGCAGACCCACACCTGCTCGGCGTCTGAGTCGAGCTCCCATGTGTGGGTCGTCCCGCGCGGGATCACGAGATAGTCGCGCTCGCTGAACGGAACCCGACCGAAGATCGTCCGCAGCACGCCCCCGCCGCGATGGATGTAGAGGACCTCGTCCCCCTCGCCGTTGCGATAGAAGCCCGACAACGGCTCCGTCGGCTTGCAGATCGAGACCTCGATGTCGTCGTTGAACATCAGCAGCCGGCGGCCGCCGACGGGGTCTCCCCCGTGGGTCACCGGGTTGATGTCGGCGAGCCGGTGGACGTGCGCGTCCGGCACCCACTCCTCGCGCACGAGCGGCGTGAACGAGCCGACGTCGTCGAGGCGGCACGGCGACTGGAGGTGGTAGAGGATCGATTCGTTGCCCGAGAAGCCCTCATAGCCCATCACCTCCTCGACCAACAAGCGGCCGTTGTCGCGGACCTGGACGTGTCGCTTGTGCGGCAGCTGACCAATCGCGACGTAGCGCATCAGAGGTTCCCGCGCCTCTCCTGCTCGCGCTCGATCGCCTCGAACAGGGCTTTGAAGTTGCCCTCGCCGAAGCCGCGGGCGCCATGGCGCTCGATGATCTCGAAGAACATCGTCGGGCGGTCGCCGATCGGCTTGGTGAAGATCTGGAGCAGATATCCCTCGTCGTCACGGTCCACGAGAATTCCGAGGCGGCGCAGATCGGCGAGCGATTCATCGATCTCACCGATTCGCTCGGGGACCTCGTCGTAGTAGCTCTCGGGCGTCCGCAGGAACTCCACGCCCAACCCCTGCAGGTGTTCCACGGTTCCGACGATGTCCCGGGTGCTCAGCGCGATGTGCTGCGCACCCGGACCCTCGTAGAACTCGAGGTACTCGTCGATCTGCGACTTGCGCTTGCCCTCCGCCGGCTCGTTGATCGGGAACTTGACCCGCCCGTCGCCGGTCGTGACCACCTTCGACATCAGCGCCGAGTACTCCGTGGAGATCGCCTCGTCGGTGAAGTGGATCATCTCGGTCATCCCGAACACGCGCTCGTAGTACTCGACCCACTTGACCATCGCGCCGAGTTCGACGTTGCCGACGATGTGATCGATCGTCAGCAGCATCGGGTCGCTGCCGTCGCTGCGACCAGCGCCCTCGACGGATTCGAAACCGGGCATGAACGGCCCGTCGTACCTGGAGCGATCGACGAACCGGTGAATCGTCTCGCCGTAGGCGGCAATATCAGCGACCCGGACCGTGCCGTGGGAATCGCTGAGTCCGCGCGGCTCGGAGACGCCCGTGGCGCCGCGCGAGAGCGCCTCGCGGTAGGCGTGGTCGACGTCGGGGACCGACAGTGCAATCACCCGCGTGCCGTCGCCGTGCTTGGCGTGATGACGCGCGATCTCGGTGCCTGAGTGCAGCGTCCCGGTCAGCACAATCCGGATCCGGCCCTGCTCGAGGACGTGTGAGACGTGGTCGCGGACGCCTGTCTCGAGCCCCTGGTAGGCAACCTCGGTGAAGCCATAGGCACGGGTGAGGTAGAACGTCGCGTGGAGCGCGTTTCCGACCCACAGCTCGACGTGGTCGATGCCGTTCAGCGGCATGAAGTCCTCGCGGGTGGTTGGCGCCGGTCCGGCGAGCTGCTGCTGGGTAGCCATCTATGCCTCCTGGATCAGGTTGCCGCGCCGGTGCGCTGTGCCATCGCGGCGATCGATTCGTCGGTGCAGCTGGTGAAAAAGCCGCCGACCACGTCGACGATCTCGTCGACCGACTCGGCCCGGTAGAGCACCGGCTGGTACTGGGTGATGTCGTATTCGGCGGTGCCCATCTCGATCAGATCGATCGGCCGATGCTCCATTGCGCGGAACTCGTCGATCTCGCCGTAGCTCGACAAGATCCCGGCGCCGTAGGCGCGCAGCTCTCCGTCCTCCACGACGACGCCGAACTCGAGCGAGAACCAGAACACGCGAGACAGGAAGCGCAGGTTCTCGATGTCGGTCAGCCGGCGTGCGGCGGTTCCAGCCAGCCGGTGCAGCTCCCCGTAGGTTGGCGTCGCGAGCAGGTGGCCGTGACCGATGACCTCGTGGATGATGTCGGGCTCGGGCGTGTACAGGGGGATCGCGGGATGGCGGACGTACTGCGTGGAGTGGAACACGCGATCGGCGAGGGCGCCGTAGAACTCATCAAGCGGGACCAGCCCGGCAGCGGGTACGTAGCGCCAGCCGGTGAGCGGCGCCAGCCGCTCAGAGACCTCGTCGAGATTCGGGACCCGGTCGGTCGGCAGCGCAACCGCCTCGAGCGCGTCGCGGTACTCGGAGACCGCGTAGCGGGCATGCTTGGGCGCGAGCTCGCGGCAGACCGTGCGCCACACCTCCTGCTCTTCCTCGGTGTAGGGAATCGTCGGCGCTGGCTGGCCGGGACTCCAGGCGAGCGCGGCGGCCGCGATCTCCCCGCGGCGTTCGCGATACACGGGATCGTTGGCGCCAGGGTGGTCGTGGGCGAGGTGGACGGTGACGGAGCCATCCGCCTCAGTCGTCACCGGGGAGTACAGCTGGGCCTCTTCGAACATCCCTCCCGTTCACTTCAGCATGGCCGTTCGGGATCTGCAAGTGTGTCCAGTATGAGCGGGCAGAATGACTACGCTGACCGCCTGAGCCGTTAGATTACTGGTCAGGATGACCATTGATCGGCTTGACGCGCGGTTGATCGAGGTGCTCCGCGAGAATCCCCGGATCGGACTGCTCGAGGTGGCGAGGCAGCTCCAGGTGGCGCGCGGGACGGTGCAGGCGCGGCTCGCCAAGCTCGAGGCTCGAGGGATCATCACGGGACATGGACCGGAGGTCGACCCGACGGCGCTCGGCTACACGATCACCGCATTCGTCTTCATCGAACTGGCGCAGGGGCGGCTTGCCGAGGCCGTGGCGGTGATGGACGCAATGCCCGAGGTGCTCGAAGCGGACGCGATCAGCGGCCCGCAGGACGTGATCTGCCGCCTCGTCGCGCGTGACACCGAGCACCTCCAGGAGCTCGTGAACGAGCTCCTGCGGACACCGGCGATCCGCCGCTGCACGAGCTATATCGCGCTCTCGCGCCAGGTTCCGCCGCGGACCGGTCCGCTGGTTGGCGCCGCGGCGCAGCGGAAGGCGTAGCCCGTCAGCCGGCTCTACGACCTTGGGCCAGGCAGCGGTCGCAGATGCAGTGCCAGCCATGGACGGGCGAGACGTCGATCCCGCTCATCGCCGGATGGCGGTGATCGGTCACGCCGGGATCTGCGGGCCTCGGCCCGCCTGCGAGTTGGAGGCGGCGGGGGCGCCCGGGCACGGCTACAGAGTGAAAGAGAGAAGACCAGGACATGTTGCCGATCCACCTAAACGTTAAGAGATGATCCGGCTAGAACATCCCTCCCCGGAGGGACCTCGCCGCGTGATGATTGTCGCGTTTGCCGGTCGGTCACCGCCTCAAACCTCGTGTTCCCGCATAAACGTCACGGCGCTGCGGGCAACCACGGTGTTGAACTCGGCCCTGGCGCGGGACGTTTTCCACGCCGCTCGCTCACCACCACGCCGCGTTCGTACGATGAAGCCGTGGACGTCGTCGAATTCGGAGCCCTGAGCGCCGCACAGCGAGCCGAGCTCGAGGGAGACGAGGAGGATCCCTTCGACGCCGATGGCAGCGAGCTGTGCTGGCGAGGCAAGGACCGGCACGTCGGGCTCCAGGACCAGGACGGCAGGCTGGTGGCCTCGGCTGGCTTCGTACTCGCTGAGATCGAGGTCGCCGGCGGTCCGCCGACGCCCGTAGTCGGAATCGGCGGCGTGATCGTGGCGGCGCCCTACCGCGGGCAGGGGCTGGCGAACCGGATCATCGGTGAGGCACTGCGCCACGCGTCGACGCTCGGCCCCGCGATCGCGATCCTGTTCTGCCATCGCAACCGGGCCGGGCTTTACCACCGCCACCAGTTCACCGAGATCCCACCTCCGGTCACGGTCGAGCAGCCGGACGGATGCTTTGAGATGCCGCAGGTGGCGATGTGGCGCGCGATCCGCGCGGGGTGCTCGCTCCCGTGCGGCAAGGTGAAGCTGCTCGGCCTTCCATTCTGACGCGGCGCGGGGCGCTCGATAAGCTCGCGATATGGCAGACGACGACAACAACCTGTTCGGACATGAGCACGTCCGCGTCTACCGCGAGACCGGCGGAGAGCGCGGGTACAACTGGCGCGGGACGAACATCCTGTTGCTGAGCACGACTGGCCGCACGTCGGGAGAAGTGCGGACGACGCCGCTGATCCACCGCGCCGACGGCGATCGATGGGTGGTGGTCGCCTCGAAGGGTGGGGCACGAGAGCACCCCGGGTGGTACAAGAACCTCGAGGCCGACCGCGACGCGAAGATTGAGGTCAGGCGCGAGGAGATTCCGGTGCGCGCAGCAACCGCCCAGGGCGAGGAGCGCGATCGGCTCTGGGGGCTGATGACCGAGGTGTGGCCGGCCTATGACGAGTACCAGCAGAAGACGGCGCGCGAGATCCCGGTGGTGGTGCTGAGCCGCCGGTAGGACCGCGAGGTCGCGCTCGCGAGCGAGGTGCTTCGAGCGAGCCGCGAGCGTCCGCCTACCTGCTCGCGAGCCGGTAGATGGAGCCGCTGAGTGACACCGCGTAGATGCGCCCCAGGGTGTCCTGGCCGAATGACGACAGGCTGCTCACAGAGAGGCCGGTCGCCCGGTCGCTGGTCGCGTGGCCGCGACTGAGTTTCGCAGCGCGAATCTGCGGCTTGCAGAGATCGCCGTATACATAGTCGCCGTACAAGCCGTGCAGAGCGCGGTCTCTGACCACGTAACCGCCGATGATCGCGCAGTATCCGTTGCTGTGGAGCGTCACCAGCACCGGGAACACGGCACCCGGCGCGATCCCCGGCTTGTTACGGCGGTCGCCCTCCCAGATGCTCCAGCCGTAGTTTGCGCCGGCACCGCTGCCACGAGGCGCGAAGTCGACCTCCTCCTCCTGATCCTGGCCAACGTCAGCGATGACGAGGTCGCCGGTCAGCCGGTCGAACGAGAAGCGCCACGGATTGCGCAGCCCGTAGGCCCAGATCTCCGTCCGTTTGCGGCGCTGTCCGACGAATGGATTGCCCTTCGGAATCGAGTAGCCGCCGTTTGCTCCCGGCTTGATCCGCAGCAGCTTCCCGTCGAGAACGTTCGTGTTCTGCCCGAGGTTCATCGGATCGTGCTCGCTGCCGCCATCGCCGACGCCCACGTACAGATCGCCCTCAGGGCCGAACTGGAGCTGGCCACCATTGTGGTTCGTGTACCGGTGTGGGACGGTCAGCACGATCCTGGCGCTGGACGGATTCGCGCGATTCGGGTCGTGGCGCGAGCGCTGGTACTGGACCACGCGGACGTCGTTCCCGGGGATCGTGTAGCAGACGTAGAAGCGCCCGCTGCGCTGGTAGTCCGGCGCGAAGGCGACCGACAGCAACCCTTGTTCGGTGTCGCCCGACTCGACCAGCCTGGTGATGTCCAGAAACGGGCGACTCTGGAGATGGCCATTGACCAACACGACGATCCGGCCCCCCTTCTCGACCACGAACAACCGATGCGTGTCGCCCGGTGCGCCGGTCGCATAGGTGGGCTGATCAAAGGTCCCGACGCGCACCAGGCGCAACCCGCTCGCCGCGCTCGCGCTCGCGCGGGTGCTCGCTCCGATGCCGTCCGGCTGCGAGCCTGCGCAGCCCACCGCCAGGGCGCAGGCGCCGACCAGCAATGTCCAACGCCGCCACGCCCGCGCCGCAGTTACATCGAGGAGCCGCACCCGGCGCGAGTCTAGTCGCTGCCCGCCCCGCCGGCGACAGCGGCTCCGGCGTCGATCGCGGGCCAGATCATGTGCGGGCCCGAGGCCGACTGCTTGCCTTCGGTCCCGTTGTGCGGATAGAGTGCGCTCAGCAGCATTCATCTCGGGGACCCAACGAAGGGAGCGGGAATGAAGGGGCGACTTGTGCTCGGCTTGTCCGCAGCGCTACTCATGTTTGGGGTCTGGGCTGCCGCCGCAGCGGCGGATCCGACCGTCGGACCAACGATCTGCCCGGGCACGGAGACGGCGATCTCGGGCCACTACCACAACCTCCGGATCTACGGCAACCGCTACGTGGCGAGCGGGACGACGCTGAAGGTCAGAGGTGATCTGACGATCGCCCGCGGTTCCTGCCTGGACGCGTTCACGTTGGGCACCGTGAGGGTGGGGCGCAACCTGCGCGTCGATCGCGGTGCGATCCTGGCGCTTGGCTGCACCCCGGGCTCGAACGGGCCGGTTCCGCCGTGCAACACGACGACGACTGACGACACCGTGGGCGGGAGCATCTTCGCCAACCATGCGCTGACGATGTACCTGGACGGCGACACGATCTGGGGCAGTTTGGTCTCGATCGGCGGAGGCCCCGGTCCGGTCCTCAACCCATACGTGAACTTCCCGATCAAGGACAACGTCATCCACGGCAATGTGTTCGTGTTCGGCTGGCAGGGAGCCTGGTTCGGGTTCATCCGCAACGTCGCGTATCGCAACGTCGTCCTGATCCGCAACGTCGGCGTGACGACCGGTGAGAACGGGACTCCCGACTCGACGGAGGTGGTGACCAACACGATCTCCGGCAACCTGGTCTGCCTCGGCAACCAACCGCCCGCGCAGGTCGGCGACTCGGGGGGCACCCCAAACACGGTCGGCGGCCGGAAGATCGGGCAGTGCGCCGACCTCTGACACGAGGCGCGGGAGCGCGGTAGCCACGAACTGACGAGCTCTCGAGTGCGCCCGCACGGCGAGAGCGGAATACCCGGTGGTGGGAAGGCTCGGCCTTCCCACCACCCCTCCTGACCGTGAGCACCGCGCAACGCTGTGGCGGCGGCGCGGCATTTACGCTGGAGCAATGAGCGAGCTCGAGTTTCTTGGTGCGCTGCACATTGAGCTTCTGCGCCACCGGGAGCTGCAGGAAGAGCACTGGGGCCACGAACTGTTTCAATCCTCGACCGTTCAGGCGCTGCTCGGAGGTGCGTTCGAGGGCGACGTCACCCTCGCCGAGGTTCTCGAGCACGGCGATCTGGGGCTGGGGACGCTCGACGGTCTGGACGGCGAGCTGATCGTGGTTGACGGCCAGGCCTGGAAGGCCGAGTTGGATGGCTCGCTGATCCGCCCCGATCTCGCCTCCACCACGCCCTACGTGGTGGTGGTTCCGTTCTCGCCCGGTCCGCCGGTGGCCCTGCGAGGCCCATTTAGCGGGTCCGACCTCGACCGATACGTTCGGGGTGCGATCAAGCGGCCGCGGCGCTCAATCGCGATCCGTATCGATGGCCGCTTCGAGCTGGTGCGGGTCCGCTCGGTGCCCAGGCAACAGCCTCCCTATCCGCCGCTCGCCGAGGTGATCGCCCAGCAGCGCGTCAGCGAGCTCGTCGATGTGGCTGGCACGATGGTCGGCTTCTGCTTCCCCGACTCACTCGGCGGGATCGAGATGGTCGGCTGGCACCTGCACTTCGTGACCGACGATCGGGCCCGCGGCGGCCACGTGCTCAGCTACACGCTGCTGGAGGCGACGGCTCAGCTCGACGAAGCAGCCACGCTCCACGTCGAGCTGCCGCCGGCGGTCGGAATCCCCCGCCAGGAAGCGGCTCTTGACCAGGACGAGCTGCGCCGGCTCGAGACCGACCGCTGAGCGTCCGCGGGCGTCGGGCTGGCTACCCTTCAATAGGGGCACTGATTGCCGAATCCATTGACTGCAGAAAGGCTCGAGTTGGCGAAGATCTGGGTGCTCGACACCGAAACAAAAGGGACCGGCGCGACGATGGTCCCGCTCGAAAGGATCCTGAGGAAACCAGGCTCTGACGGGGTTCCGGAGTTTGCGCTGCCCGAGCTCAGACCGCCCGCGCCCGACCACGACGAGCCGCAGAAGGCCCACGCGTTCAAGGTGATCGACGTGATGAGCCGGGCCGTGATCGGCGAAGACATCGATGCCCGTACGACCGTGAAGCTGCTCGAAGATGTCCGCAGCATCGTCGATGTCACGGTCTACGTCTGGGAAGCGAAGACCGAGCGCTGGCGGATGCTCACGTTCGGCGAGACGAAAGTCCTGTGGGAGCACCGCGGACGTCTTCCAGAGCATGAGGTGGCGCCGTCCTGATCGGGTCGACGAGGTTGCGCACGGCGTCCGTGAGCGCCGCGACGACGAGCAGCATCAGCAGCCCGATCGCGGCGGCAGCGACGATGTACCAAGGCCACGCCCCGAGCAGCGTCAGCAGCGAGGCGTGGGTCGGTTTGTTCCGTAGGTACATGTAGTTACCGTTAGTGAGCACGTCGCCCAACCCGGCGAGGGCGGCGAACGCGAGCGTCACGCCGAAGACTCTCCAGGCGGCCCTCGGCCGCGGGTATGACCGCCATCCGAACACGAGGAAGCACGCCGCGACGATCGCACCCACGTGATAGGTGAAGTAGGTGAAGTAGAAGACGCTCGGATACGACTGGGCGAGGTCCGGCGTGAGCACCGCCTGCAGCGTTGCCGTGAAGGCCCAGAAGTACGTCAGTTCGACGAGCAGCGCCCGGCGGGTCAAGAGCGCCAACGCCGAGGTGATCGAGACCGCGTCGGTCAGCTGCAGCGGCAGGTCGTACCGGGTGCTCCAAATGCCGAGCACCACGTCCGCGACGTACTCGCCGGCCCATGCCGCGAGGATCAGCAGCGCGAGGGCCCATGCGAACACCGTCATCCAGCGGCCAGGACGGTGGCGCGCGGCCCAGACGGACACGCTGGCGCTGAGGACCATCACGCTCAGTGCTGCGAGGTGTTGATCGGAGAACTGTCGCAACTTGCTCGCTGCCTACATAGCGCTCAGCGGATCACGCCGTCGCCGCGGTGTGCCCCAGGAGCCAGTCGAGGACCTGTGCGGCGTGCTGGTCGGGCGGGAAGATCGGGTAGAACACGTGCTCGATCTGACCAGCTGCGATGACCAGCGTGAGACGCTTGTAGAGCCGCTCGCCACCGACGGTGAAGGTCGGCAGCTCGAGGGTTTCGGCGAGCTGGAGGGCGGTGTCGGCGAGGAGCGGGAAGGGGAGGCCCAGACGGTCGGCCAGTTCACGTTGGTGATCCGAGTCTTGAGACGACAGCCCGTAGACGGCCGTAGCACCGGCGGCCCGCAGCTCGGCGTAGTGATCGCGAAAACCACACGCCTCCGGCGTGCAACCCCGCGCCCCGGGGATCGCGTTCCAGCCGTTGGGCAGGTCGACCCCTGGCTGCCCAGTGAGGGGGTAGATGTAGAGCACGGTCCGGTCCGGTCCGAGCCGATCGAGCGCCACCTGCTGACCGGTGGTGCTCGGCAGCTTGACGTGCGGCATCGGCGTGGACAAAAGGTGATCGGCGGCGCCGTCGTCCTCAGGCACCGGCAGGTCGTCGGGCAAGCTCAGGTAATCGGACACGGCGAGCTCCTTCGCGTCATCGAGGTTCTGAGTTGGAGTCGGTGGGCACAGCTGGCTGCGGGCTGTCACCTTGCGGCGATGATTTGTCGGTCCCGGATGCGTCTAGGGTTCTAATCAACCCTCTGGAGGAATGATCGTGGGCAAGATCTTCGTACATGAGTTCATCACGCTGGATGGCGTCATCGACGAGCCGGCCTGGACGAGGGACTATGGCTTCGATCCGAAGATGGGTGAGGCCATCGGCGCGATGATGGGATCATGCAGGGCGCTGCTGTTGGGGCGCCGCACGTTCGAGATGTTCGCGCCGGCGTGGTCTGGCCGCAGCGCCGAGGAAGACCCCGGCGCTCCGTTCATGAATGAGTCGCCGAAGTACGTGGTCTCCTCGACGCTGAACAGGGCGGAGTGGAACAACTCGACCGTCATCGGTGGGTATGAGCCGGAGACGATCCGTGCCCTCAAGGACCGTGTCGACGGCAACCTCTATGTCAGCGGCAGCGGCACGCTCGTTCGGGCGATGCTCGCTGACGGTCTGGTGGACGAGTTGCAGCTGTTCGTGTACCCGTTGACCCTGGGTGCCGGTCAGCGCCTGTTCGATGACGCCGCCCCCGGCACGAAATTCACGCTTGCCGAGACCGCAGCCTACGAGAGCGGAGTCGTGCACCTGGCCTATCAGCCGCGCGGCGCGTAGTCCGCGCGTCAGGGATGAACGGCGAGCGCGCTGCCGCCGCCGAGACGGACTGGTTCGGCGATCGCCTGCGCGCGTCCACCCCCGAAGATCTGCAGCGCGGTGGCGTCGCCGGGGTAGTGGTTCAGAGGCAGCACAGGACCGGTCGCGAGCGTGAACTGCTCGCCGAACTCGTTCGTCAGCTGCTGGCGCATGGGACTGTCGTAGAAGGCCGGCTCGGCCAGTGAGGTTGCCGAGTTGGTCTGGCTCACGCGCGGCGCCGCCAGTGCCGCCGGGAGCGACATTCCAAAGTCGACGTGGTTGATCAGGATCTGAAGCACTGTGGTGATGATGGTGGAACCACCGGCCGCGCCAATGCTGAACACCGGCTTGCCATCGCGCAGCGCGATGATCGGGCCCATGCTCGAACGCGGCTGCTTGCCGCCGGCGGGAAGGTTGGGATCCGAGGCGCCCGGCGTCGGGGGCGCGAAGTCGAAGTCGGTCATCTCATCGTTGAGCAGGAACCCATAGCCCGGCACCGTCATGCCGCTGCCACCGAAGAAGTTGATCGTGTTCGTGTAGGCGACGATGTCGCCCCACTTGTCGACGGTGACGATGTTGTTGGTGTGATGTCAAACGATTCTGGCGATGAAGGCTCCGGCTGACGGCTGGGCATTCCCAGCAGGGAGCGCCGGCGATTACATGGCCTTGACCGTGGAGGCGATCGAAGCCGAGCCAGAGCGATGACTCCACTCGTGACTAATCTCACGTGCTGCGCGAATGCTCACCTCACTGCTTCGCGCCCCGCTCGCGGGCGGCGCTCGCCAACTCGAGCAGGCGATCGGCTTGCTCGGCGCCCGACACCGGGAGCAGGGCTGGGTCGAGTAGACCAATTTGCACCAGCACCGATGCCTGGTCCCAATAGATGTGCTCGTAGGCGACCTTATCGGCGCTGAATCCCATGACCACCACCGTGGGTATGCGGACCCGCCGACCAGTAGGCGCCACGCCCGGAAGCATCCAAGGAAGCTCGATGTCGTGGGTGAACTCGAGTACGAACTCGTCGATCACACGGTCCGCCGACACGGTACGCGCAATCGGACTGAGCACCGCATCAGCGGGGGTGTGGTGGATGAACTGGGACGAGTAGAACTGCTTGACGGCCTCACCACCCCGGCCCCCGGTGAGCGGCGGCACGTGCCACACATAGGGTTCAGGAACCATCGTCCGCATCGTCGCTTCAAGATCCTTGGTGACAAATTCGCTGGCCACATGTTCGTCGAAGATCGCTCCAAGGTCATCCATCAGTCCCAACCTCCGGTTCTCGCGTCACGGCCCACAGCGCGGGCAGCTTGCGGCGGCGTTCGGTGAGAAGGGCACATCTTGCCTCTCGGGATCCCACAGGGTGAGGGTCACGTGAAGCTTGACAGCTTGTGCGTCGAGAACGGCTGGCGTAACTCGCGATCCGCTGTCGCGGTCGGCCCGACCGGGAGCAGTCCTCAATCCGTTGCTTGCTTCCTCGCCCTCCTGCCGTAGCGCATGATCGTCAGCGGATCTCCGGCGATCGGCTCCATCGACGGGGGTGCCCAGCGCGACATCAGGACGACGCCGACACACATGACCAGGAGCGTAAACACAACACCGACCAGAGCGGGAACAGTGCTGTCGAGGCGCTCGCCGAAGATCAGCACCCCGAGGATGATGCTCGCCAGCGGGTCGACGATCAGCAGCGCGGGCTGAGAGGCCGAGAGCGGGCCGGCGTTAAAGGCGGCCTGGGTGAGCACCGCGCCCAGAATCCCGCTGACCACCAGCGCGTAGAGCGGCCAGTGGACAAATACCCCCAGGAAGCCGTGCTGTTGCAGCGTTTCGGTGAGCTTCTTGACAAAACTGGCGTCCACCGACCACACCACGGCGGCGGCGGCGCCTATGCAGCCCGCCCGCCGAGCCGGAGATCCGCGCTGCCCGACCACGACCAAGACCGCCGCGACGAAGCCCCACACCGACAGAACTAGCGCCCACTCCACTGCCTGGGGGACGCGCGTGCCACCGTGAAAGTTGGCCACGCCCAGAAACGCACCCAGTCCCAAGCAGACGAGGCCGGCCGCGTACCAGGACTTCACCGGGATGACATCTTGGAGGCGAAACTCGCGCAGCGCCAGGGCAAAAATCAGCTCCATGACCAGCAGCGGCTGCACGACGGCCAGCGCACCGAAGTACAGCGCCACCGCGCTCAGCACGAACACGCCGACCGCGAACGCTTGTCCCACCAGCCAGACCGGCTGGTGGACCATGTACCACCCCATTCGCCATCGGGATTGGCCCTCGGGCGCCGCGACGCCGGCCAATCGCGCCATCAACGCCCACGACGCGTTGCAGAAGGCGGCCCCCAGGGCGCAGATGACGGTGACCACGACGATCCTCCTCAGTTCTGGCGGGGCCTGCCCCCAGATCTCAGCTCAGCAGGGGCCGTAGGCCACAGTGAGGCCCCGAGTGTAAGGTGCTCCTGGCCCCAAGGTGGGTCACTTTTCAACCTGCCGCGCGTGACCTGCCAGCGGTGATCATGCGCCCGCGGTCACGGCTTTGAGCCCGGCGAGCGACTCGCGGATGAGCTGCGCGAAGTCTTGTTGGTTATTTTCGTCGATCCAGCGCTCGAACGCGATCTTGAATACGGCGATCCCGGCCTCGGCGGCCAGACTCGCGGCTGGTTCGCTGACGCCGCGCAGGCGCAGTGTGTCGGCGAGCGCCGCGGACAACGACGCGAGCTTGATCAGCTCCCGCTCTTGAAGCTCTGCGTTTGCCACGATGACACTCTGGCGCTGGCGGGCGAATTGGCGGCGCTCCCGGAAGACGGCCTCGAGGGCCTCGAGGGCCGCGGCTACGGCGTCGATCGGCGCCAGGGAAGCGGGTGCCTCGGCGACCGCGTTGACGAGGAGCCCCTGCAATTCGCTCGGCGCCGTCGAACAGCACCTCGCGTTTGTCGGCGAAGTGCCGGAAGAACGTTCGTTCGGTCAATCCTGCGCGCGCGGCGATCTCCGCCACCGTGGTCTGTTCAAAGCCGCGCTCGCTGTAGAGCTCCATGGCCGCCCGTTCGAGGCGGCCGCGCGCGTCTGGCTCCCATCGTGTCATGCCTCGAGCATAGTTGATGACAGTAGCTGACATGCGTACTACCGCCACCTGCCGTCAGTTGCGCGGCGACGGGCGCGACGAGCGCTTTCGCCAGATCGACATCCACGCCGCCGCCATCGCCGGGCTCGCCGTGATCACCGCGATCATCATCGGGTTCCTGGTGGAGCTCGCCCGCGGCCACGACGGCTCTCCCTACGCCTGGCTCGGAGCGATCGCCGGCCTCGCCTAACTCATCGCGATCATCGTGTTCAGGCTCCGCGGCTGAACCCCACGTCGCCAATCCCGCGCGGTGAGCTCCCACTCACCGGCGTGTTCTGGTAAGACGACAGTCGCCGGCGCGTACGGCCCTGTTCAGTGTTCTTGGGCTTGGGAGTCGGCGGCGCGTCCGCGCAAGGAGAGGGGCTTGCGCGGCGGCTCGGCAAGGATGATCTCGCGGGTTAGCTCGAGATCGGGCCCTATGTGCAGGAGTTCGCCGGAGGCGAGTTCTTCCCAACCTAGGTCTTCGTCCATCGGTTCGCTGGCCACGACGATCAGCGGGCGTCGAGATCCCTCAGGCGCGCGCATGCGCAGGGTGCCGTGGGCGCTGTGCTCGTCCAACGGTTGATTGCCTCGCGGACCGCCGGCAACCCGGGAGAGGAAATAGAGCTGATTGTGCTCCGGATAGCGGAATGCCCAAAGATGGCCGGCCGAGGCTAGGAGGAAGTTGATGCTGTAGAGCGTGATCTCTTGGGCGAGCATCGTGGTCGTGGCGATGATCCCGGCACGCGTGTCGCCGTCGTGCTCGCGGATCGCCGCGGTCATGAGGGCAAAGAACCGTTCGGAGTCGGTTTCTCCTTGTACAACCTTGCGGTCGGGGCCGAGGCGCCGGTCGAGCTCGTCGAGGTCTGAGACGACACCGTTGTGGGCAAACGTGCGGCCTTGAAGGGCGAAGGGATGGGTGTTGGAGTCGCTCACCTCGCCGGTGTCGGCATACCGGACGTGTGCTAAGTAGATCGCTGCGTGCGTGGCACGTGCGGCAGCCGCGAACTCTTCGTCGTCGGCAGCGCGGACCGGGGCTCGGACCAGGTCGAGCTCCCCATTGCTGTCGAAGGTCGCGAGCCCGTAGCCGTCGGCATTGCGGTGGCTCTGCTCCGCGATCGAGACCGGAGCGTCGAGCAGCCAGAAGGTCGCGTTGACATCATGCGCTCCCGCGTGAAGACCGAATAGCCGGCACACGATCGGCTACGCACTCCGAGCCGCGAGCGCTCTCACGTTCACCGTCAATATGAGGACTTCAGCGCGGCGCAACGGGCATCACAGATCAGCATGCCACAATCACCATCGATCCCGGGCCCGCCCAGAGCCCACTGGTAGCCCAGCCTTGCGTGCTCAGATCGAGCGGATGGCACCTCCATCAACTGGGATCATCGCCCCCGTCATGTAGGAGGCGGCGGGGGAGAGCAGGAACGCGGCAGCTCGCCCGAACTCCTCCGGCTCCCCGTATCTGCGCAGCGGGATGTGCTCAGACTGGCGGGCACGCACCTGATCGGGATCGCCGCGGAGGGCATCGAGCTGGCGGACCCTGTCGGTGGCGATCCTGACCGGCAGCAGCCCGTTGATCCGAACCCCGGCCGGGCCGAGTTCGTCGGCAAGCATCTTCACGACGCCGGCAAGGCCTGGGAATAACCCGTTTGAGATGGCGAGCTCCGGCAGGGGCACGCGCACCGACGACGCCAGCACGAGGACGATCGAGCCGCCCGTCCCCGTCATCGAGTGGCTCGCGGCACCCCCCTCGCTCCCGTCGAGCTCTGCCGCAAGTACGCGAGCCAGACGGACGGCGCCGAGGAAGACGCTTTCGAACTGGGACCGCCACGCATCGTCCGTCGTGGTCGCGACCGTCCCTGCTGGCGTACCGCCCACGCTGATCAGCGCGCCATCCAAACGGGAAAAACCATCCTTGGCGGCCGCGATCAACCGTCCCGGAGTGTCCGGATCGCTGTTATCGGCCACCACCCAGGTGGCGGAGCCAGGAGTGGCGCCGTTCTCCGCCAGGCGTCCCGCAGCCGCAGAGACCGTAGCTCTCGAGGAGCACTGAGAACCACGCGGGCCCCGTCGGCGACCAGTGCCTCGGCCGCGGCGAAGCCGAGGCCGCGGCTGCCGCCGGTCACGAGGTAGACCCTGTCGCTCAGTCCGAGATCGATCCGGTCATTCTTCCACCGACGAGCGAGACGCCGGCCCAGATCTTCGCCGCTTCGTTCATGCGGTTGCGCGGGAGATCAGCTCCCGATAGGTTCGGGCGATGAACCACCGTGTGGTCGTGCTCGGGGCAGGATTTGGCGGGCTGGAAATAAGCACGACGCTCTCCGAGGCACTCGGTGGCGGGATCGACGTGACGTTGATCGACAAGAACGACACGTTCGTGTTCGGGTTCTCGAAGCTCGATGTGATGTTCGGTCGCACGATGCCCGACCAGGTCCGGCATGCCTACTCCGAGATCGCAAAGCCCGGAGTGCGGGTACTGCGGGAGACGATCACCGCCATCGATCCCGAGGCGCGACGGGTGACCACGGACGCGGGAATGCACGAAGCCGACGTGCTCGTGATCGCGCTCGGCGCCGACTACGACATGGACGCCACGCCCGGCCTGGCCGAGGGCGGGAACGAGTTCTACTCCGTGGCCGGCGCCGAGCGGCTGGCTGGGATCATCCCGACGTTCTCCGGCGGGCATGCGGTCATCGGCGTGTGCGGCGCGCCGTTCAAGTGTCCTCCGGCGCCGAGCGAATGCGCGCTGCTGCTGCACGACGAGCTGACAGCGCGCGGGGTGCGCGAGTCCTGTCAGATCTCGTTCGTGATTCCGTTGCCCTCACCTGTCCCTCCCTCGCCCGAGACCTCCGCCGCCCTGGCCAAGGAGTTCGGCGAGCGCGATATCACCCTGATCACGGGCCGGCGCGTCACCGCGCTCGATCCCGCGCGCAGCCTCGCGATCCTCGACGACGGGACCGAGTTGGCGTTCGATCTGTTCCTCGGCGTGCCCAAGCACCGTGCTCCCGACGTGGTGATCGCGAGCGGCATGACCGAGGACGGCTACGTGCCGGTGGACTCGGCCACGCTCGAGACGCGCTTCCCGAGCGTGTACGCGGTCGGCGACGTCGCCACGGCGGGAGCGCCGAAGGCCGGCACATTCGCCGAAGGCGCCGCGCGCATCGTCGCGCAAACGCTGATCTACAGATTACAAGGGGGCGAGCCGCCCGGCCGCCACCTTGGGCGCGGCACGTGCTACATCGAGTTCGGCGAAGGCCGAGTCGGGCGCGTCGACATCGACTTCCTCTCTGGCCCCACGCGCACCGGGACCTTCCACGCCCCGTCCTCCGCGCTCGTCGCCGAGAAGGAGCACTTCGGCTCCAGCCGCCGTGAGCGCTGGTTCGGCACCTGACTCGGACTGCTTTCGGGTAGAGCGCCAGCAAGCATTGGTAGCGGCGCTGGCGCACGCGCGCGACGCCAGCCCACGCATGGTAGGCTGCCCGCGGACCGGCGCTCTACCGATGGTGAACTGATTGGCGGGTGCCTTCGAAGCGTCTACGGTTGCGGCACGCAGCGGCGGGGAGGGATCACACGTGGCGGCAAGCGTCGGGGCCGTGGCTCCCGCGAGGCTGTCCGCTGCTGCGCACGTGGCGCCAGCCTTGTGAGTGGGCAAACTGATTGGAGGAGCTTTGATTGGATTGAGCCGTCGATCACTCGCAGGCGTTGGGGTGGCTGCATCGATCGCCGCAGTGGCTGCCCTGATCATTGCCAATTCGGCGCCGGCCGCCACGGCGCACCTCTCGGTAGGCAAAGCGGCCCAGTCGTTCGCAGGTGTACGCCCGAGGCTTGGCCCGCCGATCGGACGTGCGAAGCCGGTATCGGCGGTGCCGAACCTGGCTCCGGCGGGACCCTCGCCTTGGGTGCCGCTGACGAATGCGCCTCCCTTCGATCCGGGCACGATGCTCCTGGCCAGCGACGGGACGGTGCTGGTCCACTCCGAACCCCCCTCCGGAGGCACTAGTGCGTGGTACAAGCTCACGCCCAGCTCCACGGGCAGCTATGTCGGCGGGACTTGGAGCAAGATCGCGTCGATGCCGTCGGGCTATGACCCTCTTTACTTCGCCTCGGCGATCCTGCCGGACGGGCACATGATCGTCGAGGGCGGTGAATACCTCAGAGGCACCCCGGCGTGGACGAACAAGGGTGCCATCTACAACCCAGTCACCAGCACGTGGCGCTCAGTTGCGCCACCCGGGGGCTGGTCGAACATTGGCGACGCCCAGAGCGACGTACTCGCCAACGGCACCTTCATGTTGTCCCAGGCGTGCCAGAACTGCACGTCGTCGAGCCCCATCCTGACTACCGACGATGCGCTCTTCAACGCAACCGGTCTGAACTGGACGGTGATCCCAGGGACGGGCAAGAATGACCCCAACGACGAGGAGGGCTGGACGCTCGAGCCGAGCGGTCAGCTGTTGACCGTTGACACATGGCTGACTCCTACCACGGAGCTGTTCACTCCGAGCAGCTTGAGCTGGGCGAGCGCTGGGAACACGGTGAAATCGCCCGTCAACAGCATTGCGGTCGAGATCGGCCCCCAGGTCGAGATGCCTGGCGGTAACACGTTCGTGGTGGGCGCCGGGACGGGTGCGGTGGCACCCGCACCGTGCGCCACCCATACGCCGGCAGCCACCGCGCTCTACAACTTTGCGGCCGGCCGATGGGTCAATGGGCCCGCGATCCCCACGATCGGGGGGCTGCAATATGACAGCGCGGACGGGCCCGGGTCCGTCTTGCCGGATGGAAATGTGCTGTTCGACGTGAGCCCGTGCGTGTTCAACGCCCCGATTGCGTTCTTCCTGTACAACGCCAGTTCGAAAACCCTGAGCCCGGTCCCGAACGTCCCGAACGCGGCGAACGACTCCACGTACTACACGCGGATGCTCGCTCTGCCGAACGGGCAGGTGCTGTTCAACGACGGCAGCAACCAGATGGAGGTCTACACGGCGGGCGGAACTCCCAACCCGGCGTGGGCGCCCTCGATCACATCTGTGGGCTCCAGCTTCACCCCAGGCCAGACCGCCAGCCTGTCCGGCACACAGCTCGCCGGACTCGACCAAGGCGCTGCCTACGGTGACGATGTCCAGGACAACACCAACTTCCCCCTCGTGCGGATCACCAACTCGGCGTCCGGGGTGGTCACCTATGCCCGAACGAGCAACTGGAGCTCTGTTTCGGTCGCGCCCGGTGCCGCTTCGTCGACCGATTTCACCGTCCCCAAGACCACGCCGGCGGGGGCGAGCACCCTCGTCGTGGTCGCGAACGGGATCGCCTCGCAGCCGGTTCCGGTGACGATCCGCTGAGGAGCGCTCGAGTTGCGAGCTCAGCTTGCTAGTCGTAATGGCGCGGAATCGTCGTCACGCGTTTGGCCATCACGGGTCAACATTAGGCAACCCTAACTTCCATGTAGGATCGCGAACCATGACTCCCACTCCGACGTTCGCGGCCAAGCTCAATGAGCAGATCGCCAACGAGTTCGCCGCCCATCAGCAGTACGTCGCCTGCGCCGTCTACTACGACTCTCAGGCGCTGCCGCAGTTGGCGGGTTTCTTCTACCGCCAGGCGCTGGAAGAGCGCGAGCACGCGATGATGATGATCCAATTCCTGCTGGACACCAGCGGTGAGGTAACGGTCCCGGGGCTCGAGGCGCCGGTCGCGCGCTTCGGTGACGTCGTCGAACCCGTCTCTCTGGCGCTTGACCAGGAGCAGCGGGTGTCAGAGCAGATCAATGTGCTCGCCGCGACCGCCCGCGAGGAGGGCGACTACACCTCCGAGCAGTTCGTGCAGTGGTTCATCCGCGAGCAGATCGAGGAGGTCGCGACCATGACCAACCTCCTACGGGTCGCCGAACGCTCTCGAGGCGACGAGGCCGACATCGAGGACTTCATCGCTCGAGAGCATCAAGACGCTGAGGTCGCGGACCCGACCGCCCCCCGCGCTGCGGGATCACGCTGACTGAACAAGCGACTGATCCCCGGCGTCTGGTGATCGCCTCGCGGACCAATCGGCTCGAGCCCCTGCGCCACCGTCCCTTACATATCGTCCGAGGAATATTCGAACGTTGTCTCGTAGGCGCAGCGCCCTTGGACCGAGAACAGCAACGGGCTCGCGTCGACTTCGATCGACTCGCTGAACAGCTCACGCCCATGGCGGTGGTGCCCGGGAATCACGCAGGTCACGGGCTCCTGATCGGGCACCGGCTCGCGCACGCGGACCTCGACCTTCTTGCCCGCTCGGAACCAGCCACGCCCGGGAGTGTGGTCAACCTCGAGCTCGAGCGCCTCGACGCCCAGCAGGGTTGAGGCTTTGAGGACCCACGGGAACTGCTTGCACGGCGTCCCGCCGAGCCGACCGGTGAAGATGTCGGCCGTCGCCCGACGCTGTCGCTGGTCACCACGCGCGTCGACAAACAGCGCGAACGTCCACGGCGATCCTGGCTCGTCGTCGTGGTAGCGGCTCACCACCACTGTCCTCATCCCCGCCAGGTCGACGTCACCCACGCGTCCTTGGTTCACAATCCACGAAAGCGCGCCGAGGCACTCTCCGTACGTTGACCGCCCGCCGGGGCGGCCGCCGACGCGTCGGCACGGACAGATCGCCTCACAGTTACAAGCCTCCAGGTAGCTGCCCGAGATCTGCCAAGTCATCATGTCCACTGCCCGATTCTGAGCGCCGCGCGAGGCGCGGTCAAGCAAGACGCAGGCCGGACACTCACCATCGGGGCGGTTTCCGGACAGCGATGTGCTCGATGTCACGGGTGCACCGTCCGCAGTGCGCGCCCGGGCCTCTGTCACTCGTGCAGCGCGGGCGCGTAGGAGATCCCGACGATCAGCCCCTCGCTTGAGAGCATGCGTACGACCGTCTGGCCCCAGGGCTCCTCGCGCGCGGGGTGCAGCAGCTCGTAGCCGGCGGCCCGCAACTCCTCGCCCGCGGCCGCCACCGCCTCAGCGTCGCGGACCTCGAACTCGATGCTGGCCTGCGGCACCGACCACTCGGCAGGCCACTCGCTGGTTCCGAAGCACGCCTGCGCGGCCTGCGCCAGGGGCCACACGCCGAAGTGCTTGCAGCCCTCGATGTTCTCGCTGTGGATGTAGTCGTCCTGCCCTTCGAGCGGCAGGCCGATAGCGTCTACGTAGAGCCGGCGGCTTGTCGGTGGGTCGGCCGCGATCACGGCGACGCTGGTGATGAACTCGATCTTCATGGCCGTCAATAAAGCAAGCCACGCGAAAGCTGTCTTGAACGAAACGGACTTGCGCGCCTATCGGGAGCTGCCGGCGCCGCCTGATCTGCGCCACGCGCTCGCCTGTTTGTGGGTGAGGCGGGGCCCGGGCCCGGTCCGGGTGCTCCCGGACGCCTGTGCGGACATCGTCTGGCGCCGGGGCGCGGGCGCCGTCGTCGCCGGACCGGACACCGGACCGTGGCACTCGCGCATCGAGCCCGGGGAGCTGATCCTCGGCGTGCGGTTTCTCCCGGGCGCCGGCGGGCCCGCGCTCGGAGTCCCGCTGTCGGAGCTTCGGGACCGCCGGATCGCGATCTCCGCCCTGGGCCTCGACCCGCGCGAGGAGCTACACGGCGAGGCCGATCCCCGCGCTGTGCCCCGCCTGCTCGAGGCGGCGGCTGCGCGGCTCGTGGTCGCCGGGCCGCCGGACGGTGCGGTTCAGGCGGCGGTCATGCGTCTGCTCGACCCGACTCAGCTCGTCGAGGCGCTGGCCGCGGATCTGGGATTCAGCGAGCGGCAGCTGCGACGCCGCTTCCTGGCGTCCGTCGGCTACGGTCCCAAGATCCTTCAGCGCGTCCTTCGCCTGCGCCGGTTCCTCGCCGGCGAGCGCCACGACCTCGCTCGAGCCGCCCTCGACGCGGGCTATGCCGATCAGGCCCACCTCGCGCGTGAGTGCCTCAGGCTGACGGGCCTCAGCCCGAGCCGGCTTCCCTGAGCGGTGGCAGCTTCGATACGTTTGCTGTGGTTGTTCGCGTTGCGTCATGACCGACTGGTGTCTCGCGGCGGTGTCGTGGCCATACGGCGATTCTTGAGGGCCGGGGCGGCAGCCTCGCGGCTGTGGGCGGTGCGCGTGCTCGTCGCCACGTTGGCCGGGGTCGTGGCCGGGGGTCTGGCGTCGGCGGCCGGGGCGGTGTCCGGGCAGACGGTCGGTCCGGGCGCCGTGCTGCTGCGCGTACGTCAGTCAGGTCCGGGCGCCCCGATCGAGGCGTACGTGCTGCGGGTGGACCTTGGCGACCCGTTTGTGCGCGCCGGGCTCCTGTACCCCGGCGTGATCTCAGCGGTGCAGACGGTGTCGGCGATGGCGCGGAAGGCCGGTGCGTTTGCGGCGGTCAACGGCGACTTCTTCAACATCGGCGCCAGCGACGCGCCGGTCGGCCCGGTCGTGACGGGCAGCCGTCTGATCAAGGCGCCGCAGCCCGGGCGTGCGCTCGCGGCAGGGGTAGGGACGGACGGCGTCGGGCGGGTCTCGACCGTGCGGTTGCGCGGGTTTGTCGCGTTGCCCGGTGGCCGCGAGGCACTGTCTGATCTCAACGATGCCAATCCCGGCTACGCGCCGATGCTCGCGCCGAACGGGATCGGGCTGTTCACCTCGTCCTGGGGTACCTACCCGCGCTCCGGGGCGGTCCGCGGTCTGCGTTCGGTGGCGGAGGTTCTGGTTCGCGGCGGGCGGGTTGTGAGCGTCCGCCACCACGCGGGCGCCGGTGCCATCTCGACCGGCAGCTACGTATTGCTCGGCGCGGGGCGTGGCGGACGCGCCCTCGCCCGCCTGCATGGCGGACAAGCGCTGTCCGTCACCTACACCCAGAGTACCGCTGCCCCGGTGCCGTTCGGCTTCGCGATCGGCGGCAAGTACCGGCTGCTGCGCGCCGGCGCGGTCCAAAGCGGTCTTCCCGTCACGCCCGGGGCGCCGCGCACAGCGATTGGCTTCTCGAACGGCGGGCGAACGATGTACCTCGTCGCGACCGAGGGTCCAAATGCGGGAGTCCCTGGCCTGGACCTTCCGCAGCTCGCCGTGTTCATGCGCGATCTTGGGGTGCGCGACGCGGTCAACCTCGACGACGGCGGTTCCACCACAATCGTCGCACGTCTGCCCGGACACCAGGGCCTGACGGTGCTGAACCGTCCCGCCGACGGCAGCGAGCGGGAGGTGGCCAACGGTATCGGCCTGTTCGCCGCGAGCACCGGGGATAGACGCCTCCCGGAATCCTGATAGCGCTCCGCCTCTTATCCTCGCGCGATCAACGGTTGTCGCTCGCGCTCCCACGACGACCGTACCGACAGTCTGACACCCCGACGCCTGCAGCGGTGGCCGCGCGCCGGGTGTGGCCGTCGGCGCGCCCCGCGCGTAAATTCGTTCACGTGCGCCGTTCAGAGTCGCTGTGGAGCTGAGGCTCCCGCTTTGCGCACCGAATTCCCGCGAGCCGGGGGATAGTTGGATTTGATCCAGTCACCCCACTCCTCATGGGATTCGAACCGGCGTTAATCAGGGGCGATGGTCGCGCGCTTAGGTAGCCGCTGCCGACGCCCTGATTGGGACGGCGACGAAGGGGGGCATGCTCGGTCGCGATCTCAGACGCTGGTGGGCCTGGCGATTGCTGGGCACGAAGTGGGGGCGCCGGGGCCGTCCGGAGAACGCGTATCCGCCGCAAGCGGCGGGCCGCAATGTAGCGCGGATTCGTCCGTCCACAATCGTCGTCACGTCTGGGCCGCATGCAAGCCCCACCGTGACGCGCATCGATCCGCCTTGATTCCGCGTTACATTGAGGCCCATCTCCGGCGCCAGCACCAACCTGCGGCGCCCAGACCAAGGACTGGACGATTGCAAAACCCTCCGAACGCGGGGCTTGGAATCGACCGTGGAGGAGTCCAACGTTGGAATAAAGAGGCGTGTTTGCAGGTCTTTACGCGCGTATATGCGGGCTTCTGCGTCCGCTCGGATGCCCCCACATCGGTCATGTTCGCTGATTCGGGACAAATTGCGGGACACTGTTTCATCAGTCCCAGACCGTGCTGCTGCGGTCGAACGCCCTCTCGACGCGGCGCGCGTCGCAGGACCCCATCCCAGACCCGCGCGCTCGCGTAGACGATGCGGTCAGCCGGATCGCCCGGGAAGCGCTCTCGATCCAGCAGCCCGGCGCGCACCGTGGCGGCGACCTCGTCCGGCAACGCCAGCCAGCTTTGACGGCCATGTCCGAACTGCCCAGGGCGAGATGTCGAAGAGTGCCCCAGCGTGCGGCTACGCGTGTGCCGTCAGCGCCTCGCCTGGGCCCGTCGCGGCACACTCCTCACGCCATGCCAGACTATTTCGGTGCATTTCGAGCGGGCGACCATGGGTTGCCTCCCGTACGCGGCGGCTGGAACGGGGCCGCCGATCGCGATGCTCGCCGGTCTGTCACCGACCACCGGAGTCGACGGAGATTGGATGCTGCGCGCGACCCTGGCTCCCGTCGCGAAGCTCGCGGCAACCAGGCGGCTGGTGCTCTTTAACCGTCGTCCGCACTTGCCGCGAGGGATGACGATGGCCGAAATCGCTGATGAGCATGCCGATGCGATCCGCGCGGGCCACGCTTCGCCGGTCGACGTGATTGGCGTCTCGACGGGCGGCAGCATCGCTCAGCAGCTGGCGGCCGATCATCCCGACGTGGTCGGTCGTCTCGTGCTCGTGAGTTCGGCATGCCGGCTCAGCGCCAGCGAAAAGACAGCTCAGCGCCGGGTTGCTGCCCGCATCCGAGCCGGCGCGGCGCGCAAAGGGCTTGCGCTACTTGCGGCTGACCTCGTCCCGTCGGGCCGATGGCAGATGCCGGCGGCGCTGCTCGCCTGGCTGATCGGCCCGGCGGTTGTCAAGCATCCTCACGATCTCGAGGACATGGCGACGACGATCGAGGCCGAAGACGGCTTCGACTTGGCTGCGTGCCGGACGAAGATCACGGCGCCGACGCTGATCCTCGCGGGCCGCGAAGACCGCTTCTACCCGTCGGAACTGTTCGAGGAGACGGCTCGCCTGATTCCCGGTAGCGAGTTGCGACTGTTCGATGGCCGCGGGCACGTGACTGTTATGAATGACGGCGGCTTCCACGCCTCGCTAGCCGCTTTCCTCGCTTGATCGCGGACGCGAGTGGTCCGGCGCGCTTGGTAACTTGCCTTAGTACGAAGATCGTTTCGGGGGCGTCGCCGTGGAGATAGTCCTGGCCCTAGCTTCGGCCCTGCTGTTCGCGCTGGGCAGCGTGCTCCAGCAAAAGGCAGCCCTGGACGAGCCACCGGTGGGATCTAGCTCGGGGCTGCTGCTGCGGATGGCGCGCCGTCCGGTCTGGTTGGCGGGAATCGCCTCGGATTGCTTCGGCTTCGTTGCGCAGGCGGCGGCGCTGGGCACCGGCAGCCTTGCGGTTGTGCAACCGCTGCTCGTGACCAGTGTCGTGTTCGCGCTGCCGCTTGGGGTTTGGCTCAGCGGCCAGCAGCTTCCGGCGCAGTGAGGTGGCGGCCGCCGCGCTGGTCGTTGTGGCGCTGGCTGGTTTTCTGGTTATCGCCGAGCCGTCGGGTGGCCGAAGCGAGGCGCCGCTGACTGACTGGCTGATCGCGGCCGGCGCGTGCGCGGTGGTGTGTGTGCCACTGGCGCTGCTGGGCCGGCGTGGTCCACCGCGTCACCGCGCGGCATTGCTGGGCACCGCCACTGGGATTCTGTTCGCGCTCTCGGCGGCGCTGACCAAGGCGGTCGTCGACGAGCTCCACGCCGGGATCCTGCACCTGATCGAGAGCTGGGAGCTCTACGCGCTGATCGGGGTCGGCTATACCTCGATGACACTCAACCAGCTGGCGCTCGACACCGGCGCGCTGGCCGCCGCGATCGCCACCAGTGCCGCCTTCGATCCGATCACGAGCGTGGTGCTTGGACTCACACTGTTCGACGAGGTCCTGCACGCCAGCTTCCTGCAGGCGGTGGGGACGATCGCCGCGTTGGCACTCGCCCTGGTCGGGATGATGGTGCTGGCGCGCAAGCAGGTACAGGCCGTCGAACCACCAAGCAAGGTACAAATCCACCAAACTGCGAACCCTTAGGATCAGACGCGGGATGAGTGCTACGAGCGACGGGGAAAGCTCAGATCGGGTAGCTGCAGCTTCCACGGACGGCAGAGCTGGACACGCTGATTTCCAAGCGGAGGTACGCGGCCATCGGCTGGCGAAGCTCGAGGCGCTGCGCGAACGCGGCGTCGAGCCCTACCCGGTTCGCTTTGACCGGAACACCACGGCCGGCGAGCTGCACCGGGAGTTCGCCGGGCTCCCTGCGCGAGCGGACACGGGCCGGGTCGTGCGGTTGGCCGGTCGCCTGCTAGCCGAACGGCGTCACGGTGGCTTGGACTTCGCCGATCTGCGCGATGAGACCGGCTCAATCCAGGTGATGATCAGCCGTGATGAGGTCGGCGAGGAGATGCTGCGCGATTTCTCCGATCTCGACCTGGGCGACTGGATCGGGGTGCGAGGGACGGTCGTGGCGTCAGAGCACGGAGAACTGTCGATCCGCGTGGCCGGTTTCGAGCTGTTGTCCAAGAGCCTGCGGGCGTTGCCGGACGTGCATCACGGGCTGGTGGACGAGGAGGCACGCTATCGCCAGCGCTACCTGGATCTGACGCTGAACGAGTCGGCGCGCCGGACCTTCGCGATCCGCTCCGCCGTGATCGCCGCGACCCGCCGGGTGCTAACCGAGCGCGGCTTTCGCGAAGTGGAGACGCCGGTTTTGCTGGGCCAGGCCGGGGGCGCGTCGGCAAGACCGTTCATCACCCACCACAACGCGCTGGACATCAATATGACGCTGCGGATCGCGCTCGAGCTGCCGCTCAAGCGGCTGATCGTAGGCGGCCTGGACCGTGTATTCGAGATCGGCCGCGTGTTTCGTAATGAGGGGCTGGACACGCGGCACAACCCGGAGTTCACGCTGCTGGAGGCCTACCAGGCGTTTGGCGACTACAACGACATGATGGACCTCACCGAGGCGATCGTGGCGGCGGCCGCGGAGGAGTCGATCGGGACCACGATGGTCAACATCGGGGGCCGCGAGGTGGACCTGAAGCCCCCTTGGCGGCGCGTCACGATGGCCGAGCTGATCCGGGAGAACGTCGGGGTCGAAATGCATCCGACGATGCCGGTCGAGGAGGCCCGAAGGATCGCCGACGAGCTGGGCATCGAGTGGCTAAAGGCATGGGGATCGGGCAAGCTCATGAGCGAGGTCTACGACGAGAGCTCCGAGCACAAGCTGATCGAGCCGACGTTCGTGATCGACCACCCGCGCGAGGTCTCTCCGCTGGCTCGCGCCCATCGCGATGACCCGACGCTGACCGAACGCTTCGAGATGGTCGTGGCCGGCCGTGAGCTGGCCAACGCTTACAGCGAACTGAACGATCCAGTCGACCAGGCAGCTCGCTTCCAAGCCGAGGCCCGGCTCAAGGCCGGGGGCGACGAAGACGCCGAACCCGTAGACGAGGACTACGTGCAGGCGCTGGAATACGGGCTGCCGCCCACCGGCGGACTGGGCATCGGCCTCGACCGCCTGGTGATGCTCATCGCCGGTGAGGACGCGATCCGCGACGTGATCCTGTTCCCCACGCTGCGTCCGGAGGGGCGCGAGGGCGCCGACGGATCGGCCGCGGTGCTCAGTGAGGCCGCGCCATCGGCGGCCGACTTCGGCGCGCCGCCCGCGGAGTCCTCCGGGACGGTAGACACACCGGCACCGGAGCCTGTCGTGCGTGCTCCCACGCGGCGCCCACGCTCGCTGCGGCCGCTGGCGTGGGCCAGCGTGGTTGTCGCGATCTTCTCCGTGCTTCCCACGGCCACCTCGGTGCGCTTCTCGCTGAGCAGCTTCAGCTTCGTCTCCCAGTCTGACCGCTCCGCCAGCCTGACCGCCTCGGTGGTGATCGGGCTGGGACTCATCGCCGTGGCCCGTGGCCTTAGCCGCGGGAAGCGACGGGCCTGGGCGATCGCACTGGCGCTGTTCGCGGCGGCAGCGCTCGTGAACCTGCTGCAGGGCCCGGATCCGCTCGCCGTCCTGCTGTCAGTCGCGATGCTGCTGGCGCTGATCTGGTTCCGCCGCGACTTCCGAGCCCGGTCGGACCGCGGCTCGCTGCCGCAGGCGATCGCCTTCGTTCCGGTCTACCTGCTGGGGGTGCTGATCTTCACCGCGATCACCCTGTTCGCCGCGCGAAATCACATCACCCCGGGCCTATCGTTCGGCGGCGTCGCGCGCACCAGCTACGAAGGTCTGATCGGCATCAGCGGCCCCTATACCTACCACCAGCACTTCTTCCGCGAGTTCATCAACGATTCGCTGCTGGTGCTGGGGATCCTCGGGACGATCTTCTTCCTTTACCTCGTTCTGCGCACCTTCGTCCAGGCCGAGCCGCCCAGCGACGAGCGCCGCCGCCGAGCGGAGCAGATCGTGCGGGCATGGGGCGACGACTCGCTTGACTACTTCGCGCTGCGACGCGATAAGAACTATTACTTCTCGCAGGACGGGCGTTCGCTGATCGCCTATGTCTACGTGCGCGGCACCGCGATGGTGTCCGGCGACCCGGTCGGACCGCCCGAAGACACGGCGCGAACGATCGACGAGTTTCTCGCTTTCTGTGCCGGCCGGGGCTGGCGAGCCGGGTTCTTCGCCGTGCGCGAGGCCGACGCCGACACCTACCGTGCTCGGGGTATGCACACGATCTACCTCGGCGACGAAGCGATCCTGGGCTGCCATGAGTTCAGCCTGGACGGGCCGGGAATGAAGCCGGTCCGCGCAGCCGTGCGGCGGATCGACCGCGACCACGAGTTCGAGCTGATCGCCGAGACCGAGGCGAGCTCGGAGCTGGTCGCCGAGCTCAATGAGATCAGTGCACAGTGGCGCGACGGTGCGCCTGAGCGCGGCTTCACGATGGAGCTCGGCCAGGATGTCGAGGGCGCCGAGGCCGACTTCGTGATCGCGGTGGCGCGGGAGCGCGGCGGCCGGGTGGCGGGCTTCCTGCGGTTCGTGCCCATCTACGGCGAGAAGCCCGGCTACTCGCTCGACTTGATGCGCCGCCGGCCGGATTCGGCCAACGGCATCACCGAGTACCTGATCGCACGGTCCGCGTTGGCGCTGAGCGCGCGGGGCTTTCACCGTTTGTCATTGAACTTCGCCGCCTGGGGCAGACTGCTGGACAGCGCAGAGGACGCCGGCGTGGCTGGCCGCCTGCAGCGGCTGATGGCCAAGGGGCTCAACCCGTTTTTCCAGATCCAATCGCTGCGCGACTTCAACCAGAAGTTCGGGCCCGAATGGGTGCCGCGCTCGGTGGTGATCGATGACGTCTCAGATCTGCCGCGGATCGCGCTGCTGTACGCCAGCGTCGAAGGGTTCCTCGAGCTGCCGTTCCTCGGGACGGTGCTGGAACCCCCAATCCGCCAGCGCATGGAGGCCAAGTAGTCGCCGCTCGCTGGGCCCCATCTTCGAAGGCGGGAGAGGTCGAGGCAGAGGAGGGTGCGCAACGGCCGCCAGTTCCCGGCGGCGCCATGCGGCAGCCCCGCCGGGGCTGGCTCGAGTTCGCGGCGGCTCGTCACAGATGCGGGGCCTGGTAGCGTCGCCGCCCCCAAGGCCGGTAGCCCCAGAAGAGGAACCGCGCCACGAACAGCACCGGGATCAGCACCCACAGGCCGGCGTGATGGTGGCCGGCGAGCGCCGAGATAACGATGATCAGGAACAGAAGCGGGATCCACGGCAACATCCACAGGGGCCGCAGGCGTGGACCCCGGCCGAACGGTCCGGGCTGCGGGTCGCGCGGGAGGTCACTGACGAGCTGACGCAGCTCGCCGACGGTCTTGGCCCGGTAGGTGCTGTCGATCCGCTCCTGGAACTCGGTGACATCGATCCGACCCTCGGCATGGTGTTGGCGCAACCGCTCGGCGGTGGCCTCGCGGTCTGTGTCGGCAGCGCGCACGCTCGGGTCGTGGGCGGCGCCGTCTTCATATCCGTAGTACCCGTACATTGCTGCTCCTTTTAGTTCGGCTGGTCGTTCTCGACGGCATCCATCGTCCCGCTAGGAAGGCCCGCTGTCATCGGCTGTGGAGATGCTCATGGGCTGCGTCAGCGGGCCGATTGGCGCAGCCGGCGCTACTCCCTGCGTGGTAGCGGGCGGTGCTCCCGGCAGGCGATGACGGAGTGCCCGCGCGGGGCTAAGGTGGCGCTGTGAGCAACTGGCAGAGCGATCACCGGCGTGATTGGTGGGGCGGGCTGCGGCCGAGCGACATCCGCCTGGCGGTGATCGTCGCGTTTATCCAGATCGGCGCCACCGCGGGGTCATCGGCGCATCGGCACGGCCACGGCCGTAACGTCTGCTGGTGGGCGTCGTCGTGCCGGGCGCCGAGCCACCTCGACGCGTTCGCGTACGCGCTGCTGGCGCTGGGGCCGGCGGCGCTGGTCGTCCGCCGCCGCCATCCCCGAGCGGTGCTGGCGTTCGTGTTCGGCGTGACTTTGCTGTACGTGGTGCTCGGGTACGTTCAGGGGCCGATCTACGTGTCGCTCGCGTTCGCGGTGATAGCGGCGGTTCAGGCCGGCGACCGGATCGCGGCGCGGGTCGCGCTGGTCGGCGGCTGGCTCGCGTTCTTGTGGCTACCTGCGGCGCTTGGGATCACGGGGGCGCCGACGGTGCTGGCAACGCTCGCGATCACCGCCTGGCTGCTGGTGCTCCTCGCAGCCGCGGAGGGGATGCGCGTGCGGCGCGAGCGGGTGACGGAGGCACGGCGGGCGCGCGAGCTCCAGGCCCGCCGCCAAGCGGACGAGGAGCGGCTTCGGATCGCGCGCGAACTGCACGACGTACTGGCGCACAGCATCTCGCTGATCAACGTCCAGTCGGGGGTGGCGCTGCATCTGATCGACGAGCAGCCCGAGCAGGCACGGACCGCGCTGGCGGCGATCAACGACGCCAGCGCCGAGGCGCTGCGTGAGGTCCGCTCGGTGCTCGGGGTGCTGCGCGGCACCGGGGAGCAGCCCCCGCGCGCGCCGACGGCCGGCCTGGACCGGCTCGACGACCTGGTCTCCCACGCGGCGGCGGCCGGCGTCGAGGTGTCGCTCGATATCAGCGGCGAGCGGCGGCCGCTGCCGGCCAGCATCGATCTCGCGGCGTTCCGGATCGTGCAGGAGTCGCTGACAAACGTCGTCCGTCACGCGGGGGCGACGGCGGCCACCGTGACGCTGAGCTATGGGAGCTCCGAGCTGACCGTGCAGGTCGACGACGGCGGCCGCGGGGTCGACGGCGCGCGCTCTGGCAGCGGTTCGGGCGCGGGTGACGCCCTCAGCCATGGGATGGGGAGCGGGATCGCCGGGATGAGCGAGCGGGCGACGGCGCTCGGCGGCTCGCTCGAGGCGGGTCCGTTGCCGTCCGGCGGCTTCCGAGTGCGGGCCCGCATGCCGCTCTCGCCGGGAGCCGGGCGATGATCCGCGTGCTCTTGGCTGACGATCAGGAACTGGTGCGCGCCGGCTTCCAGGCGCTGCTCGACGCGCAGGATGGGATCGAGGTGATTGGCTCGGCGGCGGACGGCCGCGAGGCGGTCGAGCTCGCGCGGAAGCTCAAGCCCGACGTGGTCCTGATGGACATCCGGATGCCCGTGCTCGACGGGCTGCAGGCGACCCGCGAGATCGCGAGCGACGGCAAGCTCGACGGCGTGCGGATCGTGATCCTGACCACGTTCGAGCTCGACGAGTACGTATTCGACGCGATCCGCGCCGGCGCCGCCGGATTCCTCGTCAAGGACACCAAGCCGGTCGACCTGATCGATGCGGTGCGGGTCGTCGCGACCGGCGAGGCGCTGCTCTCGCCGTCGGTCACGAGGAGGCTGATCGCCGAATTCGCGGCGCGGGCAAAACAGCCCCCCAGCTCGGCCGCGCTCGACGAGCTGACCGACCGCGAGCGCGAGGTCATGGCGCTGGCGGCCGGCGGGCTCTCGAACGAGCAGATCGCCGAGCGGCTGGTCGTCAGCGTCGCAACCGCCAAGACTCACGTCAGCCGCGCGATGGTCAAGCTCGGGGTGCGCGACCGCGCCCAGCTGGTCGTGCTCGCCTACGAGACCGGCCTGGTCCGGCCGGGGTGGCTCGAGTAGCTCGTGTCGTCGTCGCGAGGCTGACGATCCCGGCGAACCCGACGATCCCCGGGGTGGGCTGCCTCAGCTGACCTCCAGTTGCTCAACGGTGCGTCCTGGTGACGGGTGCTGGCGACTGTCGGGCTCAGGGATGTCGTCCTCGGTGGCAGGGCGGTGCAGCGCGACGCCGGCGACGACCAGGGCGAGGCCGGCGATCTCGGCCCAGGTCGGGATCTGCGCCAGAACGACGGCTCCGATGACCGTCGCGATCGCGGGCAGGAGAGCAACCATGGTGGCGTAGGTGGCGCGGGGCAGGCGTGCCATCGCGAGTTGGTCGGTGATGTACGGGATCACCGAGGAGGAGATTCCGACGCCAATCCCGGCGAGCAGCACTATGGGGTTAAGGAGCGCGGGCGCGGCCTGCCAGCCACCGATCGGGGTCACGACGATTGCCGCGATAAGCATCGCCGCGGCGAGCCCATCGATCCCGCTGAGCTGAGGCCGCTTGGCGACGCGATCGGCGAGCACGATGTAGACCGAGAACAGGATCGCGTTGGCGAACGCAAACAAGAAGCCCACTACGGCGCCCGCGATCTGGATGTCGGTCAACAGGTAGACGCCGGGCGCGGCCAGCGCGAGGGCGAGCAGGTTACGTGCGGTACGCGCGCCAATCGCCGCCAAGGCGATCACCGGGAGGAACTCGATCGCGGCCACGGTGCCGAGCGGCAGCCGGCTGATGGCGGTGTAAAAGCACACGTTCATGACCGCCAGCACCGCTCCCCAAGCCACCAGGAGCCAGCGTCCGCCGCGGTCAAGACCGGCAAACGCCCGCCAGGGACGGCGCCAAAGCGCGAAGATGACTGCGGCGGAGGCGATCCGCAGCCAGGCCACGCCGAGCACCTCTACCCGGGCGAACAACAGCACCGCAAACGACGGCCCGAGGTAGTGAAAGATGGCGCTGACGACGAAGTACAGCTCCGGCGGAGCTCCGGCCACGATGCGTCCGGCCCGTCCGGTCGACGGTGCGGGTGCCCGTGCTGGCGCGTCCTGATCCATGCCTCCAGTCTGATCGGCCAATTGGCTCCCGTACATGGCCGAGCGTAGGTAGAATCGATTTCGTGCCTGAGAAACGAAGGCAAAACGCACGAACTGGCGAAGGTGCTCTGCTGGATGGCACGAACCTCCGCCTACTCGCCGAGCTTCAAGCCGACGCTCGACTGAGCCTCGCCGAGCTCGGAAGACGCGTCGGCCTCTCCTCGCCTGCCGTCGCCGAGCGCCTGCAACGCCTCGAGCAAGAACAGGTGATCCTCGGCTACCACGCCCAGCTCAACCCACGCGCTCTAGGCCTGAGCCTCACTGCCGTCGTCCGCGTGCGTCCCGCACCACGGCAGCTACACCAAGTCGGCGAGCTGGCCCAGCGCACGCCCGAGGTGGTCGACTGTCGAAGGATCACCGGAGAGGACTGCTACATCATGACCGCCCACGTTCGCTCGGTCGAGCATCTGGAAGCAGTCATCGACCGCTTTGCCGCCTACGGTCAAACCACCACCTCGATCGTCCAGTCCGCCCCCGTGCCCTCCCGGGGATTGGCCCTGCACGACGAAATAGACCCACAACCCGAACGTCGAACCGTCTCTGAGCCTCTCGGGACCAGAGCAGTAGCGAACGCCAGAACGTCTCGCTGAGAACGACCGAGCACCTCCTCGAGGCCTTCCGTCACTTCTGCGTTTACCGGCAAAGAGCCTCGCGTGAGGCGATGCCGCGAGGGAGCGACACGCCCTGCCTTTGCAGGGCAGAGCAAGAGCCGAGCGCGTCACGAACGTCATAGCGGGCTCAAGGCTCTCGGACTCAAGCTGGTCCCCAAGCAGCTGGCCGCCAGGTTCAAGAAGCTCGCGACGGGCACTCGTGCCAGGGCCGCCACCACGGGATCGACCTACTGGTTCACGTACCAGTACTACGGCCAGGTCTGGGCAGACCTTTATTACGACGGGCCGTTTGTCAACCCCAACGGGGACACCCAGTACTACCTTGACAGCAACTACAAGATTTGCGATCCGCAAGGCAACAACTGCATCGCCGCGAACGTGTACACCCTTAACGACAACATCGAGATAAACGGCACCTACTACTACTCAGACGCGGTCTCCGGGTCCACCCCGGACTCTGCAGGGTTTCCGGTCTACGGCTTTGGTCCGTATTCAGGATGATCCGTGATGCGGGCACGCTGCTAATCGGGTGGCGTGCGAGCTGAGAAGAACCGAGCGCGGGCGGGCGTGAAGCCCGACCGCGCGGGTGGTTAAGACGCCACAGGCCGGTTCGGCGCCGCCAAGGGATCCCCCGTGCTGGGGAGGCAGAAACCTGCGAGCGCGAGGTCGACCAGCCGCTGCTGGCGGGCCGCGGCTGCATCGCACCTCATGCCGCGACGGCGAGAAGCTCCCATTCGCCTGGAATGCCCTTTAGCGCATGACAGCCGCGGTCGTGGAACTCGATACCCGAACCCGTCACCAAGTCGCGCACAGTGCTGGTGACGAGCACCTCCCCCGGGCCGGCGAGACCGGCGACGCGTGCCCCGATGTGCACGGCCACGCCGGCGAGATCGTCGCCGCGCATCTCGCACTCGCCACTGTGCACGCCCGCTCGAATCTCGAGGCCGATGGTGCCGGCCTTGGCGGTGATCGCCCGTGCGCAGCGGATCGCCCGGGCAGGTCCATCGAAGCTGGCGAGAAAACCGTCGCCGATGGTGCTTACCTCTTGGCCGCGGAAGCGATCGAGCTCTTGGCGCACAGTGGCGTCGTGGGTGTCGAGCAGCTCGTGCCAGCGCCGGTCGCCGATGCTCACGGCCCGTGCGGTCGAACCCACGATGTCGGTGAACAGTAACGTCTTGAGCACCCGGTCGATCTCATGCTCGTGTCGGGTTCCGGTGAGGAACTCCTCGATCTCGTCGAGGATGTCCTCGTCATTGCCGACACCGCTGAAGTGAAAGTTCCCGGCAAACACCGACAGTCGGGCTCCGGAAATGTGCTCAGCGAGATAGCGACCGTGCGCCACGCCGACCAGAGGATCGCCGCTGCGGTGAACCACCAACGTGGGAGCCGAGATCGCGCTCAGGACGTTACGAGCGTCGATGCGCAGGCCGAACCGGTTCGCCGCCGCAGCCATTGCCGGCGTCGCCGCGTTGCGCTCGAAGCGGGCTAGGTGGTTCCGCGTGACCTCGTCATCTGGCGCGTCCTGAATCGAGATCACTGGCCACACCCGGCCGTGGCCCCAGCTCTGCTCGACCTGGTCGCAGAACCGCTCCCCCACTTGCGGGTCGACTCCGTTCGGGTAGTCGGGGCTCCAAGCCATGCGAGCGTAGGAACCCCAGAGCACCAGAGCGTTGACCCGTTCGGGATAAGTCGCCGCGAACAGCAATGCCATCGGTCCGCCCTCGGAGATGCCGACCACGGCGGCCTGCTCGCAGTTGGCAGCGTCCATCACCGCCCGCACGTCATCCATGCGCTCCTCGAGCGTGGGCAGCTTCGCGCTGCGATCAGAAAGGCCCATCCCGCGCTTGTCGAAAGTGACCATCCGCGAGAACCGCGACAGCCGCCGGTACATCGAAGCGGTTGGCGGAGTCTCCCAGCCCAACTCGACGTGAGACAGCGACCCCGGGACGAACACAAGATCCGGCCCCTTTCCAACCACTTGGTAGGCGATGCTGAGGTTGCCGCTCCTCGCGTACCGCGTCTCGGCAACCCCGGCCTGCAGCTCGGATGTCGCACCGTGGCGCGCCAGCTCTTGGCTGACGCGTGCGAGTCTGCCGGCCAGCCCTACAGCAGGGTCGCGGCCGCCAACACGCGCTACCGCCTTTTCTTTCCTGGTGGCCATCCGGATTTCCTTCGTCGGGGTACCCGCAAGAGCGTCGCCGTGCGAGCGTCGCCCAGGCGATCATCTCGCAAGCTGCACTGGAGCACAACCCCAGGCCGCTCGACGATCCGTTCCCATCGGCCGGCTGGCCTATCTGGCGTAGGCTGAGTGCGCGTGCACCACGACGGCAGGCGCGCGAGCCTGCTACAAGGAACGGCCCGCTGACTGAGGGTGATCGCTGGGACCGGACTCGCGCGCTGGCATTATCTACGCCGTGAGCGTGAGCAGAGTCTGGTTCATCACGGGAGCTTCTAGCGGCTTTGGCCGCGCGCTCGCTCTCGCTGCAACAGGACGTGGCGATCAAGTCGTTGCGACGGCTAGAGACATCCGGCGTCTGGAGGAGCTCGCGGTGGATGACCGCGTGTATCCGGTTGCGCTCGAAGTGACCGATGCACGCGAGCGAGACCGGGCGGTCAGGCACGCGCTCGAGCGCTTTGGTCGCATCGACGTGCTCGTAAACAACGCCGGCCGGACCCAGGTCGGAGCGGTCGAGGAGACAACCGATAGCGAGCTGAGGTCATTATTCGAGCTGCACTTCTTCGCCCCGGTGGCGCTCACTCGCTTGGTGCTGCCCCACATGCGAGCCCAAGGGAGCGGGGCAATCGTGCAGATGTCGAGCGTCGGCGGTCAGATCTCGGCGCCTGGCTTCGGTGCCTATTGCGCGACGAAGTTTGCGCTCGAGGGCCTTACCCAGGCCCTCCATGACGAAGTCGCGTCGTTTGGGATTCGCACGCTGATCGTCGAACCGGGCGCATTTCGTACCGGTCTGTTTCGACAGGACGCCGCGTATCAGTCCGACGCGATGCCAGAGTACGCCGACACGGTTGGTCCCACGCGCGAATACGTCAACGGAAATGATGGGTTGCAACCCGGCGATCCCGCAAAGGCGGCTGAAGCGATCCTAACGGCGCTCGACGCAGATTCGCCGCCTCTGCGCCTCGTCCTCGGCGGCGACGCGATTGACAATATCCGCTCGCGGCTCGACCAGCTCACGGACGAGCTACGAGTCTGGGAAGACGTCGGACGCCAGACCGCCATCGAGCGCGCCTGACGCCTTCGCCAGTGTGACCGAGGAGATCTGCGCCGGCGGCGGATGTCTTGACGACGCCGAGCGACACCGCATTGACCCGGACCCCGTGTGCGGCGTACTCGATCGCCAGCGAACGGCTCACCGCCACGAGTCCCCCTTTCGTAAGGGCCGCCAGCGCGGAGGGTCTCGCGCTGTCCGCGTGGTCGACCAGGCTCGTGGAGATGTTCACGACGTGCCCGCTGCCCTGCTCGACCTTCTGCGCGGTCGCCAGTTGCGCGATATGGAAGAACCCGGTCAGGTTTCACGAGAGCGAAACGCCGACGACGGCACGCCCAGCGCGACGGTATCCGGCGACGAGGCCTGCCCAATGCCTGCAAAGCGCCCGTGATGATCGCGACCCGCGGGCTCATCGGACGAGGTAAGTCTCGTAGACGACGCCACTCGCCTGGCGTCCGCCGACGCTTACGAACACGCCCTTGTTCAGCCAATCGAGCTTCGCGGCAGCTGTCTCGATCTGGGTCGAGGTGCGAAAGGTGTACTCGCTCGCGTCGACATCCTCGCCTCGACCCAGCCGGGCGAGAACCTCGGCGCTGCCGTGCCGTACACCCCGCGATTGGGCATACAGCACATCGCCGCCCTCCGTCTGCAACGTGTAGCGAATGTCGCCGAGCGCAGTGCCGTCGGGCAGCAGTGTCTGCCAGTCGGCGCTGGCACCGGGGAGCAGCTTTCCGCTGATCGTCGGACCGGTGAACGTCCCTCCGCTCAGCGGCACGATGCGCCGGTGACCGTGGGCGGTGTCGCCGAGGTCGACCGGCTCACCCAGCGTGGCTTCGAGGCGGTAGACGGGCGTCAGGCTTGGATCGGGGAGCTGAAAGATGCTCGGCCGCGGGCTCGCCGGGTCGTTCGGGTGCGGCTCGAGCGGCGTGACGCTGAATTCACTCTCGTGCACTTGCTGAGGCGCTTGACAGGCCAGCGTTCACCCGGCGATCTACACTCAGGGTGTCAGGATCTGACATCGAACGGCGGAGGGCTTGACAACTGGCCCCCGTTCAGAGAGGCGAGGAGCGGGACGCCACAGGCGCGACCTGCGCTTCCTGCTTCTGCGTTGACGAGGCGTCGTCGTTCTTTGGGCTCGACGCGTGATCACATGCGCGTTGCGGCCTGAGGGTCTGCCGGAAATCAGGTTGGCGGGACTGCGCTCTGCGCGAGCCACTTGTACAGATCGGCCGCGAACGCGTTCGGGTCGCGCGTCCGTATGTAGGTCGCGACGGCGTCGTAGAAGGCCTCCTGGAAGAAGGGGCTGAGCCCTTCGCCGTGGGCGACGGACAGCAGCACGGGCAACGTCCAGAACGCCTTCGAGGACGCCTGCTGATATGCGGGCAGGGACGAGACGTCGACGTCGTGCAAGACAGGGATTGACCCCTTATGTCTGCTGAACGCGAGTTGCGTGGCGGGATTGCTGATCCCACTCAGGAACGCCAGGGCGTTCTTGGCGTTCTTTGCCTTGGTTGCGGCGACGAAGACGTCGACGACGGCGAGGAAGCTGCCCTGGGTGCCGGGGAAGGGGACGCCGTCGAACGTGGTGCCCTCGTGTGCACCGTCGGCGATGAGCTCGCCGAAGGCCGAGTCGTTCATGGACTCGAAAGCGCACCCGCCGGCCGCGAGCTTCTTGGTCGCCTGGTCCCAGGTCAGCTGGTTCGCCTCGGAGTCGGCGTAGCGCAGGATGGCGCCGAAGTTATTTAGGGCGGTCTGGACCTGCTTGCTGCGCCAGTCGAGGCCGTTGTGGATCATGTGCTGCCAACCGCCGGTTCCGATCGAGCTGAGCAGCGTGTTCTCGAACAGCTCGACCGTGGTGAACGGGTCCTTGGCGCCGAGGCACAGCGGCGTCGAGCCGGAGGCTTTGATCTTCTTGAGGTCGCTGATGAACGAGGCGATCGTGTAGTCACTCGAGGGGCGTGCGACGCCAGCCCGCTCGAGGAGCTTGGTGTTGAACCACAGGACGTTGCTGCGGTGAGCGCCGGTGGGGACACCGTACGGCTGATTGTCGTGCATGAGCGCGGTGAGGATCGTGCGGTTCATCCTCTCGCTGAGACGCTCAGCGGCGAAGATTGACGCGACGCTGCGGATGACGCCGCGGCTGGCGTAGCCCTGGACCGACTTCCCGACGAACGTCTGCCAGACATCGGGCGGGTCGTTGCGCTGGAGCCGTTTCGCGAGCTCGACGATCGCGTTGGAGCCGGCGCCGCCCGCGACCGCGGCGTTGATCGCGGTGACACCCGGGTTTGACTGGCGGAAGGTGGCGAACAAGTCGTTCAGGGCCGCTGACTCGGATGGTGAGGTCCACCACGAGACGACCTCGAGTTGCTTGGTGCTCGTCGCGGGGCTCGTCGGCGACTGGCTACCGCACGCGCTGACCACGGCGGCCAGCGGCGGCCGCGAGGAGCGTGACCCGCCAGCGTCCGCTCACCCCGTCCCCTCGGCGGGTTGCGGCGGGCTCGCGGCGGTCGGAGGAGCGACATCCTGGGCTGGTCGGCCGGCCGTCACGGTCGGCTCGGCCTTGAGGTCGTAGAGCGCGTAGAGACCGACCATCGCGAAGCAGAACGCCGGGACGATGAACGAGAACGCGGGGCTGGTCGCATCCACGACCTTGCCCTGGAGCACCGGCATGATCGCGCCGCCCACGATTGCCATGACGAGGCCGGCCGCGCCGAACTTCGTCGCCGGTCCGAGGCCCTTCAGCGCCACCCCGTAGATCGTCGGGAACATCAGCGACAGGCAGAACGACAGCGAGACGACGGCGATCACGCCCGCCATGGTCGGATTCGCCATCGCAAAGGCGCACAGCGCGACGGCGAGGAACGCGAGCAGCGCGAGCACTTTTGTGGCCCGGATGTATCCGATCACCCAGGTCATGAGAAAGCGTGACGCGAGGAAGATCAAGAGACTCACCTGCAGGTATGCGGCTCCCTTGGTGAGGCTGCCGCCGAGCGCCTGACCCACATACTGGATCAGATACGTCCAAGTGCACACCTGCGCGCCGACGTTCATGAACTGGGCAACCACCCCGAACCGGTAGCGCTTGTTGCGCCACAGAACGCCAAACAGCGCACGAGTGCCGCCCTCGTACGAGCCCGCGTCGGGGAACTCCTCGACGATCGGCGGCTGCTTCTGGGTTGCGATAGCGATCCCGATCAAGATCAGCAGGATCGCGAGGCCGACGTATGGCGCCATCACCGCCCCCAACTCGCCGGCGCGGATCGTGTGTATCTGATCCGGCGTCAGCGACGAAATGTCGACCGGATCGGCGAGTTTGGGCAGGATCAGCGTCGCAGCGAGGAATACGCCGAGGTTCGTGCCGACGGGATTGAACGCCTGGGCGAGGTTCAAGCGACGCGTTGCCGTGCTCTCCGGACCAAGCGAGATGACATACGGATTCGCTGACGTCTCCAGCATCGAGCAGCCCGCCGCCATCGCGAACAGGGCGACGAGGAACGCGTCGTAGGTCATGATCTTGCTCGCCGGAAAGAACAGAAACGCCCCGAGTGCGGCAAGCGCGAGACCGCTCAGGATGCCCGTCTTATAGCCAAAACGCTGATTGATGAAGGCCGCCGGGAGCGCCAGCAGGAAGTACGCGCCGAAATACGCGAGCTGTACAAGCGAGGCTTGAAACGTGCTCATGTCGAAGATGCGCTTGAAGCCGGCGACCATCGGCGTCGTCAGGTCCTGCGCGATGCCCCAAGCCGTAAAGCAGCAGATGAGCGCGATAAAAAGCACCACCATGCCTTTGCCGATCAGTGGCTGGCTTCGCGTTTGCTCGGGGCGTTCGGCCACCACGCCCTTGGCGATGCTGCTCAACGGCTCACGCTCCTCTCGCGGCCGCGCTCAACTTCTCAACGCAATACTACCCACCACGCCGCGACACACAACGCGCCGGCGATATCGATCTCAGGACGATGCCTTGAGGTCGGCCACCTTCGGCAGGCTCCACCTGACCGGCCGATCGATCCCGCGCGTCCTCGCGCGCGAAGGCACATCGTGGGCAACTCGAATACAGACGTAGCCTCCGATCGGCGCCATAGCGCTCCAGTTCACAGCCCGCCCGGGCGGCGACGACACCTCAGGGCGTCCGTGGCTATTTCCCCTCGTCGAGCGTGATCTGCGGCGATTAGTTTAAGTTCGAGATTAGGCGCCCCTCTGCGCCAGGTGGCCTTCGGCCAGCGCGTCGAGGTCGACGTCGTCCAGGGTGGTGACCAGCACATCCGGCTCGGCGGCGGCGAGGAGCTCCTCGTCATGCGCGCGCGAGAGGCCGAGCGCGGCCATTCCGCCGGCCTTGGCCGCCTGGATGCCGGTCACCGCGTCCTCGACGACGAAGCACTCCTCGGGTGGCACGCCGAGCTCTTTGGCCCCCGTGAGGAAGATCTCGGGGTGCGGCTTCCCCTGCGCGAAGTCGCGGCCCGAGATGTCGGCGTCGAAGAACTCCAGGAGGGTCAGCCCGGGCGTCACCTGCTCGGACTCCAGACCGTTCTCTTCCGCGAAGCTGTCCAGTCGGATCTTGCGCAGGAAGAGGCCCGCGTTCTTGGACGAAGAGGCGGCGGCGACTCGGATTCCGGCGTCCTTGACCGCGATGATGAACCGCAGCGCGTCGGGGTACGCGGTGAACTCGCCCGCCTCGATGAGCTCGATCACCATCGACTGCTTGCGGTCGCCGTACGCCCTCGACCGAGTCTCGGCGTCGGGGACGTCGAAGTACTCGAGCGCCGCTTGGGCGCCGCTGAAGCGCGGCTTGCCCGACATGACCTGCTGATAGACCTGCGGGGTGAAGCGCTCGGGCGAGTAGCTCGAAGAGGGCTGGAGGTCGCTCCATTTCGTCTCCATCAGCTCTTTGAGCGCATCGCGCCAGGCTCGTTCGTGCGGCGAGTCGACCAGCACGCCGTCGACGTCGAAGATGGCGCCGCGAAAGCCAGTGGCCATTGTTCCTCCTTCCCTACCTTGTGACGCTCGTCGTCGGCTTGAGCGCGAATGTGTGCTGGTCGCCGGCGCGGAGCTCGCGAACCTCGTCGCCCACCGCGACGCGGATTGGCCGGCTGAATCCGTCGGTGTGCGCGACGACCGTCAGCCCGCCGTCCTTGAGCCTGACCCTGATCGGCGTCCCCCGGAACTGCATCGGAAACGAGAGCCCGTCTAACCGGTCGGTGAGCCTGGGGCGGAAGTACAGCACGCCGTCACGGATGTCGGTGCCGACGTATCCGCGCTGGATCAGATCGAGCGTCCCCGACATCACCCCGAGATGGATACCCTCCTTGGTCGTGCCGCCCTGGACGTCTCCGATATCGCTCTCGAGCGCAGCAATGAAGCGCTCCCACGAGCTCTCAGGATCCAGCGCGGCCAGCACCGCGGCGTGCGTGATGAAACTCAGAGTCGAGCCATGTGAGGTCCGCGCATCGTAGTAGTCGATGTTCTTGCGGGCGGTGTCGGGCCCGTACTCGTAGCCGAGCCGCTCAAATAAACGCCGCAGCTGTTCGTCGGAGAACAGATAGAAAAGCATGACCGTGTCGGCCTGCTTGGCCAGCATGTAGCGGTCGGGATCGTCTCCCTCGGCACGAAGGATCCGGTCGAGCCGCTGGATTCTGCCGTACTTCTCCCTGTAGGCGTCCCAATCGAGCTCGGCGAGCTCCTCGTAGCCCTCGAACTGGCTGATGACGCCGTCGTCGTGGAATGGCACGAACATCTTGCGGCTCATCTCATCCCAACGGGCGATCTCCTCGTCGGTGAGCCCGAGGCGGGCGGACAGCGCCTCGCGGCGACTCTCGGGAAGCAGGTCGAGCACCTTCTGCGCGGTCTCGGCGATCCACGCGACCATGACGTTCGTGTAGGCGTTGTTGCGCAGCCCGCCCTCGGCCGCGTCCGGATACTGCTCGTGGAACTCGTCCGGGCCCATGACGCCATGGATCTCATAGCGGTCCCGGTCGGGGTTGAAGGTGGCGATCGTGGCCCAGAAGCGCGCGATCTCGAGCATCATCTCGGCGCCGTACTCGCGCAGGAAGTTGAGGTCCTCGGTGACCTCGTAGTAGCTCCAGATGTTGTAGAAGATCGCGGCGTTGACGTGCCGCTGGTTGTGACTGAGGTCCGGCTCCCACTGGCCCGATAGCGGGTTGAGGTGGACGACCTGTGTCTCTTCCTTGCCGTCGCTGCCGCTCTGCCACGGATACATCGCGCCGCGGTAGCCGGCGTCACGCGCGGCGGCCCGGGCTTGGCCGAGACGCCGGAAGCGGTACATCAGCAGGGCGCGGGTGATGTCGGGAAGGCGGAAGTTCAGGAAGGGATAGACATAGAGCTCGTCCCAGAACACGTGCCCGCGGTAGGCCTCGCCGTTGAGACCTCGCGCCGGCACTCCGGCGTCCCGGTCGGCCGTGTAGCGCGAACAGACTTGCAGGACATGGGAGATGTGGAAGCGCAGCACGAGTTGGACGCGATCGTTCCCCGGCAGCCGCATGTCGCACGCACGCCACAGCTCCTCCCACGCTCGCTTGTGGCGCTCGAGCGCCTCGACGAACCCGGGATAGCGACCGGTGGACTCCCCGGCACTCCCCAGCGGTTCGCTGATGGCGCGGTCGCGTGAGGTGTAGAAGGCGACCATCTTCTCGACGCGCACGGGCTCGCCCGCGCGCGCGTCGCAGGCGACGACCTGTTGGATGTAGTCCTCCGTCTGGAACAGGCTGCGCTGGACATCGACGGGCTCGTCGCCGCGGAAGACGTTGGTGCGGGCGGCCTGGGCGAAGTAGAGGTTCGACTTGCGGGTCTGAACCTTCAGCGCGATGACTTCGGGGCCGAACGTCCGCGGGGAGACCGGGTCGAGATGGCGGCCCTCGAGCTCCGCATAGCGTGCGACGCCGCGGTTCGTCACGCGCCCGTCGATCGCGGAGATGACCTCCATCCGGCCCGACCAGTTCTCCGGGGTGATCACCCACTCGATCGCCGCCTGGTGATGGTGGGCCATGCTGACGAAGCGACGACTGCGCAGGCTGGTCTCCCGCCCGGCCCGGTCTCGGAAGCGCACCGTCCGGGAGAGGAGCGCGTAGCGAATGTCGTACTCGTGGCGGTACTCGAGCAGCTCGACGTTGTCCAGGCCGATCGCGTCGTCGCCCTCGATCCGCAGCTTGAGCACGAGCCAGTTGGGCAGGTTGACGAGGTCCTCGTTGAGGACGGGACGCCCGCCCATCACCGTCGTCTCGCGGTTGTAGCCGCCGTGCACGTACGTCCCCGGGTAATGGGCGCCGCCCGCGTCCTCCCACTCGGCCGCGCCGCGCGCGCAGAAGTAGCCGTTGCCGGTCGAGGTCAGGGCCTCGCGCAGGCCCTCCTCGTCGGGCTCGAAGTTGTCGTAGGCGACGACCGCCTCGTCGGCGCGCTCGCCGCTCACCGGGCCAGCGTGTCCAGAAATCGTTCCACCTCCTCGAGCGAGTCCAGCACGAACGCGGCGGATGTGCCGCGGCCCCCGATCTCCGGATCGTCGGCCTGGCCGACGAAGATGCCGATGCCCTTGCCGGAGAGCGCCCGGAAGGCGTCCTCGTCGGTGATGTCGTCACCCAGATAGAGGGGAGCAACATCGTCGCCGTCCAGTCCGAGCGCCCTTAGCAGGTACAGCACGGCCTTGCCCTTGTCCCATTCGAGCTTCGGCTGGATCTCATAGACCATCTTGCCGGGTGTGACCTTGAGTTCACCGGGATGCTCGGCCAGCACGCGGTCGACGATCGGCTTTATGGCCGGCCGGTCGGTGTCGGCGACGAGGCGGTAGTGCAGCGCGACCGATGCCTTCTTGGGTTCGACCAGCGAGCCCTCGATCGGGTCGGCCTCCTCGCGCACGCGTTCCGTGACGCACTCGATCAACTCCTCAAAGCCACCGCCCGCCGCGTGTTCCAACGTGCCCTCCGTCGGACTCCAGATATCGAAACCGTGGCTTCCCGCGACGATCAGATCCTCAACGCCCATGAGGTCCTGGACCACACGACGATCGCGGCCGCTCACCACGCAAACCGGGCAGCGCTGCGCAAGTCCCCGGACCGCCACGCGCATGCTCACCGAGATGACCGCGTCGTCCGGCCGGTCGACGATCGGAGTCAGCGTGCCGTCGTAGTCGAGGAAGACCGCCGGACGACGTCCCCGAAGTGCCGCGCGAGCTCGTCGCGGTCGCCGCAGGGCGTGGGGGAGCGCTGCGATGCTCGCCCCGGCCGTCATCGCAAGCGCGCCGCGAGATCGTCGATCGCGCCGGCAAGGTCGCCGTCGGCCTGCGCGGCGATCAGACGTTTGCCGATGCCTTGCCCCTGCTGCTGGCAAGGCGCGTAGTACGTGACGGTGAGCCGCAGCGGCCGGAAGTCCGTCCGGAGCTCGCCGCGGTCGTGCAGCATCATGAGCGAGCCCAACCGTTGCCGCACGTTAATGCAAGTCATTGGGCTGCGAGCGCGGCATCGACCTCGGCTCTCGTCGGCGGGTCGGCGCCCGGCCGGGAGCATGTGATCGCGGCTATCAGGGCCGCTGCATCGACGACGCTGCCGAGCGTCGCCTCGTCGATCGCCGCCAGCGCGTCGCGGCGCGCGCCGCCGACTAGGTCGGCACGGTGCAGCCCGTCGAGCAGACCGGAGGTGAAGGAATCACCCGCGCCGACCGTGTCCACGAGATCGAGCGGCACCGCCCGCCGGTATAACTCCAGGCCCGCGGAGACGGCGTAGACACCTGCACCACCGCGGGTCACGACGACGAGGGCGGGCCCCGAGGCGAGCCAGGCCTGCGCGACGTCCTCATCGGGCCGGTCAGGGTAGAGCCAGCGAAGATCCTCGTCGCTGGCCTTGACGACGTCGGACAGGGCGACGAGACGCTCAATGTCCGGTCGCGCCCGCGCCGCGTCTCCAAGCAGCGCGGGCCGCACGTTCGGGTCGTACGAGACGGTCACTCGACCCCGCTTGTGTTCCCGCTCCACAAGGTCTACGACGCTCGCCTTCCCAGGTGGGAGGACCGTCGCCAATGAACCGGTGTGCAAACAGCGTGTCTCGATCGGGAGCGGCGCCAAGGGCCCCACATCCCAGTCGATCCGGAAGTCATAGGAGGCGATCCCCGCCGCGAGGGTCGCGATCGCCAGGCTGGTCGACACACCCCCCTTCGCGCCTCCGTCGACGCGGACACCGCTGGCTTCCAGGTGCGCCGAGATCATCTCTCCGAACGCATCCCGCCCCAGACGCGTCTTGAGCGTCACGGGGACGCCCAGCCGGGCGAGACCAAGCGCGACGTTTGCCGGGCTGCCACCCGGATGTGCGGCCAATGTCCGGCCTCCGCGCTGCCCGACCAAGTCGATGAGCGCCTCCCCGACGACAACGAACATCCGCTTTTCCTCACTCGACGAGATCGATGGACGCCCGCGCCCCCGCACAGGGCGGGCCCGGTGAAGGCGGCGCTCGCGGCATCAATAATGGTCCCCGAACCTCCCTCATCGCAAACCCCGAACGAGATTCAGCGGCAGACCCTCGGGGTAAGAACAGCCTATCAGCGACCAGGAGCGCCCCCTCTTCCTTGTCGTCACCATCAAGCCTCGACTCGACCGGCTTGAGGAAGCTGAGGCGCAGCTGCAGTCCATGCGTCAGAATGCCCTCACCGAGCCGGGATGCGTCTTCATGCACCTCGTGCAGCCGCAGGACGAGGCGGACACATGGGTGATGCTCGAGATGTTCCACTCTCGCGCCGCCTGGGACGAGCACATGCGCCAGCCCTACAACACCGAGGGGAACATCATCCTCGAGGACCTGCTGCGCGAGCCCTCAGACCTTCGCTTGTTCGACGAGAAGTAGGTTACGCCTCCGACGCGGCGGCGCCGGCCCAATCACCCGGGCCACGGCTGCCGACCCGGTGAGCCTACAGTAACGCGCGCCGGCGTACGGCGCCTCCCTGGGCACCTCCCGTTCCTCAGCTGGGAACGGGAGGCCAAGGCAAGAGGTCGCGAACTCCGGGGTTCACCTGCCCGCCGCTGCACCACGAGGAGACCGTCGTTCCCCGACGGTCTTTTTTCTGCGCTCGGCTGGCTGTCCAGCACCTCCGGTAGGCTTAGGGTTCTGATGCTCGACCGGGTCACGGAACGGCGCCGCGCGTCGCAACTCGCCCGCCACTACCGCGACCAGGAGGGCCTGTCGATCGCGGAGATCGCTCGTCGGCTGGGACGCGCAGACGCAACCATCAAGACGTATCTCTACGATCCGACCGGCGAGAAGGCACGCGCGGTCAAGGCGCGCTACCGGGGAGTGTGTCGCGGCTGCGGGGCGCCCACCGCGCCACGGAACGGCAAGGGCGACGCCTACGCGTATTGCAAACGCTGCCATCCCGGCGCGATCGCGCCGCAATGGACCCGGGAACGGGTTCGCGAAGCGATGCGTGCATGGCGAGCGCGCCACGGCGCCGCGCCGTCCTCGTACGACTGGTCGCGCACCCACGCACGCCGGCGCGGCGGCGAAGCGCTCAAACGACTACAGGCCGGAGAATGGCCCGCGCCGTCCACTGTCATCGATCTGTACGGGGCCTGGGCGGCGGCCGTCGCCCACGCCTTCGGCGGCGCCTGAACGCCTGGGCGTCAATGCTCGGCCGCGCGAGGGACAGCCAGGTGTGCTTGCAGGTCGCCGCGGATCGGGCCGCCAGCGAGCACATCGACGACTCTCGCAACCGCGGCAAAGCGGGGCTCCGGACTGGTCGGCGAGGGCGGCGGACGTCCGACGCCCCGGCCGGCCTCGCAATGGCGACGAGCAGGTCGCGCGTTGTGTTCGGGAACGAGCCCCGCATTCGCGCTTGGCGCGGGCATCGTGGCGGGGTTTCCGGATGGCCTCCGTGAGCGCGAGACACGTGCGAACACCCGTGTGCGGGGCGGTCCGGTCGTCGGCACGTGATCATCTTGCTCGGCCCGCTTGCTGCCATCGGCGCGCGGTGTCGGTGACCGGGACGGGTGCAGGGCGTGATTGCAGCGCAAGCCGTTACAGGGCGACCAACACCCAACGGGTCTCGCCTTCCCGGGCTGCGTCGGTCGCGGTCAGGCCAACACGCCTCGCAACACCCTCTGAGGCAGAGCGGCCTGGGTGAGTGTGAGCTGCGAACATGTCGACGCCGTGCCGGCGGAGCCACTCCACCATCGCGCTAGAGGCCTCCGTCGCATAGCCGCGACCCTGGTGCGCGACGCCGACGATCCACGCGATTTCGGCGGACATGCTGCCCTGCTCGACGCACAGCGTCGCCTGAACGGTCCCGACAGCGAGTTGAGTCCCCCGTTCACGAACGATCCAGTTCAGCCAGCCTTGCGACCCGTTGGGGGTTTGCCCTGCAACCTGTCTCGCGTACCGGGAGCGCAGCTCCTCGAGGCTGAGCGGCTCGCCACCGGTGTACGCGTACACGTCCTGATCTCTGAGCACCAAGATCATCTCGTCGGCGTGGTCGACGCGCAGCGGTTCCAGCGTCAGACGCCGAGTCTCGATCGTCTCGGCACCGGGCCACTCGGAGTGCAGATGCATGCATGCACCGACAGTAGAGCGGGTTCGCGGGCGGGGCATGTTCGCTATGCCATCGCTTCGCGGACGGCCTCGGCGCAACGGTCGCTGAACCCCTGATCGCGGTCGCCGCCGCCGCGTGTACAGCGTCAGATCGCGCAGACCTGCTGTCGCATTGCGGCACGTTTCCGCCTGCTTCTGACGCCGCCCGTCCTTCGCGCGGACAGCAGGGCTGTCGCTAGCTCCCAACGCCGCCGGCAGCGGTCCGATCGCGCTCTTGGCGAGGTACAGGGAAGCGGGCCGCTTACGGTCAGAGACCTGCAATGCCGTCGGCGCGGTAATCACGAACAGCGCCGACGACACCACGGCAGCGCCGCGAGGCCTGGGGCCGCTCTTCCGCGTTTTCGGATGCGAGCAGCAGTCTCCGAACCGTCGCGACAATGCTGCGTCTCGTCCAAGGGATCAGCCACGACCGCAACCGGCGACGTGCCTGCAACGCCAGGAACGCGACAGTCACGGCCGAAATCGGAGGCCGCTCCTTCCCCTGCCGGAGCGAGACCCTCGACGGCGTCGACGCGCGTCGTGCTGAGATTGCTCAAGACCATCGGCGAGCCTGCGTGGGGCGGTGAATGCTGCAATCTGCCGGCAGAGCAGGTGCGTGAGCATGCGGAGCCTGGGTGGCTGCCGTTGTTCTCGCGATGGTGCGCCGACGCCGTCAGGCCACGCCGCGAACTGCCCACGCTCGGGCGGTGAGTGTGAAGGGTCCTGTGGGGGTGCTGAGCCTGCGGAAGCATTCCTCGCGCAACGCCGCCCGGTGCCGATCCTCGAGGGACACGCAGTAGCGGCCTCCGGGCCCGGTCCCGGTCAGGAACGGCTGCCAGTAGTCAGCGAAGTCGGCGTACTCGACTCTCACCACGAGTGGCGCCACCTCGACCTCGCTCAATCCGGTGCGCTGCCACAGCTGCTGCAGAGAGCTCTGGTCGGTGTACACCATGACGCGGCCCTCGTCGGGGGCGGTCGGGTCGAGCGCACACGCGGAATCCCAGAACGTCCGCAGCATCTGCATCCCGCCGCCGTAATCCCATGAACACCCGGCGATCAATCCGCCCCGCCGGACGATCCGGCGCATCTCGCGCAGCGCGCTGTCGGCGTCCGCGAGGAAGCTCACGACAAGCTGCGAGAGCACCGCATCGAATGACCCGTCCGGCCAGGGCAACTCCTCCGCAGGCGCCACGCGCACGTCCACGCCCGGAACGCGCTCGGCGCATGCGGACACGAACCCAGGCGAAGGATCGGCGCCGGCGACGCGGTCAGCGCGAACCCTGCTCGCTAGCTCCGAGGTAAGCGCCCCCGGCCCACAGCCCACGTCGAGCACGCGCCACTCGTGCCCCAGACGCACGAAATCGGCGAACAGCGGCGCGAGCAGCCGCGAGTAGCGACCCATGTAGCGGTCGTAGGCGTCAGCTGAAACGGCGAAACTCATCGTGCGTGTAGTCGGTGACGGAAGTCTCCCAGCAGCCCCAGTCAACGCTCTCCGACAGCGCCCCTCACGTTCCGGAGCGTGTGTGACGCGAGAGTTCGCCGAGGCTCTCGCAATTTTCCAACTAGTGAGCGTGTCGTGGCCGCAGCCGGCCCGTCACGACGTCGGGCCCTTCGAGATGCGTCGTGCGCTGGCGAGTTTGCGTCGCCGCTCGGCTGCTGGCGTACGATCGGGGCGTGCTTGCGCCGGTTGATCGGGTCGAGGTCACGATCCTCGTCGACAACTTCCTCGACGTGCTGATGGCCGGCGAGGAGGGCGTGCTTCGCTACCAGGCGCGGGACTTCGGCGCCTCCGAGCAGCTCGTCGCCGAGCACGGCTTCTCTGCGCTGGTCAGCCTCGAGCATGATGGTGATCGCCAGACCGTGCTCTACGACGCCGGTCTTACGCAGCACGCCGTCGCTCGCAACCTGGACGTTCTCGAGGTGGGGGTGGGCGATTTGCGCGCGATCGTCATCTCTCACGGCCACGCCGACCACCACGGCGGGCTGGAGGGGCTCGTCCGCGGGAGGGGGCGCTCGCGGCTGCCGCTGGTGATCCACCCCGAAGCGTGGCGGGAGCGTCGAATCGTGTTTCCCTCAGGCGGCGAGATGCGGCTGCCGCCGCCAAGCCGCCACGACCTTGAGGCTGAGGGCCTAGAGGTGGTCGAAGAGCGCGCTCATAGCCTGCTGCTCGATGGCGCGGTCCTGGTTTCCGGTCAGATCGAGCGCGTCAGCGAGTTCGAGCGTGGCTTTCCGATCCACCAAGCGCGCGGCAAGGACGGCTGGGAGCCCGATCCGATGATCTGGGACGACCAGGCGCTGATCGTTGACGTGCGCGACCTGGGCTTGGTGATCCTGTCCGGCTGTTCGCACGCCGGCGCGATCAATGTTCTGCGCCACGCTCAGCGCCTCACCGGCGAACCGCGCGTTGCGGGTTTTATTGGCGGACTGCACCTCACCGGTGGGCTGTTCGAGGCACGGATCGAACCAACCGTCCGGGCATTTCGCGCTGCCGATATCGCCCGCGTGGTACCTGCGCACTGCTCAGGCTGGAAGGCGGTCCACGCTATCGCCCGCGCGATGCCGACAGCGTTTGTCCAGTCCGCTGTCGGAACGACCGTCCGCTTCGAAGGAGTCCGCCCCGAAGCCTCGCGCCGAGCCGGAGCGGCGTGACAGAGCCCAACGTCCGCGCGGGCATCCCTCGGCAAACACGCCGCTCGCACAATGAGCGACCACCCACCCCAGGACCCGTGCGCCCGAACGGCGTCGCAAGACGCAGAAGTGATCAACATGCTCAGCCGACTGCTCCCTTTGAGCAGGAACCGGTTTCCGCGGATTCGTCGGATCGACGCGCTTGCTTTCTTCGATTGCACAACTCGGGCCGAACGGCGGCGGCGCTCGTGAGTTGGAACGGTTGCGAGCATGTCGTCGAGGCCAGACGCCGCCACGGGCCAGATGACCGAATCTCGTCCGTCTCATTAGCGCCGGCCCGGGTCGGCCGGGCTTATGCAATCGGAGAAAGGGGCGCTCTGCGTGCGGACGACTCCGACAGTAATGCGTCTGCTCAAGACCGAGCGTCTCGTTTAGCCCGCGTCGCACCTCCGCTCCGCCAGGGCGAACCAACAACGCGACCACGCCCGGTGCCGTCTGGGCTCGGTGCTCATTCCAAGGTGAAAGGAGTCCCGACAACCGGCAGAGCCCCTACCTGGTCCTACCTGGGCAGCACGTCCCGGCCGAGCAGCTTGCCCTGATAGCCAAACGGCTCCTCCCGTAGCGCGCGTGTGAAGTACGCGATGGCCTCGCGCGGGAGGCTGCCGCCGTGCATGCCGTGGATCCAGTTGGGGTCGAGGGCCTCGATTCGATCGACCACGTCCCTGACCGGCTGCTCGTGGGCGAAGATCCCGATCTGGCGGTAGTACTCGCACATCATGCTGCCGAGGTTCTCGTTCACGACCGGCGGCTGGTCACCAGGCTGGATGAAGAGGTCCGACGGGAACACGCTCTTGGTGGTCTCGTCGAACAGCATCATCGAGTCCCAGTGGTGCACGTGCGGCGTCTCCAAGAAGCGGAGCTTGTGCTTGCCTAGATCGATCACCTCTCCCTCGGCATGTCCTTCGACGCGGCCTGAGTAGTTCCAGCCGCTCAGGTTGAGGATCGCGCTCAAGGCGCTGCACGCGAGCGTTGAGTTTGGCGCCCCTTCGAGGAACCGGTCCATGCCCCCGTTCTCGTCCGCCTCAAAGTGCAGGAGGATCACATACTCGAGCTTGCTTGGATCTAGCACCTCCGCGACGCCCTCGCGGACGCCCTCGTACAACCCGTACATCCCGGTGTGGATGAGCGCGGGGCGCTCATCATTGATCAGGAACTGGTTGAACTGAAACTCGGTATCGGGAAGCTGGACGGTGGTTGAGATCCTGTAGATCCCATCGACGAGCTCGTTCACACGGGCCATGGCTGGTGCTCCTCCCTATCGTCGAACATCAGAAGCGATCGGTTTAGCGGCGCGGCAGAAACCACCCGTGGCGGACCCTATCGCCCGCGGACGTTTCCCAGGCGCGGGCTTTGCCTCGAAGGTCCCTCTCCTGCGAAGCGTTCTGCTCTCGGTTCGCGCGACACAGAGCTGTGCTGGTGGAGAGTCACGCACGCTGGGATCTGTGCGGGGGGCGGCCGCGTCCCTACCGCGATCGACGACCAGCGGTGCAGCGGTCTCCGCCGACCAGAGCGCCGCTCTACCGGAGGGTTGCATAAGCCTGGCCGACCCGGGCCGGTGCTGATGAGATGGACGAAAGGGAGCACTACGTAGCGTGTCGCCGTCGAGGCTCCTGCTCCGCCAGGGGAAGGAGCGGCCTCCGATCTCGGCCGTGACTGTCGCGTTCCTGGCGTTGCAGGCACGTCGCCGGTCGCGGTCGTGGCTGATCCCTTGGACGAGGACCAGCGCTCTCGCCTGACCGCCCCTTTCTCGGAGAGCAGTAGGGCCATGGCCCCCTCTCGGCGCGGCTGTCATAGAGCTGGACCTGCCTTCACGTCACGCCGGGCATCTCGATCGACTGGCTGGCGCACCTGCCTTGCGCGGAGGCTGTCACACAAAGAAACGCCCTTGTACAAATGTGACAACGCCATTTTCGCGGACCTCGTGAGAGCTACCCAGCCGGCTAGGGCGGCTTCTCCGCGACCGAAATGATCCGGTCGAGAATGGCGACCTTGTCACGGTCACACAAAAAGTCGCGATCCGGCATGGTTTATGCGACAGCCTCCGCGGCAAGCGTGACCCGACGCCGGTTCGGGGGCCGCCGCCGAGACCCTGACTCGCGGCTTCCCCGCAACCCGCGCACAGGGGAACCGCTGGTGGTGCGCACCGAGGGACGCGTCCGGACGCGAAAGCAGGTCCGAGCTCGGGCGATCGCAACCGTGGCGGAGCGCTCGTGCGCGGTTTCGCCCGTCCGGTGCCTTCCGATCCGCCGGCTAAGAAGCGTCTCCGGAACTCGCCGCTGAGGCGGAGGCCGGGCGACAGCCTCAGGAAGGTGCGGAGCGAGCGATGCTCAGTTCCCAGTAGGCGAACGCCAGGTTTGCCGCTGCCGGGGCTAGGAACGCAACGGCCCAGCCGTACGTCTTCGAGTCGTTGCCACCGAAGATAAGCGTGACCGCGCCGAGCCCAACCAGGATGGTGCCGCTCGCAATGCGCACGCCTGCCCAGGTGCGGAGGTGGCGGTACTCGATCGGCGAGATGATGAGTCTCATGCCCGACCGCGGCGGTGATGTCCACCAACCCCGCACACCGTTAGGAGCGCTATTCGTGTCCGGCCCTCGCATAGTTATGCCTCTCGTTGGCTGCGGTGTCGCGTTTGGTGACCTCTATATATGAGAGCACCTTGAAAGAAATGGTCAAGTCGATTCGTGAGGCCACCCACTCTGCGCCGACGAGCACACCCCCGTTCGCGCGACGGACGGAGGACGGCCTCTGACTGAACCGGCCTGATCTCGACGGAGCCGTTGATCTGGCCCGGGGAAAGTGATATGGCTCGGGGATCGGTGTCCGAGGGCCTTCCCGAGGAGTAATCGTAGACAACACAACGACGTTCCCGATCAGTTTCGATCGAACCAGCCGCATCTTTATGACGGTGCTCGGCGTCGGTCCAAAAGTCTCGCGCGTGAAGGTGAGTTCCTCGACAGTCGAAGTTCGCATGGGGTGGGCATTTCACGCCACGATCCCTCACGAGGCAGTTACATCTGCCCGGTCACTGAACAGAGGCGAACTACGTGGTCCTTTCAGAATCAGCGTTCTCCGCATAGTCAACTACTGGCGAGGCACCGCTCTTGTCAATGGCGCCGGTACCGGGCTGGTCGAGATCACTTTGGACCGGCCGAACTGGGTGCGCCTGGGTCCGTTCCCGGCCCCGCTGCGTCGGCTCATCGTGAGCGCCGAGGACCAATCCACGCTGATTGCGGCAATCAACCCGAGCACCCCCCGCTCGCCAGGTTCGGTTGACCCAAGTCCGTAGTCCCGGGGCTCGGTAGCTGCAGCAGACACTTGGGCGCACAATCGCCGTCCGACAAAGCACTTGTGCGATGTCGCGAGACCTGGCGAGTTCCTTGCCACGGTCGCGATCGCCCGCCAGCGCGCTCCGCGCGCCGGCACAAGCGAGCGTTCTCGGCCTCCAGCGGGTTCGGCATTGATCGGCCGTGCGGCCGCTGCGGCGTCTCCACCGGCCCCCGCATCCCGCGCGCACCGCCACTCCGTCAACAGCGACGAATACAGCCCTTCACGGCGCAACAGCTCGCCGATCTCACCCGCCCGCCCGCGCCCGGGCGCGCCTGGGCCCCCACCCCCCAACGCGAAACGCGGCCCCAATCGGGGCCGCGTTCTCCCTGTCAAGCAGAACGTGTTTGGGCTCACGCGACGTCGCGGAGCTTCTGCGCCTCGGCCAGCGACTGAAGCTTCTTCAGTGACTGATTCTCGATCTGGCGGATCCGCTCGCGCGTGACGTTGAACGTGCGCCCGACCTCGTCCAGCGTCCGCGGGTGCTCGCCGCCGAGCCCGTACCGAAGCTCGAGCACGCGACGCTCCCGGTAGGAGAGGTTCTCGAGGGCCTCGCGGAGCGCTTCCTTTGTCAGGATCTCCGCGGCCCGCTCGTACGGGGATTCGGCGCGCTCGTCGGCGATGAACTGGCCGAACTCGGACTCCTGCTCGTCACCGACCGGCTTCTCGAGCGAGACCGGCGCCTCCGCCGAGCGCTTGATCGACTCGACCTCCTCGGGCTCGATGCCGGTCACCTCGGCGATCTCCTCGACCGTCGGCTCACGACCGAGCCCGATCACGAGCATGCGCTCCGCGCGGCCGATCTTGTTGAGCTTCTCAAACACGTGCACCGGGATCCGGATCGTGCGCGCCTTGTCGGCAAGCGCACGAGCGACCGCCTGACGGATCCACCAGGTCGCGTAAGTGGAGAACTTAAAGCCCCTGCGGTAGTCGAACTTCTCCGCGGCGCGGACCAGGCCGAGCGTGCCCTCCTGGATCAGATCGAGGAACGGCAGACCCTGGTTACGGTAGTTCTTCGCGATCGAAACGACCAGCCGCAGGTTGGACTCGACCATCTTCTGCTTGGCCTCGAGGTCTCCGCGCTCGATCCGCTTCGCGAGATCGACCTCCTCCTGGGCAGTCAGCAGACGCACCTTGCCGATGTCCTTCAGGAACAGCTGCAAGGAGTCAGTCGTCCCCTCCGGCTTGAGATCAAGCGCGGTCTTGGGCTTGCGCCGGCCTCGCTTGTCCGGCCCGCGCTCCACCTCCGCCGCCGCAAGTGCCGGATCGACCTCCTCGACCAGCTCGATCTCCGAGCGCTCCAGGAAACCGCGCAGCTCCTCGACGTCGCTCTCGTCGAGATCCAGCTCGGACGTCGCCAGGGAGATCTCCGAGTAGGTAAGGACGCCCAGCTGCCGCCCCTTAGCCAACAGGTCCTTGACCTCTTCGAGTTCCTGAAGTTCCGCTACTGACATCTGATTCCGTTGCCGTCGTGTGCGCCGGTCCGCAAGGCAGCTAGTGATCCTGACCACACGGCAAATCCGCGGCAGCCCACTCCCGCCACACCTGGTTAGCCGCCTACCACAGTCGTGCGAACGAGTGAGATACGCGTAGCGGGGATCGCTTCCGCCGACCCCGCTTGCGTTGATCCAAGCACGACTCGGTCGCCGGTATCCAGGCGCCGTCGGGCATCGATCACCGCCGACAGGCGACGGTCGACGCTATCGTGACTGAACTCGCCGCGCCTGCGCGACGCGCGGTCGCGTGTCCTGCTCATCATGGTCCTCAAACCTTCCATCCCTCGATCGGATCCGCCCGGAAGGAAGAGGGCTAGACCTGACGAGCGGTCAGTCGCGTAGGACGACGCCACCACGAGCCGGTTGGGCGACGCCCATGCGAGCAACGCACCGGCCCCGCAGTCAAAACCCAGTCGCCCCCGCCTCTCGTCTCGTGACGCACAATGCGCCGTTGGTGGCATCCGGCCTTGGGCTGAGGATTCTGGCCGCAGAACCAGCTCAGCATCGTGCGTACTCCTATTGAACAGGCTTATGTGAGCGATGTAATAACCGCGCGTTCCTCGAGCTATCCGATCTGTGCCACGCACGGTGGGCGATGTCAGCTCACGACTCCCAAATTCCGTGAGCGAGTCGAGACCCAGGCAGGCAGTTGCAGACCAGGCGCGGCAGTCTGCATGAACCGAGACCGCGGCTGAGCTAGAAGACCACTGAAAAGTACCGCGGCTACTTCTTGGCCTGCTCGAAGTAGGGGTTGGTCCCGGAGGCGTGGTCGGTGACGTCGACGACCTGATTGATCGCGGGCACGGCCTGGGTGATCGCCACCTCGATCCCCTGGCTGAGCGTGACCGTGGCCATGCCGCAGCCCTGGCATCCGCCGCCTAGGCGCAGGTAGGCCGTGGCGCCGTCGACCGCCGCGAGCTCGGCGTGCCCGCCGTGGCTCGCGATGCTCGGGTTGATGTCGCGGTCGAGCACGGCCATCACACTACGCGCGACATCGGTGTCCAGACCGCCCGTGGGCGACGGCCGCGGCGGACCTGGCGGCGGGCCGGGGCGACCGGCTCCCGGGCTCATCGGCAGGGTCGGAAGGGCGAGCGGTGGGGGCACCGGCTTGTTCGGGTTGACGACCACGAACCCGCCGCCTAGGCGGTTCTCGCTCCAGTCGACGGTGGCTCCGCGCAGCTTGTCGACGCTGTCGCCCGCCACCACGATGGCGAGATCGCCCTCGTGCTGCACCGTGTCGCCGGAGCGGATCTGAGCCTGCGGCTCGAGCGACAGCGCGCAGACGTACTCGCCGTCGGCCACGTCGGTGACGCGCACGGACAGCACGCGGCTGCCCGGGTCGGACGCGGCGACGAGGAAGCCGCGCACGCGCTCGAGCGCAGAGGCGGTGATGGCGATGAGCTCTGGGGCTTGTTGGGCGACAGGCCTACGATAGCGACGTGGATCGCTTGCTCTTGATCCTCCCATCCGCGACCTACCGGGCGCCGGACTTCATGGCTGCGGCGCGGGATCTCGACCTGGACGTCACGGTCGCCTCGGACCGCCGGGCGACGATGGCGGCGGTGATGGGCGAGCGCGCGCTGACGCTACGCCTCTCAGACCCTGCCTGGGCGGCCGAGCAGATCGCCGACCGCGCTCGGCGGACGCCGTTCGCTGCGATCGTCGCCGTCGACGAGGAGGGCGTGATGGCCGCTGCGCTGGGCGCCGAGCGCCTCGGGCTGCCCCACAACCCGCCGGACGCCGTTGCCCGCACGCGCGACAAGGCGGCGATGCGGCGGGCGTTCGCGCAGGCGGGCGTCCCCCAGCCGCGCTTCGCTCTGCTGCACGCGGGGGCTGACGTGGCGGCGGTGGCACGCGAGGTGGGTCTTCCTTGCGTCGTCAAGCCGTTGTCGCTGTCGGGCAGCCGCGGGGTGATCCGGGCAAACGGGGTCGCGGAGGCGCGGGCGGCCGCCGAGCGCGTCCGGGGTATCCTGGCTGCCGCTCGCGAGCCGGTCGGCGCGTCGCTGCTGTTGGAGAGCTACCTGCCGGGTGTTGAGGTCGCGGTCGAGGGGCTGCTGCGCGCCGGGCGCCTGGAGGTGCTGGCGGTCTTCGATAAGCCCGACCCGCTCGAGGGCCCCTACTTCGAGGAGACGCTGTACGTCACGCCGTCGCGGCTACCGACTAGCGTGCTGGCCGAGGTCGAGGCTCTCACTGGGCGGGCGGCGAGTGCGCTGGGTCTGCGGGAGGGACCGATCCACGCCGAGCTGCGTGTGGACCGCGAGCACGTGAGCGTGCTGGAGCTGGCGGCCCGGTCGATCGGCGGGCTGTGCTCCCGCGCGCTGCGCTTCGGCGCGGGCGTCAGCCTCGAGCAGGTGATTCTGCGCCACGCCCTCAGCCTCGGGCTCGCGGACGTGGCGCGGGAGTCGGCGGCGTCCGGGGTGATGATGATCCCGATTCCCCGCGCCGGGGTGCTGCGCGCGGTCGAGGGGCAGGATGACGCGCGGGCCGTGGGCGGCATCGCGGGGTTGGAGGTCACGATCGCGCGCGGGCGTCCCGTGGTGCCGCTGCCCGAGGGCGACCGCTACCTGGGCTTCCTGTTCGCCCGCGGGGCGAGCCCCGATGCCGTGGAGTCCTCGCTGCGCGACGCGCACGCCCGCCTGCGGATCCGGATCGAGCCGCGCACGGCGCCCGAGCCGGTCGGCGCGCGCTAGCGTGGGTCATCGCGTGCGCGTCCTTCTGATCTCGACCTATGAGCTGGGCCACCAGCCGCTGCACGTCGCCTCGCCGGCGGCCGCGCTGCGCCGCGCCGGGCACGAGGTCCGCTGCCTGGACCTCAGCGTGCAGCCGTGGGACCCGGGCGCCGCTGGAGTGGGCGCAGGCGGTCGGCTTCTCGGTGCCGATGCACACCGCCATGCGCCTGGCGCTCACGCCGGGCGCCGAGTGCGCCGCGAGCACCCCGGGCTGCCGATCTGCTTCTACGGGCTCTACGCCACGGTCAGCCGCGAGCTGGTAGAGCGGGAGCTCGGCGCGCGCGCGATCGCCGGCGAGTACGAGCCCGCGCTGACGGCATGGGTGGACGAGCTGGCGGCCCCGGCGCGCGCCCGCGCCGGCCGCGGAACGGCCGATCGTCCACCTGCAGCGCGGCAGCTTCGACTCGCCGGCGCGCGAGCTGCTGCCGGGACTGGAGCGCTACGCCCGCCTGGCGGTGGGCGGGGAGGAGCGGCTGGTCGGCTACGTGGAGGCCAGCCACGGGTGCGTGCACCGCTGCCGGCACTGCCCAGTCCCCGCCGTCTACGACGGGCGCATCCGCGTCGTGCAGGCCGAGACGGTCCTGCGCGACGTCGAGCGCCTGGCGGCGATGGGCGCGCGCCACATCACCTTCGGCGACCCCGACTTCCTCAACGGCCGGCGCCACTCCCTGGCGATCGTGCGCGCGCTGCACGAGCGCCGACCCGCAGCTGACCTTCGACTGCACGACGAAGGTCGAGCACGTGCTCGAGCACGCCGGGGTGTGGGAGGAGATGGCCGCCGCGGGCTGCCTGTTCGTCGTCTGCGCGCTGGAGTGCGTCAACGACGAGATCCTCGTCCGCCTCGACAAGGGCCACACGACCGCCGAGGCGTTGTCCGCCATCGAGCTGCTGCGCGAGCACGGGATCGAGACCCGGCCGTCGTTCATGCCCTTCACCCCGTGGACGACTCCGCGCGACGTGCTGGACGTCGTCGACTTCGTCGCCGCGCACGACCTCGTGGCCAACGTCGATCCGGTGCAGTACACGATCCGGCTGCTAGTGCCCGAGGGCTCGCTGCTGCTGAAGCGCGACGACCTGCGCGAGCACCTCGGCCCCTACCAAGCCGAGCGACTAAGCTACCTGTGGCGCTCAGCGGACCCCGAGGCCGACCGGCTGCAGGGCCGGCTCAGCGCGCTGGTCGAGCAGAGCGCCGCCGCGCACGAGCCGGCGGGCCTGGTGTTCGCGCGCATCCGCGCGGCGGTGCGCGAAGCCACCGGCGAGCCCCCCGGACCGGACCCGGAGGCCATCGACATGGGATCGACCGAAGGGAGGCCGCGGCTCACCGAGCCGTGGTTCTGCTGAGCAGAACCTACCGAGGGCCAGTTTGGCCCTCTCGAGACGATCTGAGGATCGGACAGCTCCTGCTTGCGGTTGACCGCGCAGCCGAGCGCCCGACGCAGGAGCGCCGTGACGATGTGGTAGCCGTCGGCCGGGTTTTGCTTGTCTGTCTCGACAATCGCCCCCTCGCGGGCCTCGACGGACTACCTTTTCGGCATCGATCTGTTGAACAGCGAGCCGTGCAGCTGGTGCGGGGACGATGTCGACGCTGGCGACGGCGTTCGCGCCTACGAGTAGGCCGGCGGGCGCCGCGCCGTCTTTTGCCGGCTCGAGCACATCATCCCGTGGGCGATCCACGGCTCGCACTGGGGGCCCGGCGGCGTGAGCCAGCCGGCCGGCACCGAAAAGCCGCCTTCGCGCTGCTGGCATTGCGTCGCCCAGCTCGGCGAGGCGTATGTCCTGCTGGTGCGCCATCGCGGCGGGCACCGTATCGCCGACGGCTTCTGCAGCGTCACGCACATGCGTGACTGGGCCAAAGCCGGCGGCCGGTGGCGATAGCAGGCATGCGCCTCGCTCAGCTGGCTTCGGCGAGCAGGAGCTGTTGGCGCGTTCGGCCCCAGCGCACGACCGACAGGCGGTGGCCACGCTGGAGGCCGGTGGCGGGATCGAGCTCGAAGGGGCCGAAGAAGGTCGTCGTGCGGAGTCGCCGGGCCGCGCCGAGTGGGTCGTCCGGGCCGAGCTCGAGGCAGCGGCTGGCGATGAGCGCGGCCGCGTAGGCCTGGGCGGCGACGTAGTCGAGCTCGCCGAGCGCGCTCGCGCGAGCGTTGGCCACCAGCTCCGCCGTGGTTGGCCCGAGCTCCGGCGAAGTACGGGTGTCCGGGTGCCATTGCACGGGCGCGAGCAGTCCCTGCGGGTCGCCGCCCAGCAGCGCGGGAAAGGCGACGAGGCCGGGCGAAATGCCGCCCCGCAGCGTGCTGGGTGCTAGACGGGCCAGGGCGCGGAAGAGCATGACTTCGGCCCCGACCGGCCCACAGGCCAGGATCGCATCCGCCCCGGCGGCGACGACGGCGGCCGGCGGGTCGCGGAAGGAGAAGCAGGCGAGGATGCCGAGGCCGAGCACTTCCTCTGCCCGCTCGAGCCCCTCCCGAGCGAAACCGGCGAAGCGACCGGTCGCGGTCACAAGGGCGATCGTGGCGGCGGGCCGGAGCGCGGCGACCGCGCGACCGAGCGCGACCAGGTAGCGGCTAGCCGGGGACGGCACCGAGACCACGCCGGGGAGGCGCTGGACGTCGTCCGCGGCCGCGCCGTGGTTCCAGACGACCGCGCCCGGCCGGGCCGCCGCGACCGCGCGCGCCGAGTCGCTGCCGTAGGGGCCGAGCACGAGCTGGCATCCGCGCTCCCCGAGCTCTGCGTGGAGGCGCGCCGCGCGCGCGGGCTGGCCTCGGTCGTCCTCGACCACCAGCCGCGTCCCCGCGCGGCTTGCCCAGAGCTCAAGCCCGGCGCGCACCTGCGCGCCCTGGACCGCGTACCGGCCCGTCGCCGGCACGAGCGCCCCTACAGGTGCCGCGCGACCTCCTCGCGCGGCCTGCGGTCCGGCCGGCGGAACCACTCCCCGGGGGGGCGCGCCCCCGGGTCCCTCGCGCACGGGATAGCCGAACGAGAGCACGATCTAAACCTGCTCATCCGCCTCGAGTACGAACGGCCTCGGCCAGTCTCGCGATTCGGTTCGGACAGCAGAGGGCCGCCCTCGTTCCACGCGGCCAGCATCATGCTCTGGGCCGCCCGCCCGGCGTCGAAGGCGACCGCACCCTTGCCGCTGACCAAAATTGCGATCACCAGCCGGGGCTCCGAGCAGGTTGGGCGGTGCGCATACGGTCGGGGCAACCCGGTCGACCAACCCGCGGTCCCCCAGCACGAGGAACCGCCACGGCTGACGGTTCTTGGCGTTTCCGCGATGCCGCCGGCGTCGAGGATCCAGCTCACCGCGTCCTTCGGGAACTGGCCTCACGGCGGACTGCCGCTGGTCGCGCTTGCTCGAGGGACGCGTCCACGCCCGCAGCGTAGCGCTGCGCCGGCCAAACGAGACGCGTCCTCAGCTCCAGTGCATCAGCTGCCCGCCGGTTTGCGGCGGGCAGCGAACAGAGGGCCGCCGCACTCAGGGCAGTAGCCCTCCCAGCCGGGACGACCGTTGGGGAGAGCCACCTCCCGCGCGTCGGCGATCGTGACCTTCTCGCCGCAGACGCACCATGCCTGCGGGCCTGGATCCTGTGCCTCTGAGGGCGGCGAGCTCCGCTCAACCATGCCCGACAAGCATATTCGCGGCTAGGTACCTCTCATGCGGGACAGGCAGCTCGAACGAGCAGGAGGAGCGTCAGCGCTGATCCCGCTCAGCGCCGCGCGGCGAACCGGCTCACCGCTGGTTCAGGATCAGAGGAGCACTGTCGGCCGGCCCGTTCGGCCTTCACCAGGTCCTCCAATGGAACACGCCCCAGCAGCCTCGGCCGATGCCGGTCGCGCTCCTGCTCGCGCTGAACAATGCGGGAGTCGTCAACGGCGACGTCGTCGCTTCCCCTGCGGACGACCTGCAGGCGCGGCGGCGCGGCGGCGTCCCGCTGCTGCATTTGCATAGAGCGGCTGTCTCGGACCGGCCGCTGGAGCCTCCGGAGACTGCTGAGTTGGAACGATTCCGGGCACGTCGCCGGCGCAGTCGACGACTGGGACCGGACGCGCGGAATCGTTCCGGAGCACAAGTGGCGTTGAGGTCAGCGAAGACTTCCGCAATCCCGGCGAAAGCGGTCATCTTCTGAGAACAGTACGAGTCAGCGACATCAGTTATACTCATGTCGCGAATGTCGGTCACGATCGTCTACGACCTGCCGCCTGAGGAGCTTGAGTTCCATTGGAAGAGCGGCCGGCTCTGCCTGGACTTTGTGGCGACCGTGGGCGAGCGCTGGCGACGTTCGTTCGAGCGGCTGCTCATACCGGAGGATCTCGCTCGCTGGATGGTTGAGACGGGCCTGCTCGCAGCACCGCCGCAGGTGTCTGGCCGCCAACTTGCTGCCGGGCGTGTACTGCGTGAGGCGATCGACCGACTCGCCCGTCCCGGCCTTGAGCCAGCGCCAGGCGACCGTGAGGCGCTGAACCGGTGGGCGGCACGCCCGGCGCTCGCAGCCCAGCTGACGTCTGGTGGGGAGTTGGGGTGGGTCGCTGCTCGTCCTGTCGAGGCGATGTTCGCGACGATCGCCCGAGACTCGATTGACTTGCTGACGGGCCCGCTCGCGGGTCGGATCCGCGAGTGCGGCGCCCCGGACTGCGCGCTGCTGTTCGTCGACTCATCGCGCCCCGGTCATCGCCGGTGGTGCTCGACTGAAGCGTGCGGTAACCGCGTCCGCACAAAGACCTACCGACAACGCCGAAAGGAAGGCGCATGAGCTGTCGAACGCTCTTGGCCCGGGACGCGTTCTGGCGTCCTTCGAACCAGTTGGGTGTGATGAACACCGATCTGGCCAAGCAGCTTCACGCAAGCACCCTCGGCGCGCGGTTGTGGCGCCTGCACCCAGGGCAGGCCTCAACCCGTCACCGCCACCGAGCCACCACCGAGCTTTACGTCCTGCTCGAGGGCACCGGTCGCGTCCGAGTCGGGCAGGATCTCCATACGCTTGAGCCGCTGGGAAGCCTGCTGGTCGATCCCGGCACCGTCAGGCAGCTGTTCAACGACACCCATTCAGACCAGCTATGGCTCGTAGTTGGAGCCCCACCCGAGCCGGCGAACACCCTCGAGATGAGTGCTGACGAGCTCGCCTGGCTATACCCCGACGGGCCAAAGGCGCTTCCGCCAGAGATCCAGGCTTCGGGTTCCGTCAGCGGCGGGCGAGCAGCGGCCGACCGCTGAGCGCCGGCGAATCCACGCTGCCGATACGACACGCTCTCCAGCAAGCGCGAACTAACGATCTGGCCGAATACACGCGAGTCAGACGACCGAGCGGTCGGCGTCCCGCAGAAGCTCGGCGACCACGTCTGCTGGCTTCTGCCCACGCGCGGCGGCAAGCCGCTGAAGCCGCATCGCGTCTTCGCCGTCAACGGTCAGCAGGATCCGAAGCCTGGCGTCGGGATCGCCGCTGTGCGCCTCGACGTACCGAGGATCGATCGTCGCCAACCCGGCGTCGAAGTCGCCGGGCTGGGGTTCGAGATCTGTCCAAGGATCTTTGCTCATCAACTACCTGCCGAGGATCTTACGCTCGGAGTCCGTCGAGTCCCAGCCGGTCACGATCAGCCAAGTCGTCAGTTCGACCGTGCGCTCGATCACAAGCGTGAGCGTTCGGCCGCCATCGATGCGACCGATCAGCAGCCGCCTTGTCTCGGGGGTCGCCCGCGCTCGTGGGTTTCGCAGCGTGACGTGGTCGTTTCGGAGCAGCTGCTCGCTCTCCTCCGCCGAAATTCCGCGTCCTCCCAGCTTGTCCAGTGCCGCCTCGGTGACGAGGAGTTCGGTGACGCTGTCTGGCACCCCTCGGGTGTAGACGAGCTGGCGGACGGATCGCTGCTACGGCATGATCGCAAGGAGGTCACGGGCCGAGCGCTCCCAGGACGACCGCTTGCCCTGAAACAGCGGAAGTCTGCGCAGGCCCGATCTGACTTCTGGATCTGAGCAACAGGAGCACTCTGGTCGCCGCAACGCCGAGAGTGCTGCTCGCGCAGGGCGAGCAGGAGCGTCGGACCCCGCCGAAATCTGTGCTGGGTTGGACGAGAACCGGGCGTGTCGTTTTGCAGGACCATCACTGCCGGTCGCTCCCGAGGATGCGAAAGCCCGGGGGTCTGGCGGCGCGTTCCCGAATGCGATGCCGAGATGGACCCGGGCCGAACAAGCGGAAGGTCGCCAACGCGATCGCCCCCAAGCGCGGCGAGCGGACGATCGGGTTCGCGGCGGCAAAGGACGCGTCCGGTCCCACCGCGTCAGACGATTCCCTGGGTCGCCAATCCGATCGTCAGTCGGCCAGCGCCGGCAACGCGAATGCGATCCACTTCATTGGGAACCAATCCGCCTGGAGCGGACCTGTCCGGGGTTGGTTACCATCGCAAGCGGTGGAGCCGCCCTGCAGCGATCGTGTTACTGGATCGATCGCGAGGGAACGTTTCGATCGCTCTCGCTGTCTCCCCATGTTCTTGATACCTGCGTCCGGTACGGATGAGCGCCGGGATGTTGTTTGGGTGGTGCCTGAGGGTTTCAGCGTCCCTATCTAGTTACGAGCTCGCTGCCGTATTCGCCTCGGGCGCGAGCGTCACGTCGCGTGTCTTGCCGAGCGTGTCATCGCTGCGTAGTGCAGAGACCGCCACCTTGGCGCCGACGTCGGCGTCGACCCCGGTCACCGTCACCTGGTGGGTTCGGCTGCGCAGGACGTCCAGCAGCTTGCGGCCGTTGGAGAGGTTGACATCGACGTCGTAGTCGACCGGCCTCGCGACGGCCACCGGCGGGTCGCTGCCGGCGAAGCCGATCCTCAGGCCCTCGGGGACGCGTCGGACGATTAGGGACGGGACCTCTGAGGGCTCGCGCTCGGGCGGGGCATCATAGGTCGCCACCAGCTCTCGGCGGGTCTCCATGCCGCCCATGGTGGTCACGGCGTAGATCCGCCGGGGGCCGGCGGGTCCCGCCGCCGGGACGAAGTGGAGCTCTCCGCACAGCGGGAAGTCAGGATGGATGTCCTTGACGTCCTTGCACGGGCGGCCATCGGCAACGCCCAGCTCCTGCTCGTCCTTGCCGCCCTCCTCGACAAACCTCGTCGTGTGCATCGGCTGAGGCTGGTAGAGGTAACCGAGGGTGCGCTGCTCGCCGCTGCCGCCGACGCCGGCCTGGACGGTCGGGCGCTCGTCCACCTGGGCCTGCTCGACTCCGGTGACCGTCGATCCGGGCAGCGCCCGCAGCCGCCACACGCCGGCCGCGGGGTGGGCGATGAATACCTGGGTGGCCCGCGTCCGCGGATCCTTGACGAACGCGTCTAGGCCGGGCACGATCTTCGCCGCAATCTCCGGGGGTCTGCTCTCCGCGCGCGAAGGAGGGCAGGGGGCGTCGGCCACACGATCCGCGTGGCCCGGTCGACGGGGTCTCCGGCGAGCTGACGCCGGACTGGCTGCCGCATCCCGCCGGAAGGAGTCGTCGCGGCTGTCCGTTTTCTCGGGCGCCGTGTTGAGGGAAAAGTCAACCGATGGGTTGACAATCACCGCGCCGGAGCCTAAGGTCAACCAAATGGTTGAGCATGTCGGCGAGCTGGATGTCATCTTCCACGCCCTCGCGCACGACGTCCGTCGCACGATGCTCTCTAGGCTCGCGGAGCGGCCCTTGACGATCGGAGAACTCGCGGCGCCACTGGCGATGTCACTGGCAGCCGCGTCAAAGCACGTGAAGGTTCTTGAGCGCGCTGGCCTCGTCCGACGCACGGTCGAGGGTCGACGCCATTCGTGCCGGCTTGACGCTGATCCGCTGGCTTCTGCCTCAATCTGGCTTCAGTTCTACGAGCGCCATTGGCACGAGCGCCTTGACGCGCTCGAAGGCCTGTTCGCCGACCAGCGATCACCAGACGACGAGAAAGGATGACCAGATGAGTGATGGGCGCGATGTCGTCAGGCTGCAGCGCATCATTCCTGCGCTTCCGGCGCGCGTCTATAGAGCATGGCTCGAACCCGAGCTGATCCGTCGTTGGCTTGCCCCCGGCGCGATGCAGGTCGCGCGTGTCGAGGTCGATGAGCGGGTCGGCGGTCGCTATCGGATCTGGCAGGAGAGTGACGGCGGGGATGTCGGCGGCTTCGAAGCCGAGTTGCGAGAGCTGGATCCGCCGCGGCAAATCGTGTTCCGGTGGGGGTTTGTCGGCCCGGAGCGCTCGGAAGGTCCCGTGTTCGACTCGCTTTTGACGATTACGCTGGAGGAGGCATCCGGCGGCGCCACACAGCTGACGCTGGTGCACGAGCGCCTAGACGCGCTGCGCGCCGCGATGCCGGACGTGGCCGAAGGTGTCGAACCGGGCTGGCGCTCAGTCCTCGACAACCTCGCTGAAGCGATCGCCCGGGACAGATGACCCCGGCCAAGCATGCCCGACAAGCGTCCCAAGGTCCAATGAACCAAACCGGAGAGGAAGCCCGATGCCTGACAGCTATACGCACACAAACCTCAAGCAGGTCGCCAACTCCGCGCCGGATATCGGACTAGCCGAGTGGCAGGAATCCAGGTTCGCCACCGGCGACCTTCAATCAACCGACATCGGCGTCACCCACCACCGCATCCATCCCGACACCCGCCAAGGGTTCGCACACCGCCACCGGCAGGCAGAGGAGTTCTACGTCGTAGTGTCCGGATCCGGCCGGGTCAAGCTCGACGAGGACATCCTCGAGCTCGAGCCGCTCGACAGCCTTCGCGTTGCCCCCGACGTGCTTCGCACATGGGAGGCCGGCCCCGACGGTCTTGAGCTGCTGGCGTTCGGAGCACACGTCGAGGGCGACGCCGAGTTCGTCCCCGGATGGTGGTCCGACTGACCCCTAACCTGTCGAGGCCAGACGTCCCAACGCAAAGTGCCGCTTTGTCGCCGTTCCAGCACTCTCGATCAGACAGCCGCTTGCAGCCGGATCCAGGCGTGGAGCCATGTCTCGCCGATCGGGGCGCCGCGAATCTGGCGAAACTGTTCGCTGAGCGTTCGGTTCCGGACGACCCGAATCGAGACATCAACTCGCCGCCGACGCCGAAGCAGTAGGCCGGCCGAGGGCCTCTGAGCATCCGGCTTGTGAATCTGTAGGGACCCCCGTTCCATGTGGCGGTAGCGAGATCAGCGCAGTGGCAGTATCTGCCTCGTGGACTCCTTTCCGGACTTCGACCCGCTGAGAGACGAAGAGCTGAAGGACCTACTGAACCGGCTTGTGGTAGAGGAGCGCGAAGTGGCGACACGGGAGTTGGAGGCCTCCTCCTACAAGCGCCGGATCCTGCACGGGAAAATTGACATCATCCTCGCGGAGCTCGTAAGGAGAAGGCGCCGCCGCGAGAGCGGCTGATGGGCATGATGGTTCAAGTGATCCGACGCCTGAGTTGCCGCCCGGTGAGCGTTGGGATCACGGACGTTCCGCCCGCGCTCCGCTGTGGTTGACCCTCTCGCTACGTCAGGACATACATTCCCGGTCATGAACGAGATCGAGTCGCCCGTCCCTGAGCCAGTCGCCGGAGCGAAAGCGCCGGACATCACCCGAGCGATCTATGGCATGCCCGCTTTCGCCACGCTGCTCGCTTCCGACTTGGACGCGACGCTGTCCTGGTACGTCGCCGGCCTCGGGTTCATCAGCCTGTTCACCATCCCCGGACCGAACGGCAACCCGGTGCTGGTGCATCTGCGTCGGTGGCAGTTCCAGGACGTGCTCGTACGTCCTGGAACCGGGCCGGTCAGGCCTGGCAACGGCTGCACGCTGAGCTTCGCTGCCGTTTACGACGAGATCGAAGGTTTGGCCGAGCGCGCCCGGGCGCACGGCGGTGGCCGGGTCGACGGCCCGGTCGATACGCCCTGGAACACTCGTGACCTCACCACGACTGACCCCGACGGCACCGTGGTCATCTTCACCGCCGCCCGACCAGCCGAGCTTGTCGACGCCGGGTTCTCCGAGCAAATGAGCCGGTGGAATGAAGAGCAGCGGCCGTCGGCCTCATAGCGCTTCACGGGGATCGGCAACCGCGACAGATTCAGCCGTCGAGAGCTCCGACTCGCCGGCGCCGATGAGCGTCTCACAGGGGCGCGGCCTCGCGACCTCAGGCCACCGCGCCCGATATTCCAACAATCACGGCTCATACGCCAAACACATTCGACACCGACCTCCGCTGGCGCCGCGATGCCGTCGGGCGGCTCGCGCACGAGCCAGAAACCGAGTCGCCGGGGTACGCCGGCGCTGCCCGTATTGGCCTTGTCGTGGTGGATCTCGACATGACTGATCCCAGGAACCGCAAGGGCAGCATCGGTCAGCATTCTTGCGGCGCGGGTCGCAGACCGCGGCCCGTGAACGAGGAATCGATCCAGTAGCCGATCTCAAGACCATCAGGCGCGATTCGGCGATGAAGACCGCAACTACCGACGGCCTGGTCGTCGAGAAAAATCCCGAGCGCGACGTCGCCGCCCCGCAACCAGTCCTGTTCCCACTCGTGCAGCATCGCCTTCCGCTCGTCCAGGCTCAGTGGCTCCCTTTCCATCCAGCCCATCCACGGTCCGAGATGCTCGGCATTCTCGGCCAGAGTCTGTCCCAACGCGGCGGCATCGTCCATCTTCCACCGTCGGAGCACCAGCCCGCCCGGACCTGCCGGGCCGCTCTGGAAGTCCTCTTGACACTTCGCTTCATCCACCAAACGCAATGCTCGCGTCGCTCGCTGGCGCAAGCGCTTTCGCTCGGTCGGCAATGTCGGAACGTTCCGTTGGTCGATCCCTGACTGCGACGATTTCTGGTCGGTCGCGGGCCCCTGAGATTGGCTGCTCCGCGGTGTCTCACTCGGGAACCATCAGCGAACGGTCCGCCGGATCTTGCGGGGCTCTGCTCTTCTGCGCAATGCAGGGCCGCGTCATTGCTCGTTTGCCACATTGATCGTTATTGATGTATCGTTATTGATGTGAATGCCCTTGATCTTGTGATGCTGGGGCGTCGATTGATGAAGATCGGCGAGGAGGCCATGCGGGGATCTGACGCGCCGCCGGTCCCCACCGGGATACGGCTGGTGATGTTGGACGTATTCGCCAATCCCGACAGCTCCATTACGGAGATCACCGCGAGGACCGGTCTGCGCCAGAGCCACGTATCAGTGGCAGTCGCGGACCTGCGCGAAAAGGGGATCCTCGAGACCAAAGCCGATCCCGACGACGGTCGCCGAACGATGGTTCGCGTCTGCGCCGAGACCCCCGGCCGTGTCGCCCGCGCCGGCGCTGTCTCGGCTGATGACGCGCTGGCGGCGGCGCTCGACGAGCACGACTCCGCGCCGTTGGCGACGATCGTCAAGCAATTGGAGTCGCTAGCGAAGCAGCTCCAAGCGACCAGCCTGGGGCCGATGGGACGCGAGTTGGAGGCGCTGCGCACCACGGGGACGACTTGAGCCAATGACCCTGCTAAACCAGCTCTTGTTCCGGGTCGGCCACGCAATACGCATCCACCCCTGGATAAGGATGCTTCTCGGTGCCCTGCTGATCATCGCCGGGGCGCTGGAGCTGTTCCTCGGCATCGGTCACGGCGGCGTGGTGTTGTTTGGCGTGCTGCTGGTCGCTGGGGGTGCGACCGCGGCGCGCGCGCGACACGGCCGAGCACCCAGCCACGAAGAAGTCGACACGAACACCGAAGACCAACAGCGTTAGAGACGACACGGCCATGATCGCGCCCGTCGAGCGCGTCCGCTTGCCGATCCCCTGAAGCGACATTTTCGGCTTTGCACGCCGGCACGACATCATGGCCGGCGTGGCCGAGCTGATCGTCGTGACGGGACCGCCTGGCGCGGGCAAGACAATGGTGGCTCGCGCCGTATCCGGCATGTTCCAGCCCAGTGCGCTGGTCGCCGGCGACGAGTTCTTCGCGTTCATCGATCAGGGTTACATCGCTCCGTGGACCCGCCAGGCCCACCGGCAGAACGAGATCGTCGTCGGCGCGGCCGCTGCTGCGGCGGGTCGGTTAGCCGCAGCGGCGAGCTAGTTCGTGCACGAACTCGGTGCTGTGAGCCCCTTCAGCGGCGAGGAGGTTGAAGTCTTCGTCGTCGGCTAGGAACTGCCAAAAGCGTGTGGTGACCAACGGCCCGGCGTGACGATTGTCAGCGACGCTGACGCGCTGGCTGAAGCTGGAGAACGGCGTACGCTCGACCCGCAGGGTCAGGTCTGCACCGGAGACCATCGGCACCACGCGGTACAGCGCCACAGGATCGAGAAAGCACAGCGTCATCCCCAAGAGCTCAACATTCGGCGGAGGCCGATCTCGGTTGATTGGCGGAAGAAGCCCCCACATATCAGTGTGGGCCACAACGTCCGCCAAGAGCCACACGAGTTGCTCCAGCCACTGCTCGCTGCGCCGCGACTCGACGTACGCACGCTGACTCCGCGGCGCATTATTGAGTAGCGCCTCTGCAGCCCGTTGAAGCTCTCCACGGTCCATCACCGCAAGAATAAATCCGGCCGACGTAGCTCCCGACCAGCGTTGGCGCCAACGTACGGAATCTGAGCACCCGCTCTAGATATGACCTCCCTACCCCCACAACCAGCGATCATCACAGGTCGAGGATCACCGACGCTCTCGCTGTCGTCTCAGCTCGGGATCGCCGACCTCGACAGATTCAGCCGTCGAGAGCTCCGACTCGCCGGCGCCGATGACCGTCTCACGGGGGAACACTCTGCGAACGGTCTCCACGGGATCGGACACGCCACGATGCAAGCTGAGTAAGCAACATCCGAGCCCTGCTCCGGCGGTCACGCTCCGGTTCAACCTTTAGGGTCTGCTCGATGACGAAGAGGCTGGCATGGATTGGCGACGGCGGATCCCGGATGGAGGTTGCGCATGTTGAGCAGATCGAGCCGACGTTCGCGGCTTCTGGCACGCAGCTCGGGGTTACATATGAGCTGCGTTACCGTCTCGAGCCAGAAACGCTCCACCTCGAGCTCGTCGGCGAGCGGACGCTCGAGCTCGGACTCGACGGCGCCGACTTCTTCGATCTCGGCTGGTCACCGCTGTTCAACTCGTTGCCAGTGATCCGTGATCGCCTGCTCAAACCGGGCCCGACCCGCGACTACCGCATGCGGTGGGTCGAGGTCCCGTCGCTTCAGGTGGCCGTGTCCGAACAGCGCTATGCGCCGCTGGAGGATGGTGTCGTTCGCTTCCAGGCCGGCGACTTCGTTAGCGACATCAAGTTCGACGCCGAGGGCTTTGTCGTGAGCTATCCCGGGATCGCCGCCCGACCGTAGCTCGTCGGACAGGCCTTGTAGACACAAAGGGCTGTACGAAAGGGATCGGCCTACGAACTCTACGATGCGGGCGTAGGCCGCGGACGCGGCGTCCGGGTCTGTTCCGGGCCCGGGTGGATCTTCACCGCTTCGGAGTTGAGCGTTTGCGTGGTGCGGGTTGCCCTGGCCTCTTTGCGCGTGGCTCGGCTCGGAGGGCGCCGCTCGCTGGCGTGTAGATGCTCTCGTGACCATCGTCCCAGCGGATGCGATAGCGAGGCGACGGATCGCCGCGAAGTACTTCTCGACGACGCCCGGGCGGGGCCGGCGGTCCGTTGACTCGGACTCCGTTGTTACGCGTTCGCCGACTTCAAAGGCCATCGTCACCGCTCGTCTCTGGGGTTAGCCGAGGAGCCAAGCATACGCGTCCAGGGTGTGCGCGTATCGCGACCACTACTCGTCCGGGCGGGGTCCATGAACTGGCTGGCTTGCCGTAACGCCCACGGTACTCACGTACAAGATTGGTGCCGCCTCGTCCTCGGCAGCAAGCGGCTGCTCCAGCTGGCGCTCAGCGGATCGCCTCACCCTGGACACGTGTCCAGCGGCCGCCGAGCCGATCGAGAGCACGTCCTCGGCCTCAGCGCGGGTTCGGATCGTGGCACACCGCACCGCGGCGACGCCGTTGCTGTTGACCGTGGTCCGTGAGCGTGCCCGACGCTCCCCGTGCTCGTTCATGCTGGTCGTGCCGCGGCTCTACTGGGACCCCCGCCCACCAAAGAAGCGGTCGGCCACGTGAGGGAATCATTGGCGACACATCGGTTACTGCGGTCCTGACGAGGAGGGGGATTCCTGATGGCGGATGCGGCGACGTCGGCCGCTACTCAGAACATTTGCCGGAGGACGGATGGTCGCTTCCGACTCGCACGCGGACGAAAGAACCTCGGGTCACCTGTTATCGAGCGGTTCATGAGCTACTACTCGGAATCCCAAGTTTCCGAGATCGCGAACGACCGAACCCAGGGTCCGTCAAGTAGCGGTGGTGGCGTGAGGCTCAGGCTCCCTCGTTCAGCCAGGATCACGGTCAGGGCGCCGCTGGCGCGCGCGAGCGTCGCGCGCGACGGAGTCGGCGGCCGACAGCGATACGTTCTCGCTCTGACCGACGTCCTCGGCGGCCGCGCAGTCGGTATTGGCAGCGTGGACCGCTCGCTCCACCGCGCCAGCGATGTGTGACGCCTCGTCCGATTCCACGCCCTCCAGGACGATCTCCTGGCCATGGACGATCTCGTTGAGGCGGAGATGCCCGACCGCTGGACGACCGGTCAACTCCCCTACCAGCCGCGCACTTAAGTCACGTGACCAGCGTGGACTCGGGCTACCCGACAGCGGAAAGCGCAGACAGACACCAACGCGACCCGCGGGCAGCGGCTCGCCACGAGCCAATCCGACGATCTGGTGCTCCTCAGACATGCTCTCCCTCCCGGGATTGACAGCGATGAGCCTCCCCTCTGCAAAGAATACGCCTGATCGCTACGCCGTTATACGGCTGTGCGGAGCCGATTGTGGACGTCGGCGCGGTCGCGCGGAGATTCATGACGCGGCTGGCGGCGAGACGTAGCGATCCGGAGAGTGTGCCGGACCGGAAAGGGCGAAGCTGAGGCAGACGCGCGCGATGCGACGAACGCCTTGTGATCTCGACCGATCGTATGCGGGCCGGGCCGACTAATGCCGCGGAGGTTCGCTCACGCCTTGAGGACGAGGGGCGTCTCGGCGACCAGCGCCACACTTTCCGGGTTCACGAAACGGCGGGCACCTGGCGGACCCGGCCGCGCCGGCGTGAGACGCCTCGTTCATGGGCCGAGTGCGGCAGTCGGTCGTGCCCGGAAGGGAACCCTCAGCGAACAGCTCGCCGGTTCCGCGTCTCTCGCTATCGCCGCCGGAGGAACCCACTTCTGGGTTCAGCTGTGTCCCGGAATGGCGGAGATGCGGCGGTCTTGTCGACTCGCCTGAGCTGTCTTCACCAGAGATGGTCGACTCCGAGCTTTTGCTTTGGGCCGGGCGTCGAGGAAGTGCGGCGCACACCGTACACGCTGCGTCGAGGCGAGACCGCGGCGTTCGTGTGGGGCTGATCACCGCACCGCGATCGAGAAGCGCCCGACGAGATATGTGCCCGGGGTGCCCGGCTCGGTCAGCCCGGCGCCTCCCGCGCCGCCCGGGCCGAGGCTCGGCTCGTAGAGGACCGCGCCCCGGTACGTGCCGGCACAGCGGCTCGAGACCTCGACGTCGCGGGTGATCCGGGTGCCGGCGCGGATCAGGCTCTGGGTGTTGTCGCCTTGTCCGCCGCCACCGCAGCGGCGCGGGTTGGTGATCTGGATCGAGTAGGTGCTGTCGTTCACGTTGGTCACCGGCTGTCGCGCGATCCAGCTGATGTAGACCATCAGCTGGGAGGTGCCGCCGGTGATCCGAACGTAGCCCTTCGGGACGCGCCCGTCGCAGGGGATCCGCAACACGTTCGGCCGGTTGATCCCCTTTTGGATGCAGTAGCAGCGCGCCGGCATCGGCTGGACGTGGACGGGCGAGGCAACGTTGGCCTCGGTCACCTTGGGGTGCTGCGGGGCGACATAGCCGACGTCGCGGCAGTGGTCGAACCGCAGCAGCGTCAGGCCGTTATTCGTCAGCGGGGGGCCGTGGCAGGTGGGTGCGTCGCGGTAGGTGATCGTCGCGATCAGCCCGATCGGGAGCCTCATCGCGGTGCCGGCGCCGCCGCCGGAGTAGTCGCATTGGCTGCCACAGATCGCCGGGCCGACGGGCTCGACGATCAGGTACGCGCCATCAGGGCCGTGCGTCCGTGTCGTAGCAGTCCCGTGGGTGGTGCGGTACGTGACCGAGGTGGCGTCAGGTCCGAGCAGCCCGAAGGCAACCAGTCGCTGGTTGCACGGCTGGCAGTCGGCGGCGTGGCTCTCGGCGGTCAGGTTCGCCTTGACCCGCGCGGGCATGTGCGGGGGAAAGCCGTTGGCGAACGTCGGGCACGGCTCGCCGGAAGCGCTCGCCGGGGTGTTGGCGTAGGCGACGTTGTCAAACGCGTGCTGATGGGCATCGTTCGGCACGCAGGTCCCGAAGCCGACATCGGAGAAGGTGAACGGATGGAAGCGGCGGTCGTCGCCGAACGAGCCGTAGGCGCCGACCGCCCCGATCTGTCCGGCCTGCTCTCGGCCAACCTGGAAGCAGGTCATGTCGCCCGTCACGCGGTAGGTCTTCAGCCCCCACGCGGGACCGCTGCCCTCAGGGTCGGGGACGACGGCCGCAAGCCGGACGCTTGAAGCGATTACGCCGGCCGGGCCCGACGGGTTCAGGCTGCTCCCGAACGGCACCACGGTCGGCACCGCCGCGCCGCTGGGGGCGCGGTGTCCGCCGATGCGGAGCGCGACGGAGACCACGACGAGCGTCACGGCCACGGTCAGGCCGATGGCGAGCAGGCCAGACAAGCGGTCATGGCCGCCCGGGCGCGGAGACCCGCGGCGCCAGCGGCGCCAGCCGGTACTCGGCGACTCAACCTGGATCGCGCCGATCAGCAGTGCGCGGGCCTGGTCGGCCGCGCGCGGCGCGGCCGCGTCAAGGCCGTCGTCGAGCTCATTGCCGAGGCGCCCGAGCAGTTGATCGAGTTCATTCATCGTTCCTCCACCTCTGTCGTAATCGGCGCGCCCAACCCGGCCGCGAGCCGGCTGCGCGCGCGGCTTAGGCGGGTGCGCACGGCCGTACTCGAGCAGCCGAGCGCCTCGGCGATCTCCTCGTGCGAGAGCTCGGCCCAGGCGTGCAGCACGAGCACCTCACGCAGCGCGGGAGAGAGGCCGGACAGCGCCAGCGCCGGGCCCAGTGCCTCGGCATCGAGCCGGTCCTCGACCGCGATCGCGGGCTCATATGCGCTCAGACCCGCCGCGGCCCGGGCGTAGGCCCGCAGCCGCCGCTCCTCGGCGCGGTAGTTCATCCGCACGAGATTGGTGGCGATCCCGTACAGCCACGCGAGCACCGACGCCTCGCCGCCCGTGAAGCGCCGCCGCGAGCGGAAAGCTTGCAGGAACGTCTCCGCAGCCAGCTCGGTCGCCAGCTCATCGCCCAGGCGGCGACGCAAATACCGGTAGACCTCGGCGAAGTGGCGGTCGAAGAGCAGGGCGAAGCAATCCGGCTGATCGATCGAGCGCGTCAGCACACTCGCGTCGGACTCCGAGCTCATCACTGCATACGTTGCCGCTCCCCGCGGGGCGTTACACCAGGTACTCAACACGACCGGGTCATATCGCTACGGTCGTCACGTTACGCGCCGGATCGACGCTGGCCTCGTCCCCAAGGGAACCCTCACCGAGAAAGCTTGACGCGCCGGTTTAGGTTGCGACGCCGACGGTGATCTGTCCGCTGTAGCCGGGGTGGCCGTTGCGCTTGCGGAGGTGGAGTTGTGCGCGGCTTGCGCCGGCTTGGTCGTAGATCATGTCGGCGGTGTTGGTGGTGTCGGGCTGGCCGTGGGGCTCGTAGGCGCCGGTGTGGTAGACGGCGTCGCTGATCCGGTCGGCGAAGAACAGCTGTCCGGTGTGAACGACGGAGCCCCTGAGGTGGACTTTAAGGTGGATGTGTGGAGCGCGTCCTGGGTACCAGCCCGGGTAGATGGTTTCGAAGAGCACGCGTCCTTCTGCGTCGCTTCTTTGATGTCCGCGCAGGAACCCTTGGGTGTTGTTGGGCGTGACGCTCCCGCCTGGTCCTCCGAAGGGCGGGCTGTTGCCGGCGAAGCCTGAGTAGGTGCCTGTGGCGTCGGCGTGCCAGACCTCGACGTCGGCGTTCGGGATCGCCGTGCAGGTGTTGGCAGCGACGACGGTGATGTGCAGCGCGAGCGGTAGCCCGGGCCTGCCTTCGGTGATGTCGCGCCGGGTCAGGTGGTTGGGGATCCAGTACGGCCCCTCGGTGACCTCCGGCGAAAGGATGCACGCGGCCGCAGAAGACGCCCTTGGGGTCTCGGTGACGACGCGTCGGGTGGCGCTCGACCCGCGGGTCGCCTCCCAAATCGCTCCGGCGACGCCTAGCCCGCCAAGCCCAATCAGCGCCTCCCGGCGCCGGAACTGGGGAGCAGATGCGCCTCGCCGGCTATCGCTCATCATCAGTCTCCTCACTCGGTGTCCCAGGACGCCAAGACGCTAGGGCACGGCTGTAAGAATGGTGCAGGAGCGCTGATCAGCCCGCCGTCGTTTGTCAGACCCTTGGTGTTCCTGGTGGCGGCCGGGCCCTGTTGGCATTCCGACGTGGAACTTATGCGCCGGCTCGACACTGTTTGGCGGAGGCGTCCAACGCCCAGCCCCCAACACAGCCTTGATCGCGCGCTACCAGCGGCCGATCTCCTGACTACCGAAAGGAACCGACCCTGATGCTGCAGACGTTGCCGCGCCCGAAGACCAAGCGCCGGCTTGTGCTCGCGATCGGCGGGGGACTCCTGCTCGCCGCGGTCGTCGGCTTCGCACTGGTGTACTTCCTGCTGTTCCCGACCTCCTCCCCCAAGCCGTTCAGCCTCACCACCTCAAACGTCGCCACGCCGGTCAGCGCCGGCACGCCGACCACCGGTCGCTGGACGATCGCCTCCGGCTCGGAGGCCGGGTACCGCGTGCGCGAGAAGCTCGGGTTCCTTCCAGCCGAGAGCGACGCTGTCGGGCGTACATCCGCGATCACCGGCGAGGCGACCGTGACCGAATCAGAGGGCCACGTCACGGTCACCGCAGCCTCGTTCAAAGTCGCCGTCAACACGCTCAAGAGCGATCGATCCATGCGCGATCAACGCATTCACACGATCGGCCTGGACAGCGACAAGTACCCGACAGCCACATTCGTGCTCTCAACGCCGATGACGCTCCCGACCAGCGCCCTCACAGGCCACGTGGTCCGCGCGCTGGCCACCGGGGTGTTCAACATCCACGGCACCTCAAAGCGCGAGACGGTTCCGCTCCAGATGAGCCTGTCGAACAATACGATCGAAGCCGTGGGGTCGCTCACATTCCCCTGGAGCGAGTTCAACATGACCGCTCCGAGCGTCGGCGGCTTCGTCAACGTCACCGACAAAGCAACAATGGAATTCGACCTGCACCTCCAGCGCGCCTAACAGAAGGCAACCGTACGTATCAGAAGGCAACCGTACGTATCCCTCACTCGGGGCGGGGCGAAGGCTCGCTCCGGCGCCCACGAAACGGGCGTCTAGGAAGCGCCCGTCGGCGGCCTCAACCGCTCTGCTTCGGCACCTAGGCGGCACTCTGGTCCGACTCTCTCTTGCGGTCCATCCGGCCAGCGTGGCCGCGGGCGAGCGTCCGCTGGAGATCCTCTTAAGGACGCGCCTGAGTGCCGCATTCCGCAACGAAGCAGAACCCTCGCGGTGAGCCGCAGGGGCCCGCGAGGGTGCTGGATGTTCGTGGGAGCAGGTCTCTCAGACGGTTGAGGGTGGCTTCTGCGTCTAGCCTCGGGAGCACTCTAGGCATGCGGCGACCGCCGGTCCAAGGGGTGGCGTCGACGCAACGCATCAAGCCCGCCGTGTCGGGGGCCTCGCGGAGTTGTTTGGGTTTGAACGCGCGCGCTTGACAACGGAAGTTTGGTCTAGCAGCTCGTTGGGTAGTCGCGACTACGGGACCAGCGTAAACGGAGTTTCGTATGGCGATCTTCGGACGGAGGCCTGTGACCTTGGTCCTTGCGGCCATCGCGGTCGCGGTGGCAGGGATGTTGGCGGCGTTGGATTTTGCTCGCAGCCAAGGGCGCAGACGACAACGTCGCCGCCGGCCTGCTCGCCGGACACGCTGGTGCAGACAGTGAGCGGCCCGGTGTGCGGGGTGATCGCCAACGGGCAGACCGATTTTCTGGACGTTCCCTATGCAGCGCTGCCTGTGGGCAAGCCGCGCTGGAAGCCGCCGCAGCTGCAGCTCATGCGGGCGGAGCATCCAACCGGCAATCGCGTCGAGGACGTGTCGGCTTTCTCGCGCCGGCTCAAGCAGCTCGCGCGAGAGCTCGATTGGCCCGTGATCGCTGTAAGCCAGCTCGATCGGGGCATCGAGCAGCGTCCCGGGGGTAGTGACCACCCGGATGGACAGCCGCCTCCGCTGCCTACCGATCGCGGCGATCGTCTTGGTCGACGCGCGTCTGTCGACCGGGTCTTGACAGGCGTCGTAGCGTGACGCCGTCCCACGTGTCGACGACTCCGGCGAATGCGGGGTTGGTCGGTGATCGTCGACGTATCTCGAATATCCATGTGCGGGGCCACCGGCGAGGAGTCGATCTTCTTCTGCCGGGGTCCTCGGGAATGTGAGGTGAGTGTTTCTATGAGTCTTGGATCTCGAATCAGGCGTCGGAGGGTGGCTGTTCCTCTCGCGGCCGCCGTGTTGGCGCTGGCCGTGGCCGGCGCCGTGCATGCGGTGTCATCGCACGCGGCTTCTACGACTAGTCCCGCCTGCAGTGCCGACACGACCGTTCAAACCGCTAAGGGGTCGGTCTGTGGTGTCACGTCCGACGGCATTACGACCTACTTCGGCGTCCCGTACGCCGCGGCTCCCGTGGGCAACCTGCGCTGGCGCCCTCCGCAGCCGCACGCATCCTGGAGCGGCGTGCTGGCCAGCACGCAGGAGGCCGTGGAATGCACGAACGTGTTCACCCAGTTCACCCATGCCAACTCTAGTGAGGACTGCCTCAACCTCAAGATCATGGTCCCGGCGGGCACGAAGCCCGGCGCGAAGCTCCCGGTGATGTTCGAGTTCCACGGCGGCGGGTTCATCGGCGAGGCTCGTACCGACGACGGGTCGAACCTGGTCCACACCGGCAATGTCGTCTACGTCTACGTCAACTACCGGCTGGGAATTCTCGGCTTCCTGGCGGACAAGGCGCTGGGTCCGCACTCCGGCGACTACGGGTTGGAGGACCAGCAGGCAGGCCTGCGCTGGGTCCAGCAGAACATCTCCCAGTTCGGCGGTGACCCGAGCAACGTCACGGTGTTCGGGGAGTCCGCCGGTGGCGCGAGCACCTGTGCTCAGGTCGCCTCGCCGACCGCCAGCGGACTGTTCCAGAAGGCGATCAGCGTCAGCGGCTTCTACAACTACCAGAACAACATCGTGTGGTCGAAGGCCGACTGCAAGTCGCACTACTTCACCGAGGCGCAGGCGCAGAAGGCCGGCGCGCAGTTCGCCGCGAAGGTCGGTTGCGGGAATGTCGCAGACGTCGCCGCGTGCCTGCGCGCGGTTCCGGCCGAGACGCTGTTGGCAGACGGCGGACAGGTCGGCGATCCCACGGCTGGTGGCACGATCGGGCCGATCATCAACGGCACCACGCTGACGATGTCGCCGGTGACGGCACTCACCACCGGACACGCCAACCACGTCACACTCATCACCGATGTCGGGCGTGACGAGTTCAACGGCGGCGTATACACGAACTCCTTCGGGGCGAATATCGTGGTCGCCGAGACGCCGGCGCAGTACCGGACCCTGGTACGCGAGCAGTTCGGGAGGCTGGCGCCGACCGTGGAGCGTCTCTATCCGTTGAGCAGGTTCGAGTCGCCGTACACGGCGTACCGGACGATCATGGCCGACTCGGCATCGGTCTGCCCGATGCTGCAGCTGGACCGCAGGGCATCGAAGTTCATGCCCGTGTACTCCGACATCAACGCCGACTCGGACAACCCCGCCGGTGAGGATGTGACGGTCGTCAACGGCGCCCAGCACAGCGGCACGAACGGGCTGGTGCATTTCAACACGTCGCAGCTCGATGCAGACCAAGGCGCGCTGCAGTTGCAGCTGTTGCGGGAATGGACGCATCTCGCGCAGACCGGAAGTCCGGTCGCTCCGCAGACTCCCGCATGGGACCGATACACGGCCGCCGGGCACCCGGTCATGACTCTCCAGCCGGGTGACACAAGCGCGACCGTGCCGTCGAGCTTCTATGCGTCACAGCACAATTGCGCGTTCTGGGACAAGGTCACTAAGTACTGACACCCGTCGCAAGCTCAGACGCAGCGACATCGAGCACGAGGGCCCCAGCACGCTGCTGGGGCCCTCGTTTATGTTCGCCGGCACTTATGTGGGGCGGTTTCATACGATCCGGTTGAGCCAAGTGGCTGTGCCAACCCGAGCTTGAGGCTGCGATACCACGCGGGCGCGACGGGCTGCCGCAAGCGCCAACCTCTCCCGCTGAGGATCGATCGGCCACCTCCATATGAATCGCCCGGGTGGTCCTGCTTTCGGTGTCGCGCAGGCATGCGCCGCCACCTGCGAGAGTTGCCCTTTGCGCGGAACTCGCGCATCCCGGGTGCCGGGCTCGCGTCAACATCAGCGCGCTGGGCCAACGACGGAACTTGGCGTCGTTAGCCAGGCCCTGCCTCGGCTGCTCGCGCCGGAGCTGACCCACGCCGGCGTCGCAGGCGCACGGAAGCGGCCACCACGTCAACGACTAAAGGGCCGCGGCGGGCTGCCGGAAACGGACACATGGAGGCGCCAGGGATCGTCCGCCGAGACGACCGGATTGCGGGGGCCTTGCGTACGCTCTAGCCCGTGATGCCACGCTCGCTGGCTGCTCGCGTGTACCAACGCGCCCACCTCGAGGGTGAGTTTCGGCTGCGATCGGGTGCGATCAGCCGCGAGTACTTCGACAAGTACCTGTTTGAGAGCGACCCGGCGATGCTGCGTGAGGTTGCCGAGAACATGCTCAGTCTGATCCCGGCTGATGTTGATGCGCTGGCCGGGCTGGAGCTGGGTGGCGTGCCCGTCGCGACTCGCGTTGTCGCAGCTGACCGGGATCTCGACCCTGTTCGTTCGCAAGCACCCCAAGACCTACGGAACCTGTCGGCTGGCTGAGGGCGGCGAGGTCGCCGGGCGACAACTCGTAGTCGTGGAGGACGTCGTGACCTCCGCTGGGCAGGTTGTCGAATCGGTCGGCCACCTGCGCCAACTCGGCGCCACCGTCTCTGTCGCGGTGTGCGTGATCGATCGCGAGGCCGGCGGCGCTGCCAGCCTGGCGCACGTCTCCGTCGAGCTGCGGTCGCTATTCACGATGAACAATCTGCAGAACTCAGCCTTAGGCTAGGCGGGAATCAACCGGCGAGAGTGCTGCATCGTCGCCTCAGCAGGCACGAGGATCTTGCTTCCGCTCCGCGTGCCGGCCGGCACTAAGCAGCAGTGGTGATCTCGCCGCAAAGGCCGGAGCTCGTGTCCGGATATTCGTCAAAGGGACCGCGAGCCGTCCACAAGACAGGCTGGTGCTCGTGCTCACGAGCAGCACTCGGGGGTCCGACTTCCGCATCGCCGGGTGGAAGGAGCACTCCGTCGAGCCTCAGACTGCGCCGCTGGTTCTCGTCCGTTGCGGCAGCGGCCCTTCGTTTGCAGAATGGTCTCCGATCGATGGCGGAGCTAGCGCCGCCCTCGTTAGCCGGGTTCGCCGACCTCGGCGAGCGCCCGATGGACTCGTTGTCGCAATGCCGGCGGAGCAGTACGGCGCGGGCGAGGGCGCCGTCACACTGCTGCAGGTCGTCCCGAGCGATACTGATGAGCTGGACTGCCGGCTTGCTGTGCGGGAGGGGAGTGTCGCAGCCGGATTGGGCGCGGCCGGTTGCCAGCCGTGCGGATCGACCTTTTCCCGGCGAGTGGCTTGGGGCGCGCCAGCGTCCATCGGCGCCGAGGGGCCGTGTTCTCAGCGGCTCGGCTCGATGTTGTGGTTGAGCTTGAAGAGGTTGGTGGGGTCGTGCTCGGCTTTGAGCGCGGCGAGCCGTGCGTAGGTGTCTGCGCCGTAGGAGGAGCGGGCGGCGTCGGGGTCGCCTAGGAAGTTGACGTAGGCGCGGCCGGTCGAGGCGCTCGAGGCGGCGGCGATCACGGTTCGTGCCCACTCGACGTGCTCGTCGGTGAGGTTCGGATCGTGCCAGAGGGCGGCGGCGTTGAGGACGAACGGCATCGTGCGCTCGGAGAACGCGGTCTCGGGGACGCGGGCGAGGGCGCCGCCCATCTGGTGCACGTGGATCTCGCACCGCGGGCCCGGGGCTGAGCTGTGCAGCTCGCAGAGCCGCTCGATCAGCTCGTCGTCGAGACGGGCGAGGTTGGCGGACTTGAAGTACGCGTGGGAGCCCTTCTCCCACAGTGGATCGATCAGGGTCTGCATGGCGGTGTACGGGATCGGGCCGAGGAGGTCGGCGACCGGCTCGGCGGCGGCGCGGAAGGGCCGCACGTGCTCCTCGGCCTCATCGTGCGGCCCGGCCGACATGGCGATGAACGCGGCGACGGTGCGGCCGTGCCACGCTTCGGGGATCACCGGCAGCGGCGGCGCGGTGGTCAGGTCGAGCAGCGCCGTGATGTCGTCGGGCGCGTCCGCGGCCCAGTCGCGGAACAGGCGCAGAAGCTCGGCGTCGTGGGCGGCCGCGTAGAAGATCGGGCCCGCGTACACGATTGGCCCGACGGGGTGCAGCGCCAGCTCGAACTGGGTGACGACGCCGAAGTTGCCGCCGCCACCGCGCAGCCCCCATAAAAGCTCGGGGTGCTCGCGCTCGCTTGCGCGCACCAATCGGCCGTCGGGGGTGACCACGGTGGCCGCGAGGAGGTTGTCGCAGCCGAGTCCGTGCTTGCGCATCAGCCAGCCGATGCCGCCGCCGAGGGTGAACCCGGCGACACCAGTGGTGGAGACAAGGCCGCCGGTGGTCGCCAGCCCGTGGGCCTGGGTCTCGTGGTCGACGTCCGCCCAGACTGCGCCACCGCCGACATAGGCGCGCCGGCGGTCCGGGTCGACATGCACGTAGCGCAATGCAGAGAGGTCGATCACGATCCCGTCGTCGCAGGTGGAGAAGCCGGCGATGCTGTGCCCGCCGCCGCGGACGGCGACTGCAAGATCGTTGCTTCGCGCGAAGCCGACCGCGGCGATTACGTCTGAAGCGCCGGCGCAGCGTACGATCAGTGCTGGTCGTCGCCCGTCGTGCATGCCGTTCCAGACCCGAGCGGCCTGCTCGTAGACGGCGTCGGCGGGCGTGACGACCTCGCCGCGTACCGCCTGACGGAGCTCTTCCACGGTCGCCTCGCCAAGCACGGGCGCGAATGTTCCGGTCATCTCGATCTCCTTCCGGCCATTGGGTCCGGGGGAGTGGTACCGGCACGGGCTTTGCGCTCGCTTAGCGATCGATTCAACGTCTTCAGCCGCGCGGCGAGCGCGGCGGTACCGATCTCGTCGTACGTGGACGCGTATAGATCGTGGGCCTCGGTGAGCAGTGCCTCGGCCCGCTGCAGGTCGCCGCGGAGGATCGCCGTGTCGGCGAGCCGCGCGATCGTCTGCGCGACCCACCGGTCGCGTCCCGTCTCGGCCGCCACCGCCTGGGCCTCCTCGAGGGCCGCGTCCGCCGCCTCGAGCTCGCCCCTCGCGATCTCGAGGTCAGCGGTGTTCCACAGCGCTCCCGTGAGGCCCCAGCGATCCGCTGCGCGGCGGAACAGCTCGCGCGCCTCGGCGAGCTCCCGCTCGGCGCGCTCGTAGTCGCCGGCCACCGTGTCGACCAGACCGAGACCGGAGAGAGCCATGCCGACCCCGCGCCGATCGCCCAGGCGGCGGCGCGCATCGAGCGCGCGCTCCAAGCAGGAGCGCGCGTCCTCGCTCGAGCCTTCTGCCAGCGCGAGGTAGGCGAGGCGGACTTGCACGTCTGTTTGGCCCCGCTCGTCGCGCAACCGACGGACGCGGTCGCCGGCGTCCTTGAGCAGCCTCCGCGCTCGGGGGAGGTCGCCGCGCTCGCGCGCGATTGTGGCCTGATTGGCGAGCGCGTGCGCGATCGCCTGGCCGGCCGACACCTCGACGAACGGCTGCAGGGTGTCTTCGAAAACGACCCGCAGACTCGGGCCGGCGGCCGTCGGAACGCGGATCTCGGCGAAGTACAGCGGGCAAGGGATCCGCTCCGAGGAACCGGCGAGTGCCTGGAAGTGCTCCACGCTCTCTCCGACGAGCTCGTCGGCCCGGACGACGTCTCCACGCGAAAAGTGCGCGACCCCCGTGCAATAGATGCACAGTGCCTCCGCTGCGACGAAGCCCTGCCGGTGTGCGACCGCGCGGGCTCGCTCGAACCACACCATCGCCGAATCCGGCTCGTCGCCGGCGATCGCCGACGCACCAAGGAAGTGGAGGACGCGCCACTCGAACTCGGTGTGGCCGTGCTCGCGTGCGATCGCCAGGGCCTCGTGCGCGTGCTCGTCGCCGAGCGCGAGCCTGCCGCCGCGCAAGCACAGCGCCGCGGCGGCGAGCAGCGCTTCCGCCCGCAACGCCGTGCGCTGCGGAGTCGCTGCCAGTGCCTCCGCGAATCGCCGGTGCCCCTCCTCGAGGTCGATCCGTCGCAGCCAGAACTGCCAGAGCGCGGCGCACATGTGCAGAGCATCGACCGGAGTGGAGGCGAGCAGGGTGTCCAGCGCCGCGCGGAGGTTCGCGGTCTCCCGATCGAGGCGTCGGGAATCGCCCTCGCGCTCGGCCAGGGCGATCGCCCACTCGGCGTGACTTCTCGCGAACCTCTCGGCCTCCTGCGCCTCCTCGAGCCGAGCCCTCGCGTACAGACGAACCGTCTCGAGCAGCCGGTAGCGACGCTCTCGGCCGGGCCGGTCGGCCGAGACGAGCGACTTATCGACCAGCCGCGAGAGCACGTCCGCGACCTCGCACACATCCAGCCCTTCGCCGGCGCACACCTGCTCGGCGGCATCGAGTCCGAAACCACCCGCGAACACGGCGAGGCGGCGGAGCAGCACCCGCTCGTCGGTCGCGAGTAAGTCATGGCTCCACGTCAGCGTCGCCTCGAGCGTCTGCTGCCGGGTTGGTGCCGCTCGGCTCCCGGCCCGAAGCAGCCTGAAGCGATCGTCGAGCCGCTCGGCCAGCGACGCCGGCCCCAGCGCCCCGAGGCGGCCTGCCGCCAGCTCGAGCGCCAGCGGCAGGCCATCGAGCCGGAAGCAGATCCGGGCGACGTCGGCGGCGCTCTCCGCGTCCAGCTCGAACTCGGGGGCGGCCGCCGCGGCCCGCTCGACGAACAGCTGTACCGCCTCGTAGCGCAGCATCTCCGCGGGGGCGAGGCCCACCTCAGGATCGGGAAGGGCGAGGGAAGGAACCCGGAAGACGATCTCCGCGGGCAGCCTCAGCGGCTCGCGACTGGTCGCCACGATCGCCAGCCGCGGCGCGGCGCGCAGCAGCCGGTCGACCAGCCCCGCGCAGGCGTCCAGCACGTGCTCGCAGTTGTCCAGAACGACCAGCAGCGACCGGGACGCCAGGAGCTCCGCGATCGCGTCCACCGGGTCGCCGCCCGGCAGCGCTCTGACATCGAGCGCGGCCGCGACCGCGTCGACCACCAGCCTCCCATCCCTAACCGCGGCGAGCTCGACCAGCGCTGCCCTCTCGCGATACGACGGCTCGGCCCGGCGCGCCAGCTCGAGCGCGAGCCTCGTCTTGCCCGCGCCGCCCGTCCCGGTGAGTGTCAGCAAGCGGGTGCCGGACAACAGCGCCCCTAGCTCACGCAGCTCGTGCTCGCGCCCAACGAACGAGCTCGCGTCCACGGGCAGGCCCCGAACTGCGCCCGCGAGTCCCAGCTCGGCGAGCTCGCGCTCGAGCTCCTCGTGCAGCTCGGCGAGGTCCTGGCGGCGCTCCTGCGCCCAGTCGTCATACCGGTTCTCCGGGAGCAGCTCGCCACCGTATAGGGACAGCGCCGCGCGGTAGGCCGAAGACGCGCCGACCCGTCGGGCATCCGCGGCCGCGCGCTCGAACGCGTCAACGTCGACTTCAGCCTCGAGCCGCAGCAGCCCGTCCCGGGCCTCGATCGTCTCAGGCCCGAGCGCCCCCCTCGCTACGTGCACAACCTGATTCAGATTGTTCGCGGCGGCCGCCGGATCGCGCTCGCCCCACAGCACATCCATCGCCTGCTCGCGGTGCAACCGCTGCCCCGGCGCGAGCGCGAGCAGCTTCACCAACTCCCGCGCCTTTCGCAGCCGCCACGCCTCGCGCGGGACGGGCTGCCCATCCCGGACCGCCGCGAAGCCACCCAGAAGCCTGATCATGACATCGCCCACAAGCGAAGCATGACGCACCAGACCACCGCCAGCAGCTCCTGCCCGGCCGCTAACCCGACGCAAAGGGCACGCGAAGCGCGCCCGCCTAGCCTGGCCGCCATTCCCAAACAACCGTGATGCGTGCATGCACGCTTCGCAGACAGGAGGAGACCATGTCCACAACCGTCGAGATCCAGACTCTGAAGGAGGCGCACCGCAAGACGTGGGCGTCGGGCGACTACGCCCGGATCGCTCGGCTCGTGACCGACGTCGGAGAGCGGATCGTCCAGCGCGCCGGTGTGAGCGCCGGTTCCGAGGTATTGGACGTTGCCGCGGGGACCGGCAACGCCGCGATCCCGGCCGCGCGCGCCGGCGCTCACGTGACCGCCAGCGACCTCACCCCCGAGCTGTTCGACGCCGGCCGTCACCGCGCACGCGAGACCGGCGTGGCGATCGAGTGGATCGCGGCCGACGCGGAGGATCTGCCATTCGAAGACGACCGGTTTGACTACGTGCTCTCGAGCCTGGGCGTGCAGTTCGTCCCGCGCCACGAGATCGTCGCCGGTGAGCTGGTGCGAGTCTGCCGCCCCGGCGGCACGATCGCGCTCGGAAACTGGGCTGCCGACGGCTACATCGGACGGATGTGGACAATCATGCGCCCGTACATGCCGCCGCCCCCCGCCTTCGCATCGCCGCCGGCCGGCTGGGGACGCGCCGAACACATCCGCGAGTTGTTCGCCGAATACCCGGTCGAGTTGACCTTCGAGCGCTACTCGCTCGACTTCGCCGCCGAATCCGGAGAGGCGTTCACCGACACGCTGGCCGACTACTACGGCCCGCTGCTGCAGGCCCGGAACAAGCTAGCGGCCGACGGGCGCTGGGTCGCGCTCCGGAACGAGCTGATCGCGCTCAGCAACGAGCTGAACCAGGCCGGCGGGAGCGGATTCCGGGCGCCGAGCGAGTATCTCGTCATACTCGCCCGCGGGCGCAGCTAGGAGGTCGTCCGATGTCATCTTCTTATCCGAATGCCAAACGGGCGAGCCTCACGCGAGCGGGAGCGAGCAACCCCGATGTGGTCGTCGTCGGCGCGGGCATCGCCGGCGCCTCGGTCGCCGCGGTGCTGGCTCGAGGCGGCATCGAGGTGCTGCTGCTCGAGCGCCAGCTCGGGTATCGCGACCGCGTACGTGGCGAGTACTTGGCACCGTGGGGCGTGCTGGAAGCACGAGCTCTCGGGCTCGAATCCGTGATTCGCTCCACGCAAGCGGTTGACGGCCGCTACGCGGTGCCGTTCGACGAGCTCGTCGATCCCTCCCTCGCAGCAGAATCGATGCGCGACAACTCCACCTTCCTGCCGGACGTCGCCGGGCCACTCTGCGCTTCGCATCCCAAGAGCTGTCAGGCCCTCGCCGAAGAAGCGGTGCGCGCGGGAGCGCAACTCGCGCGAGGCGTCGCCGAGGTACACGTACGGACGGGGAACCGACCGGCGATCACCTTCCGCAACGGCATTGACACGAACCTGCGGCCGCGGCTGATCATCGGAGCCGACGGACGCACCTCGACCGTACGCAAGCAATCGGGCATCCAAATGAATGCCGCGCCGCCTACCCACCTCGTCGCCGGTCTGCTGGTCGAGAGCGGCTCGCGCTGGCCTGACGATCTGTACACGATTGGCGTCGAGGGAGATTTGCAGTTCTACGTATTCCCGCAAGGAAACGGCCGACTCCGTCTGTACACCTGCCACGCCAACGAGCAGGCGACCCGGTGGGCGGGCGCTTCCGGGGCGAAGCGATTCGTTGAAGCGTTCGCGGGGCTGCGCGCGATCCCGAACGAGCTGGGCGTCGGCGAGGTGACGCCGGCAGGACCGTGCGCAACGTTCAGCAGCGAGCACACATGGTGTGAGAAACCCTATGCGGACGGAGTCGTTCTGATCGGGGACGCCGGCGGATACGACGACCCCGTCGATGGCCAGGGGCTCTCGCTCGCGCTAAGCGATGTCCGTCAACTCGGCGAACTGCTGCTCGCCTCAGACGATTGGACGGCGGCCAACCTGCGCCCCTACGGCGAACGGCGCACCGAGCGGCTGCGCCGCATGCGCAGAGTGTCCAAGACGTTTGCCGAATTGATGACCACCTTCACTGCCGCCGGCCGCGCGCGCCGCGCTCGATACTACGAGGCGTCGCGAGCAGGCCGAGACGACCTCAAAACCGCACTCGTCCCGATGTTCATCGGCCCCGACCGGCCGCCCCCGAGGCCTTCACCGACGAGCTTCACGAAGCGCTGCTGGCTGAACTCGGCGGCTTGCCCTCCGCCCGATCCGCACCGGACGAGCAAGCGCACACCGCTTCCGCGTTCCCGCCCCAGCGGACGCCAGACCAGCGATCGCGACGTGATCGGAATCGCCGATCTGCGAGAGCGGCGCGACCGTTCGCGTCTCCGAGTCTTCCTCCGACTGGGGAGCAAGAGCGGCGGGGTTCCGGCACGTCTTCGCCATCAGCTCGAACCTGCGTATGCATACCGACGTCATCGCTAACTCGTTCGGTGGCGACGAGCGAACGGCCGCGCTCCTGCTTCGCCGGGAACTCGAGCACGTCCTCGCGCTGCGACCAGAACTGCTGAGATGAACGATCTTCAGCAGTGTGACGGCGCCCTCGCCCCCGCCGTGCTGCTCCGCCGGCATTGCGACAGCGAGTCACCGGGCGCTCGCCGAGGTCGGCGAACCCGGCTAACGAGGGCGGCGTTAGCTCAACCATCGATCGGAGACGATTCTGCAAACGAAGGGCCGCTGCCGCAACGGACGAGCAGGCGCACTGGCGTCTCGCTACTCCTTGAACGTCGAGCAGTAGCCCTGCGAGCGCGTGGCAGCGGTTGCAGCGAGGGCGTCGGTGTTGATTGCGTGGAGTCGCACCGGATAGACCGACGGAGCGCCGTCCCGGTCGTCGGCCGAGGTGCGGCGCGGGAGCGCATCGTGCGCTCCCGCGGGTCGTCTACAGGTCGAGGCCGGCGCTGGCGTGCATCATCGGCGCGCGCCGTGCGTGGACAGCCGAGATGATCTCCTCGGAGGAGATCCCCTGCAGATAGGTGCCGGTCGTCGACAGGTATGCGTGGCCGAGCTGGCGCTGGATCAGCGGCAGCGGGATCCCCTCGTGCAGCAGCTCCACAGCGTGTGCATGGCGGAGCTGGTGGGGCGCCAAGCGCCTGCGCACACCGGCGTCGACCGCGACACGATGGAGCTCTAGTCGTGCGGCGCTGGCAGACCAGGCGTGGCCGCGGGTGGGGCCGACGATCACGCAGAACAGCGGGCCGACGGGCAGCCTCGCGCGCTCAGCCAGCCATGGCTGCAACGCAGACCATGCCCAGGCGTCCATGCCGACCTCGCGCCGGCGATCGTTCTTTCCGTGCCTGACGAGAATCGACCCGCGGCGCTGGTCCAGATCGGTCTCAGTCAGCGCCAGCGCCTCGTTGATCCGCAGCCCGGCGCGCCAGAGCACGACGATCAGACCGTTGAGCGATGACCGTAGCGGCGTGACGGGCGTGGCGCATCACGGCGACGATCTCCTCGACGGTCGGCGGGTCCGCCGGGTACCGTTGCCCCTCGTTGCGCGGCGGTCTGCCCGCGTGGAATCCCGGCATCGTCGCCGGTGAGCGTCGCCGGCCGGCGGCATCGACCAGCGGCTGAACAGAAGACATGGCTCCCTCCTTTGAGAGCACGGACGATTGACCGCCCAGCTCTACCGCGCCGAATCGCACACGCCGGCCGCGCATCTGTCGACGCCGCTCACCGGAGCAACGCCAGGGCGCTGACGCCGACCCACGGGCCACCGCATCCTGGCGAAGGAGCAGTACGGCACCAGTGCTCCTGCTCGTCCATCTCAGCAGTCTCGTTCAGCGTCGCTCGCGTGCCTCCTCGTTCGAGAAGGCAGAAGTCGAGCTCGAGCACGACCAGCTCGAGCTCCGCTCCCGGATCGCCTGGCTAAGCGAGCGTCTCGCCGCCGGCGCAGCGCTGACTGCTCAGATTCGTCCTTTCCGGCAGCGGCCGAAACGTTTGCAGACCGCCTGCATTGACGGCTGGGCTAGCGGCACCCTCTCGCATTGCAGGGGCGGGTGGCACCCCGTGGGCAAGGCGCCGTCGTTACAGAGGCGATATCGGGCGATTGCGCAGCTGGGCGGCACGCACCGTCGAGGGGTCCACCAGTGTGAAAAATCCAACGAGACGAGCATGCTGCTGCAGGGGGCGTAGTCTCTGCCTGGCGGGTAGCGCCATAGCTCGAGTGGACCGAGCGAGCGTGGATAGATCCGAGACAGCCGTGCTTGGCGATCGAACGATTGCGAGGATGACCGTTGCCGTTCCCACGATGTGCCGGACTCGAGCTACGCCCGGTGACGTCTACGCGGGGAACGGCGAAAAGCTAGCCGAGGTCGCGGGCGAGGCTCGCGTGGCCGCGCGGAAGATCGAGGAGGGCGCTTCAGCCCTAATGACGACGGTCCGTCCGTTGTCCCGCCGGACTAGCAGCTCGAGGTGCTCGAGGGCTTCGTCGGCGGCTATTGCGCACGGGCCGACTGTCTTCTTGTGCGTGACTGAAGGGACCGTAATGCTCGCGTCCTCGACAATCGGTTGCGGCTGATGGAGAGCGGTCTCCATGCTCCGGGCCCGCCGGGTGGTTTGCGCGGGCGGACGAGTGAGTGCGCGTTGATGGATGACTTGGTCTCGGCGATCCGCCGTGGTGAGAGCCGATCGGTGATGCTGCGGGGCGAGGCCGGGATCGGAAAGACGGCGTTGTTGGAGTATCTCGTCGCGTCGGCGTCGGATCTGAGGGTCGTACGGGCGGTGGGCGTGGAGTCGGACATGGAGCTCGCGTTCGCGAGCTTGCAGCAGTTGTGCTCTCCGTTGCTCGATCGCCTCGAGGAGCTACCGCCTCCGCAGCGTCGCGCGCTGGAGACCGTGTTCGGGTTGAGCGACGGGGCCGCGCCGGACCGATTTCTCGTCGGGTTGGCGGTGCTGACTCTGTTCGCGGCAGAGGCGGAGCAGCGCCCGCTGCTGTGTGTCGTCGATGATGCGCAGTGGCTGGATCGGGCTTCGGCGTTGACGCTGGCCTTCGTCGCTCGGCGCCTGCTCGCTGAGCGGGTCGGGCTCGTGTTCGCAGCGCGTGAGCCGGGCTTGGAGCTCCAGCACGTGGACGGGCTAGATGTGCGCGGCTTGCGTAACGGTGATGCCCGCGCATTGCTGCGCTCGATGCTCCGGTTCAAGCTGGATGAGCGCGTCGTTGACCGGATCATCGCGGAGGTGCGAGGGAATCCGTTGGCGTTGCTGGAGTTGCCACGCGGATTGACGGCGACGCAGCTGGCTGGAGGCTTCGGTTTGGCGGAGGCGCAGGCTATGTCGGGGCGGATCCAGGAGAGCTTCGTACGACGCGTCACCGCGGTCTCCGACGATGCGCGGCGTCTGTTGCTGCTTGCGGCGGCAGAGCCAGTCGGTGATCTGCTGCTTTTGCTGCGCGCTTCTGAGCAACTCGGCATTGCGGTGTCGGCGGTTGATGCGGAAACCGACGGGCTGCTGGCTCTCAGCGAGCGCGTGACCTTCCGCCATCCGCTTGTGCGCTCCGCCGTTTATCGAACGGCGGCGCTAGAAGAACGTCGGGCGGCACATCGCGCGTTGGCGGCGGCGACCGACAGAGAGTTCGATCCCGACCGCCGGGCTTGGCATCTGGCTGAGGCCGCGGCGGGGCCTGATGAGGAGGTTGCCTCGGAACTCGAGCGCTCGGCCGGCCGGGCGCAGACGCGCGGTGGAGCCGCCGCCGCGGCAGCGTTCCTGCGGCGCGCCGTCGCGCTGACCGCGGATCCTGCGCGGCGCGCGGATCGCGCTCTGGCCGCCGCGCAGGCCAGCATCCAGGCCGGCTCGTTCGACGCGGTTCTCCGGCTCCTTGCTACGGCGGAGACCGGGCCGCTCGACGAAGTCCAACGCGCTCGGGTGAACCTGCTGCGCGGCAACGTCGCCTTCGCGTTGGGCGCTGCCACCGATGCTCCTCCGCCGCTGCTCGAGGCCGCGAGGAGGTTTGAGCCGCTCAACGTCGAGCTCGCGCGCGAGACCTACTTGACCGCGTGGGGCGCGGCGGAGATGGCGGGGCAGGGGGACATCATCCTGGAGATCTGGGCGGCCGTCCGGGCGCTTCCTCCGACGTCCAGTGCTCCCGGGCCCCTCGAGCTGCTGCTTGAAGGCATGGCTCAGCTGACGCTCGAAGGACACGCCGCCGCAGCCCCAACGTTGCAGCGAGCAGCGGAAGCGCTCCTCGAAATGCCCGTGGAGGACGCGCTCCGTTGGGGTTGGGCCGCTATAGGGGCCAGCACCGCGGTGTGGGATGACGAGGGCATGCGAGCAATCTCCGCCAGACTGGTCCGGCTCGTTCGCGATGCTGGCGTGCTCGCGCAATTGCCGCTGCATCTCGCCTCATTGGCCTTATCAACCTCATGGACAGGCGACTTGGCGGGAGTCGCCTCGCTGATCGCTGAGGCCGAGAGCGTTGCGGCGGCGACCGGGACCGCGTTCGCGCCGTTTACCTTGATGAGGCTCCGTGCACTGCAGGGGCGGGCCGTCGAGGCCGCCGCACTGATCTCCGAAACGATCGAACACGCCAGCTTCGGAGGTCAAGGGATCGCTGCGACGAACGCGTATTGGGCCGCGGCGGTCCTATACAACGGCCTCGCCCGCTATGACGAGGCGGCACGTGCGGCCCGGCAAGCCACCTCGAATACTTTTGAGCCGTGGGTATCTGCGTTCGCGCTCCCGGAGCTGGTCGAGGCGGCTGTGCGCGTGGGCGACGCCCGGGTTGCTCGCGAGGCACTCGAGCGACTGACGGCGACGACACTACCTTCCGGTACTGATTTCGCGCTCGGCATTGAGGCGCGCTGCCGCGCGTTGCTGAGGTCCGGGGCCGACGCCGACATTCTGTATCGCGAGGCGATCGAGCGTTTGAGTCGCACGCGACTGCGTCCGGAGCTAGCGCGGGCCCACTTGGTCTACGGCGAGTGGTTACGCCGCGAGGATCGCCGAGTCGATGCGCGTGAGCAACTGCGCGCGGCGCACGAGACGCTCGTCGAAATCGGGATGGATGCGTTCGCCGAGCGCGCCCGCAACGAGCTCTCAGCGACAGGGGAGACGGTACGCAGGCGCGCGGCTGACACGCGCGACGATCTGACCGCACAGGAGCGGCAGATCGCACGCCTCGCCCGCGACGGACTGTCGAACCCGGAAATCGGCGCGCGGCTATTCCTCAGCCCGCGGACGGTCGAGTGGCACCTGCGCAACGTGTTCGCCAAGCTCGACATTCGCTCCCGACGGGACTTGGCCAGCGTCCTGCCCAGGACCACCGCCGAGGTCACGCTGGTCTGAACTCGCGCGTCGGGAAGCGGCTCGATCCACGGGACCGGGCAACGTCCTGGGCAAACCCAGGGAGCAACCCCAGGGTCCGACTCTTTAGGGCGCAACTTTCAGACGAGGGGATCAGGCTTCGAGGGGTCATCCATCACCCCACTAAGGAGGACCCACATGTCTGTCACCACCGAGAGGTCGGCGGGCGCGACGGCGATCCGGCCGTTCACGGTCGAGTTTCCCGAGGCGGATGTTGCGGATCTGCGCGCCCGCATCGCCGCGACGCGGTTCCCTGAGCGGGAGCCCGTCGAAGATCGGATCGTGCATCCGTTGGGAGATGCCGCTCCGCCGCAGGGCGTCGAGTTGGCGACGATGGAAGCGCTCGTGCGCTACTGGGGCAGCGAGTACGACCTGCGGAGGGTCGAGGCGCGGCTGAACGCGCTGCCGCAGTTCATGACTGAGATCGACGATCTCGATATTCACTTCATCCACGTCAAGTCGCGGCATGAGAACGCGTTGCCGGTGATCCTCATCCATGGCTGGCCGGGCTCGGTCGTCGAGATGCTGAGCGTCGTCGGCCCGCTCACCGACCCGACGGCGCACGGCGGCAGCGCCGAGGACGCGTTCGATGTGGTGATTCCGTCGATTCCGGGTTACGGGTTCTCGGGCAAGCCGACGGCGAGCGGTTGGGGTCCGGAGCACGTCGCCAGTGCCTCGGTGGAGCTGATGAAGCGCCTGGGCTACAAGCGCTTCGTGGCGCAAGGTGGCGACTGGGGCGCGCTCATCGTGGATCTGATGGGCGTGCAGGCACCGCCGGAGCTGCTTGGCATCCACTCGAACATGCCGGGCGTGCTGCCGCCCGAGATCGCGGCAGGGTTCGCGCCGCTGGTCGCCGCTCCGGCGCCGGCCGGTCTCTCGGCCGAGGAGCAGCGCGCTTACGAGCAGGTGAGCTACGTGTATACGAAGGGGATCGGCTACGCCGTCCAGATGCTCCTGCATCCGCAGACGCTCTACGGAATCGCCGACTCGCCCGCCGGGCTGGCCGCCTGGATCCTGGACCACGACGCCCAGAGCTACCTGGACATCACCAGCGCCTTCGTCGCCGGACAGCCCGTCGGCAACCTGACCCGGGATGAGGTGCTCGACAACATCACGCTCGACGTGGTTGACGAACACGGGGGTCTCCTCGGCTCGTCTCTACCACGAGAACGCGTATGGCTTCTTCGACGCCAAGGGCGTGTCCGTTCCGGCCGCTGTGACCGTGTTCCCGAAGGAGCTCTACCAGGCCCCGCGGAGCTGGGCCGAGCGCGCATACCCCAACCTCATCTACTTCAACGAGGTCGATCGGGGCGGGCACTTCGCGGCCTGGCAGGAGCCGCAACTGTTCTCAGAAGAGGTCCGCGCGGCGTTCCGGTCGCTGCGCTAGTAGGACGATGTTCGAGCGGCTGCAGATGCCTCCGTTCGCCGGGGCGGCCGAGTGGCTCAACTCCGAGCCACTCGGCCCCGCCGAGCTGCATGGCCACGTCGTGCTGGTGAACTTCTGGACGCTGACGTGCATCAACTGGCTTCGCCAGGAACCGTACGTCCGCGCGTGGTCGCAGGCCTACCGCGACGACGGACTGATCGTCATCGGGGTCCACACGCCGGAGTTCTCCTTCGAGCACGAGCTCGACCGCATCCGGCCGGCGATCAAGGAGCGAGAGATCGACTACCCGGTCGCGGTCGACAACGACTACACGATCTGGAACGCCTTCGATAACCACTACTGGCCGGCGCTCTACTTCATCGACCAGGAGGGCGTCATCCGCGACCAGCAGTTCGGCGAGGGACGCTACGAGGAATCCGAGCGCACCATCCAGCGGCTGCTCGGCATCGAGCGCGAACTCGTGTCCGTCGAAGGGCTCGGCGTCGAGGCGCCGGCCGACTGGAACCATCTCCAGACGCCCGAGACATATCTGGGCTACGGGCGCAGCGAGCGGTTCGCTCCAGCCGACGATCCCACGCTCGAGCCCGACGCCTACGCGCTACCAAAGCGGCTGCAGGTCAACCACTGGGCGCTCGCCGGCGACTGGACGATCGGGCGCGAGAACGTCGTACTCGACCAGGCGGGCGGCAGCATCGCCTTCGGGTTTCACGCGCGCGACGCGCATCTCGTGCTATCCGCCCGAGCACGAGCGCCGATCGCCTTCCGCGTACTCCTCGATGGCGAGGCTCCGGGCCCGTCAGCAGGCGTCGACGTCGACGAGGACGGAACCGGCGTGCTCCGGGACGGCCGGCTCTACCAGCTCATCCGCCAACACGACACGATCCACGAGCACACGCTCCAGATCACATTCCTCGAACCCGGCGCCGAGGCGTACTCGTTCACGTTCGGCTAGCGGCAGCAGCCCGTCACCAGACGGACACCGATCGAGGTCTTCCCTCACGCAACCAGGAGGTAGCCATGAGCGCCACCGAAGCACGCGAGCAGGCGACATTCATCGACTACGAGAACCTGCCCGCCCCGACGGAGGGCATTCTCGTCACCCAGTTCATCACCGTACGAAGCGTCGCTCGCTCCCGCGCGTTCTACTCCGAGGTCCTCAGCGGCCAGGTCGTGCTCGAGGAGAACCCATGCGTCGTCAAGCTCGCCAACTCATGGCTGCTGATGAACCCAGGCGGTCCCCCCACCCCCGACAAGCCCGACATCACGGTCGTGAACCACGAGCCCGGGAACACCGTCTCGAGCTTCATGAACCTCCGCGTCGCCGACATCCAGGCGTGTTACGAGCAATGGAGCAAAAAAGGGGCCGAGTTCATCACGCCACCGATCGACCGCGGTGCTGAGATCCGCTGCTACATGCGAGACCCCGACGGCTACATCATCGAAGTCGGCCAGGCCACCGGAGTGCTCCACGGGGAGCTCGCCAAAAAGCGACCTGAAGACTTGCCCGGCTAAACGCGACGGGATCACGAGGCGTGCCGACGTCGACCGCGGCCATCGCAACGGCCAAAACGAAGGTCGGGGACACGCGTCGAGCTAGGGCGCTGCTGTAAATACGCGGGCGGGTGCTGTCAGAGCGACGGCGTAGGTTCCCTCAAGTCCTGGCAGACGATGAAGGAGGCCTACGCCGTGAGACGCACCGTACCGCCGTCGGCGGAGATACAAGCGAGCATCGACAAGCTGCTGTCCGAGGGGGTGGTGGATGACCCGCAGAAGATGCTTGTCCGAGCTCGCCCGGCTCGGTGCCCGGTTGATCATCCAGCGAGCGGTCGAGGACGAGTTCGAACAGTGGCTGGGTCGCGGCCGCTATGAGCGCCGGCCCGAGCGGCAGCGCGGGTTGCGTAACTATGAGTCGGGACGCGGAACGGGTTCAGGCCGCGGCGGGTGCAGACGGCCGAGGGAGAGCTGCGGATCGAGATCCCGCAGGTCAGGGAGACCGCTGAGCCGTTCGTCTCCAAGCTGTTTCGGCGGGGTCACACGAAGCGGTTGCTGCGCACTGACCCGCTCAGGGCGATGGTCGTCGGCGCGTTCGTGCGCGGCCTGTCGGTCCGCGACGTCGAGTCGCTGTGCGAAGAGGCCGGGCTGGGGAAGACCTCGAAGTCGACGGTGGCGCGGATCTGCGCCGAGCTGCACGAACGCTTCGAAGCGTTCTGTCGCCGCGACCTCTACGAGGTCAAGCTGGTCGTGCTGTTCCTCGACGCGATCTACCTTCCGGTCCGCCCCAGCGGCCCGAAGGAGGGCGTGATGTGCGCCTGGGGATTCACCGAAGACGGCGCCCGCGCGCTGGTGGCTGTGCGTCTCGGGGCACGCGAGGCCAAAGAGGACTGGCTCGAGCTCGGCCGCGACCTCACGACCCGCGGGCTCGCCGCGCCACGGCTGATCGTCGCCGATGGCGCGCCAGGACTGACCCTGGCGATCGAGGAGCTATGGCCACGCGCCGACCGCCAGCATTGCGCCGTTCACCGCCTGCGCAACCTGCTGGCGAAGCTGCCGAAGTCCGAGCACGACCGGATCCGCTTCAACTACTGGTCAGCGCTCACCGACGCGACCAGCATCAAGGACGGCAAGCTCCGCCTCCAGGTCCTCATCTGAGAGCTCGAGCATGGCGGCTACGAGTCGGCCGCCCGCTGCCTCGCAGATGACCTCGACGCGCTCGTCGTGCACCTGCGCTACCCACTCAGACACCGCGAACGGTGGCGGTCAACGAACCTCCTCGAGACGATCGCTCGGCGAGGTCCGCCGGCGCACCAAGGTGATCGGTCGCTTCCCCGGCGAGACCAGCTGCCTCACCCTCGTCTGGGCGGTGCTCGACCTGTTCTTCAGCCACGCCAGCAACGGCGCGACCTTCACCGACGTCGACCGCCAACACCTCTACCGCATCAAGTACCAGCAAGCCGACCCTGACGCGCTCGACGAGGAGGTGACCGCCGCATAGACTCAACCCCGGGAACCTGAACCGCGAGCGAATTTACAGCGGCAAAGGGACGCGACCAGCCAGCGGCCGAGCGAGCCTGCTTTGTCGTGGCCGGCAGTCGCCGATGCGCTTCGAAGCGCGATCCGCGGCAACTTGGAAGCCCACTCGAGTCGGGGCCCCGAACAGGTGGCGCAGACCTCCTTTCGCGCCGCGGCGTTCCTTATTGCCGCGCCGGCGACGCACCTGAGTTGCGCGGTCTGCGGGGCTCGGACCCGCTTGGTGGCGTCATCGGCACCGAGGGCAACGGCTGAACGTCCTTTCCGCGCGAAGCGCGTCTCTTGGCGGGCCGTGGTGGAGTTGCGTCGCAACACGAATGCAGGTCTCGGTCCGTGTGCAGGCCGACCGCGTTTGTGCCGCAAACCGGCTGAGGCAGAAGTGTCAACCCCGATCGGTGCGGCCCCTGAAGGTTCCCCTTGTTCGTGAAGGCGGTCTGTCGACCGTAGGGCGCGGCGACGGCTCGGCGCTGTGACGTGCCTTCTGACACTTGTGCAGTCGCCTTCGGCCATCCGCGTCGGCCCGATGTTCAGGCTCCAAGCGAGCAGCGCGGCGTGCAGGTGTCTCTGCAGATCGACCATTCTGGGTCCGCGTCGGCTGCGTGCGTCGAGTGGCTGGTGGACCCCGTCCAGTTGTGCACCTCGGCGAGTAGGTCGGGGATGTTGGTCCGTGGTGTGAGCCGATCGAGCTCCGCGGGGAGCTCGATCGGCCGTGGGGTTCTCATTGAGCGCGTCCGGACGTGAGAGGTCAAGACGAACCGTCTACCAGGCGCGCGCCGTTGCCGGCATTATCTTCACCAGCTGGTGGGTGTGAGGAGCTCGGTGCGGTGGGCGTGGGCCCAGTCGGTAAAGCGGCGTGCCGGGCGGCTCGTGACTGCAGTGATGTCGCCTGTTGACTCGGAGTTGAACGGTTTCAGGGTGGAGCGGAGTTGCTCGATGACGGCGTGTGCCAGCTCCTCGGGCATGCCGTAGGACACCCACTGCGCAAGCGTGTCGGCCGGATCGGATTCGGCGTAGCGCAGGTCGCGGCCCAGCACCTGGCTGAGGATCGCGACCTGGCCAGCGGGGCTGAGCGGTTCGGGACCGGTGAGCTCGTAGACCCGGTCGTCGTGGCCGTCATCGGTGAGGCACGCGGCGGCGACCGCGGCGATGTCCGCCGGGTCGACGACAGCGGCCCGGCCGTCGGCAAACGGGTGCATGCACGACCTGATCGGCCGCGATCATTCCCGCCCAGTTGAGCGCGTTTGACATAAACCCGGTCGGCCGCAGGAACGTCCATCCGAGGCCGCTGTCGCGGATCGCCTCCTCCCCGGCCCGGTGCAGACTGGTGATCGGGTCGGTGGCGCCGTGTCCGACGGCGAGCACCGACAGCTTGACGATCCGCTGCACGCTTCCGAGCCGCGCCGCGGCCACGAGCCGACGGTCGTGGGCGGCGATGTTGAGCCCGTCGGTGAGCAGGAACACGGCGTGCACACCCTCCAGCACGGGTGCCAGGTCGCTGTCAGCGAGATCGGCCACGACCTTCTCGGTGCCGTCGGGGAACACCGCGTCAGGGTTGCGGGTGAGGACCCGGATCTGGCCTGCCTGGGCGGGGAGGAGTGCTGCGATGACTTCTGACCCGACGTTGCCGGTGGCTCCGGTGATCAAAATCATGAGTTCTGGTCCTTTCTTTGTTTGAGATGGGTTTCGGGGTGAGGTTGGAGTGGGCGCAGCTCCGCGGGCGGGAGCTGCGCCCCGTGACGACACGGTCGACCAGCTGACCTCGTTAGGCGTCTATGAACGCGAGAGCGACTGAAGGCGCTCAGCCCGCCCGCGGCGCTTGTGGCGCCGACGGGAACGGCTTGGGTGTCGGCGCCGGCGGCCTCGCCGATGCGGGCCGCCTTCGAGTGTTCGTGGCTGTCGCGTGAGGAGATCAGCACGGCGGCGAGGATCGCTCCGGCGACGGCGAGGCCGGCGCCGACGAGGAACGCCCGGTCAAAGCCTTTGGTCAGCGCCACGGCCGAGCTGTGGACGCCGGCGTGGAACAGGCTTTGGGTGCGGCTGTTGGCGATCGTCGCGAGGATCGCGAGCCCGAGCGCGCCGCCGATCTGCTGGGAGGTGTTGATCAGACCGGAGGCCAGGCCCGCCTCGCGTGGCTCGGTTCCGGTCACGGCGGCGATCGTCACCGGCACGAAGGCAAACCCGAGGCCGAAGGCGGCGAGCAGCGATGGGCCAAGCACATCGGCCAGGAACGAACCACCCGTCGCCGGCACCTGGGAGAACCACAGCAGGCCGCCGGCGACAAGCACCATGCCGGCGATCAGGGGTGGTTTGAAACCGACCCGGGTGACGAGCTGGCCAGCGACCCCGGCCGCGATGATGATCCCCACCGCCAGCGGCAGGTAGGCGATGCCGGTCTTGATCGGCGAGTAGCCGAGCACGTCCTGGAGGTAGAGCGAGATGAAGAAGAACATCGAGAACAGCGACATGCCGATCAGCAGCCCGACGATGTTGGCGCCGCGCAGGGTCCGCAGCCGGAAGATCGAGAACGGCATCAGCGGATCGCGCTGGCGGCGCTCGATCGCCACGAACGCGATCAGCAGCACCCCGGCCGCCGCTAGGCAGACGATCGTCCGGGTCGCTCCCCAGCCGACGTTGACCGCGTCCACGACCGCATACACCAGCAGCGCCAGCCCGCCGGTGACAGCCACCGCCCCGGGGATGTCGAACGAGTTGCCGGCCTCTTCGCGGCGGCTCTCACGGAGGATCCGTGGCGCCAATGCGGCCGCGGCGATCCCGATCGGGACGTTGACGAACAGCACCCAGCGCCAGTTCAGCCCGCTGGTCAGGATCCCGCCCAAAAGCACCCCGGCGGCGCCACCCGCCCCGGCGACCGCGCCCCAGATCCCGAGCGCGCGGTTGCGCTCGGCCCCGTCGGCGAACGTGGTGGTGATGATCGACAGCGCCGCGGGGGAGACGATCGCGGCACCGAGGCCCTGGACCGCGCGGGCGGCGATCAGCCACGTCTCAGACTGGGCCAGGCCGCCGGCCAGCGAGGCGAGTGAGAACACGACCAGACCGAGCATGAACATCCGCCGGCGCCCCAGCAGGTCGGCCATCCGCCCGCCCAGCAGCAAAAAGCCGCCGAACGTCAGCGTGTAGGCGTTGACGACCCAGGTGAGGTCGTCGCGGGAGAAGTGCAGGTGGGCGCCGATCGACGGCAGCGCGACGTTGACGATCGAGGCGTCGATCACGATCACGAACTGCGTCATCGCCAGCAGCGCCAGCGCGAGATTCTTGGTGCGGGGCGTGAGCGCGGTCACAAGCTCATCCCCAGCATCCGGCCCAAGCCCGACAGCGACGCGAAGGCAAATCGCTGCAGGCGCGAGGTTCGGATCGCGGTCGGGTGGGCTGTTGAACAGCATCGCCACGTAGATCGCTTGACGCGGACTGTGAGGTATTCCGGCGCCCATCCTCCCGGTAGATGCCAGCGACGCCATATCGCGAAAGAACCCCTCGTTGTCGGCGGCGGGGCGGTGGCGATTGATGAACCTAACCGGCTCATCGTGACTGTTTCGCAGGGTGTGCCGGTGACCGGGAGCCGCCGCGGCGCGCTCCCCCGGACCATAGGTACGCCAAGTGCCGTCGAGCTTCACATCAAGCCGGCCCTCGACTACCTCAAAACTGTCTTCAACATTGTCGTGCACGTGCACCGGGGGGCTGGGGCTGTGGGGACCAAGCCAGCTATTTGCCTCGAGGACCTCGCCGTCGGTGTCCTCGCCGTTGCGCACGATCTCCCAAACCATGTCCTGGCCCGGGCGAAAGTCGATACGCCGACTCACGGTAGGACGGTTTGCAGGATCAAGAGGAGCAGTAATCACAGGGACCTCCATTAGAGTCATTCACCTTGGTTGACAAGCTGAGAGAACCTTCGCAGGCCGCGCAACGTTTGTCAAGCGAAGTGAACTACAATCGTGGAGACATGCCGAAGAGCCTCCAAATCCTTCTCCGTGACGCCCGCAGCGCGATCGAGACCGCCGTCCGCGCCGAGCTCGCAGACAACGGCTTCGGCGACGTCACCCCCGCGCAGTCCGCGCTCCTGCGCAACCTTGGCGAGGACGGTTCTCGCCCCAGCGAGCTCGCCGCACACGCCAGCGTCACCCGCCAAGCCATCACCAAGCTCGTAGACGAGCTCGAGCAGCTCGATCTCGTGCGCCGCGACCCAGACCCCGACGACGGGCGCGGCGTGATCGTCAGATACACCGACCGCGGACGCGCCGGCCTGGCGATCGCCCGCAGGCGATTACTCGCGCTCGAACGCGGCTACGCCGCGCAAGTCGGCGCCGACCGCTGGGCCGAGGTGCGCTCAACCCTCGAGACCCTATTCGGCGACGACCCTCACCAGGACCCGAGCCTGCCCGCCGCTCCAGACCCTATCCAACCGGGAACGCCTGGACCACAATCAAGCACGCGCGACCGATGAGTAAGCCATCTGAGATGGGTCCGCGCCGTGCGTGCGAGCCGCCGCTGCAGTCGTGTGGTTCGCTCCGTCGATCCGGACCTGAGTCAACGAAGACGCTTCTATGAGCGCCTCGTCGACTCGCTGAGCCCAATCCCAGCCGACTCCACACGTGCTCTCAGCTGAGATCGGCCCTGTTCTGTCGGGGCCGCCGCGTTTCCGCGATGCCACGTTCGGGGCACGCTGGCGCGGCCGGCGCGGAGCGGTAGCCTCGGCACCCCCGGATCCGCACCCCCGTGACAGCAAAGCAGGTCCGAACCGCGAGGCGGTCGCGTCCCTTTGCCGCTGTAAATTCGCTCGCGGTTCAGGTTCCCGGGGTTGAGTCTATGCGGCGGTCACCTCCTCGTCGAGCGCGTCAGGGTCGGCTTGCTGGTAGTTGATGCGGTAGAGGTGTTGGCGGTCGACGTCGGTGAAGGTGGCGCCGTTGCTGGCGTGGCTGAAGAACAGGTCGAGCACCGCCCAGACGAGGGTGAGGCAACTGGTCTCGCCTGGGAAGCGACCGATCACCTTGGTGCGCCGGCGGACCTCGCCGAGCGATCTCTCGAGGAGGTTCGTTGACCGCCACCGTTCGCGGTGTCTGAGTGGGTAGCGGAGGTGCACGACGAGCGCGTCGAGGTCATCTGAGAGGCAGCGGGCGGCCGACTCGTAGCCGCCATGCTCGAGTTCTGAGGTGAGGACCTGGAGGCGGAGCTTGCCGTCCTTGATGCTGGTCGCGTCGGTGAGCGCTGACCAGTAGTTGAAGCGGATGCGGTCGTGCTCGGACTTCGGCAGCTTCGCCAGCAGGTTGCGCAGGCGGTGAACGGCGCAGTGCTGGCGGTCGGCGCGTGGCCATAGCTCCTCGATCGCCAGGGTCAGTCCTGGCGCGCCATCGGCAACGATCAGCCGTGGCGCGGCGAGCCCGCGGGTCGTGAGGTCGCGGCCGAGCTCGAGCCAGTCCTCTTTGGCCTCGCGTGCCCCGAGACGCACAGCGACCAGCGCGCGGGCGCCGTCTTCGGTGAATCCCCAGGCGCACATCACGCCCTCCTTCGGGCCGCTGGGGCGGACCGGAAGGTAGATCGCGTCGAGGAACAGCACGACCAGCTTGACCTCGTAGAGGTCGCGGCGACAGAACGCTTCGAAGCGTTCGTGCAGCTCGGAGCAGATCCTCGCCACGGTCGACTTCGAGGTCTTTCCCAGCCCGGCCTCTTCGCACAGCGACTCGACGTCGCGGACCGACAGGCCGCGCACGAACGCGCCGACGACCATCGCCCTAAGCGGGTCAGTGCGCAGCAATCGCTTGGTGTGACCCCGGCGAAACAGCTTGGAGACGAACGGCTCAGCGGTCTCCCTGACCTGCGGGATCTCGATCCGAAGCTCTCCCTCAGCCGTCTGCACCCGCCGCGGCCTGAACCCGTTCCGCAGTCCCGACTCATAGTTGCGCAACCCGCGCTGCCGCTCGGGCCGGCGCTCATAGCGGCCGCGACCCAACCACTGTTCGAACTCGTCCTCGACCGCTCGCTGGATGATCAACCGGGCACCGAGCCGGGCCAGCTCGGACAACATCTTCTGCGGGTCATCCACCATCCCCTCGGACAGCAGCCTGTCGATGCTCGCTTGTATCTCCGCCGATGGCGGTACGGTGCGTCTCACGGGTCGCGGTAGGGACGGCCATTTGCTGACCGCCCCCCGCGCAGATCCCAGCGTGCGGAACTACCGCACTGGGCTCCTCGCTCGGGTGTTGGCGTTGAATCGCGCGTCAGGCCAGGGATGCACGATCCGGGCCGGTGGGAGCCATCGAGACGCCAGGCGGCTTCGTCGTTCCCAGGCCAGGTTCGTGCGTTGACTGCGGCGCCGAAGCGCCGTGAACCAGTGACGCTGAACTTGGTCGTGGAACGTGCTGACCGCCCTGATGTTGCCGGGCACGGCGTAGTAGCGGTAGTGCCCTTGCACCACGCGCTCTAGCCACCGTCCCTGCTCGGGGATGGGCAGGTGTCGGCGTCGCTTCTGTTCTTCCTTGATCGCCTTTAGCTTGGCCCGCATCCGCTTCTTCTCCGTCACGCGCCGAAGCGCGAAGCGCCCGTGCCTGTCCTTCGCGCACATGTGCGTGAAGCCCAGGAACGTGAACGTCTCCGGCTTGCCAAGTCCTCGCTTCTGTCGGCGTTCGGCGGCGAACCGGCCGAACTCGATCAGGCGCGTCTTCTCGGCCGCGAGCTCCAAGTTGAACTGCGCAAGCCTTCCGTGCAGCTCAGCCAGGAACCGCTCAGCGTCGTCGCGGTGTTGAAAGCCCACGATGTAGTCGTCTGCGAAACGCACGATGATCATCTCGCCGCGCGCCTCCCGGCGCCTCCATCGATCGGCCCACAGGTCGAACACGTAGTGCAGGTAGACGTTGGCGAGCAACGGTGAAACCGATGCCCCCTGTGGCGTCCCCTCCAGCGTGTCGACCAACTCCCCGTTCTCGATCACCCCTGCGCTCATCCATTTCTGGATCAGGCGCAGGAGCCTCCGATCCCCGATCCGGTGCTCCAGCAAACGGGCCATCCACGACCTGTCGATGTGCTCGAAGTAGCCACGAATGTCCGCGTCCAGAATCCAGCTCACCTTTCTCCGCCCGATCGCGAACGCGAGCGCGTCCAACGCTTGATGCGGTGAGCGCCCGGGCCGAAACCCGTAGGAGAAACCGAGGAAGTCCGTCTCGTAGATCGCGTTCAGTACCTCGACCACCGCCCGCTGAAGGATCTTGTCCTCAAGCGTGGCGATCCCGAGCGGCCTTTGCCGCCCGTCCGGCTTCGGTATGTACGCCCTGCGTGACGGCTTCGCCCGGTAGCTGCCGCGATGAACCCGGGCGTGCAGATCGCGAAGGTTCTCCTCGAGATCCAGCCCGTACTCCAGCCACGTGACCCCGTCCACTCCGGTCGCGGCCTTCGGGTTCAACGCCCGGTAGGCCGCCCGGAGGCGATCGACGTCAACGTGGTGCAGCAGCGCGGTGAACCGTGCTCCCTTGCCCTGCTGTGCGATTCGACGCACGCGATCGAGCGCACTTGGCGCGCCTTGCCCGGCTCTGGGTCCGGGGCGCGCTTTGCTCGTCGCGTTCCCCTCGCGCAGGCCCCTTCCCTCCACCACCTCCGCGGCCGCTTGCGCGGCGTTGTTCGGCGGCTTCATAGGTAGTACGGGCCTGTCCGACTTCTCGCGCTCGTTCATCGGGGGATTACCGCCTCAGCGTTCCCCCCGCGGCCCACCGCCCGCTGATATGCCACCCCGCGAACCATCCAGGACGAGGCATCATCACCAGGCGCGGGCGACCGCGAGATCTCCCGGTTCTCGGCATGAAGAGATCGCACACGTGCACGGGTTCTCCGACCACGCAGGGCCCACTGGCGACTCGCGATAACGCCGCCAGCGATATTGCCTTCCGCACCTACGACCGCGTCGGCACCCTGGACAATGGAGTTTTCGAGGCTCAATAGCCGGCCCGCGTGCACCCCTGTCAACGCTTCGCTGCGCCCTCGCGGGTCGCCAACGCATGACTCGGGGCCACCGTGACTCGCTAGGTCTTCGACGTAGGGCTCTTTCATCCCCTTCCTCATGCCGGTTGTCCGGCGCTTTCCGTAGGCCTCCTTCATCGTCTGCCAGGACTTGAGGGAACCTACGCCGTCGCTCTGACAGCACCCCACGCGTATTTACAGCAGTTCTGGGACGTGACCGCGAGGCCCGCGGGCGACCCTGCTCGTCGCCAAAGGTGCGCATCTCCACGTCATCGACGGTCCGGCGTTGTGATCGGCCACGCCGGCTGCCCCTCCTTTGCCGCGATTGCGGGAGTCACCGGTGTGCTTGCTGCCGGCCTGATCCGCGACGACCTGCAAGCGCGCCTGGCTCTCGCTCGTGTGGGCGAGCAGCCACCCTCGTCAACGCCGAGCTCGCTCCCGGTCCGGACGAGCTCCGACAGCGCACTGTTCGCGCGGGCAAGCACAACCACTCTCGCAGGCGAAGGGAGACCGCCGGGATCGCGCGCCCGTCCGTCGACGGCGTGGAGCTGCATATGCATCGTGACGTCGGCGTTTGCTCGATCGGATACGACGAGCTAATAGCGGTTCTTCTGCTCCGCCAGCAACGCGAGCACGCGGTGCAGCCGGCGCTGGGCTTGTCGTATGGACGACCAGCACAAGCGAGGGCGCAGGTCGGCCAACACCTGCATCGCCGGGTGGGTGCAGAAGGGCCGCTTGACTATCGACCGGCACACCTCCTTTCGCACGGCGACGCGTACCTCGCCAGACCGGACGAGCGACCTGCTAAGCGCGCGAAGGGAGCCGTCGCC